>NZ_OZ246003.1:1057500-2257500 GCF_965230365.1 Oricola sp. | reverse complement strand
CCAATCAGGAGATCCGGCGTATCACCACGACGGCGCGAGGCTTCCTCGTAGGTGCGGCGGAACTGCTTTTCGGAGATATCGCCATAGTAGCCCTTCAGCTTCTGCTTCGCGCGCAGCTGCACGCCGAAGTCCGACAGCTTGCCCTTGCGGCGCTGTCCATGCTGCCCGGGGCCATATTCTCGGCGATTGACCGGAGACTTCGGACGTCCCCAGATGTTCTCGCCCATACGGCGGTCGATTTTGTATTTGGACGATTCGCGCTTGCTCATCGCATTTCCTTTCAATTGGTTATTCCCGAAACTTGCGGTTCCAGGTGAAGGAAACGCACCCTCCTTTGCCGACCATTTCCGTCGGCTGACAGGATGATCCGCGCACGCATTGCGGGTCCATCCACGGGATACGTCAATAAAAATGCAGGGCCGAAGACCCTGCACTACGCGGTCAATAGGCGATCCGGTTATACCTGTCAACGGGTTCGACTTGCGCTCGTTCGCCAACCGCCGCGCGGTCGCCAAGCCGATGACGATCACCCGCCGGTGCCAAACCTCCAGACGGACTGCGCTGCACCGCCCGGTGCACAAATGCGCGCCCGCCCAGATCGGGATTGTTTACGCAGCAACACTCAATACTCCTGTAAATTCGCCGCGGCCTGTCTTGCCGGCGAGCGCCGGGCCAACTATCGGAGTCGCGCATGAAACTGCGAGAGAAAAACCGTCGCTGGAGACGTAACAGGAGAATCAAGAGCCTGTTGTACGACGGCTTCGCCAGTTCGCTACGCCAGGCAGATGTCAGACTGGACCGACCCAAGCTGAGCTTCTCGCGATCGGGAGCGTGTCCCCTGGATGCGACATTCACGCGGGAAAAAACCGGCAAGCTCGCCGTCGATTTCAGCGGTCCGGAGCCCGATTTGCTGGTGAACCATGTGATGGGCAAGATCGCGCCATATCTCTACTGGCTGGTCCATTGCCCCCGCGAAATCGAACGCATCACGGTCAACATGTCGGACGGTGAGTTCCCGTCCGCTGCCATGTTCGCGCCAAGCAGTGCGGATCCGGCCCAAATTCTCCTGCCCGACCCCTATTTCTTCTCGTTTCGCGGATTCGAGGCATATCGCGCACTTTCGGAGAGCGAAGCGCGGCCTTGGAGTGAGCGTTCGCCGGTCATTCGATGGCGCGGCAACTACTACAGCCAGGGTCGGATTTCCTTCTCGAATGAAGCGATGTACGATCCGACGGTGCTCCAGCGCCTGCGATTTCTCATGATCGCCCGACAGATCGCCAACGTCGACGTCGGCTTCGTGGATTCCGGAACGGTTTGGTTGAATAGAGTGTTCGAGCAGCACGGATACAAGGCCGCGAGGATACCGGAGACCGACTGGATCAACGACAAATTTGCAATCGACATCGACGGTTGGACGAACACCTGGAGCAACATGCTGGCACGCATGCACTTCGGCTGCTGCGTATTGAAAGTCGGCACCCAATTCGGTTTTCGCCAGTGGTATTATGACAGCCTGAAACCGTGGGAACACTACGTTCCGGTGCGATCCGACATGTCCGATCTCGCCAGGCAAGTCGATTGGGTGCGCAGCAATCCCGGCCCTGCAGAAGAGATCGCCCGAAATGGACAGGTCTTCGCCCGAAGCATGACGTTCGCCTCAGAAACCCTGCGCGCCGCCGAAATAATCACCGGTGCACTGCGCGGTGGCGCAGAACATGCAAAGGCGGCTTGAGCCGACACCTGGTCAAAGCATCAAGCGGCGCCAGACTATCCAGCCATCGGATACGCCTCATCACCGCCGAAGGACCGGATCGTGCGCGCCAGCCCGTCGCGCAATCCGATCGTCGGTCGCCAGTTCAGGGCCTGCCTGGCCAACGCGATATCAGGCTTTCGGACCGTGGGGTCATCGACCGGCAACGGGTGAAATACGATGCTGGAGTTCGAACCGGTCATTTCGATCACCAGGTCGGCCAATTCCAACATCGAGTACTCGATCGGATTGCCCAGATTGACCGGGAAATCGACGTCATCACCGGCCTCCATCAACGAGATCAACCCGTCGATCAGATCGTCGCAATAGCAAAACGAGCGCGTCTGCTTTCCGTCGCCATAAACCGTCAGCGGCTCGCCGTTCAATGCCTGCACGATAAAGTTCGGAACGACCCGCCCGTCACCGGCCGACATATTCGGTCCGTAGGTGTTGAAAATCCGGGCGATACGGATGCGCGTCCCGCGCGAGCGGCGGAAATCGCTGAACAGCGTCTCAGCGGCGCGTTTGCCCTCGTCGTAACATGCGCGCGGCCCGTTGGGATTGACGCTGCCGCGATAACTCTCCGGCTGGGGGTGCACCTCCGGATCGCCGTAGACTTCCGACGTGGACGCCTGCAGAACGCGCGCGTTGCAACGATGTGCAAGCTCAAGGCAGTTCAGCGCGCCCAGAACATTGGTTTTCATGGTGGCGATGGGATCTGCCTGGTAGTGCTGCGGAGACGCCCGTGAGGCGAGATTGTAGATGGCATCGACATCGAAATCGAAGGCGTCGCAGATATCCGCCTCCACGAAGGAAAACCGCGGGTTGGTCTGAAGATCGCCGAGATTGGCCCGCTTGCCGGTAGACAGATTGTCGACGCAGATCACGCTTTCGCCGAGCAACAGCAGCCGCGCGCAAAGATGCGATCCGAGAAACCCCGCCCCGCCGGTCACCAGGATCTTCCGTCCCACGGCTGTCATAGCACCCCCTCGACCGCCACCCCAATGTGATGAAATCCGAACCCTTTCAGCAAGCGACGGCTGCCTTCAGACGGCTGATTGCTGGTGAAAAGAGCGACATCCGACACTCCGGCGCTGTCCGCGCCGGCGATGTCCAGTGGATCGGCCAGCGACTTGACCCGACGCGCGATAGCCTCGGCCGGATCGATCCAGTCCACCGGCCAGGGCGCGGTCTTGCGGAACCTGTTCACCAAGAACGGGTAATGCGTGCATGCAAGCACGACTATGTCTGTGCGCCGTCCGTCTTCTTCCAGAAAGCATGGTGCGATCTCGGCGCGTACTGCCTCCTCGTCCACCATCTCGCCTTGCATGTAGGTCTCGGCCATTGCCGCCAACTTGTCGCTGCCGACGAGGCGCACGTGGCATTTTCGCGCGTATTGCCGGATCAGTTCGCGCGTGTATTGCCGCTTTACCGTCCCCGGCGTCGCCAGCACCGAGACCAGTCCGGAGCACGTGCGCTCGGCGGCAGGCTTGATCGCGGGAACGGTCCCCACGAAGATCCGGCCGGGAAACGCGGCTCTCAGATGATCGATGGCGAGTGTCGAGGCGGTGTTGCAGGCAATCACAGCCAGATCCGGCTTATAAGTGTCGAGCAGGTTGGCGAACAATCGGGTCAGGTGATCCAGAAGTGCCGGTTCCTCCCACGCGCCAAACGGAAACGCGTCATCGTCAGCCACATAGACAAAGCGCCAGTTCGGCATGAGAATGCGAGCCTCACGCAACACGCCAAGGCCGCCGATACCGCTGTCGAGGAACAACGCGGTGGGTGCCGTTTCGTCAGCCACTTTCAGGCCTTTTGCGTTCGGGCGGTTTGCTGCGTTTTCCACCGGCCGAAACGCGGCGCGGATCATCACCCGGCGACCCGGCCCCACGCGGATGCGACGGCGAAAAACGGTCAAGGCTGGAAACGATGCCACGCAACACCCTGATTTCCTCCGCCGACAGGGAAGCCCGCGTGAACAGCGCGCGGATGTTCTCCAATTGCACCGGCTTGCGCTCCGGCGGCCGGAAATAGCCACGGCTTTCGAGCGCCTGCTCCAGTTGATCGAACATGCCGTAAAGCTCCTGCTTCGAGGCCGGATGGAATTCAGGCCCGGCAAACGGCGTCTGATGCGCTTCCTTCAGGCCGGATTTCATCCACTCATAGCTCATCAAAAGGACAGCCTGGGCCAGGTTCAGCGACGCAAACGCCGGATTCACCGGGAAGGTGACGATGTCATCGGCGAGCCCGACCTCCTCGTTGTAGAGCCCGAAACGCTCCCGGCCGAACAGCATCGCGGTCGGCAACTCGGCTGCATGGTGCTTGCGGAGGTTCGCGGCTGCCTCGACCGGACCGAGAACGGTCTTGAACCCCTCCCGCTCTCGCGCGGTCGTGGCAATCACGTAATGCATGTCTTGCAACGCATCGGCCACAGTCTCGAAGACTTGCGCATCCTCGATGACATGAACCGCGCCGGAGGCCGCGGCCTGAGCCTTTTCGTTCGGCCAGCCATCGCGCGGCGACACGAGTCTGAGATCGGCCAGGCCGAAATTCGCCATGGCGCGCGCGACCATTCCGATGTTCTCGCCGAGTTGGGGTTCCACCAACACGACCGTCGGTCCCTCGGCAATCATTTGCCTGTGTTTGTCTGTGCCTGCCATGAATACTCGAATGCGGATTGTCGAAGCGGATGTGCTTGTGCGCCTCAATGGGCTGAATGGGCAGGCCGGTCAAGAAAGGCGAGCACCTCGCCGCAAACGCGCTCAGGACGTTCATGCAAGATCCAGTGCCCGGTCCCCGCCACCCGCACCACGTGCAAATCGTTGGCGAACCGCGACAACCCTTCCAGACAGGCCGGTGTCAGCGCAGCGTCGTCCTCGCCCCACACGACAAGATGCGGCATGCGAACCTCGAACATATCGGCGGGAGATTGCAACAGCGGCGCATCGACAGCCTTCTCGTCCATGGAAGGTACGACAATCGGCGACACGCGATACCAGTTCAACATCGCTTCAAACGCGCCGGGCTACCGCCATTGCGCCTTGTAGGCGGCCCCCATCTCGGTGGTAAGCCAATCCGCCATTGAGAACCTGGCCATCATGTTGAGCGTTCTCTCGAAGTCGTTTGCCGCCATGAGTTGTCCGGAATCGTGGTGCCGCAGCCGGGTCATGTACTGGCTCGCCGCACGCTGAGCGGCATTGTGCACGATCGTATTCTGGAAACACCAAGGATGGACGCCATTTGCGACAATCAGGTGGCTGATCCGGTCTGGCCGCGAAAACGCCATCGCATAGGCCACCGCGCTGCCCCAGTCATGGCCCATCAGGACGAACGGACTGTCGGGCGAAAGCCGGTCCGCCAGTTCGAACATGTCGGCAACAAGGTGGCGGGTGTGATAGGCCTCAGCGCCTTGCGGCTTCGCAGATTTGTTGAAACCGCGTTGATCCGGTGCGACGGCATGGTAGCCACCACTCCCCAAGCGCGCGAGTATGGCCTCGTAGGCCAACCAGGACTCTGGAAAACCATGCAGGCAAAGGATCAGCGGCTGCCCCGCCCCGCCTGTATGCGCGTAGTGAAACGTCCCGGCAGCAAGTTCGAGTTCGCCGAAGCCTATCTCCACAGCAATCCCGCCTTTTCATAGATCCCTGGCGCGCGGCCATTGGCCTTGAGCATGACTTTGCCTCGCCAGTTCACAATGCTATAGGCCCACCAACCAGTTTCCCAGTCGGCGTTCGCCACTATTCCAAAACGAGGCATCTCAATGGCAAAAATCAAGGTCGATAACCCGGTGGTCGAGCTGGATGGCGACGAAATGACGCGAATCATCTGGCAGTTCATCAAAGACAAGCTGATCCATCCGTATCTCGATATCGACCTGAAGTACTACGACCTCGGCATCGAGGCGCGCGACGAGACCGACGACCAGATCACCATCGACGCCGCCAACGCGATCAAGCAGTACGGCGTCGGCGTGAAATGCGCCACCATCACGCCGGACGAGGCCCGCGTCGAGGAATTCGGCCTGAAGAAGATGTGGCGCTCTCCGAACGGCACGATCCGCAACATTCTCGGCGGCGTCATTTTCCGCGAGCCGATCATCTGCAAGAACGTGCCGCGGCTGGTGCCGGGCTGGACGCAGCCGATCATCGTCGGCCGTCATGCATTCGGCGACCAGTATCGCGCCACCGACTTCAAGTTCCCCGGCAAGGGCAAGCTGACGATGAAATTCGTCGGCGAAGACGGCACCGAGATCGAACACGAGGTGTTCGAAGCCCCCGGCGCTGGTATCGCCATGGGCATGTACAACCTCGATGCGTCGATCGTCGACTTCGCCCGCGCCTCGCTGAACTACGGCCTGCAGCGCAAGGTCCCGGTTTATCTGTCGACCAAGAACACCATCCTCAAGGTCTATGACGGGCGCTTCAAGGACATTTTCCAGGAAGTCTACGAAGCCGAGTTCGAAGAGCGGTTCAAGGAAGCGAAGATCTGGTACGAGCATCGCCTGATCGACGACATGGTTGCCGCCAGCCTGAAATGGTCCGGCGGATATGTCTGGGCCTGTAAGAACTATGACGGCGACGTTCAGTCCGACACGGTCGCGCAGGGCTTCGGCTCACTCGGCCTGATGACCTCGGTTCTGATGACGCCGGACGGCAAGACAGTGGAAGCCGAGGCGGCCCACGGCACAGTCACCCGCCACTACCGCCAGCACCAGAAGGGCGAAGCGACATCGACCAATTCGATTGCTTCGATCTTCGCTTGGACCCGCGGCCTCGCGCATCGCGCCAAGCTCGATGGCAACGAGGCGCTCGCCAACTTCGCCGGCACGCTCGAAACAGTCTGTGTGAAAACCGTGGAATCGGGACACATGACCAAGGACCTCGCCTTGCTGATCGGCCCGGACCAGCCTTGGCTTTCCACGACTGGCTTCCTCGACAAGATCGATGAGAATCTGCAGAAGGCGATGTCTTGATCGCTTTGGACAAGATCAGTCAGAACAAAAAGAGGCGCCGGACATCCGGCGCCTCTTTTCGTATTATGAGCGACAACGCTGGACTAATGCGCGACTACTATATCGGTCAGTCATCGCGGTAGACTTTTTCCCGGCGCTCGTGACGCTCCTGTGCCTCCAGCGAAAGGGTCGCGATGGGACGCGCGTCGAGGCGGCGCACTCCGATCGGTTCGCCGGTCTCTTCGCAATAGCCGTAGGTACCCTCGTCGATCCGTTGCAGCGCCAAGTCGATCTTGTTGATCAACTTGCGCTGCCGGTCCCGTGCGCGCAGCTCGATCGCCCGATCTGTCTCCGACGATGCCCGGTCCGCAAGATCGGGATGATTGGAGCTGTCGGATTGCATGTTATCGAGGGTTTCGCGTGCCTCGCGCAGAATATCGTTCTTCCAGGCAACGAGTTTGCTTCGGAAATAAGCACGTTGCCGTTCGTTCATGAACGGCTCGTCTTCCGCAGGCGTATAGTTGGTAGGAATCTCGCTATTCGACACTGAATCACTCCGAGCAATATCCCTTTGCGCGCTCTATAGTCTGCGACGCGACCAGCGGCAAGCGCCAATCTTACATTTCCCGACGATGTGATCAAACCTTTGATTTTGTGCAGAAATGCACTTCGATTTCGCAATCCGAAATCCACCGCGCGTCCCACCGATGGCACTTCCGCCAACCGCGCGCGCGATTCGATAAGTCAGTCCAGCCATGTCAGTTGGTCAAACAAACCAACGCGGCGGCCCATCCACTCAAAGGAGCAATTGCGGTTGGCTTGCCGACGCGTTAATCGAAGGAGAGGCACTGGCAACGGAGCGGTGATTTGGCTCGGCTATTCTTGTTTCGTCACGCAAAAGCCGCCTGGGCAGAACCTGGAATGCGCGATTTCGACAGGCAACTCGACGAGAGGGGCGTCGAGGAGGCCATCGCGATGGGCCGGCTGATGCTCAAGCGGAAACTGGTCCCCGATATCATTTTCTGCTCCACGGCGGCGCGCGCCGTCCAAACGCTCGACGCGGTAAACGAGGCGCTGCATCTCAACGACATCGCCCGCTACGACCAGAACCTTTATGCCACCGACGCCCCCGGTTATCTCGAAATCGCGGCAGCCGCCGGCGATGCCGAAGACGTCATGCTGGTCGGCCACAACCCGATGCTGGAAGACACGGCGATCGCATTGTCGAAATCCGGTGACGATGTCAGCATCGACGCCCTACATCGTGGGTTCCGCACCGCTGGCCTCGCCGTGATCGATTTCGAAGGACCGGCGGCATCCTTTATCAGCGCCACCGGGCACCTGGAAGCATTTCTCACGCCGGAAGATGCGCCATAGCGCGCCGCGTTTGACGGCCGGTCTGGTACCGCTGCGTCGCATACCTATATCATCCGCACCGAAACATCCGCGGGGAGAACAAGGCCATTGCCACGACTGGTTTCGCTCGGCGACGAGGCGCTTATCGCAGTCGACACGATCGCCGACCGGACCGCCGGGCTGTTTGCGCCCAACATTCGGCTTGGCGTCACAGGCTTGTCGCGGGCGGGCAAGACGGTCTTCATCACGGCACTGGTGCACAATCTGCTGCACGGCGGTCGCCTGCCGCTTTTCGATGTCGCCCATTCAGGCCGACTCGTATCGGCAACCCTCGAACCACAGCCCGATGATGGCGTTCCGCGCTTCGCCTACGAAAAGCATGTCCGCGATCTGGTGAAGGAGCGGCTGTGGCCAGAGTCGACACGCGCTATTTCGCAGTTGCGACTTACGCTTGAGTATGAATCAGCGAACACACTCGGGCGCTTGTTTTCCCGTGGACGCCTGCATGTCGATATCGTCGACTATCCCGGCGAATGGCTGCTTGACCTTCCACTGCTCGGCAAATCCTATGCTGAATTCAGCCAGGATGCCTTCGAACTTGCGGGAAACGGCAGCCGGGCGGCAATTGCCGCGCCGTTTTTGGCACTGGCAGACAAAGCGGATCCCGACGCGCCCTTGGACGAAGAATACGCCGAACTCCTGTCGGATACCTACAAGGCCTATCTGCACGAATGTCGGAATGACGGACTGTCACTGTCCACGTTGCCGCCGGGCCGCTTCCTGATGCCCGGCGACATGGACGGATCGCCCGCGCTGACGTTCTCGCCGCTGCCCAAACTCTCGAACCGAGCGGTTTCCGGCTCGTTGCAAGCCATGATGGAGCGCCGTTTCGCGTCCTACAAGTCATTGGTCGTCAAGCCGTTTTTTCGCAATCACATTACGAGGTTGGATCGCCAGATCGTGCTGGTGGATGCCATGCGCGCCATGAACACCGGTCCCGAAGCGGTTCGCGATTTGGAGCGCGCGCTCGGCGACATCATGACGTGCTTTCGGCCTGGCGCGTCGAGCTTCCTGACCGGCTTGTGGCAGCGTCGCATCGATCGGCTGTTGATCGCCGCAACCAAGGCAGACCATCTGCATCATGAGGATCATGCGCGCATGGAAGCCGTTGTCGCTAGATTAGTCGAGCGCGCCGCCGAGCGTGCGGGCGGAGCCGGCGCCAGGGTCGAAACATTGGCATTGGCCGCTGTGCGCGCCACTCGCGAGGGTTCGGTCCGCGAGAATGGCGACCGCCTGCCGGTAATCATGGGAACACCGCTCGCCGGCGAGGAAATCGATGACCGTGTGTTCGACGGCGAGGCCGAAACCGCAGTCTTTCCAGGCGACATGCCTGATGATTTGGACAAATTTTTTGACGGCGAAGCGGTTCGGCAATCAACCCCAACGCGCTTTGTGCGCTTCCGTCCGCCCGATCTGGAACGCGCCGCGGGCACCGCTTCCTTGTCTCTGCCGCATATTCGCCTCGACAAAGCCCTTCAGTTCCTGCTCGGAGATCGACTGACATGAGCCAGGAAAGAAAACAGAGACGGCCTCGCGCCTTCGATATCGCATCTGATTTAGACGCCGGCGCTCCCAGGCCTTCGCCCGAAAAGACAGCCGCCCCCAGAAAGCCACGTACGTTCGATCCAGGTCCCGCATTGCAGCTCGATGCAGATGACTATTTTGAAAGCGACGTAGAGATTGGTGAGGTAAAAGTCGCCGAAACACTGGATCGTCGGCGCCGGCTGCCCTTTGCATCGGTTGCGCTGGCAGCGCTTGGCTTCTTTATCAGTATCACTATCGGTCTCTGGATCGACTCAATCGTTCGCACGCTTTTCGAGCGCAACCTCTGGCTTGGCTGGGCGTCTGTCGGTCTCGCCGGCGTGCTGGTCGGCGCGGTCCTGATAATCGTTCTTCGCGAGATCGCAGCGATTCTGCGCCTGAGGCGGATCGACGACCTGCGCGACGACTTGGAAGCTGCCTTGGCGAGTGAAGACAACAGGGCGCTGCAGCAGGCGACCGAGCGGCTGATCCGGCATATGGCGACCAATCCCCGTTCGGCGGCGGGTCGCGAAGTCCTCGACCGGCAGAGAGGTGAGATCGTCGACGCGGATGACCGCTATAACCTGGCCGAGACTGAACTGTTTCGTGTGCTGGACCGGCAGGCATTCGCCCTTGTCATGGCCGCGGCCAAGCGGGTGTCGGTTGTGACCGCGGTCAGCCCGCGCGCGTTTCTCGATATCGCTTATGTCCTGTTCGAAAATTTCAAGCTGGTGCGAAGACTAAGCGAACTCTATGGCGGACGCGCCGGCACGCTTGGCAATCTGCGCCTCATCCGCAAAGTGCTTGGCCACCTCGCAGTCACTGGTGCTGCGAGTTTTGGCGATGGCCTGGTCCAGCAGGTCATCGGTCACGGCATGGCATCACGTTTGTCGGCTCGGCTCGGCGAAGGTGTGTTGAACGGCCTGATGACGGCCCGCGTCGGTATCGCGGCGATGGAGGTCTGCCGTCCGGCTCCGTTTCACGCCGTCGACCGCCCGAAACTGTCTTCTGTGCTCACGACGCTGACCTTGAGCGCCGAAGATGTTAAGGTTACCTGAAGGCAGCCCCTTGTAACACAACGTGTGTCGGCGGTACCTCTGAAACGCCAGATTCACAAAGACAGCGTTAACCATTGTCGTTAAATATGCGGCGACAGCCCAAACCGCGAAAGCCAACTGACATGTTTCTACGTCCGTCAGCCATCATCACCGCTCTCGCGCTCGCTTGCATGACCGCAATGCCAGCGTCGGCAAGTGACCGGGATGCCAGGTTCTTTAGCAAGATCGAAGGTAAATGGCGCGGCCCGGGCGAAATCGTCAACGGCAAGTACAAGGGTACAAAGTTTACTTGCGTGTTCGACGGACTGACTCCGAACAATAATCTCGGCATGACACTCGACGGCGGCTGCCGGGTTGGTCTGTTCTCCCAAAAGATGAAGGCCGAAGTCGTTCGTTCGGGCCGTTCCTACACCGGAACCTTTATGGATGGCGCGCTTGGCGACGGTCTCGATGTGGTTGCCGGCAATGTCAGCCGCAATGGCGTCGTGTTGACGCTGCAGCGCAACCAGTTGCGCGGCGCGATGCTCGCGCGCCTTGCATCCAAGGACCAGCTCAACATCACGGTGTCGGTCAACGTCGGCGACCAGTTGGTGCCGGTCATCGGCATGAAACTCGATCGCCTCGACAAAGTATCGGTCGGCTCCGTCCGCTAAGACCTTTCCCGCAATTGAGAATTGCCGGCAACCGGGCTATTGCCGGAGCTCGCGAGGCGCGTTTTTGATTGCCCGGTTGAGCGCGCTTCAGGCGCCCTTCCCCCAAATCCGGTAATCCGTCCGCTCCAACGGCTCATCTGCAAACCCGGCTGCGATATCGCGCACATACCGGCCGCCCAGTTCCAGATCGGCTGCGATTTCGGCCAGCGGCACCATCACGAATGCGCGGTCTGTCATACGCGGATGCGGGATGGTCAGGTCGTCGTTTGAGACTTCCATGTCGCCATACATCAGGATGTCGATGTCGAGTGTACGCGGCCCCCAGCGCTGGTCGCGGACGCGGCCGAAGGCGCGTTCGGTTTCCAGAACGCATGCTAGCAGGGCCTCAGGCGAAAGCCGGGTTCTTATCGTCGCGCACGCATTGTGGAACCAATCCTGCTCGACCGGTCCCCAAGGCGGGGTCCGATAGACACTTGACGCGCCAATCACATGACATTGCGGTTGAGCGTCGAGGCGAAGCAGCGCGCCGCGCATCGTTTCCGGAACTTCGCCAACGTTGCCGCCCAAACCGAGGACGGCGATCACGCACTCACTCACTGGCGGCTTTCCGCGCGTCGTGGACCACGCGAACCTCGACGAAATCGAGCACGCCCGGAACCGGGGCGTTTGGCTTGCGGACCGAGATTTCGGCCGAGACGATTTGCGGGAACCGCCGGCAAAGCGCCTTGCCGATTTCAAGTGCGATGGCTTCGATCAAATAACGGCGCTCGCCGGTCACGATTCGCTCGATCTCCTGAAAAGCGATACCGTAATCGACCGTGCCCTCGAGTTCGTCGGTCTCCAGCGCCTCACCGGGATCCACTGTTAAAACGGCATCGACATAAAACCGCTGCCCGAGGAACTCTTCCTGGTCGAAGACACCATGGCGCGCGAAGAACGCGCAGTTCATCATACGGATCTGGTACATTGTCTGGTTTCCGGTTAGCTACGCCCCATGCGCAAGCAAGCGGTCTACCATAGCATCGGTGATGGTAACGGCATCACGATTGATTGCGACATCATGTACCCGAATTACCGCCGCGCCCGCTGCGCGCATCAGCGCGGTCGTTGCTGCCGTGCCAACATCTCGGTCCGCCGTATCCCTGCCGGTCGCATGGCCGATAAATCGCTTTCTGCTGGTCCCGATCAGGATCGGAAATCCCAGTTCGTGCAGTTCGGCGAACCGGGCCATCAACTCGAAATTCTCGTCCGCATCCTTGGCAAAGCCGAAACCCGGATCAATGACGATCTGGGATTCAGAAACGCCGGCCTTCAACGCGATTTCGAAGGACCGTGCGAAGAAGTATTTTTGATCCTCGATCACGTCGGCCAGTTTCTCGCGCTCTCGCCCGGTGTGCATAATGCACAGGCCAGCGCCCGTCTCGGCGGCAACATGCGCGATGTCGGGTTCGCGCTGCAGGCCCCAGACGTCATTGACGATGTGGGCACCCTGGATCACCGCCAATCGCGCGGTGCTGGCTCGATAGGTGTCGATGGACAGAAGGATCTCGGGGCACGCTTCGCGCACGGCCCGCAGTGCCGGTAACACGCGCTCCTGTTCAGTCGATGCATCGACGGTAGCGCTGCCGGGGCGCGAACTCTCGCCACCCAAGTCCAGGATCGAGGCACCCTGCGCGCGCATCTTTTTTGCGGTATCGACAACCGCACCATCGCGGTCCAGCAGGCCACCGTCGGAGAAACTGTCAGGCGTGACGTTTAAGATGCCCATCAGAAGGCAGATGGGGCCCAGTTCCAGCGATCGGCCATGCGCCAAGCGCCAGTTTCGTGGTTCGAATACGTGTGTTGGAGGGGTGCCGCGCACTATGCGAGCCTCCCTGTCCCTGGAACTAGGCCTGCCTTTCGGGCACGCGTACGATCAAGCCGTCCAGTTCGTCTGTCATCTTGATCTGGCAGGACAGCCGCGATGTCGAGTTCGGCTCGAACGCGAAATCCAGCATGTCCTCTTCCATGACCTCCGGCTTGCCCACTTTCTCGGTCCAGCCATCGTCGACATAAACGTGGCAGGTCGCGCAAGCGCATGCGCCGCCGCATTCGGCCTCAATGCCTGGGACACTGTTCTTCACGGCGTTTTCCATCACCGTTGATCCGCTGGCGGCATCCAATTCAAATCGCGTGCCATCATGAGCAACAACGGTCAGTTTCGGCATCGAAGTCTCCGGAAAAATCGTTACGAGCAACAGCGCGCGACTTAACCCGCCCCCGCATAAAGTCAAGCCGGAGCCTGCCAGTGCGACTTTTTTCCCGTTACCGCAAAAGAGATGCGATATAGTCGCGTGCGGTTTCCACTTCACGGAGCAAATCGATGACCGACCCGTTGTTTGCGGGGTCCGTCTCGATCCGCGAAGCGCACTCGGCGACCCCGAAAGCGCCCACCGCACGCGCTGCACCTTTCAAAGTGTGCGCGTTTTCCTTGCGCGCCTCTTTGCTGCGTCGTTTCCGCAACTCATTGCCCAGCGTAGTGGCCTGCTTGCAGAACAGACTTAGGACTTCTTCCTCAAGCGCCCGGTCGCCGCCGGTCTGGCGCGCCAGAAACACCAAATCCACAGGTCTTTTTTCGCCACGCGGAGCGTACATTTCGTCAGGCGGTGCGAAAGCCGGATTGTTCATGAGTGTGCCCTTTCCCAATCGTCACCCTTGTTGAAAGTGTCACATTCAAAGATGGCCGTCGGGTTAACCGCACTGTGGATTTCGTCAGATCGTCGACAGGATTGGGACTGCGCGCGAGGGGTGCGTTAACTTTATATTTAAACTTATGGCATGCGCGCGCGTTCGCGAGTTCCAATTGCTGAACTGTCCCGTTACGATACGCATTGCTTGTGGGGCTCCCAATAGATCACAGTTCGATCACAGTTGCGCCCACATTTTGATGTGTCTGGGATTGCCGATCGCGTGATCGGTTTTGGGGTACAGTGAGTGAGGCGGCAATGGCTGTGAAAAAAAACGCTGCTAGCATAGACGTGGACATGGAAGCAGCGCTGGAAGAAGCCCTTGAGGCCGGCCTGGACGGGGATATCGATCTGGACGACGAGCTTTCGCTCGACGACTTCGAGAACCAGGTCGCAGCGGCAGCCAGCGAGTTGGCGCAGGAAAGCAAGGCCTCCGCGCCAAGCAAAGCCACCGCAAAGCCGGTGGATCCCAAACCTGCTGCCGCGAAGCCCGCAAGCACGTCGCCCCAAACAGCCAAGCCGAAGTCCGCAGAACCGGCACCCGCCAAGCCTGCAGTGGCTGCCAAGCCGGCGCCCAACGCCGCAAAACCAGCCGCCGCGCCGGCAAAGGCCGCGCCAGCCCGCCCTGCCGCCAAGGCCGCACCGAAGCAGGCGCCCGCAACCAAACCCGCCACCGCTCCCGAACCGGAGCAGACGCCCGCCGCTCCGCGCGATATCAGTTTCAAGGCCGCCAACGATGACGACTCGAAACGCGACTATGCGGCGCTGCTCGCGCGGTTAAACAGCAAAGGGGCCGCCGGTCGGCCGGTCACCGCCATTGCGATCAGCGCTGTTTGGGTGGTCGTTGGTCTGTTCTTTGCTCACATCCTGTTTGCGCCCGACATATGGCAAATCCGCTCGCTGCAAGATCTGCGCAATGTCCCCGGCGTCATCGCAATGATCGTCGGCATCGTTGTGCCCGTGGTTATGATCTTCGGCATCTCGGCATTGCTGCGCCGGTCCCAGGAAATCCACGTGACCGCGCGCTCGATGAGCGAAATCGCGCTGCGGCTCGCAGAACCGGAAAACCTGGCGCAGGAGCGCATCGTCACCGTCGGCCAGGCAGTCCGCCGCGAGGTCGCGGCGATGGGCGAAGGCATCGAGCGCACGATCGCCCGGGCGACCGAGCTCGAAGCGCTGATGCAGACCGAGGTATCCGAACTCGAACGCGCTTACACCGAAAACGAAGTGCGCGTCCGTTCGCTTCTGACTGATCTGACCAATGAGCGGGAGGGCATCGTCACTCACGCCGAGCGGCTGCGCTCGTCGATCAGTGGTGCCCATGAGCAGCTTCGCGAGGAACTGACCGGTTCAGCCGAGCTTATCCGCGAAAGCGTCACAAACGCCTCGATGCAACTCACCATGTCGGTCAACACGTCCGGCGAGACGCTTGTCAATCAGTTGAACGAAAGCGGTACGAACATCAATTCGACACTTGCCGCGCGCATCGAGGAACTGTCCGGTCAGATGCGCGCCTCCAACGATGTTTTTGCGGACCTTATAGACACCCGTATCGCCAATCTGGGACAGCAGACCGATGAAGCGAGCCGCCTGCTGACCGAAACGCTTGAATCGCGCGCGACGAGCCTTGTGACCGTCCTCAGCAGCACGGCGACGAACCTGACCGACGAATTCGACGAGCGCCTGGCGTCGATGCAAAAGACGCTCTCGGATCGCGGCCAGCATCTGCTCGGCGACTTTGAAACCCGCGTCCAGGCAATCAACCAGGGCACCGAGAAGCTCAATGCCGCGCTCGACGCGCGCGCCCGGCAGATCAACGAAGTACTGCTCGACCGCACGCGCTCGATCGCTGACACTTTTGCGCACGGGAATGCGCAGGCCAGCGCCATCGCCGACAAGGCGAACGAAGCCTTCACCACCCAGACATCTGCGATGGAAAGCTCGCTGTCGGCTATCCTCGAGCAGAAGTCGACGGCGATCGCCGATCGTCTGAACGAGATTTCCGGCTCGATTTCGGGCAACTTGGACGAACGGACGAACGAATTGCTCGGCCGCTTCGACGAGAAGACTTCGGCTATCTACGGCGCCGTATCGCACACCACCGAGCGGATCGCGGACTCACTTGATGAGCAGGCTGCAAAACTCGATGAAAAAGTCGCCGGGGTCACCGGGCAAATCTACGCCAACTCCAACGTGATCACCGACGCCCTCGACGCCAAGTCGGCCGAGATCGGCGAAGCCATCGACATGCGCACCCGCGCGCTGACCGGCGAATTGGCGCGTCGGTCGGAAGGCATGGTCTCCGCGATCGATGCCAGGACCGAGGAGCTTGCGCGCACCGCGATCAACTTCTCCGATACCGTCGACGCGCGAACCGGCAATCTGATCGAGCAGGTCACCGACCAGACCAAGCGACTGGCGGAAGCACTTGACGAGAAGGTGCAGTTCCTTGGCGCCAATGCCGAGGGCTTTGCTCAGGCCATCGAAACGAAGGTTTCATCGGTCTCCGAAACGCTGAGCGCGCGCGCCGCAGAGTTCGAGCAGAGCGCCTCGCATCTCGATCGATCCATCGCCGACAACAGCGCCATGCTCACCGTCACGTTGAACGACACCGCGACCACCTTGAGCGATGCCATCGGCGAAAGGACCTTGGCATTGCGCGACACGCTCGCTGAAAAGACCACGGTGCTGACCGAAGCTCTGGACGAGAAGACGAGTTTCCTTGACTCCTCGCTGGACGAAAAGACCATGGCATTCCGTGACACGCTTGCTGAGAAGACTGCAATGCTGACGCAAGCACTGGACGAGAAGGCGACCTTCCTCGACTCCTCGCTGGACGAAAAGACCATGCGGTTGAGCGCCACGCTGAGCCAGCGGGCGAGCGCCCTTGCCGACACGCTGACCGGTACGACCACCGCGATCGAGACAAAACTGGCCGACAGCAAGGCGCAGCTGGAGGTACTTCTCTCAGAAGGCAGTTCCAGCCTGCACACCCTCGTCGAGGAAAAAACCAACTCGGCAATTGTCGCTCTGTCGCGCAGCACCGAGGTGCTGGAGACGTTGTTCGACCAGAACCGCGGCGTTATCGACGAACGCACCGACACTATGCGCACGGCGCTGACCATCGGCGTCGACAATGTGCGTAAGGCGCTGGAGGATAGCGCCGGCATCGTCGCACGCACGCTTCGCGACAGCGTTGCCGCGGCTCGCGTTGAACTCGAGGATGAGGCAGGCAAGGTTGGTCACGCCTTCGAGGATCAGGGAGCGAGTTTCGCCGCGCGCATTTCCGAACACCTTGAAACCAACCGGGCTCGGTTCAGCGAAGAACTTTCGGCCAGCGAAGAACGGCTGTCCGAACAGGCCACCGGTCTCGGCCGTCAGGTCCAGGAAATGCTTGAGGCGCTGGAGCAGCGCAGCTCCGACGCGGCGAGCAGCATCGGCGAGGTCACCGGCGAAGCCGCTCGCGCCTTTGCTGAACGTACGACCGAACTGTCCGAACTCCTCAAGTCGCGCACCGAGGAGATGGAACAGTTCATCGAAGGCTCGACCAAGCCGCTTGTCGAACGTCTGACCGGTGACGGTGAAAAACTGACCCGACAGCTGGAAGAAGCCACGACGGCAGCTACCGAACGGCTACAGGCGGAAAACACCGCCCTTGTCGCGGCGATCGCCAATCGCACCGCCGATACGGTCGAGGCCATGGAAAACGCCCAGTCCAGCCTGACGGGCAGCGTCGGCGACCTGATAGAGAGGTTGTCCAGTTCCAACAGCACGCTCGGCGAGCTTATCGAATCGGCAACGACGAACCTGTCCAGCCTCGACGGTCGCCTGCTTGGTACTGCCAGCGAGTTCTCGCAGAAGGCCGATCATGCCGCCGATTCAATCGGCAACTCGCTCAATCTGCTCGACAACAACATGTCGAAGCTCGGCGAGATCTCTTCGCACACGCTTGGCGAGGTGGCATCAATTGCCAATCGCTTCGAAGAGCATGGTCGCGTCCTTGCATCGGCCTCCGACCTTCTGAGCGTTGCGCAGTCCGGCCTCTCGACGACGCTGGATGATCGCCGCGAGGCGCTGGAGGAGCTTTCCAAGGGCCTTGTCGGAAAGTCCGAGGAGATCCAGGAGCTCATGCGCTCGTTCGAGGGCATTGTCGGCGATTCCTTTGCAGCCGCGGAACAGCGCGCACGTAAAGCCGCCGAAGAGTTGGCAATGAATGTCCGTGAGACCGGCGCTGAGGCCGAAGGCGTTGCCCGCCGGACCGCCGCCGAACTGACGCAGAGCGTTCGCCAGGCGAGTGAGGAAGCCGAAGACCGGGCACGCCAGTCCGCCGACGCGGTTTCCCACCAGCTCAACCAGGCCATTGAGGCAGCGCTTGCCCGCTCCAGCGGCGCAGCTGGTCAGGTGTCCGAGACCGTCACCGACGCCATCGAAGACGCCATGCAGCGCTTCGAAGGTGCGACCGCAGAAATGCGGCGTATTGCCAATGATATGCGGACTGAACTTAATGAAACGCGTGAGGACCTGAAGCGCGGCATATTCGAACTACCCGAAGAAACACGGGAATCGGCCAACGCCATGCGCCAGGCGGTCTCTGAACAGATCAACGCACTGAAGGACCTTTCGCAGATCGTGGAAAACTCCGGTCGTGCATTCGATGTTGGCCTTGGAGGAGGCCAGAGCGCAAAAAAGTCTGGTAATGAGCGGCGCCGCCTCGAACCGGCAGCTGCCGGCCCGGCTCCGTCTCGCGACGATGGTCTGCGAGGCGGCCTCGGCCTCGACAGTGCGGCTGCCGAGCAGCCGACCGAAAAAGCGCCAGCGTCCGGCGGATGGGTCAGCGATCTTCTGCGTCGCGCCTCGTCGGAAGAGAAGGAAGCCGCGCCCCGGGCCCAGCAACGCGTCAGCACCCAGCAACCGCGCGATCCGCTGCACGCGGTCGAATCTCTCAACTCGCTCTCGATCGATATCGCCCGCGCGATCGATCATGAAGCATCGATTGAGTTGTGGGAGCGTTACCGCCGCGGCGAGCGCAACGTCTTCACCCGCAAGCTGTACACGCTCAAGGGGCAGCAGACCTTCGACGAGATCAAGCGGAAATATGAGAACGACGAGGGTTTCCGGACCTCTGTCGATCGCTATATCGCCGACTTCGAGCGACTTCTGCGCGACATCAGCAAGAGCGACCGCGACAACATCATGACGCAGACCTACCTCACGTCGGATACCGGCAAGGTCTATACTATGCTCGCCCACGCGGCCGGCAAGTTGCGCTGACGGCAAACTACGAGTCACCGATCAGCCGCCGGCCTCGCGCCGGCGGTTTTGTTTTGGTCTCTCATCCGGAAATGATATCTAGATACGGGCCGTTACCCAGGCCGCCACATCCTGCACCACCTCGGCGAAAGCCTCGTCGATGGCCGCCACGTAGGCCGCATTGTCCTGACCGGCGGCAACCACCTCGGCTTCGAACAGGCGTTCGCTCGCAACGATTCCGTTGCGGTCGTTGAGCACCTTGACGGCGAGCGCGACGCGCGCCGTATCCAAAACCGCGTCGATACCGAATGCGCGGATCTCGCTGACGATCTGGTAGTCGATTGCGAGGCCCTGCCCCGGCAATCCGACGCCCTTGAACCGCCGCGAGTTTTGCAACGCCTGCGCAAGCCGCGTCTGTACGAGTTTCGGCAGCCGATCGCTCCATTGCGCCCGGCCAAGATACCGGATGGTCAGGGAATCCGTGCGTACGACGATGTTCTGGGAATCGAGCGCTTTCAGCGCTGACGGTTCGGCAACGAGCACTTGCGTACCGCGCCTGACAGGCGAGGTCTTGGAAATCGTCGGAATGGAGACCTCGTAGGTGTCCGCGCTCGGCCGGATACCGCTGAGAACGGCGCAGCCGGAAACCAGAAGCGATGTCGCTATGACCGAGATGATAGGATTCCGTCTCATTGCGCCTTGATGTCTTGCCCCCGCCGGGCGTGACGCCGGCTCGTCCCCGCCCCAGATGCGATGTGATATCGGTTGGCCAAAGCGTGTCAACGTCTCTGTCGGCCGTCGAACGTTTTGACGTCTCCCTGTCCACCAAAGATCAGGCGCTGCGGGTTCCGCTCCAGGTCGCTGATCGCCGTTTCGATCCGAGACACCGACCGGCGAGTGTCGTTGACCAGCCCCTGAACATCCCGAAGCCCTTGGTCGGAGAACCGCTCCAGATTGGATGATATCGAGGTGATGCTGTTGTTGAGGTTTTCAGCGACCTCCCGAAATGACCGCAAGGTCTGTTGCGCGTCGACAAGCAGGGTCTCGCCCTCATCGGAACCGAGGATCGTGTCCACCTTCTGAAGGATGCCATCGACCCGCACCGACGCTGCGTTCAAACGTTGCGCCAGTTCGTCGGCATTGGAAATGAAGCTTTGGATGTCTTCCTGTCGCTCGCCAAGGCCGGCGGTCAGCGTCTCCACTTCGGTCAGCGATCTGCGCGCCGATTCGCCTGCCGCCGTAAGGTCGCGAAAAGCCGTTGTGACCTGTTCGGCGGGCACCGCGTCCAGCAGCGCGTCAACCCGGTCGAAGCTTCCTTCCACGCGTGAACCCACACTCTCGAGGTCAGCCAGCAGTTTGGATGCGTTGCTTGCAACCGCGCCGAATTCGCCAGACGCATCGCTCGCATTGGCCATGAAGGTTTGCGCATCCGTCGAGATTGTTTCGAGACGGTCGATGATCGCCTGGATATCCTGATTGCGCCCACCGAGCCCCTCGGTCATCGCAGCGATCTCGTCCAGTGTTTGGCGCGCTGTCCCGCTGGCCGCCGCAATTTCCGTGAGCGTCGTACTTAATTGCTCGGGCGGCAGCGCATCGAGGATGGCATCGACACGATCGAACGTACCGTCGACCCGCTGTCCGACATCGCCGAGGTCGTCGACAACCGAGGCAACGGTTTCCGTCATGCTGCTGAACCGCGCCGAAACATCGCCAAGGTCCGTCGAGAACGACTCGACATTGGCGACGATGGTTGCAACCTTCTCCGGCTCGACTGCAACGATCAGGTTCTCGATACCGGTCAGCGTACCATCCAGTTTGCCCGACACTTCGGCAAGCGCCGCGCCAACATCGCCGACTCCTTTCAGAAACTCGTCGATCCGGTCCGAATTGTCGCTGAGCGCTTGGCTGAAAGTGGCTGCATTATTCAGGGTTTCGTTAAGCGGCCCGCGTGCCTCGGTCGCAAACCCCTCCAGTTCGCTCAGTACCCGGTCGGTGCGGTCGAAGATGTCCTGGGCGGTTGCGAGCAGATTATTGACGGCTGACGGATCGGCGGTGATCGTAGCGACCGTTCCGTTCGCTTCGGCCACCTCAAACATGTTCGGGCTCTGAATATCCCCGCCTTCGAATTCGATGTGAGCGATACCTGTCAGGCCAGTAAAGCCCAGTACTGCCTTTGTCGATCGAGAGATCGGCAGGTTGCGATTGACCACCGTTTTGGCGATCACAACCTTGGGATTGCTGGCATCGAACCGGAGCCGGGTCACCTTGCCGACATCGATACCGTTGAACTTCACGAAGCTGCCGACGCCAAGCCCGGTGACCGATCCCTCGATCACGACATCCAGGCGGGCGCTTTCCCCGGTCGTGCCGACACGCGCGACCCAGTAGACAAACGAAAAGGCCGCCGCAATGATCAGCAGCGTGAATGCACCAACGGTAACGTAGTTTGCCTTTGTTTCCATGTGTCAGACTTCCGCGCCGGCTGTCGCAAGGCGCGCTGGCGGATCGATCCTGCGCGCCCGTTTTCCCCGAAAATAGGATTTCACCCAAGCATCCTCGCTTTGCAGCATGTCGTCTATGCTGCCGGCGACACACACCTTCCTGCCACCCAGGACAGCGATACGGTCGGCAACCGAAAACAGGCTGTCAAGGTCGTGTGTCACCATATAGACGGTCAGACCCATCGTGTCGCGCAGCTTTGCGATCAGATCGTCGAACTCGGCCGCACCGATCGGGTCGAGCCCAGAGGTCGGTTCATCGAGGAATACGATGTCCGGATCCAGTGCCAGCGCTCGTGCGAGCGCCGCCCGCTTGATCATGCCGCCGGACAATTCCGACGGGTACTTGCCGGCCGCGCTTCGTGACAGGCCGACCAACTCGATTTTCAGCATCGCCAGTTCGTCCATCAGCGCTTTCGGCAGGAACAGGTATTCGCGCATCGGAATCTGGATGTTCTCAAGAACCGTGAGCGCGGAAAACAACGCCCCATGCTGGAAGAGCACGCCCATGCGCATGTCGACCTGGATACGCTCTTCCTCGGTGATCTTTTCGACGTCGCGCCCGAAGATCTTGATGCATCCTTTCTGTTTCTGCGTCAGGCCCAGAATGGTCCTCAGCAGTACCGACTTCCCGGTTCCGGACGCACCTACGAAACCGAGAATCTCGCCGCGATAGACGTCGAGATCGAGCTCGTGCAGCACCACATGCCCACCAAACTGCACATGGATGTCCCTGACGCTCAGAACTGTTTCCCTCTCGTCCATCAAAAATCGACCGCCGCGAAAAACATTGCGAAAACTCCGTCGACCACGATCACCACGAAGATCGACTTGACCACCGACGCGGTCACCCGGTGACCGAGCGATTCGGCGCTGCCACCGACCTTCATGCCCTCTACCGACGCAATGACCCCGATGATAATGGCCATGAACGGTGCCTTGATCAGCCCCGCGAACACGGTCGTCAGGTCGATCGCGTCGCGCACCCTGGCAATAAAGGCGTCTGGGGATATGCCCGAATAGGTCTGCGCCACGAACATCGCACCGCCCAGTGCCGCCATATTGGAAATGAACGTCAGCAGCGGCAGCGCGATGACCAGCGCGACCAGGCGCGGAAACACCAGAACCCCGATAGGGTTGAGCCCGATCACCGTCAATGCGTCGATTTCCTCACGCATCTTCATCGAACCGATTTCCGCGGTAATGGCGCTGCCCGAGCGTCCGGCGATCATGATGGCGGTCAGCAACACCCCGATTTCGCGCAACACCAGAATGCCGACAAGATCGACGACAAAAATTTCGGCGCCGAAATAGCGCAACTGGAAAGCGCCCTGCTGGGCGATGATCGCGCCGATGATCGTCGACATCAAGACGATGATGGGAATGGCCCGGACGCCGGTTGCCTCGATCTGACTGACCACCGCGGGAACGCTCAGGCCACTGCCGTGGCCCAGCTTCATTTGCGAACCGCGCACGGCCGCGCCCAGAATATGCAGCGCCATCAGCACATTGTCGCGAAAGCGATAGACGCTTTGTCCCATCGCAACGAGCACGCGTACCGCAAGCGAGTCGCGAGACACCGGCGGCGCAGCCTCGTCCATCTCCTCCATCGCGGTATGCACGGCATCCAGCAAGACCTGATGCGACTCGCGCACGCCAACGAGCGAAGCGTGAATTCCGCGCGCCCTGAAGGCTTCCAGAAGCCGGTGAATGACCCACGCACCCGCCGTATCCAGATAACCTACGCCGGTCATGTCGATCTCGGCCGCATCGCACGACAACTCAGCCTCCAGCGCACGCACCGAACTGTCAATGACAGCCACCGTATGCGTCGCCCAAACCCCCATCAGAGTCGCGAAAACCCGCCCATCGTCGCGGCGCACATGCAATTGTGGCGCCTTCGGCGCAGCCAGTTCCTGTCGCGCCGACTGGAGGTCGTTTTCGGTGTGCATCACCTCGGTCATCGGTCTATTACTACCCTTCGCATCGCCGGGAGTCTGCGTCCTGTCAGCCACATCAACCGCAAATTCGACCCGCCCAGGGAGGTATTCAACCAGTGAGCACCAGGGATTGCCAGACGGAAGCATGGTGCGAGAGCTATCCGATCAACGGGCAGTTCAGCATTTCGCGCGAGAGCAAGGCGACCGCAGAGGTCGTGGTGTGTCGGATCAGTTCAGGTGGGTTTTCCGGTATCGCCGAATGCGTGCCGTATCGGCGTTATGGCGAAAGCGTCGACAGCGTGATCGCCCAGATCGAGAGTACCGCAAGCGCGCTTGGCGCTGATATCTCGCACGAAAGACTGCGCGAAGACCTGAAGCCCGGCGCGGCGCGCAACGCGCTTGATTGCGCGCTCTGGGATCTTCAGGCCAAATCGACGGGCCGACATGCCCATTTGCTGGCTTGCAGTTCGTTGCCGAGGCCTGTCGAAACCGCCTTCACGATCTCGCTGAGCGATCCGGACAGCATGGCCGATGCGGCAAGGGCCGCATCCCGGCGGCCATTGCTCAAGGTCAAGCTCGGTGGGCAGAATGATATCGCCGCCATGCATGCGGTGGCCGCCGCCGCTCCCAACAGTCGCATCATCGTCGACGCCAACGAGGCATGGGAGCCGGAGTTCCTGCCTGAATTGCTGCGCGAAGCCGCGAGGTTGCATATCGCGCTGATCGAGCAGCCATTACCGGCCGGCGCCGACGAAGCCTTGGCGGGCATCCCCCACCCTGTGCCGATTTGTGCCGATGAAAGCGTCCATACCACCGGCGATCTTGAAAGCCTTGGCGACCGCTACGACGCAGTCAACATCAAACTGGACAAGACGGGAGGTCTGACGGAGGCGTTGCGCATGCACGCCAAGGCCAGGGAACTCGGGTTTGGCGTCATGGTCGGTTGCATGGTCGGCACATCGCTGGCGATGGCACCGGCGGTCCTGCTCGCCCAGGACGCCGATTATGTCGATCTCGACGGTCCATTGCTGTTGGCGCGCGACAGAACGCCGTCGCTACGATACGAGGGAAACACGGTTTCGCCGCCACGGTCCGAGCTTTGGGGCTAGGCCTGCCGGTTGAGAACCAAACGGCGCGGCGATATCCAGCACATGCTGCACAGGGAAGGAACGAACAGATGGATTTGGGATTGAAAGGACGCAAGGCGATCGTCTGTGCGTCGAGCCGCGGCCTCGGCAAGGGTTGCGCGATGGCGTTGGCCGAGGAAGGGTGCGATCTCGTCATTAACGGCCGCAACAGCGACATCACCAAAGCGACAGCCGATGAACTCCGGGCGCATGGCGTCGATGTTCAGATCGTCATCGGCGACGTCTCTGATCCTGAAACCCAAGCGGCATTGCTGGCCGCCTACCCTGAACCGGACATTCTGGTCAACAACAACGGCGGACCGCCCTTGCGCGACTTTCGCGAACTCGACCGCGAGGCCATTCTCAAGGGCGTCACGCAAAACATGGTCACGCCTATCGAATTGGTCCAGAAGGTCGTCGACGGAATGGCTGAACGCGGCTTCGGGCGCATCGTCAACATCACATCGATGTCGGTCTACATGCCGATCCTTGGACTCGACCTTTCGTCGGGCGCGCGCGCTGGCCTGACGTCTTTTTTGGCGGGAATCGCCCGCTCCTATATCGACCGTAATGTCACGATCAACAGTCTGCTGCCCGGCAAGATCGACACGGACCGGATTCGCTCAACGATTTCCTACGCTGCTGACAGGGCCGGCACCGACGAAGCGGCCGAACGGGCGCGGCAGGAAAGCCAGATCCCGGCAAGGCGGCTTGGCACACCGGAAGAATTCGGCAAGACCTGCGCCTTCCTGTGCTCCGATCATGCCGGTTACTTCACCGGCCAAAGCGTCAAGCTCGACGGCGGCCTGTTTAACAGCGCTTTCTGACCGCCATCAACGCAGCAGACCAGCCATGCCGGCCTGGCGCTTGTCAGCGTGCCCCCGGCAAGGCACTAAGCGGCTAGAAACGATTGGTAACAGGACAGGATCAGCCATGGCAGAAGCGTCGCCGGACCAGGCCGCAGCACCAACGGACAGCATGGAGGAAGCCGCCCTCTTCTTCCACCAGTATCCGCGTCCCGGTAAACTCGAAATCCAGGCGATCAAGCCACTAGGCAACCAGCGCGATCTCGCCCTTGCCTATTCGCCCGGCGTCGCCGCACCCTGTCTGGCCATCGCTGAAGATCCGCAGAGCGCGGCGAACTACACGGCACGCGGCAATCTCGTCGCGGTCGTGTCCAACGGTTCGGCGGTACTCGGCCTTGGCAATATCGGTCCGCTTGCCTCCAAGCCTGTGATGGAAGGCAAGGCGGTCCTGTTCAAGAAATTCGCCGGCATTGACGTCTTTGACATAGAAATCGAGGCGACCGAAATCTCGTCCATGGTGTCCGTGGTCTCGGCGCTCGAGCCGACTTTCGGCGGCATCAATCTGGAAGATATAAAGGCGCCCGAATGTTTCGAGGTCGAGGCTCAGTTGCGCGACCGGATGAACATTCCGGTCTTTCATGACGATCAGCACGGTACTGCCATCATCGTCGCCGCCGCGATCATGAACGGCCTCGAACTGGCCGGCAAGCAGATCGAGACCGCAAAGATCGTCACATCGGGCGCCGGCGCCGCCGCGCTTGCCTGCCTCAACCTCCTCGTCTCACTGGGCGCAAGACGCGAAAACATCTGGATCACCGATATCGAGGGGCTGGTCTATGAAGGACGCGAAAGCCAGATGGATCGCTGGAAATCGGTCTATGCGCAGAAGAGCGACAAGCGCTCCCTGGCCGAGGTCATCCCGGGGGCCGATGTGTTTCTCGGCCTGTCTGCGGCAGGCGTCCTGAAGCCTGAGTATCTCAATGAGATGGCCGAGCAACCGATGATTCTGGCGCTTGCCAATCCAACGCCGGAGATCATGCCCGACGTTGCTCGTTCGGCGCGGCCGGATGCGATGATCTGCACCGGACGATCCGATTTTCCCAATCAGGTCAACAACGTCCTGTGTTTCCCCTACATTTTCCGCGGCGCGCTCGACGCTGGTGCAACCACCATCAACGAGCAGATGAAGGCAGCCGCAGTCGACGCGATCGCCAAACTCGCTCGTGAAGAACCGTCCGATATCGCCGCGCGCGCCTATTCTGGCGAGACGCCGACATTTGGCCCTGAATACCTTATCCCCTCGCCCTTCGATCAGCGCCTGATCCTGCGCATCGCGCCCGCCGTTGCCGAGGCTGCGGCGCAAAGCGGCGTTGCATCGCGTCCCATCGAGGACATGGATGCCTATCGCGATCATCTGACACGCTTCGTGTTCCGCTCCGGTCTGGTAATGAAACCGATCTTCGCGGCCGCACAGGCTGCTACAAACAAGCGCGTCGTGTTTGCCGATGGCGAGGACGAACGGGTTCTGCGCGCCGCCCAGGTCGTGTTGGAAGACCGGATCGCACAACCGATCCTGATCGGCCGTCCCGATGTCGTCGAGACCCGTCTCAAGCGCTACGGTTTGAAAATCCGCAATGGCGTCGACTTCGAACTGATCAACCCCGCCAACGACCCGCGTTACCGCGACTATTCAAGCGAACTCATGCGCATCGCCGGCCGGCGCGGCATCACGCCGGACACGGCACGCACGCTGGTGCGAACCAACAACACGGTAATCGCCGCGCTGGCCCTGCGCCGTGGCGAGGCAGACGCGATGATCTGCGGCCTGGACGGGCGCTATGAACGCCATTTGCGCAATGTGCGCCTGATCGTCGGGCTGGCTGAGGGAACCAAAGACCTTTCAGCGCTCTCAATGCTGATCACGCAACGCGGCGTGACCTTCTTCACCGACACCTATGTGACTGTCGAACCGCGTGCCGAGGAAATCGCCGAAATGACGATCCTGGCAGCCCGCGAAATCGGTCGCTTCGGCATCAAGCCGAAGGCCGCTCTGCTGTCGCACTCCAATTTCGGCTCCCGCGATTCCGCCTCGGCCGAAAAAATGCGCCGCGCAACGGCCATTCTGCACGAAATGGCGCCGGAGTTGGAAGTCGATGGCGAGATGCATGCGGATTCCGCCATCGACACGCGACTGCGCGAAAGAGTCTATCCGCACTCGACGTTGGAAGGCGAAGCCAATCTGCTGGTTTTCCCGAGCCTGGATTCGGCCAACATCACCCTCAACGCAGTCAAGTCGATGATCGACGGTCTTCATGTCGGTCCGATCCTGCTGGGAACGGCCCATCCCGCGCACATCCTGACACCCTCGGTAACCTCCAGGGGGGTCGTCAACATGACCGCACTTGCCGTCGTCGAGGCCGCCCAGCGTCACGCGACTGCGACAGCGGAAGTGCGCCCGTAAACACCGGCCTTATCACCGTTCATGCCCGGTTCATGCCGTATTCATTAAGCATGAAAGAAATCGGGCCGGCGGGTTAACGCGGCAGTTGCAGCCCCGCATTATTGTGGAGTTCAACGTTGCGTTCGGAAGGTATGGTGTACCGTGGCAACCAGTAGTTCAGTACGGAGCAAGCTGCTTCTATTTGTGCGCATGCGAACAGCCACTCTGGCTGTTCTTGCAATGCTTGCTTTCTCAGCCGAGACGGCCTCGGCCGACCGGTGCAGCGATATCCGCGCGCAACTGGCCGCGGCATCTGCCAATACTGGTTCAAGTGCCCGCTACAACCGCTATGCCGACGCTGCCCGCCGGCAGGCTGCCGAGATCCGCAAGGTCGAGCGCGCCCGGCGTTCGCTCGGCTGCCGTTTCAACGGATCGCGGCAATGCCGTACGCTCGCCAACAGCCTGAGCCAGATGCAGGCTAACCTCGCCGATATCGAGTGGACACGCGACCAGGCCAAGCCGCGCCGCGACAACGCCCGCATCAAAGCGCTCCAGACACGCTTCAACTCCTATGGTTGCAACCGGCCAACACGGGTCGCCCGTGTGGAGCCCGAGAAGCGCGTCACCAGTAACGGCCGGCGCGTTATCGTACGCCAGGGCGCGGAACCGGCGCGCAACGATGCCATTTCCGCCGATGTGCCGGGCCGTACAGCGCTGCCGCATCTTTCCGGATCGTATCGTACCATGTGCGTCCGCACCTGCGACGGCTACTACTTCCCGATTTCATTTGCGACGACGCCAGAATTCTTCGGTCGAGACGAGGCTGCCTGCCGGGCCATGTGCCCGGCCGCCGAAACAAAGCTCTACCGTCACCGGGTTCCCGACGAAGAAAGTGCGGCCATGGTGTCGCTCGAAGGCGAACCCTATGCCGCGCTGCCAACGGCGTTCCTGTACCGCCAAAGCGGCAGATCCGAGGACGGCTCTTCCTGTAGCTGTGGCAAACCGCAAACGCTTGCCAGCCTGGCCCCGGACAACGCGGAAGACCGGCCGCTGAACACTGCTTCCATCCCCGTGCCTGCGAAACGGCCCGAGCTTCCTGCCGCTTCGAGCGAAGAGGACAGTTCAGAGACCACGCTTGCGCCCGCCGACACCGCCAGTCCTGTCACGCCTGACACGAATGATGCAGAGGAACCCGGCCGGCGGCGGGCCGTCAGGGTCGTCGGTCCGCAATTCCTTCCCGACCTAGAAGAGGCAATAGATCTGCGATCTCCGGCCCGGACGAGCGGCCCGTAATCGCGATCCGGAGCGGCATAAAGAGCGCCCTGCCCTTGCGGCCCGTCGCCTGCTTGACCGCCGTTGTCCAATCCGACCACGTCTGAGGACCAATCTCTCCCTCCGGCAGCAGGTCGAATGCGCCCCGCACGAATTCCAGATCCTCGCCTTCGAGCAACGCTTCGGTGTCGGGCTCCTTGGTGACGATCTGCCACCACGAAGCAGCGTCCGCCACCTTGTCGACATTGGCCCGGATCATCGTCCAGAACGCTTTCGCCCGGTCATCTTCGATGTCGACGCCGCTTGCCTCCAGACGCGCAGCGACCGCTTCGAAATCCAGACCATGCACGATCTGGCGGTTCAGCACATCCAGCTCCGCCGGATCGAACTTCGCCGCCGATTTCGAACTGATCGCCGGGTCGAAACCCGCTGCCATCGCCGCGAGATCCGCCGCCGGCGCAACATTCTCCGATGTTCCGATCAGCGCGGCCAGCGAGGCCACCGCCATCGGCTCGTAACCATCTTCGCGCAGTGTCTTGATGGCGAGCGCACCGCTGCGCTTCGACAGCCCTTCGCCGCCGATCGTCGTCAGCAGATTGTGGTGCCCGAATGCCGGCGCGGTAGCGCCAAGCGCTTCGAACACGGCGATCTGCGCGCCGGTATTCGTCACATGGTCGTCGCCGCGAATGACGTGACTGACGCCCATGTCGATGTCGTCGACGACGGATGGCAACGTGTAGAGATAGGTGCCGTCCTCGCGGATTAGCACCGGATCCGACATCGACGCCAGATCGACTGTCTGCGGCCCGCGCACGACATCGTTCCAGTGAACATCGGTGCGCTGCGTCTCAAACGGTGTTTCGGCGAAATTCGGCAGCAGAAACCGCCAGTGTGGCGTTCTTCCCGCAGCCTGCAGGTCCGATTTTTCCGCATCGTTCAGTTTCAGCGCCTCGCGGCCATAGACCGGGGGCAGCTTGCGCGACAGGCGGATCTTGCGCCGCCGTTCCAGTTCCTCGGCTGTCTCGAAGCACGGGTAAAGCAGGCCCGCCTGCTTCAGTTTCTCGACGGCCGCCGCGTGGCGCTCGGCCCGCTTCGACTGGTATTCGACCCGATGCGGATTCACGCCAAGCCACTCCAGATCGGCAGCGATCTGGTCAGCAAATTCCTGCCTCGACCGTGCCGTGTCTGTATCGTCGAAACGCAGCACGAACTGGCCGCTATGACGAATTGCATAGAGCCAGTTGAACAGCGCCGTGCGGACATTGCCGATATGGATATTGCCGGTTGGCGACGGAGCGAAACGAACGGTAACGGTCATCGGAGATCAGCTTTCGAAACGGATTGGCTCGCGTATCGGCTCAACATACACGGCTCACAGGCAGCGGTTAGCCGGGCGCTTCCTCGATTGCAACCGGCGAGGCCGCCCGCGCGATCAATCTGAGCGAACCGACATAGAGAGCAGCGCAAGCAAACAGGCAGTAAACACCGAAGGTGAAGATCTGTCCGGAATAGGACACACCAAGATCGATCAGCAGGCCGGTCAGCCCTGGACCAACGGCGGTTGCCAGCACCATGACGGCAACAATGCCCGAGCGGATCGCTCCGAGGTGCTTGGCGCCATAGATTTCGGGCCAGACCGCGCCGAACAACGTGCCGGAAAAGCCGTAGGAAACGCCAAGCAGCGTCATGAAAACGAAGGCGCTGATCTGGCTCTCGATCGCAAAGAGCGCGAAGCAGGCGGCCGCCAGCGGCAACAGGAAGAAGGGCAGTATGCGCACCGCACTGAAGCGGTCGACCAGTCCGCCGCAAATGATCGCGCACACCACCGTCATTGACGACATGAATATAAAGGAGGCGGCAAAAGCTTCCTGCGACCAGCCGCGCAGTTCGACGAGATAAACCTGATGGAAAAAGATGGTCGTACCGATGAAGGGCGGCGCCAGAATACCGGTCATCAACAGGTAGAACAGCGGATCGCGCAACACCTCGGCGCGTGTCCAGTCGCGAACGCCGGACGGGTCGGCGGCGACAGCCACGCCGCGCGGCTGGCGTTCGACGCGCATGAGGAGATAAATGGCCGGCAAGGCGACAACCAGCAGTGTTGCCGCCGCGACCAGCCAGCTGCCGCGCCAACCGACAGCTCCGAGTATCGCAACGAAGATCAGCGGAAACAGCGCCTCGCCGAAGTTGATCCCGATGCCTGCCACCGATACCGCGCGGCCGCGCTGCGCCGCGTACCATTTTCCCATCGCTGTCATCGCGATGTGCGTCATCATTCCCTGCCCGAACAACCGCAACAGGTAGATCACCACCACAAGCATCCAGAGCGAGTGGGACAATGCCATCGCCATGCACGCGACGGCCAACATGGGGATCGTCAGCCCGACCACCTGGACGATGCTGTACCGGTCGACGATTTTGCCCAGTTGCGGAAGCGTCAGCGCGCTGGCCAGCGTCGCGAGCATGTAGAGCGCTCCGAAACCGCCATGGCTCAGGCCGTATTCTGCCCGCAATTCGCCGGCCGACAGCGAAATGAAAAACGTCTGGCCGAACGACGAGAACATTGTCAGCAGGAGACCGCCGAGCAACCAGCGCGCATTATCCAGCAAGAACCTGAGCATCGGCATGACAATTCCGAGGGCTGGCCAATCCGGCCTCGGCGTCGGACGGGAGGCAAAAACGCAGAGCGGCACTTTGGTAAGCGAAGAAGCTTGTCAAGCAAGACCACAATCCGCATCGCGATGCAATGCGGCGCATGGCCTTGCGGAACAGCGAAAACTCAGGCGACCGGTTTTCGGTCAGGATTGAAGCCTTGCATAGCCAGCCACCCCATCAGCGGCGTGGCGGCGAGTGAATACGCTCCCAGGCCGATGATGATCGCCGGCAGGCCGGCCCCGGCATCGATGGCCCAACCGCTCAAGCCCGGCCCCAGCGCCGTGCCGATAACCATCGCCGAGGTTGCGACGCCCTTGATCGCTCCGAGATGGCGGGTGCCGTAGATTTCGGGCAAAATCGCTCCGAAAACCGAGGCAAACATGCCGAATGTTACGCCCATCAACGCCATGTAGACGACAATAGCGACCGCCGAGGCGACCAGGCCCAGAGCGATATTTGCGACCGCGAGGAACAGCAGCATCGGCGGAACCAGCCTTATGGCGCCAAAGCGATCGATCAGCACGCCGGTGAGGATGGTCGCGGCAATCGCAAAGAGCGACAGGATCGGCGTCGATCCGGCAAACAGCGCCAAAGCCCAGCCGCGAATCTCGGTCAGATAGACTTGGTGGAAGAACACCACGCTGCCGATCACAGGCGGCGCCAGCAGGCCGGCAAGAAGGATCCAAAAGCGGAAATCGCGCAGCGCCTCGGCCCTGCTCCATTGCCGCCCTTCCTCACCGCCATCTGCTTCCGCAGCCCCCGGTATGCGATCGGTCCGCATCGCGACGAACACCAGCGGCAGCACGATGACAACCAGGATGACCGCATTGATCAGCCAACTGGAACGCCATCCGGCCACGGCCGCAATCGCGACGAAGCTGATCGGCATGACGCTTTCGCCGAACTGGTGCCCAAGCGCCACGACCGAGACCGCCTTGCCGCGATTGCGCGCGAACCACCTCCCAGTCGCGGTCATGGCGGCGTGTGGCATCAGCCCCTGCCCGAACATGCGCGTGCCTGCCAGCGCGATGAACAAGACCGCTACATGGTTGGAGACAGCGATCAGCAGCATCGATCCTGTCATGCCGGCAAGCACGAAGACCGCGTAGTTTTCCAGCCGCGTGCTGTCGATCCGGCGGCCAACGACCGGAATCAGGGTTGCGCCGAGCAGGGTCGCAGCCATGAACAACGTGCCGAATTCGCCATGGCTCAGACCGAATTCATCGCGAATCCGCCCACTCGACAATGCAATATAGAAAGTCTGCCCATAGCTGGAGAACAGGGTCAGCAAAAAACCGCCGCCCAGCCACCGCCGGTTGTTCATGACAAAGTCAAGAAATGGCATCGCATCGCCCGTCAGCGAGTATTATCAGGAAAGCACTGCCGCCTTAGCGCGATACATGGCGCAAGGGAATACCGCGAAAATGGGAGCAGGAACGATGGCGCTCGAACACAAGCACACTGCCGAAGCGATCAGGCAGCGCCTCGCTGGCGGAAGCCGGCCCAACTATGCACGCGACTTCGTCTATGGCGGCATCGACGGTGCGGTGACCACCTTCGCGATCGTCGCGGGAGTCGTCGGTGCGTCGCTTTCGGCCAGCATCGTGATCGTTCTGGGGCTCGCCAACCTACTTGCCGACGGTCTCTCGATGGCGGCCAGCAACTACTCCGGTACGAAGACCGAGGTCGATGAATTCAAGCAGTTGCGCGCGATGGAACACCGGCACATCGCCGTCGATCCGGACGGCGAGCGCGAGGAAATTCGCCAGATCATGGCGCTCAAGGGCCTGCAGGGCGAAACGCTTGAGCAGGCGGTCGAGGCGATCACCGCCGACCGCGAGCGCTGGGTTGCCACCATGCTGTTCGAGGAGCACGGCCAGAGCGGTATTCTGCGCGATCCGGTCAAGTCCGCGCTGTCGACATTCGCCGCCTTCGTGGTCTGTGGCGCGGTCCCGTTGCTACCCTATCTGGCGCTACCAGCAGACAGCGCGATGTCGGTCGCGCTGATCATGACATCGATCGTGTTCTTCGCTATCGGCTCCCTGAAAAGCCAGTGGTCGCTGACCCGCTGGTGGATTTCCGGCTTGGAGACCCTCATCATCGGACTTGCCGCTGCTTCCGCCGCCTTTGCAATCGGTTATCTCCTCCGCGATCTGGTCGGCGGCGCCGCATAACGGAACCGCCCTACCCGGCCAACCGACCGCGGATCATCTCGCGCTTGCCGCCATGGCCCGGCGCTTTCTCGACGTCAAAACCGGCGGCGTCCAGGTTCCGCCGCACCCATCCGGCCGCAGTGTAGCTCGCAAATGTGCCGCCCGGTCGAGTGTGCCGAGCCACTGCCCGCATGAGTTCGGCCGACCACATATCCGGATTGCGTGCCGGCGCGAAGCCATCGAGATACCAGGCGTCGGCCATCCCATCCCAGTTGCCAAGGCCAGAAAGCGCATCGCCGACGACCACACGCAAGCTGGTCTGTTCATCGAGCCGCCACGCTGCCGGTTTGACCGCAAGTTCGGACCATCGTTGAAGCAACAGGTCCAGAAGTCCACCTAGTTCCGGCCAAGAGCCGATGGCGCGTCGGATGAAGTCCGCCTTCATCGGAAAGGCTTCGAACGACACGAATTCCAGAGTGCCGTCATTGGTGCGCGTTTCGCGCCACAGCCGCCAAGTCTCCAGGAAATTGAGGCCGGTCCCGAAACCGAGTTCGCCGACTGTGAACCGGTTTGCAGCTTCCCACCGTTCCGGCAGGCCGTTGCCGGCCAGGAATACATGGCCACACTCCGCACGCCCGTCGCGTCGCGAATAAAAGTGATCGCCAAAGCTGTCGGAAAACGGCATATCGCCGTCCAGCCAGCTCACCCGGTCCCGCTTCAGGTCAGTCATTTCCCATGCCGCATTCGCACCCTGCCGGAAAACACCACGACATCGCCGTTGTCGGCGGCGGCGTCACCGGGCTTTGGACCGCATTGGAAGCGGCGCGGCAAGGGCTTTCCGTGATCCTCTTTGAGAAACGACAGATCAGCGCCGGCGCCAGCGGCGGTGTGATGGGAGCCCTGATGCCGCACCAGCCGGTCAACTGGGATGCCAAGAAGCAGTTCCAGTTGCAGGGCCTTCTGTCGCTGGAAGATGCCGTCGCCGATCTGCAGAGCCGCACCGGCCTCGATACCGGCTATCGCCGCTGCGGCCGGCTGATGCCGATCCGCAATGCGCCGCGCCGCCAGCAATGCGAGAGCTGGGCCGAAGCCGCAGGGACGCAATGGCCCGAAACCTGTTCGTGGCAGGTCGCCGACGCAAGCCCCTGCCCCGCATGGCTCCCGGATGAGCAAGTCCCCTTTGGGGTGAACCACGATACGCTGTCGGCGCGGATTGCGCCACGCAAGCTGCTGGCCGCGCTCAAAACTGCTGCCATCGCTGCAAAGGTCGAATTGCGCGAAGGTCAGGCGGTCGAATTCGACGGGGCCGGTAACAGCGTGATTGTGCCAGGCGGAGAACCGCTTGCCGCTGGCCGGATCGTGCTTTGCGCCGGCTGGGAGACCTTCGCGCCGCTCGACCGCTTCATCGGTGGCGAAAGCGGAACCGGCATCAAGGGACAGTCAGCGCGGCTAGCGCCGGCAATGCCGATCGATCCCCGCCTGCCCATCGTCTACGAGGACGGCACTTATGCGATCGCCCATGATGACGGCACGGTCGCCATCGGCTCGACCACCGAACGCGAATTCACCGATCCCGGCACCACCGACAGCCGGCTAGACGATGTCATCGCAAGGGCGCAGGCGCTATGCCCGGCGCTGCGAGGCGCCGAGGTGCTGGAGCGCTGGGCCGGCGTGCGGCCGCGCGCGTCGAGGCGCGATCCGCTGGTCGGGTCGCTGCCCGACAAACCAGAGCTTATCGTCGCGACTGGCGGCTTCAAGATCGGCTTCGGCATCGCGCATCTCATGGCGCGCGCCGCCGTGATGATTGCAGCCGGCCAGACACCCGACTTCCTGCCGGACAGCTTTCTGCCGGAACACCGGTTTTCATAACGTGCGCACCAAAACAAAACCGCCCGGATCGATGATCCGGGCGGTCTGTATGACACGATGGCAGCGCGATTATTCCGCGCTGTCGGCCTTCTTTTTCTTCGGCGCGGCCTTCTTCTTGGCGGCCGGCTTTTTCTCGGCCGGTGCGGCCTCCTTCGGCGCGTCTTCGTCGTCGGCCAGCAACTCTTCCTTGGTCACCGTCTTGTCGGTGACGTCGACCACGGTCAGCAGATGATCGACCGTCTTCTCCTCGAAGATCGGCGCGCGCAGGTTGGCCACGGCATCCGGGTTCGACCTGAAAAACTCGAAGATCTGCTGTTCCTGGCCCGGATACTGGCGAACCTGGTTCATCACGGCGTTCTGCAGTTCCTGCTCGGAAACGGAAACGCCGGCCTTCTCGCCGATCTCCGAAAGCACCAGTCCGAGGCGGACGCGGCGTTCGGCCAGACGCATATACTCTTCACGCGCCTCGTCTTCGGTCGTCTCTTCGTCCTCGAAGGTCTTGCCCGCCTGCTCCAGATCGTGGGTGATCTGCGCCCAGATGTTGTTGAACTCGGTCTCGACGAGTTTCGAGGGAGACTCGATCTTGTACTGCTCGTCAAGCGCGTCCAGCAACTGCCGCTTGACCTTCTGGCGCGTGGCCGAGCCATACTGGCTTTCGATCTGTTCGCGGACCAGCTCGCGCAGCCGCTCCGCGCTTTCCAGACCGAGCTTTCCGGCCGTTTCGTCATCAATGACGATTTCGCCGGCGCTGGCGATTTCCTTGACCGTGACGTCGAACACCGCTTCCTTGCCGGCGAGGTGCGCGGCGCCGTAGTCTTCTGGGAACGTCACCTTGACCTGTTTCTCGTCACCGGCCTTGGCGCCGACCAGCTGATCCTCGAATCCCGGAATGAACTGGCCGGAGCCGAGCACCAGATTGGCGTCGGTATCGGCGCCACCTTCGAATGCTTCGCCGTCCACCTTGCCGGTATAATCCATCGTCACGCGGTCACCGTTTTCGGCCTTGCCGTCTTTTGCCGAATACTCGGCGGCCGACTGTGCGACCCGCTTGACCTGTTCTTCGACCTCGTCGGCCGGCACGTCGACAACCGGACGCGTAACCTTGATCGCCGAGAAGTCGCCGATCTCGATCGCCGGGATGATCTCGTATTTCAGCGAGAATTCAAAATCGGCATCGCCGGAGAGGACCTTTTCGGCTTCCTTCTCGTCCTCGGTCATGTCGATTTCCGGCTGCGTCGCCGATTTCTCGCCGCGGTCGGCGAGAACCGAGCGCGGCGTATCATTGATGATCTCGTTGACAATCTCGGCCATGAAGGACTTGCCGTACATGCGCCGCAGGTGGGAGACCGGAACCTTGCCGGGCCGGAAACCCTTCAGTTGGACCTTCTGCTTGGCGTCCTCGAGCTTGTCGCCGAGCTTGTTTTGAAGATCGGCCTTCGGAACGACGATCTTGATTTCCCTTTTCAGCCCTTCATTGAGGGTTTCGCTAACCTGCATCTTCCAACCTTCGTCTTGCTCGCCCGCCCGGGTCCTGGCTGTGTCCCAACGGAGTGATTGTCTGGTCCAGCGGGATGGTGGTGCGGATAGAGGGAGTCGAACCCCCACGCCTTGCGGCGCTGGAACCTAAATCCAGTGCGTCTACCAGTTCCGCCATATCCGCATTGTTCATGGACATGACAGGCATGCCGCTTGATCGGGCGTCTATATCACCGCTTGCGCGTCAATCAACGAAAAAATGCGTCAAACACCTGTTGCGGACGGGCCTCAGGCCAGCGAAATCTCCGCACCGCGAGGACCTTTCGAGCAGCGTAAACGAATCCCTAACAGGGCTAGTCGTGACACCTCTGGAGGGTCATTGATCTGCTCAAAAATGTTCATTTTTTTCAGCGAGTTACGCGAACGGTAACGACTGCCCAACCGTTCATCACTGCGTTAAATTTGTGCAATGCACCCAAAGCATAGGAGCCATGCAAAAGCGTCACTTTTCGCCGCTCGAATCCGACATTATCTGCGCCCTGTAACGAGATAAGAACAATGAGTCTCGACGGGATCTAGACAATGAACATCGCAAACTCCTTCTTCGCATGGCGCCGCTATCGCGCGACGCTGAACCAGTTGAACCGCCTGACCGCTCGCGAACTCGACGATCTGGGCATCAACCGTGGTGACATCACCGACGTCGCACGTCGGGTCTCCCACCGCTAACGACGATCCGGCGCAAGTCGGTATCGCATAAACAGATTGTTGCCCGCCGCGGGAGCGCTTCCGCGGCGGGCAATCGCGTTTGTTTGCAAACGATACGAATTGTGCATTGCACAAAACGCATGGCTGCATTGCGAAAGCGGGCCTTATAATCCCGATTCAATCGATTATCTTCGCAGTATCAGAACAACAACAATAACAGCAGCTCCCACGCAGATACGCAGAGGAAACGACAATGAACATCTCACGCACCTTCGCCGAATGGCGCCGCTACAGCACGACCGTTCGTGAACTGAACCGCCTGTCCGACCGCGAACTCGCCGACCTCGGCATGAGCCGCATGGACATCTCTTTCCTGGCCCGCAAGGCCGCCCGTCTCTGACGGAACGCAACTCCGACCGGGCTTTTCTCCTCCCACCCGGTCGGTAACAGCGGTGCGAACCGACCTCCTCCCAGGCTTCGCGCCGCGTGTACAAGACACCCGCCGTTCCTCCCACGGCGGGTGTTTTGTTTTCTTGAAGCTTTTCCCGCCCGGCGTTATCTCGCTTCCATGTCTATTCAACAAATTCATGTCGTCGGCGGCGGACTTGCCGGCTCGGAAGCGGCTTGGCAAATCGCCGGCCGCGGCATCCCCGTCATTCTGCACGAGATGCGCGGTGTTCGCGGCACCGACGCGCACAAGACCGACGGTCTCGCCGAACTGGTCTGCTCCAACTCCTTCCGGTCTGATGATTCCGAACACAATGCGGTCGGCCTGATCCACGCTGAAATGCGGCTTGCCGGCTCGTTGGTCATGCGGGCTGCGGATGCCAACCAGGTGCCGGCCGGCGGTGCGCTTGCCGTCGACCGCGATGGCTTCTCCGCCGCCGTGACCCGCGCCATCGAGGAACATCCACTGATCACGCTGATGCGCGAAGAGATCGCCGGCCTGCCGCCTGCGGACTGGGATCAGGTCATCGTCGCCACCGGCCCCCTGACTGCCCCGTCGCTTGCCGACGCCATCGCCCAGGCGACCGGGCGCGATGCACTTGCTTTCTTTGACGCGATCGCGCCGATCGTGCATTTCGAATCCATCGACATGGATACCGCCTGGTTCCAGTCGCGCTATGACAAGGTGGGGCCGGGCGGCACCGGTAAGGACTACATCAACTGCCCGCTCGACGAGCAGCAATACAACGCCTTCATCGATGCGTTGCTGGCCGGCGACAAGACCGAGTTCCACGAATGGGAAGGCACGCCCTATTTCGACGGTTGCCTACCGATCGAGATCATGGCCGGTCGCGGGCGTGAAACGCCGCGCCACGGCCCGATGAAGCCGATTGGCTTGACCAATGCCCATCGCCCGGACGTCAAGCCCCACGCGGTGGTTCAGCTTCGCCAGGACAATGCGCTCGGCACGCTCTACAACATGGTCGGCTTCCAGACAAAACTGCGCTACGGCGCCCAGGCCGATGTCTTCAGGATGATCCCGGGCCTGCAAAATGCCGAGTTTGCGCGGCTCGGCGGCCTGCACCGAAACACCTACCTAAACTCGCCGGTCCTGCTCGATGGCGACCTGCAGCTGAAGACACGGCCCGGCCTGCGCTTTGCCGGTCAGATTACCGGTTGCGAGGGTTACGTCGAATCTGCGGCGATCGGACTTCTAGCCGGTCGTTTCGCGGCCGCCGAGCGTCTCGGCGACCCCGTCGCTCTGCCGCCCGCGACCACGGCATTCGGCGCGCTGCTGGGCCATATTACCGGCGGCCACTTGGTCAGTGACGATGAGAAGAAACGCTCCTTTCAGCCAATGAACGTCAACTTCGGATTGTTCCCGCCACTCGAGCCCGGCGCCGCCGCCAAGCCGGCCGGCCACACCGGGCGGTGGCGCGGCAAGGACAAGGCGATTGCCAAGAAAAAGGCATTGACGGACCGCGCAAAACGTGACGTATCGGAATGGCTTGGCTTGTCTCGCTGCGATGCAGCAGAATAATCCACCGAAATCTTTGCACAGGGGGTGCTGGAAGTCTTTCCGCGGCAGGTGCCGCAGCCGTATGATCGGGCATGGAAGATTTTCTCGTTCATGACGTGAAACGAAGACAGCGCCAACACTTTCACATTGCCGAAGCACTGCGCGCCGCACCGAAGGTGCAGTACGGCGCCTTGCCTTGGCGTATGGTGGACGGCACGCTGGAAGTGCTGCTGCTTACCAGCCGTGACACCGGCCGTTGGGTGCTGCCCAAGGGATGGCCGCATGAAGGCATGTCGCCGGCAAAGTCGGCGGCCCAGGAAGCCTTTGAGGAAGCCGGCATCACCGGCGCGATCACCCGCAAGGATATCGGCCGGTTCCATTATCTGAAATTCCGCCCCGACAAGCGCTCGGTCGAATGCGTTGTGCATGTCCACGCGCTGGAGGTCGAAAAGCAACTCGACGATTGGCCGGAGAGACTGCAACGCAAGACCCAGTGGTTCCTGCGCCATGAGGCCGCAGAGCGCGTCGACGAACCGGAATTGCGCGATATTATACTCTCCTTCGTGCCGTGATGTCGGACCGGCCCGACAGACCCGTCACGGCAATCGCCTTCGACGCCGACGACACGCTCTGGCACAATGAGCGCTTCTTTCAGGACAGTCAGGCACGCTTTGGCGAGCTTTTGGCGGACTTCGCCACTCCGCACGCAGTCGACGCGGCTCTGCTCGCCACCGAGAAGAGGAATATCGCCCTTTACGGTTTCGGGGTGAAGGGCTTCACCCTTTCCATGTTGGAAACAGCCCGCGAGATCGCCGGCGACCGCCTTCCCGCTTCTGCGATTGATGCGGTCCTGGAACTCGGCAAGGAGATGCTCGCGCATCCCGTCATGGTGTTTCCGCACGTCGCCGAAACGCTGGCCGCGCTGAAGGCCGACCACACCCTGTTGGTCATCACCAAGGGCGATCTGTTCGACCAGGAAAGAAAGCTGACCGAATCCGGGCTGCAGGATCACTTCGACCACATCGAAATTGTCAGCGACAAGACGACGGACACCTACCGCAACATCTTCGACCGGCACGGTCGCGGCACGTCACGCGCCATGATGGTCGGCAACTCCATGCGTTCCGACATCCTGCCGGCGCTCGAAGCCGGCTGCTGGGCCGTCCATGTTCCGCACGATTTGACATGGGCGCTGGAGGAAGCGCCGGAACCACAAGGCAATCCGCGCTACCGGCGCATGGCGAACATCGCTGCAGTCCCGGATCTCGTCCGGGACATCCAGCAGGCTTGCTAGCTGTCATCCACCGGGCACCAGCGCCTCCGACGGCGGGCGGTCGGGCAGTCCGGGCGCGCCCGCCTGATCCGGGTGTAGCCGCACGTAATCCGCCTTCAGCTCGGCCGAATTCTTGCGGCTTCCGTCATGGCTCCAGCCGGGCGGCAGGAACAGGTAACCGAGCCTCTGGCCGAGTGTCAGGCCGGGCGAGCACGCATCCTTGAACATGGCGATCCACTCATGGAAGGCCACCTTGAAGGGATTGAACGTGCCGATATTGTGCACGATCCCGTAGCGCGGCGCATCTTCCTCCAGTTCCTCCACGAATGTCCCGAACATGCGGTCCCAGACGATCAGCGTGCCGGCATAATTGGCATCGAGATAGCGCGGGTTGGTCGCGTGATGGACCCGGTGGTGCGATGGCGTGTTGAAGACAAGCTCGATCGGCTTCCACATTTTGCGGATCGCCTCGGTATGGATCCAGAACTGGTAGATCAGGTTGAGCCCGCCGACGAAGGCGATCATGACCGGATGAAATCCAATCAGGACAAGCGGAATGCGCAATACGAACATGCCCGTGAACGTACCTGTCCAGCTCTGCCGGAGCGCGGTCGACAGATTGTAGTGCTGCGAGGAATGGTGGTTCACATGCTCTGCCCACACCCAGCGGGAGCGATGCGCGATGCGGTGATACCAGTAGTAGCGCAAATCATCGAGGATGAAGCACAGCAGCACGGCCCACCACGAAAAACCGATATCGAAGATTCTGTAGTTCCATGCCCACATCAGCACGCCAAAGGCGATGAAGCCGAACAGCAGCCCCGAAACCACGTTGCCGGTGCCCATCAACAAAGATGTCAGCGTGTCCCGCGTCTCGAAACCGGCGGTCCTCCGCGCATGGGAAAGCTTGAGGTAGAGCAACTCGACAAGGATGGCGAGCACGAAAAACGGGATCGCGATTTGAGTCACGTCTGGATAATGCGGGATGATCTGATCAAGGTTCATCGGTCCGTTCGCTCCTCATGCTGCCACGCCGCGTCACCGAACAAGCCGGATACGACAGCCGCTTCGCCGGCGTCGTCGAAATGAAATTGCGCCCGGGGCCAGGTCAGGTCGCCGGTCCTGATCTCGACCGACGACGCATTGTCAGCGCTCTGCCAAGCGCTCATTTCGCCTGCGGCGACAAACCGCGTCAACGCGTTGCTGCCGACCGCATGCACCAAGCCGATGTGGCCGTCGGCGAGCTCCAGGATCGCGTCATGCCGGTCCCTGGTCAGGTGGCATTTGACGGTCTCCGTTTCGGGAAAATCGACGGCGAACCGTTCAATCGCGACGGACGCGGCGTCGAACTCACTGGTCTTGGTGCCGCCGCTCAAGTGGACCGCCAGTATGATCAATGTAATACCCGCGACGACGACGAGCACAAGGACAGGCAGGCTCAACAGTTCTCCTCCATGCCTTTCGGCATGGGCAGACAACTAGCAGTTTTGACTTTCACGTCAAAGTCAAAATCCACGTTCCTCGATCGGCCGTCTAAAACGAGTGGTTATCCGAGCAGTGCCCGGCGCAAAAACAGCCAATGGGTTCTGAGCGGAGATAGTCCCGCCGGCCGGCCTCCGGTTTCGCCGCCCTGTCGCTCTGCCAGCCGAAGCCGCGCACCGGCGGTTGCAAGCGGCAGGAAGGCGATGCGCAGTTTTGCCGGAGCATTCGCCAAGGCCGCCTGTGCCGTTGCGAGGTGATCGTGTCCGACTGCGGCAAGCATGGAAACCGCGCGCTTCCGGCCATCGCGGTCGGATCCCTCGATCAGCGCATCGGGGTCCGTTCCGGCAGCGCCGAGCATGTCGCGCGGCATATAGACCTGCCGGCGCGCGGTATCGAGCGGCAGGTCGCAGAGGGTGTTGGCAATCCCGCAGGCCATTCCTGCATGCCCGGCAAGCTCCGCGCAGTTGGTATCCTCGCCCTCGTTGAGGATCTGCGCGGCCAACAGGAAGAACATGGACACGGTCTCACCGAGATATCCCTCGAAACTGCCACGGTCGGGCATCGGATCGTTGTAGAGATCAAAGATTCTCGCATCGAGGCAGTTGTCGAACGCCGCGCGCGGCAGCGCGAACTCGTCGATCACGTCTAGCAGTGCCGCACCAACAGGGTGTTGGCGTCCTTCACCCGACCGCTCGCCGGAGATCACGTCGCGCCACCATTGCAACCGGATCTCGCCTGGCAGCGGTTCGGAAACGAGATTGCGGATGCGCCTGACCTCGACGTCGAATGCAAACAACGCCGCCAGTGCGGGCCGTTTTTCCTGCGGTGCGTAGAGCACAGTCAGAAAGCGCTCAAGATCGCCTTCGCGAAGGATATCGAGACAGTGCTGGTAATGGTCCGGCATGTCAGCCGCCCGCCCCGGTCTACGCCTTGTCGACCGCGATGAGGGCGGCGGCGACGGCGCGATCTTCGGCCAGCAGGACATTATATGTACGTACAGCCGCACCGGTACTCATGGCGTCAGTAACAACGCCGGCTTCGCGGAGTTCGGCTTGCAGATCAGGCGGCACACGAGCGAAATCCGGCCCCATGCCGATCAGCAGCACTTCGATACCGTCAGCCTCGTCGAAGACCCGCTGGAGGCTGACAGCCGACAACGTCGATGCTTCGCTCACATCCCAGCCATGCACGCCGGACGGAAGGCAGAGAATCGATCCCCGATGCGACATGTCGGCAAACCGGAAACCGCCGCTGCCATAGGCGTCGATCGGTGCGCGGCCCGGAAAATGCGCCTCGCGGATTTCGATGCCCTTTGCCATGCCGGCGCGCCCCGGCCCGTCAGAGATCGACGGGCTGGGTGTTGGCCGTCGCGTCCTTCTCGTCGGATTCGCGGTCGAGCGCGTCGGGCCGCAGATTGAACAGGATCAGCAGCGGTGCAGCGACAAAGATCGACGAATAGGTGCCGATCAGCACGCCGAAGATCATGGCCGCCACGAAGGAGCGCAGCACCTCGCCGCCGAAGAAGAACAGCGCCAGCAATGCCAGCAGCGTCGTCACCGAGGTCAGGATCGTGCGCGGCAATGTCTGGTTCATCGACATGTCGAGCAGATCGGGCAGCGTCTTCTTCTTGTAGCGGCGCAAGTTTTCGCGGACACGGTCGTAGACGACCACGGTATCGTTCAGCGAATAGCCGACAATGGTCAGGATCGCGGCGATGCTGGACAGGTTGAATTCCAGTCCGGTGATCACGAACATCCCGATCGTCAGCAACACGTCGTGGGTCGTGGCGATGATCGCGCCGATGGCAAACTGCCACTCGAAGCGCAGCCAGATATAGACCAGGATCGCAAACAGGGCCGCGACAACCGCAATCGTTCCGGCGCGTGCCAGTTCGCCCGACACGGTTGGACCGACGACCTCGACCCGCCTGAACTCGTAATCCGCTTCGAGTTCGCCGCGCACCTTCGTGATCACGGTCTGCTCGGCATTCTCGCCGCCGCCCTGCGCTTCGACGCGAATGAGCACGTCGCGCGCGGACCCGAAACCCTGGATTTGCACGTCGCCCAGATTGAGATCGGACAGCCGGCCGCGCATGTCGCCGATATTGGCATCGCCTTCGCGCGATTGCACCTCGATCAGGGACCCGCCCTTGAAGTCGATACCGAGGTTCATGTTGACGGTCGCAAATAATGCCATCGAGATCACGACAACGACTGCCGAAAGCGTGAACGCCATTCTGCGCAGCCACATGAACTTGATCTGCGTGCCGTAGGGCACAAACGTGACCGGCGCGCGCGGCAGTTCTTTCGGCTTGCGGCGGCGGACCCAAAACGCGATCAGCCAACGCGTCAGGATGAATGCGGTAAAGACGGTCGTGACGATACCGACGGCAAGCGTCACGGCAAAGCCGCGGATCGGGCCGGAACCAAGGTAGAACAGGATGACAGCGGCGATAAGCGTCGTCACGTTGGCGTCGACGATGGTGGTCAGTGCCCGCTGGAAACCCGTATCGATGGCCTGGATCATCGAACGCCCGCCCAGGCGTTCCTCGCGTATTCGTTCGAAAATCAGCACGTTGGAGTCGACCGCCATGCCGACCGTCAGCACGATACCCGCAATACCCGGCAAGGTCAGTGTCGCGCCGATGCCCGACAATATCGCAATCACCATCACCACGTTGATGATCAGCGCGACATTGGCGATCAGGCCGAGGAAACCATAGGCCAGGAACATGAAGGCCACGACCAGAACGGAACCGATGATGCCGGCGATTTCGCCGGCCGCGATGGCATCCGCGCCGAGGCTTGGGCCGACAGTGCGTTCCTCGACGAATGTTGGTGTCAGCGGCAACGCGCCGGCACGCAGCAGGATCGCCAGATCGTTGGCGCCGTCGACCGTGAAGTTGCCCGAGATCTGCCCGGAGCCGCCGAGAATCGGTTCGCGGATCACCGGCGCCGAGATGACCTGATTGTCGAGCACGATCGCAAACGGACGGCCGACATTATCCTGCGTCGCGCGGCCGAAACGCTGGCCGCCGCTGGAGTCGAAGCGGAAATTGACGATCGGCTCGTTGGTCCGCTGGTCGAAGGCGGCCTGCGCATCTTCGAGGTTCTCGCCGGTAACAATCTCGCGCGTTTCCAACAAATACGGGATCGGCGGATCGTCGGTTGAGTAGAGGATCTCGGTTCCAGCCGGCGGACGACTGTTCAGCGCGTCTTCCACAGGCGTCGTCGCGTCGACCATCTGGAAGGTCAGGCGCGCGGTCGTGCCGATGATCTCCTTCAGGCGTTGCGGATCGTCGAGCCCGGGCACCTGGACGATCACCCGGTCTTCGCCCTGACGCTGAATGACCGGCTCGGTCGTTCCCAGTTCATCGACGCGGCCGCGAATAACCTCGACTGTCTGGGCTACCGCCTGCGTCATCCGGTAGTCGAGGCCTGAATCGGTAATCTGAACCCGCAACAGCCCGGTTTCAGGCTCGCTCAGCGACGCTTCGCGCACGATACCGCCGCCCAGAAGTCCGGCGCTGATCGGCTCGGTAATCGGCGCCAGCACCTCCTTCGCCCGGTCAATATTGGCCTCGTCGCGAATACGCACACTGACAGCCTGGTCGCGTCCCGACAGGCCGGTATAGCCGATGCCCTCGGCGCGCAGCAGCCGGCGCACCTCGTTGCGCACCGATTCCAGCCGGTTGTCGATCAGCTCCTGGCGATCAAGTTTCAGCTGCAGATGGACACCGCCCTGCAGATCCAGACCAAGCGACAGCTTGCTCTGCGGTATAAAACCCGGAAACGACTGCAACGTCGTACTCGGCAGCACATTCGGCAGCGCGTACAGGATGCCAACGAACACCGCCAACCAGATGAGCGCCGTTCTCCATGGAGAAAAATAGAGCATTCGCCATTATCCTGTCTTGATGGCCTCGTCGGCCGGCCGTGGCGCGAGCGCAAGGCGCGCCGCGCGTCCGCGGCGTTATTTCTTCGCGGCGTCGTTGGCAGCCACCGGTTCGCCCTTCACACGCACATCGGCGACCATCGAGCGCAACACCTTGACCCGCGTGTCCTTGGCGATTTCGACTTCGAGTTCGTCGTCGTCTATGACCTTCGTCACTTTGCCGATCACGCCGCCACCGGTGACGACGGTGTCGTTGCGCCGGACCGCCTTGAGCATCTCATCGCGTTTCTTCATTTGCTGGCGCTGCGGACGGATGATCAGGAAATACATGATCACGAAGATCAGCAGAAACGGCAAGATGCTCATGATGAGATCGGCGCCGCCGGCGGAACCACCGGCCGCCTGCGCATAAGCGGGTGTTACGAACATGAAGAACTCCATTGACCCGTGCTTGCGGCACGGCTTGAAAATTTGTCCGGAATATAGTCAGCAAAAGCACCAATGCAACCAAAAGCGCATCTGCCGAACCGCTTCGGATATGCGGTTTGACGATGTCGGAGAACGGACCATGCCCGACCAGATGGGTGAGCTGAACCAGAAACTTGACCGCCTGATCGCGGCAATGGATCGTTTGGCCCCCGCGCCGCCGCCGCCAGCCGATTTTTCGCTCGCCGATTGCTTCGTCTGGGACAGCGCCGCCGGCGCCATGCAGCCCGTGCACGAAGTCAATCGCGTGGAGATCGGCCTGATCCGCGGTGTCGACCGCGTGCGCGACATTCTGGTCGAGAATACCGAGCGTTTTGCGCAGGCCTTGCCGGCCAACAATGTGCTGCTTTGGGGCGCCCGCGGCATGGGCAAGTCGTCACTGGTAAAATCGGTCCACGCAATGATATGCACGACCGCGCCCAGCGCGCTCAAGCTCGTCGAGATCCACCGTGAAGACATCCACGACCTGCCGCGCATCCTCCAGACGCTGCGCGGCGAAACGCACCGGTTCATCCTGTTCTGCGACGATCTGTCCTTCGATCAGGACGACACCTCCTACAAGTCGCTCAAGGCCGCGCTGGATGGCGGTGTCGAAGGTCGGCCGGCGAACGTGATCTTCTACGCGACCTCCAACCGGCGCCACCTGCTGCCGCGCGACATGATCGAAAACGAGCGGTCGACCGCCATCAACCCGTCGGAAGCCGTCGAGGAAAAAGTGTCGCTGTCGGATCGCTTCGGCCTCTGGTTGGGCTTTCACAAATGCAGCCAGGACGATTACCTGGACATGGTGTCGGGCTATGCCGCGCATTTCGGGCTGGATATCGCGTCGGACGAACTGCGCCGCGATGCACTGGAATGGGCGACAACGCGCGGCGCCCGTTCGGGCCGTGTCGCATGGCAATACATCAACGATCTGGCTGGTCGCCTGAAGAAGCAGCTTCCGCCGGCGGGATAGGTTGGTACCGGGGCCGCAGCCCGGCCTTTTCGGGGCCGGACCGCAGCATCACCTACTGGAGGTAGGTAACAGGATTGACCGGCTTGGAATCCTTGCGGACTTCGAAGTGCAACTGCGGCTGCTTGGCCGAACCGCTCATGCCCGAGGCGGCGATCGTCTGACCGCGCTTGACGGTATCGCCGCGCTGAACATTCAAGTCCGATGCGTGGCCATAGACCGTGACAACGCCGTCGCCGTGGCGGATCAAGATCGTCTTGCCGAGTTCCTTCAGGCCGTCGCCGGCATAGATCACGACACCCTTGTCAGCCGCCTTCACCGCAGTGCCCTTGGGGACGGAGATGTCGATGCCGTCATTCGGCTTTCCGCTGGATTTCGACTGGAACGCGCTAATGACCCGGCCGTTGACCGGCCAGCGCATCGTTGCGGAGCCGGCGGCATCAGGCGCTCGCGCAGTCTTCTTTTCCGCCGGTGGCGCGGCGGCCTGTGGTGTTTTGGCGGTCGGAGCCGGCGGCGTGTACCCCTTGACCTCGTTCGTGGTCGGGCGGCGCTTGATGCCGCCGGTTATAACCGGATCGATCTTCTTGATGCGTGCGACTTTCTCCGTGCCCTCGGCCGAAAGCCCCGGAATGACCAGCCGCTGGCCGATGCGGATCGTGTCGCTCGACAGTCCGTTGGTCAGCTTGATCGCCGACACGCTTGCCCCGGTGCGCCGGGAAATCGATGAAAGCGTATCGCCTGCAGAAACCGTGTAGCGGCCGCCATCGGCGATCACGGCATCGCGTTTCGGCGCGCTGAGCTGGGGGGTTACCGGCGGTTGCAACGGCTGCGTCGCGGCAGAGGCGAGCCGTTCGCGCGAAAATACGGGAATCCGGATCGACTGGCCGGCGCGAACCGAGCCGGCACTGCGGATGCCATTGACATTCAGGATCGCGCTTTCCGGCACGCCGTAGCGCTTGGAAAGGGTCGCGATGGTCTCGCCGTCGCGCAGGATAACCGTCCTGGCGCCCTCGGCTGTCCAGCCGCCGCGTGTCATGACGGGCGGCGCAACCGGCGCCCGCGTCACCGAGGACGTGTTGATCGGATCGGTCGGTGTAATCGGCGCCACCCTCGCCGGCAGCGGCGCAGGCGAAGCCATCGCGCCGACGCCGGCTGTCGGTTGTGGCGTGGCGATCTGGGTCGGCTGCCGGGGCCCCGACACCATCGCGCCATTCGCCGGCGGAACCGAGCCGGTCGTAGCCGGATCGATGTTTGAGCCGTAGGCAGGCTGCTGATAAGGAGCGCCCTGCGCGACCGTCGTCGGGCTTTGCGGTACGGCCGACGTATAAAAGTCGTCCGAAAACCGCATCACGTCGGAACTGCAGCCGGCAGCAACAGCGCCAATCGCCAAGACCGCTGCCGTTCGCGCAAGACGCAGGAGATTTGCATTCGTGAAATTGGTACGCATCACGTCACATCCATCCTGTTCGGATTCGTGATGATTAAACCGCGTTAGTATTACTGCGTGGTTAAGAGAGGCTTTCGGCGTCCAGGGAAAGCTTCATAAAATGCGCGGTATGCCCGCTTTTATGAGTTGAAAGCGGACGGTGCCGATGTCTTCACGCTCGAAGCGGCTTCCAGTCTTGGTCAGCCGGACGAGGACCTGAGGCTCGTCGGCCTCGCCGATGGCGCAGATCATGCTGCCGCCGGACACCAGTTGTTCGACGAAATGGCGCGGCAGCGACGGAAATGCGTTCCAGCTGACAATCCTGTCGAATGGACCGTCCTGCGAACCGGACGAACCATCGGCATGCAACGAGATTACATTGGTTACCCCGAGATGACGTATGCGCTGGGCCGCCGCCTGGTGCAGTGTCCGGTAGCGCTCAAGCGTGTAGACGCGCTTTGCCAGCCGCGACAGCACGCAGGCGGTAAACCCGGTGCCCGTACCGATTTCCAGGACACGGGAGACCCCGTCCGCATGCAACGCGTGGATGATGCGAGCCTGCAGATCCAACCCTTCGAGTGTCTCGCCGCAGGCAATCGGTATGGTGCGCGGAGCCATCGCGAGATGGTGATACTCCGCATCCATGAACTGCCTGCGCGGCACGGATTCGATCACGCTCATCAGCGTCATGTCTTCAATGCCTGCCGCGCGCGCGCGCAGCATGAAGGCCGCGAACCCTTCGCGATCCGTGCTCGAGACAATCGCCGATGCCGGACCGGGCCCCGCGTTCATCCAAGCACCTCCCTGACCCGCTCGACCGTTTCGTATGCTGTGTAATCGAGCTTCAAGGGTGTGACCGAGATCGTGCCGCTTTCAAGCGCGGCGACGTCGCTGTCGGCGACCGCATCGACCGGCGAGCGCCCGAAACGGATCCAGAAATAGGGAAAGCCTCTTCCATCAGCCCTTTCCTCCACCGACAAACCATGCAGCAACTTGCCCTGGTGTGTCACCTGTGTACCTCTGACCTCGCCGACCCCGCAATTCGGGAAGTTCACGTTCAAAAACGTGCCCGGATCCAATTCGAGCGTAACAAGTTTGCGCAGTATGTCCGGCGCATGGGTCTCGACCACCTCCCAGGGCACAAGCCGTCCGGTGTCGCGATACGAGTAGGCCTGCGACAGGGCGATCGACCTGATGCCGAGCAGCGTCCCTTCCATCGCACCGGCGACCGTTCCGGAATAGGTGACGTCATCGGCGATGTTCGCGCCCGAATTGACACCGGACAACACAAGGTCCGGGCGCTCGGGCATCACATGGGTCACCGCCATGATCACACAGTCGGTCGGCGTACCGCGCAACGCGTACTTGCGGTCGGAGACTTTGCGCAGTCGTAGAGGATCGTTGATCGTCAGCGAGTGCGCGAGACCGCTCTGGTCGGTCTCCGGCGCGACGACCCACACTTCGTCGGACAGTTCGGCTGCGATACGTTCGAGGACCGCCAACCCCTCGGCGTGAATTCCGTCGTCATTGGTAATCAGTATGCGCATTTGCGCTCCTTGTCGGTCTTGCGGATCAGCCGATCGTCTCGGCCCCGCCGAGATACGGCTTCAGGACTTCGGGAACGCGAATCGTTCCGTCCGCATTCTGATAGTTCTCCATGACGGCAATAAGCGCGCGCCCGACGGCAACGCCGGAACCGTTGAGCGTATGGACGAAACGGGTCTCCTTTTCGCCCTCCGCCCGATAGCGCGCGTTCATCCTGCGCGCCTGGAAGTCGCCGCACACCGAACAAGAAGAGATCTCGCGATAGGCGCCCTGGCCCGGAAGCCAGACCTCGATATCGTAGGTCTTGCGCGCGCCGAATCCCATGTCGCCCGTGCACAATACCACGGTGCGGAAATGTAACCCGAGCTCCACCAGGATGGTCTCCGCGCACTTCGTCATCCGCTCGTGCTCGTCTATGCTGGTCTCCGCGTCGGTGATCGAGACCAGTTCGACCTTGTAGAACTGGTGCTGGCGCAGATAGCCGCGCGTATCGCGCCCGGCAGACCCGGCCTCCGAGCGGAAGCAGGGCGTCAGCGCCGTATAGCGGCGCGGTAGCGTCGAACCGTCCAGAATGTCGTCACGCACAAGATTGGTCAGCGAAACCTCGGCCGTCGGAATCAGGCCCAGGCGGTTGTTTCCGTGCTGCGCGAAGAACAGGTCCTCCTCGAATTTCGGCAACTGGCCGGTACCAAACAGCGCGTCGTCACGCACCAAGAGCGGCGGATTGACCTCTGTGTAATCGTGTTCCTGCGTGTGCTTGTCGAGCATGAACTGGGCCAGCGCCCGCTCCAGGCGCGCCAGTCCGCCCGACAGGATCGCGAACCGCGACCCCGACAGTTTGGCCGCGGTCTCGAAGTCCATCTGGCCGAGCGCTTCGCCCAGCTCGAAATGCTCCTTGGGCTCGAAATCGAAGCTTGGCTTCTGGCCGCTCAGGCGTACTTCCACATTGTCGCCTTCGTCGGCGCCTTGCGGAACATCGTCGAGCGGCAGGTTGGGCAGCCGCGCCAACGCATCGTTGAGCTTGCCGGTCAGTGCGCGCTCGGTGTCTTCGCCAGACTGGATGAACGATTTGATCTCGGCGACCTCGGCTTTCAGCGCCTCGGCGCGATCCGTGTCCTTGGCGGCCATGGCGGCGCCGATTTCCTTGGAAGCGGTGTTGCGCCGGGTCTGGGCGTCCTGCAGCTTTGCGATATGGGCGCGGCGCGCCTCATCGAGTTCGATCAGCTGCGCGCTTTCCGGTTCGGCACCCCGTTTGCGCAGCGCGTCGTCCAGCTTGTCGGCGTTTTCCCGAATCCAACGGATATCGAGCATGGCTCAAGTCCTTGCTTTAGAAGAATCTCTGATTGTCGGGTGAATCGCGCGATTGGTCGCGATGGTCAAGGGCAGCGCGCGCCGCGCCGCCATCAGGATCGATCGGTTTCTTCGGCCGCGGCCTGTTCGCGCTCCTTGCGCTGGCGCTCGACATGGCGCGCCGCAAAGATCGAAACTTCGTAGAGAAGGATAGTCGGCACGGCCAGACCGATCTGCGTCAGCGGATCGGGCGGCGTGAGGATGGCAGCAGCGACAAACGCGATCACGACTGCGTATTTGCGCTTGTCCGCCAGGCCCTCGGTCGTGACAAGGCCAGCGCGCGCCAGAAGCGTGATGGCGACCGGAAGCTGGAACACGATGCCGAATGCGAAGATCAGCGTCATGATCAGACCCAGATACTCCGACACCTTGGGCAGGTGCTGGATCGACGCGATGCCGTCGCCGCCCGTCTGTTCCATCGACAGGAAGAACCACATCGCCATCGGGATGATCATGAAATAGACCAGCGCAGCCCCGATCAGGAAGAGCACCGGGGTCGCGACCAGGTAAGGCAGGAACGCACCGCGCTCGTTGCGGTAAAGACCGGGCGCGACGAACATGTAGAGCTGCGCGGCGATCACCGGAAATGCAAGCACAAGGCCGCCGAAGGCACCGATCTTGATCCGCGTGAAGAAAAACTCCTGCGGCGCGGTGTAGATAAAGCGCACGTCGTCGCGCGCCAGATCGAGCCAGTCGACCGCCCACTGGAACGGAACCACAAGCAGGTTGAAGATCTGCGTCGACAACGAGTAGCAGATCACGAACGCGATGAAGAACGCGCCGATCGACCACATCAGCCGCGACCGCAGTTCGATGAGATGCGACATCAGCGGCGCCGCTGTCGCCTCCATTTCCTCTTCTTCGGCGCGCGTGCTCACGATTTCTCTCCGGCGACGTTTGCGGCCTTGCTGTCAGCGGCCGGAGCTTTCCTGGCCGCTGCGGACTTGGCGGACGCCGTTTTGCGCGCTGCCGGCTTCTTGGCCGCCGTTTCACTTCCGCCGGCCGGCTTCTTGGCGCTGCCGCGCGAAGCCGTCGACTTTGTGGCAGTGGCCTTTGTAGCCGCCGCCTTGGCGGTCGACGTCCTGGCGGTGGACCTCTTGGACGATGTTGCCTTGGTCGCCGCCGATTTCGCCGACGTGGTTCCTGTCGTTGAAGACTTGACCGCCGTTTTGCTCTTGGTTGCCGAACTTGCCTTGGCTTTCGCAGGCGCCGCTTCCACCTTCTCCGGTTTTGCCTCGCCGGCTTCGGCGGTCTTGTCGGCAACCTTGGCCGAACTGTCGATATCGCTGGCGGCCTTCTTCAGGTCGTCATTGATATCTTTGCCGGCCTTGGCCAGCGGATCGAGCGCGCTTTTCAGTTCGTTGCGCGGGTCGAGGCCCTTCATCTCATTGGCTAGATCGCGGACATCATCGAGTTCGGCCTCCTTCAAGGCCTCATCGAACTGTTTGCGGAAGTCGCCGGCCATCCGGCGCATACTGTTCGTCGTCTTGCCGAAGGTGCGCAGCATCTTGGGCAAATCCTTCGGCCCAACGATGACCACCAGCACGATGGCGATCATCAGCAGTTCTGTCCAGCCAAAATCCGGCAGCATCTCGGGTGTCCGTCAGTCCTGTATCCGGCCCGGCAGATGACCGGACCATGGAGACGCCAAAGGGTTAGCTCTTTTCCTTGGCAGCCTTGGCATCGACGGCTTCTTCCGCCTTGTGCTCGACCGTCTTGGCGTCGTCCTTGGCCTCATCGGCCTCGTCGCTCATGCCCTTTCGGAAATTGCGAATGCCCTTTGCCATATCGCCCATCAGCTCCGGAATCCGACCGCGTCCGAACAGCAGCAGAACGATGACGAGCACGATGACCCACTGCCACCAGCCTGTAATACCCATTTCAAGTGTCTCCTAGCACCAGCATTGTTCCGGACACTTAGGCGTTTTCCGGATCAGTTTCAAACCGCATTATGTCTGATTGACGGACATTTATCGTAACATCGCTAATGGCCGGCGGCAGTTCGTCGGCGCGGATGCGTGCGCGCACCGGCTGCTCGGAGCCCGGAACGGCCAAAACCAGGTCTTCCGACGAGCCGAGAAAGCGCCGGCTGATGATCCGCCCGGGCACATGCCCCGGCCCCGCGTCACTGCCATTGGGGGTCACATCCAGGCCGATCGTGCGGACCGCGATGTCGACGGATTGTCCGTCGCGATGATCCGGGCAGGCGACCGCGCCAAGCGGCGTTTCCGCCTGACCGTTGTGGCAGGCGGCGCGAAACACGTTCAGCTCGGAGAAGAAGCCTGCAACGAACAGGTTCTTCGGCGCGTGATAGATTTCATCTGCGCTGCCCGCCTGAACAATCTCGCCACGATCGAGCAGCGCGATCCGGTCACCCATGCGCATTGCTTCTTCCGCATCATGGGTCACGACGATCGCGGTGGCACGTGTTTCGCGCAGGATCGCCAGCGTCTCGGCGCGCACACTGTCCTTCAGGCGCGTGTCCAGCCCCGAAAACGGCTCGTCCATCAGGATGACCGACGGGCGCGGCGCAAGCGCCCGCGCCAGCGCGACCCGCTGCTGTTCGCCACCCGACAGCACATGCGGATAGTCCCGGGCATGATGTTCAAGGCCGACGCGCCGTATCGCCCCCAGCGCTTCCCGCGTGGCGTCGGCCGGCCCCATCCCGCGCAGTCCGAACCGCACATTGTCTATGATCGTCATGTGCGGAAACAGCGCGAAGTCTTGGAACATCAGCCCGATGGAACGATCTTCCGGCGGCACGAAGACACTCGGCCCGGCGACTTCACGTCCGTTGATCAGCACCCGGCCTGTGGATTGCTGCTCAAGCCCTGCGGCCAGCCGCAGCAACGACGTCTTCCCCGAACCGGACGGACCGAGCAGACACAGGATTTCGCCGGGCTTTGCGGTCAGAGAAATCCCGTTCAGGGTGTGCACCTTTCCGTAATGCAGGTGAACATCCTCGAATGCCAATTCTGCCGCAAAGCTGACGCCGGTACGCTGATATATCGAGTTTGGCGCCTGTGCCATGCCTGCCGTACTGAGAAATCGAGACCTGCCCGCACCGGCATGGCGCGAGCGTTCCCGTCTCAATCATCGCCACCCTTGGGTGTCAACAGACCAAGCTCTTCCAAATCGATGTCGGTGAACGCCTCTTCTTCCTCGGTCAGCTCGTCAGGCTCGACCGCCGGAAGCGGCATTTCGAAGTTTGTCGGCATGCGCGCCGACAACAGGCCAGCCCCCTTCAGTTCCTCCATGCCGGGCAGATCGCGGATCTCGCTCAAGCCGAAATGGTCGAGGAAATCGACAGTCGTTCCGTAGGTCACGGGCCTGCCGGGCGTCTTGCGGCGGCCACGCATCTTGATCCAGCCGGTCTCCAGCAACACGTCGATGGTTCCTTTCGACGTCTCGACGCCGCGGATGTCTTCCATTTCAGCGCGCGTCACCGGCTGGTGATAGGCGATGATCGCCAGCACCTCGAGCGCCGCACGCGACAACTTGCGTTGCTGCACTTCCTCGCGCTGCATCAGGAAACCAAGATCGCCCGCCGTCCTGAACACCCAAGCATTGTCGACCCGTAGCAGGTTGACGCCGCGTTTCTCGTAGAACTCCTGCAGTTCAGTCATCAGCGCGCGAATGTCCACGCCGTCCGGCAACCGGTCGGCAAGCGACTTCTCGGTCACCGGCTCGGCCGAAGCGAAAACGAGCGCTTCGGCCATGCGCAGGGCTTCGGCCTCGACGAGGCGGCGCGCCGGGTTCTCGCTTTCGAGCGCGACGATATTGTCCGTTTCCACTGGCGTTTCCTCAAAAAAGGGCTCGCTTTCGGCGCCGGCGGCGCGGGCTTCGCCGGTGTCTTCGATCGTGTCCGTCATCCTGCTGTCCCCGCACCTTGTGCGTCGCGCATGTAGAGCGTCCCGAATGGCGCATCCTGCCGGATCTCCACCGTCCGTTCGCGTACCAGTTCCAGGCTCGCGGCAAAGGCACTCGCGATGGCGGTGCGGCGCATCTGCGGGCTTGGCGCATAGGCAACGATATAGCTGTCGAGCGCCACCCAATCGTCCATGTCGCCGATCAGCCGTTTCAATATGTCGCGGGCTTCGCCGAGCGACCAGACGACCCGTTTGGCGATTTCCACATGGGTGACGGCCTCGCGTTGGCGCAATTGCGAGTAAGCCGTCAGCAGATCGAACAACGAGGCTTCAAAGTCGCTCTTCTTCTCGACGATCACCGCTTCGGGTTGACCGCGCGCAAACACATCGCGTCCAAGCCGGTTGCGATTGATCAGCCGGGCCGCGGCATCGCGCATCGCTTCCAGCCGCTTCAGCCGGAACTGCAGCAATGCGGCCATTTCCTCGCCCGACTGCTCTCCCTCCAACTTCGGCTCCGGGATCAGCAGCTTGGATTTCAGGAAGGCCAGCCAGGCCGCCATGACCAGGTAGTCGGCCGCCAGCTCAAGCCGAAGCGCGCGCGCTTCGTCGACAAAGGCGAGATACTGCCGCGCCAGTTCAAGCACCGAGATCTGTGTGAGGTCGACCTTCTGGTTACGAGCAAGATGCAACAGCAGGTCGAGCGGTCCTTCGAAACCGGACACGTCCACGACAAGCGCCGGCTCCGACTCGTTCCCGCTCGGTGCATTGTCCTGCCACACGGCTTCGAGCGGCGCGACCTTTCCGTCGGATTGCGCGCGCTTTCCCGCCATGTCGTTCGCCGTTGCCAACCGCCCGGTTCCCTCTCTGGCCGCTCATCGGCCGTCAAAGCAGCAGCGGTTCGTCGATTCAGGCGACCGCCGCCAGTAACTCGTTCAACTCGTCTCGTTTCGCGGCAATGAAAACCGCATCTTCGAGACGGTCGTCATGCTCGCCAAGACGCTGGAGCGCCTTTTGGGCGCGTGAGGCGGCCAGTCCGTCCAGAACTGGCGTTCCGGAGGCAACGGCCTGCATCTCTTCCATGTCCCCGTTGCAATGTAGGACAAGATCGCAACCCGCACCAAAGACGGATTCAGTGCGCGATGCGAAATCCCCAGAAAGTGCCCGCATGGATACGTCGTCGCTCATCAACAGGCCATCGAAACCGATCTCGCCGCGAATGATTTCGTCGATCACCTTCGGCGATGTCGTTGCCGGTCGATCCGGATCGATCTTGGAATAGATCACATGCGCGGTCATCGCCATCGGCATTGAATTGAGCGCCCGAAACGGTGCGAAATCGCATTCGCGCAATGCGTCGAGCGGTGCATCGACCACTGGCAACTCCAGGTGGCTGTCTGCGCCGGCGCGGCCATGCCCCGGAATGTGCTTGATAACCGGCAATACGCCGCCGTCCAGCAAACCAATGGCTGCCTGCATGCCGAGCGCGGCGACCACGCCGGGATCGCTCGAATAGGCGCGGTCGCCGATGACATCATGCGCGCCGTTAACGGGCACGTCGAGAACCGGCAGACAGTCGGCATTGACGCCGAGCGGCAACAGGTCGGCGGCGTGCAACCGTGAAAGACTGCGCGCGGCACGAAGACCAGCCTCGGCATCGCGCCGATACACATCGCCAATGGCAGCGCCGGGCGGATAGCGGCTGGCAATAGGCTCCCTGATGCGCTGGACCCGGCCGCCTTCCTGGTCGATGAACACGGGTGCGTCGGCGCGCCCGGCGATCTCGCGGAAGTCCGCGGTCAATGCCTTGATCTGGTCTGTCGTGCCGATATTGCGGGCGAACAGGATAAGGCCCCAAGGGCGTTCGCGCCTGACGAATGCAACTTCGGCATCTGTCAGGGACAGGCCGGAACAGCCGACAATCATCGCCTTTGATTCGCTCATGGTGCAGCATATCGCGTTTGACTGGGAACGAAAAAGGCGGCCGCAGGCCGCCGATTTGGTTGAGTTCGCGCCAGCGGCTCAGCGGGCGACGAAACAGCTTCCGCCGGCCTGCTTGTAGCGCTCGCAAAGCGCGACGGCATCGTCCCGACCCGATGTCGCAACACGCACGCGGTGGAATGTTCCACGCCCCTCGATATCGGCTTGCTGAATCGTGATGGACCGGCCGCCGATCAGCTCCGAATAGCGCTGCGAAAGGTTGGCGGCAGTAGACCTCGCCAAATCTTCGTTGGGCAGCGACGCGATCTGCACCGTGTAGTCGCTGGTCGCGCTGGGTGCCGGTTGCGGCGCCGAAGCGGTTTGCGCCGGAACGGTGGAAGTGGTCTGCCCTGACGGACGGTCGGGAATAGCGCTCGGCGGCTGAATGCGCGGGCGGGCGGCCTGTGGCTGTTCCTGCACAGTCGGCTGGGTCGAAGCGGTCTGCGTTTCCGTCGAAGCCGTGCGAACCGGCCCAACCGCCTGCCTGGTTCCGGGTGTCGGCGTTTCCGCTGCGATCGAAAGGCGTTCGGCGGCGACGCGCAACGCATCAAGGCGGGATTCGGCTGTCGGCGCGACCTCCGGCTGCGGGTCGGCTGCCGGCGGCACGACAATCGCGACCTCGCGCGGCTGTTCGGCCGGCGTAGCCGTTCCGGCATCCGACGCCACCGGACGAGCCGTTTGCCCGGCATCGTTGCCGGCAGTCTCGGAGACGGGTGACTCGAGCGGCTGGCGCACAACCGCCACCGGCTGCTGTTCGACCGGCTGAGCAACGAATGTGCCGTCCGGCTTCACGATCACGGTACGGACTCGGCGCGGCGCCAGGATCGGAGATGAACCGTTCGGCGCCTGGGCGGCGGGATCGACATCGTCCTGTGGCGCCAGCCGATCCTCGGCCTTCGTCGCTTCCGCAACACCCGAAGGCAACAGGGTCTCGCCTGCTGCAAGATCCACCGGCTCCTCGGATGTCGAAACCAGCTTTTCCTGGGTTGGTACGCGGGTGCTGCCGCCATCGGCTTCGTTGTAGACGGCGCGATCCTGATTGGGCACGCTCTGCCCGCCCGGATCCTCGGGTTCGATCTTGATCGGCTGCTGGTCGGCCTTGATCAGGACCGGCGCCGCATTGTCGCCGCCGTCCGACATGAAGCTGAACGCGCCGATCGCGCCGATAACCGCGATACCGCCGATCACCGCCGCGATCATCAGCCCGCGTCGCGATCCTCCGCTCTGCTGCGCCTCCGCTTCGCCGGTCTGCTCGTATTCGTCGAAGCCCTCGGGCACCGCCGCCACTTCGGATGTCAGGTCATGCTCGACAAATTCAAGATCGCGCGCCAGATCGCTTTCGAGATCGTCTATGTCGACGCCATCGGTGTCTTGCACAGCCTCGAAGTCAGCGTGGTCGGCGCCCTGAACCGGCTCCTCCGGATCGTCTTCGGTCCAGGCGTCATCGTCGAATTGCCCGATCCCGGCAATCGCCGCGTCGATCTCGCGCTCGAGGTTCAAGTCCTCGGGCGGGATTTCGGCTGCGGCCGGCAACTCGGGCAGATCGAGCGGCTGCATCTGTTCGATGTCGCCCGCCGGCAATTCTGCGGTGTCGAGCACCGGCACCTCGGCATCGGGGATCTGTTCGGGTTGATCGAATGTTGAAGCCAGCGCCTCTATCAGTTCTTCTTCCTGATCGGCCCAACCGAAGTCATCGACCAGGTTCGGCACGGCCACTTCGCGCCGCGCCGCGATCACCTGCTTCTCGAACGTGCTGATTTCCGCATGGGGATTGGCATCCGCTTCCGGCTCATCGTCTTCGATATCGCTTTCCTCGATCGAGATCGACATGTCGTTGAACAGCGCACTCTCGAACTGGTCGAGTATTGCGGCGTCCGACATCATTTGCGGGTCGATCTCGGCAGCCATATCCGGGCTTTCACCGGCCACGGCGTACTCGTCGGGTATCCAGTGTCCTTCCGCACGGGCCACACTGGATTGCGCGAAACCCTCGGGTTCGTTGACCGGCTCCACTGGCGTTTCCTCAACGACAGCCTGTTCGTCTTCTCCCGACCACTGTTCGGCGAACTGGGTTTTTTCGCCGATGCCTCCAAGCATCTGGAGAAGCTCCTGTTCCAGAAACGCTGCGCCGCCTTGCTGAGCCGGCTGCACTTGCGGCGCCAACTCGTCTTGCACGGGCGGCTCGATCTCTTGAGGTTCTTCAGGCGCTTCGGCGACTGCTTCGGCGACGGGTTCCTCGGGTGCCGCCACATCGTCTGCTTCGTATTCGGCCGCCGGTTCGCTGTCTTCTACGACCTCGTCTTCCTCGATCCCGTACTCTTCGATCGCGGTCTCGACCGCCTCGATCAGGTCGGCATCCAGCTCGAATTCCATTTCCGGTTCGATATCCGGCACCGCCTCTGCCGCATCATCTTGCAACATGTCTTGCGGTGTCTCTTCGGCAGCCTCCTCGAGCGGCGTATCCTCGACAACGTATTCAACCGCCTCGATTTCATCGGCCGATTCGATCGGCTCGGCCTCTGCCGGCATTTCAGCCGCCTCAAGCTCCGGCTCGATCATCGGTTCCGGGACAGTCTCGACAGTTTCATCGACAATTGCATCGTCGAGAACGACATCGTCCGCGGCCTCATGCACAAGCGCGACCGGCGCAGGGGCCGGTTCGGATTGCGGCTCGGTCACCGCATTGGCGGCAGGTTCACGATTGTCGTAGCGGATCAGGTCGCCTTCAAGCTGCGAGGCAAGCGCATCCTCCAGCTCTGCCTCGACTTCCTGCTTGGCATCGGCTTGCGGATCGAATCCTATGATTTGCGACAGCTCGAAGAGAGGATCGTCGCGCGCTATGTCTTTATCGGATTCTCTGTCGGCGCCCACTTTGCGTGTCATTGCGTCCGCCATCTTAATGTCCCGCACTCATAAAACAAAGGGCTGTGAACCCGTGACCGCACTCCTTGCCAGTCCATTGTGGGTAAATGGTGACGAGAGGCTACCGCATTTCCGCCGGTGCATCTGCCCCGACAATCGCAAGCCCCGAACGCAAAACGTTGAGAACGCCCTGCACCAACCCGAGTCTGGCACCGGTCAATTCTGGTTCGTTAACCTTAACAAAGCGTAAGTCGGCGTTATCGGTACCCTTGTTCCAATGACCGTGCAACGCGCTCGCCAGGTCATAGAGATAAAACGCGATGCGGTGCGGTTCATGGCTGCGCGCCGCCGCCTCTACGATACGCGGATACTCCGCAAGCTTGCGGATCAGCGCGATCTCGCCGGCATCCGTCAGCCGGTCCAGCGCTGCCGCGTCGGGTGCGATCGGCCGGCCGAACTGCTCCTCCGCCTGCCGGAAAACCGAATGGCACCGGGCGCTGGCATATTGCACGTAGAAAACCGGATTGTCCTTCGACTGCTCGGTAACCTTGGCGAAGTCGAAATCAAGCGGCTCTGTGTTCTTGCGATAAAGCATCATGAAGCGGACGGGATCGCGGCCCACCTCGTCGACGACGTCGCGCAGGGTGACGAACTGCCCTGCCCGCTTCGACATCCGCACCGGCTGGCCGGCCCGGAACAGCTTGACCAACTGGCACAACAGCACGGTCAGCTGCGTCTCCCCGCCGGAGACTGCCCGCGCCAGCGCTTCCAGCCGTTTCACATAGCCGCCGTGATCGGCGCCGAGCACATAGATCATCTCGCCATAGCCGCGCCGGAACTTGTCGATGAAATAGGCGACGTCGGCGGCGAAGTAGGTATAGGCGCCATCCGACTTGATCAGCGGACGGTCGATATCGTCGCCAACCGCGGTCGACCGGAACAAGGTCTGCTCGCGGTCTTCCCAGTCTTCGGGCAACTGGCCCTTGGGCGGCGGCAGCGTGCCTTTGTAGACATGCCCCTTCATGGTCAGGTCGTTGATTGCCGTGCGGATGCGCTTTGCGCCATCGGCATGCAGGTCGCGCTCTGAAAAGAACACGTCATGGTGCACATTAAGTGCGTCGAGGTCCTCGCGGATCAGCGCCATCATGGCGTCGATCGAGCGATCGCGCACGATCGCCAGCGCCTCGTCCTCCGCCATCTCCGCAAGCGATCCGCCAAACGCCTCGGCCAGCGCCTTTCCGACCGGCACCAGATAGTCGCCCGGATAAAGCCCCTCCGGGATCGCGCCGACTTCCTCGCCCAGTGCCTCGCGGTAGCGCAGCATCACCGAACGCGCCAACACGTCGATCTGCACGCCCGCATCGTTGACGTAGTACTCCTTGGTCACCTCGTAGCCGGAAAAGGCCAGCAGGTTGGCGAGCGTGTCGCCGACAACCGCGCCGCGGCAATGACCGACATGCATCGGCCCCGTCGGATTGGCCGAGACATATTCCACGTTGATCTTGCAGCCCTCGCCAAGCGAGGAGCGGCCATAATCGGTGCCTTCGGCCAGCACTGCCGTCAGTTCGCGGCGCCAGAAGCCGTCGGATATCTTCAGGTTGACGAAGCCCGGCCCGGCGACCGTGGCGTTTTCGACATCCGGGTCGGCGGCGAGCGCCGTCGCCAGCTTGTCGGCGAGTTCGCGCGGTGGCACGCCGAGCTGCTTGGTCAGCACCAGCGCGGCATTGCTGGCGATGTCGCCATGCGAAGGGTCGCGCGGCGGCTCGATGCCAAGCTTCGTCAGGTCGAGGGTGGCGGCCTTGTCGGCGGCAAGCGTTTCTACGGCCGCAACGATCCGGCTCCGGAACTCGGTAAAGATGTTCATGGTTGTTGTCCTGGTGGATTCCGCGGGTCGCTAGCGTAATTCAGGCGTCCGGTCAAACAGCCTGCGATGTTCGGCAAGCGCGAATGTGTCGGTCATCCCGGCAAGGTAATCTGAAACCCGCCGCGCCACGGCGTCTTCGTCAAGCCGCTCCATCTGGCCGGCCCAGCGCCCGCCCATTTCCCCCGGCGCGGCGATGAACTTCGCGTACAGGTCACGCACCACGTCCTCGGCCTGCGCCCGCACGCGCATCACGTCCGGATGGCGGTACATGTTCTTGAACATGAACGCCTTCAGTTCCGCTTCCAGTTCGGCCATCTCGTCGGAGAACCGGGCAATCGTTTCCCCGGCCCGGTAGACGTCGCCCGCCGATTGCGGCGCCAGCCGGGCGATGTTCGCCTGGGTCTGGACGATCACATCCTCCACCATGCGCGTCATCAGCCGGCGCGTCGTCTCATGCCCCCGGCGGTTGTCGTCGAGACCGGGATAGAGCCCGTCGACCTCGGCGATGATGTCGCGCGCCAGCCGCACATCGGCCAGCATTTCGAATGTCAGCAGGCCGGCCCGCAAACCGTCGTCGATATCGTGGGTGTTGTAGGCGACATCGTCGGCAATCGCCGCCAGTTGCGCCTCCAGCCCGGCATGGCGGTCGATCTCCAGATCATGCAACTCGCAATAGTTCAGGATCGTCTGCGGCACGGGTCCGGCCAGATCCGCGCCGGTTTCTGCGTCGCGCAGCGGGCCATTGTGCTTGACCAGCCCTTCCAGCGTCTCCCAGGTCAGGTTCAGCCCGTCGAACTCGGCATAGCGCCGTTCCAGCTTGGTGACGACGCGCAGCGCCTGCGCATTGTGGTCGAAGCCGCCATGCGCCGCCATGCACTCGTTCAGCACATCTTCGCCGGTGTGGCCGAACGGCGTGTGCCCGAAATCATGCACCAGAGCGATTGCCTCGCTCAGGTCTTCGTCGACACGCAGCGCCCGTGCCAGGGCGCGTGCGATCTGCGCCACCTCGATCGTGTGCGTCAGCCGCGTCCGGTAATGATCGCTCTCATGGCTGAAGAACACCTGCGTCTTGTGTTTCAGCCGGCGAAACGCCGTCGAGTGGACGATGCGGTCGCGGTCGCGCTGATAGGGCGTGCGCGTGCGGCTCTCGCGCTCCTCCGCCAGCCGTCCGCGGCTATGCGCCGGATCGGTGGCAAACACCGCCCGGCCTTCCTGTCCGAAGCCTATCGTCTCAAAAGCCTTGTCGGGCACCCGATCCATATCCCTGCCCCAACTCCGATCTTCAACACCGCGCCGCCCGTATTGACGGCGGCTCCCGCGCTCCATACCTATGATGCAAGCCGATGAACACTGTTTGATAGAACGCATCGAGGACAATCCGCCATGACAGCCCATTCGACCGAACTGGCATCCGGATCGGTTTCAGTCACGGAAGCCTGCGCCGCGCGTGTCTTGAAAATCCTCGAAAGCGAAACCGCCAACAAGGCGCTGCGCGTTGCCGTTGAGGGCGGCGGCTGCTCCGGTTTTTCCTACAAGTTCGATCTGGTCGCCGATCGCGAGGACGACGACATCGTCATCGAGAAAGACGGCGCGACCGTGCTGATCGACCCGATGTCGATGGTCTATCTCGCCGGCTCGGAGATCGATTTCGTCGACGACCTGATCGGCCAGTCCTTCCAGATCCGCAATCCGAACGCAGTGGCAAGCTGCGGCTGCGGCACCAGCTTCTCGATCTGACAGCGCGTCAGGCCTCGCCATCCTGCTGCGGGATGATGAGGTTCAGCGCGATCGCCAGTATCGCGGCGGGCAGCAGGCCTGATGTCATCAGGATCTGCAGCGTCCGCGGCAGGTGCTGCAACGCGGCCGGCTCCAGTTGCAGGCCGAGGCCGACCGACAGCGAGATCGCGAAGATCACCATGTTGCGCCGGTTCCATTCGACATCCGACAACAGATTGACCCCGGATGCGGCGACCATGCCGAACATCACGATAACCCCGCCGCCCAGCACATTGATCGGCACCGTGGCGACGATGGCGCCGAACTTCGGGATCAGGCCGCACACGATCAGGAAGATCGCGCCGAACGTCACCACATGGCGGCTCATCAGCCCCGTCATCGACACCAGCCCGACATTCTGGCTGAACGAGGTATTCGGCAATCCGCCGAACACCCCGGCCACCGCGGTGCCGAGGCCGTCTGCATAGGTGGCGCCGGAAATCTCCCTGTCGGTCGCCTCGCGGCCCGCTCCGCCCTTGGCGATCGCCGACACGTCGCCGACCGTCTCGATCGCCGAGATGACGGCCATCAGGCACATGCCGACGATGATGGCGACGTTGAAATCAAGGCCCCACTGCAACGGTGTCGGCAATGCAAACATCGCTGCATTGCCGACATTGCCGAAATTGACCTGGCCCATCGCCAGCGCCACCGCGTAACCGGCGAGCAGGCCGATCAGGACGGCGGCGATGGATGCGAGGCCCCGCGTGAAGAATTTGAAGCCGAGCGTCACCGCGATCACCACCAGCGCGGGAAACCACATCGCGAAGGTTCCGCTTCCGGTTTGCCGATCAGCGGCACGCCCCCGGCGGCATACTGGATACCGACGCGCACCAGCGCCAGACCGATCATCAGGACGATCAGCCCCGTCACCAGTGGCGGCAGCGCAAAGCGGATCCGCCCGATGAACGTGCCGATCGCGAAGTGGAACATGCCGCCGATGATGATCCCTGTCATCAGCCCGGCAAGACCGGCTGTCCCTTGCCCGGCAACCGCCGGGATCATGATCGGCAGGAATGCGAAACTGGTTCCCTGCACGATCGGCAGGCGAGAGCCGACCGGCCCCATGCCGACGGTCTGGAACAATGTCGCGATGCCGGCGAACAGCATCGACATCTGGATCATGTAGATCATCACCGGAAAGTCGGGCGAGTTCGACCCGAAACCGAAGCCGGCCGCACCCGCGACGATGATCGCCGGCGTTACGTTCGACACGAACATGGCGAGTACGTGCTGAATGCCGAGCGGCACGGCTTGCGCGAGCGGTGGCGTGTAGTCGGGATCGCGCATCTGCGCGGGCGTGCCCACCATATTGTCGGCCATCGTTCGTCCTTTCGTGGTGATCCCCGGGGATGGTGATTGATCAATGCTATCCGATCGTGACAGTGTGGCAAGCAAGCCGCCATCGCGCCCTGTGTACACGACTGGAAAACCATGCGAATCGCCACCTGGAACATCAACGGCATCAAGGCCCGGCTCGAAACGGTCACCAGTTGGCTGGAGCAGTCCAAACCCGACATCGTCTGCATGCAGGAGATCAAGTCGGTCGACGAGAATTTCCCGCGCGAGGTGTTCGAGGCGCTCGGCTATCACGTCGAGACCCACGGCCAGAAAAGCTTCAATGGCGTCGCGATCCTGTCGCTGACGCCGTTCGACGAGGTCAATCGCGGTCTGCCCGGCGATCCGGAGGACGAACAGGCGCGATTCATCGAAGGTGTGTTTTCGACCGCATCCGGGGTCCTGCGCGTCGTCTCGCTCTACCTGCCCAATGGCAATCCCGTCGACAGTCCGAAGTTTCCCTACAAGCTCGGCTGGATGGACAGGCTGGAGCGCTGGACCCGCGAGCGCCTGGCGCTTGAAGAACCCCTTGTGCTGGCGGGCGACTACAATGTCATCCCCATGCCTGAGGATTGCCACGATCCGAAGGTCTGGGAAGGCGATGCGCTGTACCGGCCTGAAAGCCGCACGGCATTCCGCCGCCTCTGTAACCTCGGGCTGACCGAAGCCGTCCGCGCCAGCGACGATGCCGGCGGCGTCTATACCTTCTGGGACTATCAGGCCGGCGCGTGGCAGAAGAACAACGGCATCCGTATCGACCATCTCCTGCTGTCGCCCGAAGCCGCGCGCATGTTCAATGCCGCGAGCATCGACAAACATGTCCGCGCCTGGGAGAAGCCATCCGACCATGTGCCAGTATTGATAGATCTGGCGGCCTGAAAACCCGGCTTTTGCCTTGCGCGGCCGCATGCTATGCTTGCTGCGGAGGCAAAACATCATGCATTTCATTGCTCGAACACTGAAACTGCTTGCAATCGCCTCGCTTGCGGTTGCCCCCGTCTCGGCGCATGCGGGCGAAGACTGCACATGCCGCGGCAATGGCAAGGACGTGGCCGAGGGCCAGACCATCTGCCTGAAAACGGCGGCCGGCCCGAAACTGGCCCGCTGCGAGCGCGTGCTCAACAACACGTCGTGGAAAATTCTCGACACCGATTGCCCGCTGGCCCGGTCGACACCGGCTCTCGAACTCCTGCAGCAAAAAGGCTGACGCCAGCCATTTCTCCGCCGATGATGATTGCGGCCGGGTTGCGGCTCCATGCCTTGCGAACCGTCGGTGGACAGATCCTGCACCAACAACTATTTTTAAGGTGCAATTTCAATTAATTGCCACATCTTCTTGAACAAAAATATCCACCGCACCTCACCCTCCACCATGCTGGACCGCATGGATTACGGTTCGGATGAATGGTTTGACCTGGAGATCGCGCAATACCGTGCGACGCTGTCACGCATTGTCCGCACACTGTGCATCAAGACCGGTCTGGATGTCGGCGGCGCGGACATGCTGCCGGAGTGCATCTGGCGGGCGGTCCTGCGGGTTCTGTATCCCGCCGAAAGCGCGACACGGCGTCTGCTGGCAGTCGCCGCGCGCAACATCGCGGTCAAGCTTCACGTCCGGCGGGCCAGGCGCCGGCCGTTTGCCGGGATCGCGGCGGCAAGGGCCGATGCGCCCGCCGCTGCCGATGCCGAAACCGCTGCCGATCTCGACCTGACCACGGTGCGGGAAAACGCCACGCTGGATGTGCCGGCGTCGGTCGTGGCCTGCCTGATCGTGAAGGACAAAAGCCCAAGGCCGATGACCAACATCGTCTACCAGGGCAAACAAGTGCCGGTCGGCCGGATGCCCTGGGCGCCGAAGCCGCCGAAGCCGGCGGTGCCTGCTGCGCCGTCGCTCAATCCGGCCTTCGCGCTGTTCGATCCGCCGATCGACTATGCGGCGATCTTCGCCCCGCCGCGGCCGCGGCGCAAAGCCGTGCCGCGCATCACCTTTTTCGGCAGCGACGCGCCGCTGCCCGTCGATCCGCCCAAACCGTCGCCGCCGGTCGACGGGCTCGGCCGCACCCTGATCAATGCCGCCCATGTCTGCCGGCGCGTCCGCGCATTGAAAGCCGCGCTCGACGATCTGCCCGGCCACGCCGTTCGCTTCGCAAGAAGAAAGGCGCGGCTTGATTCCAGCCTGACCTCAAGCCAGAGCGAGGTCGGGTTCGCGTCAGCGAGCGAAGCGAAGCTTAAGGACGCGAACCAACCAGGAATTCCGCCCGAACCGATCACGAAAATCCAGATCCCCTTGCGTATCGGCCATCCGCCGGGCCGGCGGCGACGATCCGAAATCCCCATCGACGACATCCTGAAGGAATGCGACGCGCTCGCGCGCTATGCGCGGGCGCGTCGGGCCCCCGGCAGCGACGAGTGAAACGAGGCGCTTAAGGCCGGGGCAGAAAACCGCTCGCAAGGCGGGCGCGGCAACGCTGACGCGCGTCATGTGCCCCTTGCGCAACAGCGCGTCGGCGCAATCAGCGTCTTGGCCGAAGACTAAGTGCTGAAAATCGCAAGTGAGGGGGTTTGAGCGACCGTGCCGCCTCAGTTCTGCGGCAGCTGCGCCGCCAGTGCGATCGCCGTGCGGCGGTCCGCTTCCGAAGCGAGCGCGAAGGCCTCTTCCTGAAGAGCGCGGATCCAGTGAAGTTCCGTCCCTTCGGCCTTGTGCAGAGCGCTGGTCAAGATCGCCAGTCCACGCACCGAACGTCCGGAATCGAACAGGATCTTGCCGAGCATCGCCTCGGCGCCGACATGTCCCTTGTGGGCCGCCAGATTGAACCAGCGCGCCGCCTGGACCGGGTCGGCCTTGCCGCCCTCGCCTTGCAGATACATGCGGCCGAGTTCGAATTGCGCGCTCGCATCGCCGAACTGGCTGGCCGCCTGGAGATAGAGCTGGCGGGCGCGCAGCGGATCGGCGCCGATCGGCGAATTCGGGATGCCACGGCGGAAATAGCTCGCCAGCGACATCAGTGAATGGGCGACGAAGGTTTCGTCGCGCGTGCCCGGCGTCGCGCCGTCATTGACCAGTCCCTGATACAGGCGGAACGCTTCGTAATCGTTTTCTTTCACGCCGTCGCCCGACGCCAGCATGGTCGCCAGTTTCCAGCGCGCTCCGGCATGTCCCTGCTCGGCCGCCTCGCGGTAAGCCTGCAGCGCCTCGTCCTTGCGGCCGCTCTGATAGGCCGAATAGCCGAACCGGAAGCGGCTCCACGGGCTGTTGGGATCGGCTTCGGCCGACTGCGCGAGCGCCGGTGCCGGCGCGACGGCGACAACGCCCGTCACAAGCACCGCCGACGCCGCTGCAAGCGCCAATACCGCCCGAATCCTTATCTGTCTGACCGACCCTGTCATGACCAGCTTTCGTACCCGTTCGTGCCGCCGACTTAGATATCCGCGTAGCACTGTTTTTCCTTCGCGCCGCCCGGATGGGTCACAGCGCCATTGCGCGCATCGCCCACAGTCTGCGCGTACTTCCACAACACACCCGACGTGTAGTCGGTTTCCCGCGGCGCCCACTCGGCCTTGCGGGCTTCCATTTCGGCGTCGTCCACCGCAACGTCGATCGTACCCGCAACCGCGTCGATCGAGATGATATCGCCGTCACGCAGCAACCCGATCGGACCGCCGACAGCCGCTTCCGGTCCGACATGACCGATGCAGAAACCGCGCGTCGCGCCCGAGAAGCGCCCGTCGGTGATCAGCGCCACCTTGTCGCCCATGCCCTGCCCGTAAAGCGCCGCGGTTGTCGCCAGCATTTCACGCATGCCCGGGCCGCCTTTCGGACCCTCGTAGCGAATGACCAGGACTTCGCCTTCCTCGTAACTGCGGTTCGTGACCGCCTCGAAACACTCTTCCTCGGAATCGAAGCAGCGCGCCGGTCCCGAAAACTTCAGGTTGGACATGCCGGCGACCTTCACGATCGCGCCATCCGGGGCGAGATTGCCCTTCAGTCCGACCACGCCGCCGGTTGCGGTGATCGGTTTGTCGGCAGGACGGACCACGTCCTGCTCGTCGTTCCAGGCTACATGCTCCATGTTTTCGGCCAAAGTACGGCCGGTCACGGTCAGGCAGTCGCCGTGCAGATAACCGTGGTCGAGCAGCGTCTTCATGAGCAGCGGAATGCCGCCGGCCTCGAACATGTCCTTGGCGACATAGCGGCCGCCCGGCTTCAGGTCCGCGATGTACGGCGTCTTGTGGAAGATCTCGGCGACGTCGAACAGGTCGAATTCGATACCGCACTCATGCGCGATTGCCGGCAGGTGCAGGGCGGCGTTGGTCGAACCGCCGGAAGCGGCGACGACAGCGGCCGCATTTTCCAGCGCCTTGCGGGTGACGATATCGCGCGGCCGGATGTTGCGGGCGATCAGTTCCATGACCTTCTCGCCGGACGCGAAGCAGAACCGGTCTCGGATTTCATAGGGCGCTGGCGCGCCGCAGGAATATGGCAGCGCCAGGCCGATTGCCTCGGCGACGGTCGCCATGGTGTTGGCGGTAAACTGCGCGCCGCAGGAGCCGGCCGACGGACAGGCGACCTGTTCGATCTCTGCCAGGTCCTCGTCGGACATGTTGCCGACCGAATGCTGGCCGACGGCCTCGAAAACGTCCTGGACCGTGATCTGCCGGCCGCGGAAGGAACCCGGAAGGATCGAGCCGCCATAGATGAACACGGATGGTACGTTGAGGCGGACCATCGCCATCATCATGCCCGGCAGTGACTTGTCGCACCCGGCCAGGCCGACCAGCGCGTCGTAACAGTGGCCGCGCATCGTCAGTTCCACGGAATCGGTGATCACGTCGCGCGACACCAGCGAGGACTTCATTCCCTGATGGCCCATCGCGATACCGTCCGTGACGGTGATGGTGCAGAATTCGCGCGGCGTGCCGCTTGCGGCAGCGACGCCCTTCTTGACAACTTGCGCCTGGCGCATCAGCGAAATGTTGCAGGGTGCGGCTTCGTTCCAGCAGGAGGCGACACCGACCAGCGGCTGGTTGATCTCATCGGCCGACAAGCCCATTGCGTAGAGATACGACCGGTGCGGCGCGCGCGTAGGTCCGACCGTCGTGTGACGGCTGGGCAGATTGGCCTTTGAAATAACTTTGGTGTCCATAAATCCACGTCCCTGCTCCGCATTGCCGAACGCGCCGGCTTGCGGTTGTTGTTGCGTTGCGCCCGGTTTGTGGCGGCAAAGGGGCACAAACGCGCACGCTCTATCTACTCGAATTCTTTACGAAAAGGTGTTGCCAATTCGTCACAAAGACACCGATTACGCATCCAATCTCGAAAAAAACGCCGACGGCCTGTCGGGAGGGAAAAACCATCGTGCGGGCAACGAAAAACCCCGCCGCAAGCGGCGGGGTTTTTCGTCGTCTCTACGTTCTGTGTAGCTTACCAGTTCACCTTGAACGAACCGGCGACCGCATAGGACCAATCATTATCGACCGTGTAGGCAAAAGTGTTGCCCGGACCGCTGCCTGGCACTGCCTCGGCGGCGACGGAGCCGCTGGTCAGGTAGCTCACAGCGCCACCGAACCGGAATTCGCCGCGTTCGCCGGCTGCGACAGCAACACCGCCGGCCACGGTCCAGGTGTCGGTATGCGCGTCCTCCGTGGTCGAAACGCCCTGATCCCACGTTAGGCTCAACGAACCGGAAACTGTATCGTTGAACTGACGACCGACACCACCGGAGATCGTCCAACCGTCCTTCCAGAAATACTCAAGCAACCGTGGTCCTGCCACCGGACCAGCCGTAATCGTGTAGTTCAGGGTCTGCAGAACCGACCAGTCAGTCCATTTGACCGATCCGAAAACCAGTGTTCCCGGCGCCACACCGCTCTGCAGTTTCAGTTCCAGAGATTGCGGCAAAGTACCGGAACCGAAAGTTGGCGCCGCACCGGCGATCGTGGCGAAAGAGCCCTGGGTGGAATTCGGCGTGTGATCAACTGCGGAGCGATAGAGCAATTGACCGCGCAGCGCGATCTCGGGAATTTCGTAAGCGACTCCCACCCGATAACCGAGCCGGTATTCGTCATCAAACGACAAGGTTGCCCGCGTATTCGCCAAGGCGCCGAGGCTCGCGGAACTGGCGAACTCGACCACCTGAGCATAGTCGAAGTCCTGCATGAACACGCCGCCGATCAGCCAGACCTGGCCCGGCCCGGCATCAAAATTCGCGCCACAAGTCAGGCCGAACTCATTGGTGGTGAAGCCCTCACTCACCGTGCCGGTGCCGTCGGCCTTACCGGCCAGGATTGCCTGCGATCCATAGGTAGCCGACGCACCAAACGAGTGGGTATGAGTACCCGCACACGCAACGCTCTCCACGACCTGCAGCTTGAAGGCCACCGATGGTACAGTGTAGCTGTCCGTGTAATTTCCGTCCGTACCGTTTACCGTTCCGCCCAGCAGCGGCGATGTGATCGTGTCGTAGCCGCGCTGCGGCATCACATGCGCCGCGCCGATGCGCATGGCGAATTTGCCGCTTTCGAAAAGGATATCCGTGTCTGCGGTTCCGCGGCTGAAGCCGCCCGCCTGCGCCGCGCCTGCCAGCGCGACCGCGCCTGCGATACCAGTAACGAGAACGCTAGTTCCAGTTTTCTTGCCCATGCCCCTCAGATTAGCCATTGATCCTACCCGGCCCTCCAAATGTTTGCTCCCCAATATTCTTGCTGGAGACACCGGCCATGTTTCAAGCACATTCTGCCCAAATTTACGCCATGTTTGCCCCGCGGACAGACGCAATCCACCGCGCGCCCGCGAATTCGAGCAGTTTACGTTGACGTCAAAGATGTTTGAGAATCACGAACAGCCCGAAATCCGCCGATTCCGAGCTGTTTTTGAATGCCGGAGTATAATTCTCGGTCGCTTTTCTCAATTGTTGTAAAACTGTCACACACACGGAAAAGGCGCCCGAAGGAGGCCACCAAATGGCGGCATTGTCGACGCCTAGGCGCTTGACAACTCATCCAGGCGCGCCAGCGCTGCCGAAAGCGAATCGCTTTCCTGCCGAGCAGCCTCAAGTTTCTCGCGCTCGCCGGCAACAATCTCCGGTTTCGCATTGGCAAGAAATTTCTCGTTGGCAAGCTTGCCTTCCAGCTTGGCGAGGTCCTTCTCGACCTTGCCAACCGCCTTTTGCAGCCGCGCCCGTTCCGCTTCGATGTCGATCAGTCCGCCCAGCGGCAGACACGCCGTCGCCTCTCCGATGACGATCTGCGCCGATCCGGCCGGAACCACGCTTTCGACGATGATGTCCTCGACACGGGCGAGACGCTTGATAGCCGGATCGTGCCGCAGCAGCCGGTCGCGCGTGCGGTCGTCCGCGCCGACCACGACTAGCGGTGCGGTCGCGGCCGCCGGCACGTTCATCTCTGCCCGAACCGAGCGAATGCCGGACACCAGTTCGATCAGCCAGTTCAGTTCGGACGCCGCATCATCGTCCTCGAACTCCGGCTGCGGCCATTCCGCATGGCACAGCAGTGTCTCGCGTTCTTTATCGGTCAACCGCCAAAGCTCCTCCGTCATGAACGGCATGAACGGATGCAACATGGCGTAAATGCCGTCCAGAACATGAGCCGCGCAGGCTTGTGTCTCGGCCTTGGCCGACTGGTCCTCGCCGCTGAAGATCGGCTTGAGCAGTTCGAGATACCAGTCGCAAAACGTGTTCCAGACGAACCGGTAGGCCGCGCTCGCGGCATCGTTGAACCGGTACTGCTCGATTCCGGTTGACACTTCCTGTGCCGTGCGCGCGAACTCCGTCAGGATCCACCGGTTGACCTGCAGCCCGGCGTCTTCGGGGCGAAACGCCGGATCGCGCGCGACCCCGTTCATCTGCGCGAAGCGGGTGGCGTTCCACAGCTTGGTGCCGAAGTTGCGATAGCCGGCGATGCGCGAGGAATCGAGCTTCACGTCCCTGCCCTGCGCGGCCATGATCGCCAGCGTGAAGCGCAGCGCGTCGGCACCATACTCCTCGATCAGTTCGAGTGGGTCGATGACATTGCCCTTCGACTTCGACATCTTCTGCCCGAACTTGTCGCGCACCAGGGCGTGCACATACACCGTCGAGAACGGCTCGATCGGCGTGCCGTCCGCGTCCTTCATGAAGTGCAGGCCCATCATCATCATCCGGGCGACCCAGAAGAAAATGATGTCGAAGCCGGTGACCAGTACATTGGTCGGATACCAGACCTTCAGCGCCTCTGTCTGTTCCGGCCATCCAAGCGTCGAGAATGGCCACAGAGCCGACGAAAACCACGTGTCGAGCACGTCTTCGTCCCGCACCAGCTCGACACCCTCGCCGTAATGGGCGCGCGCGGCGTCCGCCGCCTCGGCTTCCGTTTTCTCGACGAACACCGTTCCGTCCGGACCGTACCAGGCCGGGATCTGGTGACCCCACCAAAGCTGGCGAGAAACGCACCACGGCTCGATGTTTTCCATCCAGTTGAAATAGGTGTTCTCCCAGGTCTTCGGAACGAAGGCGGTACGCCCCTCGCGCACCGAGGCGATCGCCGGCGCAGCCAGCGTCGCCGCGTCGGCGAACCACTGATCGGTCAGCATCGGCTCGATGACCACATGCGACCGGTCGCCGAAGGGCTGCATGATCTTCTTTGCCTCGACGAGCGGAACCGATTCCCCTTCATCGTTGGCAACCGTTACTGCAAGGCCTTCCGCGCTGATCGCCTCGACGATCCGCTTGCGCGCCTCGAAACGGTCAAGACCGCGATACTCGTCGGGCACGAGATTGATCGCATCGACTTCGGCTTCGCCAGGCAGTTCGCCGGTCCTGGCGATCTGCATCGCCTGGGCGGCGCAGGTGGCATAGTCGGCACCGTCGGCGCGCATCGCCGCACGCGTGTCCATCAACCGGTAAAGTGGAATTCCGTTCCGCTTGGCGACCTGATAGTCGTTGAAATCGTGCGCGCCTGTGATCTTGACTGCGCCGGAGCCGAATGCCGGGTCCGGATAGTCATCGGTGATGATTGGAATGAGCCGCCGGTGCTCCTTCGGTCCGACAGGAATTTCGCACAATTTCCCGACGATTGGTGCATAGCGTTCATCTGACGGGTGAACGGCCACCGCGCCGTCGCCGAGCATTGTTTCCGGCCGCGTCGTCGCAATCGAGATGTAGTCGCGCTCTTCCTCGGCGATGACATTGCCGTCCTCGTCCTTTTCGACGTACCGATAGGTTTCGCCGCCGGCCAACGGGTACTTGAAATGCCACATATGGCCGTCGACTTCCTTGTTCTCGACCTCGAGGTCGGAAATCGCGGTTTCGAATTGCGGATCCCAGTTGACCAGCCGCTTGCCGCGGTAGATCAGCCCTTCCTTGTGGAGCCGGACGAACACTTCGAGCACGGCGGCCGACAGGCCGTCATCCATGGTGAAGCGTTCGCGCGACCAGTCGCAGGACGCGCCGAGGCGCTTGAGCTGTTGGAAAATCTGGCCGCCGGATTCACCCTTCCACTGCCAGACCCGCTCGACGAACTTCTCGCGCCCCATATCGCGGCGCGACATGTTCTGGCCTTCTTCGGCGAGCTTGCGTTCGACCACCATCTGCGTGGCGATGCCCGCATGGTCCATACCCGGCTGCCACAGCACATTGTTGCCGAGCATGCGCTGATGGCGGATCAGGATGTCCTGCAGCGTGTTGTTGAGCGCATGACCCATATGCAGCGAGCCAGTGACATTCGGCGGCGGGATGACGATGCAGTACGGCTCGGCGCCTTCGCGCGCGCCGGCTCCCGCCGCGAAAGCGTTGGCTTCGTCCCATCGTTTGGCAATTGCCGGTTCGACGCTGGCGGCGTCAAAGGTCTTGTCGAGCATCTGGAGGTTCCGCAGGCGGTATCGATAATGACGCGCCCGTGTAGAACCGTGCGCAAGCGCCTGTCAACAAAACAGCGGCGCCTTAAGCCGTTCGCCGGTCGCCTCGTGCGATGCGCTCGATTTCGGTGCGCACCAGCCGTTCGACGATGGCAGGCAGATTGTTGTCGAGCCATTCCTGCAGCATGTCGCGCAGAAGATCCTCCGCCATCCCGTCGAGTTTCTCGCGCGTGCCGGCAAGATGACCCGAAAGGTCGTCGAACGATCTGGAGACCGCGCGCGAGACCGTCTCCGAGGTCAGGGCGAGCGAAACATCCTTCTTTGCCGGTTCAGACACCGACACCCGAGGCGCGGGGAAACCGGGCTCCGCCCGGTCGAGCGAACCGCGAATTGTGCTGCCGACCTTCTTGAACGCGCCATCGTCTTCCGGAGAGAAACGCGCATTGTACTTCGCCTGGCGATTGGGTTTCGGTGCCTCGCTCTCCGGCATCTCCCGGTTAGCGCGCGCAGGTGTTTCCTGAATGTCAGGCGTCCGGCTTTCTGCTGCTGCCGCCTTCGCAACCGGCAGGAACCCCGCATCCGGCGCTTTCACGGGCTTTTCATCGTCCCGGCCGGCCCTTTCGCGCTCCTGCTGCATGTAACGGGCGACGGTTTCGACGATATCGCTTTCGGGCTTGGGTTCGGCTTCGATGCGCCGCGTCTGCGGCTGCTGCGTCGGCATGGCGCGCGGCGCGCCGGCGGCCGTTGTCTTCTGGTCGTTGTCTGCCGGCGGCGGCACCGTGTCGATTTGCTCCGGCGATGCCTCGTTTCCGCGCAGGCGCGACACAGCCTGGGCACTATTCGCGTCAGCCGGTTCCGACACCGTTTCCTCGGCATCGATTATCCGGCGGATCGACGCCAGGAGCTCGTCCATGGACGGTTTGTCGCTCAGTGCATTACTCTGTGCCATCGGACCCCTACTTGCAAACAATGCCGAACTGTCTGGCGATTCGTGGTGTCAGGCTAACTGATAATGCGGTTCGTGAGAATCCCGGCCGGCACGCGAAGATAGAAGACTCACAAGTACTTTCCGGCTTCCTTGGCGGTCAGCGACCGCCCGGGGTGCGCAATCCGTACCACATGTCGGCAACCGCATCGAAGTGTTCCTTCGGATCGTGGATATGGACATTCAGTCCGAGGCGCTTCGCGGTCAGCCGGCCGATTGCCGATTGCATCGCATAGGAGGAAACGACCGTGTTGCGTTCGGCTTGTGCCAGGGCAATTTGCGCATTGAGCACATCCGCCTGCGCGTTCAGCACGTCGAGCGTGGTGCGCTGGCCGACATCGCGTTCCTGGATTACACCGTCCAGCGCCAGCCGCGCGGCCCGCAGCGATTCACGGTTGGCGGCGACCGCCGCTTGGGACGACTGGAGCTGCGTCCATGCCGAGGTGACCGCGGCGCGCACGCTGTCATAGGTGACATCGCGGTCGATCCGCGCCTGCCCCAACTGTTCCTTGCGTTGCCTGACCGTCGCGCTGGCGCTGCCGCCCTGGTAGATCGGCACCGTCAACGTCGCGCCGATCGACGCGGAATTCGTATGCGTCGTCGCAGCGCTGCTCTCCGAATAGGTGTGCGATGCACTCGCCGACAGGCCCAATGACGGAAGAAACGCGCCTTCCGCCGCTTTCACGTTGAACAGACCGGCATCGATCAGGTGCTTCCGCACGAGGATCGCGGGGTGTTCGCTGAAAGCGATCGCCTCTGCGGACTGGATCGAAGAGGGGACGCCCTTTCGCAGCGAAGACGCCGACTGCAGCCGGCCCGGTTCCGATCCGGTCAACTGGCGGTACACGGCTTCCGAAGAGGCCGTCGCGGCCCTTGCGGCAACCAGCTGAGCCTGCGCGCCCGCTCGGCTTGCCCGCGCCTGCTCGACATCGGTGCGGGTGCCCTCGCCGACTTCGAACCGGGCCTGGGCCGCCCGCAACTGCTCGTTCAGAAACGCCAGGTTCTGCTGGCGGAACACGGCGATCTGGCGGTTCTGGACCACATCCATGAAGGCTTGCGCCGTATCGAACAGGACATTTTGTTCGGTGTTTCTGAGGTTTTCGCGCTCGGCCAGCACGCCGGCCTTCGCCGCACGCACATTGTTGCGGGTCTGGAAGCCGTCAAACAGTGACTGCGAGATATCGACGCCGAAGGTCAGGCTCGTTACGCCAAGACCGCCCATCACCGACGAGCTGGACGAATTGGAGATACCGGACGTTCCGGTGACCCGGGGGCGCTGCCCGGACTTGGCAAGCGGCACGTTCTCGTCCTGCACGCGCACCCCGGCACGTGCCGAATTGAGCTGGGAGTTGTACTCGTAGGCCTTTGATAGCGCCCCGAAAATGCTCTCCGCCGACGCGGGCTGCGACGAAAACGCAGCCAGGAAGACCATCGAAGTCGCAGTGAAGACTCTAAACATGGGTACCTTCCCGCTACACGCTCACGCCAATCACAGAGTTAATGGTTAACTCCGATCCGATTCAACCCGTTGCGCGCGCTCGCTATCATTTAGCAATGCTGTGTTGCCGTGCGGCAACCATCTGTTTTCGCTAGAATGCGAATTCCGCTTCCCGCTGAAAACCGGGAAGCGGCTTCACGCCAAGATTGAACGCCCTTCGCGACGACACGTTGTCGCCGTTGCGCGTGAACACCGTCGCATACGCCGAAGACCCTCTGCCGACCACCGCGACAAGGCGTCCGCCGTCCTTGACCTGCGCCAGCAATCCCTCCGGCACATCATCCACCGCGCCGCCGAGGAAAACGACGTCGTACGGCCCTTCCGAGGCGCAGCCTGACGCCAGATCACCGGAAATCACGGCGACATTGTCGAAGCCGTTTTCGCTCAGGATTTCGGTGGCTTCCGTCGACAATCCTTCATCGCATTCGACAGCGATCACGGCATTGCCGAGCTTCGACAACACGGCCGAGGAATAACCGGTGCCGCAGCCGATATCGAGCACCAGATCGGAGGCATGGACGCCGGCCAGTTGCACGAGCCGTGCGAACGGCGACGGCTCCATCAGGTAACGCGGAGCGTCTCCGTCCGTCGGCAGTTCGATGTCATCGTCGATATAGGCAAAGGCCTTGCGCGCTTCCGGCGCGAACGCTTCACGCGGCACGTCCAAAAGGGCCTCGATCAGTCGCAGATCCGTAACGTCGGTGGTGCGAACCTGGCTATCGACCATAGCCTGGCGCAGTTGCGCGAATTTTTGCCCCATGGTGTACCGCCTGCTTCTCTGCCGAATTGGGCCCCGACCCGCAGCCGGCTGCCATCGCGCGCGGCCACCAACCGACCGTTCGCTCCCGTTACCGACTTCTATGGTCAACCCATCCGACGATCAAGTGCCCAATATGTCATGCAAGGCTGTAAATGGCGGTGTTCCCGATCACCGCTTCCATTTGCACGCAGGCAACCATCGGCGCCGCGCTTGGCGCATGGCACTGTGGTTCATCCAGTCACGGGAAATCGTTTTGCGGCTGCGATGGATCTGCGCTCAAATGCGCTGCCGGCTACCTGACAGAGCCGGTGGAGGCCTCGCCCGGAATCGAACCGGGGTGCAAGGATTTGCAGTCCTCTGCGTAACCACTCCGCCACGAGGCCGTACCGTCTGCAGTACGGAGCGACCTGTTAGCAGAGCGTTTCGTGACCGGCAAGCATCGTTGACGCCGTGAACTGAGATTTTCGACCGGTCGCACGCCTTTGCCCGGCGACCTTCCTTGCGAAGGGCATTCCCCGAATCCGCCTTCGCCATCCGGGCTCATTCCATGCCTATGAACAGGGACCGACATGCGATTTGCAGACCGGCTAGCTTGCGCTCCAGAATGGGGCGAACAGAGACTTACGTTACGTATCCCCTGATTACTTCCCCATCAACGCATCGACAAACTGCAGTTTTCAGAATTTTCGCAGTTTTCCGATAAGTCATTTGTTAAGCACACGCGCCAAAATTCGACGAGTAAATCACGGTTTCATTCTCGTTTATCTACGGGGGCCAATGTGCGCATCATCGACATACCTGTAAATATCCGCCTTGCCGCAGCAGTATTCATACCGCTCGCCGTCCTCGCATTCGTCGTCACAACATCAATTCGCGCCAACCATGCCGATTATCGAAAGCTGGCTTCGCTTTCCGTGATGAGCAACGAGATCGCCAAGATCGGTCAGTTGATCGACACGTTCCAGATCGAGCGCGGCACCACAGCCGGCTTTATCGGCAGCAATGGCGCCAGAATGGTCGATGAAGTGGCCGCAGCGCGCCGCAACGTCGATGCGATGATCCCCAAGTTTCGCGAAATCGAAGACGAGATCATGTCGCATGGCGATCCGCGTCTCGTCGAATACATCGAGGAGATCGAGGCGCATCTGGAGGGGCTGGCCGAACTGCGACAACGCATTTCCGCGCTGACGCTCCCCGGCAGCGAGAGCTTTGCCTGGTACAGCGAAACCGTCAGCATCCTGCTTGGCCTGAAAGACAGGATCGCGCTCGATACCGGCGATGCCGACCTGACGGCCCGCCTGCTTGCTCTCGGCGATCTCATGCTGGCCAAGGAACTGGCCGGCCAGGAGCGCGGCATTGGCGCCGGCGCCATCGGCGCGGGCGAGTTTAACGAAACGCAATTTTCGATCTTCTTCCGCAGCGGCGGCGCCCAGACCGGCTTGCTCGAACGGTTCGTCGAACTGCAGCCGGAAGACCAGCGCGAGGCCGTCATCCAGCGCCTCGCTGCGGCTGGCGAAAACGAAATCGCCACTATGCGCGGCCAAATGCGCCGTGACGGACTGTCGACGGATCTTTCGACGCTCGATGCGGCCAACTGGTTCGAAATCGCCAGCCGGCGGATCGCCGAAATGAAAACCATTGAGCAGGAACTGATCGCCAAGGTCGGCGAAGACGCCACGAAGCGCGCCAACGCCCAGCTGGCAACGTTCAGGTCATCGCTCATCGCAAGCCTCATCGCATTCGTTTTCACGCTCGCGGTTGCCTTCTCCCTGGCCTACACCGTCACGCGTCCGCTGCGTATGCTCGCTACCAGCATGCGCCGGCTCACGGAAGGCAACACCGAGACCGAGCTCATCCACGCCGAAGGCAAGGACGAGATCGGCATGATGGGAACGGCAGTGCGGACCTTCATTGCCAGGACGCGGGAAAACCACGAACAGCAGCGCGAGAACGATGCCCGCTCGGCACGGGAAAAGGAACAGGAGCGTGCCGAATCCGACCGCGAACGCAACAGGCGTTCCGAGGAAATCGAAATGGCCGTCGACTCGCTCGGTGCCGGGCTGAAGAAGCTCGCCCAGGGCGACCTCGACTGCCGGATCGATCAGCGCTTCGCGGATCGCCTGGATGCCCTGCGCGTCGATTTCAACGCCTCTCTCGATGCCCTTGGCGAGGCGCTCTCCGCGGTTCGGCAATCGAGCGACGAGATCAGAAGCGGCGTTTCCTCACTGCGCGAGTCCTCCGACAATCTGTCCTCGCGCACCGAGCGTCAGGCGGCCGCGCTGGAAGAAACCGTCGCCGCGCTGGAAGAAGTGTCAGCCACCGTCAAGAGCACGTCCGAACGCGCCGACACCGCCGGCTCCCTGGTCGAGGAAACGTCGAAACACGCCGCGCGGTCGACCGAGGTCGTCGGCGAAACCATCCAGGCGATAGAGCGCATCGCGTCGACTTCCGACGAGATCAAGGCGATCATTTCGCTCATCGACGACATCGCTTTTCAGACCAACCTCCTGGCGCTCAATGCCGGCGTCGAGGCGGCGCGCGCCGGAGAAGCCGGTCAGGGCTTTGCTGTCGTCGCCCAGGAGGTGCGCGAACTCGCCCAACGCTCGGCCAACGCGGCCAAGGACATCTCCACACTGATCGGAAACTCGGTCCAGGAGGTGCAGAACGGCGTGACCCTCGTCAACGAGACCGGCGGCTCGCTGCGCGACATCGCCCAGCATGTCGACACGGTTCGCGACGAGGTTCTGGCGATTGTTACTGCCGCGCGCGAGCAGTCGATCGCCATCCAGGAAATCAACAGCCGCATCGCCGAAGTCGATCGCGACAACCAGTTCAATGCGAGCATGGTGCAGGAATCGAACGATGCCACGAAGGGTCTGGAAAGCGAGGCGATGGGATTGGCCGAGCAGGTCAGACGCTTCAAGGTCGAACGGAAGTCTGCGGTTCGCGATGCGGCGCGAGCAGCATAACAAGCAGCACCAAGGGAAAACACTGGGCCGCCGCTGGCGGCCCTTTTTTATCTGCCGCGCTTCCTGCGCCGCCCGGCCCAGCGCAACAACAGTTTGCGCCGCCATCGCCGAACCGACCTGAAGTCGTGCGCCAGCACCAGGATGCCAAGCGGAAGCATCCAGAAGCCGACCACCGGCAGGAAGCCCAGCGTGCCGCCCAGCACCAGGGCGATCCCCAGCGCGACGCGCCCGGATTTTCTGCCGGGAATGCGGATCTGCCGCCCGAGAACCCGGATTGTGCGTATCGTTGCGGCATGCTCCGCCCGGCTGTCGGCATCCACCGTGTCACGCTCGATCGGCATCGATCCGCCTCCATAGAGGCGCTTTGCATTCCCCGCGCAGCATCAGATAAAAAAGTTCCATTTCCGCCTTGGCAAATCGGAGCGACCTTTGATATAGGCTCGCTTCAGCCTGAGCGCTATTCCCCGGTAGCTCAGCGGTAGAGCAACCGGCTGTTAACCGGTTGGTCGCTGGTTCGAATCCGGCCCGGGGAGCCAGTTTTCAAAGGGGTTGGCCTTGCGCCAGCCCCTTTTGCTTTGCCGCCCTGCCCAATATCCGCTGCACGGACAAGTCCGTGGCCTCACAGTACCCGTCGGCGATTGACCTTGGCGCCTGCTGCGATAATTCGGTTCTTCGTTACGATCCCCGGAGTTTGATCGCATGAAATCCGCATTTCGCGGCCTCGCCGCACTCTGTCTCGCAGTTCCCCTTGCGGCCAATGCCGGTGACAGCGCCCCGCATCCGCTTGTCGATACGGTGTGGACCGGCAACGGCCAGCAGACCGGCCTTGCGGCGTTGTTCGAGCACGCGATGGGAGCGGAATACGTCCTCATCGGCGAAACCCACCCGAATCCGGGTCATCACCAACTGCAGGCGGAACTGATCAGCCACCTCTCCGCGAACAGGACGCCAGCGGTGGTGCTGGAGATGGTGCCGCGCGCCTTCCAACGCGTACTCGACACCTTCAACACCAGCGACGCTCCCGACACCGCCGGTCTTGGCAAGGAACTGCACTGGGAGATGCTCGGTTGGCCCGACTGGGTGATCTACGAGCCCATAGCCGCCGTTGCAGCGGCGGCCAAACTGCCGCTCATCGCCGGCGGCATGGACCGGCGAAACCCGCATGCGGACGACACGGACAAAGCCGCTCCCGTCGATGAGCCGCAAGCGGTCAGCTACTCCGCCGAGCAGGATGACGCGCTGATCGCCGAACTGAAGCTGTCGCACTGCAATCTGCTGCCCGAAGAGGCGATTGCGCCGATGCTGGGCATACAAAAAACCCGGGATCTGACAATGGCCGTGGCGATGCAGGACAATGCCGACAAAGGCGGTGCGGTTCTCGTCGCCGGCAATGGCCATGTCCGCACCGATTGGGGCGTGCCCTATGTGCTGGGCAAGCTGACCGGCGAGGCCGAAACCCTGGCAGTCGGGCAGATCGAGGTTGTCACGGGTTTGGAGCGCTTCGAGGACTATCTGGAGGACGGCGGCACGTCCCTTCCCTTCGACTATGTCCTGTTTACCGAGCGCGTCGAAATCAAAGACCCCTGCGCCGAACTCGCCGAACATCTCGGCAAGCAGTGACACAGGGGCCCAATGAGGATCGCTTGTCGCCTTATTCGCAGGCGAAGTTTTCCTTGAGGGAGGCGAACAGGGCGTCCGCCGCCGGCATTTTTGTTCGTTTCGTGTAGGACTTGTGCACCCAGCGCATATAGGCCCAGCGCACTTCGTCGGCGGTGTTGACCTCCGGCGGGCAAAGACCCGTGTCCGGTCCGGTCGCTCCCACCTCTTTCAGCGCATCCACAAAGCCGAGGATATACTGTTCGCACTCGGTTTCCGCGTATTCGCCCCAACGCGCGTCATTGTCCGACTCCTGGCAGGGAGAAAGCAAGTCCGAGGCTAGATAGCCGGTTCCCGAGAAGGAGTCCGCCGGGGCGGCAGCAACGCTGGCCAGCAAGGCTAGCGTGGCGGTCGTTGCAAGGATTGAACGCATTTGATCTGCTCCTGATAGCGGATTTGGTGACCGGGCGGCGCGGACGCCGCCCGGTTCGTTCCATTATTGGGACTTCTTCTCAGCGAGGGCTTGCAGGGCCTGGTTCATCACTTCCTGATGCTGTTCGTTGTTGACGAACCCCGGAGTGCTGACCTTGTCCCAAAGGTCCTCGTTGGTCATGTTCTGGTGGCAACCCATGCACAGGCCGGTGCGCTCCATCTTTTCGCGCATTTCCTGCGGCAGCGGGCCGGTCAGAGGCCAGTGCGAACCGACTGTGACCAACTGCTCGCCATCCTCGGTGACAATCCGGCTGAGATCGTGGTCGAGAGACGGGACAGGCTGGGACTGCAACTGGCTCTGCTGCGGGATGATTTCACCCTCGGCAGTTTCCAGATCGACCGTGAAGCCATCCTCGTAGCCTTTCATGAACCGTCCACCGCTGATGCCATAGCCAAGCGCTTTCGGGTTGTCATGGCAGCTTTCACAGGTGCGGGCTTCGCGACCGGCAGTGTGCGGCTGAACGGCGGCGTGGTCGAGGCCCTTGGTACCGCCGGCATCCGGGGTCATCCAGGTCTCGTTGTGCGCAACCGTATTGCCGTCCTTGTCGATCACGGTTGTGATCACCTGACAGCCGGGCATGAGCGGGCTGACGCGGCCTTCACCATTGATGCCGAGGGTCGGTTCTTCCCACCGCAGGTAGGAGCGGGTCTCAGAAACCTTGCCCGGGCCGGTGAGACCGTTGGTGCCCAGTTCGTTGTCGGCGGTCAGACCGTTCTCGCCACGCGAGTTGGCGTTGTTGATCCAGTCGACATCGGTCTTGCCTTCGGAGTAGTCCACGGTGATGTGGCAGCCATAGCACTGCGGAGCCCAGTCTGCGTGGCAGGCATAGCACTCCATGCTTTCCATGTGACGTCCGACGCTCATCATGGCGACTTCGGCATTCGGGCTCTTCCAGGTACCGTCCGCAGCGATCTGCTTGAGGACAGGCACTTCGAAGTCAAGGCCGGATGCAGAGTGCATGATGACCTTCTCGCCCTTCTTGACGACGTTGCCGAACGGGTTGCCGCGTGCGGTCACGAGATAGCCGTCTTCGGCATCGTAGACCTCTGCGAAATACTGCTCGGCAGTGACATCGTCCGTCAGGCCGCGCGGTGTGTCGCCGATGTCGGTGTCGTGCTCTTCACCGTAACCGAGCGGCAGCTCCCACGGGTACTTGCTGACAGTGCCGTGGCAGTCCTCACACTCGATCTCGACCTGGGCCAGCGTGGTTCCCGGAAGGTTGCCGTCGCCATGCATGTCGACCGTGGTGTGGCAGTCCTGGCAGAGCATGCCTCCGGCCGGGTTGCCATCACGCGATTCGATTGCGTGGTGAAGGTCCTCTTTGACGTAGACATAGTTCTTCGTATGCAGCTTCGGCTGCTTGCCGCCCTTCTCGTTGTAAGGCGAACCATACGGGAACTCCATGATGCCCTGATAGCTCACGCCGATGCGCTTGCCGCGGTTGTGGCAGGAGTTGCAGGTCTCCGACGGAATGCCGGAATACTCGACATCGCCGTGCTTGACCTTCGACTTGCGCGTACCCTGCATCTGGTGGGTCAGCAGCTTGCCGGGCTGGTCCTTGGCGATCGTCGGATCGTTGCCTTCATAGAGGCCCTCGTTCGAATAGGGAACATGACACGAAGAACAACCGGCGCCCCGGAAATCGCCGCGTTTCTCACGGCCGGTCACGCCGACGTGGCAACGTTGGCACTGCTGGCGCGAATAGGTGATGCCGGCGAGGTTCGGATGCTCGGAGATCGCGTCGACATCGACGTCCGGAACCTGCTGCATCGAATCAGGCATCTGGTCGGGATGCGCTTCCGTGAACGCGACCATGTAAGCCTTGTAGGCATCGGTACCAACGGTCGGCACATTGCCGTCTTCATCGACCAGATCGTAGTTACCATAGACCGAGCGATGGGTATCGATGACGCCCCAGGACCACAGGTTGCCCTGCAGCTTGCCTGCTTCGGTGTTCATCAGCGATTTGGTCAGGCGTTCGGCGTAGCCTTCATGGCATTGGCCGCAGCTCTTGTCGGCGATCCAAAGCGCGCCCGGATCGGGGTAGAACATATGCGGTCCGCCCGCTTCGGCCAGCTCGGCAGGGGTACCGGCGTGGGCCTCTTCGGCGGTCAGGCCTGTCGGCGTGCCGCCGTGGCAGACGACGCAGCCAGCCGGGTCATTGTAATCGGGGCCCATCGCTTCGATGGTCTCCATCATGACGCCGGTTGTGAATTTTTCGATTCCCTCGTGGCAGGACAGGCAGCCTTTTTCCTCGGCTACGGCTGCATCCACCTTCTCAGGAACCTCCTGTGCAACCGCGGATAGTGCCGCGCCTGCTAGAAAAGTGAGTATTAAGCCTATGCGTTTCACGGTTTATCTCCCCTGGACGCTGGGCGCATGCGGAATCGCATACGGCCAATCATGGGGTAGATCGAACACCACGGGCCGGCCCTGACATGAGTCAGAAATTGCGTTTTGGACGGCCGGTATCCCGCTCTCCCAAGGGCAGTTGATCTACCGCAAGGCAGTCAATTCCCCGGCCTGTATCGTGATGTCATAAGGTCACGCGTAGCGCTCCGTTCACGCCCGGCCACCACAAAAGGGGGACGTGACCGGACAATGTATCTGGTGGACGAGAATCGTCGCGTCGCGACAATCAACGGTGCGGAATGCAAGTTGTGCGAGCACCACCTTTGCAGCTTTCTGCCCGATCGGCACAAAGCGTGTAGCCACTCCTTTCGCCAGTTGCTGCGCGGCGACCGCCTGTCCGTCGACGACGGGAGTTGTCTGCGCTTCTGGGTTGTCCTATCGGGCACAGCGGCGCTTTGCACGACGCTGGCCGATGGCCGCCGGCAGATCGTCGAACTGGAAACGCCCGGTGACTTCACCTGCGGCCTTTCTGCAATCGACGGCGCCCAGGGATGGATCGAGGCGCTGTGCGACTGCATGATCTGCGAGGTCGATCTCTCGCAGGTCGCCGGCATCCTGCGCAACGATCCGCAGTTTGCGCTCGACATGTTCCGGAGGGTGCATAACCGGCTCGAGAAATCAGCCGCCCACATCGTCGCTCTCGGCCGCCTCGACAGCATGGAGCGTATCTGCTTCTTCCTGTCCGAGATGGCGCGCCGCACAGGCAGGCTCAATGGTCGCCAAGCCCGCGTCAACCTGCCGATGACGAGGGAGGATATCGCCGACTATCTCGGGCTCAACTCCGAAACGGTCAGCCGTATCCTCGGACGAATCAAGAAGGCCGGATTGACGGTTTTCATCTCACCGACAGACTACGTCGTTCCCGATCTGGAAGCCCTGGAACGTCGTTTTCCGATCACACCAACATATGCGAACAAGGAGGCGGTTTGATGATCGTCGAGTTCGGCCATTTCGCCCTGTGCATCGCGCTTGTCGCGGCGATCGTTCAGGCAACAGTGCCGCTTTGGGGTGTCCAGACGCAGTCGGCTTCGGCCATGCGCATGGCCGACACGGCAGCGCAAATCCAGTTCATTGCGGTTGCCACCGCGTTCGGCGTGCTGACCCACGCCTATCTCGTGTCCGATTTCTCGGTCCTCAACGTCGCCATCAACTCGCATTCCGCTAAACCGACCCTCTACAAGGTCACCGGCGTGTGGGCGAACCACGAGGGGTCGATGCTGCTCTGGGTCTTGATCCTGGCGCTGTTCGGCATCCTGATTTCGGTGTTCGGGCGCATGATCCCGGTGACCATCCGGTCACTGGTGCTGGCCACCCAGGCGATGATCGGCACGGGGTTTCTGGCGTTTATCATCCTGACGTCCAACCCGTTCGTGCGCATTCCCAATCCGCCGCTTGACGGACAGGGCATGAACCCGCTGCTGCAAGACCCCGGCGTCGCGTTCCATCCGCCGCTGCTCTATGTCGGCTATGTCGGTTTTTCGACTGCCTTTTCCTTCGCCGTCGCCGCACTGATCTCCGGGCGCGTCGACCCGTCCTGGGCGCGCTGGATGCGCCCGTGGATCCTGCTCGCCTGGGCCGGACTGACCGCCGGTATCGCGCTCGGTTCCTGGTGGGCCTACTACGAACTCGGTTGGGGCGGCTTCTGGTTCTGGGATCCGGTCGAAAACGCGTCCTTCATGCCCTGGCTGCTGGGCACCGCGCTGCTGCACTCGGCAATCGTCGTCGAAAAACGCAATGCGCTGCTCAAATGGACGATCCTGCTGGCGATCTTCACCTTCGGCCTGAGCCTGATCGGCACCTTCCTGGTCCGCTCTGGCATTCTGTCATCGGTGCACGCCTTTGCCAACGACCCGGAACGCGGCATGTTCATCCTGCTGCTCCTGGTCCTCTATATCGGCGGCGCACTGGCACTCTATGCTTGGCGTGCGCGCAGTATCGCCGACAGCGGAACCTTCGATGTCGCTTCGCGCGAAAGCGGCCTGCTCCTGAACAACATGCTGCTGGCGGCAGCCTGCGCGGTCGTCTTCATCGGCACGCTTTATCCGCTGTTCCTCGATGCCGCGACCGGCGACAAGATCACCGTCGGAGCGCCTTACTTCAACCAGACCTTCCTGCCGATTTTTGCGATCGTGATGGTCGCGGCAGGCATCGGGCCGTTCCTGGCCTGGAAGAAGGCGAATCGCGGCGCAGCCATTCGTGCTTCGCTGACCTGCCTTTGCGTCACCCTGATCGTAACAGCCGCCATTGCCCTCATCTTCCAACTCGCCGACCCGGCCGGCCTGTTCGGCATCGCTGTCGCCGTATGGCTCATCGTTACCTCTCTCTGGGACATGGCGCGCCGCGCCGGCGTGCCCTCTATCGGCACGGTCACTGCACTGCGCCGCCTGATCGGTCTGCCACGTTCGGCCTGGGGCCTTTACATCGGCCATGCCGGTGTCGCGGTCGCAGCCGCAGGCGTTATCGCCGTTTCGATTTGGAAGGCAGAGGCCATCCAGGTCCAGGCGCTCGGCGAAGCGGTCGATGTCGGACCCTACCAGTACACACTGGTCGAAGTCGGCCAGGCGCAAGGCAAGAACTACCAGTCCTCCGTCGCCACCGTCCGTGTGGAGCGTGACGGCGAACTGGTCACGCTGCTGTACCCCGAACGGCGCTGGTATCCGGTCGAGAAGAAGCCGACCACCGAAGCCGGGATTTCGGCGCGCTGGCATGGCGACTTTTACGCCGTGCTTGGCGATCCGAATGGCGCCGGCAGCTTCGTCACCCGTTTCTACTACAACCCCGGCGTGCCGTGGATGTGGTTCGGAGCACTGATGATCACGCTGGCCGGCATGATCTCGCTGTCTGACCGCCGATTGCGGATCGGTGCGCCGCGGCGCACGCCCGCCCCGGCCCTGCAGCCGGCTGAATAGGAGTGCAGACAATGCTGCGAACGAAACTGAGAACCATAGCCGCGCTGGCGGCCGGGTTGACGATCGCCGCTTTCGCCCACGGCCCGGCCATGGCGATCAATCCAGGCGAGATGTTCGAGGACCCGGCCAAGGAGCAGCGCGCCCGCGATATCGGCCGCAACCTGCGCTGCATGGTGTGTCAGAACCAGTCGATCTTCGATTCGAACGCGTCACTGGCTGCGGACCTGCGCATGCTCGTTCGCGAACGCATCGAGGCCGGCGATAACGACGACCAGGTCGTCGACTACATCTCCGATCGCTACGGCGACTACGTCCTGCTCGAACCGCCGGTCGACCGGCACACCTACATCCTGTGGCTCGCGCCGGTGTTCTGCCTGCTGATCGGCGCAGGCATGGTCTTCGCCTATCACCGCGGCAAACCGGCGCGCACTGCGTCCGATTTCAGCAGCGCGGATCGCGAAGCCGCACAACGCATCCTTCAGGGAGACTGAAAATGATCTGGTTCTGGACCTCCGTATCGGTCGCCGCGATTGCGTCGGCTGCCTGGATCGCCCGGCCCTTGCTCCGCGCCACCTCCGTCGAGGTCAACGAGGCCGATTCCGCGATTTCGGTCTTCCGCGACCAGGCCGACGAGATCAAGCGCGACCTCAAATCCGGCCTGATCAGCGAGGCGGAGTTCGACGCCGCGCAGGAAGAGATCGAGGCGCGGGCGCTGAACGCCGCCCGCAATCTCGGTCAGGGCATGTCCGTTACCCGGCGCGCGCCGATTGCCGCGGCTGCCATCATCGCGATGTTCGCCGTCGGCTCCTTCGGCCTCTATTCGGTCTATGGCACGCCGCAGGCGCCGGACCACCCTCTCCTCGCCCGCAAGCACGAGGCGCTTGAAAAGAAGGCGGCCGCCGGCGACATCGGCAGCCGGATCGCGCTTCTGATCGACGCGACCAAGGAAGACCCGGAATCCTTCCAGAGCTGGTGGATGCTGGCGCGCAGCTATGCGGCGACCGGCGACAACGCGTCGGCCGCCGACGCTTACCGAAAGGCAGCCGAACTGTCCGGCGACCGGCCGGCCGTCCTGTCGGCCTATGCCGAAGCGCTGACGCTCGCCAACGGCAACAAGGTGCCGCAAGCCGCCCGGCTGGTGTTCCAGCAAATCCTGGCAAAGACGCCCGATCCGCGCGCGCGCTACTATCTGGCGCTCGCCAAGGCGCAGGCCCAGGACTTTCGGGGCGCGCTCGAGGACTGGGCGATCATGGCCAACGAGTCGGAGGAAAATGCGCCGTGGATGCCGCTGGTTCGCCGCGATATCGTCAATATGGCCCGCTTTCTGGAAGAAGACGTAACGCAATTCCTGCCGAACGCCACGCCTGAAGAAATCGCCAGGTCCGGCGGCGCACCGGTCGACAACACCGCGCTTGCGGCCCGCGCCGAGGAGTTGGACGCGGCGCTCGCCGCCGATCCGAAGGACTACAAGAGCTGGCTCGCCCTGGCCGAAACCCGTTCAGCGCTGGGCGACGGCGAAGCCGCGGCCAACGCAGTCGCATCGGCGCGCGAACAGTTTGCCGCCGCACCCTTCGTGCTCAACAAGATCGACGAGGCGGCGCGCCGCCTCGGCATCGACCTCGTCGCGTCCGCCAGCGTCAGCGGCCCCAGTGCCGAGGACATTGCCGCCGCGACCGCGATGAGCGATGAAGACCAGGCCAGCATGATCGCCGGCATGGTCGCCGGGCTGGCCGCCAAGCTGGAGGAAAACCCGGACAATCCGGACGGTTGGATCATGCTGGTCCGCTCCTACGCGGTCATCGGCGAAATGGAGAAGGCCCGTACCGCCTATGACAAGGCGCTCGCCCAGTATGAAGAAAACCAGGTGATGGCGAGCCGCATCGCAGAGGAAGCCGGCGCGCTGATCGGTGTAAACTGAGCTAGCCGGCGGCGGCGCCAATACCGCCACCTACCGAAACAGCGTCAATCGCGCAACAATTGCGCGGTTGACTTGACTTCTACACCATCTGCTGGACGGAATACTTCCTGAATATCGGGAGGGCGTATGATGGGAAGCAGAAAGCGGCTCCGCCAGGCGGTGGTTTTTGTCCACGGCATGGGTGAGCAGCGCCCCTTGGAGACCCTGAACAACTTCATCGGGGCGACCATTCCCGGCCCGGCAAGCGGCGACAACCAGAAAACCGGCAATCCGGTCTACTACTCGCGGCCCGATCCCGACAGCGATTCCTTCGAGACGCGCTTCTATCTGGCGCGCAAGACCGACCGGTATCCGCAGACCGATTTCTACGAATACCATTGGGCCCACATGATGCAGGGCAACAAGCTCACCGATCTGTGGGAGACATTCCGGCGCATCCTGGTGCAACCGGTCTGGAAAGTGCCGTCCGGATTGCGCGTGGTATGGGTGCTGTTCTGGGTCATCATCATTGGGGCGGCGTGGTACATCTGGCAGAACTCAGCCATCATCGAAGACCGTTCCGTCCCGGGGGTCATCGCTTTCCTCACCGGCGGCGGCGCGTTGGGAGCCGCACTGACATGGCTTGCGACCAAAGCCATTCCCGGCAAGGTCACCGCCAGCTTCGTCGATGTGGTCCGCTATCTCGACACCTCGCCGCGTTCCTATGCGGTGCGCAAAAACATCCGCAAGGGCATGGTCGACTTTCTCGACGAGCTTCACGACAAGCAACTCGGCAACGAACGGCGATATCAGCGCATCATCGTCGTCGCGCACAGTCTCGGCGCCTATGTCGCATATGACGGGATCACCTATCTCTGGACGCGGATGAACCAGACGAATGGCGGCGCAGGCGCGCCTCCGGTCGACCGGACTGTTCTGACAGACCTTGAAGCGGAGGCCCAGAAACTTCTCGACAATCCGGATGGCGATCCGACGCGCTATCGCGAGCTGCAGCGCGAGTTGTGGAAGCAATACACTGCGCACGGCAATCCCTGGCTGATCACTGACTTCGTGACCGCTGGCACGCCGATGTACATGGCCGAACAGCTGATGACGAAGAACCGGGCCGCCTTCGATGACAAGGTGCATCGCCGCGAATATGCTGTCTGCCCGCCGGAGCACGACAAGCCCGGCAACAATCCGACCAAAACGCTCTATTCCTACGAATACTCACCGACAGGCGCGGACAGCGACAAGGGCACCGTGCTTTATCATGGCGCGCCATTCGCCATCGTGCGGTGGAGCAATATGTGGTTTCCCGCCCGCCTCGAATTCTTTGGCGATTGGTTCGGCGGTCCGCTACGGCCCCTGTTCGGTGGCGGCATCAAGGATGTCGCGCTCAACGGCAACGGTTGGAAGCGGTTTCTGCCGGCCTGGGCGCACACGCTTTATTTTGGCTTTCCGGAGGACGAAACGGCCGGATCGGCAACGAAAGTCCTGCAGGACATGATGGAACTGGATTGTCGGGAGTGGCTGCCCGACGAAGAGCAGGATCCGGACACGTAACCGCTCGCCGCTTCACGCGCCGGCATCCCACTTACATGCGGACCATTTCGCGCAGGATGTCAGCGCGCGCGAACTATCATACTGTGATCACTGTACTTCCGGTGATCCGGAAGCACTGACCATACGTAGCTACAATCAAAACAATAAACCGGCTGCTCTATGTCCTCTGATACCCTTCCTCCGCCCGAAAACGCTCCCGTGATCCTATGGTTCCGGAACGATCTGCGCCTGCAAGACAATCTTGCGCTGTTAGCAGCGAGCGCGTCTGGCCGGCCGGTCATCCCGCTTTACATTCTCGAAGATGACGCTTCATCCGATGTCAGGCTCGGCCCGGCGCAGTTGTGGTGGCTGCATCATTCGCTGGAAGCGCTAGAGGCATCTCTGCTGAGACACGGCCCCTGCCTGATCCTGCGGCGCGGCTCGGAAGCGGAGGTGCTGGATGCGATGATCGCGGAAACAGGCGCCACCGCGATTTACTGGAACCGCCACTTCGCACCCTCTCGAATTGCTTCCGACGAAGATCTCGTCGCCGGCCTGCGCGCGCGCGGCCTCTCTGTCGAGTTGTTTGACGGGCAACTTCTGCATGATCCATCGCAGCTGCGCAGCAAATCCGGGAGCCCATTCCGCGTCTACACGCCGTTCTGGCGCACCTTCTCCGCCGGGGTCGGACCTCGCCCGGCGTTTTCGGCCCCGGACTCGATCCGACGCTGCGACCTCGATATCGCGTCTGACAGCCTCGCAGATTGGGCGTTGACACCGACAGCACCGAACTGGGCTGCCGGGTTGCGCGAGCGGTGGACGCCGGGCGAAACGGGCGCCCAAGCGCGGCTTGCCGACTTCCTTGCGACCGGAGCGGCCGGATATCGTGAGAAACGCGACTTTCCAGGCACCGAAAGCACGTCGCGTCTGTCGCCGTATCTGGCTTTCGGAGAGATCACGCCGTTCCAGATTTGGCAGGCAATCGAGGAAGCCGTGAACGTCAATGCCGGCGACCGGCAGAAATTCCTGCAAGAACTGTGTTGGCGCGAGTTTTCCTACCACCTTCTGGTCAACTTCCCCGACATGCGCGACAAGAACCTGAACGCGTCCTTTGATGCGTTTCCTTGGACCGGCGACACGGCGGCTCTTGACGCCTGGACGCTCGGCGAGACCGGCTATCCGATCGTCGATGCCGGCATGCGCGAGTTGTGGCAGACGGGTTGGATGCACAATCGGGTGCGGATGATCGTCGGCTCGTTTCTCGTCAAGCACCTGCTCGTCGACTGGCGGCACGGCGAACGCTGGTTCGCCGATACGCTTGTCGACCGCGACCCGGCTTCGAATGTCGCAAGCTGGCAGTGGATCGCAGGCTGCGGCGCCGATGCCGCGCCCTATTTTCGCATCTTCAATCCGATGCTGCAGGGTCAGAAATTCGACCCTGACGGCGCTTATGTCCGGCGATATGTACCGGAACTCGCCGACCTTTCCTCCGAACACATTCACCAGCCGTGGACGGCACCGCCGCACGAACTCAGACGTGCCGGCGTGGTCCTCGGCAAGTCCTATCCCTGCCCCATCGTCGATCACCGCATGGCGCGTGACCGGGCCCTCAATGCATATCAGGAAATGAAAAGGACCGCCGCGTGACCGTAAACTATGCTCCGCCACTCGCCATCGCGCCTGCCGGCGAGACCAGGAAGGTTGCCGTCATCGGCAGCGGCGTTTCCGGTGTCTCGGCCGCGTGGTCCATATCCAAACGCCACGATGTCACGCTCTACGAATCCGAGGCACAGCCCGGCGGTCACACCTGCACGGTCGACATTGACTATGCGGGCACGCCGATTTCTGTCGATGTCGGCTTTATCGTTTTCAATGCACGCAACTACCCGGAACTGACCGCACTGTTCGATCATTTCGACGTGGCAACCGAAGACTCAAACATGAGTTTCGCCTTGTCGCTCGACAATGGTTGGCGCGAGTGGTGCGGGCAGAACCTGCTCACCCTGTTTGCGCAGAAGCGCAACCTCTTGTCGCCGTCCTTTTGGTGGATGCTGCGCGAGATCCTGCGCTTCAATCGCCAGTCGCTGGCCGACCGCGAATCCGGGCTGATCGACCGTCTTTCGATCGGCCAGTATCTCAACACCCGCGGCTTTTCGAACCGGTTCCGCGACGACTACCTGATCCCGATGGCCGCCGCCATCTGGTCGACGCCGCGCATCCGCATGCTCGACTTTCCGGCCCGCTCCTTCATCAATTTCTTCGAGAATCACAGGCTGCTGGAGATTGTGCCACCACTATGGCAGACCGTATCGGGTGGATCGCGCAACTATCTTGACCGTGTGATCGACGACTTTCGGGGCACGCTGCGCTGTTCCAGCCCCGTGCGCTCGGTGCGGCGCGTAATCGGCGGTGTCGCGGTGACCACGGAAGACGGCTCCACCGCGATCTATGACGATGTCGTCCTGGCGTCGCACACCGACCAGAGCCTGGCCATGCGCGGCAGCGATGCCACGGTCGAGGAACGTGATATACTGTCGGCGATACCCTATTCGCCGAACCGGGTTCTACTGCACAGCGACGCGTCGTTCATGCCGCGCCGCAGGACCGCCTGGGCGGCATGGAACTACCTGCGCGACAGCGGCGGCGCCGATGAAGGCAGCATCTGCGTGACCTACTGGATGAACCGGCTTCAGAACCTCGACTATTCCAAACCGCTCTTTGTGACGCTCAATCCGGTGCGCGAACCGGCCGCGGGCACCGTATTCGGCGAGTGGAGCTTCGATCATCCGCTGTTCGACGAAGGCGCGTTTCAGGCGCAACAGATGTTGCGCGGCATTCAGGGCGACAGCGGCATCTGGTATGCCGGAGCGTGGACCGGCTACGGCTTCCACGAAGATGGATTGCGTTCCGGCCTCGCGGTCGCCGAAGCGCTCGGCTGCGTCATTCCCTGGCGCGACACTGCGGCCGCACCGAACCAAGGGCACAACGCATCACACGCCCTGGCGCGAGCCGCGTCATGAGCGCGCCGGCCGGCAGGGCGACGGAATTTGCGCCGGTGGCTGAGCCCGCCCGGCTCTATCCCGGCAAGGTCATGCATGCACGGCTGATGCCGTTCGGCCATCGCTTCACCTACCGGGTGTTCTCATTGCTGATCGATCCCGACCGTCTGGACGAAGCCGGCGCCATGTCGCGCTTCTTCTCGGTCAACAGTGCCAACCTCGTATCGTTTCACGAGGGCGATCACGTCGATCCTGCGAGCGGCGACATCTTGCTGCGCGCCTATGTCGACCGCCTTTTGGCGGATGCCGGGGTCGCACCGGCCGCACAGATCCGCCTGCTATGTTACCCCCGCATCCTTGGCTACGTGTTCAATCCGCTGTCGGTCTACTTCTGCCACGACGCCGGCGACCGCCTGACCGCGATCATCTACGAAGTGCGCAACACGTTTGGCGAGCGCCACACTTATGTCTGCCCCGTCGAGAGTGGGCAGATGTCGTCAAGCGGTGTGCGCCAGGAGCGGACCAAGATCTTTTACGTATCGCCCTTCATCGGCCTCGGCGCGCGCTACCACTTCCGCATGCTGCCGCCCGGCGAGACCGTACGAATGCGCATTCTGGAGACCGAAGACGGCAAGCCGCTGCTCTCGGCCGCTTTTTCAGGCACCGCCGCAGCGCTCACATCGCCGGCGCTGTTGCGCCAGGTCGCAAGCCTGCCTTTCATGACCTTGAAGATCATGGCCGGTATCCACTGGGAGGCGCTGAAATTGTGGATCAAGGGAGCAAAGTTCCATTCGCGTGGTGCGCCCCCGCCCCCGGTCAGCTATCGCGATGTGCCGCGCGGGCTGGAACCCGCCGAATAATCCCGCTAGATTAGGGGGATGGAGGAAATTCGGGACAGTCAGAGCGACGTTTCCGGCAGCGGCACCATCGCCGAATTGCGGGCTCGGGCGATCAAGGTAACCCCCGAGACTGTCGGCTCCTACCTGGGCGGCGTTCCAATGCGGGCGCGCTTCGCGTTGCGCGCCGCCGCGCGCCTGCCCAACGGTTCGCTAACGCTGGCCTATCCCGACGGACGGGTCATCCGGCTCGGCGACAACAATCCGGGGCCTAACGCTGTCGTGATCCTGCACAACTGGAACCTGCCCAAGCGCGCACTGTCCTCGGCAACTGTCGGGGTCGGCGAAAGCTACATGGATGGCGACTGGGAGAGCCCGGACGTCACCGAGTTCCTCGAATTGTTCGTCGCCAATGAAAGCCTCGGCTACCAGGTGGTCCGCGCCAACCGGGTCATTCGCTCGGTCAGCGCGTTCCGCCACTGGCTGAACCGAAACACCCGCGAGCGCGCCCGCAAGAACATTTCGGCGCATTACGACCTCGGAAACGACTTCTACAGCCGCTGGCTCGACCCTTCGATGACCTATTCCTCCGGCCTTTTCCAGGATGGCGCCAACGACCTGGAAAGTGCCCAGGCCGCCAAATACCGCGCGCTGGTGCGCGAGACCGGGATCGGGCCGGACGACCATGTGCTGGAGATCGGCTGCGGTTGGGGCGGATTCGCCGAGTTCGCCGCCCGCGAAACCGGTTGCCGGGTGACCGGGCTGACCATCAGCCGCGAACAGCTGACCTTCGCCGAGGAACGCATCCGCCGCGCCGGGCTGTCCGATCGCGTCTCGCTCAAGTTCCAGGACTACCGCGACGAGACTGACACCTATGACAAGGTTGTGTCGATCGAGATGTTCGAAGCGGTCGGCGAGAAGTACTGGCCCGGCTACTTCTCAAAGGTTCGCGACGTGCTGAAACCGGGCGGCAAGGCCGGCCTGCAGATCATCACGATCAACGACAAGGCCTTCCCGCAATATCGCGCCAGCCCGGATTTCATTCAGCGCTACATTTTTCCCGGCGGCATGTTGCCGACACCTCAGCTTCTGCGCGCGCTGACCGCCGATCACGGCCTGTCGCAGATCGCCGAGCGCATCATGGCGCAGGACTATGCCGAAACGCTGAAATTATGGCGGGAGCGTTTCTGGGATGCGTGGGACAGCATCCGTCCGATGGGGTTTGACGACCGGTTCAAGCGCATGTGGGAGTTTTATCTCCATTATTGCGAGGCGGGTTTCCGCGACGAATTCATCGACGTGCGCCAATTGATCTACGAACGCTCTTAGGCGGCCCGGCGCTTGGCATTGACCTAGCGACATGCGCTGCGTTCAGTGCGCCGTTTGCTTGCGCTTTCGCTCCGGCCGTCCGGATAAGCGAGCCATTGAATCGCCGGGCGGTTCCGGTTGTTCGCTTCCGCTCTGCGCGGCCGAGGACTTCGTGGCGCCTTTCGCTACGAGCATGCTCGCAAGGGTTTCGCCGACGCAAAGGTGGGTGACATAGCCACCGCGAATGGCTGCCAGTGTGGCGTCCAGGCGGTCCTCCCCATCGACAATGAGCAATCGGCGCTTGGCCCGGCGTATGGCTTCCGGCTCCGCAGCGATCACCCGGTCGTTCGGCGACGCTTCCATTCGCTCGCCGTCGGCGTTGATGAAGCGGCAACACAGGATCCCGGCCGCGCCCGCCCTTCTCGCAGCGCCGAGTTCCTTCAGCGTCAGCATCTTCGCAACGGCCATCGGGGTCGTGTCGGCGACGCTGCCAATGGATGCGACGACCAGGTCGAGGTGTCTCAGCGCATCCATCTGTGCTGCGATCGTCGGTTCGGCGGTCAGGATATCGGCGATATCAGGTGTCGAAGCCAGTGCCGGCGCATGGAGCGTGAAGCACTGCGCGCCGAGTTTGGTGGCGATGTCGACGGTGCACTTCTCGGACGCAGGTATGAGGTCGGTGTTGATCGAGCCGATCATCTGATAGACGCGGACGTCCTCGATCGGATTGTAAGTGAGATGATCCCCAATCGTCTGAACCGGGACGCCCCAGGCGATGCCGAGCTTGTCTCCGGGTTTCAGCAGATCCCGCATCGCTGTTGCGCCGATCCTCCCCAACTGGCGGAGACTTTCTTCTTCGGCGCCGTCACCGGAGTTCGCAAGCTTGCGGGCTATGTACACGTCTTCAAGGCCGAAGGCGTCCTTGAGTTGCGCCGCCAGGTTGGATGAGGAAAGGCTGTTCCCATCCACGCGAATATCCACGATTCCAAGCTCACGCGCCTCGCGGAGAAAGTTGACCACTGTCGAGCGCGCAACGTTGAGGCGCTTGGCAATGTCGTGCTGGGTCATCCCCTCTCCATAGTATAGAAGCGCCACATTTGCGAGCAACGCATGTTTTTCGCCAACGACTCGCGACTGTTTCTTGTATGTAGTCATTCTTTTCGCCTGTATTGCACCTCAACTAATGTCGCCGCGGTTTTTGGCAGATGTCCGCCGCATCTGACACTTGCCACAGTAAATTACACATGTCGCAATTCTTCACATGTGTAATTTGTTGTGTTGGCCTTGGCAAACGCAGTTACTGCGGAATTCAGGGCGAAAAAGCGTGTTTCGAAAAGCACTTGTAGGTGTGTTCGCATCCGTGGCCATGACGAGTGCGGCCTGATCGGGCCGGCAACTGCCTTGCTGTTCTACCAGCTCATCCATCGTACCAGTTTCGGGCTCGACATGCAGGTCGTTCGCGGCGGCAGTGCCGCAGCCGAAATCTCAGCTTTCATTGTTGTCAATCCGCCGACGACGTCGTTCCTGCTTGCAGCCATGACCGACTTCTTTGCAAGCTTCTTTGTGCCGGCGCGCGTCGTCACTCCACCCGGTGCGCGGGTGCCGGCGTTGCGACAGGCCGTTTCGACCAGCCGGTCGAGCGCTTGACGAGCCAGAAGTAGAGCGGGTGCGGCAACATCCTGAGCAGCTTCAGCACATAGGTAAAGCGCCGCGGGAACGTGACCTCGAAGCCGCCGCGCTCGATCCCGGCGACCATCTGCTCGACGGCGGCATCGACCGGCATCAGTGCCGGCATGGCGAAGTCGTTCTGCTCGGTCGCCGGCGTATCGACGAAGCCGGGATTCACCACCTGCACGCGGATGCTCATCTTTTCGAGATCGAACAGCAGGGATTCTGCCATGTTGTTGAGAGCGGCTTTCGATGCTCCATAGGCCGACGCCGCCGGCAATCCGGAGTAGGCGCTGACCGAACCGACGAAAACCACCTGGCCGCGACCTTCCGCGCGCATGTGGTCCACGACCGGCGCCAAACCGTTCAGGACGCCAAACAGGTTGACCTCGTAACTGTCGCGAAAGCGATCAAGATCGATCGCGTCGCCATATGTGGGAAAGTAGCTGCCGGCATTAAATACCGCGAGGCGGATCGGGCCGGTTTCGGCGGCGATCTGTCGAACCGTCGCTTGCATCGCATTACGGTCTGTGACGTCGCAGGGATAGGCGACGATTGTGCCACGCCATCCGGCCGCTTCGGTGACCATCTCGTCCAGCTTGTCGGCGGACCGGGCTGTAGCGGCGACGGTGTAGCCTTCGCGCGCCATCTGCAGAACGAGTTCGCGGCCAATCCCGCTGCTGGCGCCGGTGATCCAAACCGCGCCATCGCCTTTCTTGATCCGATAAAGCGGCATCGTGTTCCCTTCGCGAGTTTCGATTGGCGCAAGCACTCGTGTCGTCCGGCGCCGCCGGCGTCGGTTCCAGCCTTGGAGCCTTACTCGCTTAACTCGCGCCCAAGATGTCGCCGATACGCTGGTAAAGCGAACCGGTCATCCGAAGCCCGCCATCCGTGATGGCGAAACACACGCACGGCACATCGCTGGCAACGATCGGCCGGTGATCCAGCGATTCGTCACCGATCGAGATGTCGCCGCGACCGAAATAGCCCTGATTGTCGCGAAACGCGCCATCTACCACCAGCGTCAGCTCGACGCCTTCATGCGTGTGCGCCGGCATTTTTCGACCCGGCTTGATCCACAGCATCTGCGCATGGAAACCATCCACCTCGCCGAGATCGTATTCCCGATAGCCAGGCAGTTTGGTTTTCCATGGAATGGTCTCGATCGAGTGGCCGATGAAGTCCTGCAAAGGCAACGGCATCTCGCCTGACGGCGCGCGATCGCGCACGCCCAGCCGGATCTGCGCCGGAGCGGAGCCGAACACGGCGGCCAGCATCGCTTCGCGGTCGCTCAGCGCCAGCGGCGTTTCGGTTTCGATCTCCTCACCGGCTGCCGCTTCCAGCGCCCGCGCGATGGCGCGGCTGGGGGCACACAGCTCCAGATGCGAGGCGACCAGCACCTCGATCGGCTTCGGCAAGGATCCGGCGACATAGCGCGCCAGCAAAGCATCCATGTTGTCGATCTGGTTTTCTGTCATTGTCGACTATTCCGCAGGGGCAATTATCGTCATACCCTTCTGCCACGTCTACGCCCAGCATGACAAACCGGATCATCGAGGGGCCGGAAAAAACAAATCCACCGGATAGAAACAATTGTCGCCCAATCCCGCGATCTTCGGAAAAAAACTTCCTTGATGGCGCCGATGCCAACTCATAGTGTCCGCCAAAACCACAGGATCAGGTCATGCACAGTTCAGTCACCGACGTGATCGGCAACACTCCGCTGATCAAACTCAAGCGCGCGTCCGAAGAGACGGGATGCACGATTCTCGGCAAGGCGGAGTTCCTCAATCCCGGCCAGTCGGTCAAGGATCGCGCGGCGATGTTCATTGTGCGCGACGCCGAGAAAAAGGGATTGCTCAAGCCCGGCGGCGTGATCGTCGAGGGGACGGCTGGCAACACGGGTATCGGCCTGTCGATGGTCGCCAAGGCGCGCGGCTACCGCACCGTGATCGTAATCCCGGAGACCCAGTCGCAGGAAAAGAAAGACACGCTTCGCCTGGCCGGCGCCGAACTGGTGGAGGTGCCGGCGGCCCCCTACCGCAACCCGAACAACTATGTCCGCGTGTCCGGAAGGCTTGCCGAACAACTGAATCGCAGCGAGCCGAACGGCGCGATCTGGGCCAACCAGTTCGACAACGCCGTCAACCGCCAGGCGCATATCGAGACCACGGCGCCCGAGATCTGGCGCGACACGGACGGCAAGGTTGATGGCTTCATCTGTGCGGTCGGTTCAGGTGGCACATTGGCCGGCGTAGCCGAGGGACTGCGCTCGAAGAACCCAAACGTCAAGATTGGCATCGCCGATCCGATGGGCGCAGCGCTTTACTCCTACTACACGATCGGCGAATTCAAGTCGGAAGGTTCGTCAATCACCGAAGGCATCGGCCAGGGCCGGATCACCGCCAATCTGGAAGGCTTCACGCCGGATTTCGCTTGGCAGGTCCACGACGACGAAGCACTGCGCATCGTCTTCGCCCTCGCCCAAGAGGAAGGCATGGTGATGGGCGGATCCACTGGCATCAACATCGCCGGCGCGGTCCGGCTGGCAAAGGAACTCGGCCCCGGCCACACCATCGTGACGATCCTCTGCGACTATGGCAGCCGCTACCAGTCGAAACTGTTCAACCCCGATTTCCTGCGCTCAAAGGATCTTCCAATCCCGGCGTGGCTGGAAAAAAAGACCGCCATCGAAGTGCCATTCGAGGATGTGGGGTGAGTTGAGGGTTGCAAACGAGATTTTCGAAATCATTGCGCTAGAACTGGCCTGCGCCCTGCAAATGGTGGCAGTGCTGCTCAGATTTAGTTGCTGGCCGCATTGCTCGTTCTGAGCATGGACCGGATTGCACCAGATATTCGGCGCCCGGTATCGATCCGGCGATCGCTCTCAAAGTCGATTGCGCTTATCGCGGCCCATTTTGCCGTTGTGGCGCTTGGCGTGTGCATGGTACGGGATGGAGTAATCGGTTCCAGCTACGGCGAGTCCACCGTTTATGCGGGCTGGGCGATAATTGTGCTTTCTGGTGTCCGTTCGGTCCAATTGTTGGGACGTCTGTTTTTCGTTCACCCGACCTATGTCGTTCTTTCACCAACCGGTTTCACCGACAAGCGCTGCTTTCGCGGAGAGATCCCCTGGTCAGCCATTGACCGCATGTCCGTCTGGACCTTCCGCTTGACGTCAAGCATCCATTTGCGCTTGCATGCCGATCACGCTGCCGATTTCAACCCGACTTGGTCGAGCAGGTTTACACGTTGGATAAAAAGGCGGGACATCATTGTCTTTTCAAGCGACCTCGACGTTTCGTTCTCTGAGCTTTTGGAGGTGATGCGCAGCTTTTTCGAAGACTACCAGCCTTCTGCTTTGGACGAACATTGAGTGCTCTACGGAATGTCCTGATTTGACTTGCATCGCCCAATCCTTACCAGCGCCTTCTATCGACAGCATCCGCGCCGCCTGACGGCAACAGTTCGATTCGCAAGGCCACTTCGGAATGCGCCTACCTCCTCAGTAGTCCGGCTCGGTACGCTGTGCGGACCTTCCCGAACGTCGTAGCCGCAGCTGAAATCGATACCCCCTTCCGCCATCATCACAATCTGCCGAGACTGATCAAAAACCGATCGATTACGATATGCGACTTGACCTTGGTCAAGGTGGTTGGGCCGATCCGCGGCGAGGGTCGCCCGCATGGATCGGCTGGCAAAATTTGTCCATCGCGGCATTCTGACCGCTCTCTTGGTGTTGGGCGCAATCAGCGCGTCCGGCGCAAATGAGCTATCGCGCTTTCTTGGCGAACTTGACCCGGCCGAACTGGTCGCCGGCGCGGACGCCTTTGGCCCGGTGCGCGACGACATCGACGCGGCGGCGGTGCTTGCCGGCGGAGAGACAGTCGCCTGGGCCTTCCTGACTTCCGATTTTGTTGGCACGACCGGCTACTCCGGCAAACCAATCCATGTCGTCGCTGCAATCTCGCCAGACGCCGTGCTGACCGGCGCGCGCCTGGTCGAACACTCCGAACCGATCGTCCTGATCGGCATCCCAGATACGCGCATGCGTGCACTGACCGAAAGCTATGCCGGCCTCGACTTGAAGGCCGAAGCGGCGGCCGGCGGTTCGGCGCACGATCTCGACATCATCTCCGGCGCGACGGTGACGGTCATGGTGATCGACGACTCCATCGTCCGCGCCGGGCTGAAGGTCGCCCGGGCGCTCGGTCTCGGCGGATTGGTGACAGAAACACCGGTTGGACCGCCACGCGAAGTCGACATGGAGCAATCCCGGCAGGCCGACTGGACGACCCTTTCGGGCGACGGATCGATCCGTCGGATGACCATCGATATCGGCCAGATCAACGCCGCCTTCGCCGCCACCGGCGACGCGCGTGCCATCGCACGGCCGGAACCCGGTGACACCGGCGACACCTATATCGATCTGCACGCCGCACTGGTCAGCGTTCCGACCATCGGCCTGAGCCTGCTCGGCGAACGCGAATACACAAATCTCGTAAACTGGCTCGAACCGGGCGAGCAGGCACTGCTGCTGCTCGGTCGCGGCGCCTATTCCTATAAGGGTTCGGGCTATGTGCGCGGCGGCATCTTCGACCGCTTCCAACTCATCCAGGGCGATGTTTCGGCCCGCTTCTTCGACCGCCAGAACCGCCGCGTCCTCAACCTTGCGCCGACGGATGCGCCGAGCTTCACCGAACTAGACCTGTTCAGGATCCCTGCTGAGGCCGGTTTCCAGCCGGGCGAGCCGTTCCGTATCCAACTCCTGGCGCAGCGCGCGGTCGGTGCGGTCGACAAGACTTTCCTGACCTTCGATCTCGGCTATCACCTGCCGGAGAGCTACCTGTTGCCGGCCGCCGTCGCACCGGTCGCCCACGACGCCATCCAGACCGAGGCCGAGGCCAAGGCCGCACTCTGGCAGCGGATATGGCGCGACAAGACATTCGAAATCGTTGGCCTCGGCTTGATGCTGACCGTGCTGACCGGCGTGTTCTTCTTCCAGTTCCAGGCGACAAGTCGCGAACGTCCCTTCTTCTGGTTCCGCATGGCCTTCCTCACCGTCTCGCTGGTGTGGCTCGGCTGGATGATGAACGCTCAGCTATCCGTCGTGAACCTGATGGCGCTCGCCGGCGCGCTGCGCACCGGGTTTACCTGGGATGCCTTTCTGCTCGACCCGCTGGTGTTCATCCAGTGGTTCGCGGTAGCCGCCGCGCTGCTGTTCTGGGGCCGCGGTGCCTATTGCGGTTGGCTCTGCCCCTTCGGCGCGCTGCAGGAACTGACCAACCGGATCGGCCGTGTGTTCAAGATCCCGCAGGTCGAATTGCCCTGGGGGCTGCACGAACGCCTGTGGGCGCTCAAATACATGATCTTCCTCGGACTGTTCGGTGTCTCGCTGGCTTCCATACCGGCCGCCGAAAGACTAGCCGAGATCGAGCCGTTCAAAACGGCAATCATCCTGAAATTCGTTCGCGATTGGCCGTTCGTGGTGTTCGCGCTGGCGGTCCTTGTAGCCGGGCTGTTCATCGAACGCTTCTACTGCCGCTACCTGTGCCCGCTGGGCGCCGCGCTGGCGATCCCGGCCCGGATCCGCATGTTCGACTGGCTGAAGCGCTATCAGACCTGCGGTGCACCCTGCAGGACCTGCGCCAATGAATGCCCGATCGCTGCGATCCACCCGACCGGCGAGATCAACCCGAACGAGTGTGTCAACTGCCTGCACTGCCAGGTGCTTTACCAATCCGAGGTGAAGTGTCCGGTTGTGATCCGGCAATTGAAAAGGCGTGCCGCAGTGGGAGGCACGCCGGTTTCTGCGCAACAGACGGTGGCAGCCGAATGACTGGCGTCACCTCCCACTATCCTAAAGGGGAAAACCATGACTGACAGGACAGACATGTTCCGACTGTCGAGAAGGGGCCTGCTCGGCGCCACAGCTACCGGGGCCGTCGTCGCGACGACCGGTGTATCCGGCGGACTGCTAAGCAGCACCGTACCGGCCGCCGCCGCCGGAAAGTTCAGCCTCGCACCGGGTGAACTGGACGAGTACTACGGCTTCTGGTCGTCGGGTCAGACCGGCGAATTGCGGATTCTCGGCGTGCCGTCGATGCGCGAATTGATGCGCGTCCCGGTCTTCAACCGCTGTTCGGCGACCGGCTGGGGCCAGACAAATGAGAGCCTCAAGGTTCTGACTGAGGGCCTTCTGCCGGAATCCAAGGAATACCTCGCCGCCCATGGCAAGGTGACCTATGACAATGGCGACCTGCACCACCCGCACATGTCGTTCACCGACGGCACCTATGACGGACGCTACCTGTTCATGAACGACAAGGCGAACACCCGCGTCGCTCGCGTTCGCTGCGATGTCATGAAGTGCGACAAGATCATCGAAATCCCGAATGCCAAGGACATCCACGGCATGCGGCCGCAAAAGTATCCGCGGACCGGTTACGTCTTCGCCAATGGCGAACACGAAGCGCCGCTGGTCAATGACGGCCAGATCCTCGACGATCCCAGCCAGTACGTGAACGTGTTCACGGCCATCGATGGCGACACGATGGAAATCGCATGGCAGGTTCTGGTGTCGGGCAACCTCGACAACACCGATTGTGACTATCAGGGCAAATATGCCTTCTCGACCTCCTACAACTCGGAAATGGGTACCAACCTCGCCGAGATGACCGAAAACGAGATGGACCACATCGTGGTCTTCAACCTCGCCGAGATCGAGGCTGGCGTGGCCGCCGGCGACTATCAGGAACTGCACGGCGTCAAGGTCCTCGACGGACGCAAGGGCAAGAACAAAAAGTATACCCGCTACGTTCCGATCCCGAACTCGCCGCATGGCATCAACACCGCGCCCGACAAGCGCCACGTCATGGTCAACGGCAAGCTCTCGCCGACCGTGTCGGTGATCGATGTCGAAAAACTCGATGCCCTGTTCGAAGGCGCCGAGCCGCGGTCCTGCGTGGTTGCTGAACCCGAACTTGGCCTCGGGCCGCTCCACACCGCCTTCGACGGCAAGGGCAATGCATTCACAACGTTGTTCCTCGACAGCCAGGTGGTAAAGTGGAACATCGACAAGGCGGTGCGTGGCGAAGACCCGATCATCTCCAAGGTCGACGTCCAGTACCAGCCTGGCCACAACTCGACATCGATGGGTGAAACCGCTGAAGCAGATGGCAAGTGGCTCGTTTCGATGAACAAGTTCTCCAAGGACCGCTTCCTCAATGTCGGCCCGCTGAAACCGGAGAACGAGCAGCTCATCGACATCGCCGGCGACCGTATGGAAGTCGTGCATGACGGCCCGACTTTTGCCGAACCGCATGACAGCATCATCGTGCGCCGCGATATCGTGAATCCGGCCCGTGTGTGGAACCGCGACGATCCGATGTGGGAAGAAGCCCGCCAACAGGCCGCCGCCGACGGTGTCGACCTCGATTGGGGGCATGACGAACCGATCCGCGACGGTAACAAGGTGCGCGTCTATATGCACTCCATCGCCCCGAACTTCAGCTTGGAGAAGTTCACGGTCAAGCAAGGCGATGAAGTGACGATCTACGTCACCAACATGGACGATATCGACGACGTGACACACGGCTTCTGCCTGTCGAACTTCGGCATCGCCATGGAAGTCGCACCGCAGGCAACAGCCTCGGTGACCTTCACCGCCACCCGGCCAGGCGTGCACTGGTTCTACTGCCAGTGGTTCTGCCACGCGCTCCACATGGAGATGCGCGGCCGCATGTTCGTCGAACCGCGGGCAGCCTGAGCCATGCATCGCCTGCTCGTCATGGCGTTGCTTGCCGTGCTTCCCCTGCCGCTCGCGGCAGGGGAAGTCTCAGTTGCGCCCGGCGAGCTGGCGAACGCGATAGCCAACGCGCAGGACGGCGACGTCCTGCGCCTGGCGCCCGGCAACTATGCCGGTCCGGTCGTGCTTGACCGCGCGATCACGCTCGATGGCGGTGGCGCGGCCCATATCGATGGAAACGAGGACGGTTCGGTGATCACCGTGACCGGCCCGGACGTGACGGTACGCGGCCTTGTGATCACCGGATCCGGCGACGATCATGAAGGTATCGACAGCGGCGTGCAGCTCAAGAAGACAGCCGACCGCGCAATCGTCGAAGACAATGTGTTGCGCGGCAATCTCTACGGCATCGACATCCACGGCGCGAAGAATTCTCGCGTTGCCGGCAACCGGATCGAAGGCCGCAAGGACCGTCTGATGAACCGGCGCGGCAATGGTGTCTATGTCTGGAACGCACCCGGCGCGGAAGTCGCCGGTAATCGTATCCGGTGGGGCCGCGACGGCATTTTCGTGAACTCCTCCAAGAAGAACCGTTTTATCGGCAACACGTTCCGCGACCTGCGTTTTGCAGTTCATTACATGTATGCCGACGACAGCGAGGTTTCGCGCAACGTGTCGATCGGCAACCATCTCGGCTACGCGGTCATGTTCTCGACCCGGGTTCGGGTCACCGGCAACATCTCGATAAACGACCGCGATCATGGCATCATGCTGAACTATGCCAACCGCAGCGAGATCACGGGCAATCTGGTGCAGGGCGGCCCGGAAAAATGTGCCTTTCTCTACAACAGCCATCGCAACAACTTCGCCGGAAACCGGTTCCAAAACTGCGAGATCGGCATCCACTTCACCGCGGGTTCCGACCGCAACGACATCGTCGGTAACGCATTCATCGGCAACCGCACCCAGGTCAAGTATGTCTCGACCCGCTGGGATGAATGGTCGGAGAACGGCCGCGGCAACTACTGGTCGGATTTCGCCGCCTACGACCTCGACGGCGACGGCGTCGCCGACGTTCCATATCGTCCGAATGACAGCATGGACCATGTCCTTTGGACACAGCCGGCTGCAAAGCTGCTTCTCGGCTCGCCGGCGGTCCAGCTTGTCCGCTGGTCCCAATCCGCATTCCCGGCGCTGTTGCCGGGCGGCGTTATCGACAGCCACGCCCTGATGCGACCGGTGGAGATCGAAGTGCCGAAAAACCTTTGGAAGGGCGAGACATGAGCACGCCTTTGACATGCAATGGCGTCGTAAAGCGCCGCAATGGCACTGCGGTGCTGAACGACGTGTCGCTGAGCGTCGAAGAAGGCGCGCGCATAGCGCTTCTTGGCCACAACGGCGCCGGCAAATCGACACTGATCAAGTCCGTTCTCGGCCTGACTGGCATCGACGCGGGTTCGATTGCCATTTGCGGCCACGCGCCCGGATCGGCGGCTGCGCGCCGTGCCGTTGCCTATCTGCCGGAAGCGGTCGCCTTTCAGGGTGCGCTGACCGGCCGGGAACTCCTTGATATGTTCGCAGCGCTCGCCGGCGAACACCGTGCCGACACTGGCGCGCTGCTGGAGCGCGTCGGTATCGCCAAGGCCGCGGATCGCCGGGTATCCACCTATTCGAAAGGCATGCGCCAGCGCCTCGGTCTGGCGCAAGTTCTGGTCGGACGGCCCAAATTGGCCCTTCTCGATGAACCGACCAGCGGCCTCGACCCCGTCTCGCGCTACGATCTTTATGCGATCATCGACGATCTCGCCGCCGAAGGCACATCCGTCCTGATCGCCAGCCATGCGCTGACCGAGGTCGAAGCGCGCACCGACCGGATCGCAATTCTCAGCGAGGGCCGGCTTGTTGCCGATGACACGCTTGCCAACCTCGCCCGCGCCGCGCGGCTTCCCATTGTCTTGAAGGTGCGCGCGTCTGAAACAGACACCGCCGACAAAATCGCGGCGGAAACGGGGGGCGCGCGGATCAACTGCACATCTGTCGAGATCCGCTGCCCGGCCGACGAAAAAATGCAAGCCCTGCAGAAGCTGTCGGGCCTCGGCACGGCGGTCGCCGACATCGACATCTCGCCGCCCGGACTTGAAGATCTCTACAGGCATTTTTCGGGAGGTGACGCATGACTGCCCTCACCCGCATTCGCGCCGTCGCCCACGCCGAAGCACTGGTGCTTCGGCGCAACCGCTGGTTCTACGTCGCCACGATGATCATGGTGGTCTTTGCCGTGGCCCTGTCGATGGCCGGCAGCGCGCCGACCGGCTCGCTGGGCGTCGACATGCTGACGGTATCCGTCGCATCGATGACGACGCTCGCCGTCTATCTGATCCCGCTTCTGGCGTTGCTGATTTCGTTCGACGCCGTGGCCGGCGAAGGCGACCGCGGCACGCTCGGTCTTATCCTGTCCTATCCCGCCAGCCGGGCAGAAATCCTGTTCGGCAAGGCGCTTGCCCATCTCGCCGCCTTGGCCATCGCCTGCGTTCTCGGCTTCGGCGTGGCAGGCGCGCTCGCCGCGACACTTGGCGATGTCGGCCAGGAGAGTCTTGCGGCACTGGCCCGCCTGATGGCGACGTCGGTCTTGCTGGGTGCCTGCTTCGTCGCGCTCGGCTATCTGATCTCCGCGCTCGCCGGGTCCACACCGGCGGCGGCCGGCTTGTCCGCGGCGCTCTGGCTGGTCTTCGTTGTATTCTACGACCTCGCGCTTCTGGCCGCTGTGGTCATGGATGGCGACGGCGTGTTCACGCGCGTTGTCTTTCCCTGGCTGATGACGGCCAATCCGGCGGATGCTTTCCGGCTTTGGAACATCGCCGGCACCGAGTCGGTGGCGATCGCCGCCGGTATGACGGGTGCTGCCGACAACCTGCCGCGGTGGGCCGCACCTCTATCCCTGGTGGTATGGCCCGTTCTCGCATTCGTGCTGGCGCGCGGCGCATTCCGGAGGGTCGAACCATGAGGCAGATTTTGCCGGTACTTGCCGCCATCGCCCTGACGGCCGGCTGCAACCAGCAGACGGCCGAGGCCCCGAACCCGGTTCCCCTGACCGCGGAGAATGTCAGCTATTTCTGCCAGATGAACGTACTCGAGCATGGCGGACCGAAGGCCCAGATCCATCTCGAAGGCCAGCCCGCCCCGATCTTCTTCGCGCAGGTCCGCGACGCCGTTGCCTATATCAAAAGCCCGGAGCGTTATGCGCGCATACTCGCTATCTATGTCAGCGACATGGGCACTGCCGATGATTGGAAGAACCCCGGAACCGACAACTGGATCGCATCGGAGACCGCGCATTTCGTCGTCGGCGCGCGCGTGGCGGGCGGAATGGGCGCGCCGGAAGTCGTCCCCTTCGCCAATCCGGAAGCCGCAGGCGCATTTTCCCGGCGCTATGGCGGAGAGGTTCTGGCAATGACCGAGATCCCGGATGACGCTGTCCTGGGGCCGGTCGACCCAGACATGGAACTCGAGGTGCCGCAATGATCCCGCAACTCACCCGGCGCAGGTTTTTGAGTATATCCGCCGCTGCCTTCGCCACGGCGGGAACCGGCATGGCCTCTGCCGCGCCGGTGGCGCGATGGGGGGGAATCGCGCTTGGCGCCAGTGCGTCGCTGCAACTCGCCGGCATATCGCTTGGCGAGGCGGAGCCGATCTTCGCCGATATCAGGCGCGAACTGGACCGTCTCGAGGCGATCTTCAGCCTCTACCGGAGCGATTCCGAGATTATGCGCTTGAATGCCAGCGGCAAGCTGGAAGCACCGTCTGCGGACTTGTTGGCCGTGCTCAGCACCTGTGCCAGCCTGCGTGGCGCAACCGAAGGTGCGTTCGATCCGACCGTCCAGCCGCTATTCTCGGCGGTCGCTCATGCCGCCGGCAAGGGCCGCTCGCCCTCGCCCGACGAGATCGCCGCCGCACGCTCGCTCGTTGGCTGGGACGGCGTGAGCTTCGACACAACCGCCGTCACCCTCGCCCGCAAGGGCGCGGCGCTGACGTTGAACGGCATCGCCCAGGGCTACGTCACCGACCGCATCGCCGCGCTGCTGCGCGCACACGGCCTGACCGACATCCTCGTCGATATGGGGGAAGTCGCGGCAATGGGCCGGAATGCCGGAGGGGAGCTATGGCGCGCCGGCATCGCGGATCCGGCAGGGACCGTCTTGAAGCGGCTTGTCCTCACCGACAGGGCCCTGGCAACATCGTCGCCAAAAGGCACGCTCCTGTCGCGAGAAGACGAAACCGGCCACATTTTCGACCCGGCAAGCGGCGGCGAGGCAAGCGCCCGCGCCTTGGTCGCGGTGTCCGCGCGTCGCGCGGAACTGGCCGACGGGCTGTCGACCGCGCTCTGCGTCACGCCGGCCGACCGATCTGACGCTGTTCTCCGCCGCTTTCCGGAGGCGCGGATCGAACTGGCAATCTGATGGTAATCGGGATCGTCAACGCCGCCCGTCGGCAATATCCATCAGCCGCCGCACCCATGCGCCGGCAGCCCATGCGGCCGGAACGCCGAACACCAGACCGACGATGACCGACGTCACCGGCGAAATCTCGGCCAGCCCGATAACGCGGCCCATCAGCGCCAGCATGAAGACATTGATCGCCACCGCGCCAGCTGCCAGCGGATAAAGAAGCGCGGCCAGTGTTAAGACCGGCCACGGCTTTTCCGATGTATCCGGACTGGTCATGCTGCGCGCGCTGCGCCATGCGCGGCTATCAGATCGCGCGCGATGATCGCCTCGACGCCGGTAACCGTCCCGGCAGCCGGCAGCACAAGGCCCGTAAAGCAGGCTTCACGCACCGCTTGCGGCACATCGCCGGTCACATGCCAGGCATTGGTCGCAAAGCACGGCAGGCAGATCGCGGGTTCCGGCGCATCGCGCAGGGCATCGGCAAGAAACGGCGCCTCCTCCAGATAGCCCGGAACGACCGCACGCACGCCAGTCACCCGCGCAAGCTCCTCGGCGAGTGCCCGTGTGCAGGCGGCCGGCCTCGGCCCGCGCGCCGAACCATGTGCGGCAAGGACGACGGTGGTCGCCTCGGCGGCATGACCATTTTCGGCAACGCCGACGCGGATCATATCGGCGCAGTGGTCGCGAAAGGCCGGCATCAGCCCGAGTGGAGTAAGGACCGGCGTGTCGCCCCGCCCCGCGGCCTTCAGCGCATCAGGCAGGACGCGCCGCATCAGCCAGCCGTCGGACATCATCAGCGGGAACACGCTGGCCTCAGGCGACAACCCGTCGAAGGCCCGCGCGATCGCGCCTTCGGCCCCCAACGTCGCGCCGCGCAACGTCCAGTCCGGCAATTCGGCCGCGACATCGGTTGTCAGGTCCTGCACCGCCTCTTCCAGTGCCTCGGCGTCCGACAGCGACCCGAATGCGACCAGCACGACTTCGTGCGGTTCAGTGGCTGGTGCCGCTGGAGAATGTGATCTTGTTCCAGACATTGTACTTTCCTGACGGTTTTCTCATCGGGAGTCGGGTGACTTCCTCGAGCGTTTTGGCGTCGTAGACGATGACCGCGCCATCATCCTCCCAGACACTGACCAGGGCGTGCTCGCCATCGCGGTCGAACTCGACGTGGGCAACAGTCGCGTCGGGAACCGGACGCAGCGTTTTGACGATTTCGAGTGTCTGCTTGTCGATCACATGCATCGCGTCGCGATTCGGGCCGAAGAACACGTCTGCCCAGACATAATCGGAATTCTCATGGCTCCTGAGGAAGAAGCCGGGTCCCAGCGTCGGCACGCGCTTGATGGTTTCCCAGGTCTTCATGTCGATCACCGACAACACGCCGTCGCGCAGATGCGGTGTCGCCATGATGGTGGCGCCATCGCGCTCCCACGTGATGCCGGAACCGAGATGCGGCATGCCCGGCAGGTCCAGGTCGGCGACCTTCTGGCCGATGACCATGTCGACAACCTGACCCCCGTCGCCGTCGCGGCTGGCGCCCATCACAAATTCGTAGCTCTGGCTGAAGAAGAAATCGTCCAGCACGTCAGGAAGCGAGATGCGGCGAACCGGAAACGGCTCGTCATAGCCGATTGGTCCCTCGTCGCGGTGATCATGCACGAAGCCGTGAAACGGCGGATTCTCGCCATAGAACACTTCCCAAATCTCCGGCACGTCCTTCAGTGCCAGTACGAAGCTCTCGCGCGGCGGCGCCTGATAGACTGCCGAAACGCGGCTCGGCGTGCCGTTCTTGCCCTTGACCTCGTGCACTTCGGCGACGCTCAGATCCTTGGTCGACAGGATGGTCAGCGTCAGCGGCAGATAATTCGCCACGGCCAGCCAGTTTCCGTCATGCGACATGGCGATGTTGCGGCTGTTGAGGCCGCCGCGCACGCGGCCGACCTCCTGCAGCGACCACAGGTCGTATTTCTGCACCCAGCCATCGCGCGACATGATGAACACATAGCGCCCGTCGGGCGAGAATTTCGGCCCGCCATGAACGGCGAATGGCGTGGCGAACCGGTCGAGAACGTCCCAGGTGTCGCCGTCGAGCACGCTGACATGATGGTCGCCGGTTTCGACGACGAGCGTGATGTTCATCGGGTCGGCCTTCCAGGCCGGGGCAGCGGCGGGTACGTAATCCGGGTTCAGCACACGGCTCGCATCAATCTGCTCAGGGCTCCAGCCGGGAATGACCTCCAGCGGCGTATCCAGCCAGGCAGCAAGCGCGGTGATATCCTCCGCCGAGATCACGTCTGCAAACGCCGGCATCTGTGTCGCCACGCGGCCATGCGTGATCACATGCTCCAGCTTGGGACCACGCATTCGGCGCAGCGTTTCGGGAATAAGCGCGGGACCGATGCCGCCGAGGCGACCGGTGCCGTGACAGTCGGCGCATTGTTCCGCATAGACGTCCTGCGGCGAGCCGGCGAGCGCCGGCGCTGCCAACAGGCAAAGAGCCGCGAAACTACAGGAAAGCCGGTTGAGGATCATGACGTTCCCCCGTGAATGGTCTGACAGTCAGGCGATCCGCCGGCTCGGTGACGCCGATTTCCGCGTCGCCCAGATAGCAGGCCGGATCTTCGGCCCAGGGATCGCCGGTGAGTTGCAGCGCACGAATGCGCGTATTGCCGCCGCAGATCGACTTGTGCGCGCACGCACCGCAGCGCCCCTTGAGCGGGCGCGGCCGGCGGCGAAGCTCGGCAAGCATAGGGTCAGAGCCGGTCCACAGTTCGGAAAACGGCGTCTCCTTGACGCTACCGATCGTGTATTCCGACCAATAGGTGTCCGGATGTACATTGCCCTGCGTGTCGATATTCGCCACGCCGACGCCAGAAGCATTGCCGCCCCAAGCCACCAGATGCGCGCGCAGATGCGCCAGCCGCTCGGCGGGAAAGCGCTCTGCTGCCCAATTTAGAAAGTAGACAGCGTCGGCATCGTTATTGCCGGTCACGATCTCCAGCTGCGCAGCGCCCTTGTGGCTGGCCGCGGCCCGTTCGATCAGAAGATCCATGGCGCGGCGTGTGCGCACATGGTCGGTATCGTCACCGCGCGCCTTGTTGCCACGCCCGGCATAGACTAGGTGCGACAGGTAGAACTTGTCGACGCCCTCGCCGTCGCACAAATCGAGAAGCTCTCCAAGCTGGTCGGCATTGTCGTCGGTGATCGTGAAACGCAGGCCCACTTTCACGCCGCGTTTCTTGCAGGCCCGTACGCCGGCGAGTGCCTGATCGTATGCGCCCTCGACGCCGCGGAAGCGGTCGTTCACCGTGCCGATACCGTCGATAGAGATACCGACATAGTCAAAGCCGATTTCGGCCACCCTGTCAGCGTTTTCACCCGTCACGGCGGTTCCGTTGGTCGACAGCGCCAGCACGCGGACAAGCTCGCGCGCCCGGCGCGCCAGCTCGAAGAGATCGTCGCGCAAAAGAGGTTCTCCGCCAGACAGGATCAGGGCGGGAACCAGAAAACGGCCAATATCCTCCAGCGTGTCGCGCGCCTGTTTCGCGGTTAATTCGCCCGGAAAGTCGACATTGGCCGAAACCGTGTAGCAATGCTTGCATTTCAGGTTGCAGCGGCGCGTCAGGTTCCAGATTACGACCGGCTTGGGCGCGCCGCGCTGCGGCCGTACCGGAGTTGGATCGTAAAGCTGGTCCATATATTGGCTAAGACGGAACACGTTATCTCCCCCCGGCCAAGCGAAGGCCGGTCTTCTTGAGGATGCGTTTGGAGTAGAGCGTGTCGGAAGCCCGGCATGCCGACCCCAGAATGGCCGCGATTTCGGTGCGTTTGGCTTCCACCTCTTCGCGTGATGTGCCATGCACCATGGCGAAAAGGTTGTAAGGCCAGGTCGGCAATGCTCTCGGCCGAAGGTAGCAGTGCGAAATGAATTCGAGAGCGCCGATCCTGGCCCCCAACTCGGCGGCAACGGCATCATCGACGTCCCAGACGGTCATGCCGTTCGCCGTCAAACCGAGGCGATAGTGATTGGGTGCAATGGCAACCCGGCGTATGGCTCCGCGATCCTTCATGGCCCGCATCCGTGCAACCACATCGTCTTCGGCAAGGCCGAGGGCTTCCGCCACAGCCTTGTAGGGCTCGGCGACAAGCGGTAGGCCTGCCTGGGTTTCGGCGATGATCGCCCGATCTGTTTCGTCCAGTGTCATGCCGCTACCCGGAAGCCGATGTAAAATTCACGGAGCTTGGGAAACGCCAGCACGGCAATTCCCGTTTCCGCCTCGATACGCGCCCGGACGGTCTCAATTGCCTCCTCGGTTTCCGTGGCCAGGACGAACCACATGTTCAGCCGGTGCGCACGTTCATAATTGTGCGCCACCTCCCTGTGCGCGTTGACTTTGGTTAAGACGGTTTCGAATTGCTCGTCGGGCACCTGCATGGCGCACAGGCAGAACGCGCCGCCGATCGCGGCTGCATCGAAAAACGGGCCGAACCGCGTGATGTAGCCGGCTTCTTTCATGCGCGAGATCCGTTCGATCACCTCATCCGCCGGCAAGTCCAGCATGCGCCCGACTTCGGCGAACGGAGACGGCCCGATTGGAAAGTCGTCCTGCAGCGCGTTCAGCAGGCGGCGGTCGGTGGCATCCAGTTTCATGACTTGGCTTTCGCTTTCGAGTCGATAAGCGCGCCGGTTTGCTTGAAGCAGCGCAGCGAAAACAAAACCTTATGCTCGACACCCTTGAGACCGGGCAGCCTGCGGGCCTCGTCAAGCACCTTGAGCGCGTCCTCTCGGCTGCGCCCGTGGATCATGTTGTATAGCGTATAAGGCCAGATATCCGGGATAGCCCTCCGCCTGTAGCAGAGCGTGATGCCGGGAACCTTGGCGATTTCGGGCCCGATCCTGGAAGCGTCTTCGGGCGGCAGCTTCCAGACGACCATGGCGTTTGCGCGCCAGCCCAGCGCCCGGTGCCGGACGATCACGCCGATCCGTGCGATAAAGCCATCTTCGACCAACCGGCTGGTGCGGGCAATCGCCTCGGCCTCGTCCAGTCCGCATTGCTGCTCGAGCATCGCGTAGGGACGCGGCACCAGCGGCAGTCCCGACGACAGTGCCTGCATCAGGCAACGGTCTCGCGCCCCGATCTCGCGGGTTGGCTGCTTTCCGCGGTTGTGGACCATTCCCGCCCGCTCGCCGCGCAGATCGAATCCCAGATCGATGTTGAACGGCTCGATCAGCGGCAGGTCGAGGACGCGCAGGCCGGTCTCGCGCTCGATCGAGGCCAGAACGCCATCGACATGCGCCCTGTCCGGCCCCGTCGCCACAAACCAGATGTTCCAGTGATGCTCGCGCAGATAGGAGTGATTGACGCCATCATGGGCGTTGATCGCTGCCGCGACCGGTTCGACGCCCCATTGCGGCGCCGCCACGGCGGCGAGCGTGCTGGCAGCCACCGTGTTCGGACGGCAGGTCGCGCCGAAGCGGGATATCGCGCCCCTTTGCGAGAGTGCGCCGAGGCGTTCGATCACCTCGTTCTCGGAAAGACCGATCTGCGCACCGATCGCTTCGAATGGCTGCGGCACGACAGGCACATCGCGCTGGAAATCGTTGAGCAGCCTGCCTTCGATATCGTGAATTTCGGTTTGCATGATCTCAGAGCCCTATCCGGTGCGCCCGCGCGGTGAAGAATATGCCAGACGGCGTGCCGGCGGCGATCTCGCCGGTGATCGCGAAGGTTTCGGCGTCGTAGACACGCACCTTGTCCTCGTCGCGAACCGACACCCAGACCTCGTCTCCCCGCGGCGCGAACTCCATGTGCAGCACAGCCGGGCCGGGCTTAAGGGTTTTCACGATTTCGCCGGTCACCGTATCGACAACCTGGATCGTGTCGTTGCGCGGATGCGCGAAGTTCACCCAGACCTGTCGCCCGCCGGGCCGCGCCACCGCGAACACGGGTTGGCCATGGGTCTCGGTGCGTGCCACTTCCTCAAAGCTCGCCGCATCGACCCAAAGCACCTCGTGACGGCCAATTGCCGGCAGCACGAAGCGGCCGCCGGCGCGTGCCCATCCCTCCAGATGCGGCATCTTGTAGACCGGCAGCGGTTCCTCGCCCCGTCCGTAGCCAGGCAATATGCGGCGCGGCGTCGGTTTCTCTTCCCAAAGATCGAGCATCGTCAGACCGTCCTCGCCAAACAGCCCGGCGATGTAGGTCCGGCCATCCGGCGACAGCAGCGCGTCATACGGATTGGCGCCGATGTCAGGCACGATGGTCACGGAGGGCTCCGGCGCCGACATATCGGCGATCCACGTTTCAGCGGTATCCCACGTCGTGAACACGAAGCGGCGGCCCGGCGCCTCGACAAGTCCGATGGTCTTTGCGCCGGTATCAAAATCGGCGACCGGCTCCAGCGTCTCCGCGTCGAAGACCCGCACACCGCCCGGCTCGTAATTGGCGACCGCGACTAGCGCGCCGTCGTCGGAAATCGCGCCACCGATCGAATTGCCCGCCTGGATCACGCGGCCGACGATCTCGCCGGTCAAAAGATCGAGCTTGGTCAGTCCGCCATCCCGTCCGAACACGAAAGCGAAGCGCGCATCTGCGGAAAAGACGACCGAAGCATGCGACAGGTCGCCAAAGCCTTCAACACGATCGAGCACTTGGCGGCTGCCGCGTTCGACGATCAGCACGCTGCCGGTCGTTCGCTCGATCACCACGGCAAGCCCGCCGGTACTACGCAGCTCGGCGGCAACCGTAGGGCTGATCCGGGCCGAAATCATCACGACGATTGCAAGAAGGAAAACAGCAGCGGCGCTTTTCATGGCCCTACTCCGTGGTCAGAAGATAATCGGCAATCCACCGCGCTTCGGCATCGCTCATGATCGGACGCCAAGGCGGCATTGCGGTTCCCGGAATGCCGTCGAGGATCAGTTCCGCGAGATCGTCCGCATCCCAGTGCGACAGGCTTTCGGCGCGCAGATCCGAGCCCAACCCGCCCCTGCGCGTCAGGCCATGGCACGAACCGCAGTCCTGCAGGACCAAGCGTTCGAGCCGCTCGGAATCGACCGCGTCCTCCGCGCAAATCGCCGGCTGCGCAATCAATCCGGTCAGCACGATGATCGCGAATGCTCTAGGCATGGATAATCTCGAAGCTCCGCGAAGCGCGCGTCGCCGCTTCCGGGATAATGTCGTCATTTACAACGGCCATGTCGGCCACGCGCCCGATGATGAACAGCACGGGGCTCGGCATCGGATGCGCCTCGACATCCATGCCAATGCTGTCGAGCCATGAGCGCATCTGTTGTTCGTTTGGGGTTGTAGCCTCGGAAACGGCAAGAACCGGTAGATGCCGCGGCATGCCGGCAGCAATCAGGTTGGACGCGATCTCGCCGATATTGGCCGCGCCCATATAGACGACGAGCGTGGTGTCCGGGTCGGCAAGGCTTTTCCAGTCGAGATCGAGCGGCTCGTCGGCCCGGCGGTGGCCGGTTACATAGCGCACGCCCGTGGCCAATCCGCGATGTGTCAGCGGAACGCCGGTAGAGGCCGCGGTTCCCTGCGCTGCGGTGATACCTGGCACCACCTCAACCGGGATGCCGGCGGCGCGCAATGCGGCGGCCTCTTCCGAGCCGCGACCGAAAATGAACGGATCGCCGCCCTTCAGGCGAACGACCGTTGCGCCTTCGCCGGCAAGCTCGACCAGGATGTCGTTGATCCGCTCCTGCGGCACAGGGTGCGACCCCGCACACTTGCCGACCGGTATCCGCCGCACGCCTGGACGGCCCAATTTGATGATGTCTGGCGAAACCAGCCGGTCGTGGACGATGACGTCGGCTTCATTGATCCGGCGAACGGCCCGGACCGTCAGGAGTTCCGGGTCACCCGGTCCCGCGCCTATGAGGAAGACTTTACCAGTCATTTGCGACCTCGCTTATCGAAATGTCTTGAACCGAATGGTTCCCCGCGAAGCGCGGTCTCGCTTAAAACCGGCTTCAAGAATCGTTTGAAAACCGGCCCGGAGCGTGAAAGGGCGCCTCGCCAGATCATCATTGACCGGTTCGCGCCGGGGCTGTTTGACCTTGGTTAAGCCAGGCCATGGTTTTTCGTTGTCTCTCACGGCTCCACCGTGACCATGCCGATCATCTCCTGCGTCTCCCAATGCGGGCCGCAAAGATATTGCTGGTCGCCGGCATGCCAGAACGTGAACTCGAACGTGTCTTCCGGGAACAGCCGGTCCGATTCGGGTTCGCCGGCATCCTTCAGGTGGACGCTGTGACTCGTGCGCTTGTCGACATTGACCCAGCGCACAGTCGTTCCGACTGGAACGACGAGATGTTCGGGACAGAACCTGTACTTGTACATCGTGACGATGACCGCATCCTCGACGGCCGCCGATGGCCCGCCGAACATCTCGACATACCGCTCCTCGGCTTCCGCACACGTATCCTCGGTCTTGTCATCGCCGAGTGCCATCGGCGCGGTAGCCAGCAACGCCGTCAGGGCAACCGGTATGCAAATGCGCTTGACAGTCATACGACCTCTCCTTTGCTGGAATCGCGAGGCGGTCCGTTCGGACCGCCTCGTCCGGTTCATTGCGCGACCGCGTTGATCTGCGCTGTCTCGTCGCTCAGCGCGAGGCTGGTATTCAGCGTCACGTGGTGGAACCGGGCCGCCGCATAATCATCGTGGATGGCAAAACCGACTGTGTAGGTCTTGCCCGCCTCGATCGGCACATCGCCAGGCGCGCCGGAGTTGAGCGGTCGCGAGAATACCACCGTCCAGACACCGGCCGACAAATTGGCCTCGGCCGCCATCTCTCCGTCATTGACGACGCGGCGCTCAAGCAGATAGCCGTTGCTGGCTGTGCCGTCCTCAAAGACCCTGAGCAGATCGAGATAGGTGCCAGCAGCCAGCAATTCGTCGATCTCTTCCGGCGTCTTCAGCTTGTCCCAACCACCCTGGGCCTTGCCGCGCCGGCCGCGGATCTCGATCTTGGTACGGCTTTCGCTCAGATACTTCGTGATCGCCTTACCAGCCTCGAGTTGACCGGCAACCTCGGCATTGCCCTGGATAGTCTCTGCGCCGGGATCGAACGGCATGTACGCGTTGTCCGCGTGACAGGATGACCAACAGCCGGTCGTTTCGCCCATCTCGATATCGTTGCCCGCGATCATCATGGCGACCTTGATCCGGTTGTCCGGATCCATCTTGCCACCCTCTACGAAGGGAGCCGGATGATGGCCGGCATCCGGCCATTCGATGCGCACATAGAGGTTGTTGGCATCGTGCGCCGCTTGGATCGTGGCGTCGATCGTGCCGCGTTTGCCGGGGATTGGCGTGGGCTCGAGATCGCCGCCGGCGACGATTTTGGTGCCGATCGCCTCCAGTTCCGCGGCGTGGCAGGTCATGCACGAATCGCCGCCCTTGGTCAGCGGTCTTGCCCCACCATGCTGCTTGCCGTTCTGGACCCACTCGAACGAGGCCTGGCCGGGGTAGATCAGCGTCAGGTCGGTTGACGGCACCGCCCCCCAATCGACATTGGGTGCAACATTGCCACCTTCCGCGCTAGCCGCTGCCTTGCCGGCCGCCATGGCGCGCTCTTCGGTGATCGCGGCCTCGACGGCAGCGGCGATCTGTGCCTGGACGGCCTCTTGCCGCGCCTTCTGTTCGGCCTTGTTCGCCGCAGCCTGCTCGGCTTCCTGCGCCTCTATCTTGGCCAGACTGACCCGGTAGGCTTCCGGCACCTCGCGGATGAACCGCGGGTTGGGCGCCTCGAGCGCCTCGAGATACTCGTCGTCGGCACGGTCGCGCAAATCGGAATGGGCGACGCCCTTGTGGCAGTCGATACAGGTCTGTCCCGTCGACATGGCATTGAGGTGCTGCTGGCGGGCGCGTGGCTTCTGGAACTCCGGCATCATCGACTTGAAGTCGTGGCAATTGCGGCATTCGCGCGAATCATTGCCTTTCATCCGCTCCCATTCATGCATCGCCAGTTCGAGCCGTTTTTCCTCGAACTTCTCTTCGGTGTTGATGCTGCCGACCATCTTGCCCCAGAGTTCCTTGGACGCTTGAACCTTGCGGATCATCTTGTGCGTCCAGTCTTTAGGCACGTGGCAGTCCGAGCAGATCGCGCCGACACCGGAACGGTTCACGTCGTGGATCGTGCCCTTGTACTCCTCGTAGACGAAGTCGCGCATCTCGTGACAGGAGATGCAGAATTGCTTGGTGTTGGTGGCTTCCATGACGGTGTTGAAACCGCCCCAAAAAACGATACCGGCGGTAAACATGACCGCCACACCGCCGATGGGCATGCCCAACAGCAGGTAGCGGCGCCAGGCCGGCTTTCTTTGTTCGCTTGGATTGCTCTCGGTCATATCCGGGCTCCGTAGTCGTAATTCTTCTGGCCCGTGTTCTGAGGCCGCAGGCAATCGGATTGCAGGGTTGCCGGGAGCTGTCGCCTGAGCTTCGCATCATTCAGCGCCCGCACCCCGAACCAGGCTGGAAAAAAGGAAGGGCGGGCGAGTTGCCAGCCCTTCCAAAGCGCGAGGTCACATCAGGTGACGTGATTGGAACGGTTGTAGACGTTGAACTTGCCGGTCGGGGCGAAGAGGCCCTTGACCCGTGCTTTTTCTTCAAGCGTCTCGGCGTCGAAAATGACGATCTCGCCGTTCGGTTCCTTCGAGGTTGCCCGATTCCATTTGGAGACCCAGACTTCCGAGCCGTCCTGGTTGAACTCGATGTGGACAGCGACGTTACCTTCTTCCTCGGTAATCTGGATCGTTTCCACGATCTCGCCGGTCTCTTTCGAGATCACCTGAACCGACTGCTGTACTTCGGGTTCCGGGTGCTTGGTCTGGTCCGCCCAGATGTACTTCGAGTTCGGATGGGTCCGGATAAAGAGGCCGGCACCATCGGTCTCGACCTCGTAGCAGACCTTCCAGGCCTGTTCCGGATGGCCGGCCGGGTCGTTCCCCCAAACCGTGACCGTACCTTCACCCAGGTGGGTCGTGCCGCCGACCGGACCGCAATTCGGATCAACCCAGTTGGCGCCCGGGCCGGGGTGCGGCAGAGCGGCAGTGTCGATCATCGCCTCGAGCTTGTGGGTCTCCGTATCGACGACGACCATCTTGTTCGATGCGTTCGCCGCGATCTGGAAATACCGGCCAGACGGATCGAAGAAGCCGTCATGCAGGAACTTGGCGGAGTTGATCTTGTCGATGCGAAGGTTGTCGAGATCGGTGTAGTCGACCTGCCAGAGCTGGCCGAGTTCCTTGACCGCGACGATCCAGGTCGGCTCGTTCGGGGTGGTGTAGATGGCAGCGACGCGGCTTTCTTCCACATACTCCCCGTCGACATTCACGCCGCGCGTGGAGACGACCTTCTTCGGCGCCATGGTTTCTGCATCGACGATTGCGAAGTGCGGAGGCCAGTAGCCGCCACCGATGACGTATTTGCCATCGCCGGACACGGCGACGTCGCGGGCGTCATAGGCAATCTTGACTTCCGCAACCAGCATGTTCTCCGGGTTCTGCCAGAGGTCGATCTTGGTCATCTTGCCGTCGCGGCCCATTGTGTACCAGAAACGGCCGGGATGCTCGGGCTCGGTGATCGAGTGATGCTCGGAGGCTTTCAGAACGTGCACAGCATATCCGGTCGGAATATGCGCGAGCACTTCCTTGGTATCGCCGTCGACGACAGCGACCTTGCCTACGTCACGCTCGATGACGACGAAGAAGTTTTCCCAATTCCGGCCGTGCAGCGGCTCGGTCGGATAATCCTTCGGTTCGACATACACCTTGCGGGTCGCTTCCATCTGGGCAAGCGACATTTCCGGCGGCTTTGGCGGCTCCATCATAATGTATGTCGCCATGTCCTTTATTTCCTGCTCGGTCATGATGTCCGAGAAGTTGTTCATGCCGCCTTCGGTACCCCAGGAGATGATCTTTTCGAGACGCTCCTGGCCGAGTTTCAGCGTGCCACCTTCGGTGACTGTGCCGTCCTTGGCGGTCTTCTTCCATGCTGGTTCTAGGTTCTTGCCCGTCGCGCCTTTGCGCAGAACGCCGTGACAGCCTGCACATCTTTCGAAGTATAGCTGCTTGGAACTCTCAAAGGCCTCCTCGCTCAAGGTAGGCCCTTCAGCGAAGGCGGGCACCGACACGCCGCCCATCAGCAGCGCCAGGCAAGACGCTAGCGCGAAGCCTGTTCCCGTTGTCTTTCTTGGATGTGTCATTCTCCAAACTCCAAATGCTGGTGAGGCGAGGTTCAGATTGCGCACCCCCGACCCAGCTTCCTTGACTTTCGTCAAGGGGCGTCATGGCGACGCAACGCAAGCTTTCGGCATGCGCATGAAAGACCCTGCCAGCGGCTCGTTTGCCTGCCGCAACGCGATACTTGGAGCCGCATCATGAGAGCCACATTGGGCCGCCTCTTCGGCGATGGATTCCGCCTGTTCTTTCTCGCCGCCGGTGTCTTCGGGATGCTGTCGGCGCTCTATTGGGAAGGCTGGCTCGGTGTTCATGCCTTCGGCGGAATGGTCACCGCTCACGCCTTCGCGCACCCACCCTCGGTATGGCATGCCCATGAGATGGTGTTCGGCTATGCCGGCGCGGCGCTGGGCGGTTTCTTTTTGACAGCGGTGCCCAGTTGGACCGGCGCGCGCGCAGCGCGCCATGATTTCATCGGCCTTGCCGCGACCTTGTGGCTTGCTGGCCGGATCGCGGTCTGGATGTCCGCCAGCATACCCGCCTTTGCGGTAGCGGCTATCGATCTGGCATTTCTTCCCGTTCTGGCCGCCAAGATCCTGACCCAGTTGCTGCGCCGCCCGAAGCCGCAGAACATGATGTTCCTCGCGCTCCTGACGCTGCTCTGGCTATCGAACCTCGCTGTTCATGCCGACTGGACCGGTCTCGGCGGCCCGGGCGCAGAAACCGGACTGCGCGCGGGCCTGCTCAGCGTATGCGCCATTATTGCTGTCCTCGGTGGGCGAATCACGCCGGCCTTCACGCGCAATGCGATGAACCGCGCCGGACTGGTCTCCCGCCTGCCCGAGTCACGCAGACCCTTTGACGGAGCCGGTGTCGCCCTGGCGATCCTCGTTCCGCTCGCTGTACTCGCTGGTTTTGCGGACCATTGGGCCGGCGTGCTTGCGCTGCTCTGCGGTGCGGCACAGCTGGCGCGGCTATCGGGCTGGCGCAGCGCCTGGACGCTCGGCAAGCCGATTCTGTGGAGCATGCACGTCGCGTTTGCCATGCTGGCCATCGGATATGTCCTGCTGGGCATCGCATGGCTCGGTTTTGGAAGCGAGATCGCCGCGCTGCATATCCTGGGAATCGGTGCCGTCGGCGGCATGACGCTCGCGGTGATGAGTCGCGCGATTCTCGGCCACACCGGCCGCCCGCTGGTCGCACCCGCGCCCATCGTCGTCGCCTATGGTTGCATGGCCCTGGCCGCCATTGCCCGCTGGATCGGCTCGTCGGCGGCGATCGAGCACTACTTTGCCGCGATGCTGGTTTCCGGCGCTTTCTGGATCGCCGCCATGACGATCTTCGTTTTGGCGATGCTACCGGCAATTCTCGGCCCGAAGCTGTCGGACTGAACGCTCCCCATCGACAATCCCCACAGGGTCTTGACGTTGGTTAAGGCCCCACTGCCGGCCAAGCCGCACCCTGTGAACGCCTAAACCTTCTGAGAAGGAGCAATTCAATGAAAGAAGTCATGACGAAGAGCATGGCGCGCAACATATTTTATGGCGGGTCACTGTTTTTCATCGTCATCTTCCTGGCTCTGTCCGTGCACAGCCATCTTTACATCGTCAATGTGTCGACTGCATCGATGGAACTCACTGACAGCGTCGCCCGGGGCAAGCGGGTCTGGGAAGATAACACCTGTATCAACTGCCATTCCATCCTCGGCGAAGGCGCCTACTACGCCCCGGAAGTCGGCAATGTGATGACCCGTTGGGGCGTCCTTGACGATCCGGAAGCAGCTTTCGAGGTCATGAAGAGCTGGATGGAATCCATGCCGACCGGCATCGAAGGCCGGCGCCAGATGCCGCGGTTCGAGCTGACCGACCAGGAAATCCGCGATCTCACGAACTTCCTGATCTGGACGAACAAGATCGACACCCAGGGCTGGCCGCCCACGGATGCCGGCTAAGGAGCTGAACGCCATGAAATATGAAAGCCAAAAGATCGCATATATCTACTTTGCGGCGGCGCTTGCCCTTTTTGCCATCCAGGTGTTGGGCGGCCTCCTCGCAGGCTGGGTCTATGTGGCACCCAACACCCTTTCCGAATTGCTACCCTTCAACACGATCCGCATGCTGCACACCAACAGCCTGATCGTTTGGCTGCTGCTCGGGTTCTTCGGTGCGGCTTACTTCCTGCTGCCCGAGGAGAGCGAACGCGAAATCCACTCGCCGATGCTCGCTTACCTGCAGCTGGCAATTCTCGTCCTCGGCACCCTCGCCGTCGTCGTGACCTACGTCTTCAACCTGTTTGAAGGCAACTGGTTGCTCGGCAAGGAAGGCCGCGAATTCCTCGAACAGCCGAAATGGGTCAAGGCGGGTATCGTCGTGGCCGCGCTGATCTTCCTCTACAACGTCACCATGACGGTGTTGCAGGGCCGCAAGACAGCCATCACCAACATCCTGTTGCTCGGCCTGTGGGGATTGGCGCTCTTGTTCCTGTTCTCATTCTACAACCCGTCCAACTTGTCGCTCGACAAGCAGTACTGGTGGTACGTCGTGCACCTGTGGGTCGAGGGCGTGTGGGAACTGATAATGGCATCGATTCTCGCCTACCTGATGCTCAAGCTGACCGGCGTTGACCGTGAGGTCGTCGAGAAATGGCTCTATGTCATCGTCGCGGCTGCGCTGTTCTCCGGTATCCTGGGGACCGGCCACCACTACTACTGGATCGGCACGCCCGGCTACTGGCAGTGGATCGGCTCGATCTTCTCGTCGCTCGAAGTCATTCCCTTCTTCGCGATGATGGCCTTTGCCTTCGTCATGGTCTGGAAGGGTCGCCGCGACCATCCCAACAAGGCAGCCCTTTTGTGGAGCCTGGGATGTGCGACGCTGGCCTTCTTCGGCGCCGGCGTCTGGGGTTTCCTGCACACACTGCACGGCGTGAACTTCTACACGCACGGCACGCAGATTACCGCCGCGCACGGTCACCTAGCCTTCTTCGGCGCTTATGTGTCGCTGAACCTGGCGATCATCACCTATGCCATGCCGATCCTGCTGGGACGCGATCCCTACAATCAGGTCCTTAACATGGCTTCCTTCTGGCTGATGGCATCGGGCATGACCTTCATGACCTTCGTGCTGACCTTCGCAGGCACCGTCCAAACGCACCTGCAGCGGGTCATGGGAATGGATTTCATGAGCGTTCAGGACGAGATCTCGATCTTCTTCTGGATGCGGTTCGGTGCAGGCGCGGTGTTCGTGGTGGGCGCATTCCTCTTCATATACGCCGTGTTCGTGCCGATGCGCGAAGTGATCGATCCCTACGATCCGGCTGCCAACGACGTGCCGGCGGAGTAAGAGACGATGAATATGTCCAGCACATATCTGAACGGGGCCACGGCCCCGTTCTACCTCCCCCAGGGCGACGAATGCGAAGTTTTTCAGGCCGCTTACGCAAACAAGCTGCCACTTCTCCTCAAGGGCCCGACCGGGTGTGGCAAGACGAGATTTGTGGCCCACATGGCCGCGCGCCTCGGCCGCCGCCTCTACACGGTCGCCTGCCACGACGACCTGACAGCGGCCGATCTTGTCGGACGCTACCTGCTGAAAGGCGGAGAAACGGCTTGGGTCGACGGTCCGCTGACACGGGCAGTGCGCGAAGGCGCAATCTGCTACCTCGACGAGGTCGTGGAGGCCCGCAAGGACGTCACCGTCGTTGTCCACCCGCTCACCGACGATCGGCGTATCCTGCCGATCGACCGCACCGGGGAGGAGATCGAGGCCGCACCCGGCTTCATGCTCGTCGCCTCCTACAACCCCGGTTACCAGAACATCCTCAAGACGCTGAAACCCTCTACCCGTCAGCGCTTCCTTTCGCTCGAGTTCGACTTTCCGTCGCCCGATCGCGAAACCGAGATCATTGCCGACGAAAGCGGCCTGTCGCGTAATCGCGTCAAGCAACTGGTGCGCCTCGCCGTCAAACTGCGCGGCCTCAAGGGCCAGGATCTCGAAGAGGGTGTGTCGACCCGCCTCGTTGTCTACGCGGCGACCTTGATTTCCACTGGCATGCCGGTGGACCGCGCTGTCCGTACAGCCATGATCGAGCCCCTTACTGAGGACGATGATGTCAAGCGCGGACTTCTCGATCTTGTAACCGCCGTATTTGGGTGAGGCACGGCGTGAGCAAGATCGAAATCGAGCCATGGGAACCCGAAGAAACCGTCGGGAAACTGTGGCACGCGCTGGCCAGCCGTCTCGACGCGCCCGAAGTGTTTTTGGGCGCAGCCGTCAGACTGACGGAAGTCTCGGGACGTCTGGCCGTGTTTTTCCGCGCGCTCGGCGGCGACCCGGCCGTCGAGCTGCGCCCCTCATCCGCAGAAGCCGTCGACCACCGGCTTGGCTGGCGCCGTCGGCTGGGTACCGAGGTCGAACGTTATGCGCGCGCCTCCTTTGACGGCGAAGTGTTGCGGTTGCCTGAGCAACTCGCCGCATTCCCAGCGCGCGAAGCGAATGCGGCTCTGTATGTGTGGCTGACGGCCGCCGCCGCCCATTCTCCCGACTTCGAGCATGTGGAAGACCCTCTGCATCGCGACATCGTCGCGATCCGCGCGGCCACGCGAATGACGCAAGCCGTCCACCACGAGTTGCCGGGGTTGGTTCCGCTGCACAAGGCACTCACCGAAGGCGTGCTGGCATTCCGCCCTATTCGCAAATTGCCGACCCAGGAAACAGCAGTCGAGACCGTCATTCGCAGCCGGCTTGGCGCGAACGACCAAGTCACGGGACTGGCAGCAACCATTGCCAAGGCGGTCGAAACCGGCTCCCTAGACGATCTCCCGCCCGCTGCTCGCGGCTACCGGCCTTTCATACCGGTTCCGATCTGGCCGGGCCTCGTTGCCGTGGAAGCCGGAGCAGCCACCGAAGACGACAGCCCCCCCTCCGATGGGACCGCCGAGGAAGCCGGCGAGCGCATGCACCGCGCCCGGCGGCGCAAATCCGACCAGGCAGCGCGGCAAGACAGCCTGATCCTGCACAAATTCGAAGCGATCCTCAGTTGGGCCGAATTCCTGAACCTGAACCGCCGCGTCGACGATGACGACAATGACGACGCGAAAAAGGCCGCCGACGATCAAGACGAGATCGGCCTCGGCCAGGTCGCCAAGGCGCCGGCAACCCGCCTGAAGCTGCATCTCGATCTCGCGCCGGAAGATGCCGACCGCGAAGCGTTGTCGGATGTTCTGACCTATCCCGAATGGGAGGCGCGGCGTGGCCAGTATCTGCCAGATCATGTCCGGGTGCTCGCTGACTGGGCCGAGCCGGCCGAAGCTCCCGAAATCCGCGATCTGGCCGCACGGCGCCGCATTGACGCCGTGCGCCGGCAGTTCGAAGCGCTGCGCCCGGGCCGCGTCGTTCTTCCAGGGCAGCCCGATGGCGAGGAACTTGATCTCGACGCATGCGTTCGTGCGCAGGTCGATCTTCAGGTGCGTGGCGAAGGCAGCGACCGCATCTGGAGGCAGAGCCGCGCGCAGGCGCGCGATCTTGCCGTCTCGATCCTGCTCGATATCTCTCGCTCGACAGAAAGCGCCGTCTCCGGCCGGCAGGTTATTGAGATCGAACGCGAGGCACTGACGGCACTTGCCTGGGGGCTGGATGCCTGCGGCGACGAGTTCTGCATCGACGCCTTCTCCTCGCTGCGTCGCGACCGCGTCTACCTGACCCGCTGCAAGGATTTCAGTTCGCCCATGTCTTCGCTCGTCGAGGCGCGCATCGCCAGCCTCAGGCCGGGCTTCTACACCCGCATGGGCGCGGCGATCCGCCATGCATCGGCCGGTCTGGCAAAGCAGGCGCGAAAACGTCGCCTCCTGCTGGTTCTGACCGACGGAAAACCCAACGACCTCGATCACTACGAGGGCCGGCACGGCGTGGAGGATACCCGCATGGCCGTGCGCGAAGCGCGGCGCGACGGTCATGCCGTCTTTGCGGTTACGGTGGATGCGCGCGCCAAGGCAAGCTTCACGCGCATGTTCGGTCAATCCGGATTTGCTGTCGTACCCGATCCCAACCGGCTCACCGCCGCCCTGCCGGACATCTACCGGATTATCGTCGGCCGCTAGAAGCGGCCGGTAACGCCATTAGAGAGAGACGCGCCGCCCCGGGCCATCCAGCCCCGTGTCGTCATCGGCAAAGTCGTGCAGATGGCTCAGATCGGTAATGACGGCATGGTTCTGGTTGATCGTGACGCCGTGCGTTTTCAGGCGCGAAAAGGCTCGGCTCAGGCTCTCCGGCTTCATGCCGATGCGGCCGGCGATCAGGATCTTGTCGAATGGCAGCGTTACCGTGCAGGAGCCGGTTTCCTGGTCGGTAAGCGACAGCAGGAACTGCGCCACCCGCTGCGCGCCCGTATGCGCCTTCAGCTGCTCGATCTCGGCCACCAGCGAATGCAGATGCGCAAACGTCGAGGACAGGATGGCGATGCAGACCTCGGGATGAGAGTGCATCACGCTCAGGATGTCAGCCGAAGGGATGAGCACGACCTCGCAATCCGTCGCTGCCTCGGATGCGACCGGATAGACGTCGTTGCGCAGGGCCACCGCCTCGCCGAAGCTGTGGCCGCGGGTGAAAACGCCCACCACCGCTTCCGATCCATTCGCCGTGATCCGGTAGAGCTTTACCCAGCCATCGAGCACGATGTAGACCGAGGTCGCGGGATCGCCATGATCAAACAGGATCTGTCCGCGCGAATAGCGCTTGACAACGGCGCGGCGCAGAAGCGGCGCCGCCACTTCCTCCGGGCAGTTGGAGAGAAGCAGGCTCGAACTGGCGATTTGTTGCCGGCGCGTGTCCATGAAGTCCAATAATACTATACGTCAGAGCTGATGGTAAACCGCGGTTTCGCCGGGGTCTCGGCCCATCGGGCACTCGTCGTCTGCGGCGAACGGACAGTCTGGCATCGGACCGGCGCCGGTCAGGCATGCGCCGCAATGGCCTTCCGGTACAACCGGCGTCTCCTCGCGCGTATCGGGCTTTGCGCTTGACAGGAAATTGGCAATAAAGCCTTTCGCTTTCATGATCCCCTCCCTCTTCAACGGGTTTCCAGGACGCTAGTGGTCCGCCGGCCCGAATACCTTGACCCACGTCAACAGAGGAGGTCACAATTACCCACCAACTCCTGGAAGCTGGCGACCCGGCTGCGAACGCCGGTTCATTCAACGGCCAGGAACTCGACCGGCTTGCTCCAGCTGATCAGCACGACGCAGCCGTCGTCGCTCCACACGCGGTGGCTGCTTCCCGGCTGGTTGATCACGAAATCACCGGCGTTGTAGGTGCCCGCATCATCGCTCTGCGAGCCTTCGAGCACGAGGATCGTCTCGACATCGGGATGCAGATGCGCCGGAACGGAAGCGCCCTGCTGATAGCGCAGCAAAGCCAGCGCAGGCTCGCCCTCGCGCAGCATGTGGATTTCGACGCCGGTCCGAAACGGCTCGAAAGGCAGCTCCTTCCAGCCGCCGATCTGCAGACGGCGATAGACGTTCTGGTCAGCCATCGATCGCCTCCAGGACCGCCGCTGTCGGTGCTGCCCAGCCGACAATGCCGCCTTGCGCGACGATCATGTCGATCGCCGCCGCCTTGAATTCGGGAAAGTAGCTTTCGGTTGCATCGGTCGCCAGAAGGCAGTCGTAGCCGCGATCATTTGCTTCGCGCATCGTGGTCTGGACGCAGACCTCCGTCGTCACGCCGGCGAACACCAGATGGGTCAGCGTACGGGCCTGCAATACCTCGGCGAAGCGTGTCGCGTAGAACGCCCCCTTCCCCGGCTTGTCGATAACCGTTTCGCACGGCAGCGGCGCCAGTTCCGGCACGATCTCGACGCCCGGTTCACCGGCCACGAGCACCCGGCCCATCGGCCCCGGCTCGCCGATCCGCAATTTCGGACTGCCGCGGTCGCGCTTGGCGGGATGCAGGTCGGACAGGTCGGGCCGGTGGCACTCGCGCGTGTGCAGCACCGGCAGGCCGGCATTCCGGAAACCGGCGATCAGCCGCGCCACCGTCGGTATGATCGCTTGCAGGCGGGACACGTCGTTGCCCAGGCTCTCGCCAAATCCGCCCGGCTCGACGAAATCCCTCTGCATGTCGATAACGACAAGGCCAAGCTTCTTGACTGGGCAGGAAAACGCAAACGGCTCCGCGGCAATCTGGATCATGTTCTGGGTCCCGTTGAGGTCACACCAGCTTAGGCCGCTCCTGCGTTGAGTGGAATTGCCCGATTGGCAGTGCTGCGGTGAAAAATCCGCACCGCTCACTCGGCCGTCACGCTTTCCAGCTCCTCCAGCCCCGAAACCAGTTGCTGTACGAACCGGGCCGACGCGACCGGCAACGTCCGCCCACGCTGCTGGCCCAGCAGCAGATTGCCCGGCGCGAAATCCTTGATCGATAGCGGGCGTGAAGTCATCTGCTCATTGGGCGCTATTCCGATCGGAAACTGGAAACTGACGGCGCCTTCGTGCATCACGTAGTTGCGCATGAAATCGAAGGATTCGGATTCGACCACCGTCGCGAATTCCGCGTACCGCCGCTGCTTGAAGGCGTCGTCCAGCAAGACCCGCACCGCATAGTGCGAACTTGGCGCAACGAGCGGGAACTCCACAAGGTCCCGCAGCCGCACGACATTCTTTTTTGCCAGGGGATGATCGACATGCATGGTTGCGTGGATCGGCTGGGCGACTGCGGCGATGATCTCGAAATCGACCATATGCTTGGGTTCGAAGACCAGCGCGATGTCGCTTGCGAAACTGGCCAACTCCTGCTCGGCCGCCAACCTGTCGCGCGTGTTCACGCTGAATGTCACGCCGGGATGCGCCTTTCGATAGCTGGCGATCTGGCGCGGAAGGAAATCCGGCATCAGCGCCTGCGAGCAGGCAATCGAGACATGGCCGCGCCGGGCTCCGGAGAGATCGGCGACAAGCGACTTCAACCGCGCGAGATCGGATTTCTGACGCCGGATGTGCTGCAGCATCAACTCGCCGGCCGCGTTCAGCCGCATGCCCCGGGGCAACCGTTCGAAAATCTCGTAACCGAATTCCTCCTCGAACCGGTTGATCCTGCGGTTCAGGGCCGATGCGGTGATGTTCATGTCTTCGGCCGCCTTGCGGATCGACCCCGCGCGAATGACTGCCTCGACAAAGTCAAAATCGATGAATTGCCGCATCTTGCCTTCCAGATTGATCTAGCGTGCGAAAAAATGCACCGCTTCTCTGAGTTTTTAGCATTTGCAGCACCGGGGGAAAAGAACGCAAGAACATCGTTCAAAACGTAAAGAGAGGAGTCGTCATGGTCCCTTTGACACTGGCGAGCCTGCGAAAGGCCTATGGCGACGGCCTGTCTCCCACCGAAATCGTGGCGCAGGTCTATTCGAACATCCGTAGCGTCGATGACCCGGCCATCTTTCTTTGCCTGTTCGACGAGGAAGAGGTGCTGGAAGAAGCCCGCGCGCTCGGCGAATACGATCCGTCGCGGCCGCTCTGGGGCGTGCCCTATGTCATCAAGGACAACATCGATGTTGCCGGCAAGGTGACCACCGCGGCCTGCCCGGCCTTCGCCTACACGGCACATGAGGACGCTTTCGTCATCAAGCAGTTGCGCGCCGCAGGCGCCCTCCTGATCGGCAAGACCAATCTCGACCAGTTCGCGACCGGTCTTGTTGGCGTGCGCAGCCCCTATGGCGTGCCGAAGAACGCCCTCGATCCCGAGATCGTCCCCGGCGGATCGTCGGCAGGCTCGGCGGTCGCTGTCGCTCACGGCATCGCAACATTCGCGCTCGGCACCGACACTGCGGGATCGGGCCGCGTACCGGCCGCACTGAACAACATTGTCGGATTGAAGCCGACACTTGGCAGCCTGTCGGCCACGGGTCTAGTTCCCGCCTGCCGGACACTGGACACCATCTCGGTCTTTGCGCTGACGGTTGGCGACGCCTACACCGCATTCCAGGCGGCTGCCGGGTACGATCCAGCCGACAGCTACTCGAAACACATTGCCGTCCCGAACCTGACACAACAGAACGCGCCGGTCGTCGGCGTGCCAACGCCCGAAAGCCTCCGCTTCTTTGGCGACGAGGTGCAGGCTGCTTCGTTCAAGAACGCGCTTGAGCGACTTGCGGCGCTGGGCGCGACCATCCGCGAGATCGACTTCGGGCCGCTCTACGATGTCGCCGAGATGCTCTACGAGGGCGCATGGGTGGCGGAGCGCTACGCTGCCATCGAGACGATGATGACCGAACAGCCGGACGACGTGTATCCGGTCACGCGCAAGATCATCGGCGCAGCGGAGCGGCTGTCGGCTGCTGACGCCTTCAAGGGAATGTACCGGCTGAAGGATCTCGTCCGTCAGGCCGAACCATCGCTTGCCGGTCTCGATATGCTCTGCGTCCCGACCATCCCGACGTTTTACTCGGTCGAAGACCTCGAGGCCGACCCGGTCCAGCCGAACAGCAATTTCGGCACCTACACCAATTTCGTGAACCTGATGGACATGTGCGGCATCGCCGTACCGACGCCCGTGCGCAGCGACGGCCGTCCCGGCAGCATCACGCTTCTTGCCCCGGCTGGCGAAGACGCACGGATCGCCGCTTTCGCCACGCTGATCGAAGCCGAGGGCGAACGGACACTCGGCGCGACCGGTTGGGCGCGCCCCGCACCGCCGGCGCTCGAAGCCGCCCCTGCCGACACGATCGATATCGCGGTGTGCGGCGCGCATATGTCGGGCCTGCCGCTCAACGGCGACCTGACCTCTCGCGGCGCGGTTTTTGTCTCGGCAGCAGAGACTTCTGCCGACTACGCTTTCTACGCCTTGCCAGGCGCCGGCGTGGCACGGCCGGGCCTTGTGCGGATCCCGGATGGAACCGGCGCGCGCATCAAGCTTGAGGTCTGGCGCATGCCGCTTTCCTCATTTGGCAGCTTCATGGCGACGATCCCGCAACCGCTTGGCATCGGCACGTTGAATCTCGCGGATGGCTCCACTGTTCAGGGCTTTCTGTGCGAGGCAGTCGCCACCGAGGACGCGGAAGACATATCGAAGCTGGCCGACTGGCGACGGTATCTCAACGCCTGATCGCCTTGTTCACCCGTTTGGACAGTTCACGGGCCGCGTCAGCGGCCCTCTTTTTTCACGAACCATCTACCGCTGCATTTTTTGCATCGGTCGTACGAAAAACTAGCACAATTCAGAACCGCTCTCCTGTGCGACTGTGCGTTTCGGCATAAACCAAGCCCGCAAACGCCAATCCCACAAGGTAGAAACGGGCGCATTTGAACAGGGGTGTCACGTGAAGAGAACCATTTCCATGAACCGCCGTCATTTCCTTGCATCGGCTGCCGCCGCTGGCGGGGCAGCGCTCACCGCTGGTGCGTTTTCGGGCACCGCGCTCGCTGCTGACGACCTGACTGTCGGCTTCATCTATGTCGGCCCGAAGGACGATTTCGGCTACAACCAGGCGCATGCCGAGGGCGCGGCCGCCGTCAAGCAGATGGCTGGCGTCAAGGTGATCGAGGAAGAGAATGTGCCTGAGACCGTGGATGTTCAAAACACCATGGAATCGATGATCAATCTCGATGGCGCGACGCTGCTGTTCCCGACTTCGTTCGGTTACTTCGACCCGCACATCCTCAAGGTTGCGCCTAAATACTCGGGCGTCCGCTTCCAGCATGCCGCCGGCTTGTGGTCGGCCGACAAGCACCCGATGAATGTCGGCTCCTACTTCGGCTATATCGGCATGGGCCAGTACCTGAACGGCGTGACCGCCGGCCACGCCACGAAGTCCAAGAAGATCGGCTTCGTTGCCGCCAAGCCGATCCCGCAAGTCCTGCTCAACATCAACTCCTTCCTGCTCGGTGCCCGTTCCGTCGATCCGGAAATCACCTGTCAGGTCATCTTCACCGGCGAATGGTCGCTGGCGGTCAAGGAAGCCGAGGCAACCAATGCGCTCGCCGACCAGGGCTGCGACGTCATCACCTGCCATGTCGACGGACCGAAGGTCGTCATGGAGACGGCCGCCGGTCGCGGCGCCTATGTGTGCGGCTATCACGCCAACCAGTCGCCGCTCGCGCCCGAACAGTACCTGACCGGCGCCGAATGGAATTGGGCCGACGTCTATACCGGCTTCGTGCAGACCGTTCTCGATGGCGGCACGATCGACAACTTCGTACGTGGTGGCCTGACCGACGGCTTCATCAAGATGTCGCCGCTCGGCCCGTCCGTTTCCGACGCGGCCCGCAACCAGTTCGAGGCCACCAAGGCCGAAATCATGAAGGGCGGCTTCGCGGTCATCAAGGGCCCGATGAAGGACAACAAAGGCAATGTCATTGCCGCCGAAGGCCAGGCCTTCCCCGAGGATGACATCGCTCTCGAAAGCATGGACTACCTCGTCGAAGGCGTGATCGGCTCCACAAGCTGATCCTTCCATGACCGACACGACGACAGCCTCCTTGCCCCTTCGGGGGCAAACCCTGGCGCTCTGGCTGCCCCGGGCCGAGGTTGTCGTCATCCCGTTGGCAGCCCTTGCCTGCGGGCTTCTGATTTTCTCGGGCTTCCTGCTGGCCCTCGGCAAATCGCCAGCCGAGTTCTATGCCTTGATCTACAAGGCCGGGTTCAGCTCCGCGTTTTCCTGGAAGAATACACTGTCACGCGTGGCGCCGCTGCTGTTCGCCGCACTCTGCGTCGCCCTGCCCGCAAGGCTCGGCCTCGTGGTGATCGGCGGCGAAGGCGCAATCGCACTTGGCGGGCTTGCAGCAGCCGTCACCGGCCTGCTGTTTGTCGGCACGCATCCGGTCGTCGGCTTGACCTTCATGGTCCTGGCGGCCGCCATAACTGGCGCGCTCTGGATGGGTGCGATTGGCTGGCTGCGTTTCAAGCGCGGGGTCAACGAAACCATCGCATCGCTGCTGATGGCCTACATCGCCATCGCGCTTCTGAACCACTTCGTCGAAGGCCCGTTCCGCGACCCGAACAGCCTCAACAAGCCGTCGACCGCACCGCTCCCGGAGAGCCTGCTTATAGGCAACATGCCGATCGGCATCGAGGTCCATTGGGGTTTCGGCGTCGGCGTATTGGCCTGCATTCTGTCGTGGGTCCTGCTTGACCGGACCACCATCGGCTTTGCCGCCCGCATTGCCGGCCAGAACATCCGCGCCGCACAGGTGCAGGCCCTGCCGGTCGGCAAGCTGATCATCGGGTTCACAGCACTTGGCGGCGCCTTCGCCGCGCTGGCCGGCTTTTTCGAGGTCACCGCCATTCACGGCGCGGCCAATGCGTCGCTCGTCGCCGGCTATGGATACACGGGCATCCTGATCTCGTTCCTCGCCCGGCACAATCCTCTGGCGATCATCCCGGTCGCGATCCTGCTTGCCGGTTTCGAGGCCTCCTCCGGGCTGGTGCAGCGCCGCATGGACCTGCCCGACGCCACCATACTGGTCATGCAGGGCATCGTCTTCGTGGTGTTGTTGCTCAGTGAAACCCTTTATGGCCGCCTCGCGATCTTCCGGCCGAGCTTCTGGAGACAGCATTGAGCGAGCCCGTCGATATCGGTCTCTGGGCCGTTCCCATCGCCATGCTTGGCGGCGCGATCCGCGTCTCGACTCCCTTCCTCTTCGTGTCACTCGGCGAATGCCTGACCGAGCGCTCGGGCCGGATCAATCTTGGTCTTGAAGGCACGCTGGTATTCGGCGCCATGGCGGGCTATGCGGTCGCCTTTGAGAGCGGCTCGGCATGGTTCGGCGTTCTCGCGGCGGCCTTTGCAGGCGCGTGGTTCGGCCTCTTCCACGGCTGGATTTGCCGCTTCAAGGGCGTCAACGACATCGCCATCGGCATCGCACTGATGCTGCTCGGCATGGGGCTCGCCTTCTTCTTCGGCAAGTCCTACATCCAGCCCGTCGCCCCCGACCTGCCATCGATCCCGCTTGGCTGGTGGACAGAAATCCCGCAACTCGAGGCCGCGCTACGCATCAACGCGCTCTTCGTCATCGGCGCTGTGCTTGCGGTCGCCATGGCCTGGATGTTCCGCTCGACCCGCATCGGCCTGATGGTCCGCGTGGTTGGCGACAGCACTGATGCCGCACGCGCCATCGGCTTCAACCCCAATCTCGTCCGGCTGTTGTCGACCGCTGCAGGCGGCGCTTTGGCCGGCGTCGGCGGCGCCTATCTGTCGCTCTACTATCCCGGCAGCTGGAACGAGGGGATTTCCTCAGGACAGGGCCTGATGGCTGTTGCGCTGGTGATCTTCGCCCGCTGGAACCCGGTCAACTGCTTCTGGGCGGCGATCCTGTTCGGCAGCGCCGGCGCGCTCGGCCCGGCCCTGCAATCGGTCGGCGTGACGTCCGGCTACTACTTGTTCTTTGCTGCGCCCTATGTGCTGACCCTGGGGCTCCTGATCCTGACCTCTTCGCCGCATCGTGCGATGACCGGCGCACCGCGCGAACTATCCATAACAAAGTGATCCATCACGAAGTAAAGGGACGGCCTCATGAGCGGACTGGGCGGATTGAACAAGTCGGAACACGGGGTCGTCATCGGAACCGTGCAGTTGCAACTGCCCGTGGTTGCAACACCCGCGGACCTCGCCGCACAGACCGCAAGGATCGTCGAACTGGTCGGCAAGGCGCGCCGCAACATGGCGACCATGGATCTGGTGGTTTTTCCGGAATACGCGCTCCACGGTCTCTCCATGGACATCAATCCGGAGATCATGTGCAGGCTCGATGGCCCGGAAGTCGCCGCCTTCAAACAGGCGTGCATCGACAACGCGATCTGGGGCTGCTTCTCGATCATGGAGTTCAATCCCGGCGGCATGCCCTACAATTCAGGGCTGATCATCGATGACGAAGGCGAAATCCGGCTCTATTACCGCAAGATGCATCCCTGGGTTCCGGTCGAGCCATGGGAACCCGGCGACCAAGGCATCCCGGTTTGTGACGGGCCGAACGGCTGCAAGCTCGCCCTGATCATCTGTCACGACGGCATGTTCCCTGAAATGGCACGCGAATGCGCCTACAAAGGCGCCGAGATCATGATCCGCACGGCCGGCTACACGGCGCCGATCCGCGAGAGCTGGAGATTCACCAACCAGTCCAACGCCTTCTGCAACCTGATGGCGACCGTCAATGTCTGCATGTGCGGTTCGGACGGCACTTTCGACAGCATGGGCGAAGGCATGATCTGCAATTTCGACGGCACGATCATCGCGCATGGCACCGCTGGCCGCGTCGACGAGATCATCACCGCGGAACTGCGTCCGGATCTGATCCGCGAAGCCCGCACCAGTTGGGGCGTCGAGAACAACATCTACCAGTTCGGGCATCGCGGTTATGTCGCCGTCAAGGGCGGCGCGCAGGATTGCCCCTACACCTACATGACCGATCTGGCCGCCGGCGCCTACCGCCTGCCATGGGAGGACGACGTAGAGGTTACTGACGGAACATCATGCGGCTTCCCCGCACCGACCCGCGCCTTTGGCGAAATCATGAAACACAACGAGGCAGCCGAATGAGCACCATCGACAGCACCCCCTACGCCTGGCCTTACAATGGCGATCTGCGTCCGGAAAACACCGCGCTGATCGTCATCGACATGCAGACCGATTTCTGCGGCAAGGGCGGTTATGTGGATGCCATGGGCTACGACCTGTCGATGACCCAGGCGCCGATTGAGCCGATCAAGGCGGTGCTGAAGGCGATGCGCGCCAAGGGCTATCACATCATCCACACCCGCGAAGGTCACCGCCCCGATCTCTCCGACCTGCCCGCCAACAAGCGCTGGCGTTCGCAGCAGATCGGCGCCGGCATCGGCGATCCAGGCCCCTGCGGCAAGATCCTGGTGCGCGGCGAAACGGGTTGGGATATCATTCCGGAACTCTATCCCGAAGACGGCGAGATCATCATCGACAAGCCCGGCAAGGGCTCCTTCTGTGCAACCGATCTGGAAATGATCCTGCGCACCAAGGGTATCGACAACCTGGTGATCTGCGGTATCACCACCGATGTCTGCGTGTCGACGACGATGCGCGAAGCCAACGACCGCGGCTTCGAATGCGTGGTGCTGGAAGATTGCTGCGGCGCCACCGACAAGGGCAATCACGACGCGGCGCTCAAGATGGTGACCATGCAGGGCGGCGTCTTCGGTGCGGTCTCTGACAGCGCCAAGCTGATCGCCGGGCTGGTCTAGTGCGCAGCCCCAAAGCATTTACCGCGATCAGCGTCGAAGCCGTCGCCATGACCATGCGGTTTGGCGACTTCACCGCGCTCGACAATGTGACCATGCGCGTCGAGGCAGGCAGCTTCCACGCGCTCCTGGGCGAGAATGGCGCGGGCAAGTCGACGCTCGTCAAATGCATGATGGGGTTCAACAGACCGACCGATGGCGAACTGCTTGTCAACGACCGCCAGGAGGAGATATCCGACCCGGTCGATGCCCAACGGCACGGCCTTGGCATGGTCTACCAGCATTTCACACTGGTCCCTTCGCTCACCGGAAAGGAGAACCTGGTCATCAGCCGGGCCGACACGCCGCAGGTGATCAACTGGGCCGAAGAGAGCCGTCGCCTTGATGCGTTTCTAGAAACGATGCCCTTCCGCGCGCCACTCGACCGGCCGGTCAGCGATCTGTCTGCGGGCGAGAAGCAGCGCCTGGAAATCCTCAAGCAGCTCTACCTCGGCAGCCGCTTCCTGATCCTCGACGAGCCGACCTCGGTGCTGACTCCGGCCGAAGCCGACGAGATCCTCGGCCATGTGCGCAGCCTTTGCACCGCCGGCCAGCTCACCGCCCTGATGATCACGCACAAGTTTCGCGAGGTGACCGCCTTTGCCGACCATGTCACGGTGCTGCGCCGCGGCAAGAAGGCGGGCAGCGCCAAAGTCGGTGAAGTCTCCAACGAAGACCTCACCCGGATGATGGTGGGCAAGGAAGTGTCCGGCAACAAGGCGGAACGCCGGCCGGTGACCAATACGCGCGTGCTCGAACTCGCCAATCTTCGCGCCCCGGACAAGACCGGTCTGAAAACCATCGAGATCGACGAACTGCAAGTCCATGCCGGCGAGATCGTCGGCATCGCCGGCATTTCGGGCAACGGTCAGAAGGAACTGATGGAAATGCTGACCGGGCAACGTCCGCTGACCGGCGGCGAGATCCGGGTCAAGGACCGGGCCTACGGCGCGACACGGGCCGAATCCATCGAGGCAAGAATCCGGTTCCTGCCCGAGGAACCACTGCAGAATGCCTGCGCGGCGAGAATGAGCGTCGCCGAGAACCTCGCCTTCAGAACCTTCGACCACTCATCCGACGGCGCCCGGCGCCTGTGGAACGACACCGCCGGCATGCAGAGCGCCGCCAGCGGGTTGATCGCCGAGTTCAACATCAAGACGACCTCGCCGCATGCGCCCGTCGGCACCCTGTCGGGCGGAAACGTACAACGCACCGTTCTCGCCCGCGAGTTGACCGGCGACGTGGACCTGCTGATCGTCGCAAATCCATGCTTCGGACTCGACATTGCCTCGGTGACAGCAATCCGCGAGCGGCTTGTCGAGTCGCGCAACCGTGGTGTCGCAATCCTGCTGATTTCCGAGGATCTGGACGAAATCCTGGAAGTGTCGGATCGCGTCGCGGTGATGAGCGGCGGGCGTATTGTCCACACCGCACGGATCGACCAGACCGACAGCGCCGAAATCGGGCGCTACATGGCCGGCGGCTGATACGCCGCCGTAAACCGCCGGATCGATGTCAGTTCCAGACCTGCTCCGGATCGGGCAGCGGGATCGCGTCCAGCAACTCGCGCGTATAGGCCGCCGACGGATTGTCGAACAATTCGGCGGTCGGTGCGTTTTCGACAATCTCGCCATGATGCAGCACCAGAATGCGCGTGCACAGCCTGCGGATCACCGAAAGGTCGTGGCTGATGAAGGCGAGCGTCAGGCCGAGTTCGGCGACGAGCCGTTCCAGCAAGGCCAGTACCTGCGCTTGCGACGACACGTCCAGCCCGGAGACGATCTCGTCGGCGAGGATGAAATCCGGCCGCAACGCGATCGCCCGGGCAATGCCGACACGTTGGCGCTGGCCACCGGAGAGTTCGTGCGGATAGCGCTCCGCAAAGCCCCGCGGCAGGCCAACATGATCGAGCGCCTCGAGCGCCGCCTCACGGGCGTTTTCCACGCCCTGCAGCCTGAGCGGCGCGGCGATCAACCCGCCGACCCGGTGCCGCGGATTGAGCGACGACATCGGGTCCTGGAAGATCATCTGGAAGCGCTTGCGCAGCGGCCTGAGTTCGGTCTCCTCCAGATGCGTGATGTCGCGTCCGTCGAAGCGCACCGTGCCTCCGGTCGGCTCCAGCAATCGAACCAGTGCCCGGCCGAGCGTCGATTTGCCGGAACCCGAACCGCCGACGATCCCGAGGATCTCGCCGCGCGGGATCGAGAAACTCAGCCCCTTGAGGATTTCATTGCGTGGCACGGCGCCGAACAGCGGCCGCCGTGTCATGTCCGGCAGCGAGAGCTCCAGATTGTCGACTTCGTAGAGATCAGCCATTTTGCAGCTTCCTGTCGGCGGCCTCGACATCGGCCCTGACTGCGGCGACAACGGCCTCCGGCACTGGCGTCAGGCTGGCTTCCGGATCGGTGTATTTCGGTGTTGCGGCGAGCAGCGCGCGCGAATAGTCATGCGCCGGAGCCTCGAAGAAACGGGCCACATCCGTCGCCTCGACGATCATCCCGCCATAAAGCACCGAAAGCGACTGGCAAACCTTCGACACGACGCCCAGATCGTGCGTCACGAACAACAACGCCGTGTCATGGTGGCCCTGCATTTCACCTATCAGCTTCAGGATCTGCTTTTGCACGGTCACGTCCAGCGCAGTCGTCGGTTCGTCGGCGACAATCAGCTTCGGCTCGGCGGCAAACGCGGCAGCGATCAGGATGCGCTGCCGCATGCCGCCGGACAGTTCGTGCGGATAGCTGCGCAGGATGCGCTTGGGATCGGCGATATGCACCTCGTCGAGAAGCTCGATCGCCCGTTGCCGGGCCCGCGCGCGATCCCATCCGAGAATGTCGGTCAGCCGGTCGGTAATCTGCGGCTCGATCCGCCGCGACGGATTGAGCGCTGTCAGCGGGTCCTGCGGGATCAGCGCGCAGGACTGGCCGAGCCGCCGCCGGTGCTCGGCCTTGGAAAGCTGCAGCAGGTCGACCCCGTCCAGCTCAATCTTGCCCGACACGATCTCGACAGAGCGCGGCAGGATGCCGAGCACCGCCTTGCCGATCATCGACTTGCCGGCCCCGGATTCGCCCACCAGCCCGTGCACCTCGCCGGACTTGACCGTCAGCGATACATCGCGCAGCAGCCGCATGTCGGTTCCGGTCAGCCGAACCGTGAGATTGGAAATGCTCAGATAGCTCATCGCAGCACCGGATCGAAGCGGTCCTTCAGCCCCTCGCCCAACTGCGAGAAGGAAAGAACGGTCAGGAATAGGGCGATCAGCGGGAACACCATCACCCACCACGCCTGATGGATCGATCCACGTCCCTCGGAGATCATGCTGCCCCAGGTCGGATCGTCGGTCGAGATCGACAGGTTCACGAAGGACAGGATCGCCTCGACGATGACCGCGATGCCCATCTCCAGCGTCAGCAGCACGACGGTGGTCGGCAAGACGTTCGGAAGGATCTCGACCAGCATGGTCGACAGTCGGCCACGGCCTGCGATCTGCGCCGACGCCGGATAGTCCATCGCACTCTGCGCCATCGCCTCGGCGCGCACCACGCGCGCGAACCGCGTCCAGTCGATCACCACGATCGCGATGATGATCGAAATCAGGCCGGGGCCGAGAACCGCGATCAACAGGATCGAGAACAGCACCGGCGGGAACGCCATCCAGATGTCGATCAGCCGCGAAATCACCACGTCGACCCAGCCGCGCATATAGCCGGCCAGCAAACCGAGGATCGAGCCGATCAGTCCGGTCAGCACGCCGGCCGCCACCGCCACGATCAACGCCACACGCGCGCCATGCAGGATACGCGCCAGCACGTCCCGCCCGAGGCTGTCGGTTCCCAGATAGTAGCCGGGCTCGGCGCCCGGCAACCAGAACGGCGGCAGGCGGCCAAGAAACAGATCCTGCTCCAGCGGGTTATGCGGGCTCAGCAACGGGGCAAAGATGGCGGCGATCACCAGGAACAGCAGCCAGCCGCCGGAAAGCCACAGCCGCAGGCCGATCCCGCGTCGGACATGTGCGCGACCGTCAAGCATGACGAAGCCTCGGATTGAGCAGCGCATAGGTCAGGTCGACTACCAGGTTGACCGCTGTGAAGATGACCGCAAACAGGATGACGATGCCCTGGATCAGCGGCAGGTCGCGGTTGATCACCGCATCGATTGCCATGTTGCCGAGCCCCTCATAGCTGAACAGCCGTTCGATGATCACGGTGCCGCCGATCAGGAAGGTGAACTGCACCCCGACCAGCGTCAGCGTTGGTAAAACGGCGTTAGGCAGCGCTTCGCGCAGGATCACCCGGTTTTCGCCGAAACCCTTGGTCCGCGCCAGCGTCACATAGTCCAGATGCATGGTTTCCTTCAGCGATTGCTTGAGCAACTGTCCGATGATTGCGGCCAGCGGGATGGCCAGCGCCAGCGCCGGCATGAACATGTGGCTGACAATGTCCGCCCACAGGTCGAAGCGCAGCCGGAACACGCTCTCGAACAGATAGAAATTAGTGACGAACGGCAGGTCCAGCGATGGCGTGATCCGCCCGGAAATGTGGAAGATCGGCCATGCGACGCCAAATAGCAGGATGAAAACCAGCGCCCACAGGAAATCAGGGATCGACAGCGCCATCCCGTTGGCCACGTCGATCCCGGCCTCCACCTTGGTGCCGCGCTCGCGCGTTCCGGTCAGCGCCGCCGCGCCGCCCAGGATGACCGCGATCACCAGCGCCATGATCGACAGTTCCAAAGTCGCCGGCAGCCGCCCCAAAACAAGATCGAGCACCGGTTGGCGCGCCGTTATCGAAGTCCCGAAATCGCCCTGCAGCACGCCGCCGACCCAGATGACGAACTGATGCGGGATCGACTTGTCGAAACCGTAGAGCGCGGTAAGCCGCGCGATGTCCTCTTCCGTCGCACCGGGCGGCAGCATCATGGCAATCGGATTGCCCGGCACCACGCGGATCACGAAAAAGACGATCACCGCCACGCCGAACAGCGTCACGGCGGTGCTTGCCAACCTGAAAAGTATGGAACGAACCAGTTGCATTCTGTTTGATATCCGCCAGCGTGCGCTTCGGCACCCGCAAAGTTGGAGCGTTTCCCGATTAGGCTGTTGCAGCTAGCCGTTAAACGATCGAGTGCGAGACGGGGGAGACCCCCGTCCCGCGTTATCCCCCTCTTGATGATTGACGGCCGTCAGGACCGTTTCATCAGATGCGGCAGCAATGCGCCCGAAGCATGCGGTGTTACGGTCACGCCCTTCGCCGACAGGATCGGCTGGACATACTGCAGCAGCGGAATGACCAGCCCGTTTTCGGCAATGTGCCGGTCCACGGCCTTGTAGCCATCGATACGCTTGTCTTCGTCCGCTTCGCCCCACAGCGGCGCGATCATGCCGATGACGTCCTCGCCATCCCACACCGAGTGCGGGCTCGGGCCGAACATCGAGAAACCGGTCGACGTTGACGGATCGCCCACCGAGTTGCCCCAGTTGTAGAACGCGGCCGGTGCCAGCGCGTCGGCGGCGCGCAACTCGAAGTGCTTGGCGATCTCGTAGACCTCGATTTCGGCCTCGATGCCGACCCGGCGCCACAGACCGACCACCGCCTGGATCATCTCGTAATCCTTCGGCTTGAAGCCCTTCGTGGTCTGGATCTTGAACTTGACCGGGTTGTCCGGGCCGTAGCCGGAAGCCGCCAGAAGTTCCTTGGCCTTCTCCGGATCGTAGGCGACCGAGATCGTCGGATCATAGGCGTCGTATTCCGGCGTCTGCAGGGTGTCGATCGCAACGCCGTAGCCCGACAGCAACCGGTCGATGATCGTCTGCTTGTCGATCGCATGCGCGCAGGCCTTGCGTACATTCGGGTCGAGCATGACATCGACATCGTTGATGAAGATCATCCCGATATCGGAGATCGGTGCTGCAACGCCGTTGAGATTGCCCTTCAGGCGGTCAAATTCCTCATACGGCATTTCGAGCGTCACATGGGCGTTGCCCGATTCCACTTCCGCCACACGCGCCGTCGCGTCCGTGACAAACTTGATGGTGACACTTTCGAAGTCTGGCTTGCCGCCCCAGTAATTCTCGTTGGCCTTCAGGCGCACGAAGGCATTGCGCTCGAACTTCTCGACCATGTAGGGGCCGGTTCCGATCGGCGCGGCTTCGAAGCCTTCCGGACCGACCTTCTCGTAGTAGGCCTTTGGCAGGACATAGCCCGTCAGGAAGTACATCCATTTGAAGATCGTTGGGTCGAACTGCTTCACGTCGGCGGTGACCGTGTTGCCCTTCGCCTGGAAGTTCTCCAGCGTCGACCAAATGAAGTTGATCGGGTTGCCGGTGTCCGGATTGGCGGCGCGCGCCAGGCTCCAGGCCACGTCTTCGGCGGTGAACGGGCTGCCATCGTGCCAGGTCACGCCTTCGCGTACTGTCATCATCACCTTGGAGCGATCTTCATTCCATCCCCATTCGGTCACCAGGCCCGGTGCCGGCGACAGGTCCGGCTGCTGCAAGATGAACTGGTCGAAAACCGACTGGTAGATGCCCTGGATGGTCGGGTTGACCGCCGAAGGACCGGTGGTCGGATCCCAACTCGGCAGCGGCACGTTGTAGGCGATGACCAGTTCGTCGATGCCCTGTGCCATGGCGGGTAGACCGATAGCACCGGTCGCCGCCGTGGCGGCGGTCAATTTCATCAGATTGCGGCGTGAAAGCTTCATGATACTCCCCTGTTTCCTTTTCTGTTCATTTTCCCGCGAGGCTCGTGGCCAGCTGGAAACCCGATCCGGCCCCCGTGCCCGCGCCGGGCCATACAGCCGCCCCGGTCAGGTACAGGTTCCTTATAGGCGTCGATCCATCGGCATGGCCAGGAGCGGGCCGGAACAGGAAATTCTGCGGCAGGTGGTGGCTGCCGCAGACCTGGTCGCCGCCGACGAGGTTGGGGTTGTCCCCTTCCAGGTCGGCCGGTGTCACGATGCGCTGGCCGAGAATTTTCTGCCTCGTGCCCGGCGCGTAGGTTTCTAGAATATCGAGCGCCCGCTCGGCGAACGGTTCGCCGGCGTGCTGCCAGTCGCGCGCCTCGATCTCGCCCTTGGCGTCGCCTGAGATCTCGCCCGGCGCCATGCGCACCTGCACCCACAGCACATGCTTGCCGTCCGGGGCCCGCGACGGATCGAAAACCGTCGGCTGGCCGACAACGAGCACCGGTTCGTCGGGCAGCATGCCCGCGACCGCCTGCTGGTAGGTTCTGGCCATCTGGTCGAGCGACGGCGCCAAATGCACATACGCAAATGTCTTCAGGTCCTCGCCGGCGGCCCAGTCCGGCAGATCGGAAAGCGCGAGATGGATCATCATCGTGCCGGGCGCATGGGTGTATCGCGTCATCGCGGCATCGTAACGGCTTGCGATCCCGCCCGACAGGCGAACCAGCGCAGCAGGCGCGACCCCTGCAATCACCGCCTTTGTCGCACGGATCGTCCGGCCGTCGGCCAGTTCGATCCCGGTCGCGCTGCCGTTTTCATGAACAATGCGCTTTACCGCGGCCCCGCATTCCACGTTGCCGCCGCGCGCCGTCACCGAGGCGACCATCGCCTTGACGATCGTATCCGCGCCGCCCGTTCCCAGCGCCATCCCGAACGCCTGACCGGCCATGCCTTCCAGATACGGAAAGATCGCGCCACCGGCGATGTCCGGCGCGAAATCGAGATGCATGCCCCAGGCTGCCAGCATCGCTCGCACCTGCGGCGATTCGAACTTCTCAGTGAGGTCGCGGCGCGGCGACGAAAGCAGAAAGCGGATCATCTGCAACAGGCCTGCCCGGCCACGCTCCCGGAAGACCGTGAACAAAAAATATGCAAATGAATATATTTTACCCTTGCTGCCGAGCAACCGCAGCAGGTGCGGCGCTTCGGCGCCGAACTCGGCCGCCAGCGCTTTCCAGCGTTCCGCGTCTTTTGGCGAGAAACCGGCAATACTGGAAACGGTAGCGTCCATGTCCATGGAGACGCCGCACCACCGGCCATCGGGGAAAGCGCTCGCGAAAGGATTGGCGACCGGCACGAACTCCAGCCCGTGGCCGGCCAGCTCCTCACCATGCGTTTTCATAAAGGCGCTGCCCGCAAACAGCGAAAGGTTCATGGCCGCCCAATCATGGCGGTATCCCGGCAGCGTGTATTCCCCGGTCTTGACCGCGCCACCCGGCTCCAACGCCTGCTCGAACACGCCGACCCGCCAACCGCGCGCCGACAGGTGCACCGCTGCTGCAAGAGCATTGTGTCCGGCTCCGATCAGCACGGCATCATATTCGTCGCGCAACAGCGTCCTCCTGATTATCGGCAGATATTTGCATTTGCATGCATTCTTGTCTAGTGTATATCGCAAGCAAGTGACATCGCGATGCAACAAGGGAGATTGAAATGAGCTCAACTAACGTACTGGGGGAGCTTGCGGGCTTGCTGACCTCCGGCGGAATCGAAATCGTGGACTGTTCCGGCACGCTCGGCCCGGATACGCCGCTTCTCAAGCTCCCGCCGGAACTGGCCAAGGACACGCCGAAGATCGAGATCCACAAAATCAGCGAGTACGACAATGACGGTCCGTTCTGGGCCTGGAACTGGCTGAAAGTCGGCGAACACTCAGGCACCCATTTCGACGCGCCGCACCACTGGATCACCGGCAAGGACTTCTCCGACGGCTACACCGACACGCTCGACGTCCAGCGCCTGATCGCGCCGGTCAACGTGCTCGACTTTTCGGCCGAATGCGCCGCAAACAACGACTTTCTTCTGACCATCGATCACGTCAAGGCGTGGGAAGCCGAGCATGGCGAAATCGGTGCCGGCGAATGGGTCGTGCTGCGCTCCGACTGGGATCAATACGCAGGCGACGAGGCACGCTTCCTCAATGCCGACGAGAACGGCCCGCACACGCCCGGACCGACAGCCGAAGTCGTCACTTACCTGATCGACAAGGGCATTGTCGGCTGGGGCAGCCAGTGCATCGGCACCGACGCCGGCATGGCCGGCGGCATGGAACCGCCCTTCCCGGCGCACAACCTGCTGCACAAGAACAACCGCTTCGGTCTGGCGTCGCTTGCCAATCTCGACAAGCTGCCGCCCAAGGGCGCAATCCTGATCGCCGCGCCGCTGAAGATCGTCAACGGTACCGGATCGCCGATCCGCGCCCTGGCGCTCGTGCCGCGGAGCTAAGCGTTGCAGGCCGATCACGTCATAATCGGTTCGGGCATCAACGGGCTGGTTGCCGCCAGCCTGTTGGCGCTCAAGGGCCGCAAGGTGCTTGTCCTCGAGCGCGAAGCGACGCTCGGTGGCTGCATGCGCTCGGAAGAAGTCACGCTGCCGGGTTTCACGCATGACGTGATGGCCGCAACCTTCGTCCTGTTCATGACCGGACCTGCGGGCGGCGAACTCGGCCCGCATCTCGCCCGCCATGGTTTCGAATACTGCCATTCGCCAAACCCGACCGCGGTTCTCCGGCCGGACGGCAGCGCACTTGCGCTGACCATGGATCAGGCCGCGAATGTCGCCGCTTTCAATGCGCTGGCCGCGGGCGATGGCGACAGGCACGCCGCCGATGTCGGCCAAATCGCTGCCGACGCGCCGTTCCTGTTTGCCCTGCTCGGCGGCAATCTCTGGTCGTGGCAGACGGCGCGGCTCCTGTTTGGCCAGATGCGCAAGCGCGGTGCCCGCGGGCTCGCCGCATGGATGGGTACGGCATTGGCCCCGGCGCGCGGCTGGTTGGAAGCCAACTACAAGAGCCCGGATGTCCAAGCCCTGTGGGCGCCGTGGGTTCTGCACACCGGCCTGACGCCGGAAAGCACCTATTCCGCCCAGATGGGCAAGGTCATCGCATTCGCGCTGGAAGCGGCCGGCGCGCCGATCGTCAAGGGCGGCTCGGCCGCTGCGGTCGCGGCCTTCAAGGGCCTCATCGAGGAAAAGGGTGGCGTCCTGCGCACCGAAGCCGATGTCGAGCGGATCGTTGTTCGCGATGGCCGTGTGACCGGCGTTCGTCTGGCCGGTGGCGAGGAGATTTCCTGCAGTTCCGTGCTGGCATCTGTCGCACCGGGGCAGCTCTACGAGCGCCTGCTGGAAGACACGGACCTGACGCAGGACAAGGCTGCAACCGGCCAGTTCCGGCATGGCCGCGGCGATTTCCAGTTGCACTACGCGCTCGACAAGCACCCGGAATGGCTGTCGCCGGGTCTCGATGATGTCGCCCTCATTCACCTGACCGACGGGATCGACGCAGTTTCCAAATCGGCGAACGAGGCCGAGCGCGGCATGCTGCCGGAAACCCCGACCATCTGTGTCGGTCAGCCGCACCGTTTGGACCCGTCGCGCTGCCCGGACGGCAAGGCGATCCTGTGGCTGCAGATCCCCGACGCGCCGCGCACCATCAAAGGCGACGCCGCCGGCGAGATCGACGGCAAGGAATGGGACGAAGAAACCCGCGAAGCGTTCGCCGACCGTCTCGAGACGATGCTGTCGCGCCACATCAAGGACTTTGACAAGATCAAGCTGGCGCGCCGCGCCTACTCGCCGCGCGACCTTGAGTCCATGAATGTCAATCTTGTCGGCGGCGACCCATATGGCGGCCATTGCGGCATCGACCAGTTCTTCATCTGGCGGCCTTTTGCGCATTCGACCAACGGAACCGGACCGGTCAAGGGCCTGATCCACATCGGCGCGTCCACGCATCCCGGTCCCGGACTGGGCGGCGGATCCGGATTCAACGCAGCCAAGAGGCTCGGTGCATGAACGACCAACCGCAGCAGGCACCTTTTATGAAGTTGGGCGAGATCGGCCTCAACAACTTCGCGCCCTACCTGATGAACCGCATCATGGGACGCTACAACGAGTCGCTGCGCGAAGAGATGGTGGAACGCGGCCTGACCACGCCCAAAGCCCGCACGCTTGCCGTGCTTTCGGTCAATGACGGGCTGCTGATCCGCGATCTGTCTGTCTACACGGTGACCGAACAATCGACGCTCAGCCGGGCGCTTGACCAGTTGCAGTCCGACGGCCTTGTTCGCCGCGAAACCGATACGCTCGACCAGCGGGCAGTCAGGGTTTTCCTGACCGATGACGGTCGGGCCGCCTTCGAAGCGTTGTGGCCGCAAATGTCGGCCGCGTATTCGCGGATGTTCCGTGGCATCACCGAGGATGAACGTGCTGCATTCATCGGCACGCTCCGCAAGATGCTCACAAACGTGCGCAGGCACGAGCTGTAGGCCGACCGGAAATGCGTGAACTCCCTCTCGTCGGGCGCGCAGAATCGGCCTTGTGGTCCGATGCAGCCGCAATCCGGGTGCCACCGGCTGTTTCCACGCGAAACGGCCGGGCTGACTGAAACAACACGCAACGCGAAAGACGCAAAGATGGCCGAACGTTCATTCAAGGCAGAAGTCGAGCATCTGAAGCTGGGTCAGGGTGAGACCTTCACCGGCGAAGGCATACTGGCGTTGACCAAGGCGCTGCTGGAATCCGGCGTGGGTTACGTCGGCGGCTATCAGGGCGCGCCGATCTCGCACCTGATGGATGTGCTGGCCGACGCGGAGGAACTGCTTGGCGAACTCGGTGTGCGTTTCGAGGCCAATGCCAACGAGGCCGCCGCCGCCGCCATGCTGGCGGCCTCCGTTCACTACCCGATACGCGGCGCGGTCACCTTCAAGGGCTCGGTCGGCGTCAATGTGGCGTCCGATGCGCTCGCCAACCTCGCCTCGTCGGGCGTCACCGGCGGCGCATTGGTCATTGTCGGCGAGGATTATGGCGAAGGCTCCTCGATCATGCAGGAGCGCACCCATGCCTTTGCAATGAAGTCGCAGTTCTGGCTGCTCGACCCGCGCCCCAACCTGCCGGCGATCGTCAAGGCGGTTTCGGACGGCTTCGAACTGTCCGAAGCGTCGAATACGCCGGTCATGTTGATGGTTCGCATCCGCTCCTGCCATGTCACCGGCTCGTTCGAATGCCGCGACAACCAGCGGCCGGATCTTTCCGTTCTCGACGCGCTGTCGAACCCGCGCTCCGATTTCGCGCGCGTCGTTCTGCCACCGATGTCGTTTGCCCACGAGCAGGACAAGGTGAAGAACCGCTGGCCGAATGCCGAAAAATTCATCCGCGAGCGCGGCTTGAACGAACAGCACGGCCCGAAACAGGCGCCGCTCGGCATCGTCGTCCAGGGCGGTATGTACAATGGCGTCATCCGCGCCTTGCAGCGTCTCGGGCTGGCCGACATCTATGGCAAGACCGAGGTGCCGCTCTACGTCCTGAACGTAACCTACCCGCTCGTTTCCGATGAATTCCTGGAGTTCTGCGAAGGCAAGGACCACGTTCTCGTAGTCGAGGAAGGACAACCCGAATTCATCGAAACGCAGCTCAGCAGCTTCCTCTACCGCGCCGGCTCCGATGTGGATCTGCACGGCAAGGATATCTTCCCGATGGCCGGGGAATACACGGGCGCGGTGATGCTGGATGCGCTGGAAGAATTCATCCGCAAGGCATCGCCGGACATGCTGCCCGCCAATGTGCGCGCGCCCAATGCCGAGAAACCGACAATCCCCGACTTGTCAAAGACCGTGCCGATCCGACCGCCGGGCTTCTGCACCGGCTGCCCGGAACGGCCGATCTTTGCGGCGATGAAGTTGGTCGAAAAGGAACTCGGCAAGCACCAGATCGCAGCCGATATCGGCTGCCATCTCTTTGCGTCGCTGCCACCTTTCGAGATCGGCGGCGCGACCATGGGCTACGGCCTCGGGCCGGCCGCCAACGCCGCCTTTGACGGCGGCGGCGAACGCCGCCCGGTCGCCATCATCGGCGATGGCGGTTTTTGGCACAACGGCCTGTCCTCCTCGTTCACCAACATGGCGTTCAACAAGTCGGACGGCGTGGCGATCGTCGTTGACAACTTCTACTCAGCGGCGACCGGCGGGCAGGACATCATGTCCTCACGCGCCTCCAACCCGACCAAGTCGACCCGCAACCCGATTTCCAAGGCGCTCAAGGGCGTCGGCATCGATTGGGTGCGCGAGATCGACCGCACCTATGATGTAGCCCGCATGCGCGACACGATCCGCGATGCGCTGACCACGGAGCATGAAGGACCGAAGGTGATCGTCGCCTCGTCGGAATGCATGCTCAACCGGCAGCGGCGCGAAAAACCGCTGCGCGCCAAGGCGATCAAGGAAGGCCGCCGCGTCGAGGCGCCGCGTTTCGGCGTCGACGAGGAAGTCTGCACAGGCGATCACGCCTGCATGCGGTTGTCCGGCTGTCCTTCCCTGTCGCTCAAGAAGCTCGACGACCCGTTGCGCGACGACCCGGTCGCCAGCATCGACCAGAGCTGTGTGGGCTGCGGCAACTGCGGCGAGGTCGCCGACGCCGCGATCCTGTGCCCGAGCTTCTACCGCGCCGATGTCGTCCACAACCCGACTGCGTTCGAGAAATGGCGGGCGCGGATGAACGACCGGCTGATCAACTGGCTGATCCGGTGGCGTTCGGCGCGCCGCCTGCAATTCGGAGACGCATGATGTCCGTTCACGAAGCGCTTAGTTCGCGCCAGCCGGATCCACGGCTCGGCGGCATCATCAAGCTCGCCATCCTCGCGGTCGGCGGCCAGGGCGGCGGTGTCCTGACCAACTGGATCGAAGCTGTTGCGCGCGCCAATGGCTACGCCGCGCAGGCGACAAGCGTCGCCGGCGTCGCCCAGCGCACGGGCGCCACCGTCTACTATGTCGAGATGGCGCCGATTGGCGACCGCCCGGCGATCTTCTCGCTGATGCCAGCGGCCGGCGATGTCGACGTCATGATCACCGCCGAGATGATGGAAGCCGGTCGGGCGATCATGCGCGGCTTCGTCACACCGGACCGCACCGTCCTGATCGCGTCGAGCCACCGCGCGCTGGCAATCTCCGAGAAGCTGGTGCCCGGCGACGGCATTGCCTCCAGCGACGAGGTCAAGGCCGCCGCCGAAGTGGCGTCGCGCCGTTTCATATGTGCCGATTTCGACCGCCTCGCCGTAAGCCGGGGCTCGGTCATCTCCGCCTCGCTGTTCGGTGCGCTTGCCGCCTCCGGCACACTGCCCTTCGAGCGGGCCGCCTTCGAGGAGGCGATCCGCGCCAGCGGCAAGGGCGTCGAGGCAAGCCTGCGCGCCTTTGCAGCCGGCTTCGACGCTACGACAAGCAGCGAAGAGGCCGAGGAAGTCGCGCCGGAAAAGCCGCAATCGCGCAGCGTCACCGGCCCTGCGCGGCTGCTGAGCCGCTGGAATGCGCTGCACGCCCGGCTGTCGAAACTGCCGCAAGCGGCCGCCGAAATGGCCGAGGCTGGGCTGCGCAAGGTGGTGCAGTTCCAGGATCTGAAGTATGGCGCCGAATATCTCGACCGGCTGGAGAAGGTCGCTGCCAGAGACAGCGGTAACGGCACGCTTACGCGCGAGGCGGCGAAACATCTCGCCAACGCCATGGCCTATGACGACATAATCCGCGTCGCCGACGCCAAGACGCGAGCTGGCCGGCGCGAACGCATCGCCGAGGAGATGCGCGCCGGCGAAGCCAATGTCATGCAGGTCACCGAGTTCCTGCATCCGCGCGCCGAGGAAATCGTTTCGATGTTGCCGGCGCGCATGGGCGCACGCTGGGAGGCCAATCCGAAGCGCATGGCGCTCATCGACCGGTTGTTCAACAAGGGGCGGCACACCCGTACCGACCGGATTTCCTCGTTTCTGATGCTTTACATGCTTGGCGGGCTGAAATGGTGGCGGCGGCGCACGCTGCGCCACGTCCAGGAGACTGCGCATATCGAGAAATGGCTGGACCGCGTGCTCGACCAGGCGGATCGCGACTACGACCTCGCCGTCGAGATCCTGAGAAACCAGCGGCTGGTCAAGGGCTACTCGGACACGCACGCGCGCAGCAAATCGAAGTTCAAGCGCGTTATGGAAGGCATCGATCTTGTCGCCGGCCGCGACGATGCCGCCGAGTGGGTACGCCGACTGCGCGAAGCCGCGCTTCTCGACGAAGAAGGCAAGGCCCTCGACGGTGCGCTGAAGACGGTCAAGAGCTTCGTCTGACCGCCAAGCGGCGAGCTTTCAATCCAAGAATTAGCCCGGTACGTGGTTCAAGCGCACCGGGCAGTTTTCAGTTGGATAGCGGAAAGCGGTCTCGCCACCGGTCCTATGCGGGCTCCAGGCAGCGGAACTTCGAGCGTTCGTAGATCAGCGCCGCGCCACCGCCTGTGGCGATCTCGTCGATCCTGCCTATGAACACCGAATGCGAGCCGGCTTCCATGGTTTCGGTGACTTCGCAGGACAGGCTGACCACGCTGTCGGCCAGCACCGGCAGGCCACGGCCGTCCTTGCGCCAGTTGCCCGCGGCAAACTTGTCCTCGCCCGTCACGCCGTCCTGCCCGGCAAAGCGCATCGCCACCTCGCCGCCATCGCCGGCCAGCAGGTTGACATTGAACCGGCCGGTCTTTGCAACCGCCGCGAAGGTCCCGGTCTTGCGGTTCAGGCAGACCAAGACGCTGGGCGGTTCGGCCGTCACCGAACACACGGCGGTCGCCGTAATGCCGCGCCGCTCGCCCTCCGCGCACGCCGTGACGATCGTCACCGCGCCGGGAAAGCGCGCCATCGCCGCGCGGAATTCGGCCGGATCGATGGACATGCCCATCTCACGCCGCCTTCAGTTCTTGCAGGTAATCGGCCGCCGCATTCGGGTCGGCGAACCACGGGAAGAAATCGCGCGGATCGTTGAACCCGTTGGCCATGCGATGCGCCAGCTTCGGAACGGTGCCGGCAGTGCCCATGATTTCCAGCACGAAGGGCGGCGGCGGCAACAACAGCATGTTGGTCCACTGCACGACCCACTGGGCATAGTCCCAGAAGCTGTCGAACGTGCCCTGCATCCATGCGTCATCATAGGGCTGGTCGCCGCGCTCGATGATGCGATTCAGATAGATCGCCGCCGCCTTGGAGGCGTTGTTTGACCCCTGCCCGGTGATCGGGTCGTTCAGGCAGATCGCGTCGCCGATGCCGAGCACCTTGCGCCCCGATGGCAACACGCCGATCGGATTGCGGATCGTCGGCGCGAACCGGCCGGCAAGAATGCCGTTGTCGTCGGTCAGCTCGATGTCGTTGCAGCGTTCGGCTTCCCACGGCAGGAAGGTCGACAGGATTTCCTTGCTCTTGGCGAGATGCGCCTCCGGGCCCTTCACGTCGCCCCAGCAGTCCATCGGACCGCCCGGCACGCCCTCGAACACCATGATCTCGCAGGGGCCGCTGGTCGTCAGCGCCGGGAAGACGAAATACTCGCCGACGCCGGGAACCAGGTTGAAGCAGACGGCCGAGTGTTCGGGCCGCGGCGTCATGCCCTTCACGTAGGTCAGCGCCAGCGCGCGCATCGGCTTGTCATAGGCGGATTTCTCGGCGTCGCGCTCGAACAGCTGTCCGACTTCCCCCTTGCCCGAGGCGACCAGCACCAGGTCGTCCTGGCGGGCATAGCTCTCCAGATCCGCGATCCCTGCCTCGGCGATCACCAGCTGGCCGCCGAGCTTTTCGAGTTCGTCCAGCCAGACCGGCATCTTGACGCGCTGATCGACGGAATATGCGGACTTGTCGAGCCGGCCGCACCAGTCGATGACCTTGTTGTCGGAGCCCTCCGGATCGGGCACCGAAAACTGGATGCCGTCCACCGGCGGACAGGTGTCCGACCAGCGGTCGATCCCAAGATCGCGTTCATGCTGCACCGCGTTGTCGAACATGCACTGGCTGGACAGCACCCGGCCATTGGCGATTTCCTCGCCGGTGCGGTTTTGCACGATGCGGACCTGGTAGCCGTTCTTCAAAAGGCCGATGCCCAGTTGCAGGCCGGACTGGCCGCCGCCGATAATGGTGATCTTGCGCACTTTTTTCTCCCCGGTTCCGGTTTGTTTTTGTCAGTCCATGAGTAGTGGAATGGCCGGCTCGGCCCGCTCCGGGCCCATTGCCGTATAGCCGCCGTCGACGCGGATATCCGTGCCGGTGATGAAGCTCGCCTCGTCCGAGCACAGGAACAGCACCGCCGAGGCCACCTCCTCCGGATTGGCCGTGCGGCCGAGCAGATGGAAGGGTGCCGCCACGCCGTCGGTCTTCTCGCGGTTGCCGCCGGTCAGTTCGTCCATGATGTTGGACCATGTCCAGCCGGGCGACACCGCGTTGACGCGAATACCGTCGGGCGCCAGATCCATCGCTTGATTGCGCGTTAGCTGCAGGATCGCGGCCTTGGAAACCGGATAGAGCCAACGGCCGGTCTGGGCGACACGGGCTGAAATCGAGCCGAAATTGACGATCGCACCCTTGTTGCGCGCCAGTTCCTCGCGCGCCGCCTGCATCAGCATCACCGAGCCGACAATGTTGACGTCGAGGCTTTCCAGCCACTCCGCGCGAGCCGATTCCGCGCCATTGTCCAGATAGGAACACGCGACGTTGACAAGGAAGTCGATGCGGCCGAATTCGGACTTCGTGGCGGCCACCAGAGCTTTGATCTGCTCGTCGTCGCGCAGGTCGGTCTGCTTGAATGCAGCGCCGTCCCCGGCCAGGGCGCCGCCGGCTTCGGCGTTGATGTCAGCCACCATGACCTTTGTTCCGGCTGCCTTGAAGGCCGACACGATCGACGCGCCGATCTTCGTTGCGCCGCCTGGAATGATGGCGACCTTTCCGTCCAAACCTCGCATGCTCACTCCCCGGATGCTTCAAGTTTGAAGCAATCGTGTGCGAGAATTGCCGTAACCGCTATCCGCGGAAATCCCTGCCTATCCGGGAAACGAAAAAATCAGACATGACGAAATTTCGGGAGGCTGCTAAAATCCCTTGATGCAGGATCGCGGCCAGATCTTCGGCAACGGAAGCTCGGGCCCTTCGGACAGGGGGGCGATGCCGCTCGCGGCCCATCCGCTGTTTCGAAGCGACGATCTGGATGAGGCCCGCGAGGAAGTCGCGCGCGTGTTCTGCCCGCACCGCCTCGATATCGTCGGCCAGGGCAATGTCAGGGCGACGCACAACCGAATCCTCGGCGAAAACCTGTCGCTCAACTATCTGGAATACGGCGCCAAGACGCTGATCTCGCCAGGCGAACTCGAAACCTTCTACCTGGTCCAGATTCCGCTTGGCGGCGGCGCGGCCATTGGCTGCGGCAACGACCGCTACTATTCGGCGCCCAATGCGGCCGCCGTTCTCAATCCGCACCGTCCGGTGACGATGATCTGGGAGGCCGGAACCCGGCAGGTCCTCGTCCAGATCAGGCGCGACGCCCTCAACGACCATCTGGAGCGGCTGCTGGACATCAACGCCAACCGCGCACTGGCCTTCACCGGGTCGCTCGACTTGCAGCACGGCGCGGGGCGCAGCCTGCGCAATCTCGTCTTGCACATGATCTCCGAAATCGATTCAGGCCAGAGCGATTTCGGTACGCCGGGATTGATGAACCGGCAGCTCGAACAAACCTTGATGACCGGCCTGATCGAGGCGCATTCCAGCAACTACTCGCAGTTCCTGGGCCGCCGCACCGGCAGCCCCGCGCCGCGCCATCTTCGCCTCGCCGAAGCCTATATCGTTGCCAACCTCGACAGCCCGCTGACATTGCAAGATATCGCCAATGCCGCCGGCACGACGCAGCGAACGTTGCAACTGGCGTTTCGCCAGTTCCGTGGCACCACGCCATTGTCCTTCTGGCGCGAGCAAAGACTCCAGCGCGCCCATCAGGACCTGTTGTCCGGTTGCCCCGGCGTGTCGGTCACCGACATCGCGGTCCGCTGGGGTTTTCTGCATCTCGGACGCTTCTCGCAGCTCTACAAGTCCCGCTTCGGTCGGCCGCCCAGCGAGACGCTGCGCGCCGCGCTCGGAACCGAATGGAGCGATTGAGCGGCTCGCCTCGCCGGATACCGCTTGAGATTTCGTTGCGGAACCGTCTATCAACACGCCCGATCACAAGCCCCAACAGAAGAACAGGACGATCCGGATGGAAAAAGTGTTTCGAACCAAGCGGATGCTGCATTTCGGCGACTGCGACATCTCCGGCACCGCCTATTTTCCGTCCTATCTTAATATACTGAATGGTGTGAACGAGGAGTTCTGGGCCCATATCGGCTATCCGTGGCACGAGATCATCTGGAAGGAACGCTGGGGCACGCCGACCGTGCACATCTCCAGCGATTTCTCCAGCCCCTCTTTCTTCGGCGACGAACTGGAGTTCGAGGTTACCGTGATCCGCGTCGGCCGTTCCTCGATGACCGTGCATCACGAGATCAGTTGCCAGGGCAACAAGCGCTGGTCGAGCACCCAGGTACTGGCGGCAAGCGATCTCGACAAGCACTGCTCGATCCCCTGGCCGGCCGACGTCAGGGAAAAGCTGGAATCCCTGCTGGTCGAGCAGGAGTAAGGGCACACGGGGCGAACCCGATACCTCCGCTCAGAACGCGTTCATGGTCAGTAGCTCGTATTCGGCGACCCGCTCGCCCGCCTCGTCGCTGATCGCGACATGCCAGCGGACCTCGCCATAGTCTTCATTGCGCGGGGTTTTCTTCATCACGGTCAGACGCACGGAAATCCGCGACCCGGCCTGAACCGGTTTCATGAACCGCAGATTGTCGAGGCCGGTATTGGCCAGCACCGGACCTTCATTCGGTTCGACGAACAACCCTGCCGCAAACGACAGCAGTAGATACCCATGCGCCACGCGACCGGGAAAGAACGGGTTTCGCGCTGCTGCATCTTCATCCATGTGGGCGTAGAACGTGTCGCCGGTAAACTCTGCAAAGTGCTCGATGTCGTCCATCGTCACAACCCGTTCGCCGGTATGCAGCGTTTCGCCGATCGCAAGCTCACCAAACCGCCGGGTGAAAGGATGCGCCTTTTCGGCAATCTCCACCGAACCCGGCACCCATGTCTCGCCGACAGCCGTCAGGATGTCCGGGCTGCCCTGGATCGCGGTGCGCTGCATGTAGTGCTTCACGCCGCGAATGCCGCCCAGTTCCTCGCCGCCGCCCGCACGGCCCGGTCCGCCATGCACCATGTGCGGCAGCGGCGATCCGTGCCCGGTCGCCTCGGCCATGGAGTGGCGATTGTTGAAATAGAGCCGTCCGTGGAACGCACCCGCGCCCAGCACAACTTCGCGCGCCACGGCGGGGTCGCCCGTGACCACCGAGGCGACAAGGCTGCCGCCGCCCCGGTTCGCCAACTCCACCGCCTGCTCAAGGTCGCGGTATCCCATGACCGTGGATACCGGGCCGAAGGCTTCTGTGTCGTGCACGCGCTCGGCCTTGTCCGGCGCGGCGCAGTAAAACAGCATCGGCGGCACGAAGGCGCCCTTTACGGCGTCCGCGCCGTCCACCTCGAAGGCCGCCGGGTCGCCGTGCACGCGTTCCGCCTCACGCCCGATGATCTCGGCCTTCGCCAGCACATCGTGCCGCTGAGCGGCCGAGACAAGCGCCCCCATGCGCGTGGTTTCCAGATCGGGCGCGCCGATCCGCGTCTTGGCGAGCCGCGCCGCAATCGCCTCGATCGCCGCTTCGACGTGGTTGTCGGGAGCGAGAATCCGGCGGATCGCCGTACACTTCTGACCGGCCTTCGCCGTCATCTCGCGGTGCACTTCCTTGACGAACAGGTCGAATTCCGGCGTGCCTGGCGCCGCATCCGGCCCGAGGATCGAGGCGTTCAGGCTGTCCTGTTCGGCGACGAAGCGGATCGAGTTGCGCAGGATGTTGTCGGAGGACCGCAGCTTCAGCGCCGTATCCGCCGAACCGGTGAAGCTGACCACATCCTGGCAGTCGAGCAGGTCGAGCAGATTGCCGAGACCACCGGTCACGAGTTGCACCGAGCCGTCCGGCAGGATGCCGCTGTCGATCATCAGGCGCACGCAATGCTCCGTGAGGAAACACGTCGCCGTCGCCGGTTTGACGATGGCGGGAACACCGGCAAGCAGCGTCGGCGCCAGCTTCTCCAGCATGCCCCAGACCGGGAAGTTGAAGGCGTTGATATGCACTGCCACGCCGCGCAACGGCGTGTGCACATGCTGGCCGAGAAAGGTGCCCGAACGGCTCAACTGCTCGACATCGCCATCGGTATAGACATGGGCGTCCGGCATTTCGCGGCGCCCCTTCGACGCGAAGACGAACATGGTGCCGATCCCGCCGTCGATGTCGATCTTGCTGTCGGCCAGTGTCGCGCCCGTCCGGAAGGACAGCCGGTACATCGCGTCACGGTGCTCGTTCAGATGCGCGGCCAGCGCCTTCAGCATCCGTGCGCGTTCGTGAAATGTCATCGCCCGCAGCGCCGCGCCGCCCTTGGCACGCGCATAATCGCGCATCGCCGCGACATCGAGCGCGTCGTTGCCGGCGGTGGCGAAGACTTCCCCGGTCACCGCGTCGGCGATTTCGCGCGCCCCCGCGCCCGGCCCGATCCATTCGCCATGCGCAAAGCTGCGTATGTCCTGCAGGGTCATTCTGCTTCTCCGTGAACGAGGTTTTCAGGCCGGCATGTCAGCCGGCGGCAAGGCCGATGCGTTTGAGAGCAGCCGTCGCGGCTGTCTCCCATTGCGTCCGCAACGCCGCATTGCCGGTCCGGCGCAGGCCGAACTTCTGCAGGCGTTCGGCGTTTTGCGAGTCCGTCGCGCCGAAGCTCGCCGCAACCCGCGGCCACCAGTAGTCGACCGACGCCTGCAATTCATCGCTGCGGCCCTCCTCCATCAGCCGCATGAGCCCCTCCTCGGCCAGTTCGGTGTGGCGGTTTTCGATCGGCGCGATGGCGCGAAAGGCGTCGGCCAGCGGCGAATAGGACACATGGGCGAATTCGGCCAGTTGCACAGCGACCGCCTGTCCCATCAAAAGGTTCATCGCCACCGCATCGGCCCATCCCTGCAGCGGATAGTTGAAGACGGCGAGCCGCATGTCGTGACCGCTGCGCGTCGCGCCGATATCGGCGTCGCGATCCAGCCGCGCCGTCCAGGGATGGTGGTTGGCGTAGCGTGCCGTATCGACGCCGAATTCGGCCATCAGGCGCAACACCTTGTCGGCATTGTCGGTCTTTTCCAGCACGATCTTCGCCGCCGCGATCCGCTCCTTGATGCCCGGCCCTTCGTTGATGATGTCGGCGAAACCCGCCGCCCCGGCCAGCTCGCTGTCGACGAATGTGGTCATCATCCGCATCAGTTCGGCCCGGTAGCGCGGCGGCACGTTGCCGGGCGAGGTCAGCACCCCGCCGGCGGCCAGATAATCCTCGATGCTCATCTCGTCGCTCATGGTCCCGGTCTCCCCCTACTGGTCGTAATCGACGACGACGGTGTCCGTCAGCGCGTAGGACTGGCACGACAGCACGTAGCCCTTGGCCACTTCGTAGTCCTCAAGCGCATGGTTGGCGGCCATTTCGACTTCGCCCTCCAGCACCCGGCAGCGGCAGGTCGAGCAGACGCCGGCCTTGCAGGCAAACGGCGCGTCGATGTCGTTCTCCCGCGCCGCCTCCAGCACCGACAGCGACTTGCTGGCCGAGATCGTCCGCGTCGCGCCGTCCATGGTGATCGAGATCGTTACGGCATCGCCCGCGCTGCCGGTCTCGCTTGTAGCCGCCTGGCGCTTCAGACGACCGGGCTGCGCCGAGGCGAACAACTCGAACTTGATCTGCTCGTGCTTGAGCCCGTGCGCCCTGAGCGCCTTGGCGATGCCGAGCATCATCGGCTCGGGCCCGCAGATAAAGGCCATGTCGATGCTGCCGATATCGATCCAGCTCTTGAACAGTTCGGCGCACTTCTCCTCGGTGACGAGGCCGGTGAACAGCTCGATCTCCTGCGCGTCGGTCTCCAGGATATGGATCACGTTGAAGCGCCCCATATGGCTGTTCTTCAGGTCCTCCAGTTCCTCGCGGAACATGATCGTGTTGACGCCCTTGTTGGCGTAGACCAGCGTGAAGGTGGATTTTGGTTCGGTGTCCAGCGTCGTCTTGATCAGCGACAGCACCGGCGTGATCCCCGAACCGCCGGCAAAACCGAGATAGTTGCGCGCGTTTCCCGCATCGAGAGCGGTGAAGAAACCGCCCGCTGGCGGCATCGCTTCCAACCGGTCGCCGACCGCAAGCTTTTCATTCGCCCAGGTCGAGAACGCGCCGCCATCCACCCGCTTGATGCCGACCTGCAACACACCGTCCTGCTTGCCCGAACAGATCGAATAGGAGCGGCGCAGTTCCTCGCCGTCGAAATCGCGCCGAAACGTCAGATACTGCCCCTGAATGAAGTCGAAGGTGGCCGGATCATCCGGCTTGAGCGTCACCACGACCGCGTCGCGAATGGTCTTGCGAACGTCCGTGACGGTCAGCTCGTGAAAACGCGCCATCAGGCTCCTCCCTCAGATGCACTTGAAATAGTCGAACGGCTCCAGGCAGTCGCCGCAGCGCCATTGCGCCTTGCACGGTGTCGAACCGAACTGGCTTTGCAGCCGCACATTCGCGCTGCCGCAATGCGGGCATCGCTCCGGCCCGCCGGCCGGCTGCGGCGGCGCGATCCCGTATCCCTCGAGCTTCGCGCGCCCTTTTTCCGACAGCCAGTCGGTCGTCCAGGCCGGGCTCAGCTGCGGCCGCAGTTCCACCTTGTCGATGCCGTGGCCAAGCAGCGCCGTCTCGATATCGAGATTGATCACGCCTGTCGCCGGACAGCCGGAATAGGTCGGCGTGACCTTGACCACCAACGCGTCCGCCTCCCAGGCGATGTCGCGCACGATGCCGAGATCGACGATCGAGATCACCGGGATCTCGGGATCGGGGATCGCGTCGAGCCATTCCCAGATCTGGGCGACGGGCGGGCGTTGCATCGGCCTACCAGGTGCAGCCGGGATAGGCGCGCTGCAGCCACTGCATCTGCGTCAGCAGGTGGCCGAGATGCTCGGTATGCATCGTGCCGGTGCGCCCGCCCTTGTGATGGAACTTGCCCGCCGGGACCGTCAGCGTCGCCTCGCCGAGCACGCGCCCGGCCAGCGCGTCATATTCGTCGCGCAGGCTCGCCGGGTCGGGCGCAATGCCGGCCTCTGCCATCGCCGCGTCGACCGCATCGCTTTCGAACATTTCGCCGACATAGGGCCACAGCATGTCGAGTGCTGCCTGCATCCGCGCATGGCTTTCGTCGGTGCCGTCGCCAAGGCCAACCACCGTGCCCGCCGACCGCTCCACATGATAGGCCGCCTCTTTCGATGCCTTGCCGGCGATCTCGGCCACCCGCTCATCCGACGAACCGGTCAGCCGCGGCAGCAGGATCGACTGGAACGCGTCGAAAAGGAACTGGCGCATCAGCGTCTGCCCGAAATCCCCGTTCGGCACCTCGACCAGGAGGATGTTGCGGAAGTCCCAGGCATCGCGCAGAAAGGCGATATCGTCGGCAGAGCGGCCCTTGCCCTCCACTTCGCCGGCATAGCCCAGCCAGAACTGGGTCTGGCCGATCAGGTCGAGTGCCGTGTTGGCGAGCGCAATGTCTTCTTCCAGCACCGGCGCATGCCCGCACCATTCGGAAACGCGATGGCCGAGGATCAGCGTGTTGTCGCCCTGGCGGACCAGGAACTGGAACAGCGCGTCGTCGGCGGCCATCACATCTGCCCCACTTCGTCGGGAATGTCGAAGAAGGTCGGATGGCGATAGACCTTGGTTTCCGACGGCTCGTAGAGTGGGCCCTTGTCGCCGGGTGAGGACGCCGCGATATGGCGTGCCTCGACCACCCAGATCGAAACCCCCTCATTGCGCCGCGTATAGACGTCGCGCGCATTCTTGATCGCCATTTCGGCGTCGGGGGCGTGCAGCGAACCCACATGGCGATGACTCAGCCCGTGCTGGCCGCGGATGAAAACCTCCCACAAAGGCCACTCGTGACGCTCCTGTGCGGATTCGGCGTCTTCGGTCTCGTAAGCGGACGGATTGACGGAACTCATGACTATCCTCCTAGGCGGCGACGGCTTTGCGCGCCGCCTTCTTGCGGGCGTGGGCCAAGAGCCCGTCGCGCACCCACTTGCCGTCGTCCCACGCCTTGTTACGGTCGGCCATGCGCTCCCGGTTGCAGGGACCGTTGCCCTTGATGACGGCGAAGAACTCCGACCAGTCCGGCTCGGAGAAGTCGTAGCCGCCCTTCTCCTCGTTCCATGTCAGGTTTTCGTCCGGCACCGTCAGGCCCAGATATTCGGCCTGCGGCACGGTCTGGTCGACGAATTTCTGGCGCAGTTCGTCATTGGTGTTGATCTTGATCTTCCACGCCATCGACTGCGCGGAATGCACACTGTCCTTGTCCGACGGGCCGAACATCATCAGCGACGGATACCAGAAGCGGTTCAGCGCATCCTGCGCCATGCGCTTCTGCGCCGCGCTGCCCTGCGCCATCTTCATCATGATGTCGTAGCCTTGGCGCTGGTGGAAGCTTTCTTCCTTGCAGATGCGGATCATGGCGCGCGAGTAAGGCCCGTAGGAGGTGCGCTGCAGCGGCACCTGGTTCATGATCGCCGCGCCGTCGACCAGCCAGCCGACCGCGCCGATATCGGCCCAGTTGAGCGTCGGATAGTTGAAGATCGACGAATACTTCATGCGCCCGTCGAGCAGCATTTCGGTGATCTCGTCACGGCTGACACCCAGCGTCTCGGCGGCGCAATAAAGATAGAGCCCGTGGCCGGCCTCGTCCTGCACCTTGGCCAGCAGGATCGCCTTGCGCTCCAGCGTCGGCGCCCGCGTGATCCAGTTGCCCTCCGGCAACTGCCCGACAATCTCCGAATGCGCGTGCTGGCCGATCTGGCGGATCAGTGTCGCGCGGTAGTCGTCCGGCATCCAGTCCTTCGGCTCGATCTTGATGTCGTTATCGATACGGTCCTGGAATGCCCGTTCCTGGTCGGTCATTTCCTCACGCGTCTTCACGCCCGTACCGGCCGTCTTGACCAGCTGTGCATACATCGTCGATTTCCTCCCAAGGCGCGTCCGGCAGACGGCGCGCCGCTATTCAATTCCATAAATGACGGCAAGCAGGCGCCGTCCGCAGTGATCCAGATCAATTTAGGGCATCGCCCGCCGATCCGGCCAGTGCATTGTAGTTTTCCAGCGCTCGCGCCATCTCCCCTCGTGTCTTCGCGGCCGCCTCCTCCTTGACCGGGCCGAAACCGCGAATGCCCATCACCAGTGTGGCAATTCGCGCCGCCTCGCTCAAGTTCTGAGTGGTCAGTCCGGCGGCAAGACGGCGCAAAATATCGCGGTACTCGGCGATCAGCGCCCGCTCCATGCGCCGCTCGGCGGTCCGACCGAACGGATCGAGCCGCGTGCCGCGAAGCCGCTTCATCGCCGCAAGGGCGCGGAAGCCGTGCCGGATCCACGGACCGAATTCGCGTTTTCTCGGACGGCCCCGCGCATCGAGCGGCGACGACAGGAAAGGCGGCGCGAGGTGATAGCGGACCGCGTAATCGCCTTCGAACTGCTGCGCCAGCGTCTCGGCAAAGCCGGTCTGGCTGTGCAGGCGCGCGACCTCGTACTCGTCCTTGTAGGACATCAGCTTGAACAATCCGCGCGCCGCCGCTTCGGTCAGCGCCCCCGGCGTGCCACTGACCTTTTCTTCCGCCGCCTGCACCATCGCCACGAAATCGAGGTAGGACCGCGCCCAGGCCGCGTTCTGGTAATCGGTCAGGAACGCCGCCCGGCGTTCGATCAACTCCGTGATCGTTGCCGGCGGGTGTGCGGAAACGCCCGCCACGCGCTCGGCGGCCTCCGGTGCATGCGCGACGATCCGGCCCCAGCCGAACGCAGCCTTGTTCATCTCCGGCTTGACGCCGTTTAATTCTATCGCCCGCATCAGCGCGGCAAGGCCAAGCGGCACCAGCCCGGCCTGCCAGGCAGCCCCCAGCATCATCACATTGGCGAACACGCTGTCACCCAGCAGTGCCTTCGACAACGCATTCGCGTCGAACGTCTTCAGGGTATCGCCATCCAGGGCCTCGCGCATCGCCGCCAGGCGGGCATCGGCCTTCAGGTCGGCATCGCGGTTCTGCACCAGGTCGCCGGTCGGCATCAGCGCCGTGTTGACCACGCCGCGCGTTTCGCCCGGACGATAGGTCAGGCTCGCCTTGGGCGACGAACTGACCACCAGATCGCAACCGATCAGCGCGTCGGCCGAGGCCGGTTCGATCCGCGTCTGGTTGACCTCGCCTTCATGCCGGCCCATCCGGATATAGCTTAAGACCGGGCCGAACTTCTGCGCAAAGCCCATGAAGTCGAGCACGCTCGCCGCCCTGTTCTCCAGATTTGCGGCCATGGCAACAAGTTGGCCGACCGTCACCACGCCGGTCCCGCCGACGCCGGTGACCAGTATGTCCCACGGCGCATCGGCCGGCGGCATCTCCGGTTCCGGTAACTCGCCTTCCAGCCGCTTGCGCTCCGCCTCGCTGCCGGCCGCGCCGCGTTTCTTCAGCGTCGCCCCCTCCACCGTCACGAAACTCGGACAAAAGCCGTTCAGGCAGGAAAAATCCTTGTTGCAGCTGTCGAGATTGACCTTCCGCTTGCGCCCGAACTCGGTTTCCAGCGGCTCTATGCTCAGGCAGTTGGATTCCACCGAACAGTCGCCGCATCCCTCGCAGACAAGCGGATTGATCACCGCAAACCGCTTCGGATCTTCCAGCTTGCCGCGCTTGCGCAGTCGACGTTTCTCGGTCGCACACGTCTGCTGGTAGATCAGGATCGTGGTGCCTTCGATCTCGCGCAGTTCGCGCTGCACCCGGTCCAGCTCGGCGCGGTCGAAGATCTCCACGCCCGCCGGCAGGTCCGACCGCGCAAAGCCATCCGGCCGGTCGGAGACGACGACCACGCGTTTCGCGCCCTCGGCGACAACCGAATGGGCTATCGCCTCGACACTGATCGGGCCGTCCACCGGCTGCCCGCCGGTCATCGCCACGGCATCGTTGAAAAGGATCTTGAAGGTGATGTTGGTGCCGGCTGCAATCGCCTGCCGGATCGCCAGCGATCCGGAGTGGTAGTAGGTCCCCTCGCCCAGATTCTGGAAGATGTGCCGGTTGCCGTTGAACTTCGACCGCGCCACCCAGTTGACACCTTCGCCGCCCATTTGGATCAGCGACGAGGTGTTGCGGTTCATCCAGCTCGCCATGAAATGGCAGCCGATCCCGGCCATCGCCTCGCTGCCTTCGGGTACCTTGGTCGAGGTGTTGTGCGGGCAGCCCGAACAGAAATACGGCGTGCGCGCCGCGCCGGCGACGGCGATCGGGCTCGGATCGGGGACGACCGAGGCCGCCGCCTGCGACAGGTCCAGTTCCGGAAAATTCAGGTCCAGCCGCGCGGCGATGATCCGCGCCAACATCACCGCGCCGAGTTCGTGCGTCCAAGGCACCAGCCTGTCGCCGGTCTCGTCGCGCTTGCCGACCATCCGCTCCGGTTTCTGGCCGGGAAAGTCGTAGAAATACTCCTTCAGCTGGCTCTCGATGATGCCGCGCTTTTCCTCGACCACAAGCAGTTCCTGCTTGCCGCTGGCGAATTGCAGTGCGCCGACATCTTCCAGCGGCCACACCATGCCGACCTTGTAGATGTCGAGACCGATTTCGCCGGCCCGCTCCCGGTCGATACCGAGCAGCCGCAGCGCCTCAAGCACGTCCAGATGCGCCTTGCCGGTCGTCACGATACCGAAACGGGCGTCCGCATGCCCCCATTCGACCCGGTCGATGGGGTTGGCCCGCGCGAAGGCGAGCACGGCCTTCTTCTTGGCTTCCATCCGTTCTTCGATCTGCGGCCCCGGCAAGTCCGGCCAGCGATAGTGCAGCCCGTCAGTCGGCGGCACAAAGTCCGGCGCCACAAAGACCCGGTCCTCCGGCAGGTCGAACGACATGCCCGCCTCCACCGTCTCCGAGATAGCCTTGAAGCCGACCCACATGCCCGAATAGCGCGACAGCGCGTAGCCCCATTCGGCATAAGGCAGGTATTCGGCGACATTGGCCGGATTGAGCGTCGGCATGAAGAAATTCATGAATGCCACATCCGACTGGTGCGGCATCGATGACGAGACGCAGCCATGATCGTCGCCGGCAATCACCAGCACGCCGCCGGTCGGCGACGATCCATAGGCGTTGCCGTGGTTCAGCGCGTCGGATGCGCGGTCGACCCCCGGCCCCTTGCCGTACCACAGCCCGAACACCGCATCGCAGGTCTTGTGCGGATCGGTTTCCACCTGCTGCGTGCCGATCATCTGGGTGGCGCCGAATTCCTCGTTGACCGCCGGCAGGAAGGTGATGCCGGCGCCCTCGACCAGATCCCCGTGGCGCGTCATTTCCAGATCGATACCGCCCAGCGGCGAGCCCCGGTAGCCGGACACGTAACCGCGCGTGTTCAGTCCGCGTGCCCGGTCGCGCCGCGCCTGGTCCAGCACCATGCGGACAATCGCCTGCGTGCCTGTCAGGAACACGCGCCCTTCGCGGCGCGTATAGCGGTCCAGCAACTCGTACTGGTTCGGCAATAGCGTCTGGTTCAACCGGCATCCTCCCGATGGCGCGACGATATCCGCGCATTGCGCCCACAATCGGCACCCATGATCGGTGGGCCTTGTGCGCGATCGGTTTTCGCTCTAGCCAAAGGATACATCATATCCTGATGATATCCGTCCTTTCTTTATCGCTAAGGCGCCCATTTTGAGCATCTTGAAACGAAAATGATAAGTAGATGAAACAAACGTTTCACATGACCGAACTGGACCGGCGCATCGTCGAACTGCTGCAGCGCGACGCTTCGAAAAGCATTGCCGAGATCGCACGGCTCGCCAACACCTCTTCGGCGACCTGCTGGCGCCGAATACGAGCACTGGAAAAGCAGGGCATTCTCGGCCCACATGTGCGGCTGGTCGATCCGGCATCGGTCGGTCGCGCAACGGACGCTTTCTGTCAGGTCCGCATGAAGTCGCAGGACTCGAAGTCTCGCGGCGAATTCCAGCGCGCCATGGAGCTCGAACCAACCATCGTCGCCGTCTACGCGATCACCGGCGAATGGGACTATCTGCTGCATCTTCTGGTCCGCGACATGGCCGATCTGGAAGCAATCCTGATGCGCCGCGTGCTCGAACATGACAGCGTTGCCGCGACCGCCACCACCTTCGCGCTCAGGCGCGTCAAGCACGCCACCGAAGTCCCGGTCTGACGTGCCCCTCCCGGAGCGCCCGCCCAAACGTCATCCAGCCGTCACAAATAAAAAAGGCGGCGAATTGCCACGCCGGCTGACAAGTAACTGTCATGAAGCAAATATAACGTCAGGTCATCCTTCAGGAGACCTTCATGTTCTCGCTATCCGGGAAGAAAGCGCTTGTCATCGGCATCGCCAATGATCAGTCGATAGCCTATGGCTGCGCCAAGGCGTTTCGCGATCAGGGCGCGTCGCTCGCCGTCACCTATCTGAACGACCGGGCCGAAAAGCATGTCCGCCCCATTGCCGAGGAACTGGGCGCGGAAATCATCCTGCCGCTCGACGTCAACCAGGACGGCCAGTTCAGCCAGCTCTTCGACAGCATCCGCCAGCATTGGGGTCAGATCGACATCTGCCTCCACTCCATCGCGTTCTGCCCCAAGGAAGACTTGCACGCCCGCGTCACCGACTGCTCGCGCGCCGGCTTCACCACCGCGATGGACGTCTCGGTCGGCTCTTTCATCCGCATGGTGCGCCGCGCCGAAAGGATGATGCCGCCCGGCGGCACCTGCATGACCGTCTCCTTCCTCGGCTCCGAAAAGGTCGTCGAGCACTACAATGTCATGGGGCCGGTCAAGGCCGCGCTGGAATCGGTTACGCGCTATCTCGCCGCCGAACTCGGCACCAGCGGCATTTCCGTGCATGCGCTGTCACCCGGCCCGCTGAAAACGCGGGCGGCCAGCGGCATCGCCCATTTCGACGAGATGATGACCCAAGCCGCGTCGCGCGCGCCCACCCATCAGCTCGCCACCATCGAGGATGTCGGCGCCTATGCGGCCTTTCTGGCCAGCGACGAGGCCGCCAACGTCACCGGCGGCGTTCACTACATTGACGGCGGATATCACATCGTGGGTTGAGACAATGGCTGACAGAAAAAACACCGACACCTCCCAGGCCATGGCGGCAGCCATGCGCGACGGCATGCACCAGAGCTACGACCAGATGGGCATGCTGCAGAGCCTCGCCATGCAGCATGGCCAGAACATCGCCCAGTCGATGTGGGAATCGACTCGCGCCAGCTTCCAGGCTTTCCACGACATGGCGCCCGGCTTCGTCAGCCCGCGCGTCGCCCAGGACTATCAGGACTATCTCAAGGACAGCGCCGACCGCGCCGTCCTCTTCGCCGAGACGCTCTATCGCCGCGGCAACAATGCGCTCGACCGCGAGGAAGAAGGGCTGAAGCCGGTGCTCGCCTTCGACTACGAGATGATCGTCGACGGCCGCGCACTCGACCGCCCGGTCAACTATTCGCTGGTCCGCATCACCCCGCCGGAAGGTTTCCCGCCGCAGCGCGAGGACGGCCGCCCCTGGGTGATCATCGATCCGCGCGCCGGCCACGGTTCCGGCATTGGCGGCTTCAAGAGCGAATCCGAGGTCGGCGTGGCGCTCCGCGACGGCCATCCCGTCTATTTCGTGATCTTCTATCCCGAGCCCGAGCCGGGTCAGACGCTTGCCGATGTCACCGCCGCCGAGGCGCTGTTCATGCGCGAGGTGCGTTCGCGCCATCCGGCCGCGCCGCGCCCGCTGGTGACCGGCAACTGCCAGGGCGGCTGGGCCTCGATGATCCTCGCCGCGACCCATCCGGACCTGACCGGCCCGGTGATCATCGCCGGCGCGCCGCTCTCCTACTGGGCAGGCGAAGTCGGCAAGAACCCGTTCCGCTATCTCGGCGGCGTCATGGGCGGCGCGGTGCCGGCCCTGATGGCCTCCGACCTCGGCGGCGGCAAGTTCGACGGCGCCAGCCTCGTCTACAATTTCGAGACGCTCAACCCGGCGCGCACCTGGTGGCGCAAGAACTACGACCTTTTCGCCGACGACAAGGGTGCCAAGCGCTTCCTCGACTTCGAGCGCTGGTGGTCCGGCTTCTACTTCATGAACGAAGCCGAGATCCGCTGGATCGTCGAGAACCTGTTCGTCGGCAACAAGCTGACCCGCGGCCAGGCGGTCCTCGACGACGGCACGCCCATCGACCTGACCCGCATCGAAGCGCCGGTCGTTGTCTTTGCCAGCCATGGCGACAACATCACCCCGCCGCAGCAGGCCCTCAACTGGATCCCCGACCTCTACGGCTCCATCGAGGAACTGCGCGCCAAGGGCCATGTCATCGTCTACACCCTGCATGACAGCATCGGTCATCTCGGCATCTTCGTCTCGGCGCAGGTCGCCTCCAAGCAGCACAAGCAGATCACCAGCGTCGTCAAGACCATCGAGGCCCTGCCGCCCGGCCTCTACGAGATGCAGATCGAGAAGGCCGAAGGCGTCTTCCACGTCTCGTTTGAGGGCCGCACCATCGACGACATCCTGAAGCTCGACGATGGCCGCGAGGAGGAAAAGGAATTCGCCGCCGTCGCCAAGTTCTCCGAATGGGCGGTCAAGACCTATGAACTGACATGGCGGCCGATCCTCAAGGCGATGATCACGCCGGAAATCGCCGACAAGCTGCGCGAGACACATCCCATGCGCTCGCAGATCCAGGCGTTCTCGCGCAAGAACCCGCTCCTCGACGATATCGGCGAGCGCGCCGAAGAGGTCCGCGCCAATCGCACCGAACTGTCCGATGTCAATCCGTTCCCCAAGCTGGAGGCGATGGCCGCCGATGCCATCGAGGCGAACTGGAACCTGTTTCGCGACGTCCGCGACGCCTGGATCGAGATGAGCTTCCACACGCTCTACGGCACGCCGTGGATGAAGGCCTATGCCCAGCAGGACGAGACGCCCGCCCGGGTGCAGACGCTGGAATCCCTGCCGCAGGTCAGGGAAGTCCTGCAGAAGGCCAGTCAGGGCGGTTATTCCGAGGCGATCATCCGCATGCTGATCCTCCTGGCGCGGGCGCGCGGGTCGGTTCGCCGCGAGCGGCTGGAGCGCTCCAACGCGATGATGCATTCGCGCCCGCCCTTCGACACCATGTCGGAGGAGGACCGCAGCCGGCTGATCCACGAGCAGACGATGATCGTCGATTTCGCCGGCAAGGAGGCGATCAACGCCCTGCCCGAGATGCTGCGCGACGATGTCGACCGCATCCGCGCGCTCGACGTCGTCCTCGATATCGCCGGCCCGCTCGACGAGATGGACGCCCCGACCATTGCCATGTTCAAGCACCTGCAAACGACGCTGATGACCATGGCGCAGGGTTGGCGCGATCCGGAGCACGAATTGTCGGCGCATGAGCCGGGCCGCCATGCGCGATCCGAACCGATGAACAAGGCGGCGGAGTAGAGGAACCGACATGATCCGTGAGAACAAGCTCTACGACGAATTGCAGGTCGGGGACACGGCGTCGCTCAAACGCGTCTGCACCGCCAACGACCTCTATGTCTTCGCCCATGCGTCGGGCAATTTGAACCCGTTGCACCTGCCCAATGACGAACACGACAACCTCGAGGCGGTCGCCCCGTCAATGTGGATCGGCGCGCTGTTCTCCTCTGTTCTGGGCAACATCCTGCCCGGCCCCGGCACGCTCTACCGCGCCCAGACGCTCAGCTTCCTCGATCGTGCCCATGTCGGCGACGAGTTGAACATCGAAGTGACGGTCAAGGAGAAGAAACCGGACAACATCGTGCTGCTCGACACGCGCGTCACCGGCCGTGGCGGCGACCGGATCGCAGAGGGCATGGCCGAGGTGCTGGCGCCGGTGCGCAAGGTGCGCATCGAGGACACCGACATGCCGGAACTGCTGGTCCAGCAGCACCAGCATTTCGACAAGCTCCTCGACCGTGCCGAAGCGCTCGAACCGCTGATCACCGCCGTTGCCGCGCCCGAGGAAGAAAACTCGCTGGGCGGCGCCATGCTGGCGGCCAAACACGGCATCATCACCCCGATCCTGATCGGCAACCGCGCGGCAATCGAGGCCGCCGCCAGGGCCGAGGGCGAGGATTTGACGGGCATCGAGATCATCGAGACCGAAAATCACGGCATGGCGGCCGCCAAGGCGGTCGAACTGGCCCATACCGGCCAGGCCGGCGCGGTGATGAAGGGCCACATGCACACCTCCGACCTGCTTGCCCATGTGGTCAAGAAGGACGGCGGCCTGCGCACCGGCCGGCGCCTCAGCCACGTCTTCGTCATGGACGTGCCGGGGCTCGATCACATGCTCATCGTCTCCGATGCTGCCGTGAACATCATGCCTGACCTTGAGGCCAAGGTGGACATCACCCAGAACGCCATCGACATGGCGCTTTCGCTCGGCGTCGAGCAACCCAAGGTCGGCGTCTTGTCGGCCATCGAGACGGTCAATCCGAAAATCCAGTCGACACTGGACGCCGCCGCACTCTCCAAGATGGCCGACCGGGGCCAGATTCGTGGCGGTATCGTCGACGGGCCGCTGGCAATGGACAACGCCATGGATGTCGAGGCCGCCAAGACCAAGGGCATCACCTCCCTCGTTGCCGGCCGGGCAGAAGTGCTGATTGTGCCCAATCTGGAATCCGGTAACATGCTGGCCAAGGAACTGGCTTTCGTGGCGCATGCCGAAGCCGCCGGCGTTGCCCTTGGCGCGTCGGTGCCGATCATCCTGACCAGCCGTTCCGACGGCGAGAAGGCCCGCCTGGCCTCCTGCGCGATTGCCGCACTCTATCGCGACTGGCGGATCAAGGGCGGACAGTAACGGTACCGATGGAACACATTCTGACGCTCAATGCCGGCTCCTCGTCGGTCAAGTTCGCGCTTTTCGAGGCAGACCATGCGGACGATGCGCGCCTGCGCGGCCAGATCGAAGGCCTTGGGGCCACGCCGCATCTGATCGCCAAGGCCGGCGGCGAGACGGTCGCCGATGACGCGCTGTCGCCCGGCGAAACCGCCGATCATGCCGCCGCGCTCGCACATATCCTGGGCTTTCTGGAGGAAAAGGCCGGTGGCGTGCGGCCAGTCGCCATCGGCCACCGGGTTGTGCATGGTGGCCCGCACCATGACGCGCCAGTCGTGCTGGACGACGCCTTGCTCGCCGAACTGGCCGGCTTCAACCCGCTTGCCCCGCTTCACCAGCCGCACAACCTGGCCGCTGTCGCCGCCGCCCGCGCCGCGTTTCCCGACGCCATGCAGGTCGCCTGTTTCGACACCGCCTTTCACCGGGCCCACCCCTGGGTCGCCGACACCTATGCGTTGCCGCAATCCTATTACGAGGAAGGCATTCGCCGTTACGGCTTTCACGGTCTGTCCTATGAGCATGCCGTCGAGACCCTTCAGGCAGTATCGCCGGAGCGCGCCGGCGGCCGGACGATCATCGCCCATCTCGGCAACGGCGCGTCGATGTGCGCCACGCTTGCCGGCAGAAGCGTCGCCTCCTCGATGGGCTTTACCGCGCTCGACGGTCTGCCGATGGGCACACGCTGCGGTCAGCTCGATCCCGGCGTCGTTCTTTATCTGATGACCGAAATGCAGATGGATGTGGCGGCAATCGAGACGCTTCTTTATCGCGAGTCCGGTCTCAAGGGACTTTCGGGCCTGTCGCACGATCTGCGCGTTCTGGAGGCGGCTGCAACGCCGGAAACCGACCACGCGATCGACTATTTCGTCCACCGCATCCGCCGCGAGATCGGCGCCCACGCCGCCATACTCGGCGGCGTCGATCTTCTCGCCTTCAGCGGCGGTATCGGGGAAAACGCCGCGCGCATCCGCCGCCGCGTCTGCGAGAACATGGAATGGCTCGGTATCGAGATCGACGCGGTGCGAAACGCCAATTGCGACGAGCGCATTTCGACCGACAGTTCCGCCGTCGAGGTGCGTATCGTTCGTGCCGACGAAGAACGGGTGATCGCCAACCATTGCCGCCGGTTCCTCTCTCCCGATCCGTCCTGACTGCTGTTGCGAACACGGCACCGGTTGGATGGGCAGCAGTCGCAATCGGCACGTGAACCGAAAATAAATCTGCCTTGGCAGCAACTTAGAATACGCCTGACACTGTTTTCCCGCGTTCATTTATCCACCGCGCCCGAACCTCCCTTATCATTCTCCCCGCCTTCTTTTGGAAGCCGGGTCTAGAACCGACCACCCGGAAGAGGGACGGTGCCTGCTGGGGTGAGGAGTGCTCGCCCGCAGGTCGGTCCATCGGCAACGAACTGTCGATTGGAACGACGAACGCCCGAAGGTGAAGCACGTCCCGCGCAAGCGGGTGAAACGATCCAGTGGAACGTTTCGAGTGCTAAACGCGAAGGGCCTGCGGCGGTGTCAGGTCACTCACCTGGGTGATGAACCCCCACGGCAGGGCGGCATGAAGCGGCGCGCGCAGTCTTGTTTTCCCGGACAAAAAGTTCCGGGCCGCCGACCGAAGCTGCAAGAACGCCGAACGGGCGGTCCGAGGATCGCTATACTCAAAAGACGTTGCGATGCTTTGACCGCCCGTCTTCCAGAATATGAACAATCCGGTCTCGGAAACGGGGCGCGGTGGCGATGGCGTGCGTCAGATCTTGCCGTATCAAAGTGCCATAGCCGACTTGTCAAACCGTGTCGTAACGGCGACAACCGATGGCCGTGACCGAAACCGCCGACCCCTTCATCCATCATCCCGTGCTGCGCGATCTGATCACAGATCCGGAGAGGTCCTTCTTTCGCACCTTCGATCCGGCCTCCCTCGACGCGCAGATGATGGCGCAGGGGTTGCCGGCGACCTGGCGCTACAGCGACGCCGAGCGGGAGGCGATCCGCCGCGAAACGCTGGCCGGGCGGCTGGACAAAGACATCTGGGTCTTCGCCTATGGCTCGCTGATGTGGAATCCCGGTTTCAAGTTCGCCGAAGTGCGGCGCGCCCGGGTGGCCGGCTACGAGCGCCGTTTCTGCCTGAAAGACACGCGCGGCGGCCGTGGCAATCGCGACGCACCGGGCCTGATGGCCGCGCTCGACACCGGCGATCACTGCAACGGCTTGGTGTTTCGTATCGCGGCCGCGTCGGCGGACGCCGAAACCGAAATCCTGTTCCGGCGCGAGATGCTCGCCGGCTCCTATCTGGCGCGTTTCGTGACCGCGGAAACCGATCACGGTCCGGTCGAGGCGGTCGCATTTATCGCCAATCATGACTCGGACTTTATCTGCGACAACATCTCGCGCGACGATGAGGTCCGCTTTATTGCCACGGGTACGGGCCGGCTCGGCTCAAGCCTGGAATATCTGGAAAACCTCGCCGAGCACTTCACCGTCATGAAGATCGACGACGAACATGTGTCGACGCTGCTGGCTGAAGTGCGGGCTTATCGGGCGACCATGGCGTGAGCCGTCTCGCCACCGGCCGGCCGATCTACGCCATCGGCGATGTGCATGGCCGGCGCGACCTGCTTTATGCGCTGCTGGCCGCCATCGAGACCGACGCGGCGGTGTTGGGCGAGCACCCGCTGGTCGTCTTCCTCGGCGATGTCATCGACCGTGGCCCGGAAAGCCGCGAAGCGATGGATCTCGTCATCGACACGCTGGCGCGTTATCCCGGCTCGCGGCTGATCCTCGGCAATCACGAGGATTTCATGCTGCGCTTCATCGAGGGCCGGACGGGCCGCGCCCGCGTGGCGCGCGCCTGGTTCGCCAATGGCGGCGCGGCGACCGTCGCCTCCTATGGCTGCGGCGTGGAAATGGAGATCGATGCCGTCGCCGCGCATATCGCGGGCGAGTTCGCCGGCCATGTCGAGGCGTTGCGCAACGCCGACTGGCTGTTGGAAACCGAAAGCCATGTCTTCGTCCATGCCGGCATCGACCCGGTGATGCCGCTTTCGGCCCAGGACCCGGAGGTTTCCCGCTGGATCAGGCGCGAGTTTCTGGATTGGCCCGAACCGTTCGAAAAAACCGTGGTGCATGGCCACACGCCGACCGAGAGCCTGCTGCCGGAGATCGTCCGTAGCCGCATCGGTGTCGACACCGGCGCGGTGTTTTCTGGCCACCTGACCTGCGCGGTCATCGCCGGCGACAGCCCGCCGCGATTTCTGGCGACACGCGAGAACGGCGCCGTGGCCGTCTCGGAGACAAGGCCGCTTTTACTGTGACTGGCGCGCCGGCCGCTCGCGATCAAGCGCCGCCCGCCGCCTTGCGCCGCTGTTCGCGATCCTCGATCGCGGTGCGCCACAGATAGCTGACTCCGATGAAGAACACGGCGAGCGAGACGAACATGGAGGGGAAGAACAAGAGGATGAACAACTGGCCGGACATGGCGGTTTCTCCCGTTTCAGGCTTTTGCCTGCATTTTTGCCGCGACGTGCCCGCGCTGCATTGCGAGGCGTCAATCTGCAAGTATTCCAAAACCGCATGCCTGCATTGCACAAATTCGGGCTGCACATTTGTGCAATGCAGCATCATTATGCGACTGGAAACGAAGGAGAAGAACAATGGCACGCAACCGTTTCGCCCAGGCGTTCAATCGCTTCGCGCACGCCCTGTCGGGCCCGTCGCGCAACGACGTCGAAAACGACTATCTCAACGGCTCGACCTCGCTTTACGACCTCGAGCGCCGCATGCGCGAAATCGATCGCGGCAAGTTTCGCGGTTTCTAGGCCCCAGCGGCCAGTTCAGCCTCCAGTGTGAAAAAGGGGTGCCCGTTGCGGCGCCCTTTTTTCGTTTGCCGGTCACGCCGGCGCTCCGCCAGCCGTGATCGCGGCGCGATCACATCGTGTCCGGCATGCGCTGGAAACCGGCTTTTCAGGCACCCACATTCTCGGGGCGGACAGAAAACCCGCGGCATGCTCCGTTAAGGGAGAAAACGGTGACGAAAGAGAAGAGAAACGTTCCCGCCCGCGTGGCCTGACCTCCAGCCCGCCTTGTGCGGGAGAAAGGGTGAAGCACATGCCTGCACATCTTCGAAACCTGATCGCCGCCGGTTCGGCAATGCTGGTCGCCGCCCTTGCCGGCCCGGCCCAGGCGCAGACCGTGGACCCCAGCCGCTGTGGTGCCCATGACGACATCCGATCGACGCTGTCCGACCGGTTCGCCGAGAAGCAGACATCGATCGGCGTTATCGGCGATTCGGCAGTGGTCGAAGTTTATGTGTCGACCACCGGCACCTGGACGATCCTGATCACCCGCGCCGACGGCTCCAGCTGCGTCGTGGCGGCAGGCCACTCCTGGGAACAGGTCCCGATCTTGCTCGGTGAGGCCGTTTGATCCACCGCACCGCACCCGGCGTATAGACTGGCATTGGCGCCCATTGGGTCACGCAGTCGTGACAAGTCGTTGCTTGCGGGTTGTGTGCCATCCGGGCGATGTTTCGTCAGCCGCGCCGTCGCAAGCAGGCGGCGCGCCGACAGGACCAACGGTAGAGGAGACCTGTGCCATGTCCAGCCGCCGCAGCCTGCTGCTCGATCTTGCCCGCGTGATGATCAAGCAAGCCAAGCTCCTGAAGCATCAAGGATTAATCGCCGAGGCCCGTTCCATCGCTTTGAGAGCGATCGAACTCAATCATCTCGGCCACGCTGCGATGCGAGCACAACCAGTTGAAATCGCGAGCCTTTCGCGCCGCCGCGGTTAACGCAACGGCATTTTCGCAGCGCCAGTTTCGCGCAAGCATAGGCTGTCTTCAATAGTTGTGTAACCCGGAAATGGAATCGGGAAAATGCGAGACGACATGATGGTCGAAATCACGAAACTGGAACGCATCGCTACCGCCATCCAGCAGCAGGCCGCGCTTCTCAGGCAATCGGGACGCGCCGCGCAAGCCAACGGCATGGAACGCCGCGCCGACGAACTCAGGGCCCTGTCCGGCATTACAGCCGCACCGCATCAGGAACTCTGCCAGAAGGCTGCCTGAGCGCGACACTCATTCGTCTTCCAGCATCTCCTTGACCGTCGTCGCGAGCTGTTTGAGCGAAAACGGCTTCGGCAGGAAGCCGAATTTGGCGTCCTCCGGCAGGTTCTTGGCAAACGCATCCTCGGCATAACCCGAGACGAAGATGAACTTGATGTTCGGATGCGTCTTGCGCAGTTCGGTGAGCAGTGTCGGCCCATCCATTTCGGGCATGACGACGTCGGAAACAACGATATCGACGCCGCCGTCCAGTTCGTCCATGACCTCCAGCGCCTCGATGCCGCTAGACGCCTCATGCACCGTGTAACCGCGAGACGTCAGCGCCCGCACCCCGCCCATGCGCACCGCGTCCTCATCCTCGACAAGGAGCACCGTCGCCGATCCGGACAGATCGCGTGACTTGGCGGCCGCCTCCGGCTCCGGCTTTTCTTCCTGCCGCTCCTTTTCCGTTGCCACGTGACGCGGCAGGAAGATGCGGAACGCCGCCCCGGCACCGGGCTCGGAATCGGCGTAGATGAAGCCACCTGTCTGCTTGACGATCCCATAGACCATCGACAGCCCGAGGCCCGTCCCTTTGCCGACCTCCTTGGTGGTAAAGAACGGCTCGAAGATCTTCTCCAGCACATCCGGCGCGATGCCTGTGCCAGCATCCTGGACCTCGACCAGCACATACTCGCCGGGATCGAAACCGCGATAGCTGAAGGTCTCGCTCTCGGCCATGCCGACATTGCGGGTGCGAATGACAAGATTGCCGCCCTCCGGCATTGCGTCGCGGGCGTTGACAGCCAGGTTGACGATCACCTGTTCGAACTGGCCAAGATCGGCCTTGACCGGCCACAGGTCGCGGCCATGTTCAATTTGAAGGTTGACGCCATTGCCGACCAGCCGCGTCAGCAGCATCCGCAAGTCAGCCAGCACATCGGTCAGCGAAAGCACCTCGGGCCGCAGCGTCTGCCGACGTGAGAACGCCAAGAGCTGCCGGACCAGCGAAGCTGCCCGGTTGGCGTTCTGCTTGATGTTCATGATGTCCGGGAAGGACGGATCGGACGGTCGATGGTTGGCAAGCAACAGGTCGGAAGCCATGATGATTGCCGTCAGCACATTGTTGAAGTCATGCGCGATACCGCCAGCGAGTTGTCCCACCGCTTGCAGCTTCTGGCTTTGCGCCATCTGGTTTTCCAGAGCCTTTTGCTCCGTGGTGTCCATCGCATAGACGATGGCCGCCTCCTCCGCCTCCTGGTCGTCGGCGGACTGGCCCGCCACGGCATTGACGAAGACGCGCAGGTGGCGTTCCTCGCCGCCCGGTGAAAGAATGGTATCGAATGGCTCGATCTTCGCCTGGTTGTTGCGCGCAGCAGCAAATGCCTTCTGGAACCGGTCCCGCGCCGCATCGTCGAGCAGCGCTTCGAAGCGGATGTGACCTTCCACGGCATCGGCTTCGACCACCGACGAGAACAGCGTCATGAACGGCGCGTTGGTGCGCAGCAGGCGCCCATCGTTGTCAAGCGCCGCAATGGCCATCGGCGTCGAGTTGAAGAAGCGGGTAAAGCGCAATTCGGATCCGGTATGGCCGTCGCTGCCGCCGATCTCTTCGGAGCGGTTCAACACGATCGTGCGGGTCGGGCCGGGCTTCCCCTCGCGGTCGGCATGGACGCGATGGATCAATTGCACCGGCACGCCGATGCCGTCGGCCTTCTCCATCTCCAGGTCGATGATTGACGTTCGCGACGATCCCGCCTCGGCGCGCACGGCATTGATCATTGCGATCCCATCGCCGGCCACGATGTCGGAGACCGACAGTGTTCCCGGAGAGAAAGTCGTCAGGTCGACGCCGAGCCAGGTCGCCAGCGTCGCGTTGATATAGAGAAGCCGTCCATCGTCGCCGGCGGAGAAGAAGCCCACGGGCGCCTGATCGAGATGGTCGATCGCCTTTTGCAGTTCGAGGAAGGTCTGCTCCTGGTCGTTGCGTTCCGCGGTGGTGTCGGCAATGCGCCAGACACGCAATGCCGCGTCGCGGCCGGGTACGGTCAGGAAGCGTGTGCTGACACGATACCACCGTGGTTCGCCGACCGACGACAGTAAGCCTCCTTGCAGCCGGAATTCCTCATTCGCCTCGAGCCCGCGAATGACGTTGTTGGCAATCCGGTAGACCGCGTTGGCGGCATCGTCGTGACGCGACAGTACCGCTTCCGGAGCGTTCAGGTCCTCAACCGTGTCAGCGCCGGTCAGCTCGGCATAGGCCCGGTTTGCATAGACGATCGTACCCTTGTCATCGAGCACGCAGACACCCTCGTCGAGCGAGTCGGCGAGACTGCGCCCAATATCAACGGGCCTGCCGGCGCGCGCGACCTGGACAAATCCGATCGCGGAGGCAAACAGGTAGAACACGCCCACCATCGCCAGGATGCCGAGCATGACCAGAAGAAAAGTCTCGTCGAGATTTTCGCGAAAGAGAAACAGGAACGCTGCCGCGCCGAGCGATGCGATGCCGAGAATGACCAGTCTGACCGCGGCTCCCGGTCGCTTGCCATCCTGACCGAGTACATCGAAATCTGCAGCCATCTAAGCGCTTCCGGCTTCCGCCATTTCCCGGTGCTGCCGCATTGCGGCCCCTGATTTGTTCTTGGTTTGAATCACAAACGGGGAATCGGTGGAAGCCCTGCCGGGGAAATTTGTCATTCCCAAGCACCGTTGCTAACACCTTCAGCGATGTTTTCGCGGTTACAATCCCTTCCGGGAGTTCGAAATGCCTGAAATTCTTGACGGCCTCGTGGGCGACCAGTTCGTCGACTATGTGTTCTACGGGTCCGCCGCCGCCGCTCTGCTGATCGTCCTTTGGATGCTTCGGTTCTGGCTCCGGCGTGCACCGCGCAGGGTGTTTGCCGGCCCGCGCACACAGCAACAGCGCCTTGCCATCGTCGACGCAGCCGTCATAGACGAACATCGCCGTATCGTACTTGTCCGGCGCGACGACGTGGAGCATCTCCTGATGATTGGCGGCTACAACGATCTGGTGGTCGAGCGCGACATCGGAAAGGTAATGCCGGTCGCGGTCGCCACGACACCAATGGTCGCCGCTGAGCCCGCCGTTTCGGCACCCGTTGTCGCTGCACCACCGCAAACCGAGCCGCGTGTTGCTGCCCCGATAACCGCCGAGAAACCGACGCCGGCGAAGGACGCCCCGCGCCGATCGCTTGGTTGGTCGGGAAGAAAGGCAACGGACAACAAGTCCGCCGCTGTGGCTGCAGTCGCTGCGGCCGCACCGGCCGTCAGCACCGCCGCCGAGAGCCCGGCGCGCGCAGAACCCGTCGTCGAAATGCCGCCCATGCAGGATGACTGGCAATCCGGCGAAGCCGACAGCCAGACACCTGTCGCCGAAGAGGCTTCTCTGCAGGAAACCGCCGCCGCCGAGCCGGCACCGGCAGAACCGGTCCCGCTGGATCATCAAGCCGATGAACCGGAACCGATTGCGCCTGAAACCGCTGAGCCCAAAGGGGACGGCATGGATGACAAGACGCTGGAGAACGAGATGGAAAAGCTGCTCGGCGAACTTGTCAGCGACAAGTAGAACCCGGCGTCAGCCCTCCAGCGCGGCACGTACGGCGTCGATTGCGGCGGATGCATTGGCGCCATCCGGACCACCTGCCTGCGCCATGTCCGGCCGCCCGCCACCGCCCTTGCCGCCGAGCGCGGCCGAAGCCACACGAACGAGATCGACCGCATTGTAGCGCTCGGTCAGGTCGGAAGTCACCGCCACCACGACGCTGCCCTTGCCGTCTTCTGAAGCGGCGGCCAACGCCACCACGCCACTGCCGACAGACTGCTTTGCATCATCCGCCATCGGCTTGAGATCGCGCGGCGACACGCCGTTGACCACCCGGCCGATGAAACCAACGCCGGCGACACTCTCCGGACCGGAGGCAGCGCCGTCCGACGGACCGGCCAATGCCAGCGCCTTGCGGGCTTCCGTCAATTCGCGCTCCAGCTTGCGGCGTTCCTCAACGAGGCCATCGACACGGGCGACGACGTCGTCGGGACTTGCCTTCAGCGATACGGCTATAGCGCGCACGCGCGCGTCCTGCGTCTCAAGATGCTTGCGTGCCGCATCGCCCGTCAGCGCCTCGATCCGCCGGACACCGGACGCCACCGCCGTTTCGGCCACCACCTCGGCGAGGCCGATTTCGCCGGTTGCGCCCACATGGGTGCCGCCGCACAGTTCAACGGAATAGGTCTTGCCGGCCTTGTCGCCATGCGGTGCCGTGCCCATCGATACAACGCGAACCTCGTCGGCGTATTTTTCGCCGAACAGCGCCATGGCGCCGGTCTCCATGGCATCGTCGAGCGCCATCAGACGGGTCGTGACCGGAGCGTTCTGCAGGATGATTTCGTTGGCGATGTCGCCGACCCGCGCCAACTCCTCCGCCGACATCGGCTTGGGATGCGAGAAGTCGAAGCGCAACCGCTCTTCGGCAACCAGCGAACCCTTCTGTGCCACATGGGTGCCCAGAACCTCGCGCAGCGCCTCGTGAATCAGGTGGGTTGCCGAATGGTTGGCCCTCAGCCGGCTGCGCCGCTGATGATCGATTTCCAGTTCCAGCGCCATGCCAGGCGTCAGACCGCCCTTCGTCACCGTGCCGAAATGGACGAACACGCCATCGGCCTTCTTCTGCACATCAGTAATTTCGATGACGGCGCCCTCGCCGCGCATTGACCCGCGATCGCCCTGCTGGCCGCCGGATTCGCCATAAAACGGCGTCTGGTTCATCACCACCGCGACGTCGTCGCCAGCCTTCGCCTCGGCCACTTCGCCCCCGTTACGGACCAGAGTACAGACCACGCCCTCGGCCTTCTCCTTGTCATAGCCAAGAAATTCGGTCGCGCCATGCCTGTCGCGAATGTCGAACCAGACGGCTTCCGTGGCAGTGTCTCCGGAACCGGTCCACTTGGCCCGCGCTTCGGCACGCTGCCGCTCCATGGCCGCGTTGAAACCATCGACGTCGACGGAGATGTCTTTCTGACGGAGCGCATCCTGCGTCAGGTCGAGCGGGAAGCCATAAGTGTCATAGAGCTTGAACGCGGTCTCGCCCGGGAGCGCGTCGCCCGCCGAAAGCCCGACGCTCGCTTCGTTGAGCAGCGTCAGGCCACGGTCCAGCGTGCGGCGGAAACGCGTTTCCTCAAGATGCAATGTCTCGGTGATCAACGCATTCGCGCGCACCAGTTCCGGATAGGCCTGGCCCATCTCCTGAACGAGATAGGGAACGAGCCGGTGCATGAGCGGATCCTTGACACCGAGCAACTCGGCATGACGCATGGCTCGGCGCATGATCCGGCGCAACACATAGCCGCGTCCCTCATTCGACGGCAGCACCCCATCGGCGATCAGAAAGCTCGTGGCGCGCAGGTGATCGGCGATAACACGGTGACTGGCCTGACGTTCGCCCTCTGCCTTTGTCCCGGTCAGTTCCTCCGATGCGCGGATCAGGTTGCGGAACAGGTCGATGTCGTAATTGTCGTGCTCGCCCTGCAACACGGCGGCGATACGCTCCAGCCCCATGCCGGTGTCGATCGACGGGCGCGGCAGATCGATGCGCTCTTCGGTCGTCACTTGTTCGAACTGCATGAAGACGAGGTTCCAGATCTCGATGAAACGGTCGCCATCCTCGTCCGGGCTGCCGGGAGGGCCGCCGGGAATCGCCGCGCCGTGATCGTAGAAGATCTCCGAACACGGTCCGCAAGGACCGGTCTCGCCCATCGCCCAGAAATTGTCATGCGTCGGAATGCGGATGATCCTGCGGTCATCGAGGCCCGCGATCTTCTTCCACAGGTCGAAGGCATCGTCGTCGGTGTGATAGACGGTGACCAAGAGCTTCCCGGCATCCAGGCCGTACTCGCGCGTGATCAGGTTCCAGGCAAGTTCGATCGCCTGTTCCTTGAAATAGTCGCCGAACGAGAAATTGCCGAGCATCTCGAAAAAGGTGTGGTGGCGCGCGGTGTAGCCGACATTGTCGAGGTCGTTGTGCTTGCCGCCGGCGCGAACGCACTTCTGCGAGGTCACCGCGCGCGAATATCCGCGCTTCTCCAAGCCGGTGAATACGTTCTTGAACTGCACCATGCCCGCATTGGTGAACATCAGCGTCGGATCGTTGTGTGGGACCAGCGAGCTGGAAGCGACGATCTCGTGCCCGTTGCGGCCGAAATAGTCGAGAAATGCCTTGCGGATGTCGTTGACGCTGCTCATGAAAACCTGCCCAAAGATGCGCCGATGGCGCGAAAGCGCGACTGCCATAGCCAATCGCGAGGCGTCCTGTCCAGCCAATCGGACACCAAGGCCCGCCATTCATCGCGCAAGCCAAACAAAAACCGGCCGCTGAGAAGCGACCGGTCCGTTTTCCGCTCACTGCGCGAACGTAGCGGCGCCTAGCCTTCCGCCGCCTCGTCGTCATCACCCTTTTCCTGCTCCAGGAACCGGTCGGCGATCAGGCCGGCATTCTGGCGCAGCGCCAGTTCGATCTCGTCGGCGATGGCGTGGTTTTCACGCAGGAACTGCTTGGCGTTCTCCCGTCCCTGGCCAAGACGCTGACTGTTATAGGAGAACCATGCGCCCGACTTCTCGACGATCCCGGCCTTGACGCCCAGATCGATCAACTCGCCGGTCTTCGAAACGCCTTCGCCATACATGATGTCGAACTCGACCTGCTTGAAGGGCGGCGCCATCTTGTTCTTGACCACCTTGACGCGGGTCTGGTTGCCGACCACCTCGTCGCGGTCCTTGACCGAACCGATGCGGCGAATGTCGAGGCGAACGGAGGAATAAAACTTTAGCGCGTTGCCGCCAGTCGTGGTCTCCGGTGAACCGAACATCACCCCGATCTTCATGCGGATCTGGTTGATGAACACCACCATCGTGTTGGAGCGGGAAATCGACGCGGTCAGCTTGCGCAGCGCCTGGCTCATCAGCCTTGCCTGAAGACCGGGCAGCGAATCACCCATCTCGCCCTCGATCTCGGCGCGCGGCGTCAGCGCGGCGACCGAATCGATCACCAGCACGTCACAGGCTCCCGAACGCACCAGCGTGTCGGCGATTTCGAGCGCCTGCTCGCCGGTATCCGGCTGCGAGATCAGCAGATCCTCCAGCGCCACGCCCAGCTTGCGCGCATAGACCGGGTCGAGCGCGTGTTCGGCATCGACGAATGCGCAAATGCCGCCGTTCTTCTGCGCCTCGGCGACCGTCTGCAGCGCCAGCGTCGTCTTGCCCGAGCTTTCGGGCCCGTAGATCTCGATGATCCGCCCCTTCGGCAAACCACCAATACCCAGCGCGATATCGAGGCCCAGCGAACCGGTCGACACGGTCTCGATCTCGACAACCTGCTCGTTCGCCCCCAACCGCATGATCGAACCCTTGCCAAAGGTCCGTTCGATCTGCGACAGCGCCGCATCCAGTGCTTTTGACTTGTCCACCTGATTGTCCTCGACGAGACGCAAACTGTTCTGAGCCATGAGTTCCCTCACCCTTAGGTTATCGCCGTACGGCGCGCAAACCGAAAAATCCCTGTTCTTTTTGTACGCGATTTGTTCCGTTTTTGCAACGAGCGTAAGTCTATGAATAATAACAGAAATCGAAATTCGTTTTTTGTTTGTTCCGTAAAACGAACTTGGAGTCCTGCGGGACCGTGGGCCGTTTCGTCGGCCAGACGGATTGACGACCGCACGATTCTCCCGGCATTGCGGGACGCAGAACCGGAAACCGACATTTGACGCAAGACACCGGCATATCAGGATACGAGCTTCTCGGCATCGGCGGCGCTCACAACGACCGCATCGGTCGGACGACCGGTGCGCACAGGTCGGGCGTCTCCAATCCGGGAAACCTGCACGCCACGGTCGGCGGCGGCGTTGTCAATGCATTGCGCAATGCCCGACTGCGCGGCGTCGTCAATGTCGCGATCGTTTCGGCGCGCGGCGGCGACATCGACGGTCTTGCGGTCGAAAAGGCGATTGCCGATGCGGGAATTGCCGATCTGTCCGGCGTGTTCCTCGACCGGCGCACCGCAAGCTATACGGCAATCCTCGACCATGACGGCGAGCTTGTCTCCGGGCTGGCGGACATGAGCATCTATGAAGAGGCCCTGCCCCGGCAGTTGCGCCGCCACAATGTCAGCGACGCGATGGCGAGCGCACATTGCCTTCTGATCGATGCGAACCTGCCGGAGCAGGCGTTGGAATTGGTGGCGGCGGCGCATCCCGGTCCGCTCAATGCGATTGCGGTATCGCCGGCCAAAGCGCCGAGGCTGTTTGCGGTCGCTGACCGTTTGGGAACGGTTTTCATGAACCGCAACGAACTTGCGGCCCTGACCGGCGCATTCGAACACCGGACCGCGCTGCACACCCTGCGCAAACGTGGTATCGGCCGCGCCGTCGTTACTGCGGGTGCCGACACGGTGGCCGTTCTCGACGGTACCAGGGTAACGAAAATCAGGGTTCCCGCCATAACCCCGGTCCGCGACGTGACCGGAGCCGGCGATGCTTTGGCGGGGGCCACATTGGCGCGGCTGGCCGCCGATCCGCGGTTGCCGCTGACCGAGGCTGTCCGCGACGGCATAGCCGCCGCCGGGCTCACCATCCAGGCGGCCGGTCCACTCGCCGAAAGCCTGACCGGCCCCGCATTCGAAGCCATTCGTGCGCAGACCGCGATTGTCGAGGAGAGCTGACTTGGTGCACATCAACAAATCCGACGAAGTGAAAGCAGCGCAGGCTGAAGGCGTGCCGCTGGTGGCGCTTGAATCGACCATCATCACCCACGGCATGCCTTATCCAGACAATCTCGACATGGCGCAGACCGTCGAGGCTGACATCCGCGAACGCGGCGCGATGCCGGCGACGATTGCCGTCATCGACGGCGTCCTGCATGTCGGCCTTGCGGAGGAGCAGGCCGAGGCGCTGGCACGTACAAAAGGCGCGGCCAAGCTGTCACGCGCCGATCTGGCGTTTGCGATGGCGCGCGGCATGACCGGCGGAACCACGGTTGCCGCGACCATGATGGCTGCCCATCTCGCCGGCATCCGCGTGTTTGCGACCGGTGGTATCGGCGGCGTCCACCGCGGCGCAGAGGCTAGCTTCGACATCTCGGCGGATCTGGACGAACTGGCGCGCACGCCGGTCACGGTCGTTTGCGCGGGCGCAAAGGCGATCCTCGATGTCGCCAAGACACTGGAGGTACTGGAAACGCGCGGCGTACCGGTGGTCGCTTTCGGCCAGCGTGCCTTCCCCGCCTTCTGGTCGCGCGACTCAGGTCTGACGGCGCCGCTGCGCCTCGACAGCGCCGACGAGATCGCTGCTTTCATGGCCGCGCGCGACGCATTGGCCGAATTCGCGCATGGCGGGCTGCTGGTCGCCAATCCGGTTCCCGCCGATGACGAGATTCCAGCTGGCGAGATGGCGACCGTGATCGCCCAAGCGGTCGTCGAGGCCGAAGCCGCCGGAGTCGTTGGAAAACAAGTCACGCCCTGGTTGCTTGCCCGCATCTTGGAAATCACCGGCGGCCGCAGCCTGGAGACCAATATCGCATTGGTGCGTAACAATGCCCGTCTGGCCGCCGACATCGCGGTCGCCTGCGCGGCGGAGAGCGGCTTCTGATTTTTTGGCGTTTGATGCCAATGGTTTGGCGTGTGACCGATTGCACATCGGCGCGATGCAGCTTCGCCTAGCTTCTCCTCAAAGCCGCAGCGTGACTGCGGATCAAACAGAGGAGACGCAGAAATGTTCGCTGCAACCATCAAGAACACAATCACCGCCATCGCGACCGCCGCGACGCTCGCTTCGACGCTTGCCGTTCCTGCCGCCAATGCCGGTGGCAAGCTGGTGCTCGCCCCGCAGGGACCGAGCCTGTGCGCCACCAAGCCGTGGCTCTGCGAAGGCGGCATCGTTGTCGCACCGCCGGTCGACCCGGGTCCGGTTCTTCCGCCTCCGCCGAAAAAGAAGAAAAAGTCCGGTCTGTCCAAGGACCAGATGCTCGGCCTCGGCATTCTCGGCGGCATCGTGGCCGGCGCTGCAATCGCCAACGCGTCCAAGCCGAAGGAAGTCGTCGTCGTGCCGGGCAACGCGCATCTGCAGTACTGCTACAACCGTTACAAGAGCTACCGCGAGTGGGACAACTCCTGGCAGCCTTACCAGGGCCCGCGCCGCCCCTGCATCTCGCCTTACATGTAAGGCGTTCTCCGGACGGCACCGGCAGTAACCTGCCCCCCCTCCGGTACCGTCCTCCCGGCCCCCGGAAGCTTTCCCGGCTTCCGGGGAGTCGTTTCTGGCATGCTTGACACGCCGTTGATCTGTGCAACCATGCGCGCAAGTCCTCAGACAGGTGCGCAAGGTACCCCGATCACCATGACCTCGTTGAAATCATTCGCACTTTTCGAGCCACTGAGCGACGAACAAGACCAGCGTTATGCCGCGATGGCGCGCACCAGCGAATATGGCGAAAACGAACTCGTGCTCGATTATGACGACGAGAGCCACAATGTGTTTCTCATCAAGTCAGGCCGGGTCCGGGTCATCCTGCGCATTGCTACCGGACGCGAAGTGATTCTCGGCGAGTTCGCCGATCTGGAGTTTTTCGGCGAGCTGGCGGCCATCGACGGAACGACCCGTTCCGCCAATGTTACAGCGATGGTCAACACCAGCGTGATGACGCTGCCGCAAAGCGTCTTCCTGGAGATCCTCAGGGAGAACCCCGAAGTCGCGTTGCAGCTGATGCGTTCGATGTCGTCGCTGATCCGATCGCTCAACACCCGGCTTGCGGAGCACGCCTTCCTGCCGGCCAAGTACCGGCTCTACTCGGAACTGATCAGGCTTTCCAAGCCGCGCAAGGGCCCGGCTGCCGGCCAGCGCATCATCTCGCCGCCCCCGATCCAGCTTGAGCTCGCGGAGCGCATCGGCTGCAGGCGCGAGGTGGTCAGCCGCGAGATCGCCCGCATGGAGCGCGAGAACATCGTCGAACGCTCGCGCGGCGGGTTGATCCTCGCCGATATGCCGGAACTGAACCGCCGCCTGTCGGAAGGCTGGAACGCCGGCAGCGACTGAACCGGACAACAGGTTTCCTGACTTTTCTGGACGCCCGCATGACGGCACTTTGCTGGCCGAGGGCGATCTTTCGCGCTTGGCTGGCAATTTGGAAGCGGCGGGTGTTGAGATGTAGATGCGCTGTCGAAACCGCCGCAGGAAATCGCAAAGACTTGGCTGATGGGCGGCGGCGATGGCCCGGGCCGGTCCGGGCGGATGCCGCCCGGCATATTTTCGATCAGAAGAGGAAGCGCTCGGCGCTGGCCATGACCAGTTCGCCGCTGACAACCCTTGGGCCGGTCTCGCTGATCACCGCTTCCGCGTAGAGGTTGCCGGTGCGGTCGAGCTGCCAATCGATGGAAACGCGTGCATCACGTCCGCCGCCCTGCACTTCCAGGCACTGCGCAACGGCAACCGGAAAGGAATCGATGTCGCGGATACGGGTTTCAACGTCAGCTTCGCAGGACTGGACCGAAGAATACTGGCGCACCGGCTCGGGCATTTCACGGCAGACCATCATCGAATGGTCGCATCCCAGCATCAGCATAACGGCGATAATCGGTTCCATCTCACTCACTCCTCTTCAGGACATGAGCTGAACCTACAGACCGATGCGCCCGGCCACTGTGTATTCGGTCACAGGAGCGCCCGGCGCGTTTCGCCGGGCTGCTGGCGCCGTTATTCGACGTCCTCTATGTCTTCACCGCCGCCATGCACCTTGTGGGCAAGCGCGGCTTCCATGAACGGGTCAAGCGCGCCGTCCAGCACATCGGAAGGCGCGGTCGATTCCACGCCGGTGCGCAGGTCCTTCACCAACTGGTAGGGCTGCAGCACATAGGAGCGGATCTGGTGGCCCCAGCCGATATCGGCCTTGTTGTCATGCGCCGACTGGGCCGCTTCCTCGCGCTTCTTAAGCTCCATGTCGTAGAGCCGTGCCCTGAGTGCCTTCATGGCGTTGGCACGGTTCTGGTGCTGCGACTTCTCCGAGGAAGTCACCACGATGCCGGTCGGCAGGTGGGTGATCCGCACAGCCGAGTCCGTCGTGTTGACGTGCTGGCCGCCTGCGCCTGACGAGCGATATGTGTCGATACGGATATCCTTGTCCTGGATATCGACCTCGATGTTGTCGTCGATAACCGGATAGACGCCGACCGAGGAAAACGAGGTGTGCCGCCGCGCGTTGGAATCGTAAGGCGAGATGCGCACCAGCCGGTGCACGCCAGATTCGGTCTTCAGCCAGCCATGCGCGTTGTGGCCCTTGACGAGAATGGTTGCCGACTTGATGCCGGCTTCATCGCCCGAAGAGTACTCCTGCAGCTCGACCTTGAAGCCGTGACCCTCGGCCCATCGGGTATACATCCGCAACAGCATTTGCGCCCAGTCCTGGCTCTCGGTCCCGCCGGCGCCGGAATGAATCTCGACAAAGGTGTCGTTCGGATCGGCCTCGCCTGACAGCAACGCCTCGATCGACGCCTTGTCGACGGCGTCCTGCAGATCGCGGATCGCCTTTTCGGCCTCCTCGATCGTTTCGGTATCGCCCTCTTCCTCGCCAAGACCGATCAGTTCGACATTGTCCTCCAGCGACTGGTCGAATCCGCCTATCGCATTGACCATGTCGTCAAGGCGCTGGCGCTCCTGCATCAGCTTCTGGGCTTCGCCGGCATCGTTCCAGAGATCGGGGTCTTCGGCGCGGGAATTCAGGTATTCGAGGCGTTTAAGTGACTGTTCCCAGTCAAAGATGCCTCCTCAGCAGGGCGATTGCCTGCTTGATTTCGTCGACAAGCGTCGCGGTTTCGGCGCGCATATTCATCCTCGAGATTCTGAAACACATGTAACGGCGCGGATGTAAGGGCCCCGCGCCACGCTGTAAAGACCGCGGAGTTGCTAGAACAACCCGCCGCGTCCGCTCTGGATGGCTTCCTGGGCACGCGGCGAGATGCGGCGCTGTTCCTCGGCCTGGATGGCGACCGTCTCTATGCCGATGACCTGGTAGGAATCAGCCGGTCCAGTGCCCGGTTTGAACGCCTCGAGGATGGTATCGCCCTCGAAAGCGCGCATGCCGGTCGCGCGGTCGATCTCGACCACCAGCATGCCTTGCGGCAGCCGGAAGTCGGCAAGCGGCGCATCGCCCAGCGCATTGGCCATATATTCCTTGAATACCGGCGCGGCCAATTGCCCGCCTGTCGAACCGCGGCCCATCGGCTTGGGCTGGTCGAAACCGATATAGACCCCGGTGACCATGTTCGGCGTAAAACCGATGAACCAGGCGTCCTTTTCCTCGTTGGTGGTTCCGGTCTTGCCGGCGATCGGCCGGCCGAGATCGCGCAGCGAAGTCGCGGTGCCCCGCTGCACCACGCCTTCCATCATCGAAGTGATCTGGAAAGCGGTCATCGGATCGAGCACCTGATCGCGGTTGTCGATCAGCTCAGGTTCTTCCTGACCATACCATTGCGGCGCGCTGCAGCCTTCGCAGACACGCTGATCATGCTTGTAGACGGTCCGGCCGTAGCGGTCCTGCACGCGGTCGATCAGCGACGGCTGGATTGCGCGGCCGCCATTGGCCATCACCGAATAGGCTGAAACCATGCGCAGCACCGTCGTTTCGCCCGAGCCCAGCGACATCGCCAGCACCGGATTCATGTCATCATAGACACCGAAGCGCTCGGCGTATTCGGCGACCAGATTCATGCCCATGTCCTGGGCCAGGCGAACCGTCATCAGGTTGCGCGATTTCTCGATGCCGAGCCGCAGCGTCGACGGACCGGCGAAACCGCCGCCATAGTTCTTCGGCTCCCAAACCTCGCCGCCGGATACGATGCTAATCGGCGCATCCATGACAACGGATGCCGGCGTGTAGCCATTATCGAGCGCGGCGGCATAGACGAAGGGTTTGAACGACGAACCGGGTTGCCGATAGGCCTGTGTGGCGCGGTTGAACTGCGACTGCGAATAGGAAAACCCTCCAGCCATGGCGAGAACGCGCCCGGTATTGGGGTCCATCGAAACCAACGCACCTGAGACTGCCGGTACCTGTTGCAGTTCATAGCCGTCTTCGCCGACCTCGGCGACATATACGACATCGCCCGGCGCCAGTACCTTGTCGAGGGTTTTGACCTTGCTGGTCCTGCCGTCGTTGTTTCTCAGAAAAGCCCATTCTGCGGCGGCCCGGGGCAACCTGACGATATCGCGGTCGGGCTTGACCTCGCCGGACAGTTCGCGGGCCGGCTGGAGGCCGAGTTCCGCGCTATCCTCGCCGGCCGCAAGCACGACCGCCAGCCGCCATTCGGGCACATCGGACATGCGATCGACCTCCGCGAGCGCAAGCCCCCAGTCGCCGTCCGGCGAAATCGTCGCGACCGGGCCGCGATAGCCGCGCTTGCGGTCATAGGAAATCAGTCCATTGTGCAGCGCCCTGCGGGCGATCACCTGCAGGCCGGGGTCGAGTGTCGTGCGCACCGACAATCCACCCTCATAGAGCGCATCGTCGCCATAGCGTTCAATGATCTCCTTGCGGACTTCCTCGGTGAAATACTCCGCGGCGAACACATAGGCGCCCGACCGCCTGAAGTTCACGCCAAGCGGCTTCTCCTTGGCCGCGGCCGCTTCCTCCTGCGCCACGTAGCCGTTTTCAACCATCCGGTCGATGATCCAGTTCCGGCGGCTCAGCGCCGCTTCGGTATCGTCGAAGGGATGATAGTTAGACGGCGCCTTGGGAAGCGCGGCCAGATAGGCGGCTTCGTGGATACTCAGTTCGTTGACCGATTTGCCGAAATAGGTCAGCGCCGCCCCGGCGATGCCGTAGGCGCCCGAACCGAAAAAGATCTCGTTGAGATAGAGTTCGAGAATGCGGTCCTTGGAATAGGCCTGCTCGATGCGGAACGACAGGATGGCTTCGCGAATCTTGCGGTCGACCGTCCGATCGTTGGTCAACAGGAAGTTCTTCGCCACCTGCTGGGTGATCGTCGAGGCGCCGACCAGCCGACGACCGCTGGTGAAATTTTCCAGATTCGTGATCATGGCGCGGACGAGCGCCAGGAAATCGACCCCCTGGTGGCTGTAGAAGTTCTTGTCCTCGGCCGACAGGAACGCTGCCTTGACACGGTCGGGAACCGCCTGGATCGGCAGGTAGAGCCGCCTCTGGCGCGCAAACTCGCCCATCAACTGTCCGTCGGATGAATAGAACCGGGTGGTCACCGGTGGCTCGTACTGCGCCAGCACCTCGTAATTCGGCAAATCCTTCGTCAGATCGCCGACATAGATGACAACCGCGGCCGCAACCACAAGGAACAGGACGGTTCCGATTCCGAATAAGTATCCGATCAGTCGAAGCATATTTCCACTTTCTCGTGCCGGTCGTCGAGCTGTGCCAATCGCAGATTACAAGAGTCGGGCCGGCGGTTGAACCGGCTTCAACTCCAATTTGGACCGCAGCATGGCACCGGCGAAAAAAAGCGTGTCACTGACATCAAGCCACGTATCCGCCCACTGGTTCAGTTAGTTGCCGTCCGAGGCAACGGCAATGTCCTTGGATGACAAGGCCGCGAATTTTTCGATTGCCAAAGCCAGCCTGTCGGCAAGACCCTGCTTCCATTCTTCGTCTTTCATCAGTTTTTCGTCCTCGGCGTTGGACAGATATCCGAGTTCGAGCAGGACCGACGGCACGTCTGGCGCCTTGAGCACCCGGAAACCGGCGAAACGGTGAGGATTCTTGATCAGCCGCGCAAAACCCTTCATGTCGGCGATCGCAAGGCGCGCGAACTGCACCGAGAATCCCAGTGTTTCGCGGCGCGCAAGATCAATAAGGATATCGGCGACGCCATTGCTCTCCTCGTCAGGCACAATGCCCGCGACGGAATCGGCAAGGTTTTCATTCTCGGCGATCTGGGCGGCCACAGCATCCGAAGCCTTTTCGGAGATTGTGTAGACGGTTGCGCCGCGCACATCGCGCCGCCGCAGATAGTCCGCGTGGATGGAGATGAACAAGTCGGCACCATGCTGTCTGGCAAAGCCGGTGCGATCGCCCAGCGACACAAACACATCCGTGTCGCGGGTCATGAAGACCTGCGCGCCGGCATATTCGGAGAGCCTTTCGCGCAATGCACGGGCAAATGCCAGCGTAACGTCTTTTTCCCGGGTGCCGCCGGCACCCCGCGCGCCTCCGTCGATCCCGCCATGGCCGGGATCCAAAACCACGGTAAACGGCCGCGAAGGCTGCACCGCGGTTCCCAGCCGGTCGCGTTTCTGAGCGGAATTGACGACGGCCGAGGTCGTGAATGCCCGGTCTACGGCCTCGGCGAACTCCAATTCGCTTGCCGCCTCCAGATCGATCACCAGATTGTGCCGAGCGCTTTCCCTGTCCTGCCGCATCCTGACCGAACGTACATGGAAGGGTCCGGTCATCTGGAAGATGATGCGCGAATGCTGCTCGCTCATGTCGCCATATCGCACACCCGAGATCAGGCTGCTGCCGTCCGCTGCGTCGCCCGGGAACCCGTAGAGTATCTTCTGAAGGTCGAGGACCAGCCGCCATGGGTGGTCGAGCAGGCGTTGGTCAACCTCGACAGGCCGGTCGAACTCTATAACGATACGGGTCACTTCGCGGTCTCCGGCGATGCGCATGTCCAGCGCAACCGGAATCTGCGCATTCGCCGTTGTGACCGAAAGGCCTGCCAGCACGGAAATGACAAGCACAAGCAACGCCCGGCCCAAACCGACAAAAAACGCTAGGCTTCTGCGATCCATGCTCCCGTCCGGGTTTTCTCGTCTGCCAAATACATCGCCATCATACGCGGTTTCTTGGTTTTTGCCGTTCGCTGGCTGCCCGGCGGGCACCGCTCAGAATCCGCCTGAAATTAAAACGCTTGCAGCACCGACACCAAAAATCTAAATTAGCTTAGCGCGGCTGCGTCAACATGTACGCCGCGCGATTCAGAGGTTTCGCCAGTCGGTTCGGTTGTAGGCCGACGGCATGATCGAACGGGTTCAGACCGAACGGACCCGGCCCTGCGAGAATGGGCATCCGAACCGGCCCCAGCCCCGGGGCCTCAGTGTAGTCGTCGAACCGCCGTGACATGGCATATGTGTGAACCAACAGAGACGCTGGGATGATGCAGATACGAGACAGTTTCGATACTGCGGCAGCGCTCTTGACGGCGGCAAGACATCCAATGAGCAGTCCAGGCCCCTTTGGAAGACGAAGGGCAGCGCGCGACCGGTTGCAACCACCGGAGCGAGGCGCGGCTGCTGGAACCAGAATCAATGTCAAACAAAATGCTAATCGATGCCTCCCACCGGGAGGAAACGCGCGTTGTCGTCGTAAAGGGTAACCGCCTCGAAGATTTCGATTTCGAATCCGAACACAAGAAGCAAATCCGCGGAAACATCTATCTTGCGAAAGTGACGCGGGTCGAGCCGTCGCTGCAGGCGGCGTTCGTGGAATATGGCGGCAACCGCCACGGCTTTCTTGCATTCAGCGAAATCCACCCCGACTACTACCAGATCCCGCTGGCCGACCGTCAGGCATTGCTGGCGGAAGAAGCACGTCTGGCCGAAGAAGACGAGGATGACGAGCCCGAAGCGGCCGAACCGCGCCGGGCGCGCCGCAAGCGCGGCGGCCGCAAGGCGCGCGGCAAACGCCGCGATCAACGCGATACGGTCCCCGCCGCCGAGCCCGTCGCGATGGAAGCCATCCTGCAGGAATGGGAAGCGCGCCAAGCGGCGGAAGCCGAGGAGCTCGCTGACGATGAGGCCGCCGTACTTGACGCCGACACCGATGATCTGGCGGCGGACGCCGCGGGCGACATAGGGTCAGACGATGGGGACGAAGACGAAGGTGGCAATGGTGCACCCGATGTGATCGCCGCCCGCACAACCGACGACGGCAATGTCATCTCCGAGGAAATCGCCGATGAAGCGGACGATGACGCCGAAGACGACAGTGACGATGTGGCCGAAGCCGGCGACGAAAACGGCGCCGAGGACGACGACAAACCGCGTCGCGGCAGAGGCCGGGGACACGGCCGCAACCGATCAGCGCGGGCGAAGTCCGATGACCGTGGCGACGATGAAAACGGCGACAATGGCGACGACGAGGATGGCGACATCGACACCGTCGGCAGCGACGACGCGATGGAAGAGGCCCGCCCCCGCCGGCGCGTGCAACGCCGCCAGTACAAGATCCAGGAGGTCATCAAGCGCCGCCAGATCATTCTCGTGCAAGTGGTCAAGGAAGAGCGCGGCAACAAGGGCGCGGCGCTGACCACCTACCTGTCGCTGGCCGGTCGCTACTCGGTACTGATGCCGAACACCGCGCGTGGCGGTGGCATCTCCCGCAAGATCACCAACGTCGCCGACCGCAAACGCCTGAAAGACGTCGTCAAGGAACTTCAGGTTCCGCAGGGGATGGGCGTCATCCTGCGCACCGCCGGAGCCAACCGCACCAAGCCGGAAATCAAGCGCGACTACGAATATCTGATGCGCATGTGGGACAGCGTGCGCGAACTGACGCTCGCCTCGACCGCGCCGACGCTGGTCTATGAGGAAGGCAGCCTTATCAAGCGGTCGATCCGCGATCTCTACAACAAGGATATCGGCGAAATCCTGGTTTCCGGCGAGGACGGCTATCGCGAGGCCAAGGACTTCATGCGCATGCTGATGCCGAGCCACGCCAAGATGGTCCAGCCGTGGCGCGAATCGCAGCCGATCTTCGCCAAGACAGGGATCGAGGCGCAACTCGACGGGTTGATCCAGCCCAACGTCCGGCTCAAGTCCGGCGGCTACATCATCATCAACCAGACCGAGGCGCTGGTTGCCATCGATGTAAACTCCGGCAAATCGACCCGCGAGCACTCCATCGAAGACACGGCGCTACAGACCAATCTGGAGGCCGCAGAGGAAGTCGCCCGGCAGCTGCGCTTGCGCGACCTGGCCGGTCTGATTGTGATCGACTTCATCGACATGGAGGAGAACCGCAACAACCGCGCCGTCGAGAAGAAGCTGAAGGACTGCCTGAAGAACGATCGCGCCCGCATCCAGGTTGGCCGCATATCGCATTTCGGACTCCTGGAAATGTCGCGTCAGCGCATGCGCGCCAGCGTGCTGGAAAGCACGATGCAGATCTGTCCGCATTGCGGCGGCACCGGCTACATCCGCTCGCAGCAATCTGTGGCGTTGCATCTGATCCGCTCCCTTGAGGAGTATCTGCTCAAGAACAACAACCACAACCTGACGGTGCGCACCAACGCCGACACCGCACTCTATATTCTCAACCAGAAGCGCGACACGCTCGCCGAAATGGAGGGCCGCTTCGGGCTGCGGATCGAGATTACGGCCGACCCATCGATTGGCGCCGAACTGTTCGGCATCGACAGGGGCGACATTTCCGATCTGCCGCGCGTCGAGCCGATCCGGCCAGATTACGGTGACGATGACGACGCCGATGACGATATCGCAATTAACGAGGAAACCGCCGATAGCGAAGCGGAGACCGAGGACGGCGACGAGGGTGGTCGCGGTCGCAAGCGGCGGCGGAAACGGCGCGGTCGCAAGGACAAGGCTGATGCGGATTCGCAGGGCGTTGCCGAGGACGCTGCCGACGACGACGCGGGTGCCGATGAGGAAGACGGCGGACGCGATGGCGGACGACGTCGCCGACGCTCACGCGGACGGCGCGGCGGGCGCGACCGTCGCAAACCGCGCATCCCGGCAGCCGAGCCGGTGGGCCCGCTCGCCGATCTGATCGCCGCGCAAGAAGCCGAGGCCGAAGCTGAAGCTGAAGCTGAAGCTGAAGCTGAAGCTGAAGCGAAAAAAATGCGCGAAGCCGAAGAGGCCGCAACCGAAAAAGCGGAAGCCGAGGCCGATGCCGAGCAGGCCTCTCAGGTTGCTGAGAACACACCCGTTCCGGCCGCTGAGCCTGTGGCCGTGGACGCCGACGCAAAATCCGAAGAAACCGCGGTTGCGAACGACAATGAGGCGGTCGAAGCAGAGACCGCGCCGGAACCGGCAGAAGCAGAGGAAGAGGCAAAACCGTCGCGCCGTCGCGCCACCGCCGAGAACCTCAATCTCGATGCCGAACCGGTCGTCACCTCGGCCGGCGAAGAGGCGGAGGAAAAGCCAAAGCGGACCGGCTGGTGGTCGCGCAAGGGCTTCTTCTAGAAGCGAAATGGGCGGGAGTTTTCCCGCCCTTTTTCATTGTGGCCGATCAGGGTCGCGGTGCTGACGAAATCCGCCGTGGCGGTCAGCGTTTCAGCCAAGCGCCCATGCGATCCAGCGCACCGGCGATCGTCGCCTGGCTGCCAGCATAAGAAAACCGCATATAGCGATGCCCGTTGACCGGGTCGAAATCGAGGCCGGGCGCGGCCGCGACGTGGATTTCCTGGAGCATGCGTCGCGCGAAATCCATGCTGTCGTTGGTGTGTGCGCTGACGTCGCACCACGCGTAGAACGCACCGTCGGGCGGCGCGGCAAAGGAGAATCCGAGTTGCGGCAGACGTTCCATAAGCAGCGCCCGATTGGCCTTGTAGCCGTCCTTGATTGCCTCCAGTTCCTCCACACACTCGAAGGCCCTTGGTGCGGCGACCTGCGACAGGTCGGGGGCGGAAATGTAGAGGCTCTGCGCCAATCGCTCGACCGGGCGCACGAGGTCGGCCGGCATGATCATCCAGCCAATCCGCCAGCCCGTCATGCAATAGTACTTGGAGAACGAGTTGATGACGATCGCGTCCTGCGAGTGCGAAAGCGCCGTGCGATCGTCGCCGGTGTAACGCAGCCCGTGATAGATCTCGTCGGAAATGAAGGCGATGCCCTCGGCGCAGCAGAAATCCATCAACGCCGCCATACTACGGCGGTCGGTAACCGCGCCGGTAGGATTGGCCGGACTGGCGACCAACAGCGCATCGAGCCGACTCTTGCGGTGAGCCGCCTCGAGCGCCTCCACCGTCAGCATGTGCCCGTTCGCACCCGCTGTTTCGATCTCGACAGCTTCAAGCGACAACGCCTTTAGGATGTTTCGATAGGCCGGATAGCCCGGCGCGGTGATCGCCACGCGCCCACCCGGATCGCTGACCGCAAGAAAAACCAGCGAAAACCCGGCGGACGAACCGGTAGTCAAGGCAACTCGCTCAGCCGGCACCTCAACATCGTAGCGTTCGCCATAATGGGCCGCGATAGCACGCCGTGACTCCATGCGGCCAAGCGCGTCTGTGTAACCGAGCGGTTCGTTCCCCAACACGTGCTGCGCGGCAGCGATAACCCCGGAGGGAGCCGAGGCGGACGGTTGCCCCACGGCAAGAGAAAGAACCTCGTGCCCGCGCGCCGCCAACACATTGGCCTCGCGCAGGACATCCATCGCATGAAACGGCTCGACCGCGCCTCGCGCCGACATACGGATCATCTGCGATCTCCCCGTCTCGGCCTTCACGATCCGGTGTGAGGCCTTGTTTTTGCTTTGATTGAAGGGCAATTCGCGTTAGCGAGGCAGCCGACGCTTTGCCTGAGCGGCGGTGTACAACCAACCCTGCGACCGTGCAACGGCTAAGCTGCCATGCACTTGGGATAGAATGGAGTTCGGGCAATACACGGGAACCGGACATTGGCCCTCAGACTGTTGAGCATCTTCTTGCTGACGCTCTTGGCAGTGGGTTCCGTCGCGCCGGTTTGGGCGCAGTCGTCGCGCCTGCCGATCGTGCGCGATGCCGAGATTGAAAATCTCCTCAGCGATTATGCCTCGCCCTTGCTCAAGGCAGCGGGATTGAAGCGCAACCGGGTCGATATCGTCCTTGTCAATTCGCGCGACTTCAACGCGTTCGTTTCCGGCCGCAAGATCTTCGTCAACACCGGTACCATCGTCGCCTCAGAAACGCCGAACGAGGTGATCGGTGTGCTGGCGCACGAGATCGCGCATCTGGCGGGCGGCCATCAGGACCGCCTGCGCCAGCAACTCGACCGCGCCCAGACCATTGCGGCCGTGACGGCTGTACTGGGCGCTTCCGCAGCGGTCGCGGCTGGCGCCAGCGGCAATTCGAGTGCGGTGGGTGCCGGCGGCGGCATCGCGCTCGGCGGCATGGAGGCGGCGCGGCGCAGCCTCCTGACCTATCAACGCTCCGAGGAAATCGCCGCCGACCGCTTTGCGGTCGAATATCTCAACCGCACCAAGCAATCCTCAAAGGGCCTGCTGACGACATTCGCCCGTTTCCAACGCGAAATCTCCCTGATCAACCATCGCATCGATCCCTACCGGCTAAGCCACCCGCTGCCGCGCGAGCGGATTTCGGCGCTGGAAACCATCGCGCGCAAGAGCGCTTACTTCGACAAACAGGATTCAGCGCGGCTACGCGAGCGGCACGACATGGCGCGCGCCAAGATCTTCGCTTACACGTCCGGTGCCGGCGCAGCCGAAGGATTTGCTCGCAAGACCAAGAGCAAGACGGCTGCGCTCTACGCCCGCACCATCGCCAAGTTTCTCTACGGGTCGCCGCGCGAGGCCCTGCCGATGATCGACAAGCTGATCGCCGCAGAGCCATCAAACCCCTATTTCCGCGAGATCAAGGGTGAGATCCAGCTCCGGGCGCGCAACGCAGGCGGCGCGGTCGACGCGTTCACCAATGCCGCACGGCTGGAGAAGAACGGTTCCGGCCTGATCCAGAGTTCGCTTGGCCATGCGCTGGTTCTCGCCGGCGACCCGCAGAGTTTGCGCCGCGCGATCGGCGAGCTGGAAGTCGCACTGACCATGGACCCGGTCAATCCGCGCGCCTACCGACATCTTGCAATGGCCTACGGACGGCTGGGTGAAACCGGCAGCGCCGAGTTGGCGACAGCGGAGGAAAACTTCCACTCCGGCAACTACAACCGGGCCAAGGTCTTTGCGGCACGCGCCAAGCGAAAGTTTCCGCGCGGATCGCCGCAGTGGCTGCGGGCCGACGATATTCACCGTTTCAAAGTGCCAAAGGTGCGCTGAGACATGCAACTCGAAAGGCAAATTCAATGACGAAAACAATACGGACTCTCCTCGCGGCCACCGTGCTGTCGGCGTTTGCGGTGCCCGCAGGCGCGTTCGACGATACGCAGCGCAAGGAGATCGAGCAGATCATGCGCGACTACCTGCTTGAGAACCCGGAGTTCCTGCTGGAAGTACAAGAGGCCTACGAAAGCAAGCGGGCGATTGCGGAGCGCCAGCAGCAGCAGGAATCGATTACACTGCAGAACGCGGCAATCTTCGAGGAACCGAGCGATCCGGTCCTTGGCAATCCGGATGGTAGTGTCACCGTTGTCGAGTTCTTCGATTACAACTGCGGCTATTGCAAACGCGCGATGAATGACATGCTGACGATGATGGAGGCCGACAGCGAATTGCGCTTCGTTCTCAAGGAATTCCCGATCCTCGGCGAGGACTCGCAGGATGCACACCGTGTCGCCCACGCATTCAACGACCTGATGCCCGAGCGCTACATGGAATTCCACATGCGGTTGCTTGGCTTCAACGGCCGCGCCAATCGCGACGTCGCCATGCGGATCGCGACCGAGCTTGGCGCCGACGAAGCGGCTATGCAGGACCTTCTGGCTGCCGGCAAGATCGACGACCGTATCCGCGCCACCTACAAGCTCGCCAGCGACCTCGGCATCAACGGTACGCCGGCCTATGTGGTCGGCGACGAGGTGGTCGCAGGCGCGCTAGGCGAGCAGGTGCTGACGGTCAAGGTGGCGAATGTCCGCCAGTGCGGATCGACGCTCTGCTGACGGAAAACCGGCTATATCCGGGCAATTATCTGTCGTTGCAGGCCAAATCATGTGCGCTTTCGGCGGTTGAAGGCGAAATCGTCGCCTTTGCCCTTGTCGAGCGTGGCCACAGGCACTACCGGTGGTCCGGATAACCACCTCGAAAAGAACCGTAAAACGGCAATTGGTGCATGGCGCAACGGATCCTGATCCTCAACGGCCCCAACCTCAACCTGTTGGGTAAACGCGAACCGTCGATCTATGGCGACGAGACGCTTGCCGGCGTCATGAGCCGTTGCGCGGAGCTGGGACGTGAACTGGGCCTGGATGTCGAAGACTTCCAGTCCAATCACGAGGGCGAACTGGTCGACCGGCTGCAGCAGGCCGGTCGCGAAGGGATCGGAGTTATCCTCAATGCGGGTGCTTACTCGCACACTTCGATCGCGCTGCGCGACGCCATTTCGGGCGCCGGGACCGCAGTCGTCGAGGTGCACATTTCAAATATCCATGCCCGCGAAGCTTTCCGGCATGAATCGCTGATCAGCGCCGTCGCAATGGGCATGATCTGCGGCCTCGGTACACAAGGCTATCTGCTTGCAGTCCGGGCGTTTGCCGCACATATGCATACCGATGGGGCCAAAACACTCGAGGGAAAAAATGGCTGAACGCAAGCCGGCGATCGACACCGCACTGGTCAAGGATCTCGCCAGCATCCTGAACGAAACAGAACTGACCGAAATCGAAGTCGAGCAGGGTGAACTGCGCATCCGCGTTTCGCGCGAAACCGTTGCGCCGACGGTCATCCAGGCACCGGCACAACCAGTGGCCGCCGCGCCGGTTCAGGTTGCTGCGCCTGTTTTGGCACCTTCCGCTGCAGCCACGGCAGCGCCCGAAACCAAGTCGCATGGCGGCCACGAAGTGCCGTCGCCGATGGTCGGGACCGCCTATCTGGCGCCGGCACCCGGCGCATCCCAGTTCGTCGAAGTTGGGCAGTCGGTCAAGGAAGGCCAAACGATCCTCATCATCGAGGCCATGAAGACGATGAACCAGATCCCCGCGCCTCGCTCCGGCACGTTGAGCGCCATCCTCGTCGAAGATGCCGAGCCGGTCGAGTTCGGCCAGCCGCTCGTGGTCATCGACTGAGCGGATTGCGGAGCAGCGCGACCATGTTCAACAAGGTTCTAATCGCCAATCGCGGGGAGATCGCGCTGCGCGTGCTGCGCGCCTGCAAGGAATTGGGCATTCCGACGGTGGCCGTCCACTCGACAGCGGATGAGTCAGCCATGCATGTCCGGCTTGCCGACGAAAGCGTGTGCATCGGGCCGCCGCCCTCGCGCGACAGCTATCTCAACATCCACCAGATCGTCGCCGCTTGCGAAATCACCGGCGCCGACGCCGTGCACCCGGGATACGGTTTCCTGTCGGAAAACGCGAAATTCGCCGAGATTTTGGAAGCCCACAACATCACCTTCATCGGCCCGACCGCCGCGCATATCTCGGTGATGGGCGACAAGATCGAAGCCAAGCGCACGGCTGCACGGCTCGGCATTCCGGTCGTTCCGGGTTCGGAAGGCGGCGTGTCGACGGAAGCGGAAGCCAAGCGGGTCGCCGCCGATATCGGCTATCCGGTGATCATCAAGGCGACGGCTGGCGGCGGCGGACGTGGCATGAAGGTCGCGCAGTCCGAGGATGAGTTGCTGATCGCCCTGCAGACGGCACGCGCCGAAGCGGGCGCAGCTTTTGGCAACGATGCCGTCTATATCGAGAAGTACCTCGCCAAGCCGCGCCACATCGAGGTGCAGGTGGTCGGCGACGGCGCGGGCGCGGGCATCCATCTGGGCGAACGCGACTGTTCTTTGCAGCGGCGTCACCAGAAGGTCTGGGAGGAGGCGAACTCCCCTGCCCTGAATGAACGTCAGCGCGACGAAATCGGCATGATCTGCGCCAACGCGATCTCCGAGATGGGCTACCGCGGCGCTGGCACGGTCGAGTTCCTCTATGAGGACGGCGAGTTCTACTTCATCGAGATGAACACCCGCCTGCAGGTCGAGCACCCCGTGACTGAGGCCATTACCGGGATCGACCTCGTCCACGAGCAACTACGAGTGGCCTCCGGTGCGGGCCTGTCGGTCCGCCAGGACGAGGTAAAGTTCGCGGGCCATGCGATCGAGTGCCGTATCAATGCCGAGGACGCGCGCACCTTCGTTCCGTCGCCCGGCACGATCACGCACTACCACACGCCCGGCGGGCTGGGCGTGCGCGTCGATTCCGGCGTCTATGCCGGCTACCGCATTCCGCCCTACTACGACAGCCTGATCGGCAAGCTGATCGTGCACGGTCGCAACCGGGTCGAGTGCATGATGCGGCTGCGGCGCTGCCTCGACGAGTTCGTCGTCGACGGCATCAACTCGACCTTGCCGCTTTTCCAGCATCTGGTGCTCAATGCCGACATCGCCAATGGCGACTACGATATCCACTGGTTGGAAAAACACCTCGCAGAACAGACGGCCGATTAGGTTTGCGGCCTTCGCCGCACTATCTATGGGATGCGAGCAGGTTTCGCCGGCATGGTGCCGGCGGGCCAAGCATCTGACGGGAACTGGCACGTGTCGCGAGATTCAGGAGACGCATCGAACCGCGGACTGACGCCGCAGATTCTGCTGCGCGCCTACGCCGCCGGTATCTTTCCGATGGCCGACGACGCCGACGACCCGAACATATTTTGGGTCCAGCCGGACATGCGGGGCGTCATTCCGCTCGACAGTTTCCATGTCCCGCGCAGCCTCGCCAAGAAAGTCCGGCAGGCGCCCTATGACATCCATTTCAATGCGGCGTTCTCAGCGGTGATTTCCGCCTGCGCGGAATCGGCCGAAAACCGCGAACGGACCTGGATCAACCGGACGATCCGCGATCTTTATTGCCGCTTGCACGAGATGGGCCATGCCCACACAGTGGAAGCTTGGGAAGATGGCCAATTGGTCGGCGGCTTGTATGGTGTCAGCCTCGGACGGGCGTTTTTCGGCGAGAGCATGTTCTCGCGCAAGACCGATGCATCGAAGATCTGCCTTGTCCATCTGGTCAAGCGGCTGAAGGAGCGCGGCTTCGTGTTGCTCGACACCCAGTTTACCACCGATCATCTGAAGCGGTTCGGCGCCATCGACGTACCGAGCGAAGATTATGAGACCATGTTGGAAGAAGCGCTGGGCGGCGAGGCGCAGTTCGACTGATCTCGGCGCCTCGCGCGATCAGGACTGGTCCGGCGGCGGTACATCAGAGGTCGGCTTGCAGCTTTTCAGCCAGACATCGTAGACCGCGTGTTCAACCGCGTTCAGGCCCGGACTGTTGGCAAACATCCAGCCCGTGAAAATCCGCCTGATCTTCCGGTCGAGCGTGATCTCGTCTATCTCGACGAATGTGTTGGAGCCGGGCGCCTCGTTTTCGGAGCGCGAGTAACACACCCGTGGCGTTACCTGCAGCGCGCCGAACTGCACCGTCTCGTCGATATAGACATCGAAGGTGATGATGCGCCCGGTAATCTTGTCGATTCCAGAAAACTCGGCGACCGGGTTGTCCGTACGCTCGGCAGCAGCCGGAATGGCGGCAAACAACGTCGCAAGGAGCCCTAAGGACAGAGATTTCAGCCGCTTAATCCGCATCATGTTGCGCCAACCCGTAGAAGCCCGATTCGTCGCCATTCTGGCGAACGAGCGCGGTGGAAATTTGACGACCGCGGAGATTACTCGCCGGGCGTCCAGGCATCGTAGTCGCCGGTCACTGCAGGACGCGACTGCGGCGTGAACATCGAACCGTCCGGGCGATATGCGCCAGCGGTGCCGGTCAGATTGGGCTTGTGCGGCTTCTGCCATTCGCGAGGCTTGTAGTTCTCGTCAGCAGGCGGCGTGTCAACGCGGTGATGCATCCAGCCGTGCCAGCCGGGCGGAACGGCGGAGCCATCGGCATAGCCGTTGTATCGCACCCAACGCCGGGTCCGGCCTTCAGCGTCCTGACTGCCCTGATAGTAGACATTGCCGAACTCGTCCTCGCCCACCCGCTCACCGAAGCGCCAGGTGAAGAACCGGGTGCCAAGCGTCGTGCCGTTCCACCAGGTAAAGAACTGAAGCAGGAAGTCTTTCATCGCGTCGCATCCGAATGCCGAGGATCAATCGGGTTATGGCTCCGCCATCGCCGCGATGCAAGGCCGATTTGCCCGGCAAGCCGTCCGATTTACGATCTCGTCCGGGGAAACATGCTTGCGCACTCCGCGAGGCCGCGGACCGGCAGGTCAACCGATGCTCATCGCGAGAACGCGGCTGATCTCCTTCATCGAACGCCCTGACTGATCCGCCCAAGCGTTGAAAGCAGCCTGCACCTTCGTCATAGCGGCCTTCGATGTCGGCTGCTTTTCGATGACATCCTCGGCGATCAGGCGCGCCACCACATCGCTCGACAAAATGTAGCTGTCCATGCCCATGAAGCGCAGGAAGTACTGGCCGGTGTTGCCGCCAAGTCGCGAACCACGCTTCTTCATGACATCGAGCAGCCCCGCCTCGTCGCTTGCTGGCCAGCTGGCGAAGAACTTCGCGGCGCTGCCATATTCGGCCGCCAGATCGCGCATGAACACAGCGTTCTCCTGCACCGACCGGATCTTGCCGCCATGCCTGACGATCCGCGTATCGGAAGCCAGTCTTGCGATGTCTTCGTCGTGGAGCATCGAGCAATGGCCGATGTCGAAGCCGGAAAACGCTTCCTCGAAGCCCGGCCACATGTTTTCGACCACCTTCCAGTTGAAGCCGGCGTTGAAGATGCACTTCGTGGCACAGGACAACCAGCGGTCGTCGGGGATCGCTCCGAGTTCATCAGGCGGCAACGGCGGTTCGAGTTTCGCCTCCAGCGCATCACCTCCGCCCTGCCGCTCGGCCGCGATTTCGTAGATTGCCTCGAAATCACGCATCAGGCGCCTGGCCCCTTCTCTTCGATTGTCACCTTGCCGGCATAGAACCCGACATGGCCAGCCAGTTCATGCGCCCAGTCGAAGGGTTCGCCATAGGTCCAGGCGATCTCCTCGCCGTCGAGCGCGAAGTAGGAAGCATCGCCCTTGAGTGGGCAATGGGTAGTCTTGCCCGGCACAGCGTGAAGCGCATCGGACACATCGCCGCTCGGAATGTAGATCACCGGATCATAAACGTCCCGGCCCGTTTCCATGACGCGGATCGCCTTGGCCGATTGCGCGAGCACCCGGTCGCCGCGCGTCACGCGGACCGCGCCGGAAACCGGCTTGATCCGCATGAAATGGGCATCATTGTAGGGATTGTGGATGGTCAGGCGTTCCATGATCGGGCTCTCCCGTTTAGAAACATCACCAAAGGATCCGAAACGTAGGAGCCTTTCACATCCCACGCCAGCCTCGGCCGATCACCTTTTGGAGAGCATCGTGAGCTGAATGCCCCATCTTCCAATTCCATGACCGGAAGCCCAGGCAACATGGAAAGGCGATCTACCAGATCACCTTTTCCATGATCACGGCGGGAATGCCCGATCCCTTGACGCCGCAATCGGGCGTCGTAGCGGTCTGGCGGAAACCGTTGACCTCGTAGAACTTTACCGCCCGGTCGTTGGCTTCCTCGACCTCGAGCCGGATCTTGCGAACGTCCGGAAAACAGCTTTCGACCTCGATCAGCAGCATCTTGCCGACACCCTGGCCCTGGGTCGACGGCCTGACATAGAGCTGGTGCAACATCGAGGTTTCGGTATCGACCTGGCTGACATAGGCCATGCCGGAAATCTCCGCGCCATCGTCGCAGACGATGAATTCGGAGCGCGGCTTGGTCAGCCGCTGCTTCAGCGCCTGCACCGAATGCCAGGCCGCCGTCAGTTCGGCGACCTTGTCCTTGCCGTAAATCGCGTCATAGGTGTCGTGCCATGTCTCGGACAGCATGGCGCTGATGGTCTCCAGATCATCCTGCGACGCCGTCCGCACCCACATGTCCGAATCTCCTAGTCCTCGACACCCAGTTTCGACTTGACCAAGGCCTGCACAGCCTGCGGATTGGCCTTGCCCTGCGTTGCCTTCATCACCTGGCCGACGAACCAGCCCGCCAGCGACGGCTTGGTCTTCACCTGTTCGACCTTGTCCGGATTGGCGGCGATAACCTCGTCGACCGCAGCTTCGATAGCGCCGGTATCGGTCACCTGCTTCATGCCGCGTTCTTCGACCACTGCGGCAGGGTCGCCGCCATCGTTCCAGACGATCTCGAACAGGTCCTTGGCGATCTTGCCGGAGATGTCGCCGCTCTTGATCAGGTCGATGATACCGCCGAGTTGGGCCGGCGAGACCGGCGTCTCTTCGATGCCGAGGCCCGCCTTGTTGAGCGCGCCGAGCAGGTCGTTGATCACCCAGTTGGCCGCCGCCTTGGCGTCTCGTCCATCGGCAACCTGCTCGAAGTAATCGGCGATCGACTTCTCCGACACCAGGATCGAGGCGTCATATGCCGACAGGCCGAGTGACACGAAACGCGCCTTCTTCTCGTCGGGCAGTTCCGGCAGATCAGCGGCCAGTTCGGCGACGAAGGCATCGTCGAATTCCAGCGGCAGCAGGTCCGGATCGGGGAAATAACGATAATCGTGCGCGTCCTCCTTGGAGCGCATGGCGCGGGTCTCACCTTTGGCGGCATCGAACAGGCGGGTCTCCTGGTCAATCTCGCCGCCGTTCTCCAAAACGTCGATCTGGCGGCGCGCCTCATATTCAATGGCCTGGCCGATGAAGCGAATCGAGTTGACGTTCTTGATTTCGCAGCGGGTCCCGAATTCGCCGCCCGGCTTGCGTACCGAGACGTTGACGTCGGCGCGCATCGAGCCTTCATCCATATTGCCGTCGCATGTCCCGAGATAGCGCACGATCGAGCGCAGCTTGGTCATGTAGGCCTTGGCCTCGTCCGACGACCGCAGGTCCGGCTTCGAAACGATTTCCATGAGCGCTACGCCCGACCGGTTAAGATCGATATAGGACATGGTCGGATGCTGGTCGTGCATAGACTTGCCAGCGTCCTGCTCGAGATGCAGGCGCTCGATGCCGATTTCGACATCTTCGAATTCGCCCTTGCGGTCAGGCCCGACGGAAATGACAATCTTGCCTTCGCCGACGATCGGGTCCTTGTACTGGGATATCTGGTAGCCCTGCGGCAGGTCGGGAAAGAAATAGTTCTTTCGGTCGAAGATCGAGCGATTGTTGATCTTGGCCTTCAGCCCAAGGCCGGTGCGGACCGCCTGGCGCACGCATTCCTGGTTGATCACCGGTAACATGCCGGGCATCGCCGCATCGACAAGCGACACGTTTGCGTTCGGCTCGGCACCGAATTCGGTGGACGCGCCGGAAAAAAGCTTCGAGTTGGAGATCACCTGGGCATGGACTTCCATGCCGATGACGATCTCCCAGTCGCCCGTTGCACCTGGTACAAAGCGTTTCGGGTCCGGGGTACGAGTATCGATAATTGTCATACTGAGTGTTGTTTGCAGATGTCCTTTCCACTGGCTATGCCAATTCTCGGCGCAGAACAAGACCCGCGTGCCAAACCAAACCCATCACGTCAAATCCCGCGCTGATAGCGCCTTTCGGCGCGCGCCTTGATCGAGATCAAGGCTGGTTCGCCCCCGGCGTGGCCCTTTTGGAGGGGTCCCAGCCAGGAGAACCGCTATGCTTTCCTATCGACATTTCTTCCAGGCGCCGGAACGCGGAACGCTGTTCCAGGCCATGGTGGACAAGCTGCGCATGCGGCTTGCGCTGACGAACCGTCCAAACAGCGCCGCCGTGATGAAGCGCGCATCCGAGCGCTGTGCCGAATGCGACCGCGAAGACAGCTGCGTGTCATGGATGGCTACGAATGCCGAGCCGGATGAGGCGCCCTATTTCTGCAAGAATCACGATCTCTTCGAGCGCCTCAAACACGACATCGAAGCCGAACGGAGATTGACGCCGGTCGACGCCTGACCGCCTGTTCTCTCGCCGTCCATCAATAAGCCCGCCGGGAACCCGACGGCCTGTCTTGCATATTTTCAGTCGACCGTGACCTCGCTGCGTTCGGCGGCGGTCACCTTGACCGGTTTTTCGACATTGCCCTTGTCGCCGTCAAACTCGACCCTGACCAGATAGTCACCGGGAGGCGCGGTCACCTGCAGCGTCTCGCCATACCCGCCGGCGATCCGCTTGCGCTTGCCCTGGATGTCTTCCTTGGCGGTGAAGATGTCGATTCGCCGCCCGCCCAGCGCATTGACCGAAAGCACGCCGGCGTTCAGATCGACCAGCATCTCGCTGAGCGCGCCGCCCTCGATGGTCACCGCAGCCTCCGCTTCGGCCGCCTCTAGGCGCGCGACAACCACATAGTCGCCCGGCGGCAACATGTAGTCCGCCTTGCCATACGACCCGTTCCAGCGTTTGCGCGAACCGTCGAGCGCGCGCTTCGCCGAGTAGACATCAAAGCGCACATTGCCGCCCTCGACCGCTGGTCCGCCAGCGGCATAAACCGCGCTGGCGGTCAGCCTGCCGGCAGCGGCGACGAGTTTGCGTTCGACCCGTTCGGCCGCACCGACCTCGACCTCCTCGGTGACTTCGGAGCCGCCGATTTTGCCATAAAGCGATACCGCCCCGGCCGGCACCACGACCCGCCCATTGCCATAGCCGCCCTGCTTCGCATCGCCGACGGTGACCCGCCAGGCGGCGTTGCGGTCCGGATCGGCGGCGGCATCAGGTGCGACGGCGATATCGACAATGCCGGCTTTGAGATCGATGGTGATGTCGGTTTCCTCGCCCGGCTCGATCAGGATGTCGTTTTCCTTGGTCACAAGGCCGACCCTTGAAACAAGCACATACTCGCCAGGTGGCACTTCGAACTTCGCCGGCGGTCCATAGGCACCGGCAATACGCTTGCGGCTGCCGTCAAGCGCCTGCGCCGCTTCGAACAGCTGCATGTTGACTGTGCCCTTGGCGGCCTGCTCGCCACCACCTGCATAGACGGCGCGGGCAATCAGCGATCCTGCCGCCGCTACCAGTTTCCATTCGACGACCTCGCCGGCGGCTATCGTCCGCGTCGCGCTCGCCCTGGCCTCACCGATCTTGCCCAGCGCTGACAACTCACCGGCCGGAGCGACATTGATCAGCGTGCCATAGGCGACCTCGCGCTCGCCAGCGGAGCGCAACTCGACATAGCCGTTGTCGTCGGGATCAGCGCCGGGCGTCGGCGCGACATTGAGCGTCACCAAGCCGGCGTCGAGAACGATCTCCTGGTCGAGCGTCTCGGTTTCCGACAGTTCCACGACCGCCTCGGCGGTTGCCATGTCGGAAGCCGCCTTGATTAAATAACGACCCGGTTCGTAGAAACGGCGCCATTCGCCGATCTTGTAGGTGTAGTCGACCGCCTTTTCACCGGGCACGCCGCTGTCGTCGAGCCTGAATACATCGAAGCGCGTGCTGCGTTCCGTCAGCGGCCGCCCCGGCGCAAGTGCCGCCGTAAGCACCAGATTATGCTCAACGGCAGTCGGTTCGGCAGGTACCGGGTCCGGCGTGATGGCTACAGTCTGTGTCAGCGCATCTGTCAGTTCGTTCGCGTTCTTGGCCTCGATAAAAAGCCCGCCGGTCTGATCGGCGATGCAGGAGACCTGCGCGCCCTCGCCTTCCTTAAGGCCGAATCCCACGACATGAGCCGTGAAGTCGATGCCGGCACTCTCCAACTCGCCGGCAACCGCGCAGGGGTCGGCATTGCAGGTCTCGATGCCGTCGGTAATCAGGATGACGGTCGCCTTGTCTTCGGTGTAACGCAGCGCTTCGGCCGCCTGACGCACGGCATTGGTCAGCGGTGTCTTGCCCTTGGGATTGAGCCGGTTGACGGCTGCGGCGATCGCATCGCGCGAATCGGCGCCCGGCGGCACGATCTGCTCGATGTCCGAGCATTCGCCCTTGCGGCGGTGGCCATAGGCTATTAGCCCCATCTCAAGCCCGCCGGGAACGGTGGTCAGAACGCCCGACAAGGCCTCGCGCGCGATCTCGATCTTGGTCTTGCCGTCGATCTGGCCCCACATCGAACCGGAGGCATCCATGACGATGATGGCCCGCTCGTCGGCCGAAGCCGACGTCCCTGCGACCACCAAAAGCGCTGCAGTTGCAGCGAGAATCGAGCGGAACATGTTGCCTCCCTTGGGTTCCGGACGTGGGGATCCTATACACCATTGCGTCCGCCGATTGTAACGCCTGTGCGAAAACGCACTGACAAGCCCGTTACCCCGCGCCGCTCACTGTGGACAGCAGGCGTCGGCGCGCCTACATAAGCCGCCGGAAACAGGAGTTTTGATGTTCGGTTCGTCCGAGTCCCGGTGAAAGCCCGGACCGCGCAAGCGTTTCGGGAAAGCTGATTGCCGAACCGCCGTGTGGAGCGTTTCAGTCCAGACCTGAAACGCTTTGGCGGCGGAATGCTTTCGCGCGGCCATGCGCCGCAAACCGGATCCGGACATCATGGATATCTCACGCGCTGAACAGCGCATTCTCCACCTGCTGGCGCAGGGCGGCTTCATTAAGATCGCCAAACGCCACAAGACGATTGCAAACGTTCGCTGCTTTACCCGCGACGGCTGGCAATATCCCGGCCTCGACTTGGAACTGTTCAGGAAACTGAAGCGCCGGCGAACCATCGCGTCGAGAAACGGCGAGCCCTACCGCATTACGCGGCGCGGTCTCGAACTGGTCAGAAGCCAGCTCGACAATCGCTGAACATCACAAAGGGCGGCGGCGGGTATCTGCTAGCCGTCGCCCGCCAAAGTGGCGCGCATGACCACCCATTCCTCTTCCAGGCTCCCCTCGCCGCGCGCCTTCCCGGCGCGGCGATACCAGTAGCCCGCGTTCCAGTCGTCGCCCTCGATGCGGTGGCAAAACGCGTGCAGCCAGTCATAGACGGGTTCGCCCTCGTGATCCTGCGCCAGCTTGTGGGCGGCATGCCACTGCGGGCCGACGGCAAAACCTCCGGTCCGCAAGCCATCCAGCGCTTCCAGCACCTCACGCATCGCCTGCTCCGCTTCGCAATCGGCCGCCCTCGCTCCGAAAGGGCCGCGTTTGGCATAGCCTGACAGCCAAACATGGACGGGCAACGAAAACAACGCAGCGTAAACAGAAACAGTTTCTTCACCCGAATATCGGACAATACAGGGATGGGGTCGGTTCCGTGAATTTCAACGCGATGACGATCGGGGTGGTGCTGGTATCCGGCGCGCTTGGCGGCGCGTGGGCACATTTCGGCGCGACCGGCGATGTCGTGCCTCCGGGCCAGCTCTATTCGATGGCGCGGGACGGCTTGCGCGGCACGATGCGGAGAATGGACAAGCGTTACTATAAGCGCGGTGAGGCATATGCGGCATGCATCGGCGGATATGGCATTGCGGCGGCAAACCTCACCATGTCCGAGCGGGTCTGGAGCTGCGAGTGCGTTGACAAGAGCGTTGACAACTTGTCGCGCGCCAACCGCGAATCCGCACTGGCATACGTTGCCAACACAACGCCCGCCGCTGCGGAACTGACGATTTCCGCCGCCAGAATGCTGAACAGGTGCGAGATCGACACCGCCGACAAATCGGCGTTGGATCTCGACCTGCCTTTGCGCGGAACCCGCTGAGCGACCGTGTCAGAATTCCCGCAGAAACTCGGTTATCAATTCTGCAGTTGGTTCTTCGTCAATGACGCCAAGGTGCGACACGCCGGGCAGCAGGTGATAGCTGCCGCCCGAGTTTTCCGCTGCCAACATCGGTTCGTAGCGATCCGCCACGAAGGCTTCGTCCTCGGCTCCGGCGATCAGCAGAAACGGCGGCAGCGCGGCGATTTCTGACAGATAGTCGTTGCGCGGTGCGTAGGAAGTATTCAGCCGGAAGGAGTAGCTGGTCGTCGCCGTCTGGCCGAGCGGACCGTCCAGCACCGATTGCGGGAACGCGAACTGGATGACCGGCAGCCCGTTCAGCGCGGTAACACCGACATTGTTGAGCATGACCAGCCCGATGATCCGGCGAATGAACGGTTGCGCCCAGCCACCGGAATCCGGCCGCATGCTCGGCGCCTCGTGATGGACGTAAGGTGCGATGAGGATAGCGCCTGCAAACATGTCGCCATAGGCGCCGGCGGTAAGGCGGATGGCCAATCCGCCGCCGGATGAATGACCAGCAATTACAATACTCTGAGAAATTTTCCTAACCTGCAATATCAGGTCGGAGAGATCGTCCTCGTATTGGCCAATGTAATCGATGTCGCCGCGCCTTTCGGGATTCACCCCGTGACCGCGCAGATCCGGCAGGACGACATCGGCGGCGCCTGCCTCAGCGATACGGCGCGCCAACCCGTCATAGGCGAGACCGTGCCAGCCCGAACCGTGCACGAAGACCAGCAGCGGCGCGCCCTCGCGGCCGGACGCATAGGATCGGTACAAGAGTTCGGTCCCGTCGCGGGCGGTGAAGGTCTCAAGCGGCGCAGCGGGCGTATCGGACGCGCCGAGCGCGGTGAAGTCAAGACCGCCCTCGACGCTCAGTAATGATGGTCGTTGCGAAGCGATCAGGCCAAGCGCGATGGCCAGATAGATAACCACCGAGACTGCGAGAAAGACAAGAACCCGGCGGACCATTAAAATCTCCTATGTGCGGCCTACCACCACTTATGCGCGTCGAAGCGTCCGGCCGCCTGCTCGATCACGTGGGCGGTGCGGAACAGCGTTTCCTCGTCGAATGGCTTGCCGATCAGTTGCAGGCCGAGCGGCAGGCCGCGATGGTCGAGACCGGCGGGCACGGCGATGCCCGGTAATCCGGCCATGTTCACCGTCACCGTGAAGATGTCGTTCAGATACATTTTCACCGGGTCGGACGCCATGTCCTGATCGGCGACGCCGAACGCGGCCGACGGCGTCGCCGGCGTCAGGATGGCGTCGACGCCATCGGCGAACACGGTCTCAAAATCGCGTTTGATCAACGTGCGCACCTTCTGGGCGCGCAGGTAGTAGGCGTCGTAGTAGCCCGCCGACAGCACATAGGTTCCGATCATGACACGACGCTTGACCTCGGCACCGAAGCCGGCGGCGCGGGTTTTCTCATACATGTCGATGATGTCGTTGCCGGGCACGCGCAGGCCGTAGCGCACGCCGTCATATCGGGCGAGGTTGGACGAAGCCTCCGCAGGCGCGACGATATAATAGGCGGGCAGCGCGTATTTGGTGTGCGGCAGAGTGATGTCGACGATCTCGGCACCGGCGTCCTTCAGCCAGGCTATGCCTTTTTGCCACAGCGCCTCGATCTCCTCGGGCATGCCGTCCATGCGGTATTCCGCAGGGATGCCGATCTTCATGCCCTTGACCGAGCCGTCAAGCGCGGCCTCGTAATCCGGCACTGGGATGTCGACCGAGGTAGTGTCCTTCGCATCGACGGAGGCCATCGACTTCAGCATGATCGCCGCGTCGCGCACGTCACGGGCGAGCGGACCGGCCTGATCGAGCGACGAGGCAAATGCGACGATGCCCCAGCGCGAGCAGCGGCCGTAGGTCGGCTTGATACCGACTGTTCCGGTGAGCGCGGCCGGCTGACGGATCGAGCCACCGGTGTCGGTCGCTGTCGCGCCCGCGCAAAGCCGCGCCGCAACAGCGGCCGCCGAACCGCCGGACGAACCGCCCGGCACCAGATCGCGGTTGGAGCCCTCGGCGCGCCACGGGTTGATCACCGGGCCGTAATGCGACGTCTCGTTGGAAGAGCCCATCGCGAACTCATCCATGTTGAGCTTGCCGAGCATGACCGCGCCGTCGGCCCAAAGATTCGCCGTGACCGTCGATTCATAGCGCGGTTCGAAACCATCGAGCACGTGGCTGCAGGCCTGGGTGTGAACGCCTTCGGTGGCGTAGAGATCCTTGATGCCAAGCGGAATGCCCTCAAGCGCGCCGGCGCGGCCAGCCGCGATGCGCTCGTCAGAGGCGCTTGCCATGGCGCGCGCCTTGTCCGGTGTCACCGCGACATAGGCGTTCAGCGCGGAGTTGGCGGCATCAATGGCGGCCAGATAGGCGTCCGTCAGTTCAACGGCGGTGAACTCCTTGGCGGCCAGCTTGTCGCGCGCTTCGGCAATGGTGAGGCTGGTCAGGTCGGTCATGCGGTCAGCTTCTTCTCGTAAAAGACATTGAATTTGGTGTCTGGATAGTCGGCAAAGACGCCGCAGCGCGAAAAGCCGCAGCGTTCATAGATGGCCCAGGTGTCATTGAAGGGCGTTGTGCCGCCCGTCTCCAGCTTCAGTTCGCCAAGACCGCGGCCGCGCGCCTCGTCCTCGATAGCGTCCAGCAGCTTGCGGCCGATGCCGGTCCCCCGCGCCGCCGGTTTGGTGTACATGCGCTTGACCTCGCCGAAGCCGCCATCATGCAGTTTCAGCGCCCCCATGCCCACCGCCGCGCTAGCGGCATTGCGTGCAACGAACAGGACCGTGTCCGGTCCGGCCATCTGGTCGACCGTCATCTGGAACTGGAACTCGCGCGGCGACAACGGGATAAGATAGTCGTTGAGCGCGCCGACCATGTCACGCACCTCGTCCTGCATTGGCGTTTCGCGGGCGATTGTCACCGCCATGTCTCGCTACTCCACCACCTTGGGCACAAGAAAGAAATTGTCCTCCGACGCCGGCGCATTGGCCGTCACGTCGTCGGCCTTGTCGCCGTCATTGACGGTATCGACGCGCTTTTTCATGCCCATCGGCGTAACCGAGGTCATCGGCTCGACACCGTCGACATCCACCTCGTTCAACTGCTCCACGAAACCGAGGATGGCGTTGAGTTCGCCCTCCATCTTCGCCGCCTCCTCGTCGGTGACGGCGATGCGGGCAAGCTTGGCGACGCGTTTGACGGTTGCGGTATCGACGGACATCAACTTCTCCGGGCGGTAAAGGGATTGCGCCCGCTATAGCCTTGGCGATTGCGCGGCGCAATATGAGCGCGCCACGCGGTGCCTGGCGACGGGATCGTCACAGGGTGACCGGCTTGCCGATCTTCGGCACCAGCACTTTTGACGCCTCCTCTTCCATCGCGGCAAGGAAGGTGTCGGCATCGGCGTCGATGACCGGAAACGAGCCGTAGTGGCACGGTACGATTCCGGAGAAGTTGAAGTAGCGGCGGCAGGCGATGGCCGCCATGGCGCCGCCCATGGTGAAGCGGTCGCCGATCGGCACCAAGCCGATATCGGGGCGGTGGAACTCCGCGATCAGCGCCATGTCGGAGAATATGTCGGTGTCGCCCATGTGGTAGACCGTCGGCTCGTCCTTGAAGTGCAGGACGAGGCCGGCCGGATTGCCGAGATAGATATTGCCACCCTCACCGGTCTGTGACGAAGAAGAATGCACGGCGTTGACGAAAGTCGTCGTGAATCCCCCGCAATCGACCGTACCGCCATGATTGCCGGGATTGATTTTACTTTCTTTGACGCCCTTGCCGACCAGATACATGCAGATCTCGAAATTGGCGACCAGCATGGCGTCGGTCTCTTTCAAAATCTCCAGCGCATCGCCGATATGGTCGTCATGGCCATGCGTCAGGAGCACGTGTGTCACGCCGTCTGCCGGCTCCTGCCAGCCGCCGTCCCAAGCCGGATTGTCGATGAGAAACGGATCGATCAGGATAGAGGCTCCACCAGCATCGATGCGGAATGCGGAGTGGCCGTACCAGGTCAGTTTCATATTCGTATCTCCTCGTCAGGGGGGTGCGAAAAAGGTAAGACCCACGACCATAGCCGCGAGCATGACGCAAGGATGGCATGACTGAAATCGCTTTGGATAACATTACGCAAGCACTTTCGCCCAGCCAGACCGTCGCCGGCCTTGATCTGGGCACAAAGACAATCGGGGTAGCGGTCAGCGATCGCGGCTTGTCGCTGGCCTCGCCGCGCCCGGTGATCAAGCGCATGAAGTTTACCGCCGATGCCGAAAGGCTGTTGGTACTCTTCGAAAAGGACAATGTCGGCGCAATCGTGCTCGGTCTTCCGCTCAACATGGACGGCAGCGAGGGGCCGCGCGCGCAGGCGACACGCGCCTTCGCCCGCAACCTTGCTCGAAAGACCGACCTGCCGCTCGCCTTCTGGGACGAACGCCTGTCGACGGTTGCCGCCGAACGTTCACTGTTGGAGATGGATGTGTCGCGGGCCAAGCGTGCCGAGCGGATCGATTCAGCCGCAGCGGCCTTCATATTGCAGGGCGCACTGGACCGTATCTACTCGGCGGGAACCTGAACCGGATCGGCCGGTTCGCTCGCGGTTTCCACGCTCCGGGCGGTCTTGCGCTCCTGCCACCATTGGCGGATCCGCCGACGTTTGCGGAACGCGACGAAGCCAAAGATCAGAAACGTGTCGAAGATACAAGCCTTCAGGAACAGGCCCGGTATCGTTGCCGGATCTATTCCGAGGATCGATCCGTATATGTGAAACACCAAATCGTGCAAATCGCGGCTAAGAAAGGTCATGCCGAAACTGACGTTGTAATAGGACAGACCGTACCAGCCCCAGAACAGCGTCAATGGCAGAAACCACAGCCAGAACAGGTAACGGATCATGATGCCTCGCCTTTCTGAGTCTGGCGGCCAATGTCCGCAAGCTTCGCGCTGGTGATCGCCATCTGCGTCGACACCCGGTAGGCGAACCTGTCATTGTCATTGCCGTGTGCAGGCATCGCCGGCCTCCGCCCCAGCGCGAATTCCGCGCTTCCTGAAGCGATCATCGAGACCAACGTCGTCAGGTGCATGACGAGCAACGCGGGCAAAGCCAAGCCATCGCCGGCAAACAGCATCACGAGCGCAACCGCCGAAATCGACGCCAGCGTCGCACAATAAGCGACCACCATCGAAAACACGCGCCCCGCCGCCTCGTCCCGGTCGGTCGAGACGGCAAACATCAATGCCCAGAGCATCGCTGCAAACAGCGCGGATGCGGCAATGGTAAGCACCATGCGCATCGCCTCGGCCTGCAGACCCGGCGCGACATGCGCCATCAGTGTCGAATGAACCACCGGAAGCACACCCGCGTCCTGGCCGGCCGCCGGCAAGCCAAGAACGCCGGCTGCGATCATGATCACGATCCAGCTTGCCAGAATACTGCCTGAGATTATGCGCCGCATGGTGCTCCCGCCTGTCTGAGCGGACTATCGGTTGGTTGTTGTCGGGCCGCAATCTTTACTGTCTGTTAACCTTAACGGAGGTGAATACTGTGAGTTGCGGTCGCCTTCGCCTTGATGCATCACGCCAAGGCTCTTCCAACCTCCGGGTACTCCGCATGTTGACGATTTTCTCGACCATCATTCCAATCTTCGCCCTGATCCTTTTCGGCAATCTACTGCGTCGCCTGGACAGGTTTCCCGCCGATTTTTGGCGCGGATTGGAGCTTCTTTGCTACTATGTCCTCTATCCGGCGCTGCTGTTCATCGCGATTGTCCGGGCCGACTTTTCCGACCTGACCTTCGATGCGATTCTGATCGCGATGGCGATTGGCAGCATCGTGATCGCAGCGTTCAGCCTTGCTGCTTGGCCGTTGTTGCGCGACCGGTTGGGCATCGGTCCGCCAGCGTTTTCTTCCGTGTTCCAGACAACGGTCCGCTGGAACGGCTTTATCGCCTACGCAGTAGCGGAGAAGCTCTATCCGGCCGAGGGCGTAGCCGTGGTCGCCCTGGTGATGGCGATTGTCATCATCCCCATTAATATCGAGTCGGTGGCGGTTGTCGCATGGTTCACCGACAAATCGCCTAACATCGGCCGCGTATTGCGCCAAATTGCCATTAATCCGCTGATCATTGCGGCGGGTTCGGCACTCGTGGTGCGCAGCCTGCCATTCGAACTTCCGGTTCCGGCAATGGAATTCCTAGACTATCTGGCTCGAGCCGCCCTCGGCATTGGCCTGGTGGCGATCGGTGCCGGCCTGAGACCGAGCGATGTGTTGCGGCCCAACCTGATGGTCTTCTACACGTCGCTAAAGAAGCTCGTCTTGTTTCCCGTGCTGATTGTCGGCACTGCGATTCTGATCGGTATTGATGGCCCGCAGCTGTCCTATCTGGCTCTGTGCGCAGCGGTTCCGACTGCCATGAATGGCTATGTCCTGGCGCGGCAACTGGGCGGCGATGCCGAACTCTATGCCGCGATCGTCACGTGTCAGACCGCGGTTTCGTTCTTGTCCATCCCGGCGGTACTGGCGGTGACCGCTCAGTTTTCGGGCGGATAAAGCGCTTCGAGAATGCGCGCCGCATCGAAGCGCGCATCGAGCATTCCGTAGCTCATGCGCCATGTGCCGCCGAGACGCGTCTCGGCGAATGCATCGGCAAGCCGACCCGCGCCGAGCCGGTAGAGTTCGGCAGCTGCGGCCGCCATCGCCAGTTGTTCGATTACCAACCGTGCGGCACCTTCGTCGGAGCGCGCCAAATCGAAGGCCGCATTGAGCACGTCGAGCGTCGCGCCGGCTCGGCGGCCGAGTTGATCGGAGATTTGCTCGATAATCATGTCAAAGAGTTCGGGTTGACGGCGATAGACCCTGAGCAGGTCCAGCGCCATCACATTGCCGGAACCTTCCCAGATCGAATTGACCGGCGCCTCCCGGTAGTGACGCGCCAGCACGAAATCCTCGGTGTATCCGTTGCCGCCGAGGCACTCCATCGCTTCGCCGATCAATGGCGGTGCGATCTTGCAGACCCAGTACTTGACCACCGGTGTCATGGCGCGGGCATAGGCCGCCTCGAACTCGTCCTGTTCGGCAAGGTCGAATGCGCGCGCCAGCCGGAAGGACAACACAGTCGCAGCGGCTGTGTCGATTGCCATGTCGGCGAGCACCCGCACCATCAGCGGCTTGTCGATCAACGGCCCGCCAAAGGCGCTGCGGTGGCGCGCGTGATGCACCACCTCCGACATGGATGCACGCATCAGGCCAGCCGATGCAATGGCGCAGTCGAGCCGTGTCAGGGTCACCATTTCGAGGATCGTGCGAACGCCTGCCCCCTCCTCGCCGACGATCTGGGCAGCGGCGGAGTGGAATTCGGCTTCTGACGACGCATTGGACCGGTTGCCGAGCTTGTCCTTGAGGCGCTGCAGTTGGATGCCGTTGGGTTGGCCGTCGGGCAGGATGCGCGGTACGAGGAAGCAGCTCAGACCGTCCGGCGCCTGGGCGAGCATCAGGAACGCATCGCACATCGGTGCCGACATGAACCACTTATGCCCGGTGATCCTGTAGATGCCCTTGCCGGCGCGCTCGGCCCGTGTGGTGTTGGCATTGACGTCTGTGCCGCCCTGCTTCTCAGTCATGCCCATGCCGATCGTCAGCCCGGCCTTGTCGCCCGGCGCCTTGATCGTTGAATCGTATTTGCGCGAAACCACTCGAGGCACCCAGCTACGCGCCAGATCCGGACTCGCCAGCAAAGCGGCGACCGACGCATGGGTCATCGTCACTGGGCAAAGATGCCCGGTCTCAAGGCCGGCCATCATGTAAAACGGGATCGCCCGGCGCACGTGCCCGGCAGCGGCTGCCTCCTCCTTGCGTTCCCACACCGATCCGGTCAGCCCCCAGCCGGCCGAACGGCGCATCAGCGCGTGATAGGCGGGATGAAACTCGAGCCGGTCGATTCGCCGGCCATGCCGGTCATGGGTATGCAGTTTCGGCGGCTCCGCATTCGCCAGCCGGGCTAGGTCGATCGCTTCCGCCGACCGCACGAAAGCGCCGATCTGATGCAGTTCGGTCATGTCGGCGTTGCCATAGCCAGTCGCGTAATGCGACAGCAGCGGATCGTCCCTGAATGCGCTTCCGCCCAAGGACGGCGTCTGGTTCGTAATTTCGTGTGTTTCGTTCACCACGGCACGGCCCCAACCCAAAACCCTCTGACTTCGCTATTACATTAACTGTGAACGTCGCGGTTGTATCCACCCCGAAACCACACAACAATTTTCGCGGAATCGGCAAACCCACCGCTGCAATACTTGCCGGGCGGGCGAATCGGACATAGACGTGTGGCCCGACATGACCGCGAACCTAGAACCGCCGATCTATCCGCACCGCCACCTTCTCGGCATCACCGGTCTTTCCTACCCCGAAATCCAGACACTTCTCGACCGCGCCGACGGCGATGTGGGCGTATCGCGGCAACGCGAGAAGAAGAAGACGATTCTGCGCGGGCGTACCCAGATCAACCTCTTCTTCGAGGCGTCGACGCGCACCCAGGCCTCGTTCGAACTGGCGGGCAAGCGGCTCGGCGCCGACGTCATGAACATGTCGGTCGCCTCGTCCTCGGTCAAAAAGGGCGAAACGCTGATCGACACGGCGATGACGCTCAACGCCATGCGACCGGACATCCTGATCGTCCGGCACTCGGCGGCAGGAGCCGCCGCGCTCCTCGCCCGCAAGGTCGGCTGCGCCGTCATCAACGCCGGCGACGGCGCGCATGAACACCCGACACAGGCGCTGCTCGACGCACTGACCATCCGCCGCGCCAAGGGCCGCCTCGATGGCCTCATGGTCGCGATCTGCGGCGACATCCTGCATTCACGCGTCGCCCGCTCCAACATCATCTTGCTCAACACGATGGGTGCGCGGGTGCGCGTCGTCGGCCCGTCGACGCTGATGCCGCAGGCCGTCGAGAAGATGGGCGTCGAACCCTTCACCTCGATGAAGGACGGGTTGGCCGACGCCGATGTGGTGATGATGCTGCGCCTGCAGCGCGAACGCATGGGCCAGGCGCTGGTTCCTTCGGTTCGCGAGTATTTCCGCCACTACGGCCTCGACGCGGCAAAACTCGCTTACGCCAAGCCCGACGCGCTCGTGATGCATCCCGGCCCGATGAACCGCGGCGTCGAAATCGCCTCCGACATCGCCGACGGCCCGCAGAGCGTGATCGAGGAGCAGGTGGAAATGGGCGTCGCCCTGCGTATGGCGGTTATCGAAGCCTTGCTGGATGCGCGCAAGAATGACGACGGTGACGGCGCATGACCGGCCTTTCGATCTACCAGAACGCGCGCATCGTCGATCCGTCCCGGGATCTGGACGCGGTTGGCGCGCTGGTGGTGCGCAACGGCAGGATCGAGGCCGCCGGGCCCGAGGCGGCCAACCAGGGCACGCCGGAGGGTGCGACGGTCGTCAACTGCCGCGGCCTCGCAATCGTTCCCGGGCTTGTCGACATGCGGGTGTTCATCGGGGAACCGGGCGGCGAATACCGCGAGACCATCGCCTCGGCAAGCGCGGCGGCGGCGGCCGGCGGCGTCACTTCGCTGGTCATGATGCCTGACACCGAGCCCGTGATCGACGACGTTGCGCTGGTCGAATTCGTGCTGCGCACGGCACGCGAGACCGCGCGCACCCGCGTTTTCCCGGCAGCGGCGATCACCAAGGGCCTTGCCGGCCGCGAGATGACGGAAATCGGCCTGCTGCTTGATGCCGGCGCGGTGCTGTTTACGGACGGCAGGCAGACGATTTCCAACGCCGCCGTGATGCGCAACGCCATGCGCTATGCGCGCGATTTCGGCGCAATGATCGCCCATGAGACGCAGGACGCCGATCTTTCGGCCGACGGCGTCATGAACGAGGGACTTTTCGCAAGCTGGCTGGGATACTCCGGCATTCCGCGCGAGGCCGAACTGCTGCCGCTGGAGCGCGACCTGCGGCTCGCCGCGCTGACCGGCAGCCGCTATCACGCGGCCATGATCTCCGCCGCCATGTCGGCCGATGCGATCCGCGCCGCCAAGGACCGGGGCCTCGATGTTTCGGCCGGCATCTCGGTCAACCATCTGACGCTCAACGAGAACGACGTCGGCGAGTACCGCACCTTCTTCAAGCTGTCGCCTCCGCTGCGCGGCGAAGACGACCGCCGCGCGATGATCGATGCGCTGAACGACGGAACGATCGACGTGATCGTGTCGGCGCACGACCCGCAGGATGTCGACACCAAGCGCCTGCCCTTCTCCGAAGCCGCCTCCGGCGCCGTCGGGCTGGAAACACTGATGGCTGCCGGGTTGCGCCTCGTTCATTCCGGCGACGTCAGCCTGAAGCGTTTGATTGCCGCCATGTCGACCGGGCCGGCGAAGCTGCTCGGCATCGAGGCAGGCACTCTCGCGCCCGGCGCATCCGCCGATTTCGCGGTTGTCGACCTTGACATGCCATGGGTCCTCAGCCCCGACATGTTGCATTCGAAATCCAAGAACACGGCATTCGACGAAGCCCGCTTCAGCGGCCGGGTGGTTCAGACAGTGGTTGCGGGCGAGACCGTTTACAGCGCATAAATGCCGGACGTCGCAACTTGCCGCAACGGACACCATGGACTTCACCGCCGCACCGCCATTCATCCCTCTTGCCGCGCTTGTCGGCGGCTATCTGTGCGGATCGATACCCTTCGGTTTGATCCTCACGCGTATGGCCGGCCTCGGCGATGTCCGCACGATCGGTTCCGGCAATATCGGCGCGACCAACGTGCTGCGCACCGGCAACAAGGGACTGGCCGCGCTGACCCTACTGCTCGACGCGCTCAAGGGTACGCTTCCGGTGATGCTGGCGCGGCAGTTCGGTGGCATGGAGGCCGCTGTGCTCGCCGGGCTCGCTGCATTCATCGGCCACCTTTACCCGGTCTGGCTCGGCTTCAAAGGCGGCAAGGGCGTGGCGACTTTCGCCGGCATCTCGCTCGGCTTCTCATGGCACGTGCTTGCACCCTTTGCGATCGTGTGGATCGCGATGGCGTTCATCTTCCGCTATTCCTCGCTTGCCGCGCTGACCGCGAGCGTGGTGACCACGGCGAGCCTCTTCTTCGTTGGCGAGACGGGCCTCGGCTGGGCCTACGTTCTGCTGACGGCAATCGTCTTCTGGACCCATCGGCAAAACATATCGCGCCTGCTCTCCGGCACGGAAAGCAGGATCGGCCAGAAGAGCTGACCGGTGGCGGACGGGCGTCAGGAAAACGACGCCCCTGCCCGCTTCGTGCTGTCCGATCGCCAGCGTCTCGCATGGCTGCGCCTTTACCGCTCCGACAATGTCGGCCCGGCAACGTTTCGTGATCTGATCACCCATTGCGGCTCCGCCGAGCTGGCGCTGGAAATGCTGCCGGAACTGGCGGCGCGCGGCGGACGGCTGAAGTCAATCCGCGTCCTGCCGCAGGAAGACGCAGAGGCTGAGTTGGACGCCGCGACCCGCCATGGCGCGCGTATCGTCGGATTCGGCGAGCCGGATTATCCGGAGATGCTGCGATTGGCCGATCCAGCGCCGCCGCTAGTCACCGTTATGGGCGGTGCGGCCGTGTTCTCGAAACCCTGTGTGGCAGTTGTTGGCGCCCGCAATGCGTCGATGGCCGGCAGGAAAATGGCGCGCATGCTGGCCGGCGACCTGGGAACGGCGGGCTATGCGATTGCTTCCGGCCTGGCCCGTGGCATCGATGCCGAGGCCCACAAGGCCGCGCTCGCAACCGGCACCATCGCAGTCCTTGCCGGCGGTATCGACAAACCCTATCCGCCTGAGAATGAGGAGCTGCTGGAGCGGATCGCTAACTCGGACATAAGTGCCGTGATCACCGAGATGCCGTTCGGCTGGGAGCCGCGCGCACGCGATTTCCCGCGCCGCAACCGGGTGATCGCGGCATTGTCGCTCGGGCTCGTCGTCGCCGAGGCGGCGATGCGGTCCGGCTCACTAATCTCGGCGCGCTACGCCGGCGAGATGGGCCGTCTGGTGTTCGCTGTGCCCGGCTCGCCGCTCGATCCCCGCGCCCAGGGCGCCAACGCGCTGATCCGCGACGGCGCGATCCTGACTGCCTCTGCGGCCGATATCCTCGAAGCCCTTGCACCGATGCGCCCGCCGGAGTCGCCTTCGCCAAAACAGGCACGGGAGCCCGAACACACACTCTCGATACCACCGGGCGACAACGATCGCGCCCGCGTCGTCGAATTGCTCGGGCCCACCCCCACCGACATTGACGACATCATCGACCAGACGGGGCTAACACCGGCTCAGGTCTTCCTGACGATTCTGGAGCTTGATCTGGCGCAGCGTATTGAGCGCCACTCAGGAAACCGCGTCTCGCTCCTCGCACCGGATTGACTCACGCTCGCGTCTCGGTTGTTCGCGCGCCAATAGTTCTGCGGCTTCCATCTGCGCCATCCCAAGGTAATAGGCGAGCGTCGGCATCTCTTCGCGCTCGGCGATCTGCCGCAATTCCGCGATCAGCGAAGTCAGATAGTCCAGTTGGCCGGCATTGTCCTGCGAGGTTTCCATCACAGCTCGATCCCCTGGTTTTCGCGTGCAAATCCGACCTTCCGCAAAGTAGCACAACAGCTTTAGATTGCAAAATGTAATGATGCAACTACTGGGTGTATTTGCCGATTTCCCTCTTGACCAATTCGCGCCATGCCGCCATGTCCGAAGCCGAAGCGGCTGAAGTCTGCCGAAATTTACCTCTAAAACTGCTGCGCATCATGGACGTCGTAATCGTCGAATCGCCCGCCAAAGCGAAAACAATCAACAAGTATCTGGGTTCGGGCTACAAGGTACTGGCCTCGTTCGGCCATGTCCGCGATTTGCCCGCAAAGGACGGATCGGTCCTGCCTGACGAGGACTTTTCAATGTCCTGGTCGGTCGACACGGCGTCCAACAAACGGCTGAACGAAATCGCGGCTGCCGTCAAATCCGCCGACACTCTTTTCCTCGCGACCGACCCGGATCGCGAAGGCGAAGCGATCTCCTGGCACGTGCTGGAAGTCCTCAACAAAAAGAAGGCGATCAAGGACAAGCCGGTCCGCCGCGTCGTCTTCAATGCCATCACCAAGCAGGCCGTCACCGAGGCGATGGCCAACCCGCGCGACATCGACATGCCGCTGGTCGACGCCTATCTGGCGCGCCGCGCGCTCGACTATCTGGTCGGCTTCACGCTCTCGCCGGTGCTGTGGCGCAAACTCCCGGGCGCCCGTTCGGCCGGTCGCGTCCAGTCGGTGGCCCTGCGCCTCGTCTGCGACCGCGAAAGCGAGATCGAACGTTTCATCGCCGAGGAATACTGGCAGATCGCCGCCCACCTGAAGACCGGTGCCGGCGAGGCATTCGTCGCCCGTCTGACGGGTTTCGATGGCAAGCGCGTCACCAAGATGGATATCGGCAACGCCGATCAGGCCAATGCGGTCAAGGCGATGCTGGAGTCGGCTGCCTTCCGCGTCGAGTCCGTCGAAGCGAAGCCGCAGCGGCGCAACCCGGCGCCGCCGTTCACCACGTCCACGCTGCAGCAGGCGGCGTCCGCGAAACTCGGTTTCGCCCCGGCCCGCACCATGCAGGTGGCCCAGCGGCTCTATGAGGGCATCGACATCGGCGGCGAGACCGCCGGCCTGATCACTTATATGCGGACCGACGGCGTGCAGATGGCGCCGGAGGCGATCGAGGCCGCCCGCGCCGCCATTGGCGCCGGCTTCGGCGACCGCTACGTACCCGACAAGCCGCGTCATTATTCGACCAAGGCCAAGAACGCCCAGGAAGCGCACGAAGCCATTCGGCCGACCGACTTCACCCGCAGCCCCGACAAGTTGCGCGGCGCTCTGGATGCCGACCAGTTGAAGCTCTACGACCTGATCTGGAAGCGCGGCATCGCCAGCCAGATGGCGTCGGCCGAACTGGAGCGTACCACCGTCGAGATCGCCGCGTCCGGCGACGGCAAGACAGCATCGCTGCGCGCCACCGGCAGTGTCGTCAAGTTCGACGGCTTCTTTGCCGCCTATACCGAACATCGCGACGACATGAAGACCGACGCCGATGACGAGGACGACTCAAACCGCCTTCCCGCCATGGCGACCGGCGAGACGCCGTCGCGCGACCGTATCGAGGCCACGCAGCACTTCACCGAACCACCGCCGCGCTTCTCGGAAGCTTCGCTGATCAAGAAGATGGAGGAGCTGGGCATTGGCCGGCCGTCGACATATTCGGCGACGCTGACGACCCTGCGCGACCGCGAATATGTCCGACTGGAAGGCAAGAAGCTGTTGCCCGAGGCCAAGGGCCGGCTCGTCACTGCGTTTCTCGAAGGCTTCTTCGAGCGCTATGTCGAATACGACTTCACGGCATCGCTGGAGGAAAAGCTCGACGACATCTCGGCCGGCAAGCTTGCCTGGAAAGATGTCTTGCGCGCTTTCTGGAACGAGTTCTCCGCCCATGTCGACGAGACCAAGGAATTGCGCATCACCGATGTGCTGGACGCGCTCAACGAGCAGCTCGAGCCACTGGTCTTCCCCAAGCGCGAGGACGGTTCCGACCCGCGCATATGCCCGAAATGCGGCACCGGCAAGCTCAGCCTGAAGCTTGGACGCTATGGCTCCTTTGTCGGCTGCTCCAATTACCCCGAATGCGGCTTCACCCGCCAGCTTGGCGAGGAAGGCCCCAAGGATGGCGAGGCCGAACTCGCCGACGGCCCGAAGGTGCTCGGCACCGATCCCTATACCGACGAGGAAATCACGCTGCGCACCGGGCGCTTCGGCCCTTATGTGCAGCGCGGCGAAGGCAAGGAAGCCAAGCGCTCCAGCCTGCCGAAGGGCTGGAAGGTCGAAGACATCGCTCACGAGAAAGCACTGGCGCTCTTGTCGTTGCCGCGCGATGTCGGACAGCATCCGGAAAGCGGCAAGATGATCTCGGCCGGCCTTGGCCGCTACGGGCCGTTCGTCCTGCATGACGGCACATACGCCAATCTCGAATCGATCGAGGACGTTTTCGCCATCGGCATCAACCGCGCCGTCACCGTGATCGCCGAGAAAATGGCCAATGGCCGAGGCCGCGGGCGTTCGACGCCGGCGGCCTTGAAGGAACTCGGCGAACACCCGGAGGCCGGCGGCCCGATCACTGTGCGCGACGGCCGCTATGGCCCCTATGTCAATCACGGCAAGATCAACGCCACCATCCCCAAGGGCACCGATCCGATGTCGGTTACGCTTGATGATGCCGTCAAGCTGATCGCCGAGCGGGCCGAGAAGACCGGCAAGAAGGTCGGCGGCGCGACTAAGAAGGCTGCGGCGAAGAAACCCGCCGCCAAAAAGACACCGGCGAAGAAAAAGGCACCGGCAAAAAAGAAGACCGCCGCGAAAGCCGATGGCTAAGGCGCGGGCGCGCCGCAAAGGCGACCCAAAGCCGGCCCCGCGCGGCCGGACAGCGCATTTGCCGACGCGCGACGACGTGGTCGCCTTCATCCGCGACAACCCGGACCGCGCCACCAGGCGCGACGTCGCCAAGGCGTTCAACCTGAAGGGCGATGACCGGGTCGCGCTGAAACACCTGTTCAAGGAACTGGAAGAAGACGGCGTGTTCCAGCGGCGCGGCAAGCGCCTCGTAGCCGCTGGCGCGCTGCCGCAGGTCATGGTGCTCACCATCACCGGACGCGACCGCGATGGCGGACTTCTCGCCCGGCCCTACGAATGGGACGAAGCCGAACAAGGTTCGCCGCCGCTCGTCGCCATCCGCACCCCGCGCCGCGGCCGCAATCCGCAACCGGCCGCCGGCGTCGGCGACCGTGTGCTGGCGCGTATCGCCGCACCGGATGAACCCGGCGGCGTCCATGCCGCGCGCGTGATCAAGAAACTTGAGAAAAAGCGCGGCGCGATCCTCGGTGTCATCCGCAAGCTCGATGACGGCGGATACCGGCTGGAGCCGGTCGACCGCCGCCAGCCGGAACTGATCGTCGACAAGGACCAATTGGCCGATGCCAGCACCGGAGATCTTGTCGAGGTCGAGGTGACGCGCAGCGGCCGCTACGGCCTGCAGCGGGCCGCTGTCACGCAGCGCGTCGGCTCGTTTGCCTCCGAGAAAGCCGTGTCGATGATCGCGATCCACGCGAACGGCATCCCGCACGTCTTTCCCGACGCCGTCCTCGACCAGGCGAAGGCGGCAACGCCCGTCAATCCGGACAAGCACCACGAGGACTGGCGCGGCCTGCCGCTGATCACCATCGATCCCGCCGACGCCAAGGATCACGACGACGCCGTTCATGCCGAGCCGGACCCCGACGTCGCCAATCCCGGCGGTCATGTACTGACCGTCGCCATCGCCGATGTCGCCCACTATGTCCGGCCAGGCTCGGCGCTCGACCGCGAGGCGCTGAAGCGCGGCAACTCGGTCTACTTCCCCGACCGTGTCGTGCCGATGCTGCCCGAGCGCATCTCCAACGATTTGTGCTCGCTGCGCGAGGGCGAGGACCGCCCTGCGCTTGCCGTGCGCATGATCTTCGGCGCGGACGGCCGCAAGCGCAGCCACACGTTCCACCGCATCGTCATGCGATCGGCCGCCAAACTCAGCTACCAGCAGGCGCAGGCGGCAATCGACGGCGCCACCGACGACAAGACGGGACCGCTCCTGGAGCCGGTGCTCAAGCCGCTGTGGGATGCCTACCGCTGTCTCTCCAAGGGCCGGCAGGCGCGCGGGCCTTTGGAACTGGACCTGCCGGAACGCAGGATCATCCTCGACGAAAACGGCATGGTCGACCGGGTTGTCGTCCCCGCCCGCCTCGACGCGCACAAGCTGATCGAGGAATGCATGATCCAGGCCAATGTCGCCGCCGCCGAAACGCTTGAAGCCAAGCGCCAGATGCTGGTCTACCGGGTGCACGACCAGCCCTCGATGGCCAAGGAAGAGGCGCTGCGCGAGTTCCTGAAGACGCTCGACATCTCGCTGGCGCGCGGCGCGCAATTGCGTCCGTCTGCGTTCAACGTCATCCTGGAAGCGGTCAAACACACCGACCACGCCGCGCTGGTAAACGAAGTGATCCTACGCAGCCAGACCCAGGCCGAATATGCACCGGAGAACTACGGCCATTTCGGCCTCAACCTGCTGCGCTACGCGCATTTCACCTCGCCGATCCGCCGATACGCCGATTTGATCGTGCACCGCGCGCTGATTCGCGCGCTCGGTCTTGGCGACGGCAAGGACGGGCTGCCCGATGTCAGCCTCGACCAGTTGCGCGAGATCTCGGGACTGATCTCGACCGCTGAACGGCGCGCCTCCGGCGCAGAACGCGAGACCGTCGACCGGCTGATCGCCCATCATCTGGCCGGCAGTGTCGGCGAGGTTTTCGACGGTCGGGTCGCCGGCATCTCGTCGGCCGGGGTGTTCGTGTCGCTACCGGCCTATGGGGCCGACGGTTTCGTGCCGGCCTCGACACTTCACGACGATTACTACCACTACGACGAGACGTCGCACGCCATGATCGGCGAGCGTTCGGGCGAAGGCTACCGGCTCGGCGATCCGGTCTCGGTCAAGATCATCGAGGTGCTGCCGCTCGCCGGCGCCATGCGCTTCGAGATGGTCTCGGAACCGCGCAAGCTTGGCAACGGCACGCGATCGTTCCATAAGGCCCGCCAGGGAAGAAAGCCCGGACGCGGCAAGCCGGCGCGCCGAACACGGCCCGGAACTGGAAAGGCACGAAGGCGATGAGCGACACCATCCATTTTCCGGCAGACGAAACAGAGCGCCCGGTCATGTTGTCGGTCAGGCGCGGCATGTCCAATCGCTGCCCGAAATGCGGCAACGGCCGTCTGTTCGACCGATTCCTGAAGCCGGTCGACAACTGCCCGACCTGCGGCGAGGAGATGCACCACCAGCGCGCCGACGATTTGCCGCCCTATTTGAACGTGTTCATTGTCGGCCACGTCGTTGTCGGCGGCTTCACGCTTGCCGAGGTGATGACCGACTGGTCGGCGTGGTTGCACCTCGCCATCTGGGCGCCGCTGACGATCGTTCTGGCACTGGTGCTCATGCAACCGCTGAAAGGCGGCGTGATCGGCTTCCAGTGGGCAAACCGGATGCATGGTTTCGGCGGAGAGGATGACTTCTCCGCCCTGGAGTCCCACGGGGCGCATGACTAGCCGCCTCAACGTGCCAACCAGCGGCGAAGCGCCCTATGTGCGCCCGCGCGACGCCGCAACGCTCATCCTGCTGCGCGGCGGCGTCTCCAATCCGGAAATCCTGATGGGGCGGCGCAGCCAGGCAATGGCCTTCATGCCAGGGCTTTACGTCTTTCCGGGCGGGCGGCTGGAGCGCGCCGACTTTACCGCTCAGCGCATTGGGCGCCTGCACACCGCGGACGAAAAAAGATTGGTCGGTGGCATGGGTTCGCGCGGCAACCGTGCGCGCGCCGAGGCGCTGGTCATGTCGGCGATCCGCGAAACGCATGAAGAAACGGGCCTGTTGTTGGGCCGCAGCGCCGAGCCTGCAAAACGCCGCCGCCCGGCGCCGCATTGGCGGCCCTTTGCCGAACACAGGGTCGCGCCCGACCTCGCCGGCGTCCGCTACCTCGCGCGTGCGATCACCCCGCCCGGAAGGGTACGCCGCTTTGACACGCGATTCTTCGTCGCCACCGAAGACATGATCGCCAATGGCGGCAAGCCGGTCGCCAGCCCCGACGAAGAGCTGGAAGAAGTCGCCTGGGTGCGCCTTTCCGACGCCTACAACCTCAAGATCCCGCCGATCACCGGGGTCGTCCTGGATATCCTCGCGCAGCGGCTGAAGGACGATCCCGAACTGACCGACGCACCGCCGGTCCCATTCTATCGGGTCGTGAACCGCAGTTTCATCGACACCCCGGAATGACAGCTTGACTTTTCGCGCGCGATCCGTAGTTTCCGCGCAAATTCGCCGACGGTCTTGCGAAGGCTCGTGCTCGGCTGGCTCTCAGAAAATCAAGGTAAAAGACCATGGCAAAGGCCACGACGATCAAGATCAAATTGCTGTCCACCGCAGACACCGGCTATTTCTACACCGCCAAGAAGAACAGCCGCACTTTCACTGAGAAGATGGTGAAAACCAAATACGACCCGGTTGTCAAAAAGCACGTCGAGTTCAAGGAAGCCAAGATCAAGTAAGGCTTCGCGCATCGCGCTACCGGAACCGCCGCTCGCAAGACCGGCGGTTTTTTTGTTGGAGAAAGGACGCCTGATGCCGATTAGAGTGCGCCGGCCCGCGCGGTCCGAACTGCCGGAAATCGTGCGTCTTTGGCACGCGGGCTGGATGGAGGCGCATGCCGCGATCACGCCGCTGGCGCTCACACGGCTGCGCACGCCCGACGATTTCGCCAGACGCGGAAACCGCCATTTCGACGCGATGCGGGTTACCGGACCGAAGGGCAGCCCCGACGGCCTGTGCATCATCAATGGCGACGAACTCGACCAGCTATACGTGGCACCGCAGGCGCGCGGCGCCGGAACTGCGGCGGCGCTTGTGCGCGACGCCGAAGCCAGGCTACGCGACAACGGCATTTCGGGGGCGCGCCTGCTCTGCGCCATCGGCAATGACCGTGCGGCACGTTTTTACGAGAAGATGGGCTGGCGACACGCCGGCACGGTCGTCGCCGAGCTCGAAACGGACGAAGGCCCGTTCGAGCTTGAGACCTGGCTCTACGAAAAGGATCTCTGATCAGGCGGCCTTCGAGACGACGCGGTTGCGGCCGGCACCCTTGGCCTCGTAAAGCGCCTCATCGGCGCGCTTGAGTAGCGCCTTGGCGCTGTCGTTCTCGGCGGCATCCAGGCTGGTGACGCCGATCGACACCGTGACACCCACATTGCGTGCGCCGTTCTCGATCTTGAAGCCAACCGCCTCGATCTGTTCGCGCAGACGCTCGGCGACTTCCATGGCCACATGCGGCAGCGTGTCCGGCATTACGATGACGAACTCTTCGCCGCCATAGCGGCAGGCGAGATCCATGCCGCGCACATTGATGCGGATGCGCCTCGCGAATTCCCGCAGGATATCGTCGCCTGCATCGTGGCCGTAGGTGTCGTTGACCAGCTTGAAGCGATCGATGTCGGTGATGAGCAGCGACAACTGCTTCCCGCGATTGTGGGCGCGGGCGACCAGTGTTTCCAGATGAGTATCGAGATAGCGCCGGTTGTGCAGCCCGGTCAGCCCGTCCGTCACAGCCATCTCGATCGACGCGGCGACATTGTCGCGCAAACCGTCATGATAGCGCTTGCGGCGCACCTGGGTGCGCATGCGCGCGATCAATTCGTTCGCGTCGACAGGACGGACTATGTAGTCGTTGACACCGAGCTCCAACGCCCGGCCAATCAGGCTTTCGTCCTCGCTGTCAGCAACCAGGATAATCGGCGAGAACCGCGTCCGGTCGAGCGAGCGCAATTGCGAACAGACGCGCAGCGAATCGAATTCCTTGAATGTCGCGGCGACAAAGATGCAATCATAGTTGCCGTCGGCGGCGTGCAGCACGCCTTCCTGCGGGTCTTTTACGTGTGTGAGCGCCGCATGGCCGCGCAGCGCCTTGCCAAGCTTCTCGAAAGACACCTCGCGATCATCGATCACCAGCAGGCGCGGCCGGTTTTCCGTCCCCTCGTCAGACGGCCGGAACAGTTCTTCAAGCCCGATGTCGCGCGCTGTAACCGCCCGCAGCCGCAGTTCGTCGGTCAGCATTTTCAGCCGCACCAGGCTGCGCACCCGGGTCAGAAGCTGCATCTCGTTGACCGGCTTGGTCAGGAAATCGTCGGCGCCCGCTTCAAGACCGCGAATACGATCCTTCATCTCGTCCAGCGCAGTGACGATCACCACCGGGATATGCGCGGTTTCGGCGCCCGACTTCAGCTGCTCGCACACCTCGAAACCGTCGATCCCCGGCATCATGATATCGAGCAGCACCAGATCGATGGACATGGCGGAGCAAATCTCCAGCGCCTGCTCGCCATCGGCGGCGGTCAGCACATCGAAATACTCCGACAAAAGCCGGGTTTCGAGCAGGTTGCGGTTCGCCTCGATATCGTCGACGACCAGAATGCGTGCAGTCATGGCGCGGTCCTGTTGCGGGCCTTCAGGCGTCGCCAAGATACGAGCGAATGGTTTCTATAAATTTAGGAACCGATATCGGTTTTGAGATGTAGCCCTCGCAACCGCCCTGCCGAATGCGCTCCTCGTCACCCTTCATGGCAAACGCCGTGACCGCGATCACCGGTATCGCATGCAGTTCGTCGTCGTCCTTCAGCCACTTGGTCACTTCGAGCCCGGAGACCTCAGGCAACTGGATATCCATCAGGATAAGGTCGGGCCGGTTGGCGCGGGCGAGATCGATTGCTTCGAGACCGTTGCGGGTCCGCACGGTTTCATAACCGCAGGCCTCGATCAGATCGCGAAAGAGCTTCATGTTAAGCTCGTTGTCCTCGACAATCATCACCTTCTTCGCCATCGTTCCCACCATGTCCTTTTCAGCAAGTCGCTTTCACGACTCGCTTCGGCCCCGGTCGTAATTCTTATACGCCAAGGCTATAAAATGATTCCCCTGAAAAATGTGAGAATCCGCCACCGATGTCCGAATCAGACGAAAACCCAGGCGCCGAGGCAGTCGCTGTCGCGGCGCTGGGATGGATCGCGTCCAAGCCCGACATGCTGAACCGGTTCCTTGCGCTGACCGGGATCGAAGCAACCCAGATCCGCGCCGTCGCCGCTGAACCCGGCTTCCTGACGGGCGTGCTTGATTTTCTGCTCGCCCATGAGCCGAGCCTGATGGCATTTTGCGACGAGACCGGCATTGCCGCCACCGACGCGCAAAAGGCCCGTACAGCACTCGGTCCCTCGACCGAGAATGCGTGGTTGTCAACATGACGCCGGAAGAAACGCGCCGCATCGAGGCCGTGTCACAATCCGACAGACCGCTCGTGGTCAGCGATGTCGACGAAGTGGTCTTGGAATTCGTTCAGCCCTTCATGCAGTTCCTGGATGCCAACGGCCATGAATTGCGGCTCGAATCCTTTCGCCTTCACGGGAATATATACATTAAGAAAACGCAGGAAACTGTTGATAATTATACTGTTTCCCGATTTCTGGAGTCCTTCTTTGCCGAGCATGACGACTGGCAGACCGTCGTGCCCGACGCCGTCGAGTGCCTTGCCGCACTACGCGAACGGCATGGCGCCGACATCGTCTTCCTGACCGCCATGCCGCCGCGCCATCATGCCCGGCGGCGCGCCCTGCTCGACCTGCATGGGCTCGATCACCCGATGATCGCGACCGAGGAAAAGAAGGGCGATGCCGTGTCCGCCCTGCTGGCCGGCAACCCGGCACGGCCCGTCGCCTTCATCGACGATCTGCCGCATAATCACATCAGCGTCAGCACCGCCGCGCCCGATGCACTCACGGTACACATGACTGCGCACAAGCCGCTGAAACCCCTGCTCCCGCCACTGCCCGAAAACGTGGTCGAGGCCGAGGATTGGCGAGAGGTTTACGCGGCCATATCCGCATTTCTCACGGAACGCGGATACTAGGGACTCCGCCGGATTAGCGGTAAAAATCCCTGCCGCACCGGCGATGTTCATGGTATGTCTTGGCTTGACCCATGGATGAAGCGCAATGGATTCCGGTTTTTGCCGCGACTGCATGGCCGTCTGCGAAAACGGCGAGCGCCGCTGCCGTGCCTGCGGCAGTCCGCGGCTGCTTCGCCATGACGAACTGCATGCTCTTTCCATCGCGCATATCGATTGCGACGCCTTCTACGCGTCGGTGGAAAAGCGCGACAATCCGGAGCTGCGCGACAAACCGCTGATCGTTGGCGGCGGTCGCCGCGGTGTGGTTTCGACCTGCTGCTACATCGCGCGGGTCAACGGCGTCCGCTCCGCAATGCCAATGTTCAAGGCGCTCAAAGCTTGCCCCGAAGCCATTGTCGTCAAGCCGGACATGGAGAAATACGCCCGCGTCGGACGCGAGGTGCGCGACTTGATGCGCGAACTGACGCCGCTGGTCGAACCGATCTCCATCGACGAGGCATTCCTCGATCTCAGCGGGACCGAGCGGTTGCACCGCGAGTCGCCGGCACGCGTGCTGGCTAGGTTCGCCATGCGGGTGGAGCGTGATATCGGCATCACGGTCTCGGTCGGTCTCTCCTATTGCAAATTCCTCGCGAAGGTCGCCTCGGATTTCGAAAAGCCGCGCGGCTATTCTGTAATCGGCCGCGCCGAGGCGCTCGCTTTCCTGCGCGACCAGCCCGTCACGCTGATCTGGGGCGTCGGCAAGGCGTTCGCCGCGACGCTTCACAAGGACGGCATCCGCCTGATCGGCCAGTTGCAGGAAATGGACGAGGCGACGCTGATGAAACGCTACGGCGTCATGGGGCGCCGTCTCTACCGCTTGTCGCGCGGCGAAGATGAGCGCACCGTCCATGTCGACCACGAAGCCAAGAGCATTTCCGCCGAGACGACGTTCAACGTGGATTACGCGACCGCCGACGACTTGCTGCCCGTGCTGCGCTCCTTGTGCGAAAAAGTCGCCAAGCGCCTGAAGGCGGGAGATCTCGCCGGTCGCACGGTCGTACTGAAGCTGAAGGATCGCAATTTCCGCATCAAGACCCGCAACCGCCAGCTTGCCGACCGCACACAGCTTGCCGACCGCATTTTCCGCGTCGCCGTGCCGCTGCTCGAAGCGGAGCTGGACGGCACCCGGTATCGATTGCTGGGTGTCGGCGTTTCGGATCTCGCCGCCGACGACATGGCCGATCCCGCCGATCTCGTGAACGCAGAGGCAGACCGCCGCGCCAGGGCTGAAGCGGCAATGGACCGGGTGCGCGCGAAGTTCGGCGACCGGGCGCTGGAAACCGGATACACCTTTGGCACGGGAAACCGCAGCAAACCGCAACGCGATCAGGATATTTAGGCCAGACCGGGCGCAGTGCACCGCACAAGGATGAGTACCGGAGCAAGGCCCGCAGTATTTGTCCTTGCCGTAAACTGCGGATTCTGCAAGGTTATTGCGACAGATCACGCCATGGCCGATTTCGCATTCAGTCTCACCGACAAACTCCGGGTGCTTGTACTTGGTGCCTATGGGCTCATTGGATCGGGCGTTGTCCGGGAGCTGCGCGCCGCCGGCTACAAGGTCGGCGGCCTTGGGCGCGACAGGGCTGCGGCGTTGCGCGTGCTGCCAGATCTGAACTGGACGATCCGCGACATGTCTTTGCTGACAAAGCCGGCCGACTGGACGCCGATTCTGGAAGGTTATGATGCCGTGGTGAACTGCGCCGGTGCGCTGCAGGACGGCGCCCGCGACACGTTGCAGGCGGTGCATGTGGAATCTGTCGCCGCCCTGGCGCGCGCCTGCGCGACGCGCAAGATGCGGCTCGTGCAGATTTCAGCCGCCGGTGCGTCATCGCGGTCGCCGACGCTGTTCCTGCGCTCCAAGGCCGAGGGCGATTCGGCGGTGCGCAGCGCCGGCGGCGACTTTGTCATTCTCCGGCCGGGGCTGGTGCTGGCGCCGACCGCCTATGGCGGGACCGCGCTATTGCGCATGCTCGCCGCTTTCCCCTATGTCCAGCCGGTCGCCCATCCCGATGCGGCGGTCCGAACCGTATCGCTCGCCGATCTGACGCAGGCAATCAGGCTTGCTGTCGATGGCGCCCTGCCGAAAAGCCGCACAATCGATCTGGTTGAAATCGATCAGCACCGGTTGTGCGACGTCATCGCAGGCTATCGGCACTGGCTTGGCAGCCCGCCGGCACTGTTGACGATCCCCATGCCGCGCCCCGTCACCTGGCTGATCGGGCGTATCTGCGACGGTCTCGGCCGGCTGGGCTGGCGGTCGCCACTGCGCAGCACGGCGCTCGATGTCATTTCGGAAGGCATCAATGGCGACCCGGCAAGCTGGCGCGAAGTAACGGGGCGCACGCTGACGCCGTTTTCAGCGTCGCTCGCCTCCATGCCCGCCCTGTTTGAAGATCGCCTGGCTGCACGAATGGCGCTGCTGATGCCATTCACCGTGGCCGCCCTGTTCCTGCTCTGGGCTGTTTCCGGCGCCGTCGGCCTGTGGCGGGCCGAGGCGGCGGCGCGCATTCTTGTTGCCAGCGGCTGGTCACCGGGTCCTGCCGTCTATTCGGTGGTCTTTTGCTCGATACTGGATCTCGGCCTGGCCGGCCTGTTGCTGGTCCGGCGTTATGCGCGGGCGGCGTGTGTTGCCATGTTTGCCGTCAGCCTCGTCTACCTGGCGGTCGCCAGTATCACGACACCATGGATGTGGGCCGACCCGCTTGGCACGCTGGTCAAGATCGTACCGGCGGCCATGCTGGCACTGGTCTGCCACGCCATGCTGCAGGAACGGTGATGGCGACTGCCGTCGGAAGCGATGGCGGCAGACCTTCCGTAGGTGGACTTTCAGGGGTAACAGGATAAACTGCGGCTGAGTTCGCGCCTCCGTCGGGTTGCTTTCCTCAAACCCGTGCTGGCCCCGATGTTCTCCGATTTCTTCGACAACAGGCCCGAGATCGAATATCCGAACGGCTACAAGGTCTACACAACGAAGTTCGACAAGGCAGTCAAGGCGCAATTCCCGGACGAGGTAAGGCAACGCCTGGCTGGGAAGATCGCCAAGCTCAACCGCTTCGTCGAAGAAAACCGGATCGACGCCGACATCAAGGCGCTGAAGCTTATAGGGACGCTGCGCAAGCGGGTCGAAGACCGGCCCTTCGACGACACGGTGGTATCGATACTGCTCGACCACTCCGGCTCGATGCGCGATCAGCGGGCTATGTTCTGTATTCTTGCCGTCTCGGTTTTGACTGACTTCCTCTCGCGGCTCGATATCCGGCACGAGATTCTCGGCTTCACCACATCGTCATGGCATGGTGGGCGATCGCGCAAGCGGTGGCGGCTTCGCGGGCGGTACAAGAACCCGGGCCGGCTGTGCGACCTGCTCCATATCGTCTACCGGGACGCCTCCGACAGCAGGCTCGGAGCGCCATGCTGCCTGTCGATGATGCTAAACGACAAGCTGCTGAAGGAGAATGTCGACGGCGAAGCACTTCTGTGGGCCGCATCCAGGCTCGACCAGGGCATCAAGGCAAGGAAGATCATCCTGCATTTCTCCGACGGCGCGCCGGTCGACGATTCAACGTTGGCCATCAATCCGCCGGACATCCTCCACAAGCATATGATTGCTGTCGTCGGCGACCTGTCGGCGCGGCCGGGATACCGGGTCGGCGGGGTCGGCATCGACTACGATGTGAAGAGGTACTTCCCGGAGTGCATCAGCATTTCATCGATCGATTCGATCGCGGACGAACTGCTGCCCTTCGTGGCCAATCTGCTCTCAGGCGAAACATGAACCTGGCCGCCGCACGCCTTACGATTGACTAAACCAGCTCGACATCGACGACGCCGGGGATCGCCTTGACCGCATTGGCGATCGGCGGCGAGACCAGATAGGTGTCCGGCAGTTCTATCTCGACCTCGCCCTGCCCCTCCTCCTTGATCAGGATCAGCGAGACCGGGCTGACGCCCTTGCGTTTCAACTGGGTGGCGATGCTCTTTGCCGGCGCATGATCGCGCACATATATGCGTAACTGGTGATCCTGGCTGCCGGCGGCGTCCTCGAGCAGTTGCACGGTGTTGGCGCGCAGGCTGACGCCTTCCTCGCGGTTTTCGGCACCCACCGTCAGCACCACGGACTTGCCAACCTCCATCAGCTCGTCATATTTGAGCAGCGTCTCGGAAAACATCACGGTCTCATACTGGCCGGTCGCGTCCGACAGCACAAAGATCCCCATCTTGTTGCCGGTCCGCGTGCGGCGAATTTGCCGCGAAGCCACCGTACCGGCGATCCGACCGGCTGACGCACCGCGTTTCACCGCAAGCGCGAAGTCGGCATATTGCTGCACCCGCATCTTGTCGAGCGTTGGCTGGTATTCGTCCAGCGGATGAGCCGAGAAATAGAAACCGAGCGCCTGGAACTCGCGCAACAACTTGTCGGCGCTATCCCACGGGTCGGTGACAGGCAGAACAAGTTTCTCCGGCTCGGCCGCTGACAACGCGCCGAAGATATCGCCCTGCCCGCTCTCGGCCGCTTCGACCGTGCGCTGCGACAGCCCCATGATGCGGTCCAGCCCGGCGACCAGCGCCGCCCGGTCGTGTCCGAAGCAGTCCAGCGCGCCGGCCGAGATCAGCCCCTCCAGCGTGCGGCGGTTGACGATCCGCGTATCGATGCGGTTGGCGAAATCCTCCAGGCCGGCGAACGGCGTGTCGCCGCGCCGTTCGACGATGTGATCGACCGCCGCCTCGCCGACGCCTTTGATGGCGGCAAGCGCATAGAAAATCGTGTTGTCGGCAACCTCGAACGCCCGGTACGACGTCTGCACCGACGGCGGCTTCACCTCGATGCCCAGTCGCATCGCATCGCGGCGGAAATCGTTCAGCTTGTCGGCATTCGCCATATCGTAGGTCATCGACGCTGCCAGGAACTCGACCGGATGATGCGCCTTCATATAAGCAGTCTGGTAGGAGACGATGGCGTAGGCGGCGGCGTGAGACTTGTTGAAGCCGTAGTCGGCGAATTTCGCCAGCAGGTCGAAGATCATGTTCGCCTGCGGTTTGGAAACACCGCGTTCCGTAGCACCGGAAACGAAAATGCCGCGCTGCTTTTCCATCTCCGAGCGGATCTTCTTGCCCATCGCGCGGCGCAGCAGGTCGGCCTGTCCGAGTGTGTAGCCGGCCAGCTCCTGCGCGATCTGCATCACCTGCTCCTGATAGACGATGACGCCCTGCGTCTCCTTGACCAGGTGATCGATCTTCGGGTGGATCGAGGCGATCTCCTCCTCGCCATGCTTGCGCGAATTGTAGGTCGGGATGTTCTCCATCGGACCGGGCCGGTAGAGCGCCACCAGCGCGATGATGTCCTCGATGCGGTCCGGCTTCATGCCGATCAGCGCCTTGCGCATGCCCGCCGATTCCACCTGGAACACGCCGACCACCTCGCCGCGCGCCATCATCTCATAGGTTGGCGCATCGTCGAGCGGCAGGTGCGACAGGTCGATATCGGTGCCCTTGCGGGCAACCAGATCGACCGCCATCTTCAGCACTGTCAGCGTCTTCAGGCCGAGGAAGTCGAACTTCACCAGCCCGGCCTGCTCCACCCATTTCATGTTGAACTGGGTAACCGGCATGTCGGACCGCGGATCGCGGTACATCGGCACCAGTTTCGACAGCCGCCGGTCACCGATCACGATCCCGGCGGCATGCGTCGAGGCATGGCGGTAAAGCCCTTCCAGCTTCAGCGCCATGTCGAGCAGCTGGCCGACAATCGGCTCCTTCTGCTTTTCTTCCTCGAATTTCGGCTCGCCCTCGATCGCCTTGCCGAGCGGCGTCGGATTAGCAGGATTGTTGGGCACCAGCTTGCACAGCCGGTCGACCTGACCGTATGGCATTTCCAGCACGCGGCCGACATCGCGCAGCACGGCGCGTGCCTGCAGGGTTCCAAACGTGATGATCTGCCCGACCTGCTCCCGGCCGTAGTGCTCCTGCACGTAGCGGATCACCTCCTCGCGGCGGTCCTGGCAGAAGTCGATGTCGAAGTCCGGCATCGACACGCGATCCGGATTGAGGAAGCGCTCGAATAGCAGTGAAAACCGTAACGGGTCGACATCGGTAATCGTCAGTGCCCAGGCCACCAGCGAGCCGGCGCCTGACCCGCGCCCCGGACCGACCGGGATGTCCTGAGCCTTGGCCCATTTGATGAAGTCGGCAACGATCAGAAAGTAGCCCGGGAACTGCATCTTCTCGATGATGCCGAGTTCGTATTCGAGCCGTTTGTCGTAGTCGCCGCGGCTGTAGCCCTCGCTGAGCCCCTGTTCGGCGAGGCGCAGATCGAGCCCGTTGCGCGCCTGCTTGCGCAATTCGACGGCTTCCGCCGCTACCGCTGCATCATGGTCCAGGTCCTCTGCGCCGGCGGCAAAACGCGGCAGGATCGGTTTGCGCGTCTGCGTGAAGTAGCTGCAACGCCGGGCAATCTCGACGGTGTTCTCCACCGCTTCCGGCAGATCGGCGAACAGCTTCACCATCTCGGCTTCCGGCTTCAGCCAGTGATCCGGCGTCAGGCGCCTCCGGTCGTCGATCGACAGCAGCGACCCCTCGGCGATGGCGATCAGCGCGTCATGCGCCTCATAATCCTCCCGCTTGAGGAAGAACGCCTCGTTGGTCGCGACCAGCGGAAGCGCGTACTTGTAGGCCAGCTCCACTGTCTGGCGTTCCACCGCCTGGTCGTAGCCGCGATGGCGCTGCAGCTCGACATAGAGACGGTCGCCGAAGCAGTCCTTCAGCATGAGAAGCCGGTCTTCGGCCGCGCTCAAGTGCCCTTCGCCCAGCATGGCGCCAATCGGGCCGCCAGGACCGCCGGTCAGGCAGATGATCCCGCCGGCATGCGCAGCGAGCCAGTTCGCGTTGATCTGCGCGCGCGCCTGTTCGTCGGTGTCGAGATAGGCTTGGCTGACCAGCTCGACCAGATTGGCATAACCCTCTTCCGTGGCCGCGATGAGCACCACCGGCTCGGCGCTCGTGACCACCGTCTGTCGCCCGCCGGACGGACGCGGCGTGGCGAGTTCGCCGGAGAAGTTCAGCACGAGCTGACAGCCGATAATTGGCTGGATACCCGCGCCGGATGCCTTCTGCGCGAATTCCAGCGCACCGAACAGGTTGGCGGTGTCCGCGATACCAATAGCCGGCATGCGTTGCGCTTCGGCAAAGCCGATGATCTTGGCGAGCGGCAACGCCCCTTCCAACAGCGAATAGGCGGAATGGATCCTCAGGTGGATGAAGCCGGGCGCGGCCAGTTGCGGCGTCTGCTGATCGTTCGTGATTGCGTCTGCGCCGCTCATCGAGTCCTCGCCCTTGTCCGGATCATCCGCGACTCAACCCCTGCTCCGGCTGGCCGCCCCGGCCACTATGAGCGGGTGCTGCGGCGGCGTCCAGCACAGGCCCGGCGGTAGGCGGGCTGTGCTGTGGATAGCGCGTTAGAGCGCATTCAGGCACATCGAGAACGTCATGACAAAGGCGGCAACAGACAGGAAAGAGGCGATATCGCGGACAAAGACGTTCATGGGATCAGTCTCCTTGTTTTTCCTATGTCTCATTTATGTTTTCTTTTTGTTCCGATATCAAGGGAAAACGTTCCTATCCTTGCAATCCCCGGTATCGCGGTTAATGAAAACTTAAATGGCAGGGTTTGCCGTCAGGCCGCGTTGATGCGGCCATCCTCCAGGGCGACCACACGGTCCATCCGGTCGGCCAGCGCGTGGTTGTGCGTCACGACCAGTGCGGCAAGCCCCGACTGGCGCGCCAGTGCCGACAGGGCGTCGAACACATAGGTCGAGGTTTCGGGATCGAGGTTGCCGGTCGGCTCATCGGCCAGCAGCACCAGCGGCGCATTGGCCACCGCGCGCGCGATCGCCACGCGCTGCTGTTCGCCACCCGACAGCTCGGCCGGGCGATGCGCCGCACGCTCGCCGATACGCATGTAATCGAGCAGTTGGCCCGCCCGTTCGGCCGCCTCTTGATGCGACAGCCCTCGCACCATCTGCGGGATCATGACATTCTCGAGCGCGCTGAACTCCGGCAGCAGATGATGGAACTGGTAGACGAAGCCGATATCGTTGCGCCGACGCGCCGTACGCTCGCCGTCCGACAGCGTCCCGCAGGCAAGTCCGGCGACATAGACCTCGCCCGCATCGGGGCGTTCCAGCAATCCGGCGGTGTGCAGCAGGGTCGACTTGCCGGCGCCTGACGGCGCGACCAGCGCGATCATCTCGCCCTCGCGCAGATCGAGATTGGCTCCCTTTAGGATTTCGAGCTTGCCGTCAGCTTCGGGATAGTAGCGCTCGACAGCCTCGAGCCGAAGGACAGTACGTTTCTCGACCATCATTCGTACCTCAACGCCTCGACCGGATCGAGCTTGGCCGCCCGCCAGGCCGGCAAGATGGCGGCAAGCAGCGACAGCGTCAGCGACAAGAGCACGACCGCAATCGTCTCATACGGGTTCATGCGCGCCGGTATTTCGCTCAAAAACCGGATTGTCGGATCCCAGACCTCGGCGCCCGATACCCAGTTCACGAAGCGCTGGATATGGCGAATGTTCCAGCAGAACAGCACGCCGATCGCCAAGCCTGCCGCCGTGCCGACGAAGCCGACCCCGACGCCGGCCATGATGAAGATGCGCAGGATCGAGGCTTGTGTGGCGCCCATGGTGCGCAGGATCGCCACGCCCCTCGCCTTTTCCTTGACCATCATGATCAGGCTCGCGACGATGTTCAGGGACGCGACAAGCACGACAATCGACAGGATCATGAACATCGCGTTGCGCTCGATCAGCAGCGCCGAGAAGAAGGCCTGGTTTCGCTGTCGCCAATCGACCGTATAGATCGGTCGGTCGGCCGCCTCTTCGATCGGCTCGCGATAGGCGTCCACCGCATCCGGGTCATCGATGAACACTTCGATGACCTGCACCACGCCTTCCTGGTTGAAGTAGAGCTGCGCCTCCTCCAGCGGCATGAAGATGATCGAGCGGTCATACTCCGACATGCCCATTTGGAAGATTGCGTGCACCGGATAGGACTTCACGCGCGGCGTCGTGCCAAACGGCGTAACATCGCCGTCCGGCGAGATGATCTTGATCAGGTCGCCGACCGCCAGTCCGAGATCGTTGGCCATCCCCATGCCGATGGCCACGCCGTCGCCTGTCAGGTAGGCGGCAACCGATCCCTCGCGAATATTGTCCGAGACCGCCTCCTGGCTGACGAAATCCTCGCCTCGCACGCCGCGCACCAGCACACCCGAACCGGCGCCGATATTGCCGGTTGCAAGCGCCTGCCCCTCGACAAGCGGCACCACCATCTCGACGCCGCCCACACCCGCAATACGCTTGGCAACAGCGTCGTAGTCGTCGAGCTTGCGGTCGATGGGCGAGATGATGATATGGCCGTTCAGGCCTAGAATGCGATCCAGCAGTTCCGCGCGAAACCCGTTCATGACTGCCATGACGATGATCAGCGCGGCAACGCCAAGCGTCACGCCGACCAGCGAGATGATCGTCACGATGGAAACGGCAGCTTCCTTGCGCCGCGGGCGAAGGTAGCGCCAGGCGACCAACCGCTCGAAGCCCGAGAACGGACCGGCGGAACCGTTCCTGTCTCCTGCGGTGACCGGCGTTGCGGGTTCAGCCAGCGTGATCACGGGGTCAGCGGCTCCCTGCCAGCAGGTTGACCGCAGCCTCGACGGAAAGCTCCTGCTTTTCGCCGGACTTGCGGTTTTTGACCTCGACAACGCCGGCGGCAACGCCCCGAGGGCCGACCACGACCTGCCACGGCAGTCCGATCAGGTCCATGGCGGCAAACTTCGCGCCCGGCCGTTGATCAGTGTCGTCGAGCAGCGGATCGAGCCCGGCCGCCTCAAGCTGCCGGTAGACGTCGTTCGACCACTGGTCGCAGTTCGCGTCGCCCGGCTTCATGTTGATGATGGCAGCGCCGAACGGCGCCACGCTTTGCGGCCAGATGATTCCATTGTCGTCATGCGACGCTTCGATAATGGCGGCGATAAGGCGGGTCGGTCCGATACCGTAGGAGCCCATCGACACCATGTGCTGCTGACCGTCCGGACCGGCCACGGCCGCGCCCATCGGCTCGGAGTATTTGGTGCCGAAGTGGAAGATGTGGCCAACCTCGATGCCACGCGCCGACACCCGGTCGGATTCCGGCACGGCCGCCCACGCCGTCTCGTCGTGCATTTCGTCGGTGGCCGCGTATGGCGTCGTCCATGCCTTGACAGTCTGCTCCAGCCCGGCCGCATCGTCGAAGTCGACATCCTCGGTCGGCACCGACATGTCGAGAAACGCCTTGTCGCAGAACACTTCGGATTCGCCGGTATCCGCCAGCACGATGAACTCGTGCGAGAGGTCGCCACCGATCGGTCCGGTGTCGGCGCGCATCGGGATCGATTTCAAGCCGACGCGCTCGAAGGTGCGCAGATAGGCAATGAACATCCGGTTGTAGGCGATCCGCGCGCCTTCGTAATCGAGATCGAACGAATAAGCGTCCTTCATCAGGAACTCGCGCCCGCGCATCACCCCGAAGCGCGGCCGTACCTCGTCGCGGAACTTCCACTGGATGTGGTAAAGGTTGAGCGGCAAGTCCTTGTAGGACTTCACATAGGACCGGAAGATGTCGGTTACCATCTCCTCATTGGTCGGGCCGAACAGCACCGCCCGGTCGTGGCGGTCGCGGATGCGCAGCATCTCCTGTCCGTAGTCGTTGTAGCGGCCGCTTTCGATCCACAAATCTGCGGGCTGGATCGTGGGCATCAGGATTTCGATCGCGCCGGCGCGATTTTGTTCTTCGCGGATGATCTCGCACACCTTGTCAAGAACGCGCTTGCCAAGCGGCAGCATCGAGTAAATGCCGGCGGCCTGTTGCCGGATCATCCCGGCACGCAGCATCAGGCGGTGCGAAACGATCTCGGCTTCCTTGGGGTTTTCCTTGAGCAGGGGTAAGAAATATCGCGACAAGCGCATGTCGGTATCCACGGATTGAAACTCGGAAGGCGCCGGGAATCGGAACGTTGTTCCGGCGCGACGGCAGCGTTCTTAAACCGCCGCATCGCCATTTGAAAGCGAAAGCATGCCCGATGTCCCGCAGCGGCAGGCGATAAGGCGAGCAACTACATCGCAGCATTGTATTTTTTCGGTGACAAGTGCGTTCAGCATTGCTACGTAATCACCCGGTCCGTGCCGTGGGAGCTGTGCGAACCGACAAATACGGTCAAAGTCTTGGGAGGATGTGATTTTCCGCGCCCGGTAACCGGGCAGCGACATTGCTAAGGCGATGATTGAAAATCAGGCCGTATTCGAGTGGCAGGGTTCGCGCCCTGCCACTTTCTTTTTGAAAAGCTCAGTCAAAACTCGGAACAATACGCGGCAGGTCGTCTACGCTGAGGCCAAACACTACGGTAACCGCATAAAACACTCCGAACACGACAATCGAGATCACCGTTGTCGCCAACAGCTTTCGGCCCAACGCCGGGTTCTGCGGCGCTCCGCTCTCGGTGCCGGGCGCCACGTCCTCGGCTTCGGCCTGGCTGCGCACGCCAAACGGAAGCGTGATGAACAGTACCAGCCACCAAATGATGAAGTAGATCGCAAACGCCGATACCCAACCCATGATCAGGCTTGCTCCAGTTCGATCAATGTGCCGTCGAAGTCCTTCGGGTGCAGGAACAGGACGGGTTTGCCATGCGCGCCGATCCTCGGCTGGCCGTCGCCCAGCACGCGCGCACCAGATGCCCGCAGCGCGTCACGCGATGCGATGATGTCCTCGACCTCATAGCACATGTGGTGAATACCCCCGGACGGGTTCTTGGCCAGGAACGCCGCGATCGGCGAATCCTTGCCAAGCGGTTCCAGCAGTTCGGTCTTGGTGTTTGCCAGTTCCACGAATACCACCGTCACGCCGTGTTCGGGCAACGCCTCCGGTGCGGTCACCGTGGCGCCGAGCACCGTACGGTAACGCTCCGATGCCGCCGCGATATCGGGTACGGCGATTGCCACATGGTTCAGTCTTCCCAACATGTCTGCCTCCTGCAGCGGTACCCGGATAGTTTGTACTGCGCTAGACCCGGGAAACCAGAACCGTGACAAGCGGCTTTTTGCCCCAGCTGTCACGGGCGGCGGCGCGCACTGCGCCATGCACGGCGCGTTCGACCAGATCGAGATCGCGGCGGCGTGCCCGCGGAATGCTGTCCACGGCCTGACAGGCCGCGTCATACATTAGATCCTGGATATCCTCGCCATCGGAATCGAGTTCCGGTACGCCGATGGCCACCAGCTCAGGATCGGCCGCCAGTTCGTGCCGCCTGTCGAGGACCACCGAGACCGCCACATGGCCGGCAAACGAAAGCCGGCGGCGATCCGTGACCCCAACGGCGTCGGCATCCGCGATCACCCGTCCATCCTTGTAGATTTCGCCATGCGGCGCGTCGCCGTCGATTTCGGGCGCGCCGGGCGCAAGCCGCACGATATCGCCATTGCGCACCGGCAGGACATCGGGGATGTCACATTCGCGCATCAGCTCCGCATGCGCATTCAGATGCGCCGCCTCGCCATGGACCGGAATGCCGATCTTCGGTTTCGTCCAGCCATACATCGCCCGCAACTCGGTGCGACGCGGATGGCCGGAGACATGCACCAGCGCCTCGTCGTCCTCGACGACATGAACCCCCATGTCGATCAGGCGGTTCTTGGTTTCCAGGATGGCGCGTTCATTTCCGGGGATCGAGCGCGACGAATAGACCACCGTGTCGCCGGCTGACAGCGCGACGTCGCGCATTTCGTCACGGGACAGTTTGGCAAGCGCAGCGCGCGATTCACCCTGCGACCCGGTCAAGATGATCACCACCTTGTCGCGCGGGATGTAGCCGAAATCCTCTTCCTGGAGAAATGGCGGCAGTCCCTCCATGTAGCCGAGTTCGCTGGCCACATCGACCACGCGTTTGATCGAGCGGCCAAGCAGCAGCACTTCGCGCCCGCAGTCGCGCGCTGCCTCGGCGATTGAGCGAATACGCCCGACATTCGACGAGAACGTGGTGACCGCGACACGCCCTTCCGCTGCCGCGATGACTTCGCTCAATCCCTTGGCGACGTCCTGCTCGGACGGCGACACGCCCTCGCGCATTGCATTGGTCGAGTCACACACGAGCGCCAGAACACCCGCCTCGCCGATTTCCTCAAACCGGTTGCGGTCGGTCTTCGGCCCGATAGCCGGCGCGTCGTCGTCCTTCCAGTCGCCGGTGTGCAGCACCGTGCCCAGCGGCGTGGTAATCGCCAGCGACACCGGTTCGGGGATCGAATGGGTAACCGCCACCACATCGATGGAAAATGGCCCGACCGTCAGCGTGTCGCCAACCGAGAACCGGACGGTCTCGATCTTGTCGTACTGCGGCTCCGCCTCGGCCTTGGCGTCCAGCAGCCCGGCGGTGAAATCGGTCGCATAGATCGGCACGTCGCCATCTGGAGCAATGCGCGGATAAAGCGCCAGCACGGCACCGTAATGGTCTTCATGGGCGTGCGTGATGACAATACCCGCCAGGTTATGGCGTTCGGCGTCCAGGAAGCGGATATCCGGCATCACGAGGTCCACTCCCGGCAGGTCCGGTCCTGGAAATGTCACGCCGCAATCGACGACCAGCCATTGCCGGTCGTCCGGCGGGCCAAAACCGTACATGGCGAGGTTCATGCCGATTTCGCCGACGCCGCCAAGCGGTACAAACACAAGTTGATTCATCCGTGTTCCGGTTCTCTGCCTTGCGGAGCCTGCGGTCCGCTGATTGCGCTTCCGAAAAAGAGATCGCCCGCGGAGATCATCCGCAAAGCCCCATCATCGGTGCGAAGCATCAATACGCCGTCTGCGTCGATTCCCTCGAATATGCCTTCAATCCGCGAACTGGCAAGGTTGACGGCGATCCGCGCCCCAAGGCCGTGGGCGGCGGCGAGCCATCGTTGCCGGATCGCGCCGATGCCTCGGCCCCCATCCCAGACCGTCAGCGCCTCTTCCATGGCGCGCGACAGATGCGCGAACAGCGTTTCGGGCGTCGCCGCTATACCCGCCCGGTTCAGCGCCGTCGCCGGATACAAGCCCGGATCGGGATGACTGATAATGTTGATGCCGCACCCGATGACGACCGCCTGGCGGCCATTGGACAGCCCGCGCGCCTCCAGCAGCATGCCACAGCATTTTGCATCGTTGAGCAGCAGGTCGTTCGGCCATTTGATCCGAAGCATCGTCCCGCCCGGCAAGCCGCAGGCCGCAATCGCGTCATGCACTGCAACGCCCACGGCAAGCGGCAGTGTCGCCAGCCGCGCAACAGGCGCCAAATCGATCAGCAAAGCGGAGGCATAGAGATTTCCGGGCGGCGAGGCCCAGTCGCGGCCGCGCCGTCCCCGGCCGCCCAATTGCTCGCCCGCCGTCACCCACAGATGGCCGGCATCGCCGCCTTCGGCGAGCGTCAGCGCCTCGTTATTGGTCGAACCGACGGACGCCAGATCGAGGCGTCGCCACCCGGGAAGACCGTCGATTGGAGCGCCTGCCACCGATGTCAGAAGAGTGCGCGCGCGGCCGCGTCGGCCGAGGCGGCAACCTGGCCGCCGATCAGGACGTAGCCGAGTACGAACAGACCGGAAAGCCCCATCACCAGCCGCAACTCGCCAGCCGGCGGCAGGAACCCGCCGATAGGCTCGTCGAACCACATGATCTTGATGATGCGCAGATAGTAGAATGCACCAACCACCGAGGCGAGCACGCCGATGATCGCGAGCGGATAGAGCCCTGCTTCGATCGCCGCCAGGAAGACGTACCACTTCGCCCAGAACCCGGCGAGCGGCGGTATGCCGGCAAGCGAGAACATCAGGATGGTCAGCACTGTTGCCATCACCGGATTGTTCGCGGACAACCCGGCGAGATCGTCGATATTTTCGACGTTCCCCTCATCCTTGCGGCGCATCGCAAGAATGAACGCGAAGGTTCCGAGCGTCATGACGAGGTAGATCGTCATGTAGATGATGACGCCCTTGACGCCGACAAGCGTTCCCGCCGAAAGCCCGACAAGCGCGTAGCCCATATGGCCGATCGAGGAATAGGCCATCAGCCGCTTGATGTTGCGCTGGCCGATTGCCGCGAACGCGCCGAGCAACATCGAAGCGATGGCGATAAACACCACAACCTGCTGCCAGTCGGCGGTAACCGGCGCGAAGGCATCGATCACGACGCGCACGAACATCGCCATAGCCGCCATTTTCGGCGCCGCGGCGAAGAACGCGGTCACCGGCGTCGGCGCTCCTTCATAAACGTCTGGAGTCCACATGTGGAACGGCACCGCCGAGATCTTGAACGCCAGGCCGGCGATCAGGAAGACGAGGCCGAACAGTACGCCGAGCGAACGGTCCGCGCCGGTCAGCGCAGCTGCGATCTGGTCGAAGCCGATATGGCCGGTAAAACCGTAGATCAGCGAAATGCCATACAGCATCATGCCCGACGACAGCGCACCGAGCACGAAGTATTTCAGACCCGCCTCGGTGGAGCGCACGCTGTCGCGGTTGATCGCGGCGACCACATAGAGCGCCAGCGACTGCAGTTCGAGCCCGAGATAGAGCGTCAGCAGGTTGTTGGCCGAAACCATCAGCATCATGCCCAGCGTCGACAGTACGATCAGGATCGGGAATTCGAACCGGTCGAACTTTTCGTCGCGGGCGAAGCCTACCGACATCGCAAGCGCGATAATCGAGCCGCCAAGCGTCAGCATCTTCATGAACACCGCGAAACCGTCCTGGATGTAGGCGCCGCCGAAGGCTTCGCCCAGTCCGCCGATCATCAGCATCCATCCAAGCGAGCCGATCAGCAGCGCGACGGCAAGTCCGGTTACGGTCGCATTGGCGCGTTCGGCCGGCGAAAACACGCCGATCATCAAAAGCACCATCGCGCCGACCGCCAGCATCAGTTCGGGCGTCGCCAGTATCAGGCCTTGGTTCAAGAGTTCGGCAGACATGATGTTCCGGCTCCCGGATCAGTGGGTTGTCAGCGCGACATCGCCGGCCACGCGGGCGGCCTCGAGAGCCGCGGAATAATCGGACAGCAACGCGTCGACTGACGCGCCGGTGACATCGAAGACCGGCGACGGATAGACGCCGAAGAAGATCGTCAACGCGATCAGCGGATAGAGTATCGCCTTCTCGCGGGTCGACAGGTCGAGCATCTGCTTCAGGCTTTCCTTGTCCAGTGCGCCGAAGACCACGCGGCGGTAGAGCCACAGAGCGTAGCCGGCCGACAGGATGACACCGGTCGTCGCGAACACCGCGATCCACGTATTGACTTGGAAGATGCCGATCAGCGTCAGGAACTCGCCAACGAAGCCGGACGTTCCCGGCAAGCCGACATTGGCCATGGTGAACACCATGAAGGCGACGGCATAACGCGGCATGATATTGACCAACCCGCCATAGGCGTCAATCTGGCGCGTGTGCATGCGGTCGTAGATGACGCCGACACACAGGAACAACGCGCCCGACACCAGGCCGTGCGACAGCATCTGGAAGATCGCGCCATCGACGCCATACTGGTTGGCCGTGAAGATGCCCATGGTCACATAGCCCATATGCGCGACCGAAGAATAAGCGATCAGTTTCTTGATATCTTCCTGCATCAGCGCCACAAGCGAGGTGTAGATGATGGCGATCACCGACAGCGTGAAGACAAGGTTCGCGAACTCCGCCGAGGCGATCGGGAACATCGCCAGCGAGAAGCGGATCAGCCCGTAGCCGCCGAGCTTTAGCAGGATGCCGGCCAAGATCACCGAACCGGCGGTCGGCGCTTCGACGTGTGCGTCCGGTAGCCAGGTATGCACCGGCCACATCGGCATCTTGACGGCGAACGAGGCGAAGAAGGCCAGCCACAGCCAAGTCTGCATCGAGGCCGGGAAGTCATGTGCCAGGAGATCCGGGATGCTCGTCGTACCCGCGTTCCAGTACATCGCCATGATGGCCAGCAGCATCAGCACCGAGCCGAGCAGCGTGTAGAGGAAGAACTTGAACGACGCATAGACCCGCCGCTTGCCGCCCCACACGCCGATGATGATGAACATAGGGATCAGGCCGCCCTCGAAGAACACGTAGAACAGCACGATATCCAGTGCGCAGAACACGCCGATCATCAGCGTTTCCAGCACCAGGAAGGCGATCATGTAGGCCTTGACGCGGTTCTGGATCGCGTCCCAGCTCGCCAGGATGCAAAGCGGCATCAGGAACGTCGTCAGGATGACGAACAGCATCGAGATGCCATCGACGCCCATGTGATACGAGATTCCGCTATCCAGCCACTGCGCCTTCTCGACGAACTGGAAACCCGGATCGCTGGTGTCGAACCCGATCCAGATCAGCAGCGAAATGACGAAGGTAAAGCCCGTCGTCAACAGCGACACCATGCGGATGTTGCGTTTGGCGATCTCGCTGTCATCGTTGATGAACAGGATGATCAGCACGCCGACGAGCGGCAGGAACGTAACAAATGAAAGGATTGGCATACCGGCCATCAGACGCTGCCCCCGAGCATCATCCACGTAACAAGCGCGGCGACACCGATCAGCATCGCGAACGCGTAATGATAGAGATATCCGGTCTGCAGCTGGACAACGCGGGCCGTCGCCAAACGGACGCGAGCCGCGATCCCGTCAGGCCCGAAGCCGTCGATCAGCCAGCCGTCGCCGCGCTTCCACAGGAAGCGGCCAAGCCGCATCGCCGGCTTGACGAACAGGAAGTCGTAAAGCTCGTCGATGTACCACTTGTTCAGGAGGAACTTGTAGAGGCCCTCGTGCTGGGCAGCCAGTTCCTTCGGCGTCTGCGGCGAGCGGATATACATGTACCAGGCGGTCACCAAGCCAAGCGCCATGACGATGAACGGGCTCCATTTGACCAGCGTCGGTACGTGATGGAACTCATCCAGAATATGGTTGCCCGGTCCTGCGTAAAGCGCGGTGCGCCAGAAGTCGTTGTAGTAGCCGGCATGATGCGGCGCGCCGTCGGCGTGGCCGGTAAAGGCCGAGTAGAACAGCACGCCCGCCAGCAATGCGCCCGCAGCCAGGATGTAGAGCGGTACCAGCATGACCGGCGGCGATTCATGCACGTGGTGCATGACATCGACGGAAGCGCGCGGCTTGCCGTGGAAGGTCATGAAGATCAGCCGCCAGGAATAGAAGCTGGTGAACAGTGCGGCGATCACCAGCATGCCGAAGGCGAACCCGGCAGCGGCGTTGTGACCCACAAAGGCGCTCTCGATGATCGCGTCCTTTGAGAAGAACCCGGCGGTGCCGATATAGGTGCCCGGAATGCCGACGCCGGTCAGCGCCAGTGTCCCGATCACCATCATCCAGTAAGTGGCCGGTATGTGTTTGCGCAGTCCGCCCATCTTGCGCATGTCCTGCTCGTCGGAGACGGCATGGATCACCGAGCCCGCGCCAAGGAACAGGAGCGCCTTGAAGAAGGCGTGCGTGAACAGGTGGAAAATACCCATGCCATAAGCGCCCACGCCGAGCGCCACGAACATGTAGCCAAGCTGCGAACAGGTCGAATAGGCAATCACGCGCTTGATGTCGTTTTGCACCAGGCCCACCGTTGCCGCGAAGAAGGCGGTAATCGCGCCAACGACCGTCACCACTGTCAACGCGGTCACGCTCAGTTCGAACAATGGCGACATGCGTGCGACCATGAAAACGCCGGCCGTCACCATGGTCGCGGCGTGGATCAGCGCGGAAACCGGTGTCGGGCCTTCCATCGCGTCCGGCAGCCAGGTGTGCAGCAGGAACTGTGCCGACTTGCCCATCGCGCCCATGAAAAGCAGCAGGCAGACGATCGTCAGCGCATCGGCCATTTGCAGGTGGTAGCCGAGGAAGCTCATCACCGCTTCGCCATGTTCGGCGGTGGCGCCATGCGCATCACCATGACCAACTGCCGGGACAATGTCGCCGGCCTGTGCGAAAATCACGTCGAAACTCACCGAGCCGAACAGTACGAACACGCCGAAGATACCGAGCGCGAAACCGAAGTCCCCGACGCGGTTGACAATGAACGCCTTCATCGCGGCAGAGTTGGCCGACGGTTTCTTGTACCAGAAGCCGATCAGCAGATAGGAGGCCAGGCCGACGCCCTCCCAGCCAAAGAACATCTGTACCAGGTTGTTCGACGTCACCAGCATCAGCATGGCAAAGGTGAACAGCGAGAGGTAGGAGAAGAAGCGCGGCCGGTCCGGATCGTGGTGCATGTAGCCGATCGAATAGATGTGCACCAATGCCGACACGGTGTTGACCACCACCAGCATGACCACGGTCAGGGTGTCGATCCGGAACGCCCAGCCGATATCGAGCCCGCCGGTCTGAATCCAGCGCGCCACCTCCACGGTGAACGGATCGCGCGAGGAGAAGGCGAAGGTCAGGAACGCGATCCACGACAGCACCGCCGCGATGACCATCAGGCCGGAGGTGATGTATTCGCAGGCCTTGGCGCCAAGCGAGCGTCCGAACAATCCGGCCAGCAGCGCCCCGATCAGCGGCAAGAAGACTATGGCGTGATACATGGCGCGATCAGCCCTTCATCATGTTGACGTCTTCGACCGCGATCGACCCGCGGTTGCGATAGAAGACGACGAGGATGGCCAGACCGATGGCCGCCTCCGCGGCGGCGACGGTCAGCACGAAAAACGCGAACACCTGGCCGACGAGGTCCTGCAGATGGGCGGAGAAGGCCACGAAGTTCAGGTTGACCGACAGCAGGATCAGTTCGACCGACATCAGGATGACGATGACATTCTTGCGGTTCAGGAAGATCCCGAACACGCCGATGACGAACAGCAGCGCGCTGACGGTCAGGTAGTGCGAGATAGTAATCGTCATCGCGGTCAGATCCCTTTGCCTGTCTCGACATCGACCACTTCGATCGCGGTTTCCGGCGTCCGCGCGACCTGGGCGCCGACTTCCTGGCGCTTCACATGGGGGCGCTGAGGGCGCAGTGTCAGCACGATGGCGCCAATCATGGCGACCAGCAGCACGATGCCGGCAATCTGGAAGAAGAAGATGTAGTCCGTATAAAGAATGTCGCCCAGCGCCGCCGTGTTGTGGCGCACCGCCGGGTCCGGGGTCGGCAACGCGGTTTCCGCCGGCCGTTCGATGGTGAATGCCGATCCGGCCAGCACGATCAGCAACTCGCCGGCCAGCACCACGCCGACGATCGCGCCGATGGGCGCATATTCAAGTGCGCCGCGCTTCATCGACGCGAAGTCGATATCGAGCATCATGACCACGAACAGGAACAGGACCGCGACCGCGCCGATATAGACGACGAGCAGGATCATGCCGAGGAATTCCGCGCCGGTGAGCACGAACAGCGCCGCGGCGTTGAAAAACGTCAGGATGAGATAGAGCACCGAATGCACCGGATTGCGCGCGGCGATCACCATGAAGGCACTCGCAACGGCGACGAAGGCGAAGAGGTAAAAGAACGCCGCCCCTAGACCCGTTATCATGATCGCTTCCCCGATCTCCTTGTCACCGCCGCGGCGTTGCACCGCGTCCGGTCCGCATCCTCCAGGGATGCTGTTGCAGTGCACCTCTAGCGGTACGGCGAATCCAGCGCGATATTGCGTGCAATCTCGCGCTCCCAACGGTCGCCGTTCTCCAGAAGCTTGTTTTTGTCGTAGTAGAGTTCCTCACGGGTTTCCGTAGCGAACTCGAAATTCGGTCCCTCGACGATCGCGTCGACCGGGCAGGCTTCCTGGCAGAAACCGCAATAGATGCATTTCACCATGTCGATGTCGTAGCGCACGGTGCGCCGCGTGCCGTCATTGCGGCGCGGGCCGGCCTCGATGGTGATTGCCTGTGCCGGGCAGATCGCCTCGCACAGCTTGCAGGCAATGCAGCGCTCTTCGCCGTTCGGATAACGGCGCAGCGCATGCTCGCCGCGAAAACGCGGGCTGATCGGTCCCTTCTCGAAGGGATAGTTGATCGTGAACTTGGGCTGGAAGAAGCGCCGCATCGTCAGGAAAAACGCGCCGATGAACTCTACCAGCAACAGCGACTTGGCGGCTTGTGCGATCGTGGTCATTTCAACATGCCTCCCCGGATCAGGCCCAGCCGGTCAGTTTCAAAAACGCTGCCGTTGCGACGACCATGAACAGCGACAGCGGCAGGAACACCTTCCAGCCAAGCCGCATCAGCTGGTCGTAGCGGTAGCGCGGCACGAATGCTTTGACCATCGCGAACATGAAGAAGCAAAGCGACAGCTTGAGGACAAACCAGAACACGCCCGGCAGCCATGTAAACGGTGCGAAGTCGAACGGCGGCAGCCAACCGCCGAGGAACAGGATCGTCATCAGGGCGCACATCAACAGGATGGCGATGTACTCACCCAGCATGAACAGCATGTACGGCGTCGACGAGTACTCGATCATGTGACCGGCGACGAGCTCGGATTCCGCCTCCACCAGATCGAAGGGCGGGCGGTTGGTCTCGGCGAGCGCCGAGATGAAGAAAATCACGAACATCGGAAGCAGGCCAAGCCAATGCCAGTCGAGGAACGAGTTCGGCAGGCCGAAATGCGTGCCGATGCCTTCGCGCTGCGCCAGCACGATGTCGGTCAGGTTGAGCGACCCGACGCACAAGAGCACGGTGACGATGACGAAACCGATCGACACCTCGTAGGAAACCATCTGCGCGGCCGACCGCAGCGCGCCAAGCAGCGGATATTTCGAGTTGGATGCCCAACCGGCCATGATCACGCCGTAGACCTCGAGCGACGAGATCGCGAAGACGTAGAGAATGCCGACATTCAGCGAGGCAATCGCCCAGCCTTCATTGACCGGGATCACCGCCCATGCGGCAAGCGCCAGCACGGCCGAGATGAACGGTGCGAGCAGGAACACGCCCTTGTTTGCGCCAGCCGGGATGACCGGTTCCTTGAAGACGAATTTCAAAAGGTCGGCAAAGGACTGCAAAAGCCCCCACGGACCGACCACGTTGGGGCCGCGCCGCGACTGGACAGCCGCCCAGATCTTGCGGTCGGCATAAAGAATGAACGCCGTGAACACCAACAGCGCGACCAGCAGCACCAGCGACTGCAGGACGATGATGAGCCCGGGAATGACGTAGGTATCAATCATCGTTGCGGTCCGTCCCCTTGCATGACCTGTCCCCTGTCATCATTCCGCCGCCTGTTGGAAACCGTTGCGCGCCAGGCTGGAACACTCCGCCATGACGGTGGAAGCCCGGGCAATCGGATTGGTCAAATAGAAGTCTTTGACAGGCGATGCAAACGCCGTCTTGCCCAATCGCCCGCCTTTTTTCGCAACTGCAGCAATATCGGCTGCGTCGCCGGCGGAAATGGTGCCGATCTCGGCCAGATGCGGGTGTGTTTCATAGAGAATGCCGCGCAACTGGGCGAGCGAATCGAACGGCAGGCGGTGGCCGAGTACATCGGACAGTGCCCGAAGGATCGCCCAGTCCTCACGGGCATCGCCCGGTGCAAAGCCGGCCCGGTTGGTCAACTGCACGCGGCCTTCGGTGTTGACGAAGGTCGCCGATTTCTCGGTATAGGCGGCCGCCGGCAGGATGACATCGGCATGATGTGCGCCGACATCGCCATGCGTGCCGATATAGACGGTGAAACCGCCAGCCTTGCGCTTGCGCATGTCCAGTTCGTCGGCGCCGAGCAGGAACAGCACGTCGCTTTCGGCGACCATCTTCGCCGCGTCGAGGCCACCCTCGCCCGGCACGAAGCCGATATCGAGACCCCCGGCCCGCGAGGCCGCCGCATGCAGCACCGCGAAACCGTTCCAATCGTCCGAAACCGCGCCCACCGCTTCGGCCAGCTTGCCGGCCAGTCCGAGGACCGCCATGCCGTCGCCGCGCGCCACTGCACCGGAGCCGACGATGATCAGCGGCTTCTTGGCGCGCTTCAAGACCTTGTGGAACTTGTGGGCCGGATCGGCGACCTCTTTCAGCGTTTCCGGTCCGGCGCCGAGCAAATCGTAATCGTAGCGCAACTCACCCGCGTCGCCGATCACGCCGATCGGCAAGTTGCTGGCGCGCCAGGTCTTGCGGATGCGCGCATTGAGCACCGCCGCCTCAAAGCGCGGATTGGCGCCCACGATCAAAATGGCGGCGGCGTCCTCGATACCCTCGATGGTCGGATTGAACAGATAGGATGCGCGCCCCAGCGACGGATCGAGCGCCGATCCGTCCTGCCGGCAGTCGATGTTGGCCGAGCCGAGCGACGCCATCAATTTCTTGAGCGCAAACATCTCTTCCACGCCCGCAAGATCGCCGGCGACCGCGCCAATGGCCTCGCCGGACTTGCCGACAACCGCGCCCTTGATCGCCGCAAAAGCATCCGCCCAGGACGCCGGCGCCAGCCGTCCGTCTTCACCGCGCACATACGGGCGATCAAGACGCTGCGTGCGCAGCCCGTCCCAGATGAAGCGCGTCTTGTCGGAGATCCACTCCTCGTTCACCGCCTCGTTGACGCGCGGCATGATGCGCATCACTTCGCGGCCGCGCGTGTCGACGCGGATCGCCGAGCCGACCGCGTCCATCACGTCGATGGATTCGGTCTTCGACAGTTCCCACGGACGCGCCTGGAAGGCATAGGGGCGCGACGTCAGCGCGCCGACCGGGCACAGGTCGATGACATTGCCCTGCAGTTCAGACGTCATCGCCTCTTCGAGATAGGTGGTGATCTCGGCGTCCTCGCCACGCCCGATCAGGCCAAGCTCGGAAATCCCGGCGACTTCGGTGGTGAAGCGGACGCAGCGCGTGCAGTGGATGCAGCGCGTCATGATCGTCTTGACCAGCGGGCCGATATATTTGTCTTCGACGGCGCGCTTGTTTTCCTGGTAGCGCGAGGAATCGACGCCAAACGCCATCGCCTGGTCCTGAAGGTCGCATTCGCCGCCCTGGTCGCAGATCGGACAATCCAACGGGTGGTTGATGAGCAGGAACTCCATCACCCCTTCGCGCGCCTTCTTGACCATCGGCGTGTTGGTGAACACCTCCGGCGGTTCGCCGTTCGGGCCGGGCCGCAGGTCGCGCACGCCCATGGCGCAGGAGGCCGCCGGCTTGGGCGGTCCGCCCTTCACCTCGACCAGGCACATGCGGCAGTTTCCGGCAATCGACAGCCGCTCATGGAAACAGAAGCGCGGAACCTCCGCTCCGGCATCCTCGCACGCCTGAAGCAGCGTGTAGTGATCGGGTACTTCGATCTCGTTGCCGTCGACCTTGATCAGAGCCATGTTCCGAATTCCAGTTTCCGTATTATCCGCAGCGCTGAGACTGCCAGAGTTTGATATGCGGCAGGTGCGACCAGCCGAACGCATAGTCGCTGTCACCGTGCCGGTCCAGATGGTCGAGCCGCTCTTTTGCTTCCGCGAGATCGGGCTTGTGGCCTTCCTCGACCCACCACATGACAAGATGGTGCGATTTCATCGCGGAAAACCATTCCTGCCGGCGGTTGTAAAACCGCTTGTGCACGGTATTCCAGACGAATGTCTCGAGATGTTCAGGGGTTTCCCACACCGTCATGTTGGCGATCGCGTCCGGCCACGGCGTCGGTATCGACGACGCATGGCCGGACTCGTCAGTAAGCATCCAGACGAAGCCCGGCATCGAGGCGCCAAGGCTGTTGATCCGCACCAGATTGTCGACAAAGTCGGCCATCCTGGGATCGTCTAGCCCGTATTTGGGCACCGCGATATTGAGCTGCGCCAGATGCATCAGGCCTTGCCCTTCCCCGCCAGTTCGGCAGCCTGGGCGATCCATTCATCGCGCTCGATGCGGCCCTTGAAGCCGAGCGTGTCGTCGACCCAGGCAATCTCTTCCGGCTTCCAGCCGGCGATCTGCGTATAGGTCCAGACACCAAGCCCGTTGAGTACCTGCTCCAGCTTCGGACCGACACCCGAAATCGCCTTCAAATCGTCCGGCTGTTCCGGCCGTGCGATGCCCTTCGGCTTGACGAAGTCCTCCGGCATCACCGGTGCTGCGGTTTCCGCTTCGGCCACGGTCTCGATAGCGACCGGTTCCGCCTCGATCGGCGGCGCCGATGCGATCACCAGTTCCGGCTCCCGCTTCGGCTCTGCCACCGGCGCCGGTGCGGCTTTGGGTGCGGCCTTTTTGGCGGCGGGTTTCTTGGCCGCCGGCTGTTCTTCCGGTGCTTTCGCCCCCGTCTTTTCCTCAAACGAGCCGGTTGCCCAGTCGAAGTTCAGCGGATTGGCGAGCCCGAAGGGTTCGGACCGTCCACCGGTACTCTCTGAAGCCAGCATATCGGACGCTTTCATGGCGCCTGCCATCGTTCCGGCCATCATGCCGAGCATCTGGCTTGCCATGCCCATGCCGATCGCCGAGGCCGCGGCGAAAGCGCCCATCGGGTGCGCGGCCAGATTGGCCATGCCGGAAAATTGCGGATTGGCGCCGACAGACATCCACCGAACTGCTTCGTTTTGCAGTTCGGCCATGCCTTCCACATAGGCTGTAAGCGGATCATCGGCCATGGTCATCGCTTCTTTCGGGTCATTCAACTTCGACATTGCTCTCTCCTTGGATTGCATCTGTCCGTTTCCTTCCCCCCCTGCCTTTCGCGTTTCCTCGTTCGGCGGTTGGTTCCACCATAATAAATTTCGACATCAGAGGCCGTGAAAATCCGCCATCTTCGCCCAGAAGATACCGAAAGATATCCCCATCCCGGCCATCAGTATCCCGATATTGAGCATCGCCACGCCCCCCGGTTTGCCGGCGGTCATTCTGTTCACCGCAAAGACAAAGAACAAAGCGGTCAACCCAACATAAATCACACTGCTTATCGTGGAGGTTGCCGTCCTTTCCGCACTTGCATCCAGGAAGGGAAGCAAATTCACGACCCGGTGGATCTGCATGCTCAAAAACAACGCGCCCATCCCGAGCACTACCCCGATATACGGCCCGATGATTGATACCGAAGCCAAGACCAGCAGCACCATCAACAGCGTGACTATCAGCGTGCTCGAGTGCATCGGTTACTCCGCCGCGACCAGTGCCGGCGTCTCGTGCGCATTGCGTGAAAACTCGTCGATGCGACGCTCGATCTCCGGCCGGTAGTGCCGGATCAGGCCCTGGATCGGCCAGGCCGCCGCGTCGCCGAGCGCGCAGATCGTGTGGCCTTCCACCTGCTTGGTGACATCCAGCAGCATATCGATCTCGCCCTTGTGGGCATTGCCGACCACCATGCGCTCCATCACGCGCCACATCCAGCCGGTGCCCTCACGGCACGGCGTGCACTGGCCGCAGCTTTCGTGCTTGTAGAAGTAGCTGAGCCGCGCGATCGCTTTGACCACATCGGTCGACTTGTCCATGACGATGACGGCCGCCGTGCCGAGGCCCGACTTCAGCGCCTTCAGCGAGTCGAAATCCATCGGGCAGTCGATGATTTCCTCCGCCGGCACCAAAGGCACCGACGAGCCGCCGGGAATGACGCAAAGCAGGTTGTCCCAGCCGCCGCGAATGCCGCCGCAATGGCGGTCGATCAACTCGCGAAACGGGATCGACATCTCTTCTTCGAAGGTGCACGGATTGTTGACGTGGCCGGAGACGCAGAACAGCTTGGTGCCGGTGTTGTTCTCCTTGCCGAAGCCGGCGAACCACGCGCCGCCACGGCGCAGGATGGTCGGCGCGACGGCAATCGACTCCACATTGTTGACCGTGGTCGGACAGCCATAAAGCCCGACATTGGCCGGGAATGGCGGCTTCAGCCGAGGTTGGCCCTTCTTGCCTTCCAGACTTTCCAGCAGCGCTGTCTCCTCGCCGCAGATATAAGCGCCGGCGCCGTGGTGGACATAGACGTCGAAGTCCCAGCCGCACTTGTTGTTCTTGCCGAGCAAGCCGGCGTCATAGCACTCGTCGATCGCCGCCTGCAGCGCCTCGCGCTCGCGGATGTATTCGCCGCGAATGTAGATGTAGGCGGCATGTGCGCCCATGGCGAAACCGGCAATCACACAGCCCTCGATCAGCGTATGCGGATCGTGGCGCATGATGTCGCGGTCCTTGCAGGTGCCCGGCTCGGATTCGTCGGCATTGACGACGAGATAGTGCGGTCGGCCATCGGACTGCTTGGGCATGAACGACCATTTCAGGCCGGTCGGGAAGCCGGCGCCGCCACGGCCGCGCAGGCCGGACGCCTTCATCTCGGAGATGATCCAGTCCTTGCCCTTCTCGATCAGCCCCTTGGTGTCGTCCCAGTGACCGCGCGCCATCGCGCCCTTCAGGCTCTTGTCGCGCAAGCCGTAAATGTTGGTGAAAATGCGATCCTTGTCAGCGAGCATCACTCATTCCCCTCAACGCGGCTTCTTGCCGAACACGCGGACATATTCGTCCACACCGCCCTTGGCGAGAGCCTTGGCCTGCTTCACCCAGTCGTCGCGGTCGATGCGGCCCTTGAACTTCAGGTAGCCGTCGACCCATTCGCGCTCTGCCTTCTTCCAGCTTGCGACCTGCGCGAAGGTGTAGATACCGAGCGAATGCAACACGCCTTCCAGCTTCGGCCCGACACCGGAGATCAGCTTCAGGTTGTCTGGCGTCTCCGGTTTCTCGATGGCCGCCGGGCGGTTCTTGTCGTCCAGCGACGGCTGCGCGGCCGGTTTGGCGGCTGCCTTCGCTGCAGGCTTGGCGCGGCCCGAAGCGGTCGCCGCGACCTTCATGGTGGAGTTGCCGCCGGCAACGGTCTTGGCCGGCGCGGCGTCCTTCGGCTCGACAGCCTTGGCCGAACTCGCCACTTTCAGCGTCGAGTTGGCTTCGCTCAGGTCCGCCGCGGCTTTCTTGGCGCGCGCCTTTGGCTTGGCGGCAGGCGTCGGCGTGTCATCCAGCAGCGTGACCGGGCCGCCGAACGGCGCCGAATAGATGCGGTCGACCTGCGGTCCCGGTGTGACCGTGTCGCCCTTGCCGGCCTCGAAGGCGGCGATGATTTCTTCCAGGCGCTCCGGGGTCAGGTCCTCATAGGTGTCCTTGCCGATCATCACCATCGGCGCGTTGACGCATGCGCCCTGGCATTCGACCTCTTCCCACGACAGCGCACCGTCTTCGCTGAGCGCGAATTGATCATGCGCGATCCGGTTGCGGCAGACCTTCTTCAATTCCTCCGCGCCGCGCAGCATGCACGGCGTGGTGCCGCAAACCTGCACATGCGCCTTGGTGCCGACCGGCTGCAGTTGGAACTGCGTATAGAAGGTGGCGACCTCCATAACCCGGATCTTCGGCATGTCGAGCTTCTCGGCGATGTGCTCGATTGCGGCGCGCGTCACCCAGCCATCCTGTTCCTGGGCCAGCATCAGCAGCGGAATTACCGCCGACTGCTCGCGGCCCTTCGGATACTTGGCGATCCACCTTTTGGCCTCGGCGGCCATGGCGCGGTTGAAAGCGAAGCTCTCCGGCTGGACGCTTTCTTCTGCGAGACGACGAACGGACATTAGCGGTCCACCTCACCAAACACGATATCGAGGGAGCCGAGCACGGCGGAGACATCGGCCAGCATGTGGCCGCGGCAAAGGAAATCCATCGCCTGCAGATGCGCGAAACCCGGCGCGCGCAGCTTGCAGCGATACGGCTTGTTCGAACCGTCGGACACGAGATAGACGCCGAACTCGCCCTTCGGCGCCTCGACGGCCGCATAAACCTCGCCCGCCGGCACGTGATAGCCTTCGGTATAGAGCTTGAAGTGGTGGATCAGCGCTTCCATCGAGCGCTTCATCTCGCCACGCTTCGGCGGCACGACCTTGCCGTCGATGTTGGAAACCGGCCCTGTTGCCTCGGAGCCCAGCAGCCGGTCGACGCACTGCCGGATGATGGAGGCGGACTGGCGCATCTCTTCCATGCGGATCACGTAACGGTCATAGCAGTCGCCGTTCTTGCCGATGGCGATCTGGAATTCCATCTCGTCGTAGCATTCATAGGGCTGCGCCTTGCGCAAATCCCACTTGGCGCCCGAACCGCGCACCATCACGCCGGAGAAGCCCCGCGCCCAGGCATCTTCCAGCTTGACGACGCCGATATCGACATTGCGCTGCTTGAAGATGCGGTTGCCGGTCAACAGCCCGTCGAGTTCATCGACCACCTTGAGGAACGGATCGATCCAATTGCCAATGTCCTCGACCAGTTGCTGCGGCAGGTCCTGGTGCACGCCGCCGGGCCTGAAATAGGCCGCATGCATACGCGCGCCACAGGCGCGCTCGTAGAACACCATCAGCTTTTCACGCTCCTCGAAGCCCCACAGCGGCGGGGTCAGCGCGCCGACGTCGAGCGCCTGCGTGGTGATGTTGAGGATGTGCGAGAGGATGCGGCCGATCTCCGAAAACATCACGCGAACCAACTGGCCGCGCTTCGGCACTTCGATGTCGAGCAACCGCTCGACCGCCAGCGCAAAGGCGTGCTCCTGGTTCATCGGCGCGACATAGTCGAGCCGGTCGAAGTAAGGCACCGCCTGAAGATAGGTTTTTTGCTCGATCAGCTTTTCGGTGCCGCGATGCAGCAGGCCGATATGCGGGTCGACGCGTTCGCAGACCTCGCCGTCGAGTTCCAGCACCAGACGCAGCACGCCGTGCGCGGCCGGGTGCTGCGGCCCGAAGTTGATGGTGAAGTTTCGGACATTGTGCTCGGTCATCAGGCCTGGCCTCCGGGCGGCGCGAACATCGCGAAGATTTCGGCCTCGGTCATCTTCTTGGTCTCATTGGCAAATGCGTAGCTCTCCGGCTTGCAATCGTGAAACACTTCTAGCTTCAGCGGAAAGTCGCCGGGATTTTCGAACACATGCACGGAAACCTGGTTGTGCTTGCCGTCCTGCGTGCGCCAGACCAGCGAGGAACCGCATTCCTTGCAGAACAGCCGCTCGCCCCATTCGCTGCCGCGATAGACACCGATGGGGCTACCGTCAACGATCGCAAGCGTATCGCCGCAATCAACGGTCATCAGCACGCCGCCGGTCCAGTGCCGGCACATCTCGCAGTGACACGCCGCCGACGTCATGCGCTGGGGCACCGCCGTCAGCCGGCAGGCTCCGCAAAGGCATTTGCCGTTCAGCGCCTCGCCCATCGCTCAGCCCTTTGCCTTTTCGTCGCCCGGAAGCACGTAGTCGGTGCCTTCCCAGGGCGACAGGAAGTCGAAATCGCGAAATTCCTGGCGTAGCTTCACCGGCTCGTAGACGACGCGCTTCTGTTCATCGTCGTAACGCACCTCGACAAAGCCGGTCAGCGGGAAGTCCTTCCTCAGCGGATGGCCTTCGAATCCGTAGTCCGTCAAGAGACGACGCAGATCCGGATGTCCGGAGAACAGAATGCCGTACATGTCATAGGTTTCGCGCTCGAACCAGTCGGCGCCTGGAAACACCGGAACGGCGCTTGGTACCGGCGTGTCCTCGTCGGTCTGCACCTTGATGCGCAGCCGCTGGTTCAGCGTCGGTGACAACAGGTGATAGACCACGTCGAAACGCTTGGCGCGGCCCGGATAGTCGGCACCGCAGATATCGATGATCGACACGAATTTCAGCTGCACGTCGTTGCGCAGGATCGTCAGCAAGTCGATCAGCGCGCCCGGATCGACGGACATCGTCATCTCGCCGAAGGCGATCTCGGTCTCGTAGTCGAACCCTTCCAGGGCGTCAACCAGTGTGTTGGCGAGGTCGTTCAGGGTCTCTGGCGAAGGCACCATCGGTTCAAGAGCTCCGTTTGCCGGCGGTCAGCGTTCGATCGTGCCCGTGCGGCGGATTTTCTTCTGCAGCATCAACACGCCGTAAAGCAGCGCCTCGGCGGTCGGCGGACAGCCGGGAACATAGATATCGACCGGCACGACCCGGTCGCAGCCACGCACCACAGAGTAGGAATAGTGATAGTAACCGCCGCCATTGGCGCATGATCCCATCGAGATCACGTAGCGCGGCTCGGGCATCTGGTCATAGACCTTCCGCAGTGCCGGCGCCATCTTGTTGGTCAGCGTGCCGGCGACGATCATCACATCGGACTGGCGTGGCGATGCGCGCGGCGCGAAACCGAAGCGCTCGCAATCGTAGCGCGGCATCGACATCTGCATCATCTCTACGGCGCAGCATGCCAGACCGAAGGTCATCCACATCAGCGACCCGGTGCGCGACCAGTTGATCAGCTCGTCGGTCGAGGTGACAAGAAAGCCCTTGTCGGCCAGTTCGTTGTTGATCTCTCCGAAGAAGGGATCTTCGGCCCCGACGGGCTTGCCGGTCTTCGGATCGATGACGCCCTTGGGCGCCGGCGCAACCAGCGTTCCGGTGTCGCTCAATCCCATTCCAGCGCTCCCTTTTTCCATTCGTAGATGAATCCGACTGTCAGCACGCCGAGAAAGACCATCATCGACCAGAAGCCGAGCATGCCGATTTCACCGAACGAAACCGCCCACGGAAACAGGAACGCGACCTCAAGATCGAAAATAATGAAGAGGATCGCCACCAGATAGAAGCGGGCGTCGAACTTCATGCGCGCATCGTCGAACGCGTTGAAGCCGCACTCATAGGCCGACAGCTTCTCCGGGTCGGGATTCCTGTATGCGACAATGAACGGTGCCACCAGAAGCGCGCCGCCGATGACAGCGCAGATCGCAAGGAAAATGATAATCGGCAGGTAGGATGCGATTACAGCGTCCATGATTATGACTACACCTGTATACTGCGCGGCGCTGGCGCCGATGTCGCGGCTCGCGAAGCAATCGCGAAACGGTCCCCCGCCGCAGTTCCGATGTGCACCGGTTAGACCCTGGAAGCGTTCTACGCAAGTGCAACATGGGGCAAAATCGGTGAGACTTTCGGACACAGCCACGCGGCCGCACGCGACCGGCCTTACCGGAATGCGCCGGCGGCGGCGGCACTACGGATCGAACGACCCGGAAAACGGTCGGATTGTCGGGAAATGTCCATGTTAAACATGGCGCGAGTGACGGGGCTCGAACCCGCGACCTCCGGCGTGACAGGCCGGCACTCTAACCAACTGAGCTACACCCGCGCGGCGCTCCGGCGTCAGCCGAAGCGTGAGCGGTCACTTAAGCGGTTCCCGATACCCTGTCAAGCAGCCGGATCGGCGGTTCATGACGATTTTTCGACAACCTTGCCGCCGCCGCAAATCCGGCGTTGGACGAGCCCGCGCGAGCGCTTGCATCGCGCCGGTATCGCGATTAGATACGAGCCAAGGTCAGGGCGGTTAGCTCAGTTGGTAGAGCGCTTCGTTTACACCGAAGATGTCGGGAGTTCGAGCCTCTCACCGCCCACCATTTTCCTGACAATGAGATCCCAAACCGGCCTTACGCTGCGTTGCCGGCCAGATGCGCGCCGAGGCGCTCGGCGAATGCGACAAGGGTCATTGTCGGGTTGGCGTAACCGCCGGTCGCGAAAATCGACGATCCGGCGACATAGAGGTTGGCCATGCCATGCACCCGGCAGTCGGCATCGACGACCCCGGTGCGTGCATCCGCGCTCATCCGCGTGCCACCCATATGGTGATAGCCGAAGCCCCAGCTGCCATTGTCTGCGGGATAGTCGCCGCCGCCCAGCACCCACGGATCGAGCCGCACGCGGCCGATCTCGCCGGCAGCGAACGCCGCGCCGACCAGTTTTATTCCCTCTGTCAGCGTCTTGCGCTCCAGTTCGCCCTTGCGCCAGTGCAGTTCCGGGCGTGGCACGCCTGCCGCATCCGTGTCGGCCAGCGACAGCGTGACATGGTTGTCGTAGGCCGGCGCCTGCTCCCAGGCCATCAACACGCGCGCGCCGCAGATGACATTTGTGCCCGCCTGCTGCAGCAGCCACTCCCCGGCCCCGCCCGCAGTGCAGGCGAGATCGGCGATAATGCGTTTCGTGCCGTAATAATCGTGCGGCTCGACAATGGCGGTGAAGTTCATCACCCCGGCCTCGCGCATCATGGCGTCGCTCGGTGCGAAGAAAGCGGTGCCGTCCTCGTCGGGGCGGATCGCCTCGGTGTTCCAGATCACCGTTTCGGCGCTGTAAAACTCCGGATGCTCCATCCAGTAGCGCCCGAGTGCCCGCGCATCGGGCACCACCGGGTCCGGCGAAACCAGGTTCGACCACAAAAGCAGGCGCGAATTCTCGATACCGCCGGTCGCAACCACGAAACGCTGCGCCTTCAGTTCTCCTGCCGTCCGGCCATTGGAGTGCAGGTTTGCCGCCGTCACCTGCCGGCCTTCGGCCTTCAGATCCGTGGCATAGGTGTTGAGCACGACCGCCACATTGGCGCTTGTTTCCAGCTCTTCGCGAAACTTGTCGCCGAAACGCACCGGCTCGCTGCGGATCAGGTCGATGCGCTCAAGCCCTGTGGCAACCGCACGGTTCGGCTTGAATTCCGGCAATTCGAGGATGTCCTGTGCAGCCGGAACGTAGGGTTCGATCGCGTCCAGTCCGACCGGCCATCCGCTGTTGGGGATCCAGTCGCGCGCCTCGAAGTCGCGCCGGTCGAGCATCCGGCACCAGCCGGTCCAGTGACCCGACGTGCCGCCGAGATAGCGCAGCCGCGCCGCATCGAGATCGGCATAGGCGTCGCCGAACACCCGGCCGCGGTAGAAATCCTGCGAAGCATCGGAATAGTCTTTGCCGCCGGCGTCGAGCAGCACGCAGGGCACACCCGCCGCGTCCAACCGCCGCGCCACGGTGACACCGGCCGGTCCGGCGCCGATCACCGCGACCTGCGGCGCAAAGCCGGAGGCGCGATAGGCGTCGATATCGGGAAAGATCATGAGTGGCCGCTCCTGTCCAGATCGCTCTGCCTGAGCACCCAGCCGTCGCGCAACACCAGCCGGTCGAAGATCGCCGCCGTCACCGGGGCGAAAACGCCTGCCGCCGCCGTCGCCGCGATACCGCAAAGCAACGCGCGCCTGTGAAACCGGAATGTCGTGACCTGCAGCATCCGCAAACCTCTCTGCAGGCGAGAAAACACCGCCGGGTTATAAAGACGCGTTAATGGAATTGGGCGCTCGCGCAGCTTGGTTAAAGCGCGGTCAAGGCGATTTGGAAAACCGCCATCGATCGCGTGGCGGCCTGACAACGAAAAACACCGGGCGATGATCCGCCCGGCGTTTCCAATAACGGGTAATTTTCAGGCTGCCATCAATTGAACTCGTCGGCGTTGGTGACCGGTGCGCGGAAGTTTGGCGTCTTGAACGGCAGCCGTTTGTCGTTAAGCTTGATCTTCACGCCGAGCATGAAGGTGTGAAGTATGGTGCGCTCTATCGCGTTTGGCCCTTCATCGACACGTACAAAGTCGCCCTGATAACCGGCGAACCAGTTGACCCGGGTGTTGGGGATCGGCGCCTCGTACTGCACCGCCCACTGAACCCAATCCGAAGGATCATCGTTGTTACCGCCACCCGAAGGCCCTTCGAAGTCACCCCACCCATAAGCTGCGCTCGCCTCGATCACGCCGGGGCCAACTTCGTATTCGCCGCCTCCGCGCACGAAGAACATGTTGTCCAGTTCGTCGTCGTCATTTTGCAATCCGAACAGCGCACCCCCCTGGAAGAACAGATTGTCGCGCCTCACCTCTGCGCCGAATCCGGCCACACTTGAGCCGCCAGGCTGGGCGTGATTGCCATGCCCAATCAGTGTGCCAAACACGCCGACATCGTAGGGCCCGTATTCGGTAACCAGATGCGCGCCCACCGCGCCATAGATCGCAGGATCGTCCCGGTTTGCCGAGTTGGAATTGGTCTCCTCGTGGTAGTCGATTGTACCGTCGACAATCACCGACCAGTTCGGCGAGAACGCATATTGCGCGCCGGCATAACCACCAACGCCGAATACCGTTGCACAGTACTCGGTCGCACCACTGTCGCAATCATTCCCGTTGATCGACGTATTCGTCGGCGTGACGACCGACCCCCACCCGGCGATCTCCCCGGCGATGATGCCCGAGTAGAAGGTTTCAGCCGGCACGATGTCGTCTGCCGCAGATGCGGCCTGCACGAAAGCAATTCCGGCGACCGTCGATACCAAAATTTTTCGATAAAACAGCATGAAAGAATCCTTCCTCGCGCGACGCTGCGCCTGTTTTTCGGATTTATGATTTCCCCTATACTCCACAAGCGACCCAAAATCATTTTTTGGCGCGCGTCGCCGCGTTGGTTTTTGGGACCTTGTTGCCCTAGAGCAACATATCACCACGCAATACTTCGTCACCTTCTTCCAAGGTGCCGCCGCCCTGATGCATCCTTGCAACGCCCGCCGTCATTCTGCCCCATTGCCCAATTCGTGCCCCCGCCCCTGCTGGACAGGGCCGCCGCCCATGCTGTTGAGTGCGGCCTGCCGTGAAATGTGATTCCCGTTAGACCGCCAATGCACAAACGCCTTAGCCGCCGTTCGTTCCACGCGCTTGTCGCAAGCGCAGCCGTGCTGGCGCTGACCGCCTGCTCTACCTCTTCCGTGCTGGAGATCCCGGAACCGCAGGCCGATCCGCAGAAATATGCGGCCATCGTCATCGACGCCAAGGATGGTTCGGTGCTGTATTCGCGGGCAGCCGATCAGCTGCGCTACCCGGCTTCGCTGACCAAGATGATGACGCTTTACCTGATGTTCGAGGCGCTGGAGAGCGGCCGGCTGTCGCGCAACTCCCAGATCCCCATTTCGGCGAACGCGGCGCGCAAGCCGGCATCGAAGCTATACCTGAAAGCCGGGCAGTCGATCGATGTCGACACCGCGATCCGGTCGCTGGTGGTCAAGTCGGCCAACGATGTCGCCACCGGCGTCGCCGAACACCTTGCCGGCAGCGAGGCGGCGTTTGCCCGGCAGATGACCGCCAAGGGCCGGCAACTGGGCATGCGCTCGACCGTGTTCACCAATGCGTCGGGCCTGCCGGACACGAAAATGCGCACCACGGCGCGCGACATGGCGGTGCTGTCGCTAGCCCTGCGCCGCGACTTCCCGCAATACTACAGCTACTTCTCGCTGCGCAGCTTCCAGCATGGCGGCAAGCAGATCACCGGCCACAACAAGGTCCTTGAACAGGTGGCCGGCGCCGACGGCATCAAGACCGGCTATGTCCGCGCCTCGGGCTACAATCTCGCCACCTCGATGCGGCGCGGCGGCAAGTCGCTGGTGGCCGTGGTGATGGGCGGCGATTCCGGACGCGCCCGCGACGCGCACATGGCGCAGCTTCTGTCCGCGTCGCTGAAGAAAGCCAGCCGTTAGAGCGTTTCCCGCAACGACAAACGAAAAACGCGGCCGCCTTTCGGCCGCCGCATTTCAAAGTCCGGAGATCGTCGCCGGGCTGCTCGCAGCCCGTTCGCAACCGGTAGATCAGCCGTTGAGCGCGTCCTTCAGGCCCTTGCCGGCCGAGAACTTCGCGACCTTCTTGGCCGGGATGTCGACCGGGGCACCGGTCAGCGGGTTACGGCCGGTGGTCGCTGCGCGATGGTTCACACCGAAATTGCCGAAGCCAAGAATGCGTACGTCCCCGCCGGACTTCAGTGTTTCGGTGATGGTTTCGAACAGGGCGTCCACTGCGGATACGGCATCGCCTTTGGTCAAGCCGGCCTTTTCCGCCACGGCGGCAGCGAGTTCGTTCTTGTTCATTTTCTGTATCCTTCTTCAATCGAGTCGATGGCCGCTGCCGAAGTTTCCCTTGCGTCCAGCCGCACCGATAGCATGCGGACCATATAGGGATTCGATGCGAAGCCGAAGCGACGAGATTGGAAAATGCTTTGAATTTCAACAAAAAACGCCGCAAATCTGCGGCGTTTTCTGTCGTTTTGGTCAAAAACTTGTCAATGCGCCAGATTCGGCAAGTTGTCGTCATCTATCTGTGAAACATCGGGTGTCGTTGATTCGACCGCCGCGTCCCACTCGATCGGCTCCAAATTGCCGGTCAGTGCGTGATCCAGAACCTGCCCGATTCGGCTAACCGGGATGATTTCGAGCTCGTTCTTGACGTTCTCGGGGATGTCGGCGAGATCCTTGACGTTGTCCTCGGGGATCAGCACCGTCTTCATGCCGCCGCGCAGCGCGGCGAGCAGCTTCTCCTTCAAGCCGCCGATCGGCAGGACCCGGCCGCGCAGCGTGATCTCGCCGGTCATGGCGATGTCGCGGCGCACCGGAATACCGGTCATCACCGACACGATCGCGGTCGCCATGGCGATGCCGGCCGACGGACCGTCCTTCGGTGTCGCGCCCTCCGGCACGTGCACGTGGATGTCGGTCTTGTCGAACACCGGCGGCTTGATGCCAAAATCGATGGACCGCGAGCGCACATAGGATGCGGCCGCCGAAATCGATTCCTTCATCACGTCGCGCAGGTTGCCGGTGACGGTCATCTTGCCCTTGCCGGGCATCATCACGCCTTCGATCGTCAGCAATTCGCCGCCGACCTCGGTCCATGCAAGCCCGGTGACGACGCCGATCTGGTCCTCGCCCTCGACCTGGCCGAAGCGGAAGCGCGGCACGCCGAGATAGTCGTCGAGATTGTCCGGCGTCACCTCGATGGTCGTCTTGTCGGAGCGCAGGATCTCGGTCACCACCTTGCGGGCCACGGTCATCAGCTCACGTTCGAGGTTCCTGACACCCGCCTCGCGGGTATAGGTGCGGATGACCTCGCGCAGCGCATCGTCGGTGATCGAGAACTCGCCGTCCTGCAGCGCGTGGTTGCGCACGGCCTTGGGCAGCAGGTGGCGCTTGGCGATTTCCACCTTCTCGTCTTCGGTGTAACCGGCGATGCGGATGATCTCCATGCGGTCCATCAGCGGCGCCGGGATGTTGAGCGTGTTGGCGGTGGTGATGAACATCACATCCGACAGATTGTATTCAACCTCCAGATAGTGGTCCATGAAGGTCGAGTTCTGTTCCGGATCAAGCACCTCCAAAAGCGCCGACGACGGATCGCCGCGGAAATCCATGCCCATCTTGTCGATCTCGTCGAGCAGGAAGAGCGGATTGGACTTCTTGGCCTTCTTCATCGACTGGATCACCTTGCCGGGCATCGAGCCGATGTAAGTCCGCCGGTGACCGCGGATTTCCGCTTCGTCGCGCACGCCGCCGAGCGCCATGCGCACGAATTCGCGGCCGGTCGCCTTGGCGATCGACTTGCCGAGCGAGGTCTTGCCCACGCCGGGCGGGCCGACGAGGCACAGGATCGGCCCCTTCAGCTTGTGCTGGCGCTTCTGCACGGCGAGATACTCGACAATGCGCTCCTTGACCTTGTCGAGGCCGTAATGGTCGGCGTCGAGCACCTCCTGGGCGACATCGAGATCGTATTTGACCTTGGAGCGCCGGCTCCACGGGATCGACAGCATCCAGTCGAGATAGTTGCGCACCACGGTCGCTTCCGCCGACATCGGGCTCATCTGCTTGAGCTTCTTCAGTTCGGCATTGACCTTCTCGCGCGCTTCCTTGGTGAACCGCGTCTTGGCGATGCGCTCCTCGAGTTCGGACAGTTCGTTATGTCCGTCCTCGCCGTCGCCCAGTTCCTTCTGGATCGCCTTCATCTGCTCGTTGAGATAGTATTCGCGCTGCGTCTTCTCCATCTGCCGCTTGACGCGGCTGCGAATGCGCTTTTCCACCTGCAGCACCGAAATCTCGGATTCCATGTGGCCGAGCGCCTTTTCCAGGCGCGCCTTGACGCTTGGGGTCTCGAGGATTTCCTGCTTTTCGCTGATCTTCACCGAGAGATGCGAGGCGACCGTATCGGCCAGCTTCGACGGTTCCTCGATCTGCGTGACGGCGGCAACGATGTCGGGCGAGATCTTCTTGTTCAGCTTGACGTAGTTCTCGAACTCCGAGATCACCGAACGCGACAGCGCCTCCAGTTCGACAGCGTCTTCCTCTTCTTCGAAAACCGGTTCGGCATAGGCTTCAAGATGCGTCTCGCATTCGTTGAAGCGGTCGATCTGCATGCGCGCGACGCCCTCGACAAGCACCTTGACCGTGTTGTCGGGCAGTTTGAGAAGCTGCAGGACATTGGCGACTGTACCGTATCGGTAGATGGCATCCGGCGACGGATCGTCGTCGGCGGCGTCCTTCTGCGTCGCCAGAAGTATCTGGCGGTCGTTCTCCATCACGTCTTCAAGCGCGCGGATCGACTTCTCGCGCCCGACGAAGAGCGGGACGATCATGTGCGGGAAAACAACGATATCGCGCAACGGCAGCACGGCAAAAAGCCCGTGTTCACCATCCGCGGCTGTTTTCGTTTCGGCTTCGGCCATTACGGTTTCCTTTCGTGCCTTTTCGGCTTCTTCGCGCCGCCCGTGCCTTTTGGCCCCGGTGCGGCAGACTGTTTGAATCTGGCGCTCGCGCGGTGCAATTTCAACGCCCGCCGCGGATTGGAATCGAAACCAGTGTTGCCGCGATACGCGAATCCCGCAATGCGGCAAAAAAGTATCCCAAAGAAAAGGGCGGCGTTTGCTTAACGCCAATCGGATTGCACCGGCACCGCCATCCGCCGGTATGGCGCCTTCGCCCGGCTTTCTAACCCGGATGCGACAATAATGACCATTGTTTTTGTATGCCGCCATCGTTGTAGAAAAGCCGCCGACCCACCATCTTTATATTGTTGACCCTTGGTAAAGATGGGGGTTGAAGATGAAACACCTAATCATGAACTTGACGCTTGCGCTATCCGTGGCGTTCGCGGCTTCCGCCAGCGCCGAAATGATCGATGGCGCGAAGTTCCGCAAGATCGAGGAAGGCGCCTGGTATCACCCGGTCGAACCGGCGGACTGGGCCTACAGCGGCGCCGATGAACAGACGATTTATCGCGTGCTCGAGCGCATCGAAACCGCGTCCGGCGAGCGCGCCAATCCCGACCAGCCCGATACCGTGATCGCCTACGGCCCCGGTCACTGGGTCTACGAGTTCACCGCTGCCGGCAACGAAGCGATGGCCGCAGGCAAATACCAGGCCGCCATCGTCTATTATCACACGGCAGCCGCCCCGCATCTCGGCACCCCCGAACAGACCGCCGCGCTGGAGAAGGCCTATGACGCCTATGCGGCGGCGATGCGCGGTATCGGCCACTACGAGGAGGTCGAAATCGGCTACATGGGCGGCCGGTTCACCGCTCATCTGCATCTTCCCGATGGCGACGGGCCGTTTCCGCTGTTGGTGATGTCCAACGGGTCCGATGTGTCGAGTGTCATGACGCTCAGCTACTACGCCGAACATCTGGCGCCCAAGGGCATTGCCTTTCTGACGCTCGATCTGCCCGGCATGGGCCACAGCGCAGCCTTCGACGCCGGCGACGGCAATCTTCAGAAACTGCACGTCGCCGCGCTCGAATGGGCGTTCGCGCAGGACACCTTCGACCGGGACAACGTCTTCCTGCAGGGCATCAGCATGGGCGGAGCCGCTGCCGCCAGCGTCCTGCTCGGCCATCCCGAGTTCGATCTGGCCGGCGTGATCTATGTCTGCGGGCCGCTGCACGACCTGTTCGTTGCGCCACCGGAATCCTATGCCAGCTTCCCGAAGTTCACGGTCGATGGCACCAAGACGCGGCTCGGCCTGCCCACGGATGCCGACAACATGGAATTCGCGCACCTGTTCCGCGCATGGTCGGTCGACAAGTTCGGTTTTTTCGACGAGACGCCGATCGAAACGCCGTTCCTGGCGATCAACACCAATGACGATCCGGTCGCCCCGGTTGAAGAAATGGACCGCATCCTCGCCCGGACCACGCATGGCGAACGCGTCGTGTTCGACATGCCCGGCCACTGCCCGCCCGATCATCTGCGTGAGATGATCGCGTCGCACTGGATCGTGAAGAACCTGCGCTAGAGCGTGTAAAAAAAGGCCGGGAAACCGGCCTTCTTCGTTCGTTATGCGCGGTCCGTCAGGCGGACGCGTTTTCCTTGTCCTCGGCACGGTCCGCATAGATGTAGAGCGGACGGGCGCTGCCCGAGACGACCTCCTCGGAGATGACGACCTCGCGCACGCCTTCCAGCGCCGGCAGTTCGAACATCGTGTCGAGAAGGATCGATTCCATGATCGAGCGCAGGCCGCGCGCGCCGGTCTTCCTTTCGATCGCCTTGCGGGTGATCGCGCGCAGCGCGTCCTCGTGGAAGATCAGGCTGACATCCTCCATCTCGAACAGGCGCTGATACTGCTTGACCAGCGCGTTCTTCGGTTCGGTCAGGATCTTGACCAGCGCGTCTTCGTCGAGGTCCTCCAGCGTCGCCAGCACCGGCAGGCGGCCGACGAATTCCGGGATCAGGCCGAAACGCAGCAGATCCTCGGGCTCGACCTTGCGGAACAATTCGCCGGTTTTGCGATCTTCGGGCGAGTCGACGGTTGCCGAAAAGCCGATCGAGGTATTGCGGCCGCGATCCGAGATGATCTTGTCGAGGCCGGCGAACGCGCCGCCGCTGATGAACAGGATATTGGCCGTGTCGACCTGCAGGAACTCCTGCTGCGGGTGCTTGCGGCCGCCCTGCGGCGGCACCGAGGCGACCGTGCCTTCCATGATCTTCAAAAGCGCCTGCTGAACGCCTTCGCCCGACACGTCTCGTGTGATCGACGGATTGTCCGACTTGCGGCTGATCTTGTCGATCTCGTCGATATAGACGATGCCGCGCTGGGCGCGCTCGACATTGTAGTCCGAAGACTGCAACAGCTTCAGGATGATGTTCTCGACGTCCTCGCCCACGTAACCGGCTTCGGTCAGCGTGGTGGCGTCGGCCATCGTGAACGGCACGTCGATGATGCGCGCCAGCGTCTGGGCGAGCAGCGTCTTGCCGCAGCCCGTCGGGCCGATCAAAAGGATATTCGACTTCGCCAGTTCGACATCGTCGTTCTTCTCGGCATGCGCCAGGCGCTTGTAGTGGTTGTGCACGGCCACCGACAGGATGCGCTTGGCATGGCTCTGGCCGATCACGTAATCGTCCAGCACCTCCTGGATTTGTTGCGGCGTCGGCACGCCCTCCTGGCTCTTGACCATGGAGGACTTGTTCTCCTCGCGGATGATGTCCATGCACAGTTCGACGCATTCGTCGCAGATGAACACCGTCGGTCCCGCGATCAGCTTGCGTACTTCGTGCTGGCTCTTGCCGCAGAACGAACAGTAAAGGGTGTTCTTGCTGTCACCGCCGCCATTACCGCCGCTATTGCCGACCTTGCTCATTCTCATTCCTTTCCCGGGACCGCGCATCTTCCGGCAGACTGCTGAACGGATTCAGCCATTATCGGTCCGGTGCAACCGCAATTCCATTCGTACACATAAACGCGTCATGTGCAACGATCCGACAATTTTCTTTACCGAACCCTTACGGCCCGGTGGTCTTGTAATGTTACGCGGTTCAGCTTCACTTAGACAGGCTTGCCCGATCAAGCTTTCGCGAAGCTGCCCTGTCGTGTCTCTACTGCAACAGTTCTGCCGCAACGTTACGTCAGTTTTCCGTCTCGATGGCGTCGCGTGAGGCGATTACCTTGTCGATCAGGCCAAAGTCCTTCGCCATTTCCGCTGTCAGGAAATTGTCGCGTTCCAGCGCGGTCTCGATTTCCTCGTAAGAGCGGCCGGTATGGCTGACATAGATCTCGTTCAGCCGGCGTTTCAGGTTCTCCGTTTCGCGGGCATGGATCATGATGTCGGTGACCTGGCCCTGGTAGCCGCCGGACGGCTGGTGAACCATGATGCGCGAATTGGGCAGCGAGAACCGCAGGTCCTTCTGACCGGCCGTCAGCAGAAGCGAGCCCATCGAGGCGGCTTGGCCGATGCACAGCGTGGAAACCGGCGCCTTGATGAACTGCATCGTGTCGTAGATCGCCAGGCCCGACGTCACCACGCCGCCCGGCGAGTTGATGTACATGGCGATCTCTTTCTTCGGGTTCTCCGCCTCAAGCCACAGGAGCTGCGCGCACACCAGCGAGGCCATCGTGTCCTCGACCGGTCCGTTGACGAACACGATGCGCTCCTTGAGAAGCCGCGAGAAGATGTCGTAGGCGCGTTCGCCGCGGTTGGACTGCTCCACCACCATCGGCACGAGATTCATGACGGTATCGATCGGATTGCCCATGTTTGACCTTTCGGGGTGTGACGGCGCCGACGAACGCGACGACCGGGGAATCGCTGTTTTCTTCTAACCCTAAATAGGGCGGCGAACGTGCCTTTCGCAAGGCGCAGCTTGGCGTAAACCTTAATGGGCAAGTTGTGGGGATAACAGGGACGTTTCGGCGGCGCATCCCTATCCCTCCGCTCGCATCCAGCGGTTGAGCGCGCCAAAATCGCCGTCATCGACATAACCGGCCACCCTGCGCCCCACTGCGGCGCCGAACTTGTAGCCGTGGCCGGAGCACGCAGAGACGACGAGGCACTTGCCCTCTTCACGCACGAAGAAGCGCTCGTCCTCGGTGAAGGTATAGGCGCAGGTCAGTGTGTCGGTGACCGTGTATCTGTCGAGATCCTTCAGCGGCGGCGAAAACAGGTCGCGGATCGTCTCGCCCTCGCCCGGCTGCGCGACGCGGTTCTCGTCGGCGTCCGGGTTTTCGACCTTGTGCAGGCCGGAGCCGAACTTCAGCCCGCCGCCGCCCGAGGGCGGGATGATGTAGCCGTCGGTTTCGCCGCCGACATCGAGGATCACCGGCGCTGCCGCCCAGGCGTCGGCCAGATCGTCCGGCGGCTGCAGATAGGCGACGGCGGTGCGCCACGCCACCAATTCGGCGGCGAGATCGGGAAACAGCTTCGTCACCCAGGCGCCGGCGGTGACGATCACCCGGTCGGCGGCAATCCGCCGCCCGTCTTCGGTCACCACCAGCCCGGCATCGGCGTCGATTTCGGCGACCCGCATGCGCTGGCGCAGCGACACGCCGCGGTCCTGCATCCATGCGGCCATGGCAAAGGCGATTTTGCGGCAATGCAGCGCGCCGCCCTCCGGCGAGACGAAGGCATGGCGAAACGTGCCCGGATCGAGAAAGGCGAAGCGCGCCGCCGCCTCGTCCGGGCCTAGTACTGTGTGCGGCCAGCCGCCCTCTTTCAGCCCTTCCAGATAATCCTCGGCCTCGTCGCCCGCTTCGCGGCTGACGGCCATGAAGCCGCGCGCATCGAGATGGCTGTCGCCGAGATCGGCCCACAACTCGTCCCAGGCCTCATAGGCTTCCGAAATCGCCGCGCCATAGCCGGAGCCGGCGCCATAGGCGCGGCGGATGATACGGTGGTGGTCGCCCGACGCAGCCATCTCGTTCGGGATTTCGCCCTGTTCGAACAGGATGACCGCATGGCCGCGCTTCGACAGCGCCCAGGCGGTGGAAAGGCCGGCGATCCCGGCGCCGACGACGATGATCTTCATGGATGGTTTCCCGGTTGGATGCCGCCCGCCTGTCTCGGCCTTCGCGCGGGCGAAATCAAGCCGCGCCGGCTTGGCTCACGCGACGTCGTCGTCGGAAGGCGGTTCGGGCGGCGCGTAACCGTCCGGGTCGGCGCGCCATTTCTCCCATTCCTCGTAGTACTCCTCCCAATCCATGTCGAATTGCGGCCAGTGGTCCGGCCGCTGGAGATCGTCCGGCAATCCGGTGCTGGCGTCGCCGAAAGCGGAATTGATTTGCTCCTGGGTCAGAACACCGGGCGGAATCGCAACCGCCTTCAGCGAAACCCACTGGGATACGGTTTCGCTGAAGGCGGTTGAGGTGTCGATTTCCGCCCCCCACAGGACCGCCCCCTGCATATGCGCCCTACCCAGGTACGCCCCCTGCATCCGCGCCTCTCTCAGGCCCGCCCCCTGCATATGCGCCCTACCCAGGTACGCCCCCTGCATATGCGCCCTACCCAGGTACGCCCCCTGCATCCGCGCCTCAACCAGGTCCGCCCCCTGCATCCGCGCCTCAAACAGCTTCGCCCCCTGCATCTGCGCCTCTCTCAGGTACGCCCCCTGCATCTGCGCCCAACTCAGGTCCGCCCCCTGCATCCGCGCCCCTCTCAGATACGCCCCCTGCATCCGCGCCAGCCTCAGGACCGCCCCCTGCATCTGCGCCCAACTCAGGTTCGCCCCCTGCATCTGCGCCTCTCTCAGGTACGCCCCCTGCATCCGCGCCCCAGTCAGGTCCGCCGCCTGCATCCGCGCCCCGCTCAGGTCCGCCCCCTGCATCTGCGCCTCTCTAAGCTCCGCCCCCTGCATCCGCGCCGCAGTCAGGCCCGCCCCCTGCATCTGCGCCCCACTCAGGTCCGCCCCCTGCATCCGCGCCCCGTCGAGCCGCGCCAGCGCGAAATCGCCGTCCGCCATGTCGGCGCCGGTCAGGTCGGTGTCGCGCAGATCGAGCCGGTAGGCCGGCTCCGTCTGCTGCCACTCCTCGACGGACTTCTCCCAATCCGCGACCGCATCCTCATATTCGCGAGTTGGCTTGCCATCCGCATCCGCCTGCCAGTCCGGCCAGTCCGGAACGGCGTTCCCGAAGGGAACCCAGGCACCCCGTTCAAGCTGAATCTGTTTATCGCCGCGCCGGCCGATCACCGTCAGCGCGATCTGGATGTCCTCGCGCGGCCTGTGTTCGCCCACCGCCGCGCGATGCTCGGCTCGCCAAGCCTCGAAAGCGTCATCCCATTCATCACCGTCATCGTTCTTCCCCTCGAACCGGTCCGGCGGCTGCGGCAGCGCTGACGCGCTACTTGCCGGCGCGTTCTCGCGGATATAGGCGGTCAGGATCTCCATGATCTGGATGTGCTCGTCGGGATTGAGCCTGGCGATGCGCTCCAGCGCGTAGATCGCGCCGATCCGCACCTCGAGATTGGGGACGGAGAGTTCCACCACCTGCCGGTCGACAATCGGCTCGCCGTCCGGGCCCAGCGCCGGCATCGGATCGCCCTCATCATCGCGAAGCCAGGCACCGTCCTCGTCCGAGCGATAGTGCGGCGTCTCGTGCACCTGCTTGACGGTCTTTTCCGCGCCCAGCCCCTCGACCGCCTTGTTGATCCGGTCGGTGACCAGCCCCTCCTCCTGCGCCCTAGTCTGGCGTTCGACCGTGTAGAGCCGATGGACGGCCAGCGGCGCGCCGATCAGCGCCGCCAGCGCCGTCATCAGCCCGACAACCGCCAGATAGTGGACACGATAGGCCAGCGCCTGGGTCTCGCCCGGCGGCGGCTCGGTGAACCAGAGCGAAAACGTCCCCGAAATCGTCAGCACGATCAGCGCCAGCCAGAACGGCGAGAGGATGACCGCGAACCACACCAGCGCATTGGTGAAGGGCCGCTCGTGCAGGACCGGCGGTTTCTTGATGGGCCAAAACATGCTCTGCGAAGGTTGCCGAGAGGACCGCCATATGGCGGCCACACGCCGCGCGACCGACACGATCAGCAGGATCGCGACAACGAGGATCGCCAGCCACAGGATCAGGTCCGTGACCGAAACCGGAATGCCGAAGATCAGAGTGTCCATCGCCCCGCCGGTTGTGCGCATTTTCCATGCCCCCGTCCGGTTTAACGCTCCTTCGAGGAAGAATGAAGGGCGGCACGATGCCGAAGACGCGCGCCCGCCTTCTCCCCTGCGTGGGAGAAGGCAGGAGCGCTGCGCTGCGCGCCTCACGAAACCGCTGGGACATGTGCGAATGAAGCGCACCGCTCACTCCCGCAAGGGGAGATACGCGACCCCGAAAAAAACGTATCCACCACACCAAAATCTCCCTTACACTCGCTCCTGCCCTTTCGCGGAAGCCCGGCGCGCGCACCAGCTCACGGGGAGAAGGGCGGTGCCCGGTGACCGTGCATGTCTGGATGTCGGCGATTGGCATTGCGGTAAAAGGAAGATCGTCATCCTGGGGCTTGACCCTAGGATCCATTCCGTGATCGCGGCCACCTCACCAGCCTATACCAGAATAGAGCTCGTTCCATTCCGGGTTGATCGTTTCGATCAGGTCGACCTTCCACTGCCTGCGCCAACGCTTCAGCGACTTTTCGCGCTGGATGGCGTCGGTGATGTCGTCGTAATCCTCGTACCAGACCAGCCGGACCGCGCCGTAGCGGGCGGTGAAACTCTTGGTGTTGATGCGTTCCCTGTGATCGTAGACACGCTGCGACAGGTCGGCGGTCACGCCGGTATAGATCGTGCCGCCCTTCTTGCTGGCGAGCATGTAGACATAGCCGCCCATCGCTCCAGCTTCACGGAATGGATCCTAGGGTCAAGCCCTAGGATGACGAACTCCATTTAGCTTGGTCGCTAGTCGCCAAGTTCAGCGCAAGGGGGGAGACACAAGACCTCGCCCGTTGCACAAGTTTCTTGCTTATCTCTGCGTTTCTCCAACGAATTTGAGCACATGGGCCACGCGCCCCGCGAAATCTATCCACCCCTCCGAAACCTCTCGTATCATCCTTGGTGCCCTTTTGCGGAAGCCCGGCGTGCACACCGGCTCACGGGGAAAGGGACGGTGCCTGCTGGGCGGTGCAGAGGTGCATTGCTGGGTGATGAACCCCCACGGCAGGGCGGCATGAAGCGGCGCGCGCAGTCTTGTTTTCCCGGACAGAGTTCCGGGCCGCCGACCGAAGCTGCAAGACCACCGAGCGGGCGGTCCGAGGATCGCTATACTCAAAAGACGTTGCGATGCTTTGACCGCCCGTCTTCCAGTTCTTTGACAACGCAGGTCTCAGGAATCGAGGCGCGGCGGCGATCCAGTGCGCCCAGATGGTGAGGATTGGCCGCGAACGAAAAGGGAGTTCGTCATCCTAGGGTTTAACCCTGGGATCCACTCCGTCCCGGCCAAGCTTGGCGCTCAAAAATGCAGAATGGATCTCGTTCTTCATTGTCACGCGTTTCGCAAACGCTCTGGAATGGCCCCCTACGCGCCCACGGCGCTTCGCTTGTCGTTGGTCAAGCCCGAGGATGACGATGCACGGGGGGTGCGCGCGCAGCAAGCAATCAGCGCAAACCCGCTTGACCTATCTCCGGCAGGAGTGGTTCTTTCGGCGCCCAGACAATCTCGCCGAAAATTCAGGACCCCCGGACCCATGGCATCAACGACAAGGCTCGAACGCAACGAAGAAGGCATCGCCAAGGTCGTGGGCATTCTCAAACAGCGCTTCGCCGACCGGCTGCAGACCGGCGCGGCGATCCGCGAGCAGCACGGCCACACCACCACATGGCTGGAAAACCAGCATCCCGATGCGGTCGTCTTTCCTGAAAACACCGGCGAAGTCGCCGAAATCGTCACGGTGTGCGCTGAACACAAGGTTCCGGTGATCGCGTTTGGCGCGGGCACTTCGCTGGAAGGCCATGTCAATGCGCCTGGAGGCGGTATTTCCGTCGATCTCAGCCAGATGAACAAGGTGCTCGCCGTCCACGCCGAGGATCTCGACTGCGTCGTTCAGCCCGGCGTTACCCGCAAGCAGCTCAACGAGCACCTGCGCGACCAGGGCCTGTTCTTCCCGATCGATCCGGGTGCCGATGCGAGCATCGGCGGCATGGCCGCGACCCGCGCTTCCGGCACCAATGCCGTGCGCTACGGCACCATGAAGGACAATGTGCTGGCGCTGGAGGCGGTCATGCCCGACGGCACCGTGATCCGCACCGCCACCCGGGCGAAAAAGAGTTCGGCCGGCTACGACCTGACCCGCCTTTTGATCGGCGCCGAAGGCACGCTCGGCATCATCACCGAAATCACCTTGAAGCTGCACGGCATTCCCGAGGCGATGTCGTCGGCGCGCTGCGGTTTCCCGACCGTCGACGCGGCGTGCAACGCGGTGATCACGACGATCCAGTACGGCATTCCCGTGGCCCGCATCGAGCTGCTCGATCCCCTGTCCGTCAAGGCGGTCAACGCCTATTCCGGGCTGACCCTGCCGGAAACGCCACTTCTGCTGCTCGAATTCCATGGCTCGCAGGGCTCGGTCGAGGAACAGGCCGCCGCCTTCGGCGAGATCGCGGCGGAGACCGGCGGCACAGATTTCGAGTGGACGACCAACGCGGAGGAGCGCACGAAACTCTGGCAAGCGCGACACGACGCCTACTGGGCTGCCCTGCAGCTTCGTCCCGGCGCAAAGAGCCTTACCTCCGACGTTTGCGTACCGATCTCCTGTCTGGCCGAATGCGTGAATGCGGCGCAGCGACGGGCTGCCGAACTCGGCATCGAAGCGCCGATCGTCGGCCATGTCGGCGATGGAAACTTTCATTCCATTGTGCTTGTCGATACGGACAATCCCGAGGAGGTGTCCCGCGCCGATGAATTCATGGGTTGGCTGACCAATCTTGCCATCGACATGGGCGGCACCTGCACCGGCGAACACGGCATTGGCCAGGGCAAGATGCCCTATCTGAAACGCGAACTCGGACCGGCCACCGGTTACATGAAGGCAATCAAGCAAGCTATCGATCCCGATGGTATCATGAATCCGGGCAAGATTCTGGATTGAGGCGGATTGCCGGACGGCGCGGTAATGACAGCGCCGCATACGCAAGCTGTGCTATGATAGTTGCCGCTATTTCTGCGAGTGGCCGCCATGAAACTGCTCAAGCTCGATGACTCTGTGCTGATGGCCTATGTCGACGGCAATCTCGACGAGGAAGTCGAACGGCAGATCGAAAGAATGCTTGAAACCGATCCCGCCATCGGCGCGAAGATTGCGGAAATGTCTGCCGCGCGCCGTCGCGGTGACGAGCCGCTTCGTGAAGCGCTCGCGCAGCCGGAACTCGCTGCGCAGGTCAAGGCATTCGCGTCGCAATCGGAAAGCCCGGCGCGGCCGCAGCCAAGGCGACGGCCTCTGCCAACGCTGCTGGCGCTAGGCGCAGCCATCTTGATCGTCTTGTTGTGGGCAGCGCTTTCCTGGAACTGACCGGCGGGCTCCCTACGCTGCGCGCTGCCTGCGCGCCGGGCGAATGCGGCGAACGCCGAGCAACAGCAGGATGATCAGGAGATAGATGATCGGCTCTGGCGGCCACGCCTTGACGAGAAGCAGATAGTGCAGCGCGCCGCAAAGTGCGGCCGGATAAACCAGCCGGTGCAGGTTTCGCCATCCGGCCGCGCCCAGTTTGCGCACCGAGTACCGATTGGAGGTCAGCGCCAACGGCACCAGCATCAGGAACGCCGCCATGCCGAACATGATGTAGGGCCGCTTGACGATATCCTTCCAGATCGCCGGCCAGTCGAACTGCCGGTCGAGCGCCAGATAGACGCTGAAATGGAGCACGATATAGGCAAATGCGATCAGGCCGATGGCGCGGCGGTACTTGACCAGATTGATGCGCGCGAACCTGAGCAACGGGGTAACCGCCAGTCCGGCGATCAGGAAACGCAGCGCCCATTCGCCGAGGCTGTTTTCAAGGACGCGCAGCGGGTCCGGGCCGAGATTGTTGGTGAAGCCGGCCGCCAGATAGTAGACGGCCGGGATCGCGGCAAGCGCATAGACCGCCCATTCGGGCAGTGCGGTCCACAGGCGGGATTGGGCCATGCGTCAGTAGTTCTCGGTCAGGTCCATGCCTTCATACAACGACGCGACCTGTTCGCCATAGCCGTTGAACATCAGCGTATCGATGCGCTTGCTGAACAGACCGCCGCCAATGCGCCGTTCGGTCGCCTGGCTCCAGCGCGGATGATCGACGGTCGGATTGACGTTCGAGTAAAAGCCGTACTCGTTGGGGATCAGCAGGTTCCAGCTTGTCGGCGGCTGCTCCTCGGTGAACTTGATCGAGACGATCGACTTGATGCTCTTGAAGCCGTACTTCCACGGCACGACCAGCCGCACCGGCGCGCCGTTCTGGTTGGGCATGGTTTCGCCATACACGCCGACGCCGAGAATGGTCAGCGGGTGCATCGCCTCGTCGAGCCGCAGTCCTTCCACATAGGGCCAGGTTATCGACCCGAACGGCGAGCGCTGACCGCGCATTTCCTCAGGCCGCAGCAGCGTTTCGAAGGCCACATATTTCGCGGAACCCTGCACATCGAACTTGTCGAGAAGTGCGGCCAGCGGAATGCCGACCCACGGCACCACCATCGACCAGGCCTCGACGCATCTGAGCCGGTAGATGCGGTCTTCGAGCGTGTAGTCGGAGAGCAGGCTTTCGATGTCGACCGTACCCGGATTGTTGACCAGGCCACCGACCTCGATCGTCCAGGGTCGCGTCGTCAATTCGTGGGCATAGCGCGCCGGATCGTCCTTGCCGGTGCCGAACTCGTAGAAGTTGTTGTAGGTCTTGATGTCCTCGAGCGAATTCGGCTCCGCGTCGGTCGAAAACGGGCTCGGCACGGTGTCGAGCTTCGCACTCTCGCTGGCAAGCGCCGCGCCGACCGGCAGCATCGCGGCCGCCCCGGCAAGAAACGAACGTCGGTTGAGAAACACATGCTTCGGCGTAATTTCCGAAGACGGGGGAACGGGATAGCGATAAGTCGCCACGAGATGCCTCCAGTCACAGTCAGATACAACCTGATATCATTGGAGGCCGACCGCCGGGATCAATTGTTCCGGCGGTCCGGTAACGCGTTGTTGAACGGATCAGACGCCTTCCAGTGCGATGGCGATGCCCTGCCCGACGCCGATGCACATGGTTGCAAGCGCTTTCTTGCCGCCGGTCAACTTCAGTTCGAGCGCTGCCGTGCCGGTGATCCGCGCGCCCGACATGCCGAGCGGATGGCCAAGCGCGATGGCGCCTCCATTCGGGTTCACATGGCCGGCCGCCTCGTCGATGCCGAGGTCGCGCAGCACGGCGATCCCCTGGCTGGCGAAGGCCTCGTTCAGTTCGATGACGTCGAAATCCGCGGGCGACAGGCCAAGACGCGCGCACAATTTGTGCGTGGCCGGCGCCGGGCCGAAGCCCATGATCCGCGGTTCGACACCGGCGGTCGCGCCGCCGAGAATGCGGACGATCGGCGTCAGGCCGTGCTTCCTGGCGGCCTCCTCGGAGGCGATGATCAGCGCCGCCGCGCCATCGTTCACGCCGGACGCATTACCCGCGGTCACGCTGCCGCCCTGCCGGAACGGCGTCGGCAGCTTGCCGAGTTTTTCCAGGCTCGTTTCGCGCGGATGTTCATCGGTATCGACGACAACCGGATCGCCCCTGCGCTGCGGGATCGTCACCGGCGTGATCTCCTGCGCGAGTCGGCCGTTCTTCTGCGCTTTTGCCGCCTTCTCCTGCGAGCGCATGGCGAACGCGTCCTGGTCGGCGCGCGAGACGTTGAAGTCCTCGGCGACGTTCTCGCCGGTCTCCGGCATCGAATCGACGCCGTATTGCTGCTTCATGAGCTTGTTGACGAAGCGCCAGCCGATGGTCGTGTCGTGGATCTCGGCATGACGCGAAAACGCCGTTTCGGCTTTCGGCATGACGAATGGCGCACGGCTCATGCTTTCAACGCCGCCCGCGATTGCGATCTCGATCTCACCGGCCTTGATCGCCCGTGCAGCAGAGATTACCGCATCCATGCCAGAACCGCAGAGCCGGTTGAGCGTGGTTCCCGGAACCGTGACCGGCAGCCCGGCAAGCAGCAGGCTCATCCGCGCGACATTGCGGTTGTCCTCTCCGGCCTGGTTGGCGCAGCCGTAGTAGACTTCCTCAACGGCGGCCATGTCGAGCGAGCCGTTCCGCTCCTGCAATGCTTTCAGCGGAACCGCGCCCAGATCGTCGGCGCGAACCGCCGACAGCGCGCCGCCGAACCGGCCGATGGGCGTCCTTACGAAATCACAAATGAAAGCCTCGGCCATCGTCATGCATCCTTCTCTTTTCCGATCCCCTCATGCGCAGCCTTTGAGCGCGCCCGCAAGTCCCGCAGCGTCGAAAGCTCCTCGGCCGTTGGCGCCGGGGTTTCATCCAGCGTGTCGGCGAATTTGACCGGCCAGCCGCATGTCTCCTGAACCTGCTCGCGGGTCGCGCCCGGGTGCAGGGAAACCACCGTGAACTCCTTGGTCTCCGGGTCCGGCTTCCAGATTGCCAGGTCGGTGATCAACAGCGTCGGTCCTTTCGTGTCGATACCGAGCCTTTCGCGTTCGTCGCCACCCTCGCCGTGGCCGAAGCTGGTGAAGAAATCGATCTTGTCGACCATGCCGCGCCGCGACTGCTTCATGGTGATGTAGATTTCCTGCGACGAGGTGGCGATTTCCGGCGCCCCGCCGCCGCCCGGCAGCCTGACCTTGGGATCGTCGTAGTCGCCGATCACCGTGGTGTTGATATTGCCGAAGCGGTCGAGCTGCGCTGCGCCGAGAAAGCCGACGGTGATGCGGCCGCCCTGCAGCCAGTAGCGGAACATCTCCGGCACCGGCACAGTGGTCACGGCGGTCTCGCACAATTCGCCGTCGCCGATCGAGAGCGGCAGCACGTCGGGCGCGGTGCCGATCGTGCCGCTCTCGTAAATCAGGGTGATATCGGGGGCATGGGTCAGCCGCGCCACGTTGCAGGCCGCCGATGGCGCACCGATTCCGACGAAGCAGACATCGGTGTTCTTCAGCGCCCGCGACGCCGCGACGGTCATCATTTCATCGGGAGTAAAACCAAGCTCGCTCATTACGCGCTCCTCAGGTTCGAGACGCGGCTGGCAAAGACGCCGGGATCGGCCTCCAGCACGTTTTCCTTCATCCAGGCGAGAAATGCGTCCCGGTCGGATGCGATCCTGTCCCACTCAAGGTAGCGGGCGTTGTCCCGCGCATAGTAGCCGTGCGCGTAAGAGGGATGCGCACCGCCCGGAACTTCGCATATCGCCGTCACCGTCCAGGATGGCAGGACACAGGCATTGGGATGCGTGTCCAGATCGTCGACGATCTCCTCAACCGTGACGACGGCCCGCTTGGCCGCCAGCACCGCCTCCTTCTGGATCCCGACAATGCCCTCGATCAGGACATTGCCCTTGCGGTCGGCCTTTTGCGCATGGATGAAGGTGACATCCGGGCGCACCGCTGGCACTGCGGCCAGTTCTTCGCCGGTGAACGGACACACGACCGATTTGATGTTTGCATTGACGCGCTTCAGTTCCGCCCCGCGATAACCGCGAAAGATCGCGCATGGCAGGCCTGCTGCCCCAGCTTCATAGGCGTTGGCCATCGCAGAATGCGAGTGTTCCTCGATCTCAAGCGGGTTCGGCCATTCGTTCTCCACCGCGTCGCGCAAGCGCCGCAGCAGGCCGACGCCGGGATTGCCGGCATAAGAAAAGATCAGCTTCCTGACCATGCCCATGCCGATCATCTGGTCGTAGATGATGTCCGGCGTCATGCGCACGAGCGTCAGGTTCTTGCGCCCCTGGCGAATGGCCTCGTGCGCGGCAGCATGCGGGATCAGGTGGGTAAAGCCCTCGAACGCGACGGTATCGCCGTCGGTCAGATTGGACGCCACCGCTTCCGCCAGTGTGGCGAATTTTGCCATCATCGGGTTCCCTTCTTGCTTGCAGCAACCCGATGTCAAAACGGGCGCATCGTTCTGCGATGCTGTTTACGGGATGCGACAGGCCAATTGTATCATTTCTCAGACATCCGATATAACCACAGGTTATGAAGTTAGACGAGCGCCAACTCATCCACCTCGCCGCCGTCGTCCAGGCTGGCAGCGTCAGCGAAGCGGCCGCTTTGCTCGGCATCTCGCAGCCGGCCGTTTCCAAGACACTGTCCGCGCTGGAACGCCGGCTCGACGCGGAACTGTTCGTCAAGGGCAAACGGCCGCTGCAACCGACGCCGCTTGGCAGGGCGCTCGCCGAACATGGCCAGACCATGCTCTCCGCGTCACGCCGGGCATCCGAGACCGCACAGGGATTTCGAAGCGGCACCAAGGGCCTCGTACGCATTGGCGGAACGCCGTTCTTCATGGAAGGCATCGTTTCGGGAATGATTGCCCGTTTTCAGAACCGTTATCCGGATGTCAGGGTTCACCAGTTCCAGGGATACATGGCGGAGTTGCGGGCGATGCTCGAAGCCGACCGGATCGATCTCGCCATATCGCCGATAGGAATGCTGGGTGAAGGCTCCGATATCGCATTCGAGCAGATACTGCCGGGCGGGAATGTGGTCGCCTGCCGCAGCACGCACCCGCTGACGATCCGCAAGTCCGTGCATTCCAGCGACCTTCTGGAGTTTCCGTGGGTCGCGCCGCAACCGGGCAGCCCGCTCAATGCCGACCTCGATGCCATCCTGCTTTCGCTCGGCGCGACATCGGTGAAAGTGTTGATGTCGGGAAGCGGGCTTGCCGGGCTGTTGCACTATCTTTCCGAAACTGACGCACTCGCCATTCTGCCGCACAGTGTCGTGCATGCACTGCACAAGCGCCACCGTATCACCGCCCTGCCGATCCGGATTCCCCATCTCGAACGCCCGCTTGGTATCATGCGGCTGTCATCGCGCCCTTCACCGCCGGTCATCGACGCATTCGCCCGGTTTGTCGCCGACGAGTTCGGCGAACTGAATGCACAGATCAGTGGCCACGATCCCCATCCTGACGGATGAGAGTGCCCGGCAGGACATGACGCTGTGTTGATTGGCGTCAAAGACCCCCGCGTCAGCGCGCATTAGCTTGGACGGGATAATCGCCAAGGAGGGACTGGTATGTTTCCGAAGACCCTGATGACCGTCATCGGCAGCGAGCAGGACGCTGCGTCTTTGAACCGCGCGATTGAGCTATGCGGATCGACAGAGTGCCATTTGGCGGTGACGGTGATCGGCATCGCCCTCGCCGCCAGTTCCGCGGCCTATGGCGCTATCCCCGCCGATGCCTGGGCACAGGAGCGCGAGGAAGGCAAGCAGGCTGCCAACAAGCAGCAGGAGGTTGTCGAAGCCATGCTGTCGCAGTCCGGCGTGTCCGGCGACGTGTGCTCCTACTACTGCGATGAAGGCCAGGTTGCCGCCGTCGTCGGCGCCCGTGCGCGCTATGCCGACCTCGGCCTTGTGTACAAGTCGTCCGATATCGACCGGCGCGTCGCCAACCGGTCGAGCGAGGGGTTTATCTATCACAGTTCCAAGCCCTTCCTGGTCATTCCGCAAGGCGTTGCACCGAAGCTGGCGCCCAAGAAGGCGGTCGTGGCCTGGAATGCAACCAAGGAGGCGGCCCGCGCCGTGCACCTGTCGCTGGACATGCTGAAGGTCGCGGAGGAAGTGCGGATCGTCATGATCGATCCGACGGCCGGCGAGTTCGATCAGGGTGAAGAGCCCGGAGCCGATGTCGCCGCATACCTCGCGCGGCACGGCGCCAATGTAGCGGTGGATGCCATCCCCTCGTCCGGCAGGTCGATCTCGCAGGCGCTTTTGCGCCACGCAAACGACGTCGCCGCCGAGATGATCGTCGCCGGCGCCTACGGGCATTCCCGTCTGCGGGAGTTCCTGTTTGGCGGAACCACGCGCGAGTTGCTCGCCAATGAGGAAATCGCGGTGCTGATGGCCCACTGAAGCCGGCGCGCCGCAGCCTGACACACCAATCGCCGCTGGGGACTTTGCTGTTCAAATGGCGGAAGACAAGCGCGAAACACTCGCCTCACCCCACGCGGCGCCGGTCACGGCGCTGCTTTCCGTGCTTGACACCGATCCGGCTGCGGGTTTGTCGGACGATGAAGTCGCGCAACGGCTGCAGACCTACGGGCCGAACACGCTGCGTCAGCGCCGGCGCGCCAGCGTTGTCGCCATGCTCGCCAGCCAGTTCAACAGCCCGATCGTCTATCTGTTGCTTGCAGCATCCGCGCTGGCGCTCGGCCTTGGAGAAAGGGTCGAGTTCTTTGCGATCCTGATCGTGCTCCTGATCAATGCGGCGATCGGCTTCATTACCGAGTTCCGGGCCATCCGCTCGATGGAAGCGCTCCGCGAACTGGCGACACGGTCCGCACTGGTGCGCCGCAACGGCACGGTGATGGCGGTCACCGCCGAAAAGCTCGTCCCCGGAGACATCGCCATCCTCGACGCCGGCGATGTGGTGGCCGCCGACATGCGCATCATCGCGTCGGCCAATTTGTCGGTCGATGAATCGGCGCTGACCGGCGAATCCCTGCCGGTCACCAAGGCGGCCGAGGCGGTTGCGGCCGACGCTGTCCTGGCGGACCGGAACTCAATGCTGTTCAAGGGCTGCGCAATCACCGGGGGCACCGGCGAGGCGCTGGTGACCGGCACCGGCATGGACACCGAACTCGGTCGCATCACCCGCCTCGTCGACGAAGCCGAACCCGAACGTTCGCCGCTCGAGCGCCAGTTAGGACAGCTCAGCCAGAATCTCATCTGGCTGACCCTCGGCATTACGGTCGCCGTCGGCGCGGCGGGCATCCTGTCCGGTCAGGACGTGGTCTTGATGATCGAGTCCGCGGTCGCGCTCGCGGTCGCCGCGATCCCGGAAGGATTGCCGATCGTCGCCACATTGGCGCTGGCGCGCGGCATGTTGCGCATGGCCAGGCACAACGCGCTGATCGAGCAGTTGTCGGCTGTCGAAACGCTCGGCGCGACAACGGTCATCCTGACCGACAAGACGGGCACGCTCACCGAGAACCGCATGCATGTCGACCGCATCGTCACCAGCGCGGGCGAACTGGGCTTCCTGCACGACGACGGCGCTTTCCTATTGGATGCAAGACCGTTCTCGCCGGCAAACAGCGCGGAGACCATGGCCCTGATCGAGGCGACCGTGCTCTGCAACAACGCGACGCTCGGGCGCGACGGCACGGCAAGCACCGGCGATCCGATGGAGATCGCGCTTCTGGAAACCGGCGCCGCAGCCGGCACGCGCCGCCCCGTCCTCCTCGACGCATTTCCGGAATTCGCCGAACATGCCTTCGACGTTTCGACGCGCATGATGGCGACGGTGCACAGCGACAGCGGCGCCTACAGGGTCGCGGTCAAGGGTGCGCCGGAATCGGTCCTGGATCGGATCGTCGACGTCTTCGATGGCGGCGGCACCAAGCCCTGGGATCGCGCGGAGCGTGCGCGGTGGGTCCGCATCTGCGGTGTGCTTGCCGCGCAGGGACTGCGGCTGCTCGCGGTCGCCGGCAAACAGACGGGCGATCAGCAGTCCGACCCATACTCGAACCTGACGCTCTACGGCATCGTCGGCTTTCAGGATCCTCCGCGCGCCGACATCTCGACTGCCATCTCGGATGCTCACAATGCCGGGATTGCCGTGGTCATGGTGACCGGCGATCACGCCGCCACGGCCAGGCACATCTCGAAATCGGTCGGATTGTCGACGGACGCGGACAATGCGGTCGAGGGCCGCGACCTCTACGCATTCGAAGGCATGTCCGACGAAGAAAAGCGGCAGATGCGGGAAACCCGCATTTTCGCCCGCGTCGATCCCGAACAGAAACTGTCCTTGATCCGGCTGCATCAGGAAGCCGGCGAAGTGGTGGCCATGACCGGCGACGGCGTCAACGACGCTCCGGCCTTGCGCAAGGCCGACATCGGCATCGCCATGGGCCTGCGCGGCACCCAGGTAGCGCGCGAGGCCGCCGACCTGATCCTGCGCGACGATGCGTTTTCGACCATCATCCATGCGGTGCGCGAAGGCCGCATCATCTACACCAACATCCGCCGGTTCACGACCTACCTCCTGTCGTGCAATCTGAGCGAGATCATGATTGTCGGCCTCGCAGTTCTGGTCGGTCTTCCGCTTCCGCTGCTGCCGCTGCAGATCCTGTTTCTCAATCTCGTGACCGATGTTTTCCCGGCCTTCGCGCTTGGCACCATCGAGGCCGACAAGAATGTCCTGGCGCGCCCGCCGCGTCCCCCGTCCGAGCCGATCCTGGCCCGCCCGCAATGGATCGCGATCAGCGTGCACGGCCTCAGCATCGCGGGCGCAACGCTCGCAGCGCTGCTGCTCGGAATCTACCATTTCGGATTGCAGGGACCGGCTGTCACCACGATGTGCTTTCACACCCTCGCGCTCGCCCAGCTGTGGCACGTCTTCAACATGCGCAACTGGCGCGACCGCCTGCTGACCAGCATGGTCACGCGCAACGTCTTTGTCTGGGCGGCCCTCGCCGTCTGCATTGCGATCCTTGCCATCGCCAACCTGCAGCCGATCGTCGCGGACGCACTTCAACTTGTCCCGCTCTCGACCGGGATTTGGGCCTGGGTCCTGGGCCTCAGCTTCATACCCGTGCTGCTGCGTGAGACCGCGATTGTGGCGACAAGAATTGCCCGCCGCTAAGCCCGCTGTGCGCCAGCGTCAAACGCGCTGCCAATAAAGCACCATCGTAACGGCCAGCAAAACCAGCACCGCCAGCGCGTCGTAACCGAACCCGAAAAGGTTGCGCCGCGTGCGCAGTACCAGCCCGGCCATGTAGATGATCGTGGCAAGCAAGCCCGACACCAGCGCCACCGCCAGCACCGGATCGAGCCGCTCCAGGATCGGGCCGTTCGAATAGAGCATGTCGGCAGGCCAGACCAGCGCGAGCATCAGCAGGTTGCTGCCGAAGATGTTGGAGATGGCCATCGTGTAGGCGCCGATGCGCACGGCGGCGACCGTCGTGCTCAACTCGGGTAGCGACGTGACGGCGGCGAGCAGTGTCACGCCGATAAAGCCGGTACCCAGGCCGGTCTGGACGGCAAGACGCCCGGCCATCTCGACCGTCAGCGCGCCCGCGCCGAAGATGGTCGCCGCAAGCAGCAGAAACCGCAGTTGAAGCTGCAAGGTCGAGGTATCGGGAAAGCTGCTGACAAATGCCCCCTCGGTATCCGCCCGCCCGGCCTCCGGCACTTCGACCGGGGTCCAGGGGTCGTTTCTGTCATACGACCGCAACACTGCGATCATGCCGATATAGGCGATCCCCAGAACGGTGGCGCCGGCGCCGACATGACCGACCAAAACGCCTTCGCCGATGGTCAGCACGCCAAACAGCAGCGCCAGCAGAAAGGCCATCGCGATCGCTTCGACGATCGCGGTCGTCTTGCGGGGATAGGCCGTGATCGGAGCACCACGGGCAACGCCGTCTGCAACCGCCAGAATTGCGAACTGCAGCGTGATCCCCCCAAAGAGGTTTCCGAGCGCCAGCGACGGCGCGTTATTGGCCGCCGCGATGCCGGTGGTGACGATCTCCGGCAGCGACGTCGCCGCGGCCAGGAACACAAGCCCCATCAGCGCCCGGCCGATCCGCAGCCGGTCGGATATTTCGTCCGCGTAGGCGACAAGGCGGCTTCCGCTGAGCCAGACGGTCGTCGCTGCGACGGCAAAGAGCAGCGCCGTGACCGGAAGGCTGGTCTGTGGAAGCACGCCTCACCCGCCTTTCCGTGCCATCGCTCAGACGTCACAGCACTCGTGCTGTGCCCGTCATCGATTCCAGATCCTGGCGCGTCTCGCCGGTTCGATTGATCAGTTCGGTCGGGTTGAGCAGGGCAAAATGGCTCATGTCGATCGCCTCGATCACGTTGTCGCGCACAAGCGTCTGGATGTTCCTGCTCAGCGTTTCCGGCGTGGTTCCCAGATATGCGGCGATATCGCGCCGGCCGATCGGCAGCGCGATCACCCGGTGTTCGAGCCCGTCGCGTGCACCGCAGAACCGCGTCGTCGACCGCCGCGAAAGGATATAGAAGAATGCGGCGACACGCTGCATCGTCGTGTGGCACGAGACCATCGCCATCCACTCGCGCATTGCATCGAGTTCGTCCAGCGCGGTTATCAACAGCTCGTGTTCGACCTCCGGACTTCGCTTGAGGAAAGACTCGAACTGATGCCGGTCGACGCAACAAAGGGTCACATCGGTCGCACCTTCATAGGAAAACCGCGCCTCTTCGGCATAGACACGCCCGAAGAAATCGGACGGATACTGCAAGCCGACAATCTGCTGATGGCCGGACGACGACATGTTCGTCAGTTTGACAATCCCGCTGATGATGTTGCCGACAAAATCGGATTCATCGCCCTGCGAGATGATGACCTGGCCCTTGTTGAAATGCCGGATGTGGGAGATGCGATTGAGTTCTTCCAGCGCCTCTTGGCTCGCTGCCCGGCAGATAGCGCGATTGTGCACAAGGCAGTTATCGCATTTGGGACAACTGGCTTTCGTGAAAGCAAATTCGTTCATCGCTACAAGCCTATCACACAGCAATCCCATAGGAGCCTGAGCACCGCGAGTGGTCCTTACTAGCACCGATATGTGCCCATGAGGCTATGATAATTCGCATCTGCGCTCAAAACTCCGGATCGCGAATGGTCGGCGAACTCGCATTTTGACAGCCATCAATGCCGGAAATCCGAGAAGACTCAAAGCTTTCCGAGCGGACATCGCCGATGCGGATGACGCGGCTGAGCCACAATTCCGATGGCGATTTCGCACAATTCGGAGAGACGAATGTGCTATTCGACCGTCCTCGTTCACCTTGACTTCGATGCGCCGGCCACCGGTAGATTGAGGTTCGCGTCCGATCTCGCTGGCGATCTGGACTCGCTTTTGATCGGGTTTTCCGCCACACCTGCGCCGCCGATGGACGCTAAATCCCCCACCTCGTCGCGGCCCGAATGCGAGCCGGTTATTCCATCTCGCCAGCGCAAGCGGTTCGAGGAATTGCGGTGCGAGTTTTTCGCCACCGCGGGCGCCGGCGCAAACTCCCAGTGGCGCCAGGAAGAAGGGTTTCCCACCGATGCGCTGCTTCGCAACTCCAGGTCCGCGGATCTCGTGATATCCGGGACCGGGCGAACCGATCCCGATCGATACGTCGATGCGGCCCGGCTTGTCTGCGGCGCCGGCAGGCCCGTGCTCTTCGTCGGCGCCGACGCGCATTTCCGGCACCCGGAGACGGCGCTGGTCGGCTGGAAGGACTCGCCGGAGGCGCGTAGAGCGCTTGCCTTCGCGCTGCCATTCCTGCGGCTGGCGCGCCGGGTTATCGTGGCGACCGTGACGGATGCGGATCGCCCGCGCCTTGCCGAGAGCCTGAATGACGTCATTCGCTACCTTAACCGCCACGATATTGGCGCGAGCGCCTTGCTGCTGCAAAATCGAAGCGGGCCCCAGGCGCTGGTCGATGCCGTTGCACAAATGGGCGTCGACCTCGTCGTGGCCGGAGCCAATGCTCAAAGCCGGACGCACAATCGGACTTTCGGGGGCTTTACCCGCGCATTGCTTCAGCAACACAGCCTGACCCGGCTGATGGCCGGCTGAGGGCAACGGCAGTCAGCCGCCGCTGTTGACCTGATCATCCGGATCAAGCGCCACCGGTTCGGCTTGCCGGCCCGCGGACCGTCGTCCGGCATTTCCTTCAAACAGGCTTGTGGTCGTCAGGATGGCGATCGCGCCCAACCCGAGCAGCACCACCGCGAAGTTGATCAGCCAGCCGATGAACGGAACGAAGTTCAGAATCGCGAAAGCGACCAGGCCGGCGGCAAGCACCGCCAGTTCGGACAATCGGTTATCCGGGGAACCGCCGAATGCACCTGCGACCCGAAGCGAGACCGCATAAACGCCAAGCAGATATCCCGCTATCCAGACCGCCGCGACCAGCAGCAACGCGACCGGTATGAGCGGAATTCCTATCAAGGTCATGGCACTGACCGGTACAAGACCGACAAGCATCGCAAGTCCGAAGAAGCCCGCCAGCATCGAAGCACCGGCCCCTTCGGATGCCTGTTGGCGCGCGCGATCCGCGGACGCCGGGATTACGGCAAGCAGAACGGCGGCGATCATCACGAGGAAGGCGATCGTCAGCACGAATCCGAACAAAATGACGAAGAACGAGGGCCAGACAGACCAGCCGTCACCGAACTGTCCATGCAGGTCCTCGAATGTTTCCGGCCGGGTGATCTTCGAGTACGTGACCCTTTCAGGATCGATAACCGAGTCCGGGATTTTGACGCTGGACGGTGACGAATACACCAGTTTCCCGTCAATCCGGGCGTCATCGCCGAAGCTGACTTCGCCTGCGACGATGCGGACATCGCCTTCGATGACTGCGTCGATCTCAATTCGGCCTGCAGCCGCCACGAGGCTGCCGCCGATCGGGCCAAACACCTTGACCGAACCGCCAGATATTCGCGCGTTGCCGGCGACGCGGCCACCTTCCCGCAACCGGACCGTGAAACCGCTCGCTGTCAGGTCGCGCCCGACGTCGCCAGTGACCGAAACACTGGCGCCGATCGCATAAAGATCGCCCCCGGTCGAGGACCGCGCATCGACGTCGAAACCCATCACATGGCCGTCGCCGGCGACTTCACTGTCGAGACTGGCTGAAAACCCCGACACGAATGCATTGCGCGACGAACCTGAACTCAGCGCGACATCCGCACCGCTCGAATAGACATCGCCACCGATCGTTTCGGCGACCACGGCGGGCGGCATCATGGCGGCGAGAAGCAGCGCGATGGCCGCAAGCATCAATTGTTTGGCGGGCATTTCGGGGCACTCCAAGCTGACGTGGGCGTCCTGATGACAAAAATATCATGCCGCAACGACACCTCATTGACCGCTATCAAGTCTGTTGCCCCGGTCGGTCATCTGACCCATTCACGTCCTGCAATCCCGGCCTGCCGAGGCGCCGCAGCAACTCGATCACTTCGGCGTCGCTGACCTGCGAGAAGTCCCGGTAATGCGTGCCGACCGAAAAGAATGGCGCCGGCGTGGAAATGCACACGACCTCATCGGCAAGTTTCGACAAGGCTTCCAGGCCATCGGCTGGCGCCACCGGAAGAGCGAGGATCAACCGGGCCGGTCGCTCTTGCCGCACGATCTGCAAGGCCGCCCGCGCCGTCGCCCCGGTGGCGACGCCGTCATCGACGACAATCACTGTTTTGCCATCTAGCAAGAGCGGGGAGCGATCTCCGAGTAAGGCCTTCCTGCGCCGCTCGATGACTGCGGCCTGTTCTTCGCCCATCCGCGACACGTCCTCGTCGCTCAATCCGAGCTGGCAGGCGATGTCGCGATTGACCGTGATGCGAACCCGGTTCCGCTTGGAGACCGCGCCGACGGCAAGTTCCGGCTGTCCGGGTGCTCCGATCTTTCGTACCAGAAGCACATCGAGCGGAAGGCCGAGGCGCTTTGCGATCTCCGCACCGACCGGTACGCCGCCGCGTGGCAGCGCCAACACGATCGCATCATCAAGACGCGTTGTCGCCAACCGCGCGGCGAGCCTTGCGCCCGCCTCGGTCCTGTTGTCGAACGCCATTTGGATAACCTCGTCCCGGCCGAACAGACTAATCGCGTCCGCAGGCGCGGCATTGATGGCGCTCAATAGCCGTCGCCGCACATCGCAGCCGCGCATCCTTTCGAAACGCGACCCCAATCCGTTGATCGCAATCAACGGACATCTTGCGAAGCCATGCTTAATTTGGCCGAACTGACGCAGGGAAGCGAGCAAGGGAGGATCATCATGCGCGCTGGTGATAGAAGGGCACTGATCGGCGATATCGGCGGAACCCACGCGCGTTTCGCGATCTGCGATGTCGACGAACTGTCCGTCACGCAATTCGTGGTGTTTCAGACATGGCTGTTTTCTTCGTTGCAGGATGCGATCCGCCACTATCTGGATTCCATTCCCGACAAGCCGAAGACCGCCGGCTTTGCGATCGCCGGAGATGTCTTTGGCAACACCGTGACGATGGCGCGCGCGCCCTGGTCGTTTACCCGCGACGACATCGCCGAAAGTTGCGGCGTCAAACGCATTCACTTCGTCAGCGACTTCGAGGCCGAGGCGCTCGCCCTGCCCTATCTCAATGCGCACGACCTCGCCACGCTGCAGGAGGGCGACACCGACCCCGCCGGCAACATGCTCGTGCTCGGACCGGGAAGCGGCTTCGGCTGCGCTGCGCTCATTCGCCAGTCCGACCGATCTCTCGCCATAGACAGCTTCGCCGGGCACATGGGGTTTTCGGCAGCCAATGTGCGCGAAACCGCTGTCCTGAAAGCCCTTCGCAACGCGCTCGGTTACGCGCCACTTCACGACGTTCTTTCCGCGCGTGGCCTGGAGGCAATCTACCGGGTGCTCACCGCGGAGGCCGGCATGAATACCGTGTCGCTGACCGCGACCGACATTGCCCGACTGGCCGGAGATGGCGAGGATGCGGTCGCGGAAGACGCTCTGGATTGCTTTGCCGCGATCCTGGCGCGCATTGCCGGCGACATGGCGCTGGCCTTCAACGCCCGCGGCGGCGTCTTCCTGGGTGGAGGCGTGTCGCCGAAGATCCTTCGCACGCTGCGAAAGCCCGCATTCCAGCAGCTATTCCGCGACAAGGGCGACAAGGCTGAGTTCCTGGAATCGCTACCACTCAAGGTCATGCTGGCCAACGACGCCGGATTGCGCGGCGCAGCGCTTGCCGTGTCGGAACGCTATCCGATGCAGTCCTTGCAGGACTAACCCGGCGCTCTAGGCGGCCGGTTTGAAACTCGTCTCGTAGATCCGTTGAACATCGGCGGCGAGGCAAAGCTCGGTACCCGAAGTCATGACCGCGGCCGATCCCGCACAGAGGCCGTAGCGGAACGCGTCCGCAATGTCGGCGCCCTGCATCAACCGCCAGACCATCGCCGCGACAAAACTGTCGCCGGCGCCAACCGCCGACCGCTCCCGCACCTTGATGGAAGGCAGCGTGTAGACACCGTTCTTGTTGGCCAGCAGCGCGCCATGTTTGCCCATCGAAACGGCGATGTTCTCGACATTGCCGCGCCGCACCAGCGACATCGCGGCCTCGCCGGCTGTCACTTCGTCGAGCCGCTCGCCGACGAACTTTTCGAGCTCGCTCATGCTCGGCTTTAACAGGTAGACGCGCGAATGCTCGAGCGTTGCGGTGAGTGCTTCGCCAGACGTGTCCAGCACGAACCGTCCGCCGCGCGCTTCCACAGCATCCGCCATCCGGCAGTAAGTGTCGGATGGAGCGCCGTGCGGCAGGCTTCCGCTCGCCACCACGTAATCGCCCGCGAAGCCGGCAACGAAATCCTGCACCGGTTCAAGTTCGTCCGCCGTCACGCTCGGTCCTTCGGGAACGAAACGGTACTCGAAGCGCGTCTGCAACTCATGCACCATGAAAGCGATACGGGTCGCGTCTTTGATCTCGAAGCGGTGACAGTTGATTCGGTAGACCGACAATCCGTGATCGAACAGCGGCGCCGTCTCGCCGCCAACCAGATAGAGTAAGTCCGGAGACCCGCCGAGTTCTGCGATGACGCGGGCCACATTCGTGCCGCCGCCACCGGCGTAAAAACTCTGGTTCGACGTTCGCGTCTTGAGCGTCGGGCGCACATGTTCTGTGTCGCACGAAACGTCAATGGCTGGGTTGAGCGCGATCGCGAGAACGCGAGACATGATCGATCCTCCGGAGCATCCTGAACAGACACGATCGCGAAACGCGTTCCGCGATCGTGTGTTGCATCGCGCGAATTGTCAGGCGCCGCAAGCCCTAGGCGGCGTCCGCCTTTGATGTACCTTCGGCTTTCGCGATCTGCTGCTTCACCGCGATGAAGCTGTCCGGTGTCACCGAGATGCTGTCGATGCCCTGCTCGACCAGGAACTGGGCAAATTCCGGATGGTCGCTCGGCGCCTGGCCGCAGAGGCCGACCTTCGCGCCCGCTTCATGCGCTTCGCGGATGACGTTCTCGATCATCCATTTCACGGCATCGTTCTGTTCGTCGAACAGGTCGGACAGCTTGTCGGAATCGCGGTCGATCCCCAGCGTGAGCTGGGTCAGGTCGTTCGAGCCGATCGAGAAGCCGTCGAAGCGCGATGCGAACTCCTTGGCCAGCACCACGTTGGCCGGGATCTCGCACATCACATAGACTTGAAGTCCCTGCTCGCCGCGGCGCAGCCCGTTCTCGGCCATGACGTCGAGCACCTTGTCGGCTTCCGACATCGAGCGGCAGAACGGGATCATCATGATCACGTTGTCGAAGCCCATCAGGTTGCGCAACCGCGCAATTGCCTGGCATTCCAGGGCAAAGCCCGCCCGGTATGCATCGGAATAGTAGCGCGACGCGCCGCGGAACCCGATCATCGGATTTTCCTCGTCCGGCTCGAAGCCGGCGCCGCCCAGAAGTCCTGCATACTCGTTCGTCTTGAAGTCGCTCATCCGCACAATCACCGGCTTCGGATAGACTGTCGCGGCGATCCGGGCGAGCCCGCGCGCCAGCTTGTCGACGAAGTATTCCGTCATGTCGTCATAGTCGCCGGTCAATTCCTCGATCTTGGCGCGCGCCTCTTCGTCCCTGACCTTGTCGAACTCGATCAGCGCCATCGGGTGGACCTGGATCTGGTTGTTGATCACGAACTCCATGCGCGCCAGCCCGACACCGTCGGACGGGATCTGCCACCAGCGGAACGCCGAGGACGGATTGGCCAGGTTGAGCATGACGCGGGTCGCGGTCGGCGGAATGTCGTTCAGCGACTCCGTCTTCTCCTCGAACTCCGCATATCCCTCGTAGACGAATCCCTCATCGCCTTCCGCACACGACAGTGTCACGTCCTGTTCGGAGTGCAGCACATGGGTCGCGTCGCCGGTACCGACAACGGCCGGAACACCAAGTTCGCGGCTGACGATCGCGGCATGCGAGGTCCGACCACCATGATCGGTGATGATGCCGGCCGCACGCTTCATGATCGGCACCCAGTCCGGATCGGTTGTTCCGGTGACCAGGATGCTGCCGTCGACGAACTTGTCGATGTCCTGCGGGCTTTCGATCAGGCAGACCGGACCGTTGATCACCGACCCGCCAATCGACAGACCCTTGGTCAGGGTCGGGCCCTTCTTGGTGATCTGGTAGGTTTTGAAGGTCGACTGGTCGCGTCTCGCCTGAACGGTTTCGGGGCGCGCCTGCACAATGAACAGGTCGCCGTCCTCGCCGTCCTTGGCCCATTCCATGTCCATCGGACAGCCATAGTGCTCCTCGATGATCACGGCCCAGCGCGCCAGCGTCAGGATTTCGTCGTCCGACAGCACGAACAGCGCCCGCTCCTTGCGCGAGGTCGGCACGTTCTTGGTCTTCTCGGAGCCGGCCGAATAGACCATCTTGATCGATTTCGCGCCCATCATCTTTTCAACGATCGGTGCCAGGCTCGTATCGGAAAGCAGCGGCTTGAAGACGACGAACTCGTCCGGATCCACCGCGCCCTGCACGACATTTTCGCCCAGGCCCCAGGCCGCGTTGATCACGACCACCTTGTCGAATCCGGTCTCGGTGTCGATCGAGAACATGACGCCGGAACCGCCCTTGTCGGAACGGATCATCTGTTGCACGCCAATCGAAAGCGCCACCTGCATGTGGTCGAAACCCTTGACCTGCCGGTAGCTGATGGCGCGGTCGGTGAACAATGAAGCAAAGCAGCGCTTGCAGGCGGCAAGCAGCTCTACATCGCCGCTGACATTCAGATAGGTTTCCTGCTGACCTGCAAAACTGGCGTCCGGCAAATCTTCCGCCGTGGCGCTGGAGCGCACGGCAACGTCAAGGTTCTCGCGGCCCGCGTTTTTGGATAGTTGCTGGTAGTGCCCGACAATATCCTTCGCCACGTCCTCCGGCCACTGCGCCTTGAGGATCATCTCGCGAACGCTGCGCCCGGTATCCGACAGCGAAATGCTGCCATCGACAAAGTGTCCGATCGCCTCGCGAATGGAATCTTCCAGACTATTGGCCTTGATGAATTTCCAATATGCGTCCGACGTGGTTGCGAACCCTGCCGGCACGCGTATTCCCTTTGTACCGAGCGTATTGAGCATTTCGCCAAGCGACGAATTCTTGCCGCCGACACGGCCGACGTCCTTGCGGCCGGCTTCCTGAAGCCAAATCACATTCTCGGAATCGGTCATATTACAGGTCCCTTGCTGTCCGGATTGTCCCTGCGTAAGACAAACACTCGGACAGAGGTCTTGCATTGACTGACATCAAAACACCCGGGAACCGTCGTTTTCTGAACGCGGCCAGACGCCCAACCTAGCCGAAAAGGGCTCTGCACAGCGGCGATTTCGGATCCGCCAGCCCGTCGATGACATCGAAGTGATGCCGATCCGGTTCCGCGACAGCATCGGTCGCGACGCCCAGCCCGCGCCAGATATTGGCAAGCAGCGCGTTCTGCCGCACGAACTCGGAGCGTTCGTTCGCGCCGACCCAGCACGTCAGCGAGCCTTCGAACGCCGGGCGCAGCAGCGCCGGGCTTTCCGCCGCGCATTCCTCGTCATCCAGCCGGATCTCCTTGTTCATTTTGGTTTGCAACAGAGGCCGAAGGTCATGCAGCCCGGAGATCGACATCACACGGTCGATGCGTTTCAGCACCGTGCGGCGCATTGGCGTGTTTTCGCTGACCAGCCGGGTCACGATCTGGCCGCCCGCCGAATGGCCGGCCAAGCGGATCGGCCCTTTCACGGATCGCGCCGCTTCGGTCACGGCGCCGGCGATGCAAACGGCAATGTCGCGCACGCGCACTTCCGGGCATAGCGGGTAGGACGGCATGGCGACTGCCCACCCGTTGGCGACCGCGCCCGCCGCCAGATGCGACCAGTACGACTTGTCCAGCCGTACCCAGTATCCACCATGCACGAATATAAACAGCCCTTTGACCGCGCCGCTTGGATGAAACGTATCGAAGAGTTCGCGGGGGCGCTTTCCATAAGCGATATCGAGCTTCTTCTTCGCCCAGCGCTGCCGAAAGCCGGCTGCCGGCGACACCCACGCATCGGGCCAGTTGTCGCCCTGCGGTATGTTGGTGCCGTTGGCGTATGCGTCGTCCCAATCCGTAACCCGAAACAGTGCCATGCTCGATCCATTCCCCGGCCAGAAGACCGAAGTCACACAGCCAACGAAGAAAATCAATCGCGACTGCGGATTGCGGAACCTGAAGGGTTGTGCATGATCGGCTCGCATAAAAACCGATCAGCCAATGCCGAACTATCTGACGACAAGGGAGCTCGCCGAGCTACTACGCATCAAGGAGCGCAAGGTCTACGACCTCGTGAACTCCGGCAGCGTCCCCTGTACGAAAGCGACAGGAAAGTTGCTGTTCCCCAAGGAAGAGATTGCGGAATGGCTCGAGCGCAACAGTACGCCTGCTTCAACGCCCGCCGAAAAGCAGCGCCCGGTTGTTTTCCTCGGCAGCCATGACCCGCTTCTCGATTGGGCATTGCGGGAATCGCAGTGCGGTATCGCGACCTGGTTCGACGGCAGCGCGGACGGGCTCGAGCGCTATGCCAACCGCGAAGGCATCGCCGCCGGCATCCACATGTTCGATCCACGCAGTACGGATTGGAACCTGCCATTCGTATCGTCTGCGCCCGCGATCCGAGATGCCGTGGTGATCGCCTGGGCGCATCGTACGCGCGGCCTGATCGCGAGCCCGGACGACGAGCGCCGCGCAAGATCGGTTGCCGATCTGGCCGGTCGCCGGATCGCGCCCCGGCAACCGAAGTCCGGGACGCAGCAACTGTTCCTGCACCTGCTGGCGGAAGCCGGCCTGCGCGAAGACATGCTGGACTACTGCGCGCCCATGCGCACGGAGATCGACGCCGCGCTCGCCGTCTTGGATGGCTCGGCGGATGTCACATTCGGACTGCAGGCCGTCGCACAGCAGCACGGGCTGCATTTCACCGCCCTTGTCGACGAGCGCTACGACCTTGTGGTCAGCCGTGCCGACTGGTTCGACCAGCCCTTCCAGACGTTCCTGGACTTTTGCCGGTCGGAAGACTTCCGGAAGAAGGCCGCGGCGATGCCGGGATACGACATGTCCGCGGTCGGCAAGATCCTCTACAACGCCCGTTGAGCGACGGCGGTCAGAACGTCACATCTCGCCGGTCTTGGCGTTGGGAAAGAACAGCGCCTGTCCCCCGACCTTGAAATTCGCGATAGCCGATTGTCCGGCATCGGAAATCAGCCAGTCGACAAAGCGCTGGCCGGCCTCGACCTTGGCGTCCGGGCACCGCTCTTCGTTGACGCGGATAACCCCGTACTGGTTGAAGAGCTTGCTGTCGCCTTCGACGGCGACCTTGAAATCGCCCTTGTTGTTGAAACTGATCCAGGTTGCGCGATCGGTCATCACATAGGCGCCCATGCCAACCCCGGCGTTGAGCGTCGCCCCCATGCCCGATCCCATCTCGCGATACCACTCGCCCGAGCCTGTCGACGGATCGATATCCGCAGCCTTCCAGAGACGCAATTCCGCCTTGTGGGTCCCTGAATCGTCACCGCGCGACGCGAACATCGCCTTTGCGTCGGCGATGGTTTGCAGCGCTTCCAGCACATTGCCCGATCCGGCGACGCCGGCCGGATCCTCAGCCGGGCCGACAATGACGAAATCGTTGTACATCAGGTCGAAACGCTTGATCCCGTGACCGTCGGCGACGAATTTCTCCTCGGCCGGTTTGGCATGCACCAGCAACACGTCGGCGTCGCAGTTCTTCGCATTCTTGATCGCCTGTCCGGTCCCGACCGCAACGACATCGACACGAATGCCGGTCTTCTCCTGAAAGATCGGCAGCAGATAGTCGTACAGGCCCGAATTCGCCGTTGATGTGGTGGACTGCACAAGGATCGATTGTTCGCTGGCGGTTGCCGAACCGGCAACAACAGCGCCGAGCGCGAGAACCGCGGCGAAAATGCTGTGTCTACTCATGATGTACCTCCCTTTGGTGAATGCGCTAGATCACGATCTGACCGGCAAGAAACGCCCTGGCCGCTTCCGAACGCGGTCGGGCGAAGAAGCGCGGCGCCGGCGAGTGCTCCGCCAGCTTGCCGCGATGCAGGAAAACGACATCCCCGGCGAGCCGTTTGGCCTGCCCGATATCGTGCGTGACAAAAACGATTTTCGTGCCCTGCGCGCTGACATCGCGCACGATATGTTCGATCGTCTGCGCCGACGCGGGATCGAGGCTCGCGGTCGGCTCGTCCAGAAACAGTGTGTCGGGCTCCGTCGCCAATGCCCGCGCCAGGGCGAGACGTTGCTGCTCACCGCCCGACAGAAGCCGCGCCGGCTGGCTGGCCTTGTCGGTAAAGCCGATCGCCTCCAACAGGAGTTCGCGCCTGCGGCGGCTCCTGCGCCCGTTGACAGCGAGCGCGTAATCGATGTTTGCGGCGACCGACCGGCGCAGCAGGACAGGCTTCTGGAACACCATGGCCTGACGCGCCCGATGCCTTTCGCTCAACGGTGTTCCGCAGCAAAACACAGTGCCTGAAGTCGGCACCGCCAGACCGTGCAGAAGCCGCAGAAACTGGCTCTTTCCGGCACCATTCGGACCCATCACGATCGTGATGGAGGTCGGCGGCAAGGAGAGCGTCAGCTTGTCGATCAACCGGCGGCCGGAAACCTCCAGCGACAGATCGCGCGTCGACAGGGCGCTCCCTGAGCCTGCGCCTTCGACTTCGCCGGCTGTCGATGCCTTGCCGAATGCCATGATCGATATCGCTTCACGCATAGGCATAGCGCGCCGCGGTTGCCCGCAGTCCCATGACCATGGCGTTGATGCCGATCGCAATGGCCAGAAGCACGATACCGAGCGCCAGCGCCAGCGGCAGATCGCCCTTCGACGTTTCGAGCGCGATCGCGGTCGTCATGACACGTGTGAGATGATCGATATTCCCGCCGACGATGATCACGGCGCCAACTTCCGCGACCGCCCTGCCAAATCCCGCAAGCGCAACGGTCAGCAGCGAGTAACGGGCATCCCACAGCAGTGTCGTCGTCTCGCCGAACGGGCTGACATTAAGCGACCGCAGCTGTTCGGAGTACTCGTTGTGCAGGTCTTCCAGGACCTGCCGCGACAGCGCCGCGATGATCGGCGTGACGAGGATCGTTTGCGCGACGATCATCGCCGTCGGCGTGTAGAGCAGGCCGAGCCAGCCGAAAGGCCCGGCGCGCGAGAAGTTGAGATAGACGATCAGCCCCACCACCACCGGCGGCAGCCCCATCAGGGCGTTGATCAGAATGATCGTCACGCCGCGGCCGGGAAAGCGGAAGACGGCGAGCCAGGCGCCAAGCGGCAACCCGATCGCGCAGGAAAACAGCATCGCCGTCAGGCTGACCCTCAGGGACAGCGACACGATCTCGATCAGGTCCGGGTCGAACGATCCCACGAGATGAAAAGCGAGCGCAAACGCTTGCGAGAAATCCTGCATAATTTACGAAATCCGCGATCAGTACGGAAATTATGCATATCATATGATGCGTGGCAACTCTGCCCGGCATGGAATTGCCGTGCATGACATGCCATCGGCGAAGAAAAACCGCTAATCTAGTCGAAGACGATGGCGGGTGCCTGCGTCATGCTGCGTTCCTGCCCGATACGGTCCCATACGCGCTGCGCGATCTGCCGGTAGTTTTCGGCATTCGCGCTTTCGGGATCCGACACCACGATCGGCGCGCCGCTATCCGATTTCTCGCGAATATCCATGGTCAGCGGCACCTCGCCGAGGAACGGCACGCCGATGCGCTCCGCCTCCGCCCTCGCGCCGCCATGGCCGAAGATGTCGTGCCGGGTGCCGCAGTTGTCGCACACGAAGTAGCTCATGTTTTCGACGATGCCGAGCACCGGCACTTCGACCTTGCGGAACATGTTGAGGCCCTTGCGCGCATCGATGAGCGCCAGGTCCTGCGGTGTCGAAACGATAACCGCGCCGGCCAGCGGGACATTCTGCGCCATCGTGAGCTGCGCATCGCCCGTGCCTGGCGGCATGTCGACGACAAGAACGTCGAGTTCGCCCCATTCGACTTCCGAAAGCATCTGGTTGAGCGCCGAGATCACCATCGGCCCGCGCCAGATCATCGGGGTTTCCTCGTCGACCAGGAACCCCATCGACATCACCTTCAGGCCATAGCCTTCCATCGGCTTCAGGATACGGCCCGAAACCGTCTGCGGGCGCCCCGATATCCGCAGCAGTCGCGGCATTGACGGCCCGTAGATGTCGGCGTCGAGTATTCCCACCTTCAGCCCTAGATTCTGTAACCCGAGCGCCAGGTTGACCGAGGTCGTGGACTTGCCGACGCCGCCCTTGCCGGACGCGACCGCCACGATGGCGTCGATACCGGGAACCCCGGCTGGTTTGCTCGGGCGCTGCGCCGCGCCCTGCCCGGCGCGCCCCGCCATCGGCGGCGGAACGGAACCGGATTGCGCGGCGGATGGCGCCTGGCGAACCTGCGGGTTGGGACTGCCGGCGCTCTTTGCGGCGGTCAGCACGACAGAGGCCTTCTCAACACCGTCGACACCGAGCGCCGCCTTCTCGGCTGCCTCGCGCAGCGGCTCCAGTTCTTCGGCGCGGTCCGCGGGAACGGTTATCGAGAAAAACACCTTGCCATCGGCCACCACGATTTCGGAAACCAGTCCAAGATCGACGATATTGCCGGTCAGGTCGGGGCCCTTGACCCGCTTCAACTGCTCTACAACCTGCGCCTTTTCGATTGTCACCTGTCGCCCCCTGATGCTGGCCGTTTCGCAACCAGATAGGTCATTTGACCGCGGCTTCCAATGGGGTAGCTTGCCCGTGCAACCGGAACGAAGACATGAACCAGCCACCCAACCGCAGGCAGCGGCGAGCCGCAAAGGCCGCCGGCGAAGCCGCCTTCGACGCGGCGGACTTTCTCAAGCTCGCAGACAAGTTCATCGATGTCGCCAATCGCGAGAACCAGGCGACACTCGCAAGCGATATCCACATGGCCTTCCTCTGTGCGGCCGCGCGCTACAACGCCTTCGTCACAAAAAATGTGATCGCCGTCGATGAACATGAGAAATTCGTTGAGGAAATGTCGAACAACTACAAGGAAATGCTGAGAAATCACCTCGCCGATCCATCGGTTTGAGATGTCTCAGACGCCCAGCCGGCTGCGGATCCCAACCCGCGGCGGCGCCTCTGGCTCCTCGGGCTCACGAATCGCCTCGGCCTCGACCGGCTCGACTTCATCAGCAGCCTTCGCCACTGCATCCGGCGGAATGCCTTTCTCGTCAGCCTCCCACGCCGTCGACACCCGTCCGCTTTTGTGTTGCTCCTTCAATTCGGAATCGGAAAGGAATCCCCGCCCGACCTTCCAGATCGACGCGTAAACAATGTCCGCCGGATTGCCGAAATCGTCATCGTAGTCGTTGAGACCGTCCAGATTGGCAAGCACCGGATTGAAGCTCCAAAGCTTGCGATAGGCCCGCCTTCGCAGCGCGTCAGGCACGCCGTCTTTCATGAATACCTTGAAATCGTCCTCGTAGGTCAGGCTGTCGATATCCATAGCCTCGGCCGCTTCGCGGTTGGCGGCGCGTTCTGCATCCCATTTTGCATCGGCATCGTCGGCACTCTCTCCTGGACCCTCCGGCGGCGTCGGGACCGCATCGGCCTCCTTCTCCGCTTGCACGGATTGCTTGCGGCGCGACCAGCGCGCCAGAAATCCCGGCTCCTTCTCCCGCTCAGCCATCGAGCCGTCCGTCGGGATTGCGTTTCCGATTGATGAAAATCGGTTCCCTGCCCAACTTCTGCTCTTCTGGCTTCACCCGGTCGCGGCGGCGCGCCCGGGTTCGGCTGCTTCCGCCGCATCCCTGAGCGTTGCCAGCGCGCGTCCGAATTTCGTCCCGTCTCCCCAAAGGCACCGGAGGGCGGTCAAATACGCATCGTCGGCCGGCGCGGATAGCCCTCCCGCCAGCAGCTTGTATACATTGGACCTGAGAAAATCCGCTTCCTTAACGGCTTCCAGCGCACGAAACTGGGTCAAGCGCTGTTCCTCCCGACGCAAATGAAGCAGCTTGATACGCTGATTACAAATGAAATCGTTGCTGCACTGCGGGAGGCATCGACCAAGTGTTAATAAATGTAATTCAATGACTTGCGGAATATGACGCCCCGCCAGGGCAAAAGACGACGGAAAATATGTTGCAGATTCAGCGCAACTTGACTTGCCTTCGGATCGCGCTATACAAATCGCTGCGGAGAACACCAAAAAGTATACATCTACCCTCCACTTTGGAGAAGGTATTCGCTTACCTTTTCGGCATGCCGCCCCTTCCGCAGCGGTTTTACATTCCAAATTGGCGTTGCCAACAGAGCAAATTTGGTTTCTGCTTCGTAGCTGTCGCGATTACTCGTAATTGCACATGCCCCATTGCGCTTTGACGTTGCGATTCAGGTCAGGCGTACAGCTTTACGACGAAAGGGAGAAACCATGACAAGCAAGACTGTAACGATGTTGCTTGCGGCGACCGCTTTGAGCATTGGACTTGCTGCAACCGCGAATGCCAAGACGCTCGTCTACTGTTCGGAAGGCTCGCCCGAGGGTTTCGACCCTGCGCTTTACACCGCCGGCACGACGTTCGATGCGTCGTCGAAGCCGATCTACAACCGCCTGGTCGAGTTCAAGCGCGGCACGACCGAGGTCCAGCCCGGACTGGCCGAGAGCTGGGAAGTTTCCGACGACGGCCTTGAGTACACGTTCAAGCTGCGCGCCGGCACCAAGTTCCACACCACGGACTTCTTCTCGCCGACCCGCGATTTCAATGCCGATGACGTGATCTTCACGTTCGAGCGGCAGTTGAATGAAGACAATCCGTACCATGCCTATGTCGACGGGGCGAGTTGGGAGTATTTCAACGGCATGTCGATGCCGGACCTCATCAAGTCGATCGAGAAGGTCGACGACATGACGGTCAAGTTCGTGCTCAACCGGCCGGAAGCGCCGTTCATCGCCAACCTCGCGATGGATTTCGCGTCGGTATTCTCCAAGGAATACGCGGACGCCCTGGCCGGTGCCGGCAACCAGTCCGATCTGAACCAGAAACCGCTCGGCACCGGGCCGTTTCAGTTCGTCGCCTATCAGCCGGATGCGGTCATCCGCTACAAGGCCCATCCCGACTATTGGGACGGCAAACAACCCATCGACGACCTGGTCTTCGCCATCACCACCGACAATGCGGTCCGCAAGCAGAAGCTGTCCGCCGGCGAATGCCATGTCATGCCCTACCCGAACCCGGCCGACATCCAGTCGCTTCAGGATGATCCGAACATCACCGTGATGGAGCAGGAAGGCCTCAACGTCGGATACCTCGCCTACAACACCCGCATCGCGCCGTTCGACAACGCCCAGGTGCGCAAGGCGCTCAACATGGCGATCAACAAGCAGGCGATCCTCGACGCGGTGTTCCAGGGCGCCGGCCAGGCGGCCAAGAACCCGATCCCGCCGACCATGTGGTCCTACGATACCGGCACCGTCGACGATCCCTACGATCCCGATGCCGCCAAGGCGATGCTCGATGAAGCCGGAGCGGCAGGCCTGTCGATGAAGATCTGGGCGATGCCCGTGCAGCGGCCCTACAACCCGAATGCGCGCCGCATGGCCGAAGTCATCCAGGAGGATTTCTCCAAGATCGGCGTCAGCGTCGAGATCGTCTCCTATGAGTGGGGCGAATATCTTGCCCGCTCCAAGGAGCTCGACCGCGACGGTGCGGTGCTGCTCGGCTGGACCGGCGACAACGGCGACCCGGACAACTTCCTCGCCGTCCTGCTCGGCTGCGACGCGGTCGGCGGCTCCAACCGCGCCCAGTGGTGCGACGAGGAATTCAACGATCTCGTCATGAAGGCCAAGGCCGGCACCCAGGAGGAACGCGCCGCGCTCTACAAACAGGCGCAGGCGGTGTTCAAGCGCGAGGCGCCCTGGGCGACCATCGCCCACTCCATCGTCCACATGCCGATGCGCTCAAACGTCACTGGCTATGTGATGGACCCGCTTGGCGGCCACTGGTTCGACGGCGTCGACCTTCAGTAATCGCAACCTGGCACTGCCCCTCCCGTAAGGGGCAGTGCCGCTCCGGCATCGGGCGGCCGCATGGCCGGTCCGTTCGCCCGCGCCGGTGAGATGACGAATTCGATGTTTCAGTTCTTTCTCTATCGCCTTGCCTTGCTTGTGCCGACCTTCGTCGGCGTCTCGATTGTTTCGTTCTCGTTCATCCGCCTGCTGCCGGGCGATCCGATCATGCTTCTGGCCGGCGAGCGCGGCATGTCGGACGAACGCTATGCCGAACTGCAGGCCGTCTACGGCTTCGACCGGCCGCTGCTGGTGCAGTATTTCGACTATGTCTTCGACATCCTGCAGGGTGATTTCGGCACCTCCATCGTTACCAAGCGCCCGGTGCTGCAGGAATTCTTCACGCTGTTTCCGGCGACGCTGGAACTGTCGCTCTGCGCCATCATCCTGGCCGTTTCCATCGGCGTCCCGGCCGGCGTCCTGGCCGCCGTCAAGCGCGGCTCGTGGTTCGACCAGTCGATCATGTCGGTCGCGCTGATCGGCTATTCCATGCCGATCTTCTGGTGGGGTCTGCTGCTGATCATCTTCTTTTCCGGCTACCTGCAGCTGACCCCGGTCTCCGGACGCATCTCCCTGCTCTACTTCTTTCCGCAGGTGACTGGCTTCATGCTGATCGACAGCCTCCTGTCGGGTCAGGAAGGCGCGTTCCGCTCGGCCGCCAGCCACCTCATCCTGCCGGCGGTCGTGCTGGCGACGATCCCGCTTGCCGTCATCGCCCGGCAGACCCGTTCGGCCATGCTGGAAGTGCTGGGCGAGGACTATGTGCGCACCGCCCGCTCCAAGGGCCTGGCGCCGCGCCGGGTGATCGGGTTGCATGCGCTCAGAAACGCCCTCATCCCCGTCGTCACCACCATCGGCCTGCAGGTCGGGGTGCTGCTCGCCGGCGCCATCCTCACCGAGACGATCTTCTCATGGCCGGGGATCGGCAAGTGGATGGTCGATTCGGTGTTCAAGCGCGACTACGAGGTCGTCCAGGGCGGCCTGCTCCTGATCGCCAGCATCATCATGCTGGTCAACCTGCTGGTCGACGTCCTCTACGGCCTCATCAATCCGCGCATCCGAAGGTGACCGCATGACCCAGGTGGAAACACGAACGGCAGAAAACGCCGATCCGCAGACCAGCGCCTGGCAGATGCGGCTCGCCATGCTGCGCGAGTTCTGGTTCTACTTCAGCCAGAACAAGGGCGCCGTGCTCGGCCTCTATGTCTTCGTCACGATCGTGTTTATCGCCGTCTTCGCGCCGCTGATCGCCCCGCACAGCCCCAGCCTGCAGAACCGCGGCTTCCTGCTTCTGCCGCCGTTCTGGATGGAAGGCGGCACGCTGACCTACCCGCTCGGCACCGATGCGGTCGGGCGCGACATCCTGTCGCGGCTGATCTACGGCGCGCGCTTCTCGCTGTTCATCGGGGTTGTCGTGGTGGCGATCTCGGTCTCGGTCGGCGTCATGGTCGGCCTGGTCGCGGGTTTCTTCCGCGGCTGGGTCGATACCGCCATCATGCGGGTGATGGACGTCATCCTGGCCTTTCCCTCGCTGTTGCTGGCGCTGGTCCTCGTTGCCATCCTCGGCCCCGGCCTGATGAACGCCATGATCGCCATCGCGCTCATCCTGCAACCGCATTTCGTTCGCCTGACACGCGCCTCGGTGCTGGCCGAGCGCGAGCGCGAATATGTCATCTCGGCGCGCGTCGCCGGCGCCGGCGTCTTTCGGCTGATGTTCGTCACCATCCTGCCCAATTGCCTCGGACCGCTGATCGTCCAGGCGACGCTGTCCTTTTCCAATGCCATCCTCGACGCCGCGGCCCTCGGTTTCCTCGGCATGGGCGCGCAGCCGCCAACGCCGGAATGGGGCACCATGCTGGCCGAGGCGCGCGAATTCATCCTGCGCGCCTGGTGGGTCGTCACTTTTCCCGGCCTCGCCATCCTGATCACCGTGCTGGCCATCAACCTGATGGGCGACGGCCTGCGCGACGCGCTCGATCCGAAACTGAAGAGCTGACACGGTGTTCGGGGCGCTTTTCCAATCGCTCGGACTGGCCAGTCCCCACGCCCAGGGAGCGTTGATCGCGGGTGCCTTCAGTTTCCTCGGCGTCGTACTGACTGGCTCGATCGGTATCTGGACCTGGTGGCGTAACAAGACAAAGGAGCGTCGGGATCGGGAGGAACTTCGGGAAGAACGAAAACACGATCTTCAGCTCGCGCTATGGAGCGAGATCGATGCGATCTGGACGCAATTGTTCCTGTTCGGTGACATCGACCGGCGCCTGGAACGCGTGCGCGCGACATTCGACGACTATCGCGCGTCCTATCGGGATTTCACGCCTTTTGTGACGTCAGCGAGCGGTTATTTCCTGATGGAGAAAGTAGCGGCCGATCTCGTTATTCTGGATCCCAAGGAGATCGAGCTGATTGTCCGGTTCTACCGGCAAATGAACCTCATCGATCAGATGGCCGATGACATGAGAACGCCGCAATACGCCGCGCTCGGCATGGATCGCAAACAAGCGCTGCTCGAACATTTCGAGCTGTCGAAACACCGGGCGGTCGAGATGGCTGAGAAATGCCTGCACGAACTGGAAAATGCGCTGGATCGGGAAGTATCCATGCGCCTGTCACACCGAAAGGCGCAACTGCGAACTCAGCAAATCAATAAAACGGAGCCGGCCCAAACTCCCCTGGTACAGGGAGAGGCTTCTGGTTCGCGGGCTTTTGTTCACCCGACTGACGAACAATCTTCATCGGAGGGAACTCCATGAGTTTCTCGTGTCCCCAATATAGTCATTTTGCGATTGATTTTCAAACCGCCCGCAATGCGGCCTCCCGGCAATTGGGAAGGTGAAAACATGCCTCTCCTCGAAATCGAAAACCTCACCGTCGCTTTCAAGACCTCCGCCGGCCCTTTCAAGGCGGTCGACAGCGTGTCGCTGACCTGCGACCGCGGCGAGATCCTGTCGATCGTCGGCGAATCCGGCTCCGGCAAATCCGTTCTGATGCTGGCGCTGATGGGGCTCCTGCCCTGGACGGCGAACGTCACCGCCGACCGCCTGCAATTCGACGGCCGCGACATGCTGTCGATCGCACCGCGCGACCGCCGGCGCATCATCGGCAAGGACATCGCGATGATCTTCCAGGAGCCGATGTCCAGCCTCAATCCGTGCTTTACCGTCGGCTTCCAGATCGGCGAGATGCTGCGCATCCACCTCGGTCTCAACCGGGCAGAACGTCGCGCCCGTGCCGTCGAACTGTTGAACCTTGTCGGCATCCCGGCGCCCGAAAGCCGGCTGTCTCAGTTCCCGCACCAGCTGTCCGGCGGGATGAGCCAGCGGGTCATGATCGCCATGTCGCTGGCCTGCAATCCCAAGCTGCTGATCGCCGACGAGCCGACGACCGCGCTCGATGTCACAATACAGGCGCAAATCCTCGACCTGTTGATCGACCTGCAGAAGCAGCACCACATGGGGCTGATCCTGATCACCCACGACATGGGCGTTGTCGCCGAGACCGCCGAGCGCGTGCAGGTGCAATATGCCGGCCAGAAAGTCGAGGAACAGGCGGTCGGCCCGCTGTTTGAAAACCCGCATCACCCCTACACGCAGGCGCTTCTGTCGGCATTGCCGGAGCGCGCCACCCGGCATGGCAAGCTGCCGTCCATCCCCGGCGTCGTGCCCGGTCTTTCGGACCGGCCCGAAGGCTGCCTGTTCTCGCCGCGTTGCGGTTACGCGACTGACCGGTGCCACCGCGCCGCCGCGCGCCAGAACGCACGCTACGGATCCGCGCTCTGCAACTACCCGCTCGAAAACGGGATACCGGCGCACCATCCGGACCATGCCGGAGAGGAGGCGGACCGATGAGCGACGTCACGATGGCGCGACCTGCGACAGCCGGCGAAATCGTCGTCGAGGCGCACGACCTGCAGCGCTTTTACGATGTCGGCGGCGGCATGTTCGGCAAGCCCGGCGTGGTCAGGGCGCTGAACGGCGTCAGCTTCTCGCTGGAAGCCGGCAAGACGCTGGCCATTGTCGGCGAATCCGGCTGCGGCAAGTCCACGCTCGCCCGCCTCGTCACCATGATCGAAGCGCCGACCGCCGGCAGCCTGTTGATCGACGGCGAGCCGGTCACCGCCTCGAGCGCGTCCTTGCGCCGCAAGATGCAGATCGTCTTCCAGAACCCGTACGGCTCGCTCAATCCGCGCCAGAAGGTCGGCGCCATCCTCGAGGAGCCGCTGAAGATCAACACGAGCGACGACGCGGCCACCCGCAAGCGCAAGGCGTTCGAGATGATGGACCGCGTCGGCCTGCGCACCGAGCACTACGAACGCTATCCGCACATGTTTTCCGGCGGCCAGCGCCAGCGCATTGCCATTGCCCGCGCGTTGATGCTCAACCCGAAGATCCTCGTCCTCGACGAGCCGGTCTCCGCACTCGACGTGTCGATCCAGGCGCAGGTGCTCAACATCCTGATGGACCTGCAGCGCGAACTCGGCCTCGCCTATCTGTTCATCAGCCACGACCTCTCGGTGGTGCGCCACATCGCCAACGACATCATGGTCATGTATCTCGGCAAGCCGGTCGAATACGGAACGGCGGAGGATGTCTTCGCCGCGCCGCGCCACCCCTACACCGCCGCGCTCCTGTCGGCGACGCCGATTGCCGATCCGGCGCACAAGAAGCACCGCATCAGGCTTTCGGGTGAATTGCCCTCGCCGCTCGCTCCGCCGCGCGGCTGCGGCTTCAACCCGCGCTGCTGGAAGGCCGGTGACGACTGCCGGCGCGACGAACCGCCACTTCACCGCGACGGCGCGCAGGCCTTCGCCTGCTTCCACCCGCTGACCGAAAGCGACCGGCGGATGGAGTGAGGTGGAATCTGCTATGCCGCTGTCGGCTCGATGGTTTCGAGAATCCCACCGATCTCGCGGCGGCGCCGCATGAGGTCGAAGTCCGCCTGCAGGCCAAGGATAAATCCTTCCGACATGCCGAAATGGCGCGCCAGCCGCAAATCGGTATCGGCGGTGATGACGCGCTTGCCGAGTATGGTCCCGTTGGTTCGGCGCGGCGGCACATGCACGGCATGCGCAAGCGCGTTCTGGCTGAGTTTCATCGGCTTCGGGAATTCCTCGGCCAGGATTTCTCCGGATGCGGATCGGGTAGAAGCTCTGTCATGGCAGTCGACGGTTCCGACATTGCGCGGCGCGCGCACCATTCTCATCGCGTTCTGAGTTTGAATGAGTCTGGACCTTACACCAGGGTCCGATCCCGATTAGGCACGGGGTGAAACCGACCGGCTCCACCCGATCATATCATCTCGATGCAACCCAAAGCAGACATGAGAAGAGTTTTCATTTACGCGGGCTCTAAGAGTAGTTTTTCTTAGCCTGCCGCATAACTGAACGATACCACGGGATAAACAAAACCGCTCCGATCTCAAATGCAATCACACCGACAAGAGCCGGCTGCGGAGCGCCGTACTCAACCGCTGCATATGCTCGAGCCAAACCACCTGCGGCCGTAGCTGCAAGGATAATGACAAGCACGGCATATGCTTTTTCCAAATTCGCTACGATCCAGATGGCGAGCAGAAATGGCAGCATCGACCGGATGCCCCAAAACCGGACCTGACCGTCAAGCTCCGTTGTAATCAGCTCATTTGGGAGCAGGCGGGCCGCCCCCTGGAACAAGGACATGGCGCCCAGAAGAAAGGGAATGAAAGCCGCCACAAGGAGCGCGACTTGAAAAGCAAGTCTCATCGGGACACCCGGCATTTGAACATTGTTTAAATGCATATCTAAACGATGCTAAGATTGCGTCAACCACTCGCCCGTGCTTTATCGAGAAAATGTCGAACAAAACCCAAACTCGCGAGACCTATCATCACGGCGATCTTCCGGACACGTTGATCAAAGAAGGCGCAAGGTTGTTAGCTGAAAGTGGGGTTGAAGGCTTCAGTTTGCGTCAGGTTGCACGACGCGCAGGAGTAACCGTTGCAGCGCCATCACACCATTTTGGCAGCGCCAGAGGTCTATTGACAGCCATTGCCACGGAGGGCTTCACAAGACTCGCAAGGCAAATGGAAGCCACCGCAGCGAGCGATTGCAACCCTGAAGAAGTCATCATCTTGATGTGCAAGGCATATGTCGAAATGGGATTGACCGAGCCCGGATATGCCAGCGTCATGTTCCGTCTTGATCTTCTGGATGCTGAGGATGAGCGCTTCCGGCATCGCGCGTTTGATGCGTTCGAATTGCTTAAAGCTGCTTTTCGAGATGCAGCACCAGACAAGGCCACAGAAGCACAGGTTTCAACCGCTACAATGGCTCTTTGGGCCACGATGCACGGCATAATGGTCCTGCCGATGATTGAATCTGAAAACGCTGAGAAGATAATACGTTCCACTGTTTGTTCGCATCTGGCCGGAATGCAATGAACCCGTCGGAGCGTTTCCCGGTTGGATTGAAGCGGTTTGTTGGATGCAACTCGGATTCGTCACTGTTCCAACTCCCTGAGCCGCCGACGCAAGAAACTTGTCCACCGACCCAAAACCTCCCTTACAATTCCTCCCGCCTTCTTTTGGAAGCCGGGTCTAGAACCGACCGCCCGGAAGAGGGACGGTGCCCGGTTGGGTGAGGAGTGCGCGACCGCTGGTCGGTCCATCGGCAGCGATCTGCCGATTGGAGCGACGAACGCCCGGATCGAAAGTGAAGAGCCGGCGGTCGTGTCAGGTAACTCACCTGGGTGATGAACCCCCAAGCCGGGGCGGTACGAAGCGGCGCGCGCAGTCTTGTTTTCCCGGACATCGTTCCGGGCCGCCTCCCGCTTCGCCCACGAGGCCGCCCCGGCGCTCAGCCGTTTCGCCGAGTCCTCCCCCGCGCCCTTCATCGACGGCATCCGCGTCGCGCGCGAGAAGATCGTCGCGCGGTCGGACGAGGACCGTCAGGACTTCCTGCGCAAACGCGGATTCTCGAAGGCGGAGGCGGGGCGGATCGTCGAAACGGTGCTGGCCGAGGAAGGCCGTCCGCCCGAGAGCGTCTTCGACTTTGTACAGGGGATCACTGCGGTCGCCCGGTCGAAGCCGCAGCAGGATGCGCGGTTGGTGATCGAGGGGAAGGCGAAGGCGTTGCTGGAGAAGGTTTGAAAAGCCGGCTCTAATCCCGCTCCGGGTATCGGAGATCAAAATTGGCACTCCTATTGCCAACTGCTAGCCAGAGGCATCAGAATTCCCTATACTCGAGAGTATGCGACGTCTGATAGTAACTCTCTAGAAGAAAGCCTATGTCTTGAGGTTTTGTCAGAATGGTACGGAAGTTATCTGAAATTGCACTTCATAGGCCGGCGGCAAGCCTAAAGCCAGCTGTATTTTTCCTCAAGGTTCCTAATGTGTGTTCGCTTCTTACGGTCTGTTTCTTGATCCTTTCTGTTGAGATCGCTCGCTCCGATCCAGCTGAACTTGGTCTGGATCCAACTATTTGCCGGCCATCCACAAATCCCGGCCGGGTTACAGAATATCTTCCATGCTCGAACCCGGTCGGGACCCGGCTATCGTACGACGAAATTCTCGGTCGGATAAATTCACATCTGGATTGGTTGGAAGGGAGAGATTATCCGGATGGGCTTCGAGGTCTTAACCAAGGCGATAGGTCGCGTGTACTTAACCTGTGCAACGTGGATCTTACAGGTGGTGATTTCGAAGCGGCACTTCGTGACAGCATCAGACTACCCTTCAATCGCCCTGTGCTTGCGGGTGCTTACATGCCCGGCGCTGTTTTGAGAGGGGTAGATCTCCGAATCGTAGACCTCAGGGCCTCGTATCTGCATTGCATAGATTTTCGAGAAGCAGACCTTTCATCAGCCGACTTGTCTATGTCGAATATTGATGGGTCAGACTTTTCCGGAGCAAGATTGCGCGACACTCACCTTAACCCAAGCAATATGCAGGGCGTAGACCTGCACAGTACCGAGTTTCAACCCTCTAGTCTGATGTCACCGAATTTCTTGAATGATTTTCGGGGACTGCGAGAGATGCATCTCGATCCGAACGACCTTTCAGAAGCTCGACTTCTCATTCGGCATTTTGATGAGGCAGGACATCCAAGTAGTGCATCAGATGTCATGTTTGCTGTTGAGAGCGCAATTACGCGTGGACTTATGGACGCTGGTTCCTCCATTTTTGAAAGAGCAAGAGGCTTGGTTCGAATGGTTTCTCTCGGGTTTCTACTTGAATACGGTCTCAGTACTCATCGTATTTATTTGACCATTACCGCTTTAATAATCTTTGCAACTTTCTTCTATTCAACCGCGATCTGGCGGCAAGCAAGCGGCGGAAAGCGACAGGAAATCTTTATAAAATTGCCGGCGGGTGAGCCTATTCAGAATCGGTATGGGAAATTTGAACTGCGCCAAGACGATATCCTCGAACCTATTCGATCCACCGGATTTCGCGCAATTGTCGATGGATTCCTCCTAGCAATTGTTAGCTCACTGAAAGTAGCCATTGGACCAATAAACCTCGCTGCCAGTATTTCGGATTTTCGCCCGCTCAAGCTAAGCTACTCATTGACTGGGCGTAGCCGTGTCTTGGCTGGTCTGATTGCGGTTGCGATACCAGGACTTCTCGGCCTTAGCTTTTACTACTAAGGACTTGCAGAGGTCGCGATTGGAAATGTGATAGCTTGGGATCACTAGATCGGCGTGTTCGCGCAGATGCTGCGCAAGATAGCTGTTTGAGCGCAACGCAACCAGAGTAAGAGGTGAGCCGGGTTTTCCGCAACGGGTTTGGAGGTCCGGAGAGAGGCTCCAGGCCGGCCTGTCGCGGAGATATCCTGATGACCAAGCAACAGAAACTCACCCTCAGCGCCTCACGCGATATACCCTTCAACAAGCTGAAGCTCAGCCAGTCGAACGTGCACCACGTCAAGGCGGGCGTGTCGATCGAGGAACTGGCCGAGGGTGAGGCGCGCCTGCAAATCGGTCCGGTGGACCGATTTGAGCGCCGAACGCCATTCGCCATGCGAATGGCCGGGCGCGGCGGACGCTGCTCAGCTCCATCACCGTGCGGCCCGTGCTGGACGAGAGCGGCGCCGAGACCGGCATGTACACGATCCCCGCCGGCGGGCGGCGGTTCCGGGCGCTCGAACTACTCGTCAAACAGAAGCGCATGAACAAGACCGCACTGGTGCCCTGCTTCGTGCGCACCGACGGGCTCGCCGAGGAGGACAGCCTGGCCGAAAACGTCCAGCGCGCGCCGCTGCATCCGCTCGACCAGTTCCGCGCCTTCCAGGCGATGCGCGAGAAGGGCCGCACCGAGGAAACTCGGAAAGCTGCCAGTTACTCAAAGTCAGCATTGTCCCGCTCGACAGTCCTTAGTGCATTCTGCAACAAGCGCCCACTCCCCGCCCTTCGCGGTCGTCTATCAGTGTGCATTGAATCGCACCGCAGGGACAGATCGTCGAGAACAACCCTGTTTTCCGCTACCCGGCCACGCCCGCGCGAAGAAATCGCGAAGTTTCTTTGTTCCGATTTATCCACCACCCCGCAAACCTCCCTTACACTCTGCCTTGCCCTTTCGCGGAAGCCCGGCGTGCACACCGGCTCACGGGGAAAGGGACGGTGCCCGGTTGGTGGCGCAGAGGTGCGTTGCTGGGTGATGAACCCCCAAGCCGGGGCGGCATGATGCGGCGCCGTATCTCTCCCCTTGCGGGAGAGAAAGCGATTTCAGCGACTTAGCCGCAGGCTAAGTGCTAGAAATCGCAAGAGAGGGGCAAATGAGCTGGAGGTGCGGAACACTGCGCACGCATCCGGTGACGCAAGCCCCTCTCTGGCAAAAACCAAGGACTTGGCTTCACCAAGCCCAGGTTTTTGCTTTCTCCCCCGCAAGGGGGGAGATACGAGCCCCGCCCGTTGCACAAATTTTTTTCTCTTTTTGGCGTTTCTCAAACGAATTCAATCGCATGGGCCGCGCGCGCCGCGAAACTTATGCAACGCCCCAAAGCCTCCCTTATGATTGTCCCGCCTTCTTTTGGAAGCCGGGTCTAGAACCGACCACCCGGAAGAGGGACGGTGCCTGCTGGGGTGAGGAGTGCTCGCCCGCAGGTCGGTCCATCGGCAACGAGTTGTCGATTGGAACGACGAACGCCCGGATCGAAAGTGAAGGGCCTGCGGCGGTGTCAGGTCACTCACCTGGGTGATGAACCCCCACGGCAGGGCGGCATGAAGCGGCGCGCGCAGTCTTGTTTTCCCGGACTTCGTTCCGGGCCGCCGACCGAGGCCGCAAGAACGCCGAGCGGGCGGTCCGAGGATCGCTATTACTAACTAGACGTTGCGATGCTTTGACCGCCCGTCTTCCAACTACGAGATAATCCGGTCTCAGGGAATGAGGCGCGGCGGCGATGACGCGCGCCTCTATCTCTCCCCGCGCGGGAGAGAGAGAACCGCCCGCGAAAAGTCAACGATTTGGCTTTTCGAGGTTCGAACGATTTCAACAGGTTAGCCGAGCGGAACGCGAGGACTAAACGTCAGAAATCGCAAGAGAGGGGCAAATGATCCTGAGTGGAAGAACGCGCCCGGCCCCTACCGCTTCACGCCCTTGTCGGCGAGCGCCTGCAGGATGCTGCGCGCGTCGATCATGCCGATCCCGGCCCCGTCGCGGGTGACGGCCAGCGTTTCGTCACCATCGAGGCAGAGATCCATGACTTCGGCCAGATGCATGTCATGTGCGATCTCGCGCGCGTCGTCCGGCACGTCGCCGTCGAACATCACGTCCTCGGCGGTCAGCACGCCGAGCGGGTTCATGTGCGCGACGAAATCGGCCACGTAGTCGTTCGCCGGATCGCGGATGATATCCTGCGGCGTGCCGCATTGCACGATGCGCCCGCCCTCCATGATGGCGATCCGGTCGCCGATCTTGAACGCTTCGTCGAGATCGTGGCTGACGAAGATGATGGTCCGCTTCAGATTGCGCTGCAGGTCGACCAGTTCATCCTGCAGGCGCGCGCGGATCAGCGGATCGAGCGCCGAAAACGGCTCGTCCATCAAAAGGATCGGCGCCTCGGTGGCGAAGGCGCGCGCCAGGCCGACGCGCTGCTGCATGCCGCCGGACAGTTCCGACACCTTGCGCTTGGCCCAGTCGGTCAATCCGACCAGTTCGAGCTGCTTGCGCGCCTTTTCCTCGCGCTCGCGCGCCGACATCCCCGACAATTCGAGCCCGAAGGCCACATTGTCGAGCACATTGCGCCACGGCAGCAGGCCGAACTGCTGGAACACCATCGAGACACGGCTGCGCCTGAGGTCGCGCAGCGTCCCGGCATCGGCGCCGGTCACCTCGACCATGCCGTCGCCGCTGTCGACGAAGACATTGCCGCGCACCACATCGTTGAGCCCGTTGACGGCGCGCAACAGTGTCGATTTTCCGGATCCGGAAAGCCCCATCAGCACCAGGATCTCGCCGGCGGCGACCGTCAGGTCGCAATCGTGCACGCCGAGCACCTGCTGGGTTTCCTTCTGGATTTCGGCCCTGTCCTTGCCTGCATCCATCAGCGGCAGAGCGATTTCCGGCGTGTCGCCGAAAACGATGGAGACCTTGTCGAAGACGACCGCGTTGCTCATGCTTACTGGCCCCCCTCGCCGATGCGCAGCATGCGGTCCAGCATGATCGCCAGGACCACGATGATGAAGCCGCTTTCGAAACCGAGCGCGGTGTTCACCGAATTGAGAGCGCGAACCACCGGAACGCCAAGCCCGTCGGCGCCGACGAGTGCGGCAATCACAACCATCGACAGCGAAAGCATGATGGTCTGGTTCAGGCCGGTCATGATCTGCGGCAGGGCCGACGGCAGTTCAACCCGCCACAGTTTCTGCGACGGCGTCGCGCCAAACGCGTCGGCTGCTTCCAACAGCGGCTGCGGCGTCGACGACACGCCCAGATGCGTCAGCCGGATCGGGGCCGGCAGCACGAAGATCACGGTCGCGATCAGGCCAGGCACCATGCCAATACCGAAAAACACAATCGCCGGAATGAGATAGACGAATGTCGGGAGAGTTTGCATCAAGTCGAGAACCGGCCGCATCACGGCATAGAGCCGCGGCCGGTGGGCGGCGGCGATGCCGATCGGCACCCCGACGGCCATGCAGACCACGCAGGCCGACAGCACCAGTGTCAGGCTTTCCGTGGTTTCTTCCCAATAGCCCTGATTGAGGATGAACAGGAAACCCAGCAGCACGAAACCCGCCGTTTTCCAACTGCGCTGCAGCCACCATGCGAAGGCCACGATGACCAGCACGACCACCAGTTCGGGCGGAGTTTGGAATATCCAGAGAAGCGCGTCGATCAACGCTTCCATCGCGGTCGCAAGGCCGTCGAAGAACCACGCGCCATTGTCCTGCAGCCAGTCAAAACCGGCTTTGGCCCACTTACCGACGGGTATCTTCGTTTCAGTGAGCCAATCCATCCGCTATCCCCTTGTGACCACCAGCGGAATACCAGAGTGCCGCCCCGGACCGCAATCCGGGACGGCACTGACGATCAGAGGCCGAGCGTGGCCTTGACCGCGGCCATGGCGTCCCCGCCATCCTTTGTCGTCACGCCGTCGAGCCAGCCGTCGAGCACGCCCGGGTTGGCCTTCAGCCAGGCAGCCGCCGCGTCGTCAGGGTTCTCGCCGTCGTTGAGGATCGCGCCCATGATTTCGTTTTCCATGGCGAGGGTGAACTTCAGATTGCCAAGGAGGGCACCGACATTCGAACACTCCGCCGCATAGCCGGCCCGCACATTCGTGTAGACAGTCGCGCCGCCGAAATCCGGACCGAAATAGTCGTCACCGCCGGCCAGGTAGGTCAGCTTGAAATTGGCGTTCATCGGGTGCGGCTCCCAGCCGAGGAAGACGATCGGTTCGCCACGCTTGCTGGCGCGGTCGACCTGGGCAAGCATCCCCTGCTCCGAGCTTTCTGCGACTTCGAAGCCCGACAGGCCGAAGGCGTCGCTGCCGATCATGTCCATGATCAGGCGGTTGCCGTCATTACCCGGCTCGATGCCGTAGATCTTGCCTTCCAGCGCGTCCTTGTGGGATGCGATGTCGCCAAAACCCTTGATGCCCAAATCGGCGGCGGCCTTGTTGACGGCCAGCGTGTACTTCGCGCCTTCCAGGTTCTCGCGCACCGTCTCCACGCTTCCATCCTCGCGATACGGCGCGATGTCGGCCTCCATGGTCGGCATCCAGTTGCCGAGGAAGATATCGACGTCGCCGGACTTCAGCGACGCGTAGGTAACCGGAACCGACAGCACCTTCACATCGACATCATAGCCGAGACCTTCCAGCACCGTCTTCGTTGCCGCGGTCGTCGCGGTGATGTCGGTCCAGCCAACATCCGAAAACGTTACTTCGTCGCATTGCGCAAAGGCGAGGCTCGTGGACGCCGCCAACGCAGCCGCCATCGCAATGGTCGATTTCAATACACTCATACCGATCTCCCTTTCGGTTTCCGCTTGATGACGGAAAACTTGATTGACCAGTCAATAAAAAACCATATTTTCGCGAATGCAACCTCTGTTTTGGGATTGGTGACAGCGAAATGCCGAAATACGGGATGGAGCCGATCCGGCGCTCAGCCCTCATCGACGCAACGATCCGCGAAATCGGCCAGGTCGGCTCATTGGAGGTGACCGTGGGTCAGATCGCGCGACGCGCTGGCATGTCCTCAGCGCTTGCCCATCACTATTTCGGCTCCAAGGAGCAGATTTTCCTGGCGGCCATGAGCCGCATCCTGACCGAGTTCTCCGAGGATGTCCGCGCCAGGTTGAAGACGCGGCGTGACCCGCTCGACCGTCTGGAAGCCATCATCGAGGCGAGTTTCGGTCCCCGGCAGTTCGACCGGGATGTCGTCGCCGCCTGGCTGGCTTTCTACGTTCAGGCGCAAAACTCGCCGCATGCCTCGCGCCTGCTCCGCGTTTATGCTCGGCGGCTGGACAGCAATCTGGTCTACAACCTGCGTCAGTTGGTCGACGAGACGCCTGCGCGGCGCATTGCGCAAAGCCTGGCGTCCATGATCGACGGCTTCTACATCCGCCATGCGCTGCAGGATCATGTGCCAGATCGCCTTGGCACGATGGAACTGGTCAGGGAATACTTGGAGATCGGCCTGGAGCGGGAGCGCAAACGGTGACCCGCCGGCCGAACATCCTGATCCTGATGGTCGACCAGTTGAACGGCACGCTGTTTCCGGATGGCCCGGCCGACTTTCTGCACGCGCCGAACTTGCGACGGCTGGCGGAGCGCTCGGTCTGTTTCGCCAACGCCTATACCGCGTCGCCGCTGTGCGCGCCGGGACGTGCCAGCTTCATGTCGGGCCAGCTGCCGCGCCGCACGCGGGTTTATGACAACGCGGCCGAGTTTGCCTCCGACATTCCGACTTTTGCGCATCACCTGCGCCGCGCCGGCTACGCCACGTGCCTTTCCGGCAAGATGCACTTTGTCGGACCCGACCAGCTGCACGGTTTCGAGGAACGACTGACGACCGACATCTATCCGGCCGACTTCGGCTGGACGCCAGACTACCGCAAGCCTGGCGAGCGGATCGACTGGTGGTATCACAACATGGGTTCGGTCACTGGCGCGGGGGTCGCCGAAGTTTCCAACCAGATGGAGTATGACGACGACGTCGCCTTTCAGGCGGTTCGCAAGATCCACGATTATGGCCGCGGCAAGGATGAACGGCCGTTCTGCATGACGGTCAGTTTCACCCACCCGCATGACCCCTATGTCGCGCGCCAACGGTTCTGGGGCCTTTACGCTGATTGCGAACATCTGCTGCCGCAGGTCCCGGCGATCGACTACGAGGAACACGATCCGCATTCGAGACGCATCTTCGACGCCAATGACTGGCGCAACTTTACGATCGCGGAAGACGACATCCGGCGATCGCGACGCGCATACTTCGCAAACATCTCCTATCTCGATGAAAAGATTGGTGAAATACTGCACGCGCTCGAAGCCATGCGCTTGACCGACGACACCACGATCCTGTTCGTCTCCGACCACGGAGATATGCTGGGCGAGCGCGGCCTGTGGTTCAAGATGTCGTTCTTCGAGGGCTCGGCGCGCGTGCCCTTGATGATCGCCCACGCAGACCTGCCGCCGGCATGCATAGACACCCCTGTCAGCACGCTCGATGTGTTGCCGACCGTCAGCGATCTCGCCGGCATCGATCTCACCGAAATCATGCCGTGGACGGATGGCGAGAGCCTCGTTTCGCTGGCAAAAGGCGGGACGCGCAAAGCGCCGGTTCTGATGGAATACGCCGCAGAGGCCTCCCATGCGCCGATGGTCGCGATACGCAGCGGCCCCTGGAAATACACCCGTTGCGAACTCGACCCGCCGCAGCTTTTCAATCTGGACGACGACCCGCAGGAACTGGCAAACCTCGCCGGCAAGCCCGAATGCGCCGAGATCGCCAACCGGTTTGCCACCGAGGTTCGCGCCCGGTGGGACATGGAGGCCTTCGACGCTGAGGTCCGCCAGTCGCAGGCGCGACGATGGGTCGTCTATGAAGCACTGCGCAACGGCGCTTACTACCCTTGGGACTATCAGCCGCTGCAACAGGCTTCGCAGCGATACATGCGCAACCACATGGATTTGAACACGGTCGAGGAAAGCCAGCGCTTTCCGAGAGGCGAATGACACGGCCCGTCACAGGATCGGACAGATGACAGAAAGCTACACAATTCAACCCGCCGCCAGCCACTTCATTGGTGGCGAATATGTCGAGGACACGACCGGAGAACCGATCGATGTTGTCTATCCGGCGACCGGCAAGCCGATCGCGCGGGTGCATGCGGCAACACCCGCGATCATCGAGAAGGCGCTGGCGAGCGCGGCAGAAGCGCAAGCAGCATGGGCGGCCATGACCGGTACCGAGCGCGGGCGTGTGCTGCGCCGTGCCGCAGACATCATGCGCGAGCGCAACCGGCCGCTATCGGTACTGGAGACCTGGGACACGGGAAAGCCACTGTCGGAAACCCTGGTTGCCGATGCGACAAGCGCCGCGGACGCGCTTGAGTATTTCGGCGGCATTGCCGGCAGCCTGACCGGCGAGCACATTCCGCTTGCCGGCGGCGATTTCGTCTACACAAGGCGCGAGGCGCTTGGGGTTTGTGTCGGCATCGGCGCCTGGAATTACCCGACCCAGATCGCCGCCTGGAAAGGCGCACCGGCGCTTGCCTGCGGCAACACCATGGTTTTCAAGCCGTCGGAGACCACACCGCTCTGCGCGCTCAAGGTCGCGGAAATCCTGCATGAGGCAGGTGCGCCGGCCGGCGTCTACAACGTCATCCAGGGCATGGGCCTTGTCGGCCGCAGCCTCGTCGACGACCCGCGCGTCGCCAAGGTTTCGCTCACAGGATCGGTGCCGACCGGCCGCAAGGTCTATCAGGCCGCTGCGGCCGGGCTGAAGCACGTGACGATGGAGCTCGGCGGCAAGTCGCCCATGCTGGTGTTTGACGATGCCGATCTGGACAGCGCCATCTCCGGCGCCGTGCTCGGCAATTTCTACTCCTCGGGCCAGGTCTGCTCGAACGGGACGCGGGTTTTCGTGCAGCGCGGCATCCGCGAGGCGTTTGTCGAGCGCATGATCGAACGCCTCAAGACCGGCGTAAAAATCGGCGACCCGCAAGACGAGACGGTGAACTTCGGGCCGATCTCCAACGCGCGGCAACTCGATATCATCGAGCGCTACATCCGCAAGGGCGTTGAGGAAGGCGCAACGTTAGCCTATGGCGGCAAGCGCATCGGCAATGACGGCTTCTACCTCGAACCGGCGATCTTCACCGATGTCACCGACGATATGACCATCGCCCGCGAAGAGATCTTCGGGCCGGTGCTCTCGGTTCTCGATTTCGACACCGAGGAAGAAGCGCTGCGTCGCGCCAACGCGACAGAGTTTGGTCTCGCCGCCGGCGTGTTCACCAAGGACCTTGAACGCGCGCACCGGGTGGCCGCCGGTTTTGAAGCCGGCACATGCTACATCAACACTTACAACCTTGCTCCAGTCGAAGCGCCCTTCGGCGGCAGCAAGCTCTCCGGTGTTGGACGGGAGAACTCGAAGGCGGCGATCTCGCACTACTCCGAGATCAAGTCCGTCTACGTGGCCATGAACCCTTGTGAGGCGCCGTTCTAGTATGAAAGCGGTTTTCTAGCATGGAAGCAGACTTTGTGATCATCGGCTCGGGCTCTGCCGGCTCGGCCATGGCATTCCGCCTGTCGGAAGACGGCAAGCACAGCGTCATCGTAATCGAGGCGGGTGGTACCGATATCGGCCCCTTCATCCAGATGCCGGGTGCGCTCTCCTACCCGATGAACATGCCGCGCTACGACTGGGGCTACAAATCCGAGCCGGAGCCGCAGCTCGGCGGCCGGCAACTGGCGACGCCGCGCGGCAAAGTGATCGGCGGCTCCTCGTCGATCAACGGCATGGTATATGTGCGCGGCCATGCCCGAGACTACGACTTCTGGGCGCAGAGCGGTGCGGATGGCTGGGCCTATTCCGACGTGCTCCCCTACTTCAAGCGCATGGAAAACTGGCATTCCGGCGGGCATGGCGGTGATGCGCAATGGCGCGGCGATTCCGGCCCGTTGCACGTCACCCGCGGCAAGCGCGACAACCCGCTCTTCCATGCCTTCGTGGAGGCTGGCAAGCAGGCGGGTTTCGAGGTCACCGGCGATTACAATGGCGAGCAGCAGGAAGGCTTCGGCCCGATGGAGCAGACGGTCTGGAAGGGCCGGCGCTGGTCCACTGCAAACGCCTATTTGAAACCGGCGCTGAAGCGGAAGAACTGCTCCATAGTCTACGGCCTCGCCCGCAAGATCGTTATCGAAGACCAGCGGGCGACCGGCGTCGAGATCGAAAGCGGCGGCAAGGTCCAGACCGTGACGGCGCGCCGCGAGGTGATTGTCGCCGCCTCGTCGATCAACTCGCCGAAATTGCTGATGCTGTCGGGTATCGGACCTGCGGCGCATTTGGCCGAGCATGGCATCCCGGTCGTTGCCGACAGTCCGGGTGTCGGCCAGAACCTGCAGGACCATCTGGAGCTTTACATCCAGCAAGCATCGCTGAAGCCGATCACGCTCTACAAGTACTGGAACCTGTTCGGCAAAGCGTGGGTCGGTGCCCGCTGGCTGTTCACCAAGACCGGACCGGGAGCGTCGAACCAGTTCGAAAGTGCTGCTTTCGTGCGGTCGAAACCCGGCGTCGAATATCCCGACATCCAGTACCACTTTCTCCCCATCGCGGTGCGCTACGACGGGCAGGCCGCCGCCGAGGGGCATGGTTTTCAGGCCCATGTCGGCCCAATGCGTTCACCGTCGCGCGGCTCGGTCACGCTGCGCTCGGCCGACCCTAAGGACGCACCGATCATCCGCTTCAACTACATGAGCCACGAGCAGGACTGGATCGACTTTCGGCACTGCATCCGCCTCACCCGCGAGATATTCGGCCAGCAGGCGTTCGATGAGTACCGCGGCAAGGAAATCCAGCCGGGCCAGTATGTGCAGACGGATGATCAGTTGGACGATTTCATCCGCGAGCATGCCGAAAGCGCCTACCATCCCTGCGGCACAGCTCGCATGGGCCGGCGCGGCGACCTGATGGCGGTGGTCGATCCGCAATGCCGGGTCATCGGCGTCGACGGACTGCGCCTCGCCGACAGTTCCGTCTTCCCGCAGATCACCAATGGCAATCTGAATGCCCCGTCGATCATGGTTGGCGAAAAGGCTTCGGACCACATTTTGGGCCGTACGCCACTGCCGCGCGATGAGGCGACGCCGTGGATCAATCCGCGCTGGCCGATCTCCGATCGCTAGCGTTACCTGAGAAAAAGCCGGCAGCCGCATGGCGGTTGCCGGCCCTTGGCTCTGGATAGAACCGGAAGTTTCCTAGAAATCTTCCCATTCGTCTTGCTTGACGGCGAGATTGGACGGCCCGGAGAAAGCTTTCACGACATCCCTGACCATCTCCCGTGCCGGCGAGCGCGCGGGGGCGTTCGAACCGTCCCGGCGATTGTCGACCGCCACCGGGCGCGAGCCCGCATCGGCCACCTGGAAGCGCTCGACTTGTGACTGTAGCCCCGACGAATCCGTCGCCAGCAGTTGGATCAGCTTGCCGGCGTCGTCGACCATCGAAGCATTGCGCTGGGTGACCTCGTCAAGCTGCGCAATCGACACCCGGATCTCCTTCAGGCCGGTGGCCTGCTGCGACGAAGCGACCGCGATCGACTGGATGTTCTCGTTCACGTCATTGACCTTCTCGGAGATCTGAAGCAGCGACTCGCCGGTCCGATTGACCAGTTGCACGCCCGTCGACACTTCATCGGTCGACTTGAGGATCAGCGTCTTGATCTCCTTTGCCGCGTTTGCCGAGCGCTGCGCCAGTTCACGAACCTCCTGGGCGACCACGGCAAAGCCCTTGCCGGCTTCACCAGCCCGCGCCGCCTCCACTCCGGCGTTGAGCGCCAGCAAGTTGGTCTGGAAAGCGATTTCGTCGATCACATTGATGATCTTGGCGATTTCCGAGGACGCCTTTTCGATCTGGCCCATGGCGGCAACAGCGTCGGTGACGATTTTGCTGGAGGTCTCGGTATCCGCCTTGGTGGCACCGACTTTCTCGCTCGCTTCCATCGCGCGTTCCGCGGAGCTGGCAACCGTCGCGGTAATCTGCTCGATTGCCGCAGAGGTCTCCTCGAGCGAGGCAGCCTGCCGCTCGGTACGCTGCGCCAAATCCTCGACGGCCGTACGCATATCGGTGGAGTTGGTCTCGATCGTGCCCGAAAGCTGCCGGACATCGCCAAGCGCAATCCGCAGCTTCTCGACAGCGCTGTTGAAATCAACGCGCAGACCGTCAAGCTCCTGGGTAAACGGCTGATCGAGGCGGATGGTAAGATCGCCGGATGCGAGTTTCTGCAATCCGCCGCCAAGCGCCGCGACTGCGCTGTCGGTGAGCGACTGGCGCTCTATTTGCGCCTGTTCGCGATCGGCCCGCTCGGTCTCGCTGGAAGATCGTACGGCTTCCGCGTCCTGCTCGATACGGACCTTCGCCTCGGCGTTCTCGCGGAACACCTCAAGCGTCCGGGCCAGCGCGCCGATCTCGTTCTTTGCATCGGTATAGGGCACCGTGAGATCAAGCTCGCCATGCGCGAGCTGTTCAGCGGTACCCGTCAGCTGCGGGATGGGCCGCAGAAGCGCGCGTGCAACGAGGGTCATCGCCACGATGGCGGCAGCCATCACGAGAAGCGACGCCAGCGCGAGCCCCGTCATCATTTCCGTCGCAAGCGCGGTGATAACGGATTTCTCGACGCCGGCGTAGAGGATCCCGATGATCTCGCCAGTTGGCGAGAAGATCGGCTCGTAAATCGTGAAATACGGGGTTCCAAGGATCACGGCTTCGCCGCGGAAAGTCTTGCCGTCGGTAATCACCGGGTAGACCGAACCGCCTTGGCCGAGCTTGGTGCCCACGGCGCGGTTTCCATCCGGTTTGACGATGTTCGTCGTCTTGCGCCAGAAATCCCGTGTCGCCTGGTCCCAGGCAAAAATGGTGGCGGTTTCACCGGTCATGTGGCCGATGGAATCGATCATGGCGTGATTGTCGAATGCGTCGGGAACCGTCTCCATGACGATCCGCTCGACATTGCCATCGCTTCCCCAGGTAACTTCTGTTCCCGGCAAATCGCGTTCGGCGATGGTCGCGGCAATCCGCAAGCTCGTATCCTGGCGCGTCACGGCTTCGCCGGCGATACGGTCGGATACGATCATGTTGACGGCGGCAGAGACGGCGATCAGCGCCGCGGCGATGATAAGGGCTGTGGAGACCGAAACGACCCGAACGAGCCCAAATCGTGAAAGAATGTGCATTGTGGAAGCCTCATGAATAAAGGTTCGATTGACGTGCCAACCCCCTCGCAGGAACCGGCAAGCGCATAACGACGAATTCTTGGGTTTCTGGAGCACCGCAGCCGGGATCGAGCTACCGGCTTAGCGTGTGCGCAAGGGTGACATCATGTCGATGGTCGCGTCACAACGGCATTTACGACGCCCGTTTCGGCCTACGGGGTGACTTGATAATGGGGGGTTAATTATGAGCCGAAACGCGAGCTTTGGATGCGAGACGGTGTGGTGGAGCAACCGGAGCCGGCCCACAGGCTGCCGTTAGGCCTGATTTCATGCGCAGTAGAGGCCATGCAGTGTCTGAAGAACCGCTTCGACCTCGTTGCCGTTCAATGAATAGTAGATGGTCTGGGCATCCCTGCGGGTCGTCACCAACTCGGCGTCCCTGAGCTTCTTCAGGTGATGCGAAATCGCCGGTTGCGACAGACCGGTCGCATCCGCGAGACTGAGCACGCTGCGCTCGCCTTCCATGAGAAGGCACAGGATTCGAAGCCGCTGATGATGCGCCATCATCTCCAGCAGACGCGACGCATCGAACACCTTTTCCTCGAGATCGGATATATCAATCATATTTTATATTCGACCCATTGCATATTTATGATTACGAATATATATCGGGCGTCATCGGATCGCAACCCCGGAGCCCAGTGATGTTCAAGTCTGCAAATGTCGGCACGACTGATCGTGCCATCCGTCTGATCGTCGGCGCCCTGCTCGTCCTCTCGCTGTTTGTTCCGCTGCCGATGCTTTCCGGCGGCGGCCCGGTCGTGCACTGGGGGTTGCCCTTGATAGGTTTGGTGTTGATCGCGACTGCGGTTGTCCGCTTCTGTCCGCTGTACCGGATGATTGGCGCATCGACCTGCCGAACCGACTGACATGGAAACCGAATTCACCCCGTGGCTATCGCTCGGCGGCGGCGTACTGATTGGGCTGTCGGCGATTCTGCTGATGGCCCTGCATGGACGGATCGCCGGCATGACGGGGATCCTGTCGGGCGTCATCCCGCCGCTTGCGGCCGACTGGCCGTGGCGCGCCGCCTTTCTCGCCGGCGCGATCCTGGCCCCCATGGCTTTCGTTCTGGCCGGTGGCACAATCCCGTTTGCAGTGCCTGTCTCCTCGCCCACCCTGGCGATTGGCGGCCTCATTGTCGGGGTCGGCGTTTATTTCGGATCCGGCTGCACGAGCGGGCACGGTGTCTGCGGCATGGCTCGCCTGTCGCCGCGCTCCATTGTTGCAACGCTGGTTTTCATGGCATCGACCTTTGCCACGGTTTACGTCATGCGCCACATGATTGGAGGCTGAGATGGTTCGGTTTGTGTCGGCTTTGCTGATCGGCGTCATCTTCGGCATTGGCATCGCCCTTTCGGGAATGGCCAATCCAGCCAAGGTGCAGAACTTTTTTGATGTAGCCGGAACCTGGGATCCGAGCCTGATCTTCGTGATGGGCGGCGCGCTTGTCACCGCCGCGATTGGCTACCGGCTGCTGTTTGCAACGCGCGATGCACCGCTGCTCGAACGGTCGTTCGTTGTGCCGTCCAGCCGGACGATTGACGCGCGGCTCGTCGGCGGATCCGCCTTGTTCGGTATCGGATGGGGCATTTCGGGATTTTGTCCCGGAGGCGCGATTCCGGCGATCGGACTCGGCTACTTGGAAACACTCGTGTTCATGTCGGCGATGATCGCGGGTATGGTCATCGCTCGCACATTGAACATGGCCATCCTCAAACCAACAGCTGCCTGAGGCAAAGATCTCGAACCAGGGAGGAGCAGCATGTCCAACTATCCCGTCAACATCACCGTCAAGCCTGATGTCAAAGGCTTCTTTGATCCGGCGACCAACACGATCAGCTATTGCATCAAGGATCCGGATTCCGACGCCTGCGCAATCGTCGATTCCGTCATGGATATCGACTATGCCGCCGGCCGGATCACCTACGACCATGCCGACGAACTGATGGCCTATATCGTCGCCAACGGCCTCAAGCTCGAATGGATCATCGAGACCCATGTCCATGCTGATCACCTCTCGGCGGCGCCGTACATTCAGCAAAAACTGGGCGGGAAAATCGGTATCGGCAAGAACATCATGATCGTCCAGGAGACCTTTGGAAAGGTGTTCAACGAAGGCACCGAGTTCCAGCGTGACGGCTCCCAGTTCGATGCGCTGTTTGAGGACGGCGACACGTATCAGATCGGCTCGATGAAAGCCGTCGCCATCTACACGCCTGGCCACACGCCGGCATGCATGACCCATGTGATGGGCGACGCCGCTTTTGTCGGCGATACGCTGTTCATGCCGGATGGCGGTTCGGCGCGCGCCGACTTCCCGGGCGGCGACGCCGGAGAACTGTACGATTCAATCCAGAAGGTGCTCGCCCTTCCCGACGACATGCGCCTGTTCATGTGCCACGACTATGGCCCGAACGGGCGGAACATCGAGTGGGAAACGACCGTTGGCGCAGAAAAGGCTCACAATATCCATGTCGGCGGCGGCAAGACGAAGGAAGAATTCGTCAAGATGCGCACTGAACGCGATGCGACGCTCGACATGCCGAAACTGATCATCCCGTCGCTGCAGGTCAACATGCGTGCCGGCGAAATTCCGACCGACAACGATGGCAAACCGATGCTGAAAGTTCCGGTAAACGGGCTTTGATCGGACGCCGGCTTATCGGTAACAACGGGCATTGATTACAAAGCAGCCCAGCACGGAAAGAATGGATGAATATCAGGAAGTTGGACGACACCGTTTCGGTCAGCCCGCAAATAGAACCCGGCGATCTGGCCGAGATCGCCCGCCGCGGATTCACGACCGTGATCTGCAACCGGCCGGACGCCGAAACCCTCGGGCAACCGGAGTTTGCCGCGATTGCCGCAGCGGCGCGTGAAGCCGGTCTCAATTCGCTCTTCATGCCGGTCACCGCAGCGACCATGGGCATCGACGTGGCACAGGAATTTTCCGGCGCACTGCAGCAGAGCGACGGCCCGGTCCTCGCCTATTGCCGCAGTGGGACCCGTTGCGCCACGCTGTGGACCATCGCCGGCATGATCGAGCACCGCCCGAAACAGGAACTGGCCGAAGCCACCGCCAAGGCGGGATACGACATGTCGGGCCTGTTGGCGAATTACGGCGTCTAGAGGCCCAAGAGGAGCAGATCGTGAACACCGGTTTCCGGGCGACGGTGTCGCGATACATCCCCATTCTCGACTGGGGACGGCGATACGACCGAAGCGCCTTCTCCGACGACGCGCTGGCGGCATTGATCGTCACCATCATGCTGGTCCCGCAATCGCTGGCCTACGCGCTGCTGGCGGGATTGCCGGCGCAGATGGGCATTTACGCCTCTATTGTCCCGATCATCCTTTACGCCATCTTCGGCACCAGCCGGGCGCTGGCAGTCGGCCCGGTCGCGGTGGTCTCGCTGATGACCGCAACCGCGGTGGGCAGCATCGCACAGCAGGGCTCGGCGGAATACATCACAGCAGCGATCACGCTGGCCTTCCTGTCCGGCCTGTTCCTGCTAGCGCTCGGGTTTCTGCGTCTCGGCTTCCTGGCGAATTTCCTTTCGCACCCGGTCATTGCCGGTTTCATCACCGCTTCGGGGATCCTGATCGCCACCGGGCAGATCAAGCACCTACTGGGCATCCAGGCATCCGGGCACACGCTGCCGGAACTGGTTCTTCACCTGTTTGAGAACATGGGCGATACCAACTTTGCCACGCTGGCGATCGGCGTATCGGCGACCGCCGCCCTGTTCTGGATACGCAACGGGTTGAAGCCGCTTCTGGTTTCACTCGGGTTCGATGCGCGTCTCGCCAACGTGATTTCCAAGTCGGGACCGGTGATGGTCGTTGCCGCGACAACCCTGATCGTCTGGGCATTCGCGTTGGATGACCAGGGTGTGCGGACCGTTGGTGCGGTCCCGCAGGGGTTGCCACCACTCACCGCGCCGTCATTCTCCGCGGATTTGTGGGCGGGCCTGTTCGTGTCCGCCATCCTGATTTCCGTTATAGGATTCGTTGAATCCGTCTCGGTCGCGCAAACCCTCGCCGCCAAGAAACGTCAGCGTATCGATCCGGATCAGGAACTGATCGGCCTGGGCATGGCCAATATCGGCGGCTCGTTTTCGGGCGGTTATCCGGTAACAGGCGGTTTCGCGCGCTCGGTTGTTAATTTCGATGCGCGCGCGGCAACACCCGCCGCCGGTGCCTTCACTGCGCTGGGATTGCTGATGGCATCGCTGTTCCTGACGCCGCTGCTCTACTATCTGCCGCAGGCAACGCTTGCCGCGACCATCATCGTCGCGGTGCTGTCATTGATCGACCTCTCAATCCTGCCCAGGACCTGGGCCTATGCGCGCGCCGACTTCGCCGCCGTCTCACTTACCATTCTGGCGACCCTGGGCCTTGGCGTCGAGATCGGCGTGACCGCCGGTGTCGTGCTGTCGATCTTGATCCATCTCTACAAGACATCCAGGCCGCACATGGCCGTCGTTGGACAGGTTCCCGGCACTGAACACTATCGCAATGTCCTGCGCCATGAGGTGATCACCGATCCGGCGATCCTGACTGTACGCGTCGACGAGAGCCTCTATTTTGCCAATGCCCGCTATCTGGAAGACCGCGTCTACGACATGGTCGCCTCGCGGCCCAAGGTCGAGCACGTCATCTTGATGTGTCCGGCCGTCAATGAAATCGACATGAGCGCGCTCGAATCGCTGGAGGCGATCAACGAGCGGCTCGGCGACATCGGCGTCGGCTTCCACCTGAGCGAGATCAAGGGCCCGGTCATGGACCGCTTGCGGCGCTCTGATTTTCTGCAACACCTCAACGGCGACGTGTTCCTCAGCCAGCACCAGGCGGTCGAGACGCTTACAGAAGACAAAGGTTTCGGACACACCGCTTGACACCTTCGCTCACGCAATCCGGGCAGCGTATCCGTGAGCGTCCGGCAACATAGAATTCCGGGCTGATGGGGCGGCGCACAAATTTATACTCATCCCGCCTTAGATTTTGGCAATCGATACGGCGTGGACTTCGACAGCTTCCTGTATTCACGGCACACTGAGAAGGAAGTATCGACATGGATTTCGTTCCGCTTATTGACGCTGTTGGCGAATCGTCCGCGTTCGCTCTCATCGGCCTGACACTGGGTATGCTGTTTGGTGCAACCGCCGAGCGCACTGGTTTCTGCACACGGTCCGCCGTCCTCGAACTGTCGCGCGGCAAGCGCGGCCACATGCTGCCGTTGTGGCTGCTGGCGTTCGCAACCACCGTCTTGGCGACCCAGTTGCTGATCGTCACCGGCCAGATCGACGTTCTGGAAAGCCGCTTCTTCGGCACGGCGCAGAGCCTGTCAGGTGCCGCTGTCGGCGGTGCACTGTTCGGCGCCGGCATGGTGCTGACACGCGGCTGCGCAAGCCGCCTGCTAGTGCTCGGCGCCTCCGGAAACCTGCGCGCCCTGTTCTCCATCGCTATCATCGCGGTCATGGCCTGGGCGACCTTCCAGGGCCCATTGGTCCCGCTCCGCAATGCGGTCGCCGCGCAGTTGATGTCGTCCGATTTCGGCTCCAATGATCTGGCTGTTGTCACCGGCACCGGCGCCAATGCCGGATTAATCGCAGGCGTGGCTCTTGCGGTTCTGGCCATCGCATTTGCCACGTTCCGAAGGCTTGCCGTCCGCCATGTGATCGGCGGCCTTGCGATCGGTGCGCTGATCCCCGCCGGCTGGTATCTGATCTACCAGTTCTCGCTGCAGGTTTTCGAGCCGATCCAGCCTGAGAGCCTTTCCTACATGCGTCCGCTCGCTAACACTGTGAACTTTGTCGCCAGCGGCGGCGATGAAGCATTCGTGTCGTTCGATATTGGCCTGATCGGCGGAACGTTTGCCGGTGCTTTGGTTGCTTCGCTGCTCTTCCGGTCTTTCCGGATCCACACCTTCGCCGACCAGAGGGCGCCGCGCTGGCCACGCTATGCGCTGGGCAGCGTCCTTATGGGCTTCGGCGGCATCCTGTCGGTCGGCTGCACCATTGGCGCGGGCTTTACGGGCGGCGCGGTGCTGGCCTTCTCGTCGCTGACGGCGCTGCTGTTCATGATTCTGTCGGCTGCAGTCACCGACCGTCTGGTTGACAGGCGCGGAGGCCTGGCCACGGTATCGGGCGGCTTTGCGGCTCCCGCCGAATAGCGCACAAGCGACAAGCGACCGCGCTTTGCGCGGCCGCCTGTTGCAAGTCTTCAGGAAGTATCAGCCGAACATGTCGGCAGTGATTCCGGCGTACCAGCCAATCGACTCTTCATAGGTCGCCTTGCGGGTGGCCTCGTCCTCGCCGGTCTGGCTGATGAAACTGGATGTCGAGGCGATCTTGCCTTCCTGCGGCGCATATTGCGCGCCGACTTTCACGCCGTCATCGGTCTCGATCAGGCTCCAGCAGGTGTTGGAGTACTTGGCCGGGAAGACCTTCGAGCCGGTCAGTTCGCCGCGAATGTTCATTGACGCGACCTTGGCCTGACTGTTGGCCGAGAAGCCGGATTTCGGCATTGCGCCGGCGATCGAGGCGTCGCCGATCACGTAGATATTCTCGTCCATGGTCGAGCGCATCGACGCGGCATCGATCGGGCAGAAACCGCTGTCGTTTGTCAGACCAGCATTGCTGGCGATCGCGCCGGCTTTCTGTGCCGGGATGATATTGAGCAGATCGCCCTCGAAGGTATCCAGATCCGTCTCGACGGTTCCGGCGTTCACGTCGACTGCGCCGATGCCACCATGCACATCCGGACCGTACCATTCGACCATGCCCGGATAGTACTTGTCCCAGCCTTCCTGGAACAGGCCCTGTTTGGAGAATTTCGGCTTCGGATCGATGATCACGATACTGGCGTCGACACCCTTGGTCTTCAGCACATGCGCCATCATCGAGATCCGCTCATACGGACCCGGCGGACAACGATAGGGGTTGGGCGGCGCCACCATGACGATCTGCTGGCCGCTGGTGATCGCATCGAGCTTCGCCTTTAAAAGCTGCGTCTGCGGACCGGCCTTCCAGGCATGCGGGGCGACTTCGGCCGCCGCTTCCGAATACCCCTCCACCGAGTCATAGATCAGGTCGATGCCCGGCGACACAACTAGGCGGTCATAGGCGACTTCCGCGCCATCGGCCATTTTGACGATCTTCGCGTCGCGGTCGATCGCCATCGCCATGCCGGTCACCTTGGTGATGCCGTAGTCCGACTGCAACTTGTCATAACCGTGCGTGATCGAGGCGAAGTCGCGGAACCCGCCGAGATAGAGATTGGAGAAGAAGCAGGTTGTGAACTGCTCCGAGGCGTCGATCAGCGTCACGTCGATCGCGCCCTCCGAATCCTTTGCGATGTAGCGCGCCGCGGTCGCACCACCGGCACCACCGCCGATCACGACAACGCGCGGTTTCCCCTGTGCTCGCAAATAGGTCGGCGCGGCCAGGGTCGCCGCGCCCGCCCCCATCAAGAGGCCGAAATGACGTCTGGTAAACTGGGTCATGGGTAGTTCCTCCTCTGGCAATTCTCAAACATGCGTTCGCGCCGCTTACTGCGGCTCGAGCTGGGAAAAATACGCGGCAAGCGCCGCGATCTCGTCATTGACCAGGTTGTTGACACGCAGCTTCATCACCTCGTTGCTGCGGACATTGGTCTTGTACTCGAAGAGTGCGCGAATGAAGTAGTCGCGTGGCAGGCCGACAATCGACGGAATGCCGTCGGCATGGCCGCTGGACTGATGGCACGTCACGCATTCGCCGGCGAGATACTCGCCGTAATCGGGGTCTCCCTCCATCGCCAGCACGATATCGGCGAAGCTGGTCGCGGGACTGTCGAGAGATGCGATTTCGGGCGTGATGTCCTCGCCCGGGGCGCTCGCCGATGCCTTCGCGAGCCAGGAGACAAGCGCGGTGCGATCAGCCGCATCGTTCATGCCGCGATACGACATGCGGTTGCCCTTGATGAAGCCACGTGGCTTTTCGAGATACTCGGCCAGGGTTTCCGGCGACCAGACGAGACCACCCTCGCCGGCCGCACGCATGGCCTTGGAGTATTTGAAACCCTCGATAGTACCGGCGACGCGGCCCATGATGCCATCGAGATGCGGGCCGACCTTGTTGCGCGCGCCCTCACCCACCTCGTGACAGTTCTTGCATTGCGAGAACAGTTTCTCGCCGCGGTCTTCATCGGACGCCTGACCCGCAACCGCGGTGCCGAGCCAGACGCCGGTCGCGACCGCAAGGCGCTTGGCGCTCCTCCCAATGATCATGATACACCGCATGGCATCCTCCAATACCAGCGAGAGCGGGCCGGCGACCCGTCAGTCTATTCCGCCGCCGCTCACGTTCTCCTCGTCGCTGTCCGGCGTCACGTCGAGGACGCGCGCGCGCATGGTGATTTCCACAGGCCCGGGCTTGCAATCATTCATGCAAGGCTCTGCCTTTTCTGCATAATGCCCTTCGTCGTCGCGCCCGTCCGGAATGAAATTGGCCTCGTTTGGAAGCCTGACCTCACCGAAATTCTCGTTCGAGAGCTCGAATTCCTCGTCGTCGACGATGTCGTTCAGATAAAGCAGATAGGCGGTGATCGCGTAGACGTCGTCGTCCGACAGCGACCTTGCATTGCCGAACGGCATGGCCCGCCGGACATAGTCGTAGACCGTCGAAAGATAGGGCCAATAGGAACCGACCGTCTTTTCCGGTCGCTCGTCTGCCAGCGTGTCCTGACCACCAGCGAGCACCGGCCAGCGTCCGACCGCCTCGCCAAAATCGCCGTGACACACGGCGCAATTGTCGGTGTAAAGCACCTCGCCGTCGGCAACCGTGCCCTGTCCGACCGGCAGGCCCATGCCATCCGGGCGGATGTCGATATCCCAGGCGGCGACCTCGTCCTCGCTGGCCAACCGGCCGAGCCGGAAGGCACCGCCATGATCGGGCAATGGCACGTCCTTGGCCATGACCTTCTCGACCTTCGGAGCTGCGTCGCCACTATCGGCATCCGCGGTCGCGTCCTCGCCGGCCGGCGCTGCACCCGCCGAAAAGCCCTTGAGATAGGCAATCACGTTGGCCACGTCATCGGCCTTGCGCAGGCCGGCAAACGCCATCTTGGTGCCTTTGACGTAATCCTTGGGCTTGACCAGGAACTGGGTCAGCGTCACTTCGTCCCAGACGGTGCCCGCCTCGCCAGCCGCAAGCATGGCATTGGAATATTTGAACCCTTCGATGGCGCCGGCCGTTCTGCCGAACAGATCGTTGAGATGCGGACCGACCCGGTTTTTCGCGCCGTCGCCAACCATGTGGCAAGCCTTGCACTTGTTGTAGACCTTGGCGCCTGCATCGTCGTCCTGCGCGCCGGCCGGGACGGCGAAAACCGTTGCGGCGATCGCTACGGCAGCGGCCAGCTTAGGAAACTTCGACATTCTCGACCTCCCCGTCGCCTTTCACATACCAGGTCTGGATACCGTTATTGTGGTAGATCGAGTTCACCCCTCGCTCGACGCGCAACTCATTCTTGGTCGGCTGTACGTAGCCGGCCTCATCGATCGCCCGCGATTGCAGCAGCATCTCCGAACCGTCCCAGTCGATATCCAGGTAGAAGCGGTGCATCGCCTTCGACAGGCTCGGCCCGTCGAGCCGCGCCATCCGCCAGTTGCGCCCACCGTCGATCGATACGTCGACGCGGCTGATCGTGCCGTTCCCCGACCAGGCCAGGCCGGTGATGACCGTCTGGCCGCGCCCATGCGTGATCGGCGCTTGCGGGCTCGGGCTGGTGATCACTGACTTGACGTCCATCACCCAGGTGTGGCGGCGTGCTTTGCCACTTTCCAGCAGATCGGTGTATTTCGACGTCTCTTCGCGCTGCGCCCAAGGCTCGTCGCCCACTTCCAGCCGGCGCAGCCACTTGACCCACATATTGCCTTCCCAACCCGGAACAACCAGCCTGACCGGATAACCTTGCTCGGGGCGCAATGCCTCGCCATTCATCTTGAATGCGACCAGACAGTCTTCCAGCGCCTTCTCGATGGGGATCGAGCGGGTCATCGCCGAAGCGTCGGCGCCCTCTGCCAACACCCACTTGCCGGTGGTTTTCACACCGGCTTCCTGCAGCAGGTATTTCAGCGGCACGCCGGTATAGACGACGCAATGCACCATGCCATGCGTGAACTGGCAGCCATTGAGCTGCGCGCCCCGCCATTCCATGCCGGAATTGGCGGCACATTCCAGGAAGTAGACCCGGTTCTCACGCGGAAACCGCATCAGGTCCTGCATGGTGAAAACCAGCGACCGGTCGACCAACCCGTTGATCATAAGCCGGTGATCGGCCGGATTGATGATCGCGGTGCCGCCGTGGTGGCGCTCAAAGCACAGCCCGTTCGGCGTGATGATGCCGTCAAGCTCGTGCAAGGGCGTGAAATTGACCGAGGAGACCGGGTCGGCGGTCAGCCAGGGCACGTCGCGGCGCACGACATGCGCTTCGAACTCCGAAGGTACGCCATAAGGCGCGGCATCGACTCCATCGCCGAGATAGCGGTTCCAGTCCTGAATCTCGGTGATCAGCGGGTCGCCCGCAGCACGCGCCGCAGTTGCGCCCGCCAGCGCCGCTCCACCGGCGATACCGGCCCGCAGGAACTGCCGGCGCGATGCCGCCGCCTGCTTGTTGTTACCGCTTTCCTCTTGGCTCATCCGCTCCTCCCGGATCGCATTCATATATCTGATTTTTTATATGTATCAGGTCGAACGACCGATGTCGAACGCAATTCCTCACACTACGTAACCACGCGAACCGACTGGTTTTCAGGCAGGCGAACCACCGGATTCCTGGTCAGATAACCTTCCACGACATCCCAGATGGCCGGCCCTTCGGTACCTTCGTTGACCGAAGCCCAGCCGGCGACCGAGTACTCTTTTTCGGGGGCAACAGCCTCCCCGGTGGCGAGCATCGTCATGCCGCTGATGCGCGATCCCATCGCGGCATTGACATCGATCGTGTAACCCATGCCACCGACGCGAACCATGTCGCCGCCCTGTTGGTAATACGGGTCCGGATTGAACAGGTTGTCGGCGACATCCTCCAGGATGTCCTTGATCATCGCACCGTTCATAATGCTGCGATAGGCGGCCGGATAGGTCATGGCGGTGGCATTGTGCAGGTCTTCGACGGTAATCGCCTGATCGGGCAGCAAGCTGGTGCCCCACCGAAATCCTGGCGACAGCGCGATATCGGCGTCGCGTTCGGCCAACAGCGCCGCGCAGATCAGGTCGTCGAACGTGCCGTTGAAATTGCCGCGCCGGTAGAGCACGTTTTCCGTGCGCGCCAACTCGCGGGCGAGTTCCGCCTCGTAGGGCGCGCGCACCTTGTCGATCAGCGCCGCCATCTCGGCATCCGGGGAAATGACATCCGAAAACATCGGAATGAGCTTGTAGCGATAGCCCTGCACCACCCCGCCGCGCACATCGAGATCCAGCCGCGACAGGAACTTGCCGTTCGAGCCCGATGCGATCACCAGCGTGTCGTTGACGATCACCGGTTCCGGCAGCGCATCATGGGTATGGCCGGTCAGGATGACGTCGATACCATCGACGCGCGATGCCAGCTTGCGGTCGACATCGAAGCCATTGTGCGACAACAGCACGACCACGTCGGCCCCTTCTTCGCGGGCCGCTTGAACATTGGCGACAACATCCTCTTCGCGGATCCCGAACGACCAGTTCGGGAACATCCAGCGCGGATTGGCGATCGGCGTGTAGGGAAACGCCTGGCCGACCACGGCGACGCGAACGCCCCCCTTGTCGAAGATCCGGTAGGCTTCGAATGCCGGCTCGTTCCACTCCGCGTCGTAGATATTGCCACCCAGAAACGCAAACGGAAGCTCGTCGACGATCTCGGTCACCCGATCGGCCCCATAGGTAAACTCCCAGTGGCCGGTCATCGCATCCGGTTGCAGCGCGTTCATCACCTCGACCATGTCGGCGCCGAGCGTCTGCTGCGCGGTGTAGGAACCCTGCCAGGTATCGCCGCCATCGAGCAGCAGCACCTTGTCTTCGCCGCGCTCGGCGCGGATGCGCTTGATTGCGGTCGCGGCCCGGTCGAGCCCGCCCATCTTGCCATAGGCGCGGGCCAGGGCTGCGAAATCCGTCGATGACAGCGCATAGGCGTGCGGCGTGCCCGGCTCGATGTCGTAAAGCTTCAGGAAATCGGCGCCGGTGACATGCGGCGGCAGACCGGCGACTTCGCCGATCCCCAGATTGATCGACGGTTCGCGGAAATAGAGCGGCTTCAGCTGCGCATGTATGTCTGTGATGTGCACCAGGGTGACATTGCCGGTTTCCTCAAAGCCCAGCAGATCGTCCTCGCTCATCGCCTGCTGGGCGGCCACCCGGCTCCACTGCCCTGCGATCCCGGGGCCCATGGCCGCCGTTGCGGCAACCGATGCCATCAGGAACTCGCGGCGTGAAAACATGTCTGAACCTCCCTGGCCCGGGTCTGCGAGATATCTATATTACGTAGCGTAATCTTGAGGATTGCAGACCGGGACGAACCGCCCCGGCCAACATTTTGAATGGCGTTACTGGCGGACGGCAGGCGTCTCGACCGACAGGCCGGAGCCGCGCCAGGTCACATAGACCTCAAGTGCCATCAACTCGTCGGAAAACGCCGCCGGAAACTCCGCTCGCGTGTCGCGAATGCAGCCACGGAAGCGGTTGTGCACCGAAACCAGCGCCGCCTGCTTCAGCCGATAGGTCGGGAAGCCGTTGACATTGCCCTGGCTCAGATGATCGGCCCGAATGAAGTTGCCGTTGTAGTCCTCGTGGCAGTTCGAGCAGGCGAGATCGAGCTGTCCCGTTCGGGTGTAATACAGGTCCTTGCCCTTCTCCCACCAATCCTGCATGCCGCCTTCCGAAAGGTCGAGCTCGACCGGGGTGCCGAGCGACTGGTGCTTGATGAAGGCCGTCAGCGGTTTCTGACCGCCCTTGTCGAACTTGTAGGGTTCGGCGCCCATGTTCTGCTCGCGGCACCGGTTTATCTGCAATTCGACATTGATCGGGCGCTCGTCGACGGCGTCCCATTTCGGATAGCTGGCGCCGACACCGGCCATCGATTCGGCCGCATCGCCGTGGCACGACGCGCAGGATTTGCCTTCCGTGCCCTCGACGGTCTCCCAGATTTCGGCACCCAGTTCCACCGCCAACATGCCGGGGTTCTGGAAACTGTCGGTTTCCAGCGCGCGGGTTTCAGGCGTGCGGTAGTGCCAACCGGAGATTACCTCATCCAGCGGATGTCCTTCTGGGGCGGCCGTGCGCGTGACAATCTCCACCTCCTCATCGATCACCAGCGTATCGTCCGCAGGACCGCCGGCAACCGCCAAGGTCGCGAATGCGCCAACCGAAACAAAGGCAAAAGCGGATTTTGTCAGAAGTGACTTCAAGATAATTCCTCCCGTGCCGAGACCCGGCCCGCTCCTCCACGGACCGCAGTCGGCGTTACTTCAGAGCGATCTTTTTTTCCTGCGTGTAGACAGAGCCGTCGTCGTCCATCCAAGTGAACTTGAAGGTCCCGGCTTCCGTCACCTTCGCCGTGAATTCCAGATACGGATTGGCGGAAACCGCCGGCTCGATCGCGCAGGAAAACACGGTCTGCCCGTTAAATTCGCAGCTGAACGCGTTGATGATCCGGCGCGGGATCGTGTTGCCGCTCTTGTCTTTGCGCTGACCGGACTCCATCGGATGACTGATCAGCGTCTTGATGGTGATCACGTCGCCGGCCGATGCTGTCTTCGGCACTTTCACGCGTGGTTTTACCGATGCCATTTCTCTTACCTCCGTTCGGTCAGCCGCCGCAGCCGCCGATGGTTACCTTGACCTCTTTCTTGTCCATGAAGACCGCGCCGGTGCTGGTCTTGGCCACCGCAATCACGTTCTGGGTCTTCGCCAGACGCATGCGCGTGGTCGCCGACGCTTCGCCGCTCAACGGCGAGAAGTTGAACACGATTACCTCGGGGCTCGGATTGCCATCGGCAAAGATCGCCACCGATGTCACATGGTCACCCTCGGTCATCGGACTGTCGACACTCACCGAGATTGGCACGGTGTTGCCGTTCTCGGCGATTTCCGGCGCGGTCAGCGAGACGGTTCCGGTAGACGGTTCGCTGCCGCCGGAAAATTCCATGACCTTCGCCATCGCATCATCGGCGGACGCCAGGGCCGGCGATCCGCGCAGTCCCGCTGCGATGCCGACAGCCGCACCGGCCGACAGGCTAAGCATTGAGCGTCTTGTCAATGTCATGCTGTATCTCCTGTTCATTCCTTCAACGTCGCCAGATAGGCGACGACATCCTCGACCTGTTCGGCAGACAGGATGGTCTTGCCGATGAGGTCCTCACGCACATCCTTGCCCACATCGAGCGTGTAGAAGCCCGGCATGATCGTCGCGTCGGAGAAGATCGACTTCGAGTTGACGACGATCGCCCGCAACTCGGCCTCGCTCCACCGATCGGCTGCGCCGTCAAGCGCCGGGCCGACCTCGCCATGGAACAACTGCTCGCTTTGATCGGTAACCGCATGGCAGGCCAGGCAGTTGCCGAGCTTGCGGTCGGCGAACACCTTGCGGCCCTCTGCCGCGCTGCCTGCCGCGCCGGTCAGCGATGCAGTCACCGCGCCGTCTTCGATCGAGACATCACCCGGAGCAACGACACCGCTGGCGAGCGCTGAGGTTGCCGTCATCAAGGCGGCGCAGGCGATCCAGGTCTTCAGCTTGACTAACATCTGGTTCAACTTCCTCCTCATCTCCGGCGCGATCTGACGATCGACGCAGGCTCCTCCCGAGATGCCCGCCTTGCCGTAATCTGCCACGACGGTAACGAAAACGGATGCGGCGTTCAATGCACAAATATGATTTTTTGCATGTGATGCTTATACTACCATTGTCTACACGGCACCGACGGTTCGGAAGTCCGCATTTCGTTGATAATGCTGATCTGCTGTTACCGCCGCCGGCGCCAGGCAAAGGGCCGAAACGCCGGCAGCGCGCTACCCGATCGTCGCGAAGACCGGGAAGGTTTCCAGCAACCACTGAGCGATCCGCGACATTTGACCGGTCATGAACAGGATGCCGGTCGCGATCAGCAACAGCCCCATCGCCCGCTCGACCCAAGGCAGATGCCGCTTGAACCGGTTCGCCAAGCCGACGAATCGCCCCATGAACACAGCGGCGAGGATGAACGGAAGACCGATGCCGAGCGAGTAGGCCGCAAGCAGCGCGGCGCCACGCATGGCCGTTTCCTCGGCGCCGGCGATAAACAGGATTGCGGCCAGAACCGGCCCGACGCATGGCGTCCATCCGAATGCGAACGCCAGCCCCATCACATAGGCTCCACCTGCTCCGCTCGGCCGCATCGCCGCACCCAGGCGCGCCTCGCGGTAGAGCAAGGAGATCCGCAATACGCCAAGAAAATGCAGACCCATTACGATGATGATCGCACCGGCAACGACAGACAAGAGGGCAAAGTGCTGCGCGATCGCCTGGCCGATCATGCTTGCCGTCGCGCCCAACGCGACAAAGACGGTGGTAAAGCCCAAAACGAACGCGATTGCAGTCACGATCAAACGGCGCGCCCGGTCGCCGCTAAGATCCGCGCCATCCGATTCGCCGAGCCCGATTCCGGCGAGATAGGCCAAGTATGGCGGCACAATCGGCAAAACGCAGGGGGAGATGAAAGAGAGCAAGCCGGCTATGAATGCAGCGCCGAAGCCGATATCGAACACGGGACGCCTCCTCCTGGTTGCCAGCAACTATGGACTGTTAAACATTCACGGAATGCTATATATTCCCGGTTGTCAACAATCCGGAAGACAATGAGGCCGATGAGAGGATTTGCCCTCGCAGTATCCATTGCAGCAGGCGTGGCGCTTGCGCCCAACAATGCGGCGACCGCCGAACTGGTGATGTTCGAGCAGGCCGGCTGCGCCTGGTGCGCAAGATGGGACCGCGAGATCGGCGAGACATACCCCAAGACCGCCGAGGGCAAACGCGCGCCGCTGCGCCGCGTCGACATCAATACACCGCTTCCCAACGACCTGTCGGAGATCAGGGTTGACCGCTTCACCCCGACATTCGTACTGGTCGACGACGGTCGGGAGATTGCGCGCATGCGGGGATATCCCGGCGATGAGTTCTTCTGGTTTCTTCTTAACGACATGTTCGCTAAGCTAAATCCGCTCCCCGCCGGCGAGGGGTAACTGCCGGCTCCAACACAAAAGAACCAGCTTCCAATAATGATACTACGCAATACCGGGACACCATCATGCCATTTCCGAAACTGAAACCAGGGTCCGATCCGGCGGACGTCCAGGTCATGATCGAACAGGCCCGCAAGGCAAGCGACCTGCTCAAGGCGCTTTCGCACGAGACCCGGCTCCTCATTCTGTGCATCCTCTCGGAGGGAGAGAAGTCCGTTTCCGAACTGGAGGAAATGCTGTCGATGCCGCAGGCGGCAGTCTCGCAGCAACTGGCACGACTGCGCTTCGACCGGCTGGTCAATACCCGCCGCGAAGGGCGCATGATCTTTTACAGCGTGGCCGACAAGGAAGTCTCTTCGGTGGTCGAAACGCTTTACGACCTGTTCTGCAAACCGGTCCGCGAAAACGCCTGATCTGCCGCGGTTTCGCGGCGGCCTTGCCGGATCGCCCGCGAACGGGCAAACTCGCGCTCCCAGGCGCCGAAAGCGGCGCGAGGAGGAGATCGCGAGTTGCTGGACAATCCTTGGGCATTGCCCGCGGCCGGCCTGCTGGTCGGCGTGGTCATGGGTTACATCGCGAGGCGCAGCCACTTTTGCGCCATGAACGCGCTGGAACGGCACTGGTATGCAGCCGACTCCCGCGGTATCCGCTCCTGGGTGCTCGCCGCCGCCATCGCGCTGCTGGCGACCCAGACCCTGCAGGCGGCCGGTCTCGTCGACCTTTCCTCCAGCTTCTACCTTGCCCAGCCGCTGCCGATCGCCGGCACGATCCTCGGCGGACTGATGTTCGGTTTCGGCATGGCGCTTGTCGGCACGTGCGGTTTCGGCGCGCTGGTCCGCCTCGGCGGCGGCAATCTGCGGGCGCTGGTCGTGCTGGTCGCCATGGGGCTTGCCGCCATGGCCGCGATGCGCGGACTGACCGGGCTTTTCAGGGTCAATGTCCTCGACCGCGCCGCGCTCGATCTGGAAGCCTATGGCGGCCAGTCGCTCGGTGCGATCCTCGAAACGGTGACCGGATGGCCGCTGACGCTGCCCCTCGCCTACGCGATCGCCGCGCTGCTGCTGGTCTGGATTTTCCGCGATACCGCGTTCCGGCGCGACGGTGAAAAGATACTCGCTGGCGTGACGGTCGGCGCCGCGATCGCCGCCGGCTGGCTGATCACCTGGTACTTCTCGCAGCGGCTCATGGTTCCCGTGCAACTGGAAGCCGGCTCCTTCGTGGTACCGCCTGCCGACGCCATCCTGTTGATCGTCACCGTCACCGGCACATTGCCGGATTACGGCGTCGGGCTGGCCGCCGGCGTTTTCCTTGGGGCCGCGGCGAGCGCGTGGCGTTCCAACGACATGCGCTGGGAAGCCTGCGACGATGCGCGCGAATTGAGCCGTCATCTGCTCGGTGCCTTCCTGATGGGAACCGGCGGCGTCTTCGCCATGGGCTGCACCATCGGCCAGGGCGTCTCGGCTGTGTCGGTCATGGCGGTCTCCGCACCACTCGCCGTCGCCAGTATCGTGCTCGGCGCGCGGATCGGCCTCGGCGTGCTGGTCGAAGGATCGGCCTTCGGTTTCCTGCGCCACGCGACCGGCAACCACCCGGCCGAATAAGTCAGGCGGGCACGAAGCGGTAGCCTGTTCCGGCGGTCTCGACGCGGCCGATGCCATTGCCCGGAAGATGGAAACCGACAATCGGGCCTTGATCGCCGGCCAGCCGGTCGAGCACGGCCCGCCGCGTGGCAATCCCCTTCTCAACATCCTGATCGGAGCCCGACGGCCAGTCCGGCCGCGCGAACGACACGGCGGCATTGGTGACGGCATCGCCGAGCACCATTGCCGACGCACCGCCGGAATGAATGGCAAACGAGGTGTGTCCGGGCGTATGGCCCGACGTGTCGACCGCCTCGATGCCGGGCAGCACCTCCGCGCCATAGTCGAACAGGTTGATTACGTCTTCCAGCGCGGCGAAGCGGTTGCGGGCGCCGACAACGAAGGTCTTGCGCGCCTCCGGCATGGTGTCGAGCGTCTCCTCGGCGCGCCAGAAGTCCCATTCCGCGCGGTTGATGTGGAACTCGGCATTGGCGAAGACCGGCTCGTCGAAATCGTCGAGCAGACCCCAGATGTGATCGGGGTGAGCGTGCGTGAACAGCACATGGGTCACGTCCTCGGGCGCGACACCGGCAGCTTCGAGGTTGTCGGCCAGCAGCCCCGCGCTGGCCATGAAGTTCGGTCCCGCGCCGACATCGAACACCACCACCCGGTCGCCGTCGCGATACACTGTTACATTGCAGGGTGGCTCGATCCGGTCGTCGGGAAGCCCCGCCGCCGTCAGCAATGAGACCACCTCGTCGCGCGGCGCATCCGGATAGGCAAAGTCGAGCGGCAGCACGAGATGACCATCGCTGACCGTCGTCAGTTGCCCCCCGCCCAGCGGAACTTCGGCCAGCGCCCTGGCCGCCATTCCTGCCGTCAGAAGCGCTGCCGACGATCCGCCAAGCAGTTTCAAAGCCTCACGTCGCGCAATCGGTCGGTGCATCTCGAATGGTCCTCCCAATACATATACTGTTTTGAATATATGAATTCTTCTTGATCTTGGTCAACGCAAAACCCGGCGGCAGAGCGGACAAGTGGCCGCAGGGATTGGAACCATGGACGCAATTACGACGGCGCTGACCGCGCTGGCGGACGGGATTGGCGAAAACTGGACGCTGGCGCTCGGCGGCGCGATCATTGGCATCATGTTCGGCGCCTTCGCCCAGCAGAGCCGGTTTTGCCTGCGCGCGGCAACCGTCGAATTCTCGCGCGGCCATATTGGCGAGAAGACAGCCATCTGGCTGATCGTATTCACCGTGGCCGTCGCCGGCACGCAGATCCTGACCGCCCTCGGCATCCTTTCGACCAGCGAAGCCCGCCAGATCGCCTCGCCGCAAAGCCTTTCGGGCGCCGCATTGGGCGGCCTGCTGTTCGGCAGCGGCATGATCCTGGCACGCGGCTGCGCCAGCCGGCTGCTGGTGTTGTCGGCGACGGGCAACCTGCGCGCCCTGTTGTCCGGGCTGGTTTTCGCCGTCGTCGCCCAAGCCAGCCTGCGCGGCATCCTTTCGCCGTTGCGCGAAACGCTCGCCCAACCGCTGACCACCGCGTCGACCGGCGGCAACGACATCCTTTCCATGGCAGCGCTGGACCAGCGAACCGCGACGATCGTCTCCGTCATAGCCCTGTTCGCCGCCATGACCGTAGCGGCGCTGCGCCGCATCGGCGCCTGGACAACCGCCGCCGCATTCCTTGTCGGGCTGACGATCCCGTGCGCCTGGTGGTTCACCTTCTCCATGGGCGGCATCGCCTTCGAACCCGTCCAGGTGGAGGCGCTGACCTTTACCGGCCCCTCCGCCGACACGCTGATGCTGTTCCTGACGCCGCCGGGGTCCGACATCGATTTCGACGTCGGCCTCGTGCCGGGCGTCTTTGCCGGCTCCTTCCTCGCCGCGTTTGTGACCGGCCAGTTGAAGCTGCAGGGCTTCCATGACGGCCTGTCGATGCGGCGCTATCTCGCCGGCGCATCGATGATGGGCTTCGGCGGCATGCTGGCCGGCGGCTGCGCGGTCGGCGCCGGCGTCACCGGCGCAAGCGTTTTCGCGCTGACCGCCTGGGTGACGCTGTTTGCGATCTGGCTGTCGGCCATCGTCACCGACTGGCTGGTCGACCGCAGACCCGAAACAGTGCAAGCCGAACCCCCGGCTCAGCCAAGCCACGTATCGTAGTCGCTGACCAGAAGGTGCAGCGGCTCGACATCTTCCTCAATGGTCGAGAACCGGCCGATCGGGTCGCGGAACACGTTGTCGGTCAGGTCGTCATTGACGTTTGAAACCTCGCCGATCAGCACCTTGCCGCCCTCGCCCCAGAATGCGTGCCAGCAATCGGGTTCCAGCGTGACGCTTTCGCCGGGCGCGAGCTTCAGGAGCCCGCCCGCCGGCAGGGTGCGGACGGAGCCGTCGGTCAGAACACGCAGTTCGGCGCTGTCGTCGATGGAACCGTCTGCCGCCGCCTTGAAAAGTTCCAGCACCAGCGTCGCACCGCCCTTGTTGATGATGTCCTCGGTCTTCAGGTTGTGCCGGTGCATCGGCGAGACCTGGTTCTCGCCGGAGATCATGATCTTTTCGGCATAAAGCATGCCCCTGCCGTCGCGCACATTGGCATGGTTGCCGTTGCGCACGGTGAACAGGAACAGACCAAGCTCGTCGTAGCGGCCGACACCGTAATCGGTGATATCCCAGCCAAGCCGGTGATCGCGAATGCGCGGGCTGTCACTGGCCACCCGTGCCTGCATTTCGGCCGGCGACCAATAGGCGAATGGCGGCATGACATAGCCGAACGAGCGAATGAAGGCATCGCTTTCCTTGAGGATTTCATTGATCGCCGAACGTTTCATGCCGTTTCTCCGCGCTTGCCGGTCGCATCTGGCTCGCCGGCCAGATCATTGATGATCGGGCAATCGGGCCGGTCGTCGCCATGACAGTTTTTCGACAGATTGGCGAGCGTATCGCGCAGCGACTTCAACTCGCCGATCTTGCGGTCGATCTCCTCGATCTTCTCCAGCGCGATCGCCTTGACGCTGGCGCTGGCGCGATGCTTGTCCTCGTAGAGCGACAGCAGCAGCCGGCATTCGCCAATGCCAAAACCGAGGCTGCGGGCGCGTTGCAGGAAGCGCAGCCGGTGCAGGTCGTCGTCGGAATAGTCGCGATAGCCATTGTCCAGACGCTCCGGGCGCACCAGCCCGATTTCCTCGTAATAGCGGATCGTCTTGGCCGGCAGGCTCGTCCGTTCGGCGGCGGCTCCGATGTTCATGGCCTTGCTCCTCGGCGGTTCCCGGTTGCGGTTCAGGCGATATCGCAGCCGATGCCGCAAACCTTCCAGTCTTGGCAAGCTTTATACAGGCGCGCGGACGCCGCCGCACCCCCTTTTTTCGAGGCCGGTTTGTTCTGGAATTGGAAGACGGGCGGTCAAAGCATCGCAACGTCTTAGAAGTATAGCGATCCTCGGACCGCCCGCTCGGTGGTCTTGCAGCTTCGGTCGGCGGCCCGGAACTCTGTCCGGGAAAACAAGACTGCGCGCGCCGCTTCATGCCGCCCTGACTTGGGGGTTCATCACCCAGCAGCACACCTCTGCGCCACCAGCCAGGCACCGTCCCTCTCCCTGTGAGCCGGTGTGCACCCAGACTTCCATGAGAAGGCGGGAATCAGGATAGGGGAGGTTTGGGAGCGGTGGACAAGTTTATTCTCTGACCGCCAGTTCGTTCGGCCCTGCAATCGATTCGCCGGATCGATTGCCCCGGCTTTGCCGGAACAGGCCTCACCTTGCGACGTCGGTCGACGGCCCGAAACAGGGTTCGGGGAAAGCACGACCCGTTTCAGCCGCGACTATAGCCAGAAATTCGGCACGCTGCCGAGCCGGCACGAAGGCGCGGCAATTCCCTCATCCCGGTATGCGATAACTGTCGAGGCCTAGCAGCCGACGCCCGTCTTGCCGTTGAGAGCTTTCTGGCCGTGGAGCCGCTTCGCAGGACGCGCCTCTCACCGCTGGAAATTTGCCAGCAGCCGAGCGGCCGGAGACTGTCCGGGCGCGCTGCGGACAGTCTCCCCTCGGCCAAGAGTCCAAGTCCGCCAGCCAATTCGCGCGCAATACAATGAAAATCGCAAGCCTATACAGATCACCTATTTAATGATATAATATCAACATGCTAAGCTTTGGAATTCATTGGCCCAAAAAATGGAAAATGGAAGCTCCAACGAAATTTTGATAGCTATAATTGGCGTTTTTGGCGTATTGTTCACGGCAATACTTTCTAACTGGGACAAAATTTTTCCCAGAAAAGACGTTGTAAAGGCAACTTTCAGGGATTATCGCCCGACAAATGATTTTGAAACGGAACTGAGATATTACCTCGACGTGTCTGCGACAAGGAAATCATTTGAAATCTTGACCCAGAAAATGACGGCCGCGCAGAAAGAAGCCGCATTGAAGGCACACCCCGGCGAGGCCAACGAAATTGCCGCCATATCTGAGATCATACTCGAGGAGTCGATAAAATTCGACGATTTGATAGAGGCGGTACTGCCGATTTACAGAAAGCACTTTTCAATCGAGGAGCTGCAGGAATTGAACAAGTTCTATTCGACAGAGGTAATGCAGCACATGACAAAAAAGATGCCTCTAGTCATATCCGAGGTCGCCCCGCTGCACTTGGAACTGATGAACAGATACGAGGCGCGGATAGATGAGAAAATAGACCAAGTGATGAATAGGAACTAGTTCCGCCGGCATTCCCGAATTCCTTCCGGATTGTGCCTACCGCTTTCGGCCTTGGCGTATTCTCACCGTCTTCTTCCCGTCCGCCACACCTACACCGTCAGGTGCTTCCTGACCCCGGCATCATCGAGGCTTTCGGCAGGGCCCTCATGGACGATCTCGCCGCGATCCATGATGTAGACCTTGTCGGCCAGCTCGCGGCAGAAATCGAGATACTGCTCGACCAGCAGGATCGACATGCCCTTTTCGTCGCGCAGATATTGCAGCGCCCGGCCGATATCCTTGATGATCGAGGGCTGGATGCCCTCGGTCGGCTCGTCCAGCACCAGCACAGTCGGCCGCGTGACCAGCGCCCGGCCAATGGCAAGCTGCTGCTGCTGGCCGCCCGACAGGTCGCCGCCGCGCCGCGCCAGCATGGATTTCAGCACCGGGAACAGTTCGAACACATCGTCAGGCACGCTGCGCTGGCGGCGCGGCAACCGCGCATAGCCCGTCTCCAGGTTTTCCTTGACGGTCAGAAGCGGGAAGATCTCGCGGCCCTGTGGCACATAGCCGAGCCCCCTGCCGGCGCGCGCATGCGGCGCACCGCGCAGCGCCGCGCCGTCGAGCGCGATCTCGCCCTTTCTGACCGGTTGATGGCCCATGATGGCGCGCAGCAGCGATGATTTGCCGACGCCGTTGCGCCCGAGGATGCAGGTGATCTTGCCGGATTCAGCGGTCGCCGAAACGCCCCGCAGCGCCTGGGCGGCGCCATAGAACAGGTCGACATTGGCAACGGAAAGCGCGGTCATGCGTAACCTATCTCTTTCAGGAAGGCGACGATGTCGCCGAACATCTGCGCGTCGCGGCCAAGCCAGACATGGCCGCCGGTCTCGTAGACGATCAGCCGCGCGCCGGGCACCGTCGCGCCGACATGGCGCGCCGCGTCGGCGGTCAGGAAGCGGTCGTCCTCAAGCGAAATGGCGAGCGTCGGCGCGGAGACCGTCTCCAGCGCCATGCGCTGCGGATTGCCGGCCAGCCGGGCGTCATTGAGAAGGCCGCGCGAGCGCGCGCTGACCGGCAGGATGCCCTTCAGCAATGCTTTGGCGCGCGCCCGCTCGTCCGCATCCGCCTGACGGTAAATCCCGCGGTCGGTGGCCAGCAGCGTCTCGATCATCGTCTCCGGCATGCCGGCAATCGCCGCCCAGAACAGGAAGTCGGATTGCAGCACGGTTTCGGCAATCGACTGCTGGGTGGCCGACCAGGGTCGGGCCGGCGGGCGGTCGGGCGCATAGGCCGCCGGCACGATCGGCAGCAAAGCGGCGCAGCGGTCCGAATGGCGGATGGCAAATTGCATCGCCGACAAGGCGCCGGCCGAGCCGCCTGCAATGGCGATCCTGTCGATGCCGAGCCGGTCGAGAAGATCGGCGAAACAGTCGGCCTGGTTTTCCGACGAGGCGTCGTCGGGAAAGGCCGAACGCAGATAGCCGAACCGCGACGGCGCGATAACCCGGTATCCGGCCTCGACCAGCCGCCGGGAAAACCTCAGGCCCTGGTCGAAACCGCCGCCGGTGCCGTGCACCATCAGGAAGGGCAGCCCCCTGCCCGCTTCGGCATATTCCAGCGTGCCGGCACGCGTGGCGACGACCGAACTCAATGACGGGGCAATCGCCTTGCGCGCCTCGGCCATGGCGCGCCGGAACGCCACCGTCACGCCGCCCGTGGCCGCGAGTGCGCCACCCGCCAAACCCAGACCGATGATCGTCCTGCGCCGCATCGCGCCCAGTGCCTCCGTTGCCGACAACCTGGCGGAACGGTGGTCGAAGGCGGGTCCGGGCGCATTGATGGCGGACAAGATCACCTTACCGCCCCAGATAGCTTTCGATGACGCGCTCGTCAGCGCTGACGTGGTCGATGGAGCCCTCTGCCAGCACCGCGCCTTCGGCCAGCACAGTGACCTTCACGTCGAGATCGCGAATGAAGGTCATGTCGTGCTCGACGACGATCACCGCCTTCTCGCCGGCGATGTCGCGCAAGAGCCGCGCCGTCTCGACCGTTTCGGCGTCTGTCATGCCGGCGACTGGCTCGTCGACGAGCAGCAGCTTCGGATCCTGGGCGAGCAGCATGCCGATTTCCAGCCACTGCTTCTGGCCGTGCGACAGGTCGGCGGCGAGATCGCCGCGCCGCCCGGTCAGGCGGATCGTCTCCAGAATCTCGCCGATGCGCACTTTCTGCGCGGCGGCGGTGTCGTGGAACAGCGTGGCGATGATGCCGTGATCGCGCTTCAGCGCCAGTTCCAGATTGTCCTCGACCGTGTGGCTTTCGAACACGGTCGGCTTCTGAAACTTGCGGCCGATGCCGAGCAGCGCGATGGCCGCCTCGTCGTGGCGTGTCAGGTCGATATTGCCCTCAAACAGCACCGCGCCCTCGTCGGGCCGTGTCTTGCCGGTGATGATGTCCATCATCGTGGTCTTGCCGGCGCCGTTGGGGCCGATGATGGCGCGCATCTCGCCATGCTCGACGGTCAGCGACAGGCCGTTGATCGCCTTGAAGCCGTCGAAGGCGACCGAGACGCCGTCGAGATAAAGCAGGGAACTGGTCAGCCTGTCGGTCATTCGGCGGCTCCTGCTTCCGGTTGCAGCGTTTCCTCGATGCGGTCGGCCTCGCGCCGCGAGCGCAGGCGGGCAAAGCCGCCGGTCACCAGCCCGACAATACCCTTGGGCAGGAACAGCGTCGTGGCGACGAACAGCGCGCCGAGCGCAAACAGCCAGAACTCGGGGAATGCGGCGGTGAAATAGCTCTTGCCGCCATTGACCGCGATGGCGCCGATGATCGGCCCGACCAGCGTGCCGCGTCCGCCGACGGCGGTCCAGATAACCACCTCGATGGAGTTGGCCGGCGCGAACTCGCCGGGATTGATGATGCCGACCTGCGGCACATAGAGCGCGCCGGCAACACCCGCCATCATCGCCGAGACGACGAAGGCGAACAGCTTGATGTGCTCGACGCGGTAACCGATGAAGCGGGTGCGGCTTTCGGCGTCGCGCACGCAGACCAGCACCTTGCCGAAGCGCGAATTGACGATGCCCGAACAGATCACGAAGGCGATGGCCAGCGCAATCGCCGAGGCGGCGAACAGTGCGGCGCGTGTCGTCTGCGCCTGCACCGAGAAGCCGAGAATATCCTTGAAGTCGGTCAGGCCGTTGTTGCCGCCAAAACCCATCTCGTTGCGGAAGAAGGCAAGCAGCAAGGCATAGGTCAGCGCCTGGGTGATGATCGACAGATAGACGCCGGAGACGCGGCTGCGAAACGCGAACCAGCCGAACACGAAGGCAAGCAGGCCGGGCACGGCGACGATCATCAGCGCCGCGAACCAGAACTGGTCGAAACCGTACCAGTACCACGGCAGTTCCTTCCAGTTGAGGAACACCATGAAGTCCGGAAGGACCGGATGGCCATAGACGCCGCGCGTGCCGATCTGGCGCATCAGATACATGCCCATCGCATAGCCGCCGAGCGCGAAGAAGGCGCCGTGGCCGAGCGAAAGAATGCCGCAATAGCCCCACACCAGATCGAGCGCCAGCGCCAGCAGCGCGTAGGTCAGATACTTGCCGAACAGGCTGACGATGTGGGTCGGCACATGCAGCGCATGGTCGATCGGCAACAGCAGGTTCGACAGCGGCACCAGCACGGCGATCGCCAAAAGAATGGCGGCGACCCAGACCGCCTTGCGGTCGAGCGCGCGGAACAGGAAGCCGGTGATCATGTCTCCACCGACCTTCCCTTGAGCGCGAACAGGCCGCGCGGACGTTTCTGGATGAACAGGATGATCAGCACCAGGATGAAGATCTTGGCGAGCACCGCGCCGGCATAGGGTTCGAGGAACTTGTTGGCGATGCCGAGCGTCATCGCGCCGACCAGCGTGCCCCACAGATTGCCGACGCCGCCGAACACCACGACCATGAAGCTGTCGATGATGTAGCCCTGGCCGAGATTGGGCGAGACATTGTCGATCTGCGAGAGCGCCACGCCGGCGATCCCGGCGATGCCCGATCCGAGCGCGAAGGTGAACGCATCGACCCAGGGTGTGGCGATGCCCATCGACGAGGCCATCGGGCGGTTCTGCGTGACCGCGCGCATCTGCAGGCCGAAGCGGGTGCGCTTCAGGACCAGTAGCAGGATCGCGAAGACGACCAGCGAAAAGACGACGATCCACAGCCGGTTGGTGGTGACCAGGATTTCGCCGACTTCGAACGAGCCCGACATCCAGGACGGGTTGCCGACTTCGCGGTTGGTCGGCCCGAAGATCGTGCGCACCGCCTGCTGCAGGATCAGCGACACGCCCCAGGTGGCGAGCAGCGTTTCCAAAGGCCGGCCATAAAGAAAGCGGATCACGCCGCGCTCCAGGATCAGGCCGAACGTGCCAGCGACAAGGAAGGCCAGCGGCAGCGCGATCATAAGCGAATAGTCGAACATGCCGGGCGCCGACGAGCGGATGATCTCCTGCACGACGAATGTGGTGTAGGCGCCGAGCATCACCATTTCGCCATGCGCCATGTTGATGACGCCCATGACGCCGAAGGTGATGGCAAGGCCGATCGCCGCCAGCAGCAGCACCGAGCCGAGCGACACGCCGTACCAGATGTTCTGGCCGGCCGACCAATACATCAGCGACTTTTCAACAGCGGTTGCGGCGGCGCTCGCGGCCTCGGCGACGGCAGCGCTCTCGCCGTTGGCGCTTGTGCCTTTCAGGACAGGCAGCACGTCGCGGCCGCCGCGTTCGCGCAGCGTTTCGATGGCGGCGAGCTTGGCATCGTCATCCATGTCGGATGCGAGAACGGCCGCCGCGCGCGCATCCTCGAATGCCTTGCGCACCCTATCCTCGGTCTCGTCGGCGATGACCGCGTCGAGCGTTTCGATGGTGTCGGGATCGGGCCGCTGGAACAGCGTTGCCGCCGCTTGAAAGCGCACCGCCGGGTCCTTGGCCCTGAGAGTCAAGCCTGAGACGGCGTCGGCGATCTGGCGGCGGATCGAATTCTTGATCTTGACCTTGCGCAGCTCGTCCTCGGCGGCGCTGCCGGCCGCCTCGAGCGTTACCGGGTCGAACAGTTCGAGCGGATCGCCCTCGCCCTTGATGACGAAGACCGCGCCATCGCTCTTGCGGACCTTCAACAAGCCGTCCGACAGCGCATTGAGCGCCGTCGCGGCGGCGGGATCGCCAAGCGCGGCGATCCCGTCGATCACCGCCTGGGTTTGTTTGAATTTCTTGGCGTCGGCGAATTTGGCGATCTCGGCGCGCAACGCCGCCTCGTCGGCCCGGACGGGGCCTGCCGCGAGGATCGCGGTCGCCGCCATGACGACAAACATGAAAAGCAGCCGCATCATGGTAACGCGCCGGTTCCGTTCAATTGGTCAGATGAATTGGTTGGAGGAGCCGGCAAACCGGCTCCCCCGCCGTGGGAGTATCAGGATGCGCCGCCGAGGCAGGCATTCGTCTCCGTGTTGAAGTTGCCGCACTTCAGGTCGACCCAGTCGGACTTGAGCGGCGCGGACTCCGGCAGGTAGTCGGACCATGCGTCGCCCGGCACCAGATCGTCGGTCTCGGAGACCACCTCGAACTGGCCATCGGCCTGGATCTCGCCGATCAGCACCGGCTTGGTGATGTGGTGGTTCGGCAGCATGGTCGAGGTACCGCCGGTCAGGTTCGGAGTCTCGATGCCCGGCAGCGCGTCGATCACCGCGTCGGCGTCGGTGGTGCCGGCTGCTTCAACCGCCTTAACCCACATGTTGAAGCCGATGTAATGGGCTTCCATCGGGTCGTTGGTCACGCGTTCGTCGCCCATGCGGGCCTTCCAGGTTTCGATGAATTCGGCGTTGACGTCGTTTTCGACCGACTGGAAGTAGTTCCATGCGGCGAGATGGCCAACCAGCGGCGCTGTGTCGAGACCGGCGAGTTCCTCTTCACCGACCGAGAAGGCGACGACCGGAATGTCGGACGCCTTGATGCCCTGGTTGCCGAGCTCCTTGTAGAACGGAACGTTGGCGTCGCCGTTGATGGTCGAGACCACGGCGGTCTTCTTGCCGGCCGAACCGAAGGTCTTGATATCGGACACGATCGTCTGCCAGTCGGAGTGACCGAACGGCGTGTAGTTGATCATGATGTCTTCTTCGGCGACGCCCTTCGACTTCAGATAGGCCTCGAGGATCTTGTTGGTCGTACGCGGATAGACGTAGTCGGTGCCGGCAAGAACCCAGCGCTCGACCTCTTCTTCTTCCATCAGATAGTCGACAGCCGGAATGGCCTGCTGGTTCGGCGCCGCACCGGTGTAGAAGACGTTGCGCTGGCTTTCCTCACCCTCGTACTGGACGGGATAGAACAGGATCGAGTTGAGTTCCTCGAAGACCGGCAGTACCGATTTGCGCGAAACGGAGGTCCAGCAGCCGAACACGACATCGACGTCGTTTCCGGTGATCAGCTCGCGCGCCTTCTCGGCAAACAGCGGCCAGTCGGACGCCGGATCGACGACGACGGCTTCAAGCTGCTTGCCGAGGATGCCACCCTTCTTGTTCTGCTCGTCGATGAGCATCAACATGACGTCTTTCAGCGTGGTTTCGGAAATCGCCATCGTGCCGGACAGCGAGTGCAGAACGCCGATCTTGATCGTGTCGTCAGCGGCATGCGCGAACGGAACAACGCAGCTCGCCGAGAGCGCGGCGCCAGCGACCAGGCCGGTCAGTTTTCTACGTGTGAATTGCATCGAGTGGACTCCTGACAGTTGGATACGACACCCAAACAGCAACCGCCGTGCCAGTCCTGCGTAGAAACCAGACCGCCACAGAATAAACTATGCATTTCAATGATTTGCATGAAAGAATGGAAACAGCTTACCCCGTGAAAACACTTGCAAGAATTTGCTTTAAAATGCGGCATGCATGCGCACCATTGCCTAATTGTTAGGCTGAAAGTACAAATGCCGGAATTTTGCTCAAATGAAGGTCAATGAATGAGCGATCATTTCGCAGCCTTGCGTGCCGCCTGAAGCGCAGCGCGCAGCACTTCGATATCGCCGATCTGATTGGCGAGGATCAGCGCCAGCTGCAGGTCGAACCGCACGCACTGCTCGAAGGTGAGTCCCTCATGCGCGTCCATCAACTCGCGATAGAACTGCTCGCCCTGCTTGCCGAGCCGGTCGGTGGAAAGGTCGATGGTTTTCTTCATGCTTCAGGCCGGGTTGCGAAACCGCGACCATAGCGCATTTTCGCCGCGCGGTCGCGTCGCGACCGCGGGCGCATTGTCTACGGGAAAGAGTTTCAGCTTCCCGGCTGTTCGACAGTCTGCTCGATGGCGCCGAAGATCGAGTGGCCGGCGGCGTCCTTCATCTCGATGCGCACGGTGTCGCCGAAACGCATGAAACGGGTCGTCGCAGCGCCGCCTTCGATGGTCTCGATCATCCGGATCTCGGCGATGCAGGAATAGCCGGCGCCGCCCTCTTCCACCGGCTTGCCGGGTCCGCCGTCAAGCTTGTTGGACACCGTGCCCGAACCGATAACCGCGCCGGCACCGAGCGGCCTCGTCTTGGCCGCGTGGGCGATCAGCTGCGGGAAGTCGAAGGTCATGTCGACCCCGGCATCGGCGCGGCCGAACGGCTTGCCGTTGAACTCGACCAGCAGCGGCATCGACAGCTTGCCGCCGTCCCACGCGTCGCCGAGCTCATCCGGCGTGACGGCGACCGGCGAGAACGCGCTCGACGGCTTGGATTGGAAGAAGCCGAACCCCTTCGCGAGCTCTCCGGGGATCAGGCCGCGCAGGCTGACATCGTTGACCAGCATGACGAGCTGGATCGCGTCGCGAGCCTGATCGACGCTGGCGCCCATCGGCACATCGGAAACAATAACTGAGACTTCGCCCTCGAAATCGATCCCCCACGCCTCATCGCCCATGACGATGGGATCGCGCGGACCGAGGAAACTGTCGGAGCCGCCCTGATACATCAGCGGATCGGTCCAGAAACTGTCGGGCATCTCGGCGCCACGGGCGCGGCGGACCAGCTCGACATGGTTCACATAGGCCGAGCCGTCGGCCCACTGATAGGCGCGCGGCAGCGGCGACATGGCGTCGTGCTCGTGAAACCGCTCGGTCGGCTGCGAACCGGTCTCGACACCGATCGCCACGCGCTCCAGCCGGCCCCGGACATCCTCCCAGGCGTCCAGTGCGGCCTGCATCGTCGGTGCGATATGGCTGACGTCCGAGCAGCGTGTCAGGTCCTGCGACACGACGACAAGATGCCCGTCGCGGGTTCCGTTTTTCAATGTTGCGAGCTTCACGTTTCCTCCAGACATGTCGCGACAGGCCGGGTTCGCCAAGCCTGCCGTTGATTGCATGGCACGGCGTTACGCCCAACCACCCGACCGGTCAACCGCAGTCGGTCAAGCGCGCCGGTTTGCCACCAGCGACAGCGCTGCGTCGACGATCCCGTCGCGCGACGGCAAGGTCGCGGCATGCGCCGGGCCGGTCGCAATGAAGCAATCGTCGGCGGCCAGACGCGCAAACGAGGCGCAGCCATTTTCCGCAAAAAGCGCCATCAATGCTTCCGACTGGCTGCCGGTTTGCCGGCATTCGTCAACGATCAGCACGTGCTCGGCGGGCCCAACGGCATCGATGATCGTCTGACCGGGCAACGGCGCCAGCCAGCGAATGTCGACAACCCGGCTCGCCACGCCATGCGCCTCGACAAGAATGCGCGCGGCCTGACGCGACCGGTAACAGCCATTGCCGTAGGTCACGATGGCGACGTCCTTGCCGTCGCCATCGACACCGACGTCGCCAAGACCGATGCGTTTTCCCGGCGCCGGATAGACCTGTGCCCAAAGTCCGTCCTTCTCGCCATGCAGGTCGCGGGTCTGGTAGAGCGCGATCGGCTCCACGAAGACGCAGACGCGTTGTTCCTCGCGCGCCAAACGCACGCATTCGCGCAGCATCATCGCCGCATCCGCGCCGTTGGACGGACAGGCAAGCACCAGCCCTGGAATATCGCGCAGCACCGCGAGCGAATTGTCGTTGTGGAAGTGGCCGCCGAACCCCTTCTGGTAGCCGAGACCGGCGATGCGCAGTACCATCGGGTTGGCGAACTGGCCATTGGAGAAGAATGGCAGCGTCGCGGCCTCGCCGCGCAACTGGTCTTCCGCATTGTGCAGATAGGCGAGAAACTGGATTTCGGGTATCGGCACGAAGCCGTTATGCGCCATGCCGATGGCGAGCCCGAGGATCGACTGCTCGTCGAGCAGCGTATCGACGACCCGATTGCGCCCGAACCGGTCCACCAGTTTCTGGGTCACGCCATAGACGCCGCCCTTGGCGCCGACATCCTCGCCGGCGAGGACGATTTCCGGGCACTCCAGCATCAGGTCGGTCAGCGCCCAGTTGATCAGGCGCGCCATCGGCTGCCGCTCGCCGAGCGCCTTGACTTCCGTGCCGAATGCCCTGGCCCGCGCCTCCGGCGACGGCCCGTTCGTCGCCCGGCATGGCCGCGGCGGCGGGATCAGGCTTGCCGCGACTTCCGCCGACGTCGCAAGCCGCGGCTTCTCCACGGCTTCAATCATCGCTCGCTCGCAAGCGGCTTCGGCGTCGTTGTAGATATCAATGGCCTGCTGCGGTGTCGCCGCGCCGGCCTCGGCGAGCAGCGCTGCCGACCAGACCAGCGGATCGTTCGCCTCGGCGGCCTCGATATCGGCGCGCGGCCGGTAAGCCGCCTCGACATCCGAGCCGGCATGACCATAGAGCCGGACGGTGTCGACATGCAGGAAAACCGGCAGCCGCCTTGTGCGCACATGGTCGGCGGCCGCGAGCACAGTCCGGTAGGTCTCGAACATGTCGAGCCCGTCGCAACGCATATAGGTGAGGCCTGGGCGATTGGAGAAGGCCACCTCGATCCAGCCGGCCGGCGTGCGCACGGAAATGCCGATGCCATTATCCTCGCAAACGAACAGCAGTGGCATCGGCACCTGCTGATAAGCGGTCCAGCAGGCCGTGTTGATGGCGCCCTGGGCCGTCGAGTGGTTGGCCGAAGCATCGCCGAACGAGCAGACGACGATGCCGTCATCGGCGAGCACCGCATGTTCGGGCCGGGCGCGCCTAGCAAAACCGATCGACCAGGCCGCGCCGACCGCTTTCGGCAGATGGCTGGCGATGGTCGAGGTCTGCGGCGGGATCATCAGCGGCCTGGAGCCAAGCACCTTGTGGCGACCGCCGGAGATCGGATCGTCAGCCGAACACGCAAAGCTCAGCAGCATGTCGGCAATGACGTCCTGGTCTTCGACCTGGGATGCGCGCTGCACCTGAAACGCGCCATCGCGGTAATGCAGGAACGCCATATCGGTCGGACGAAGCGCGGCGGCGACGGCGGCCATGCCCTCATGGCCGGACGAACCGATGGTGTAGAAGCCTTGCCCTGCCTTCTGCATCTTGCGGCCCATGCGGTCGAGGTGCCGCGAAACGCATTGCGACCGGAAGATCTCGCGCGCGGCCTCTGACGGCAACGCATCCGTCGCCGCGCCGGCGACCGGCGGCATGTCGCCCGCCGCAACACGCTGCAGGAACTGCTGGTGTATATATTCGGCTTTATCCATCAGGCTTCTCTAGAGCATGGCAATGGAATGGAAAACTCGCCGCGCAATATGATGTATCTACTACCGTCGGCAGCCCGCACGGCCAATCGGACGTCGTTACCCATAAGGAACTGTAATAATTGAAAAATTTTAGTCTTTGTATATATAGACTATATGAGCTATATAGGCAATAGGCACCCAATAACATGATGGGTATTGCAAATGGCGGTCGTTTTTCCAAGCACAGAAAATAAAATCTACTGGAGCGGGAGCTACTTAACCACGAAGGGCGCTGCAAAAGCGCTCGGCGTCTCGCCGCAAACAGTCCTAGGGTACGTAAAAGACAAGAGGTACCCAAATCCGATCAAAAAAAAGCAAGGTAATAGGCACTACTACCTGTTCACGAAGAGCAAAGTTGAGGAGATCGAGGCGAAACGCAGAGAGATATCTGGATAAGATATGCAAACAATTGCCTTTTTCTCATACGCTCGACACGACGACATGTCCTCCTCCGGGCTCCTGAGCAAGATTCGCATGAAGCTTGAAACGGAGATTCAAGCCTACTCAGGCGAAGCAGAGCTCGAGGTGTTTCAAGACACTGATGATATTGAGCCCGGCGATGAATGGGAGGAGAGACTGCGAGATGCAATCGATGGATCAGCCTTTTTTTTGCCTGTAATCACTCCCTTTTATTTTAGCAGACCAGCCTGCAGAAGAGAGCTCGAGACTTGGCTGGCGAACTATAAAAGCGCAGAAGAACGAAAGAGAATCATTCCGATTAAATTCCTACCCCTGCCCAAAATCGACACTTCCGGCTCTGCGGATCCGCTGAGAAAGACGATTGAGGGCATCCAGTTCGAGGATTTTACTGATTTTCGACACAACACAAGCCTGAGGGGTAGAATATCGGTTCGGATCAGTGAGCTCGCCGAACTCATCATATCCCGGAGGGCCAGCTAGAGCATTCTCGCGAAGCGCGAGAGTTCGACCGCAGTACTGCTTTCATGACCGCAATTCGCCACCTACGAGGCGACGTTACGGTAGGCAGCGCGGTCGACGATGAACCGGTCGACAATCGGCAGGCTCGCCGCGCCGAGCGCGCGCGCATCCGCACCGACCGTGCCGGCCCGTACCTGCGGCGTCTCCAGCCCGGTCAGGTCCTGCCGCGCCAACTGATCGAGCACGGCTTCAACCAGTTGCGCCCGGACTTCGACCGGCAGCCATCCGTCGATCACCACGGCGGAGAAATCGATGATCGAGCAGGCAGCGACAATGGTGTGCGCCAACCCGCCCGCCGCCTTGGCGATCCAGTCGCCGAGAATGGTCTGGTCGACATCCCATTGGTCGGCTCGTTCCCAGATGCCCCCCGTCTCCGCGCCGGCGGCGACCAGTTCGCGCTCCAGGCCGGACAGGCTCGCCACGTCGATCAGCTGCAATGTCGACCCGCCCGGTCCGGGCACCGGCATCGGCCCGAGCGCGCCGGAATTGCCGCCCGGCCCGGTGAACAGCGCACCGTTGAGAACGACGCCGCCGCCAATGAAGTAGCCGACATAGAGATAGAGGAAATCGTCGGGCGCATCAGCCGGACCGAAGGCGACCTCGGCCGCACAGGCGGTCGAGGCGTCATTGCCCAGATAGACCGGGAAATCGACCGCTTTGGCGATCTCGGCGCGGATGTCGGCATCGCGCCAGCCGGCCATCTGCTCGTCCGGAACGCCGAGCGCCTGCGCCCAGTTCCACAGATAGAACGGGATGGCGATCCCCAGCCCGGCGATGCGCGACCGCGCGGCAGCGTCCATGCGGCCGATCGCCTCGCCGATCGCCGCGCGCGCGAAGGCGACAGTGTTGTCGGGATCGGGATAGCGATGTACCCGGCTGATGCGGTCGACGACCTTGCCGTGGAAATCGGCGACAACCAGTTCGCTGGAACGCCGGCCGACCTTCAGTCCCATCGAACAGGCACCGTCGGGATCAAGCGTCATCGGCACGGAAGGCTGGCCGATGCGCCCGCGCTGCGGTTCGCCGCGCCTGACCAGCCCGTCTGCCTCCAGCCGGCGCATGATGACCGAAACCGTCTGCGCCGAAAGGCCGGTCATGCGTGTCAGATCGGACTTGGCGAGCCCGCCCTGCCGCCAGAGCAGCGTCAAGATCAGCTTCTCGTTATATGCGCGCATACCGCTCTGATTGGTGCCGCGCATCGCGGTCGCGGTGTCGTCGCTCATGACTTGATGGTCTCAACGACCGTCGACTTGAAGGACGGATTACGTCCCTTTGACGCGCCTGAAAACGCGCTTCCCGTCTGTTTCATCATTCCTCCCCCAGCCATCGGTTATGGCCCGATGCGTCTGATGTGTCGATTTATTAAATCACATTGAATTACTTATTGACATAGTGAAAGTGCTCGTGTTCCCTGCACCGCGGATAGAGCCTGTCGGCCGCCCCGTGACCGATAGTCTGTCCGGTTCGGCATTCAATCAGTGCCGCACGCCAACCTGGGAGGAACATCGTGAAAACTACCCTTCTTGCAACCACCGTTGCAGTCGCCGCCATGACCGCGGCTTTGACCATTGTTACCCCGGCCGCCGCCATGGACAAGATCGGCGCCTGCCTGATTACCAAGACGGACACCAACCCGTTCTTCGTCAAGATGAAGGAAGGTGCAACCGCCAAGGCCAATGAACTCGGCATCGAACTGAAGAGCTTCGCCGGCAAGATCGACGGCGACCATGAAACCCAGGTCGCCGCCATCGAGACCTGCATCGCCGACGGCGCCAAGGGCATTCTCCTGACCGCGTCCGATACGTCGTCGATCGTCTCTTCCGTGCAGCAGGCGCGCGACGCCGGCCTGTTGGTGATCGCACTCGACACGCCGCTCGATCCGATCGACGCCGCCGACGCCACCTTTGCCACCGACAACTTCCTGGCCGGCGAACTGATCGGCGCATGGGCCGCCGCCAAGCTCGGCGACGACGCGGCCAATGCCAAGATCGGCATGCTCGACCTCGCCGTCAGCCAGCCGACCGTCGGCGTGCTGCGCGACCAGGGCTTCATGACCGGCTTCGGCATCGACATCAAGGACCCGAACAAGTGGGGCGACGAGGACGACCCGCGCATCGTCGGTCACGATGTCACCCAAGGCAATGAGGAAGGCGGCCGGCGGGCGATGGAAAGCCTGCTCGCCACCGATCCGATGATCAATGTGGTCTACACGATCAACGAACCGGCCGCCGCCGGCGCCTATGAGGCGCTCAAGTCCATCGGCCGCGAGAACGACGTGCTGATCGTGTCCGTCGATGGCGGTTGCCCGGGCGTGCAGAACATCGCCGATGGTGTCATCGGTGCGACATCGCAGCAGTATCCGCTGCTGATGGCCTCGCTCGGCATCGAAGCGATCGCGGCCTGGGCGAAGGACGGCACCAAGCCGGCCCCGACACCGGGCAAGGACTTCTTCGACACCGGTGTCGCGCTGGTCACCGACCAGCCGGCCGACGGCGTTGACTCCATCTCGGTGAAGGAAGGCATGGATCTCTGCTGGGGTTGATGCCCGCCGCGTGAACGCAAATGTCAGGGGAAGGCGGCTCACCCGCCTCCCCCTTCTCCAAACGCATCATGACAATTCGCCGGCCGCGTTCTAACCTGCCGAACGGCCCTTGCTGCGACGACCGGGAGGAACACGATGTCCGAAACGACCAAGGGAGACGACTTCGAAGCCGTACTGGGCGACAGCCCGACTGCGGTCGCGGAGTTCGAGCAAGGCGATAACGGGTTCGTCTATCGCTTCCAGAACGCCCTTCACCAGAATCCGGCGCTGGTGCCGCTGATCGTGCTGATCCTGTCGATCGCCGTTTTCGGCCTGCTTCTCGGATCGAAATTCTTCTCGCCCTTCGCGCTGACGCTGATCCTGCAGCAGGTCCAGATCGTCGGCATTGTCGGCGCGGCGCAATGCCTCGTCATCCTGACCGCCGGTATCGACCTGTCGGTCGGTGCGATTATGGTGCTGAGCTCGGTGGTGATGGGCCAGTTCACCTTCCGCTACGGCCTGCCACCCTCGGTGGCGGTCGCCTGCGGGCTCGCCTGCGGCACGCTGATCGGCTTCATCAATGGCTGGATGGTGGCGCGCGTCAAGCTGCCGCCTTTCATCGTCACGCTCGGCATGTGGCAGATCGTGCTGGCCACCAACTTCCTGTATTCGGCCAACGAAACCATCCGATCCCAGGAGATCGCGCGCGAGGCGCCGCTGCTGCAATTGTTCGGCACCAAGATCAATATCGGCGGCGCGGTGTTTACCTACGGTGTCATCTTCATGGTGCTGCTGGTGATCGTGCTTGCCTATGTGCTGCGGCAGACCGCGTGGGGCCGGCATGTCTACGCGGTTGGCGACGATCCCGAAGCGGCCGAACTGTCCGGCGTGCGGGTCGACCGGGTGCTGATGTCGGTCTATGCGCTGGCCGGCCTGATCTGCGCATTCGCCGGCTGGGCACTGATCGGTCGCATCGGCTCGGTCTCGCCGACCAGCGGCCAGCTCACCAATATCGAGAGCATCACCGCCGTGGTGATCGGCGGCATCTCGCTGTTCGGCGGGCGCGGATCGGTGGCCGGCATGCTGTTCGGTGCGCTGATCGTCGGTGTCTTCACGCTGGGTCTTCGGCTACTCGGCGCCGACGCCCAGTGGACCTACCTGCTTATCGGCGTGCTAATCATCGGCGCCGTGACCGTGGACCAGTGGATCAGAAAGGTATCGACGTGACGGAACCGATTCTTCAGGCCCGCAATCTCGTCAAACGCTTTGGCAAGGTCACTGCCCTCAACGGCGCCGATTTCGACCTCTACCCGGGCGAGATTCTGGCGGTGATCGGCGACAATGGCGCCGGCAAGTCCGTGATGATCAAGTCGCTGTCCGGCGCGCTGCAGATCGACAGCGGCGAGATGCAACTGGAAGGCAGGAAGATCAATTTCCACTCGCCCCTGGAAGCCCGCGCCGCCGGCATCGAGACCGTCTACCAGACGCTGGCCATGTCGCCTGCCCTGTCGATCACTGACAACATGTTCATGGGCCGCGAACTGCGCAAACCGGGCTTTCGCGGCAGTTGGCTGCGCCAGCTCGATCGGGCGGCGATGGAGAAGTTCGCCCGCGACAAGCTGAACGAGCTCGGCCTCCTGACGATCCAGAACATCAACCAGGCCGTCGAGACGCTGTCGGGCGGTCAGCGTCAAGGCATAGCGGTCGCCCGCGCGGCGGCATTTGGCTCCAAGGTGATCATCCTCGACGAGCCGACGGCAGCGCTCGGCGTCAAGGAATCGCGCCGCGTGCTCGAACTGATCAACGACGTGCGCGCGCGCGGTATCCCGATCGTGCTGATCTCGCACAACATGCCGCATGTCTTCGAGATTGCCGACCGCATTCATGTGCATCGGCTCGGACGCCGACTTTGCGTGATCCGTCCGGGCGAGTACACCATGTCGGACGCCGTCGCCTTCATGACCGGCGCGAAAACTCCGCCAGAAGAGGCTGTCGCCGCTTGAACTCGCATATCGAGGCTGCCGCCGACGCAGTCGCAGAGAAATCGAAAGACAGGGACCGCACGATCATCGCGGTCGCCGGTCCACCCGGGGCGGGGAAATCGACATTCGCCGATTCGCTGGTGCAGGAGCTGAAGGCGCGCGGTATCGCAGCAAAAACAATCCCGATGGACGGATTTCACTACGACAATGCGGTGCTCGATGCGAAGGGCTGGCGCGACCGAAAGGGCGCGCCGCACACTTTTGATGCCGCTGGCCTGCTCAGCCTGCTGCGGCGGCTGCGCGATGGCGAGGATGATGTCGCCGTTCCCCTTTTCGACCGTGGTCGCGACATCGCCATTGCCGGGGCGCGGCTGGTTGTCAGGGACGACTGCGTGCTGATCGCCGAGGGCAATTATCTCCTGCTCGATACGCCGCCCTGGGCGGCCATGCGACCGCTGTTCGACCTGACCATCCTGCTCGACCCCGGCATGCCAACGATCCGGCAACGGCTGATTGCCCGCTGGCTGGACCACGGTCATACGACAAGCGAAGCCGAGCGCCGTGCGGCGCATAACGATATCCCGAATGCCGAGCACGTATTGGAGCATTCCGCCAAGGCCGACCTGACCTTCGCAAACGGCAACAGCTAGGGCGTGCCCCGCCGCAGCATGCGGCATTCTCCCGCGTGTCGCCTTCGCGGCTTCTGTGGTAGAATGCCGTAAAGGCAAGAGAACGAGGGGCACAATGGACCAACAGCTCGAAAGACTTCGCGATATCGCGACCGACAGCCGGCTGAGCGCCGCCCAGAAGGCACGCTTCCTGTCGCTGGAAGCCGAGAACATGCTGCCCTACCCCGACATCGACGACGAGGTGGCGCAAGCGCTTTCGGACGGCGTTTTGTGCGATCTGGCCGAGGGGCACGCGCCCTACAAGCCGCGCTACGTGCTCGCCGATTTCGGCGTTGTTCTGGAGCGCGGCAGCAAATATCTAGAACTCGATCCGCCGAAGACGCTGGACGAGGCAATCAATTGCCTGATGATCGCCTATCACCACGTGCCGTCGGTGACCGCGATGCCGGTGTTCATCGGCCATATCGACCGGCTGCTGCTGCCCTTCGTCGACGGCGTGAGCGACGAGGAATTGCATGCCAAACTGCGGCTGTTCTGGCGCTATATCGACCGGGTGCTGCCCGACGCTTTCCTGCACGCCAATATCGGCCCTGAAGACAACCGGGTGGCGCGCGCCGTGCTCATGGTTGACACGGAACTCAAGCAGGTTGCACCCAATCTGACGCTGCTCTACGACCCGAAGGTCAGCAGCGAGGAACTGCTGCGGATCGCCACCGACAACATTGTCGCCTGCTCGAAACCGCATGTTGCCAACCATCCGGTTCACGCCGCCGCCTTCGACGAACGCGGCTATGGTATCGTCTCCTGCTACAACGCCCTGCCGGCAGCCGGCGGTGCCGGCACGCTGGTGCGTCTCAACCTGCATGAGGCGGCCAAGCAAGCCAAAAGCGAGACCGACTTTACCGATCGGGTGCTGCCGCATTACATGGATCTCCAGTTCCGACTGATCGAGGCGCGGCTCGACTACCTGTTCGAGAAATCCGGCTTCTTCGACGGCTTCATCGTCGAGGAAGGCTGGATAGACCGCGATCGCTTCACGGCGATGTTCGGCATTTTCGGGATGGCCGAAGCGGTCAACCACCTGCAGGACCTGGAGGGGCGCGCCGGCCGCTACGGAAAGGACGCCGAGGCCAACGGGCTTGGCTACCGGCTGTCGGCGCAAATGGCCGAGAAGGTTGAAGCGACCGAGGTGAAGCATGCCTGGCGCGGCCGCGCGCTGCTGCACAGCCAGGCCGGTATCAGCACCGACATCGACGCCACGCCCGGCGTACGCATCCCGTACGGTTTCGAGCCGGATCCGGTGACCCATATCAAGGCGCTGCTGCCGCATCACAAATACTATCCGTCCGGCATCAGCGAGATCCTGACCATTGACGAGACCATCAGATCCAATCCGCAGGCGCTGTTCACGCTGTGCAAGGGCGCGCTGCAAAGCGGCTTTCGCGAGTTTACCGCCAATGTCGCCGGAAACGATCTCGTGCGCGTGACCGGCTACATGATCCGGCTGTCGGATGTGGAGAAGTACCGCAACGACGAAGGCTCGCGCATCAACACCACGGTGCTGGGCGCGGAAGCCGCCGACTTGACCCACATCCTCGACCGCAAACCACGTGTGATCGGCCATGAATACGCCCAGGGCTACGATCAGTAAGATCCTGACCTTTTCCTGCGTGGACGGGCCGGGCAACCGGCTCGTGCTGTTCATGCAGGGTTGCAACTTCGCCTGCCTGGCCTGTCACAACCCGCACACGATGGGGGTTTGCGACCATTGCGGCAAATGCGTGCCGGTGTGCCACAAACACGCGCTGTCGGTGGTCGACGGGCGGGTCGTGTTCGACCCCTCGCAATGCGACCAGTGCGACGAGTGCCTGCGCGCCTGCCCGATCAACGCCAACCCGATGGTGCGCGAATACGACGTCGCCGAGGTGCTGGCGATCGCGCGCGACAACCTGCCCTTCATCGACGGCATCACCGTGTCGGGCGGCGAAGCGACGATGCAGCTCAAGTTTGTCACGGCGCTGTTCGAAGCCGTCAAGGCCAACCCGGAGTTGTCACGGCTGAGCTGCATGATCGACAGCAATGGCTATCTCGGCCCGAAGAGCTGGGAGAAGGTGCTGCCAGTCACCGACGGCGTGATGCTGGACGTCAAGGCGATGAATCCGGCGACGCACTGCTTCCTGACGACGGCCGACAATGCCCGCGTGCTGGCGAGCGCACGGCTGCTGCAGGAGGCCGGCAAGCTGACCGAAGTGCGCTTTCTGGTCATCCCGGGCTACACCGACAAGCCCGACGAGATCGCCGCTTTCAAGGCGTTTCTCGATGAGCTTGGCGGCGATGTGCGGGTGCGCGTTAACGCCTTCCAGCATCACGGCGTGATCGGCCCGGCGCTCGATTGGCCCAAGGCGACGCGCGAGATCGTCGACGCGGTTGCGGGCGAAATCCGCGCGGCGGGTGTCGGCGAGGTGGCAACGCCGGAGGTCTATGTCTGAGCGTAACCGTATGGGGTCCAATTGAAAAAGGGCGGCTGAAGCGCCGCCCTTTCCCGTTCTTTCAGGTTTCCGAAGACCGGAAATCACTTCAGCATGTTGGTGATCTTGTCGGTCCAGGCGCCCTCCGGACGACCGGAGATAACCGGATCGGACCCGCCGGCCAGAAGCGTGTCGACGGTGGTCTCGGCGGCCGCAACGTCGAGCGTGCCGTCGGAACCTTCGGTGAGCTTGTTGATCTCGCCCATCATGCGGACCTGGTGCTTCTCGGTCTGTGCGCCGGTGGCGTCATTGTCGAGAACGATCATCGCCGCATCTTCCTGGTTCTCACGAGCATAGTCCCAGCCCATCATCGACGCCTTGACGAAGCGGGCAAGCTTGTCGACCATTTCCGGGTCCTCGAGGCTTTCCTCGAGCACATAGATGCCGTCTTCCAGCGTCGCCACGCCCTGGTCGGTGTAGTTGAACACCACCAGATCGTCCGGCGAGAAGCCCGCGTCGATGACCTGCCAGTACTCGTTGTAGGTCATGGTCGAGACGCAATCGGCCTGCTTCTGGATGATCGGGTCGACGTTGAAGCCCTGCTTCAGGACGGTGACGCCATCCGCGCCGCCATCGGTCGGAATGCCGAGTTGGCTCATCCATGACAGGAACGGGAACTCGTTGCCGAAGAACCAGACGCCGAGCGTCTTGCCGCGGAAGTCTTCCGGCGACGTGATGCCGGTTTCCTTGCGGCACGTCAGCATCATGCCCGAGCGCTTGAACGGCTGGGCGATGTTGACGAGCTTGACGCCCTTCTCGCGCGCTGCGAGCGCAGCCGGCATCCATTCCAGGATAACGTCGGCGCCGCCGCCGGCGATCACCTGCGGCGGAGCGATGTCCGGGCCGCCTGGCTTGATCTCGACGTCGAGGCCCTCAGCCTCGTAGAAGCCCTTGTCCTTGGCCACATAGTAGCCGGCGAACTGTGCCTGGGTGACCCATTTAAGCTGCAGCGTCAGCTTGTCGGCTGCGTTTGCCGCTCCGGCCGTTGCCGCCATCGCGACACCGGCCGCCAGTGCGATCCATTTCTTCATTTGCATTCTCCCTTTCTGGTCATCGGTTACGGCACCGTCATCCCGTCTTGTTCTAGCGCCTGTTCGACGGGTGCCAAAAGGTGACGGACCGCTCAAGCAGGGCAATCAGCCCGTAGCTCAGCGAACCCGCCAGTGCGGCGACAAAGATCTCGGCCCAGACCATGTCGACGTTCAAACGGCCCACCTCGGCGGAGATGCGGAAACCCATCCCCACGATCGGCGTACCGAAGAATTCGGCCACGATAGCGCCGATCAGCGCCAGCGTGGAATTGATTTTCAATGCATTGAAGATGAACGGCATCGCCGCCGGCAGCCGCAGCTTGATGAGCGTCTGCCAGTAGTTCGATGCATAGGTGCGCATCAGGTCGCGCTCCATGTGCCCGGTGGCGGCAAGGCCGGCCACCGTGTTCACCAGCATCGGGAAGAAGGTCATCACCACGACCACGGCGGCCTTCGACTGCCAGTCGAAACCGAACCACATGACCATGATCGGCGCGATGCCGATGATCGGCAGCGCCGAGACGAGATTGCCGACCGGCATGACCCCGGCCTTCAGGAAGGGCGAGCGGTCAACCAGCACGGCGACGACGAAGCCCGCGCCGCAGCCGATCACATAGCCGGCGAGAACCGCTTTCAGGTAGGTTTGCTGGAAATCGGCCCAGAGGATCGCGGTCGAACCTGTGATCCGCTCCCAGATCATCGATGGCGGCGGCAGCAGCACCGTCGGCACGTCGAAGCCGCGCGTGATCCCCTCCCACAGCGCCAGGATGGCGACGCCGAACAGGAACGGGATCGCCAGGTTGACCGCGGTCGCGGCGGCAGGGTTGCGCAGCGACAGGCGCGACAGGCGCGTATTGGCGTACCAGGAGCCGAGCCAGATGGCGATCGCGACAATGAAAATCGTCGGGTTGCTCATGTAGCCGCCTCCGGGCGCACGCCCATGCGCCTGTTGAGCCACGCGCCGATGACACCGACGATGGTGACCAGCACGGCGGCCATGATCGCCGCCACAATCAGCGCCGACCAAATCTGCACGGTCTGGCCGTAATAGGAGCCGGCCAAGAGCCGTGCGCCAAGGCCGGCGACGGCACCGGTCGGCAGTTCGCCGACAATGGCGCCGACAAGGCTGATGGCGATCGCCACCTTCATCGACGCGAAAAGGAACGGCACCGAGGACGGCCAGCGCAGTTTCCAGAGTACGTCGGCGCGGCTGGAATTGTAGGTCTTCATCAGGTCGAGATGCATGGCTTCTGGCGACCGCAGACCCTTCACCATGCCGACGGCGACGGGGAAGAAGGACAGATAGGTCGAGATCAGCGCCTTCGGGAACAGGCCGGTGATGCCGACTGAGTTCAAGACCACGATGATCATCGGCGCGATCGCCAGGATCGGGATCGTCTGCGAGGTGATGATCCACGGCATCAGCGACTTGTCGAGGACGCGGCTGTGGACGATGCCGACCGCCAGCAGCACGCCGAGCGCCGTGCCCATGACGAAACCGAGCAGCGTCGCCGACAGCGTTATCCAGCCATGATAGACGAGGCTGCGTTTCGACGTGATCCGCTTTTCGACCGTGGTCTTCCAGATTTCGGTGGCAACCTGGTGCGGCGCGGGCAGCACCGGGCGGTCCTGCGCCATGGTCAGCGGCACCACCTGGGAGAAAGCGATCTCGTTGCCGGCGCGCTCGGCGCGGTCATATTCGAACGGTGCGTTGAGCAGGACGGCGCCGCCATACCAGATGGCGATGATCGCGACGACGACAGTCAGGATCGGCAGGATGCGGGAGCGGATCATGACGGGCGCTCCCAGCGCAGCAGCACGTCCGGCAGGCTCTCCTCGTTGTCGCCGCCGGTGCGGCGTATTTCGACGAACCCTTCCCTTGCATAGAACCGGCGCGCATCCTCATTGGCGACAAACGTCCACAGTTCCAGTGCGTCGCGGCCGCGCTTGGCGTGGTCGAGCAGCGCGCGGCCGATGCCCTGGCCGGGCGTGGCGACATAGAGCGCGGTCACCATGTGATGCTCCGGATCGAGCGCCATGAACCCCTCGACCGGATCGCCGGCGACCCAGACCTGCCGCTTCTGGAATACGAAATCGCGGTAGAACGCCTCGACTTCCTCACAGGTGTGGATGCGCGGCATCCACGGACGATCATCGATCCAGTCATTGAGGATCGCCGCACAGGCGGCCGCGTCTTCCGGCTTGCCGGGCCGCAGCAACATCGCTCACCCTCAATCGTCATAGGCATGCCCTGCCCGCAGCCCGTCGCGCACCCGGTGCGCGATCTTAAGGAATTCCGGCGTCTCGCGGATATCGAGCGGCCGGTCCGGTCCGAGGTCGCAGTCGATGATGTCGTGGATGCGGCCCGGCCGCGGGCTCATCACCACGATCTTGGTCGACAGGAAAACCGCCTCGGGGATCGAGTGGGTGACGAAGACCACGGTCTTTTGCGTCGCCGCCCACAATTTGAGGAGTTGCTCGTTCAGATGGTCGCGGACGATCTCGTCGAGCGCGCCGAACGGCTCGTCCATCAACAGCATGTCCGGCTGCACGGCGAGCGCACGCGCAATCGAGGCGCGCTGCTGCATGCCGCCCGACAACTGCCAGGGAAATTTCTTCTCGAAGCCCGCGAGATCGACCAGTTCGAGGTTCTCCGAGATCCGCTTGTCGCGCTCGGCCTTGCCGAGGCCCATTACTTCCAGCGGCAGCGCCACATTGTCGGCGATGCTGCGCCAGGGAAACAGCGCGGCGGCCTGAAACACGTAGCCATAGGCCCGCTTCAGCCGCGCCTCCTCAGGCGTCATGCCATTGACCGTGATCGCCCCTGATGTCGGCTTCTCCAGATCGGCGATGACCCGCAACAAAGTGGTCTTGCCGCAGCCGGACGGACCGATCAGCGAGACGAACTCGCCCTTCTCGATACTGATGTCGATGTCGGAAAGCGCATGCACCGGACCGTCATTGGTCTGGAATGTAAGGTTGAGATTGCGGGTTGAGATGACGGAGTTCATGGTAGGTGCGCTCCGCCATGAAATAGTTCAGTTTCAGCGTGGCTTTTCCATAATGAAGAGGTACCCGGTGGAAACGGTCCACAAGCCAAGCGTGACGATGAGTAGTAGTACGCGGAGGACGTATATAATGAGGTTTGGGCTGTCGGGAATGACCTCCGCAACATTCCATCCATCGGCATTGTTCTGCTGAACGATGCTTTCGACCTTGCCGCGCGAAGAGCCGAATACAAGTCCAAGTATTCCACCGCTGAAACTCACTCTTACCACTTTGTTGATTTTGTGCATTTCAACCTCCTTGGGAATTCAACCCAAGAATGTGATTGGTATGAAATACGTTGTCAAACCCCGCTTGCCGGAATGCCGGTGCGTTCGACCTTGCGCGGCGCGGTGAGTTCCTTCCATGTCGACAGCGCCTTGTTGACCGCCTGGAACGGCTCGCGCTTGACGAATTCGCCATGACCTTCGCGGGTGTCGACCTTGCCGTCGTCCAGAACGATCTGGCCGCGCGACAGGACGTAGCGCGGCATGCCCTTCACATGCTTGCCCTCGAAGACGTTGTAATCGATCGCCGATTGCTGGTTGCCGGCCGTGATCGTCTTTTCCTTTTCCGGGTCCCAGACGACGATGTCGGCATCCGCGCCTTCGACGATGGCACCCTTCTTCGGGTAGACGTTGAGGATCTTGGCGATGTTGGTCGAGGTGACGGCGACGAACTCGTTCATCGTCAGCCGCCCGGTATTGACGCCATGCGTCCACAGCATCGGCATGCGGTCTTCCAGACCGCCGGTGCCGTTCGGGATCTGCGTAAAATCGCCGACGCCGGTGCGCTTCTGCTCGGTGGTGAACGCACAATGGTCCGTCGCGACGACCTGCAAGGAACCGGCCGAAAGACCTGCCCACAGCGAATCCTGATGCGCCTTGTTGCGGAAGGGCGGGCTCATGACGCGGCGCGCCGAATGGTCCCAGTCCTTGTTGAAATACTCGCTCTCATCCAGCGTCAGATGCTGGATCAGCGGTTCGCCATAGACGCGCATGCCTTTCTGGCGGGCCCGGCGGATCGCCTCATGTGCCTGTTCGCACGACGTGTGCACGACATAGAGCGGCACGCCGGCCATGTCGGCGATCATGATAGCGCGGTTTGTCGCCTCGCCTTCGACTTCCGGCGGCCGCGAATAGGCGTGGCCCTCCGGCCCGTTGTTGCCTTCGGCGAGCAGCTTCTGCTGCAGCGTGGCAACGACATCGCCGTTTTCGGCATGCACCAGCGGCAGCGCGCCCAGTTCGGCGCAGCGCTGGAACGACGCGAACATCTCGTCGTCATTGACCATCAGCGCGCCCTTGTAGGCCATGAAGTGCTTGAAGGTGTTGATCCCCTTCTCGCGCACCACCTGCTCCATCTCGTTGAACACCTGCTCGCCCCACCAGGTGATCGCCATGTGGAAGGAGTAGTCGCAATTGGCGCGCGTCGACTTGTTGTCCCACATCTGGATGGCATCGAGCAGCGACTGGCCGGGCGACGGCAGCGCGAAATCGACCACCATGGTGGTGCCGCCGGAGACTGCGGCGCGGGTGCCGCTCTCGAAATCATCGGACGAATAGGTGCCCATGAACGGCATTTCGAGGTGGGTGTGCGGATCGATGCCGCCCGGCATCACGTAGCAACCCGTCGCATCGATCTCGTGGTCGGCATGCATCTCGCCGCCGATGGCGACGATCTTGTCATGCTTGATGAAAACATCGGCCTTCCAAGTGCGGTCGGCGGTGACGACGGTTCCGTTTCTGATGACTTTTGACATGGCCTACTCCCTGGTTCGGCGATTTGCTCCTCTCCCCGCCGGGGAGAGGTCGGCCGGCGCGAAGCGCAGGCCGGGTGAGGGGGAATGGATTTCACCATCCAGAACGGCGAGGATCGTATCGAGCACTGCGCGCCTCTCAAAAGAGACCTCGTCATTCCAGAACCGGAGAACGAAACAACCTTGTGCGTTCAAATACGCCGTTCGCCATTCGTCAGACGCATTTTCGCTGTGATGACTGCCATCCAGTTCGACAATCAGTTTTCGGGATCGACAAGCAAAATCGGCAATGTACGAGCCAATTCTCACCTGGCGATTGAAGCGGTAGCCGTTCAACTGCCGGTTCCGCAACTCGTTCCAAAGGAAGTTCTCGGCGTCCGTCGGGTCCTTGCGCATGGCGCGGGCGAACGGCTTGGTGCGCGGGTCAGGCTTTGATGCAAAGGCCCCCTCACCCGGTCGCTGCGCGACCGACCTCTCCCCGTGGGGTAGAGGAGCAAGTCCTGCTCGATCGCGTCTTTCGATCGACATCAATACCAAAGACCTCTACTCCGCATAATCGGCACCCTCGCGGTCGAGGATGCGTTTCATCTCGGCGAAATGGGCGTGCTCGGCGCCCTTGTAGGTTTCCCATTCACGCGCCGTCTCCTCGGCCAGTTCATCGGCCATCACGGCAAGCGGCCGGCCGGTCGAATAGGCGAGAACCATGGTACGCGCGGCGCGTTCCAGGTGGTACATGGCGTCGAACGCCTCGGCGACGGTCGGCGCCACCGTGGTCACGCCGTGATTGCCCATCATCACCGCCGAATGGTTACCGATGGTCGCGGCGATCCGCTCGCCCTCGGCTTCCTCGCTTGCGATGCCGCCAAAGGAAAGATCGATGGCAAGCCGGTTGTAGAACCGCGCGGTGACCTGATCGATCGGATGGATCGTCGGGTCCTTCAACCCGGCAAGCGCCGTGCAATAGGGCGGATGCAGATGCAGCGCGACGCGTGCCTGCGGCAGGGTGCGGTGGATCGCCGAATGGATCGACCATGCCGACGGGTCGGGCGCGTCGGGCCGGTCCATCGTCGCCGGATCGCCGGCGTCGACCAGCAGCAGTTCGGAGGCGCGCACCAGCGAGAAATGCCGCCAGCGCGGATTGATCAGGAAGGTCTTGCCGTCCGGCGACACGGCGGCCGAGAAATGGTTGGCGACGCCCTCATGCCAGTCGTTGCGCGCGGCCAGCCGGAAAGCGGCGGCAAGATCGACGCGCAGTTGCTGCTCGTCGGTCTGGTTCAGCGAAACGACGTTGGATTCGGTCATGCGCTACTCCACGATCTCCGCCGTCTCGACGACCGCGTGGAACAGCACGTCGGCACCGGCGCGCGCCCATTCCGGCGAGATATCCTCGGCCTCGTTGTGGCTCAGCCCGTCGACGCAGGGACACATCACCATGGCTGTCGGTGCGACACGATTGACCCAGCAGGCGTCGTGACCGGCACCCGATATGATGTTGCGGTGCGAGTAGCCCAGCCGTTCGGCGGCATCGCGGATCGCCTTGACGCAGCCATGATCGAATTCCGGCGGATCGAACTGGCCGACGATCTCCGCCTCGAAGGAAACGCCAAGCGCCTCGCAGAGTTTCGGCGCGCCGGCCATCAGCCGGTCGACCATGGCATTCAGCCGGTCGAGCTCGTGCGAGCGCATGTCGACGGTAAACACGACGCGACCCGGGATGATGTTGCGGCTGTTCGGATAGACATCGATATGGCCGATGGCACCGACTGCGTTCGGCGCGTTGTCCATGGCGATCTCGTGCACCAGCTCGGTGATCTGGGCAAGCCCGCGGCCGGCGTTCTTGCGCATCGGCATCGGAGTCGAGCCGGTGTGGCTTTCCTTGCCGGTCACCGTGCACTGGATCCAGCGCAGCCCCTGCCCGTGCGTGACGACACCGATATCCTTGCCCTCGGCTTCCAGGATCGGCCCCTGCTCGATGTGCAGTTCATAAAACGCCTTCATCTTGCGGTCGCCGACGACCTCTTCGCCCTTCCACCCGATACGCTCAAGCTCGTCGCCGAACTTCTTGCCCTCGGCGTCTGTATGTCCGTAGACATCGGCCTGGTCGAGCACGCCGGCAAACACGCCCGACGCCATCATGGCGGGCGCAAATCGCGTGCCTTCCTCGTTGGTCCAGTTGGTGACCACGATCGGGTGTTTGGTCTTGATGTCGAGATCGTTCAGCGTGCGCACGATCTCCAGCCCGGCCAGCACGCCAAGCACGCCGTCATACTTGCCGCCTGTCGGCTGGGTGTCGAGATGCGAGCCGACATAGACCGGCAGCGCGTCCGGGTCGGTGCCCTCGCGGCGCATGAACATCGTGCCCATTTGGTCGACGCCCATGGTCAGGCCGGCATCCTCGCACCATGCCTGGAACAGCTTGCGCCCCTCGCCGTCCTCGTCGGTCACGGTCTGACGGTTGTTGCCGCCGGCAATACCCGGGCCGATCTTCGCCATTTCCATCAGCGAATCCCACAACCGGTCTCCGTTGATCCTGAGGTTTTCGCCCGGCGCCGCCATGTTCCGCTCCTATTTCAATTCCACCTCGACAAAGGACATCGGCGTGTCCCCGTCATTGATTACATTGTGTTCGACGCCTTCCTCGCGCCGGTAGGCCGTGCCGGCCGTAACCGTCGTCTTGCGGCTGGTTCCACCCGGCTCCTCAAGCAGCATGCGGCAATCGGTGACAGCGGTGATGACATAGTCGAAGCCGTGGCGGTGCCATCCGGTCTCCGCGCCGGGCGCGAAGTCGAAGCGCGTGACCCGCACCCGTTCGTCATCGATCAACTGAATCGCCGTTGCCTGCTGCCTCGTCATCTCATTTCATGCTCGGGAACGTGAAGATGGCGCCCTCGTGGATGTCGTCCGGCCAGCGCGTGGTCACCGTTTTCAGGCGGGTGTAGAAGCGCACGCCTTCCGGCCCGTAGATCGAGTGATCGCCGAACAGCGACCGCTTCCAGCCGCCAAAGGAATGATAGGCGACCGGCACCGGAATCGGCACATTGACGCCGACCATGCCGACCTCGATGCGGTCGGCGAAATCGCGCGCCGCATCGCCATTGCGCGTGAAGATCGCGGTGCCGTTGCCGTATTCGTGGGCGTCGATCATCGCGACGGCCTCGTCATAGGAATTGGCGCGCACGACCGACAGCACCGGGCCGAAGATCTCTTCCTTGTAGATGCGCATGTCTGTGGTCACGCGGTCGAACAGCGTCCCGCCCACGAAATAGCCGTTTTCGTAGCCCTGCAGAGAGAAGCCGCGTCCATCGACGACGAGATCGGCGCCTTCCTGGACGCCGGTGTCGATATAACCCAGCACTTTTTCCTGATGCTGTTTGGTGACCAGCGGCCCCATCTCGGCATCTGGGTCCGTGGCCGGCCCGATCTTCAGCGCCTCGACGCGCGGCTTCAGCGCCGAGACAAGCTTGTCGGCGGTTTCGTCTCCGACCGGCACCGCGACCGAGATCGCCATGCAGCGCTCGCCGGCAGACCCGTAGCCGGCACCCATCAGTGCGTCGGCGGCCTTGTCGATGTCGGCGTCGGGCAGCACGACCATGTGGTTCTTGGCGCCGCCCAGCGCCTGCACGCGCTTGCCGTTGGCGGTGCCGCGCGAATAGACATACTCGGCGATCGGCGTCGAACCGACGAAGGACACCGCCTTGATGTCGGCATGATCGAGGATCGCGTCGACGACCTCCTTGTCGCCATGCACGACATTGAGCACGCCATCCGGAAAGCCGGCCTTTTTGAACAGATCGTAGATCAGCATCGGCGCCGACGGATCGCGCTCTGACGGCTTGAGGATGAAGGTGTTTCCGCAGGCGACCGCGATCGGATACATCCACAGCGGCACCATGGCCGGGAAGTTGAACGGCGTGATGCCGGCGACCACGCCAAGCGGCTGGCGGTCGGCATAGGAATCGATTGCCGGGCCGACATTGCGCGAAAACTCGCCCTTCAGGAGTTGCGGAATGCCGCAGGCGAACTCGACCACCTCGATGCCGCGCGCGACCTCGCCGAGCGCGTCGTCATGGGTCTTGCCGTGTTCCCTTGAAATCTCGCGCGCAATGTCGTCGGCATGGGCGTCGAGCAGCTCCTTGAACTTGAACATGCAGCGGGCGCGCTTGAGCGGCGGCGTGTCGCGCCAGGCCGGCAATGCCGCCTTGGCCGCAGCGACCGCAGCGTCGAGTTCGCCGGCTGTCGACAACGGCAGCACGGCCGCCTGCTCTCCGGTCGCCGGATTGAACACCGGCTGGCTGCGTTCGGACGCCGAAACGGCAGTAGAACCGTTGATGGCGTTGCTGATGGTCTGCATGTAGTCTCCTTTAACGCGGCTCAGTCGATCGACAGCAGCACGCCGCGCAGTGTGTCGAATAGTTCGTCGATGTGGCTTTTCTCGATAATCAGCGGCGGCGACAGCGCGATGATGTCGCCGGTCGTGCGGATCAGGAGGTTGCGTTCATAGGCTTCCAGGAACGCCGAGAAGGCCCGTTTGGTCGGCTCGCCGGCAATCGGTTCGAGTTCGATCGCGCCGATCAGGCCGAGATTGCGGATGTCGATGACATGCGGGCAGTCCTTCAAGGAATGCACCGCCTCTTCCCAATAGCCGGCAAGCTCCGCACCGCGCGTCAAAAGCCCTTCCTCGTCATAGGTGTCGAGAGTCGCCAGCGCCGCCGCGCAGGCCAGCGGGTGACCGGAATAGGTGTAGCCGTGGAACAGTTCGATCATGTTCTCAGGCCCGGTCATGAACGCGTCGTAGATTGTCGACGAGCAGAACACCGCGCCCATCGGCACGACACCGCTGGTGATCCCCTTGGCGGTGGTGATCATGTCCGGCACGACATCGAAATAGTCGGCGGCAAACGGTGTGCCGAGCCGTCCGAAACCGGTGATCACCTCGTCGAAGATCAAGAGAATGCCATGCTGGTCACAGATCTCGCGCAACCGCTTCAGATAACCTTTCGGCGGAATCAGCACGCCGGTGGAACCGGCAACCGGCTCGACAATGACCGCCGCGATCGTTGACGGGTCGTGCAACTGGATGATCCGGATCAGGTCTTCGGCATATTCCGCGCCATGGTCCGGCTCGCCGCGGGTGAACGCGTTACGGGACGGGTCATGGGTGTGGCGCATGTGATCGACGCCCGTCAGCATGGTGCCGAAGGTCTTGCGGTTGGCGACGATACCGCCGACCGAAATGCCGCCAAAACCAACACCGTGATAGCCGCGTTCGCGGCCGATCAGCCGGGTGCGCGTGCCCTGCCCGATCTGGCGCTGGTAGGCGAGCGCGATCTTGAGCGCGGTATCGACACTTTCCGAACCGGAATTGGTGAAGAACACATGGTCGAGCGGCTTGGGCAGCTTGGCGGCCAGCCGGGCAGCGAGTTCGAAAGCGGCGGGATGGCCCATCTGGAACGCCGGCGCATAGTCAAGCGATTCGGCCTGCCGCTTCAGCGCCTCGACGATCTTCGGCCGCTTGTGGCCGGCATTGCAACACCAAAGCCCGGCCGTGCCGTCGAGAATCTGGCGGCCGTCGCCGCTGGTGTAGTGCATGCCCTCCGCATCGACGAGCATGCGGGGGTTCTTCTTGAACTGCCTGTTTGCCGTATACGGCATCCAGAATGCTTCGAGATTGTTCGGCGCAACGGCACGATCAGACATTATGCACCACCTGTCTCCGGAACCCGGTCCATGAGTTTTCGTTTCCGCGGCACGACCGATAGGCTTTCGCAACGGAATACCGCTTGACCCTCACTTGACCGTTTGGTCAAAATGAACGCTAAAAGAGCTTTCGAACCGGGTCAAGTGTGCCTACCATTGCATGAAACCGGCCGGCAGAGGAACTGGAAGAATAGGCTACGTGACCCAAGCCAGCTCAAAATCCGCCAAGCCCATGTCGCGCATCCAGGAGGCCAATCGAAAGGCCATTCTCGACGCGGCGCTGGAAGTGTTCGCCACCTCGGGCTTTCGCGGCGCGACGATCGACGAGATCGCTCGACGAGCGGGTATGTCGAAGCCGAATTTGCTCTATTATTACAAGGGCAAGAAGCAGATTTATCAAAAGGTGCTTGAGGAAACGCTCGACGCATGGCTGGCGCCGTTCGCCGACATCGACCCCAAGGGCGATCCGATCGAGGAACTCCGCCGCTACATCACCGCCAAGCTGCAGATGTCGGCAAGCCAGCCCGAGGCCTCGAAGCTGTTCGCAAACGAGATCCTGCACGGCGCGCCGGTGATCGGTGACTTCCTGAACACGACGCTGAAGGAATTGGTCGACGAGAAGACCAAGGTCATCCGTCAGTGGGTCGGCGAGGGAAAGCTCGCGCCGGTCGATCCCTACCACCTCGTCTTCATGATTTGGGCGACGACTCAGCATTACGCGGATTTCGACGTACAAATCCGCGCGATCATCGGCTCGCAGGCCGGCCGTCCCGGTTTCACCGAGCAGGCCGCACAAGCAGTGCTAAGCGTGATCCTGAACGGCGTCAGGCCGCGCTAGCCCGACACGCTCCAGCCAAAGGCTTGCCCCTACCGCCGCAGGACCAGTTCGACCCGACGATTGGCGGCTCGTCCGGCCTCGCCGGCATTCGACGCCGCCGGCGCGAGCGGGCCGACGCCATGCCCTTCCAGCCTGGATGCCGCGATGCCGTAGTCGTCGGCAAGCGCGCGTACGACAGCGCGAGCCCGGTCGGCGGACAGGCCAAGGTTGAGATCCAGGCCGCCCGTCCAGTCGGTATGGCCGACTACCCAGACATTCGCTCCGGGCCGCGCCGAGAGGATTGTTGCCATGGCTTGAAGCGCGGGACCGGATTCGGTCGTCAGCGTCGCCTTTCCGGTCTCGAAATAGACACCCGGAATGGCGACATGGCCCATCAGGTCCAGCTCGTTGCCGAGCGCTTCTGCGTCGATCTCGACAAGACCGGTCTCCATGTTCTCGACTTCAAGGATCGTAACCTGATGCCGGTTCTTGGTGACGCCGACTGCCACATAGGCCGACTGCTCGCCCGACTTGATGAGGGCTGCGACATAGGCGCCGGCGCCCGGCAAATGGATCGTGCCGTTGAACCGCCCCCAGCGGCTACCCGCAAAACCAGGTCCGCATTCGGCATCAACGCATTGGAAAAGGACTTCCGCACCAGCCCCTTGAAGCGCGAGAACGTAATTTGCGTAAATCTCCTGCGCCGACCGGCCGAGCGGGTTTTGGTAGGAAACGCGCGTGAACCGACCTTCAAGCGGCAGACTTTCGAATTCCAGGCTGTCAGGAACGATGCCTGTGATCAGCTTGTACTCCTGGAAGGCGCTTTCGTCGCGGCGCGAGGGGATGGATCCCTCATAGCGGCTTACCAGCGGATGGTCCTCGATTTCGGCAGCATATGTGGCGCCCGAAACAGCCAGCAATGCAACTGTTGTAAGTAAAACTATCAGAATACGCATAATCCCTCCACAAAGCTCCGGTCTTTCTTCATACCGTCACGGTGGGATTACAGCACTTTCTAGTTGTCCGGCACAACAGCCAGCACAAGCAAGCCGCCGACAATGACCACTGCGCCGGTAAATACTGCGCCAGCCGCCCAGCCATGGCCCAGCAAACCTTCCAGCACGATGATGATCGCCGGCGTCAGATAGCCATAGGCCATCACCTTGCCGGCAGGCAGCCGCATGGCCGCGAACTGCAACAGGAAGAAGGTCGCCGCCGTGGTGAACACCGCCAGATAGGCGATGGCGCCCCAGACGATCACCGGCAGTGCCGACCATTCGGTCGTCACGATCGCGTTTGCGCCGTAGACCAATAGACACAGGGCCGTCGCGGCCAATACCCAGAATGACGTGACCACCACCGGTTCGCCGCGCGAGTAACGGCGGTAAAGCGGGGTGTAGAGGGCATGGCAAACCACGCCGAAGAAATAGATCGTCTCGCCGGGTCCAACGCGCAGCGCCAGCATGGCCTGGACATCGCCGCGAAAGATTACCCAAACAGCGCCGGCGCCCGCTACGAGGATGCTGACAAGCACCGACGGCCGGATGCGCTGGGCGAGCAGAAAGCGGCCGAAGATGGCTGCCAGAAGCGGCGTAAGCGTAAACACCGCGCCCACCGACACAGGGTCGGCGATGGCGAGCGCGTGAAACATGGTGACGAAATAGATCGCCATCAACGCGCCGAGAACGATGAAGCGCCAGGCGGCCCGCGGCAGGTGGAAGCGGTGGCCAGACAGCACGAAGGCGAAGACGCCCATCAGCGTGGCGCCGAAAACGAACCGCACCGCGTTGAGCGGCGCGGGCGCAATATGCGGGGCGGCAAGCGCGCCGAGCGAAAACGACCCAGCGATCAGCGATGCAAAGGCGGCCATCGCCAGATGACCGAGCAGTTTCTGCCGGCCGGTGGCATGCATCGTCGTCGAGGCCGCCATCCGACCGGAGCCGGACAGCCTATTCGGCCGCCTGCTTGGACCAGACTGACGGATTGTTCGGGTGCGTCGTCCAGTTTGCGTATTCCAAATCGACTGGCTTGCCGGTGCGCGGATCGACGCCTGAAATCGGCTCCATGGTGATGCAGCCCTCGACCGGGCAGACATTCACGCACAGATTGCAACCGACGCATTCCTCGTCAATCACCTCGAACATGCGCGCGCCGTCGACCGTGTTGGTGATCGCCTGGTGCGAGGTGTCCTCGCAGGCGATGTGGCACCGCCCGCACTTGATGCAGAGGTCCTGATCGATCTTCGCCTTGGTGACGTAGTTCAGGTTGAGATATTGCCAGTCGGTGACGTTCGGGGCCGCCATGCCGCGGAAGTCCTCGATGGACTTGAAACCCTTCTCGTCCATGTAGTTCTCAAGCCCGGTGATCATTTCCTGAACGACCTTGAAGCCGTAGGTCATGGCCGCCGTGCAGACCTGCACCGTGCCGCAACCGAGCGCGATGAATTCGGCGGCATCGCGCCAGGTGGTCACCCCGCCAATGCCGGAAATCGGCAGGCCGGCGGTTTCAGGGTTGCGGGCGATCTCGGAGACCATCGACAGCGCGATCGGCTTGACCGCAGGGCCGCAATAGCCGCCATGCGAACCCTTGCCGTCGATGGTCGGTTCGGGCGCGAAACTGTCTAGGTCGACAGCAGTAATCGAGTTGATCGTGTTGATCAGGCTGACCGCGTCCGCGCCACCGCGATGCGCGGCTTCCGCCGGCTTGCAGATGTCGGTGATGTTCGGTGTCAGTTTGACGATCACCGGCATGCGCGTGTGCTGCTTGCACCAGCGGGTCACCATCTCGATATATTCGGGCACCTGGCCGACCGCCGAGCCCATACCGCGCTCGCTCATACCATGCGGACAACCGAAATTCAGCTCAACGCCGTCAGCCTCAGTCTCCTCGACGCGCGCGAGGATCTTCTTCCACGGTTCTTCCTCGCACGGCACCATCAGCGAGACGATCATGGCGCGGTCCGGCCACTTGCGCTTGACCTCCTTGATCTCGCGCAGATTGACCTCGAGATCGCGATCGGTGATCAGCTCAATATTGTTGAGCCCCAGCAGGCGGCGGTCGGCGCCCCAGATCGCGCCGTAGCGCGGGCCGTTGACGTTGACGACGGGCGGACCGGCTTCGCCCAGAGTCTTCCAGACGACACCGCCCCAGCCGGCCTCGAACGCGCGCTCGACATTGTACTGCTTGTCGGTCGGCGGCGCGGATGCGAGCCAGAACGGATTGGGCGATTTGATGCCGAGGAAATTGGTGGAAAGATCAGCCATGGCGCGTCCTCCTTGCGTCGGTTGCCGTGCGAACGGGTTTAGCTGGCGACGAGCGCCTGATGAATGCTCTCAGCAGCATCGCGCCCCTGCGCGACCGCTGTGACGGTCAAGTCGTCGCCGGCATCGGCGCAGTCGCCACCCGCCCAGACCATCGGCATTGATGTGCGGCCTTCCTCATCGACGCCGATGCGACCGCCCGAAAGCGAGATTGCTTCGGCCGAACCGTTCAGCGCGTCAGGCGCAAATGCCTGTCCGATCGCCTTCATCACCTCGTCGCAAGCGATTTCGACGGTCTCGCCGTCGCGCTCGAAGACCATGCCGCTGACCGCGCCGTCAGTGGCGATCATCTGTTTTGGCGACATGTTGTAGCGAACCGTGACGCCACGGATCTTGGCGAGTTCCTGCTCGAATTCGGACGCCTTCATGCGCTCCTTGGGACCGCGGTAGCAGATCGTCACTTCGTCAGCGCCAAGCGCCTTGGCCTGCACCGCAGCGTCGACCGCAGTCATGCCGCCACCGATGACGACGACACGCCGACCAACCGGGATCGACGCGACATCGCCCGCTTGGCGCAGTTCGCCGATCCACGACACGGCATCGATGCTGCCTTCGGCATCGGTGTCGGCATTGCCGAGCGCGTTGACACCGGCAAGCCCCATGCCGAGGAACACGGCGTCGTAGTCAGCCGCGAGCCCGGCCAGAGCGATGTCGCGGCCGAGCTGCTTGCCGTAATGCACCTCGATACCGCCGACGGCGGTGATGTAGTCGACCTCGGCCTGCGCGAAGCCGTCCGGGGTCTTGTAGGCGGCGATGCCGAATTCGTTCAGTCCGCCAGCCTTCTCACGCGCTTCGAAGACATCGACATCATGGCCCTTCATGGCAAGCCGGTGCGCACAAGCGAGGCCCGCCGGACCGGCGCCGACGACAGCGACCCGCTTTCCGGTCGAGGCGGCACGCTCGTAGAATTGTCTTTCCTCGGCCATTGCGCGGTCGGTTGCATAGCGCTGCAACTGACCGATCTTGACCGGTTTGCCTTCCGCAATTTCCCGCACACAGACCTCTTCACACAAGGTCTCGGTGGGGCAGACGCGGGCACACATGCCGCCAAAGATGTTCTGGTCGAAGATGGTCTTGGCCGCACCGATCGGATTGTCGGTGGAGATTTCGCGGATGAACATCGGAATATCGATGGATGTCGGGCAAGCCGTCATGCACGGCGCGTCATAGCAGAAGTAGCAGCGGTCGGCCTCGACATGTGCCTCGTGCCGGTCAAGCGGCGGATGAAGATCGGAAAACAGCTCTTCATAGGTGTCGGCATCAAGCCGACCGGCCCTCACATCGCGTTGACGCACCGCTTCGCTCATGCGGAATTCCTCCTGACTTCGCGCGACCGGCCACGGCCGCGTGGATCGCATTCACGTCAGGATGCGCGAATTTTATCATAAGGTCAAATTTTTCTTCGAATCGTTCCAATCTGGTCAAGCGTTGGCCGCCAGCAGCTCGGCGTTGCCGCCTGTCGCTGTCGTGTCGATGCAGACATGACGCTCGACAATGAGCCGCGGCTCGGCGTGGCTTTCGCCAATCAGCGGCAGCAGCGGGCCGTCGCGCATGGCCAGCGCCTGGCGTGCGTTACGCATATCTGCCTTGTCACTCCACAGCATTACCGCGTCGAAACCGTCGAGCTCGCGCAACAGGCCCCGGTCAAGAAAGCCATCGATAGCATTTGCATCCCCGGTGCCCGGCACGACGATCATTGGCGTGCAGCCCTGGCGGGCAGCGAGTGCCGCCTGCGCTGTCGCGTCGGCGGCTGTCGGCCCCAGACAGAGTACGACCCCGCGCGGCGCGACCGACAGGCGGTTGGATTCGCCGGTCACGCCGGGCATGGCAACCGTGGACAGCACGTCGCGCGAAATCGTGAGGCCGGCCAGCTTTGCCTGTACTTCAGCCGCGTCGGCCATCTTGTTGATGGCCGGAAGCGCCGAATGCCGGGTGCCGGTGCGGATGAACCGGTCGAGATAATGCGGCCCGCCGGCCTTGGGTCCGGTGCCCGACAGCCCTTCCCCGCCAAAAGGTTGCGACCCGACAACGGCGCCGATCTGGTTGCGGTTGATGTAAAGATTGCCGGCATGAACCCGCGAGACGATGTGCTGTACCCGATCGTCGATGCGGGTGTGCAGGCCAAAGGTCAGCCCGTAGCCGGTGGCGTTGATCGCGTCGATCACCGCGTCGATCTGCGATGCTTCAAACGTTGCCACATGCAGCACCGGCCCGAATATCTCCCGGCCCAGATCGGCAATGCCGTTGATGCGGATGGCGACGGGCGCGCAGAACGTACCCAGCGCGGGCGCATCCAGTTCCTTCAAGATGCGATCTTCGTGCCGCGCTTTCTCGACATGAGCCGAAATCGTTGCCATCGCGTCGGCATCGATCACCGGCCCGACATCGCCGAACACTTCCCACGGATCGCCGATTGCGAGTTCGTCCATCGCACCGAAGAGCATCTCCAGCATGTGCGGTGCGACGTCCTCTTGCACATAGAGCACCCGCAGTGCCGAGCAGCGCTGGCCGGCCGACTGAAACGCCGAAGCGACGATGTCGCGGATCGCCTGCTCCGGCAGCGCCGTCGAATCGACGATCATCGCGTTCAGCCCGCCGGTTTCGGCGATCAGCGGCGCGTCAGGATCGAGGTGCTGCGCCATGGCGCGATTGATGATTTGCGCGGTCTCCGTCGACCCGGTGAAACAGACGCCCGCGATGCGCGGATCGGAGACCAGCGCCGCGCCGACGGTTGCACCGTCGCCTGGCAGGAGTTGCAGGACCCGCCGCGGCACGCCGGCCTCATGCAGCAGACCGACCGCGAGCGCGGCGATGAGCGGCGTCTGCTCGGCCGGCTTTGCCAGCACGCCGTTGCCGGCGGCAAGCGCAGCAGCGATCTGGCCGGTAAAGATCGCCAGCGGAAAGTTCCATGGCGAGATGCAGGCAAACACGCCGCGTGGCGCGGTTCCGCCCCGCTGTTCGATCTGGTCGGCATAATAGCGCAGGAAATCGACCGCCTCACGCAACTCGCCGACAGCGTCGAGCGGCGTTTTCCCGGCCTCGCGCGCCAGAAGCGCGAAGATACGACCGTAACTGGCTTCGTAGAGCGCGGACGCCTTGCGCAGAATGGCGGCGCGCTGCGCTGCCGAGGCATCCGACCAGTCGGCAGCAGAATCCAGTGCGGCAGCGACATCCGATGGCGCCGTCTCGGTCACGCTGCCAACCCGGTCGTCCGGATCGGCGGGATTGACGATCGTTCGCGGTTCGCCGCCGACCGGAGCGACCACCGTGAGCGGCATCGCCTCGAACCGGGAAACCTTGTGCGTCAACCGCGCCGCTTCGAAATCGGCAAGATCGCCTGAGTTGCGCAGATCCCAGCCCCTCGAGTTCGCACGCGATGGCGCGAATACCTCGGCGGGCTTGCGGATCGGCGAGGTATGACCCGCCGCCGGCAGCGCCTCGAAGGGATCGGCGACGATCCGCGCCACCGGCACTTCGGCGTCGACGATCTGGTTGACGAAGGACGAGTTGGCGCCGTTTTCCAGAAGGCGCCGGACGAGATAGGCAAGCAGGTCGCCATGCGCGCCAACCGGCGCATAGATCCGGCAGCGGGCCCGTTCCCGTTCCACGACGAGCCGGTGCAGTGCTTCGCCCATCCCATGCAGGCGCTGAAACTCGAATGCGCCGAAATCGTCCGCCAATTCCAGGATCGCAGCAACCGTATGCGCGTTGTGTGTGGCGAACTGCGCATAGATGCGATCGGACATCGCCAACAGCTTGCGCGCGCAGCACAGATAGGAGATGTCGGTATGCGCCTTGTGCGTGAACACCGGGAAGTCGGCAACACCGTCCACCTGCGCCCGTTTGATTTCGGTATCCCAATAAGCGCCCTTGACGAGGCGGATCATGATCTTGCGATCGAGGCGACTGGCCAGGCCATACAGCCAGTCGATCAACGGCGCGGCGCGCTTGCCGTAGGCCTGCACAACAACGCCGAAACCGTCCCAGCCGGCAAGCGCCGGGTCAGCCAGTACCGCCTCGATTACATCGAGCGACAGGTCCAGCCTGTCGGCCTCCTCTGCATCGATGTTGAACCCCATGCCGGCGTCGCGGGCGAGAAGCGCCAGATCGCGCAGCCTCGGTGCGAGTTCGGCCATCACCCGCTCTTTCTTGGCCAGTTCGTAGCGCGGATGCAGCGCCGACAGCTTGACGGAAATGCCCGGGTTGCGCCGCGGATCGTTTTGCGTGCAACCCGTGGCAATTGCCGCGATTGCCGCTGCATAGGATTGCCGGTAGCGCTCGGCGTCAGCCACGGTCAAAGCCGCCTCGCCCAGCATGTCATAGGAATAGCCATACCCCTTGGCTTCCATCGTTTCGGCGCGCCGCATCGCGGCCTCGATGGTTTCGCCGAGAACGAACTGGCTGCCCAGTTCCTTCATGGCGCGCTTGACCGCGGTACGGATGACCGGCTCGCCGAGGCGTTTGACCGCCCCGTGCAGCAGGCCGGCCATCCCGCCGCCGCCATCGGTGTCGAGCACGCGTCCGGTCAGCATCAGAGCCCAGGTCGAAGCATTGACCAGCGACGAACTGGATTTGCCGAGATGAATGCCCCACTGCGACGGCGCGATCTTGTCCTCGATCAGATCGTCCATGGTCGCCGCGTCGGGAACCCGCAGCAACGCTTCGGCCAGGCACATCAGCGCCACGCCTTCGTCGGTCGACAGGCCATACTCGGCCAGAAAGACTTCCATCAGGCCCGGATTGTCTTGCGCGCGGATGGCCTCGACGATCAGCGCGGCCCGCTGTGTGACGGCTTGGCGCGTTGTAACATCCGGCGACCATTCGGCTGCCAGATCGGCCAGAATCCGCGTTTCGTCGGCGCAATGCATGTCGCGCATCGCGCGCCGCGCCGCCTGCATGGAACCGCCTGCCGTCATCGATTGCCCCCGTTTGAACCGCTTTCGACCAGCTTATCATTGCTGATGAAGGCATATTTCCCTAGAATGCCCCAAAGGCGGGAAAGATTCCCGTTTTCCAAGCATTATCCGGGAACTGATGAGCGACTTTACGCAAGCAGAGAACCAATTGGACCGCTACGACCGCAAGATACTGGCGGAATTGCAGAGAGACGGACGCCTGCCAGTCACCGAACTCGCCAAGCGCGTCGGTCTGTCGAAAAGCCCCTGCCAAGTGCGCATGCGCCGGCTGATCGACGAGGGTTACATTTTGGGCTTTCGCGCCGTGCTCAACATGGCCAAGCTCGGTCGGGAACACGTGGCGTTTACGGAAGTGCGCCTGTCCGACACGACAGAGAAGGCGTTGTCGGCATTCGGCGACGCGGTGATGCATGTACCGGAAATCGAGCAGTGCCACATGATCGCGGGATCGTTCGATTTCCTGCTAAAAGTCAGGACGCGGGACATCGCCGCCTACCGCAAGGTCCTGGGAGAAACGATATCAGCGTTGCCGCATGTCGCCAACACGTCGACCTATGTGTCGATGCAGGCGGTCAAGGATGGCCCGCCGCCGGAAAACCGGGAAAGCTGATCCGCAACCCTATTCGGCCGAGACAGTCTCCGCGAAACGCTCGAAGAACGTCGCCGCCAACTTGCGCGACGTGCCGGCGACCAGCCGGCTTCCAAGCTGCGCCAGCTTGCCGCCGATATCGGCCTTTGCCGTGTAGCGCAGCACCGTTTCGCCGCCATCCTCGTCCAGTTCGACATCGGCACCACCCTTGGCGAAGCCGGCCGCACCGCCGCTGCCCTCTCCGGTCAGCGAGAAGCGCTCCGGCGCACCGGCGGGATCGAGGAGAACCTTGCCGCCGAACCGCGCCTTGACCGGCCCGATCTTCAAAAGCACCTTGGCTTCCAGTTCGGTATCGGAGTGTTTGACCAGTTCCTCGCAGCCGGGAATGCACTGCTTGAGAATCTCGGGGTCGTTGAGCGCCTCGTACACCTTGCCGCGTGGGGCAGCGATGCGGACTTCGTCATTCAATTCCAAAGGGACGCTCCTCCCCGCCGCGTGCGGCGGTCTTCTCGTTCGTTCAGCCGGCAATCAATGGCACGCAACGCTCGGCCAATGCAATGTGTCAGAATTCGTCCCGCCAGGGCGGCGCCTCGCGGGCGAAGAAAGCGGCGATGCCGTCCTGCGCTTCGCTGGTCTCCCAACGGTCCGCAAGCGCCTCGGCCGTCATGGTGAGAACATCGCCTTCCGGCTGGCGGGCCAGCGTCCGGCAGAGCGCCTTGGCGTCGGCGACCGCGCCCGGCGCACATTTGAGAATCGCAGAACACTCCATTTCGACGGCAGCGTCGAGGTCCGCCGGGGCGCAGGCGCGCGCCAGAAAGCCGGATCTCAGACCAAAATCGACATCAAACGTCGCCCCGGAAAAGAACACTTGCCGCGCAAACCCGGCACCCATCCTGCTGACGACGAACGGGCCGATCGTCGCCGGAATCAGGCCGAGCCGCGTTTCTGTCAGAGAAAACCGCAAGCCTTCGGCGGCAATCGCAACATCGCTCACTGCGATCAGACCGATGCCGCCGCCATAGGCGCGACCGTGCACGCGGGCGACGACCGGTTTCGGCAACGCATTCCACGCCGCCAGCATGCCGGCGAGCGCCCGCGCCTCGGCAATCTTTCCGGAGCGGTCCTGTTCGGCCTGCGCCTTCATCCAGTTGAGATCGCCGCCGGCGCAAAACGATTGCCCCGCACCGGCGAGGACGACAGCCCTCACGGTCTCTTCACCGGCGAGTTGCGCTGCCACCGCATCCAGTTCGCGGATCATCTGCGCGTTCATCGCGTTGTGCTTGTCCGGCCGGTTCAGCGTCACGGTCGCGATGCCGCGCGCATCGATGTCCAGCAGGATGGTCTCGTAGTCGCTCATTTCGGCCCTCCAGAAACCGTATCCGCCAGAAAGGCCTGCGCGGCGAGCAATCTATCCATGTCGAGGCCAGCATCAAATCCCTCGGCTTCGAGCATCCGGACAAGCGGGATGGTCGACACATTGCCCTTGGCGTCCGGCGCATAGGGGCATCCGCCGAGCCCGCCAATGGCACTGTCGAACGTCCGCAGCCCGAATGCGAGGCTCGCCTTCACATTGTCGAGCGCCCGGTCGCCTGTGTCGTGGTAATGGCCGGCCAGTTTTTCCGCTGGCACTGCGTCGACGACAGCCTCCAACATGGCGCGGATCGTCTCTGGCGTGCCTTTGCCGATGGTGTCGCCGAGCGAGATTTCGTAGCAGCCCATGGCAAGCAGCTTGCCCGCGACATCGGCAACCGCAGCCGGCGCGATATCGCCTTCATAGGGGCAGCCGACGACGCAGGACACATAGCCGCGAACCGGGATGCCGGCCGTACGCGCCGCCTCCATGACCGGCGCGAAGCGCTCAAGGCTTTCGGCAATCGAGCAGTTGATGTTTTTCTGGCTGAACGTCTCTGACGCCGATCCGAAGATCGCGACCTCGTCGGCTTTCGCCGCCAACGCCCGCTGGAAGCCCTTCAGGTTCGGCGTCAGCGCAGCGTAGGAGACACCTGGCCGCCGGGTGATTTCGGTCAGAACCTCCTCGGCGTCAGCGAGCTGCGGGACCCACTTCGGCGAGACGAAACTGGTCGCCTCGATGTGACTGAAACCGGCCTCCGACAGAAGGTCGATCAGCGCGATCTTGCTGGCCGCCGGTATGATCGCCTTCTCGTTTTGCAGGCCGTCGCGCGGGCCGACTTCGAAGATGCGCACGTCGCTCACTGCACAATGTCCCAAGCCGGATAGAAATCACGGACATAGAGCTTCACGTCATCCGCCTCTGGCAGGGAGGCGATAAAGCCCGGACGCGCGCTGATCCGCCCGTACCAAGCTTCGAGCGCCGGGAAATCGTCAAGAGCCGCGAAGTGCTTCGCCATGTAGACCGCCTGCCCGACAGCAATGTCGGCGGCTGAAAAACCCGATGTCAGAAGCATGTCGCGTGCCGCTTCGGGGTCGGCAAGGCGGGCCTCGATGGCGGCGTAGCACTTCTTCAGCCGCGCCGCCTCCAGCTTCATGACGATCGGCGAGCGCATGCTGTCGTCGTAAAGTGCGACATGCTGCTGGGTCAGCGCGGCGGCGTGCTGGCTGACCGTCTCGGCAAAATGCAGCCATGTCAGCCATTCGGCCCGCCCCGCGTCGCCGGGGAGCCGGCCAAGGCCGGCATCCGGGAAACGCTCGCAAAGATACTCGGTCATGGCGCCGCTCTCGAACATTGTCATGCCGTCGATCTCCAGCGCGGGCACGCGCCCCGCCGGCGAAAGCTCGAGATAAGCCGGATCGCGCAGGCTCTTGTCGAATGGGTGGATCACGACCTCAAACGGCACGCCGAGTTCGTGCAGCAGCCACAACACACGCATCGAACGCGTCTGCGGGCAATGGTGCAGTCTGATCATGCATCGGCCTCCTCGAACCGCAGCAATATCGCGCCACCCTCCACGGTTTCGCCCGCAGCGCACAGCACGTCGGCGACCGTCGCCTCGCGCGGCGCGACAAGGCTCGTCTCCATTTTCATCGCTTCCAGCACGATCAGCTTGTCGCCCTTGGCGACCGCCGAGCCCGGCCGCACATTGACCGCCCTGACAACGCCCGTCATCGGCGATGAAACCACGTCGCCCTCCTCCGCATGATGCGCGGCGGCCAGCAGCGGATCGTCGAAGGCGAATTCATGCGTTGTTCCGCCGAAGCGCACCGACACCGCGCTGCCCTCGACAGTGGGATACACCGCCAGGCGTGCCTCAACAGCCATGCCATGCGGATCCAGGCGCAACCGAATGCGGTCGCCGTCGCGAACAACGTCCCGGAACCGGACCGCCTCATTGCCGCCGGTCAGGCTTGCCGAGCCGTCACCATGCAGGACAAGCCGTCGTTCCAGCCGTTCGCCATCAACAGTAAACGCGATGCGATGCGCGGCCTCGCCCCACAGGCGCCAGCCTGCAAAGGCGGCGTCCAGTTCGATGCCGAGCGCGGCGAACGCGGCGCTGGCAACGGCCACTTCCTGCGGCGGCTCGCGCCCGATCAGCGACGCCAGATCGCGGTCGATCAGGCCGGTGTCGACCGAGCCGGCGGCAAACCCTTCATGGGTGGCCAGCGCCTCCAGGAAGGCGAGATTGGTGACCGTGCCGGCGATGTGGGTTTCTGCGAGCGCGACGCGCAGACCGGCAAGCGCCACGTCACGCGTTTCGCCCTGGGTGACGATCTTGGCGATCATCGGATCGTAATGCGGCGTCACCGCATCGCCCGAGCGCACGCCGGTGTCGTTCCGCGCCGCGTCGCTGAAGGCCAGATGATGCAGTGTTCCCGTCTGCGGCAAGAAGCCGTTGGCCGGGTCTTCCGCATATAGCCGCGCCTCGAAGGCATGGCCGCAAATCGCTATGTCGGGCTGCGCCAGCGGCAGCGGCTCGCCGGCGGCGACCCGCAACTGCCATTCCACCAGATCAAGCCCAGTTACCGCTTCGGTGACCGGATGCTCCACCTGGAGGCGCGTGTTCATCTCCATGAACCAGAAACCGTCAGGCCTGAGCGGCCCGGAGCCATCGGCGATGAATTCGATTGTGCCGGCACCGGAATAGTCGATTGCCCGCGCCGCCTTGACGGCCGCCTCGGTCATCGCGGCGCGGACCTCCTCGGTCATACCCGGCGCTGGCGCTTCCTCGACAACCTTCTGGTGGCGGCGCTGCAACGAGCAATCGCGTTCAAACAGATGAACCGCATTGCCGTGATTGTCGCCAAAGACCTGCACCTCGATGTGGCGCGGCGACGTGACGAACTTCTCGACCAGCACCCGGTCGTCGCCGAAGGCCGCCCTCGCCTCGCGCTTGGCCGCCGCCAGCGCATCCTTGAACTCGGGTTGGCTGTCGACCTTGCGCATGCCCTTGCCGCCGCCGCCGGCGCGCGCCTTGATCAGCACGGGGAAACCGATCTCCGCCGCCTTGGCCGACAGAACGACGACTTCCTGCGCCTCGCCGTGATAGCCGGGCACGACCGGTACGCCGGCCTTTTCCATCAACCGCTTGGCGGCGTCCTTCAGGCCCATGGCGCGGATCGATTTCGCCGACGGACCGACAAAGACAAGCCCGGCCTTCTCGACCGCTTCGACGAAATCCGGGTTTTCCGAAAGAAAGCCATAACCGGGATGCACCGCCGCCGCGCCCGTCGCCTGCGCCGCCTCGATGATACGGGCAGTGTTCAGATAGCTTTCCAGCGGTGCCGGTGGGCCGACATGCACCGCCTCGTCGGCCATCTCCACGTGCAGGGCGTGCCGGTCGGCATCGGAGAAGATCGCGACCGTTTTGATGCCCATACGGCGCGCGGTGCGAATGATGCGGCAGGCAATTTCTCCGCGATTGGCGATGAGCAACTTGTCGAACATGGGATCCTTCAAAGCGCGGCAATGGCGGAACGGTGCAGTTCCGCCGATTTACTACTGAAACAACAAAACGTCACCTGCTGCAGCACGGGAAGACCGGCCAGGCAGTCCGCGACGGCGCGGACGGCGATAGCGGCCGCCTCCTCGGGCGGATAGCCATAGACACCAGTAGAAATCGCAGGAAAAGCGACTGTCGAACAATTGTTTACATCAGCAAGTTTAAGCGACTTGCGATAACAGGACGCGAGCAGTTCAGGCTCGTTCTCGTTGCCGCCGCACCAGACCGGGCCGACCGTGTGGATCACGTGGCGCGCCGGCAGATCGTAGCCCTTGGTGATCTTAGCCTCGCCCGTCGCGCAACCGCCAAGCGTCCGGCATTCGGCGAGCAGTTCAGGCCCGGCGGCCCGGTGGATCGCCCCGTCCACGCCACCGCCGCCAAGCAGGGAGGAGTTCGCCGCATTGACGATGGCGTCGACGGCAAGCGTCGTGATGTCGGCTTCGATGACGGTCAGGCGCCCCGCCGTCATGCTGGCATCCGAAGTTGTCGAACCATAATACCTCCCCTTAAGAAGCGGTTTACCGCGCCTGCGACCTCGTGCAAGAGGCTTCTTGCCCGCAGGGCGACAAACGTGGCGCCATTTCCTGGCATTTTCGCATCGAGAGGCCATCATTCAGCATGAATGACATCAGCACCCCGCGACCAGCGCACGCGCGTTTCTCTCGGGACGAGCCTCCACTCGGAATCGCAGGCCTTCTTGGTCTTTTCCTTGCAGCCCACCTCATCACCGCCTGGCTGATGCCGCTCAATATCGACGAGAGCTACGCAGTCATTGTGAGCCGGCAACCGACGCTTGCCTTCTTCGATCATCCGCTGCTCGCCTTCTCGCTCGCACAATGGTCCGCACAGATTTTCGGAGCCGAGTCAAACCTCATCGTCAGGCTGCCCTATGTGATGCTCGGCACGGGCACGACCTGGCTCGTCTGGAGCCTGACCCGGCGGTTCTCGGCACGGGCGGCACTCTGGGCGGCATTGCTGTTTGCCGTCGCACCCTATTTCTGCATAGCCGCCAACCGGTTCGTCGGACCTGACGGACCGCTCAATTTCTTCATCATGCTGGCGATCTGGCTCGTCTTTCCTGCCGTGTTCGACAGAGAGCCCGACCGGCCTATTCTTCGATGGGTGCTCGGCGGCGCAGCGCTTGGCGCCGCCATGCTGTCGAAGTACCATGCGCTGGTCTTCGTCCTCGCCGCGCTGATCGCGTTGCTTGTACTCCCTGCCGGGCGCCAGTCTTTTCGCACGCCAGGACCATGGATCGGAGCAATGATTGCCGCGTTCATGCAGCTTCCGACGCTCATCTGGAACGCCCAGAACGGCTGGGCTTCTTTTCTCTTTCATACAGGACGGGTCGGAACCCAATCCGGACTGGTATTCGATCCGGCCGGTCTATTGCAATTGGTTCTCGGCCAGATGGGGTTTTTCTGGCCGGTATCCTGGGTGTTCGCCCTGCTGGCTATCATCGCAGCTTTCCGGCAGAAAGCTTCGCAAGAACGCAAAGCCTACGCGGTCATGGCGACGACGCTGATCCTTGTGTTCTATGCGGTCGCGCTTGTCGGCAGCCAAAGCCCGCCGCACTGGAGCATGCCCGGCCTGGCGATCGCCATGCCGCTCGTCGGAATTTGGTGCACCGAAACCGGGCCACGGCTACGCCGGTACCTGAGGCCGCTTTGCTGGCTCGGCATTTATGGCGTCCTCCTCGTTCTCGCGCTCGCAACCTGGCACATGCGATGGGGGTTGCCCTACATGGATCACCCGATCGTGGCTGAATCAGAGTTGCGGTGGGATACCAGCGACTGGAACGATCTCGTACCGGAGTTAAAGGCCCGCGGTATTATCCTGGGCGATGATGACTATGCATATGGCTTGACCTATTCGAGGGCTGGCAAGATCGGTTATGCGCTCGGCCCGGACATCACGGTCTACGTGTCGCCAGCAGATCCCCGCCACCTCGCCCATATGCGTCATCCGCCCATACCGCGGGACGTCGCCGGATACGCGTTCGAGCCGGCCAGGCTGAGTGCTGCCGGACGGCGCACTGCACAGTTCGAGAAGGTGCTCGACGCCGTGTTCAGGAATGTCGAAACGCTACCGCCGGTCATCCAGACGCGCGGCGGGACCGACAGCTTCGCAATCCTGGTCTTCCGGGTGTCCGGGCCACGCTGAGCTCGGCGGCGCCATGCCTCACATCCTGAACACGCCGAACTTGGTCTCCTCGACCGGCGCATTGAGCGCCGCGCGCAGGCTCAACGCCACCACGTCACGGGTCTTGCGCGGATCGATGATGCCGTCGTCCCACAGCCGCGCCGAGGCGTAGAGCGGGTGCGACTGGCGCTCGAACATCTCCAGTGTCGGGCGCTTGAACTCGGCCTCTTCTTCCGCCGACCACGTGCCGCCCTTCGCCTCGATGCCGGCGCGCCGCACATTGGCCAGAACGCCGGCGGCCTGCGCCCCGCCCATCACCGAGATGCGCGCGTTCGGCCACATCCACAAAAAGCGGGGCGAATAGGCGCGGCCGCACATGCCGTAATTGCCCGCGCCGTAGGAGCCGCCGATGATGACGGTGACCTTCGGAACCGCAGCGGTCGAGACCGCCGTCACCAGTTTGGCGCCGTCCTTGGCGATGCCGCCGGCCTCGTATTTGGAGCCGACCATGAAGCCCGTGATGTTCTGCAGGAACAAAAGCGGGATCTTGCGCTGACAGCACAACTCGATGAAATGCGCGCCCTTCATCGAGCTTTCGGAAAACAGCACGCCATTGTTGGCGAGGATACCGACCGGCACGCCATCGATGTGGGCAAAGCCGCAGACCAGCGTCGTGCCGTAGCGCGGTTTGAACTCGGCGAAGTCGGAGCCGTCGGTAATGCGGGCAATCACCTCGCGCACATCGAATGGCGTCTTGGGATCGGCGGGTACGATGCCCATGATGTCGTCGGCGGCAAGCGCCGGCGGCCGCGGCGCGGCAAGCGTGATGTTGGGCTCAGGCGCAGGGCCGAGATGGCCGACAATCTCGCGCGCCAGCGCCAGCGCGTGGTCGTCGTTTTCGGCCAGATGATCGGCAACACCTGACAATCTGGTGTGCGTGTCGCCGCCGCCCAGCGTCTCGGCGTCGACGACTTCGCCGGTCGCTTCCTTGACCAGCGGCGGGCCGGCAAGAAAGATCGTGCCCTGGTTCTTGACGATGATTGTCTGGTCGCTCATCGCCGGCACATAGGCGCCGCCGGCCGTGCATGAGCCCATCACCACGGCGATCTGGGCAATGCCCTTGGCGCTCATCCGCGCCTGGTTGAAGAAGATGCGCCCGAAATGATCCTTGTCCGGAAAAACCTCGTCCTGGTTGGGCAGGTTGGCGCCGCCTGAATCGACGAGGTAGATACAGGGCAGCCGGTTTTCTTCGGCGATCTCCTGGGCCCTGAGGTGCTTCTTGACGGTCAGCGGATAGTAAGTCCCGCCCTTCACGGTCGCGTCGTTGCACAACACCATGCAGTCGCGGCCCGCCACCTTGCCGATACCGGCGATCGCGCCGGCAGACGGGATGTCGTCGTCATAAACGCCGTTTGCCGCAAAAAGGCCGATCTCCAGAAACGGCGAACCATTGTCGAGCAGCCCGGCGATGCGGTCGCGCGGCAACAGCTTGCCGCGCTTGACATGGCGTGCGCGCGAGGCTTCCGACCCGCCTTGCATGATGCGCGCGGCTTCGGCAGCAATCGCCTCGTATTGCCCCTCCATCGCATCCCGGTTGGCCGCGAATTCCGGCGCTGCATGAGTTAAAGAGGAAGAAAGGACAGTCATAGACGATTCCACATGTGCATTGTCTGATCGATCGCAGGCGGCGCGCTCACACCGTCTCCTGAAACAATTCCCGCCCGATCAGCATGCGGCGGATCTCCGACGTGCCAGCGCCGATCTCGTAGAGCTTGGCGTCACGCAGCAGACGGCCGGTCGCATAATCGTTGATGTAGCCGTTGCCGCCGAGGCACTGGATTGCCTCCAACGCCACTTGCGTCGCCTTCTCGGCGGCATAAAGGATACAGCCGGCCGAATCCTTGCGCGTCGTCTCGCCCCGGTCGCAGGCCGCCGCCACCGCATAGACATAGGCCCGGCAGGCATTGGTCGTCGTATACATGTCGGCGAGCTTGCCCTGCATCAGCTGGAACGTGCCGATTGGCTGGCCGAACTGCTCGCGCTCATGCACATAGGGCACGACCACATCAAGCGCGGCGGCCATGATGCCGACCGGCCCGGCGGCCAGTACGACGCGTTCATAGTCGAGCCCGCTCATCAACACATTGACGCCCTTGCCCTCTTCGCCGAGCACGTTCTCGAACGGTACCTCGCAGCCCTCGAACACCAGTTCGCAGGTGTTGGAGCCGCGCATGCCGAGCTTGTCGAGCTTCTGCGCGGTGGAGAATCCGGCCATGCCCTTTTCGATCAGGAAGGCGGTGATGCCGCGCGGCCCGGCCTCGGGATCGGTCTTGGCGTAGACGATCAGCGTGGTGGCGTCCGGACCGTTGGTGATCCACATCTTGTTGCCGTTGAGCACGAAGCGGTCGTTGCGCTTCTCGGCGCGCAGTTTCATCGAGACGACATCCGAACCGGAGCCCGGCTCGCTCATCGCCAGCGAACCGACATGCTCGCCCGATATCAGCCCCGGCAGGTACTTCGCCTTCTGCTCGGACGTGCCCCAGCGACGCAACTGGTTGACGCAAAGGTTGGAATGCGCGCCATAGGACAATCCGACCGAAGCCGAGGCGCGGCTGATCTCCTCGATGGCCACGCAATGGGCGAGATAGCCCATGCCGGCCCCACCCTCCTCCTCGGGCACGGTGATCCCGTGCAGGCCGAGCGCGCCCATCTTTTCCCACAGATCCATCGGGAATTCATTCGAGGCGTCGATCTCGGCTGCACGCGGCGCGATTTCGTCCGCCGCAAAGCGCTGCACCATGTCGCGCAGCGCTTCGATCTCCTCACCCAGCCCGAACCGCATCGTCTTGTCGAACATTAAACGCTCCTCCTCGCCGTGGCGTCATTTGCCCGTTGATTTGTGACATATGCAAGTCTTGCCATGACATTATTCGCGTCGTCTACTGCTTCGGCAAACGGAGGAAGAGCCATGAAGACGCATGCCCGCGCCTGTCTTCTCACTGCCGCCATCGCGGCCATCGGCCCGACCCAATCTCCGGCCATGGCGCAGCAATCAGCCGACGCCATAGCGCCGGAAGTCGCGACCCCGCGCGGCAATATCGCCGTTTCGCCGCAGACGCGCGCCGCGCTCGACGCCAAACAGGCCGGAGTACCCGTCAAGGCCAGGCAATGGATGATCGTCGCCGCCAATCCGCTTGCGGTCGAGGCTGGCGCGCGCGTGCTCGAACAAGGCGGCAGCGCCGCCGACGCAATGGTCGCGACGCAGGCTGTACTGGGCCTTGTCGAGCCGCAGTCCTCCGGGCTCGGTGGCGGCGCGTTTCTCGTCTGGTACAACGCGGCGACCGGCGAGATCACCACGCTGGACGGACGCGAGACCGCTCCGATGACGGCGAGACCGACGATGTTCCAGGACGAGAATGGCGAGCCGATGAAGTTTTTCGACGCGGTCGTCGGCGGTCGTTCGGTCGGAACTCCGGGTACTCCAGCGCTGCTTGAAGAAGCCCACAAACGCTGGGGAAAGACCGAATGGGCAAACCTGTTTGACGATGCGATCCGGCTTGCCGAAGACGGTTTTGTCGTATCGCCGCGGCTTGCCGGGTTGGTCTCGCGGGACGCGGAACGGCTGGCGCGCTTTGAGGCCACGGCCAGTTACTTCCTGCCGGGCGGCACGCCCCTGAAGGTCGGCGAATGGCTGGTCAACCAACCCTATGCGGAGACGCTGCGTGCGCTCGCGGAAAAGGGCGCTCCGGCCTTCTACTCCGGTCCCATCGCCGAGGCGATCATCGAGACGGTCCGGAACGCGCCGGGCAATCCCGGCGTGCTCGCCCAACGCGATTTCGACAACTATGCGGTCATCAAGCGCCCGGCGGTCTGCGCGCCCTATCGGGAATACCAGATCTGCGGCATGGGCCCGCCATCCTCCGGCGCGCTGACGGTCGGGCAGATCCTTGGCATGACGGCGGAGTTCGCGCTCGACATCCTTGGCCCGGACGATCCGCAAAGCTGGCGGTTGATCGGCGACGCCTCGCGTCTCGCCTTCGCCGACCGTGGGCGCTACATGGCCGACAGCGATTTCGTGCCGGTTCCGGTCAAGGGACTGCTCGATCCTGACTATCTGCGCGAGCGAGCGCAACTGATCGAAGGCGACAGGACAGATGGCTTCAGCGCGTTGCCGGTGGTCGCACCGGGCCTGCCTGCCTTCGACCACACGCTCCTGCTCGCCGATGACGAATCGATCGAACTGCCATCGACAAGCCACATCTCGATTGTCGATGCCGCCGGCAACGCACTGTCGATGACCACGACCATTGAGAACGGATTCGGCTCGCGTCTGATGACGGGCGGCTTCCTGCTCAACAACGAATTGACCGACTTCTCCTTCCGCACGCACCGAAACGGAAATCCGATCGCCAACCGGATCGAGCCGGGGAAGCGGCCCCGCTCTTCCATGGCGCCGACCATTGTTCTAAAGGACGGAAAACCGGTGCTGGTGATCGGGTCGCCGGGCGGCAGCCGCATCATCGGCTATGTTGCCAAGACCATCATCGCCCATCTGACCTGGGGCCTGGACATCCAGCAGGCCATCGCCATGCCGCACCGGGTCAACCGTTTTGACACCTACGATCTGGAAGAAGGCACGGACGCTGCCGCGATGCAGGCCGATCTGGAGCAGATGGGCTACCCGGTCAGCGTGCGCGACCTGAATTCCGGACTGCATGGCATCGTCATAACGCCGGACGGGCTGGAAGGCGGCGCCGACCCGCGCCGCGAGGGCATCGCACTCGGGAAGTAGCGTTTTTTCTGCGACAAACGGCACTGGCGCAAACCCGGCGACCCGTCTAGAAACGCGGTCCGGAGGACTGAGCGGAGGAGCACAGATGGCCGACAATATCGTCATCGCCGGCGCGGCGCGGACCGCCATGGGATCGATGCTCGGCGACTTCGCCGACGTTACGGCAAGTGCGCTTGGTGGTGTCGCCATCAAGGCCGCGCTCGAAAACGCCGCGCTCGGTGCAGACGGCGTCGATGAATTGCTGATGGGAAACGTACTCGGCGCCGGACAAGGCCAGGCCCCGGCCCGACAGGCCGGGTTCCTTGGCGGATTATCCAGCAGCGTTCCGGCGGTCACGCTCAACAAGATGTGCGGCTCCGGCATGAAAGCCGTGATGATGGCGCACGACCAGCTCCTTACGGGCAATGGCGCGGTGCTGGTCGCCGGCGGCATGGAATCCATGACGAATGCGCCGCATCTGCTTGCCGGCGCGCGCAGCGGCGTGCGCATGGGGCACACCGCGGTGATCGACCACATGATGCGCGACGGGCTTGAGGATGCCTACGACACCGGCAGGGCGATGGGGACGTTCGCCGAGGATTGCGCAGAGAAGTACCAGTTCACCCGCGAGGCGCAGGATGCCTACGCACTGGAGTCGCTCGCCCGCGCCCAGAACGCCAACGCCGACGGACGGCTTGCCGGCGAGATCGCGCCGGTCACCGTCAAGCACCGCAAGGGCGAGCGGGTCGTGACCGAAGACGAACTGCCCAAACAGGCACGGCCGGACAAGATCCCGCATCTGAAACCCGCCTTCAGGCAGGGCGGCACGGTGACGGCGGCCAATGCCTCGTCGATCTCCGACGGCGCCGCTGCCCTGGTGCTGATGCGCGAGAGCGAGGCGAAGGCCCGCGGCGCGACCATCCGCGCGCGTATCCTCGGCCATGCCAGCCACGCCCAGGAGCCGGGCTGGTTTACCACCGCCCCCGTCCCGGCCATGCGCCGTGTGCTCGACAGAGCCGGATGGAGCGTCAGCGATGTCGATCTCTGGGAGGTCAACGAAGCCTTCGCAGTGGTGCCTATGACGGCGATGGCCGAGATCGGCATGGACCATGACCGGCTCAATGTGCATGGCGGCGCCTGTGCGCTCGGCCATCCGATCGGCGCATCGGGGGCGCGTATCATCGTCACGCTTCTCAACGCTCTGGAGACCCACGACAAGGCGACCGGCATCGCGTCGCTGTGCATCGGCGGCGGCGAAGGCACGGCCATCGCCATCGAACGCATCTGAACCGAGCGGTACCGGCACCGCGAGCATCGACAGCGAACAAGAAAGAGGGACAGCCATGAAACTCGACTCCTCCGTCAGCGCCATCGTTACCGGCGGCGCCTCCGGCCTCGGCGCGGCAACTGCCAAGGCATTGGCCAAGAAGGGCTGCCGGGTCGCGTTGTTCGATCTGAACGACAGCGCCGCCGAGAAGCGGGCGGCGAAATCGGGCGCGGTGTTCTTTCGTGTCGACGTATCGGATCCGGAAAGCGTGCAGCAGGGGTTCGAGAATGCACGCCAGATCAACGGACAGGAACGCATCATCGTCAACTGCGCCGGCATCGCGCCGGCCGCCAAGACGGTGTCGCGCGGCCAGCCACATGATCCGGCGCAGTTCGCCAAGACCGTCGCCGTCAACCTGTTCGGCACGTTCAACTGTGCGGCGGTGGCCGCGGCCGGCATGACGGCAACCGAACCGCTTGCCAGCGGCGAGCGCGGCGTGATCATCAACACCGCGTCGGTGGCCGCTTTCGACGGCCAGATCGGCCAGATCGCCTACTCCGCCTCCAAGGCCGGCGTGGCCGGCATGACCCTTCCGATGGCCCGCGACCTTGCCCAGCACGGCATCCGCGTGGTGACGATCGCCCCGGGCATTTTCAAGACGCCGATGGTCGCCGGCATGCCGCAAGATGTGCAAGACGCGCTTGGCGCGCAAGTGCCCTTCCCGTCACGCCTCGGCGACCCTGCAGAATACGCCGCGCTGGCACTGCATATCTGTGAGAACCAGATGCTGAACGGTGAAACGATCCGCCTCGATGGCGCGATCCGCATGGCACCGCGCTAGAGTGCGGTCAGGCCGATTACTGCCAGCCGCCCTTGCGGGTGGTGAAAAAGTGATGCTCGCCGATCGAGGCGGTTTTAATCATGCGGTTGGCCCAGCGCGGGCGGACGTAGTCGGCGAAGTAATGGGTTGATGCGCCGACCTTGGCGATGAAAATCTCGCCTGCGGTCACCTTGCGCGCGATCTTCTGCGCTTTCTCATAGGCGCGCCGTGCGCGGATCTTTTCGGCGACGCCATCGCAAGCGAACGAGAACTGGCAGCGGTTGCGCAGATTGGCGTTCTGATAGACCACACCGCAAATCGTGTCGGGATAGGCCGGGTTACGCACCCGGTTGAGGATGACCTGCGCCACTGCGGCCTGGCCTTCCTTGGATTCGCCACGTGCCTCGAAATAGATGGCGGTGGCGAGACAACGCTGTTCCTTGACGGTCGTGACCGTTGCCGGCAAAGGCCGGCTCATCCACTTGTGGTCGCCTTTGCGCAGCGGTCGCACGGCGGCGATTTCCAGCCCTTCGACCACCGGATCGGCGATCAGCGGCGACCAGATCAGCTGGCGCGGCGCATCGGGCGCATAGGCAACCCGGTGGGCGACGGTTCCGCCATGGGTAACGAATTCTTCCGGCACAGCCGGTGCGCCTGCGAACCGGCCGCGTTGCTCATCGATTGGAAAGCCGCGCACGACCGCAAGATCCGGATTGCCCGGCCCTGCAAAGGGATCGGCGGGCAGCGCCCGGCGGAACACCCACCAGCGCCCGATCTTGGCGGGGTCATACGTGATACGCGGCTGACGCGCCGCATCCGGATTGGGGGCGACAGGCCTCGCGCTCTTGGCGTCACGGTTGACGCGCGGCTGATCGCCCGGCGACTGCATGATCGCCCCGCCCTGCGGCATCAGCCGGATGTCGGTCAATTCACCATTGATCGAGCGGGTCCATTCGATGGCGCTGTGTTCGGGAAGCGCGGCCTGGGTCGGCACCGAAATGTTGGCAAACATCGCAATAAGCGGCAGACCCGCGAAGCGGAACCCCCGTTGCACATGCTGCATCACTTCCATTCGGTTAAGCCGCACTACCCCTCCGTTCGGCCCGGTCATAAACCATTAACCCTAACAAACGCCTAAATCCCAGAAATGTGAAGGGTTTGGCGAAAATGAGGCAAACTGCGGCCGATTCCGCCACAAATGCCTTCGGAGGGTATTTTGTCGTATGATTCCGACGAAAAAAACCAGTCTTGTCCGTGCGATATGAAGATTTGTTCCCATCAGCTCAATCGCGGCCGGACCTCCCTCGGCCAACGAACTTGGCCGCATTCCGGTCAAGACCGCTATTGCCTTGGTAGCAGGCCGAGGCGCTTGCAACGGCTGCATCTTCCCCTCTCCGACTGAAAGCCGACATACTGCACGGCGCGCGGCCCGAAGGCCGCGCGCCACAGTCTGTCAGAGGTACTTGTCGAACCAGGCCCGCACGTCGGCCGGATGCGTGCCGACCCAGTCGTAAGCGGCGAACCGGCTCTTTTCCAGATCGAGCATCTTCAGCTCTTTTTCGACCGTCAGTCCGTTGTAATAGCCTTCGACCATCGGCAGTTGGGTCCACGGGTCGTTCTCGTTCTGAATGACCAGCGTCGGAACATTGATCTTGGGTGTGTGGTCGACGAAGTTCGGTTCGGCGAGATCGAAGCCGAGACGCTCTTTCGTCACCCGGGCACCGGCGCGCTGCAGGAATCCCGGCATGCCAAGCGCGTCGACAAAACAGCTGTAGAGCAGCGGTTGCACCGCCACCAGCGCCTTGACCTTGTCGCGCTTGGCCATGCCGTCTTCCAAACCATAGGCATAGGTGGTCGCGCCCGAGCCCATGCAGATCGACAAGAGGCCGATCGAGGCATTGGCGAATTCCGACCGGCCCGAGATGTAGTCGACTGCGCCGAGCACGTCCTTGGCCTCTTCCGGGCCCCAGCTCACCCACGGTTTCGGGCCGAGATCGCTCTCGCCGTGGCCGCGAAAGTCGTACATCAGGAAGGAATAGCCATTGTCGGCGAAGTGCTTGGCCTGGCGCAGGAACTTGATGTCCTCCTTCCACGGCCTGATCGGGCCCTTGCCCTGCGGGCTCCAGCCGCCGCGATTGCACTGCACGCCAAAATGGCTCTCGACGATCACCCTGTCGGTGCCGCCGTTGATTAGCCAGCCGCGCAGCGTCGTGCCATCGGTTGCAGGGAATTCCACACGTTCGTAGTCGAGGTCCCAGTTCTCCGGCTTGTCGAACAGCGGAGACTGGTAGGGCTTGACCATCATGTTGGAGACCATATTGCCGAACATGACCGTTCCTTTCTTGCATGTTCGCTGGCCGATTCAGATAAAGCGGGCGAACGCGTTGTAGAGATCTATTTCAAACCGGGCAGTCAGGTTGGTACCCGGCACATTGTCAAAGCCGTGAATGGCGCCCGGATAGATGATGAACTCGACCGGCACCCGTTCGCGCGTCAGGCGCAGCGCGTAATCGGCGTCCTCTTCCAGGAACAGGTCCAGCGCCCCGACGATCATGAAGGCTGGCGGCAGACCGGCAAGCGCCGCCGCGTGGGTCGGCGAGAAATGGCCTATGCGCGCGTCATCGAGCCCATAGCCGCCCCGGTAGGAGGCCCAGCCATAGCGATTAGTCTGCCGTCCCCAGACGAACTCACCGGTCGCCAGATTGTTGACCGGCGCGGCCGTTGTCGCGGTGCGGTGGTCGAGCATCGGATAGATCGGGAACTGCGCCCTGACCGGCATTTCGCCGCGGTCGCGCGCATAGAGCGCCAGCGCCGCGCATAATCCGCCGCCGGCGCTGTGGCCCATGATCGAGATACGGTCCGGGTCGATGCCCAAGTCCGCGGCCCGGGCGTGGGTCCACGAGAGCGCGTCATGGCAGTCTTCCAGCGGACCCGGAAACGGCGTGTCGGGGGCCAGCCGGTATTCGACGCTGACCACCACCGCCCCGGACTTGTCGGCCATATCATGACAATAGCCATGCATCTGGCCGGCGGTGCCCACGACATAGCCACCTCCATGAATGTAGAGGATGGCGGGCGCCGGGTCGGCCTTCGGTGCCGACGGCCGATAGACATAGACCTCCGCGGCGCGGCCGGCGATATCGAAGTGCTCGTAGACCGGATCGGTGCGGCCGATCGCCGGCGAGGCGGCGACCACTTCGCGGATTTGCGGCAGGATCGCATCGCTCAGTTCGGCCGGCAGCATCTGCTGCGCGAATGCGCGGTATTGCGGATCGACCAGATCGAGTGTCGTGTCGGCTATTCCCGCGGCGGGCGCCGCCGTCTTGGCGCGCACCGCAACGGCGGGCATGACGCCCGCCACCGCGCCAAACGCGCCCAGCTTCAACAGATTTCGTCGATTGGAAATCACTTCGACTACTCCGATTTTGGCGTTTGATTCCTACAGATGCGCGTCGTACCAGGCGACCATCTCGGCCGGCTTCTGGCTGAAGTAACGATAGCCCTCGTAGCGAACTGGCCTGCCTTCTATCCACATCAGCTTCTTGTCGGAGTTCGGCAGACGTTCGACGATGCCCTCGGCGTCCGACGGCTTGGTCGTCATGTCGTCCTTGACCTGCACCAACATGGTCGGAACCTTGACCGCGTGGGCCCGCGCAATGGCGTTGGAATCGGTGTGGCGGAAGCTGGAGTAGTAGCTGTAGCGCTCGTTGAAACGCTCCACCGCGTTCTCGACGCCGTTGTCGATAAGGGCCCTTTCGATAAATGGCGCTGCCGACAGCGGCTGCAACGCGATCATGCAGAAGATGTGCTCGAACTCTTCGGGGTGCTTTTCCATGGCAATAAAGGTCGAGTTACAGCCCATGCACAGCGAATGCAGCGCCACCTTCGCGTTCGGCCAGCGGTCTTTCGCGTAACGCACCGAGCCGATCACGTCGCGCCATTCGATCGCGCCGACGCCGGTGATGCTTCCCGCGCCGTCGGCCGAATGGCCATGCCCGCGCAGATCGTAGGCGAGCACGCTGTAGCCGGCTTCGACCAGTGCCTTGTAGGCGGGAATAAAGTTCACCTCGAAACCGCCCGATCCCGTCCACGGCTCCAGATGGCCGGCATAGCCGTAGCGGTTGGCGCCGATTAAGTGGTTGCAGATTATGAGCTTGTCTGAGCCTTCCGCCGGCATGAACCAGCCGTCCAGCATCACCCCGTCCATCGCCGGAAAGAACACGTCCTCATAGTCCATGCCGTGATCGGACGGGCGCCGCAGGATCGGCGTGCGGAACGAGTAGCTGACCCCCTTGGCGAGTTGGTCTATCAGCGCGTCTTCTTGTGCCTTGTCCATGCTGTTTCCTTTCTCTGTTGCGCGTGCAATCGACCTCGGGTTGCCCTCAAAACGGTTCGCGCCCGGCTTCGATTTCACGTACCTTACAATTTGATCCTATTTGTATGTTTGTAGTTTACAAGATTCAACTCCTTGTCAAGCTGGAAATCGTGATCTAATGGCCGCCGATGAACCGATTCGAAGCCGCGCCGACCGACACCAAAAAGAGAATCATCGATGCCGCGATCCAGACCTTTGTGCGTTACGGCACGCGCAAGGCCGCGATGTCGGATATCGCGTCAGCCGCCCGGCTTTCACGGCAAACCATCTACGACCTGTTCGGCAGCAAGGAAGACCTGATACGCGCCTGCATTCGCGCAGTCACCGACCGCAACCTGGCGCAGGTGCAAGCGCGCCTGCCGGAGCACGGCACGCTGGCGGAACAGCTGGACATCTATTTCGCCGAGACCGTGGCCAAGGGTTTCGAACTGTTGCAGGGCGCGGGCGACTTCGAAGACCTGATCGCCGGCCACAACGAGGCCGGCAAGGACCAAATTGCCCGCTCACATGCGCGCCATGAGGAACTGGTCGCCGGACTGCTCGCGCCTTATGCCGAAAGCCTGCGCGCAAGCGGCCTCAGCGTCGGCCAGCAGGCGCATTTCATCGTGACCGTGGCGATGGGCCTGAAATACAACGCCAAAAACCGTGAAGATCTGGACGCGCTTTTGGGCGCGCTGAAGCTTAGCTGCCTTTCAATGACCGGCAACCGCTGAGGGCTGGCCGGCCGCGGTGTGTTTGAACACGGCGCGTACGATCGCCGCCGCGTCCCGTTTCCGAGACCGGATTGCTGAAAGACTTTTTCCTGCTCGCGATAAGCTTTCCGGTCTGGCTGCGCCAGCCGAGGCATCGCGAGTGGAAGACGGGCGGTCAAAGCATCGCAACGTCTTAGAAGTATAGCGATCCTCGGACCGCCCGCTCGGTGGTCTTGCAGCTTCGGTCGGCGGCCCGGAACAAAAGTCCGGGAAAACAGGACTGCGCGCGCCGCTTCATGCCGCCCCGGCGTGGGGGTTCATCACCCAGGTGAGTTACCTGACACGACCGCCGGCCCTTCTCGTTCGATCCGGGCGTTCGTCGCTCCAATCGACAACTCGTTGCCGATGGACCGACCAGCGGTCGCGCACTCCTCACCCAACCGGGCACCGTCCCTCTTCCGGGTGGTCGGTTCTAGACCCGGCTTCCAAAAGAAGGCGGGACAATCATAAGAGAGGCTTCGATGCGTTGCATGAGTTTTACGGCGCGCGCGGCCCATGCGATTGGATTTGTTCGATAAACGCCGAAACAGGCGAAAAATTCATGCAACGGGCGGGGTCTCGTTTCTCCCCCGCAAGGGGGGAGAGCGGGAACCGCTTCATGCCGCCCTGCCGCGGATGCGGGCGTTCCGTGAACGACCGCAGACGGATGAGGGGGCGTCGATGACGCTCCCCCTCACTTGCGATTTCGTACCGCGCCTGCTCGCCACCTCCAGCGCCATAACCTCGACAATACTCGCCGCATCCAGCACATTGGAGCCGGGGCCGAAGATTTCGGCAACACCAGCGGCGCGCAGATCCGCGTAATCCTGTTCGGGGATGACGCCGTCGCAGTCGACGATGATGTCGCGCGCGCCGGCGGCTCCTCCCCTCACCGCCCTATCCTTTTCGCGCCAGCATCAGCACCGGGGCGATGGCGCCCTTGGCAATGTTTGCCGCCATGTTTGCGACCTTCACGCCAGCGTCCTTGCCCATCACGATGTGCAGCCCCAATGGCGGCGGGCCGCTTTCGGCCATCCGCGCCTTCATCCTGGCGAAGAACTCCAGCCCGAGTTCCTTCTTCGGCTCGGCGCTCTGCACCGACAGATCCGCCTTCTCTATCGCCTCCCGGTATGCGGCGACCGGCGCCACGAAGGATGTGCTCTCGTCCTGCGCCCAAGCGACCGGGTAGTCCAGCGTTTCGTCGCCGACCCGCATAACGTCATAGACAGCCAACAGGCCGCCGGGCTTCAGGACCCGGCCGATCTCTGCGAACAGAGCGTCCTTGTCCTCGATGTTCATGCCGACGTGAAACTGGCTCACCCGGTCGAAGCCGCAATCGCCGAGCGGCAGATTCAGGGCGCTGGCCCGCAACAGCCGCACCTTGTCGCCGAGGCCCACCTCGCGCGTCAATGCGTTGCCGACTTCGACATACTCCTGCGTCAGGTCGATCCCCTCGACGTCGACGCCGTAGCGCGTGGCCATGAAGCGCGCCGATCCGCCGAGACCGCAGCCGACGTCGAGAACCTTCAGCCCGGGCGCCAGTTCCATGCGTTCGCAGACCATCTCGGTCGCCGGACGGCCGCCGATATGGAACTCGTCCACGCCCGCCAATTGGTCGACCGGCGCTGCCTCCGACACGGCCTGCATTTTCGCCCAGCCGGCCTCGATCGCCGCCTGTAATGCCCCGTTGGTGTAGTGTTCAGCCACTCTTGTTTCGGTCGCCGTCATCGCAAGACCCTCCTTTCGGTTGCACGTTTCGGTCCGAATAATGCGTAGGGATGGCCGCGAGGCACGGCTACTTCCTGCAGCTGAGCCTGTTCGCCGGCGTGCCGGCGGCGGAATAGGCGGGCGCTACCGGTTCCTCCTCACCCCCTCCACCTGCGCCAGCACGGCGTTGGCGGCGTCGAGCACATTGGAGCCGGGGCCGAAGATTTCGGCGACGCCGGCGGCGCGCAGATCCGCATAATCCTGTTCGGGGATGACCCCGCCGCACACGACGATGATGTCGCCGCCGCCGGTGGCCCTGAGCGTCTCGATCAGTTCGGGCACCAGCGTCTTGTGGCCGGCGGCAAGCGACGACACGCCGATGACGTCGACACCCATGGCAATCGCCTTTTGGGCGACCTCGCCCGGCGTCTCGAACATCTCCGACAAATCGACCCGAAAGCCCATGTCGGCGAAGGCGGTGGCGATCACCTTGGCGCCGCGGTCATGGCCGTCCTGGCCCATCTTGGCGACAAGGATGTGCGGGCTGTCGCCGCGCGCGGTCTTGAAATCGGCGATCTTGGCGCGGATCGCCTTGTATTCCGGGTCGCCGGCGTAAGCGTCGGAATAGACGCCGGAGATGACGCGGGTGACCGCGTGGTGGCGCGAGAAGGCGCGCTCCATCGCGTCCGAAATCTCGCCCAGCGTGGCCCGCGCCCGCGCCGCTGTCACAGCGGCCTCCAGCAAATTGCCCTCGCCTGACGACGCGACCTTTTCCAGCGCCTCGAGCGCTGCGGTACAAGCCGCCTTGTCGCGTGTCGCGCGCACCTTGTCGAGCCGCGCCACCTGGGCGGAGCGCACCCTGGCATTGTCGATCTGCAGGATATCGATCGCCGGCTCGTCGGCCAGCCGGAACTTGTTGACGCCGACGATCACCTCCTCGCCGCGGTCGATGCGCGCCTGCTTGCGCGCCGCCGCCTCCTCGATGCGCATCTTCGGCAGGCCCTCGGTGACGGCCCTGGTCATGCCGCCCAGCGCCTCGACCTCGCCGATCAGTTCCCACGCCTTGTCGGCCAGTTCCTTCGTCAGCGCCTCGACATAATAGGAGCCGCCGAGCGGATCGACGACATTGGCCACACCTGTCTCGTGTTCGAGGATCAGCTGGGTGTTGCGGGCGATGCGGGCGGAAAAATCGGTCGGCAGCGCCAGCGCCTCGTCAAACGAATTGGTGTGCAGCGACTGGGTGCCGCCGAGGATCGCCGACATCGCCTCGAACGCCGTGCGCACGACATTGTTGTACGGGTCCTGCTCGGTCAGCGACACGCCGGAAGTCTGGCAGTGGGTGCGCAGCATCTTCGAGCGTTCGGACTTGGCGCCGAAATCGGTCATGATCTTCGCCCACATCTGGCGGGCGGCGCGCAGCTTCGCCGCCTCCATGAAGAAGTTCATGCCGATGCAGAAGAAGAAGGACAGCCGGCCGGCGAAGGCGTCGACATCGAGCCCCTTCGACATCGCGGCGCGGACATATTCCATGCCGTCGGCGAGCGTGTAGGCAAGCTCCTGGGCGAGCGTCGCGCCGGCCTCCTGCATGTGGTAGCCGGAAATCGAGATGGAGTTGAACTTCGGCATCTCGCGCGCCGTGTAGTCGATGATGTCGGCGACGATGCGCATCGAGGCGTCCGGCGGGTAGATATAGGTGTTGCGGACCATGAACTCCTTGAGGATGTCGTTCTGCACCGTGCCGGTCAGGTCCTTGCGGGCCACACCCTGCTCCTCGCCGGCGACGATGAACATGGCGAGCACCGGGATGATGGCGCCGTTCATGGTCATCGAGACGGACATCTCGCCAAGCGGGATGCCGTCGAACAGGATCTTCATGTCTTCCACGCTGTCGATGGCGACACCGGCGGCCCCGACATCGCCGGCCACCCGCGGATGATCGCTGTCATAGCCGCGGTGGGTCGCCAGATCGAAGGCGACGGACAGGCCCTTCTGGCCGGCGGCGAGGTTGCGGCGGTAGAAGGCGTTCGATTCCTCGGCGGTCGAGAAACCGGCATATTGGCGGATCGTCCACGGCCGGCCGGCATACATGGTGGCGCGCACGCCGCGCGTGAACGGCGCGAAGCCGGGCAGTTCGGCCGCCACGCCGTCGGGCATGTCGTCGGCGGTATAGAGCGGGGCAACCGTGATGCCCTCCGGCGTCTGCCAGTTCAGTTCGGCGGGATCGCGGCCCTTCATTTCCTTGGAGGCGAGATCCAGCCAGTCGCGTTTGGTCTTCTCGGTCATGTTTCGAACTCCATGATCACCGCGTCGACGGCGAGCGAATCGCCGACCTCGACCGGGATCGCGGCGATGCGGCCGGCCTTTTCGGCGCGCAGCACGTTCTCCATCTTCATCGCTTCGATAATGGCGAGCGGCTGGCCTTCCTGCACGTCGTCGCCTTCGGCGACATTCAATGCGACCACCAGGCCAGGCATCGGGCAGAGCAGCATGTTGGACGTGTCGGGCGGCAGTTTTTCCGGCATCAGCGCGGCCAGCCGCGCCACATGCGGGGCCATCACCTGCACCTTCAGATCGGCACCGCGATAGCGGATGCGGAAGCCGCCGGGCAGCGGCGCGATCTTCATGGCGGCGATCTCGTGCCAGTGGCCGTCGCCGGTCTCGGCGAAGATGCGGGCGACCCGGCCGCCCGGCCGCCATGCGATCTGGTAGTTGCGCGCCTCGTCCTCGTCACCGAAGGTCAGCCACACCGGATCGCCGAAGTCGCCGACGGGTGCCGACGTCAGGTCGTCAATATCGTAGAAGCCGCTGGTCGCGTCCTCATCGATGGCGATCTCGAACTCCTCGTCGGCAAGCCGCACCACGAAGGGCGTTTCGGCGGGTTCGCTGCGGCTGCCCTGCGCCATGCGGCCGGAAATGAAACTGTCGCGGCGACGTGTCATCCAGCCGGCCATTGCCGATACGGCCGCGACGAGCCGCAGCGCCTCGCCATCGAGCGTCGCGCCGGCAAAGCCGTCCGGATATTCCTCGGCGATGAAAGCCGTGGTGATGCGGCCCGATTGAAAGCGCGGATGGTCCATCACCGCCGACAGGAACGGCAAATTGTGGCCGATGCCCTCGACCTCGAATTCGTCCAGCGCCTCGCGCATGGCTTCCACGGCGCTGTCGCGGCTCTCGCCCCAGGTGCACAATTTGGCGATCATCGGATCGTAGAACATCGAGATCTCACCGCCCTCGAAGACGCCGGTGTCGTTGCGCACCACCGTGCCGTCGGGCCGCGTGCCCTCCTCCGGCGGCCTGTAGCGGGTCAGGCGGCCGATCGACGGCAGGAAGTTGCGGTAAGGGTCTTCGGCATAGAGCCGGCTCTCGACCGCCCAGCCATTCAGCTTGATATCGGACTGGGCAAGCGCCAGCCGCTCGCCGGCGGCGACCCGGATCATCTGCTCGACCAGATCGACGCCGGTGATCAGTTCGGTGACCGGGTGCTCGACCTGCAAGCGGGTGTTCATTTCCAGGAAGTAGAAATTGCGGTCGCGGTCGACGATGAATTCGACCGTGCCGGCCGACGCGTAGCCGACCGCCCTGGCGAGCGCGACGGCCTGCACGCCCATCGCCTGGCGGGTCGCGGTGTCGAGGAACGGGGACGGCGCCTCCTCGATCACCTTCTGGTTGCGGCGTTGGATCGAGCATTCGCGCTCGCCAAGATAGACCGCGTCGCCATGCTGATCGGCCAGCACCTGGATCTCGATGTGGCGCGGCTCGGTGACGAATTTCTCGATGAAGATGCGGTCGTCGCCGAACGACGACGCGGCCTCCGACTTGGAGCGTTCGAAGCCCTCGCGCGCCTCGTCGTCGGTCCAGGCGATGCGCATGCCCTTGCCGCCACCGCCAGCCGACGCCTTGATCATGACGGGATAGCCGATCTCGGTGGCGATCCGCACCGCATGCTCTGCGTCGTCGATCAGGCCCATGTAACCGGGCACGGTCGACACGCCGGCTTCGGCTGCGATCTTCTTCGACGTGATCTTGTCGCCCATCGCCTCGATAGCGTTCGGCGGCGGGCCGATGAAGGTGATGCCCTCGGCCTTCAGCCGCTCGGCGAATTCGGCGCGTTCGGACAGGAAGCCGTAGCCCGGATGCACCGCATCGGCCCCCGTTTCCTTGCAGGCCTCGATGATCCTGTCGATCACCAGATAACTTTCGGCCGCCGCCGGCGGACCGATGAACACTGCCTCGTCGGCCATTTCGGTGTGCAGCGCGTTGCGGTCTGCCTCCGAAAACACGGCGACCGTGCCAATGCCGAGGCGCTTGGCGGTCTTGAAGACACGGCAGGCGATCTCGCCCCGGTTCGCGACAAGAATCTTAGAGAACATGACGCGCTCCCTCTCTCCCCGCGAGGGAGAGAAAGCGATTTCGACGGCTTAGCCGAGCAATGCGAAGGCTAAACGTCTGAAATCGCAAGAGAGGGGGTTTAACGCTTCCCCGCCTCGATGGTCCGTTGTGCGACCTCATCCTCATTCTCCAGTATGTCCTCGTTCCGGAACCGGATCGTCCGGTATCCTCTTTCTTTGAAGTATCGATCACGCACAGCATCACGTATCGACCCTTCATGCAGCCATCCATCGGCCTCGACGATCAGCTTGCTGCCATGGCAAACGAAATCGCAGACATATGGCCCGAGCGGCTCCTGCCGCCTGAACTTCATTCCTTGCAAACGCTTCGCCCGAAGCATCTGCCAAAGCGCGTATTCTGCATCGGTCGGGTCCTTGCGCATCGATCTGGCAAAGCCCCTGAGCCTGTTTCGCGCCTTGTCCTCCACCTTCGTCCCCCTCTCTTGCAAAAGCTAAGGACTTGGCCATGCCAAGCCCAAGCTTTTGCTTTCTCCCCCTCCAAGGGGGAGAGTCGGACCGCGTCACACCTCCAGCACATCCTCGAACGCCGCAGGGAAACTTGCCCGCGCGACGCTCTCATCAATTCTCAGCATGGCCTCGTAAGAGGCCGCATCAAATGGGTTTTCCGCAGCGACAACCTCGCGGCCGAACAACCATGACAGCCGTCCGGCATCGAGATTGCCGCGTTCGAAAGGTTCGTCGCCGAAATGATGCCAGAGCGCGTGCAGGAAGGCGGTGTCGGCGAGCGTGTCTACGGGCGTGCGGTCATGCCGCCGCTCGCGCCTGACGATCGGCGTCACCCCCTTCGGATTGGCGCGCCGAATGGTGAATTGCAGCCCGGTGCCCGGCAAGCCGGACGGAAAGCCGCGATGCTTCACCATGTCGGGCAATTTCGGCATTATTCGGCAGCCTCCAGCTTGTCCTGGGTGCGCGTTTCGAAGTCCGAAGCATCGTGGCGCTCGTGCAACTGTTCGGACAGATCGCCGAACGCCTTGTTGACCATCTTGCCGCGCGCGACGGCGGGACGGGTGTCGATCATCTCGGTCCAGCGGATGACGTTCTTGTAGATCCCCACATCGAGGAATTCGCCGGCATTGTAGGCGCCGCCCTGCACGGTACGGCCATACCAGGGAAAGATCAGCATGTCGGCGATGGTGTACTCGTCGCCAGCGATGTATTCGGTCTTCGCCAGTTGCTGGTCGAGCACGTCAAGCTGGCGCTTGACCTCCATGGCGTAGCGGTCGATCGCATACTGGATCTTCATCGGCGCATAGGCATAGAAATGGCCGAAACCGCCGCCCAGAAACGGCGCGGAGCCCATCTGCCAGAAGGCCCAGTTCATCACCTCGGCGCGCTTGCGCGGATCGGTCGGCAGGAACGCACCGAACTTCTCGGCCAGATACATCATCATCGAGCCGGATTCGAACAGCCGAACCGGCGCACCGCCGTCGCGCGGCGCGTGATCGGCCATCGCCGGGATCTTGGAATTCGGGTTGATGTCGACGAAACCGGAGCCGAACTGGTCGCCCTCATTGATGCGGATCAGCCAGGCGTCGTATTCGGCCTCCGAATGGCCGGCTTCCAGCAGTTCCTCAAAGAGGATCGTCACTTTGACGCCGTTCGGCGTGGCCAGCGAGTAGAGCTGGTGCGGATGCTTGCCGACCGGCAGTTCGCGCTCGAACTGCGCGCCGGCGGTCGGCTTGTTGATCGAGGCGAAGGCGCCGCCGGATTCAGCATCGAAGGTCCACACCTTTGGCGGCACATAGCCGGCGGGGAGATTGTTCTCGGGCGGAAACTTGTTTTCGTCAGTCATGGGGGTGATCCTTTGTGGCGGGGTTATCCCGACCGCATATAGGCAGTCGTTCCGCTGCGTTGCAGTAAACTCATCGTCATTCGATTACCGCAGCCTTGCAGGGCCAAACAAATCTTCCAGCCATCCTTCCTGACACAAACACCCACTTCCACTCACAACGGTATGTTGTCGTGCTTCTTGGCCGGGGCTTGCGCCTGCTTGCCCTTCAGCAACTCGAAGGCCCGCGCCACGCGCCGCCGTGTCGAATGCGGCATGATCACCTCGTCGATAAAGCCGCGTTCGGCGGCGATGAACGGATTGGCGAAACGGTCCTCATATTCCTTTGTGCGCGCTGCGATCTTGTCGGGATCGCCAAGTTCGGACCGGTAGAGGATTTCGGCCGCCCCCTTGGCCCCCATCACCGCGATCTGCGCGGTCGGCCAAGCATAGTTCATGTCGGCGCGGATGTGTTTCGACGCCATCACGTCATAGGCCCCGCCATAGGCCTTGCGGGTGATTACGGTGACCTTCGGCACGGTCGCCTGGGCATAGGCAAACAAGAGCTTGGCGCCATGCTTGATGATGCCGCCATATTCCTGCGCGGTGCCCGGCAGGAAGCCCGGCACGTCGACAAAGGTCAGGATCGGAATGTTGAAGGCGTCGCAGAAGCGGACGAACCGCCCGGCCTTCTTGGAAGCGTCGATGTCGAGACAGCCAGCCAGCACCATCGGCTGGTTGGCGACCACGCCGACGGTCGAGCCGTTGAGCCGGATGAAGCCACACAGGATGTTGCCGGCATGGTCCTTCTGGATCTCGAAGAAGGAACCTTCGTCGGCGACCTTGGTGACCACCTCGTGCATGTCGTAGGGCTTGTTGGCATCGGCCGGCACCAGCGTGTCGAGGCTCATCTCCAGCCGGTCGCCGGGATCGGCGGTCGGGAGGACCGGCGCGGTCTCGCGGTTCGATGACGGCAGGAAATCGACCATGCGGCGCACTTCCAGAAGCGCCTCGACATCGTTTTCGTAAGCGCCGTCGGCGACCGAGGATTTCTTCGAATGGGTCGACGCGCCGCCCAGCTCCTCCGCCGTGACGATCTCGTTGGTCACCGTCTTCACCACATCCGGACCGGTGACGAACATGTAGCTCGTGTCCTTGACCATGAAGATGAAGTCGGTCATCGCCGGCGAATAGACCGCACCGCCGGCACACGGCCCCATGATGACGGAAATCTGCGGGATGACGCCCGACGCCTGGGCGTTGCGCCAGAACACCTCGGCATAACCGCCGAGGGAAGCGACACCCTCCTGAATGCGCGCGCCGCCGGAATCGTTGAGACCGATCAGCGGCACGCCGTTCTGCATGGCCAAGTCCATGACTTTGCAGATTTTCTCGGCATGCGTCTCCGACAGCGAGCCGCCGAACACGGTGAAGTCCTGGCTGAACACATAAACCGGGCGGCCATTGATCGTGCCCCAGCCCGTGACCACGCCATCGCCGGGAACCTTCTGCTCGGCCATGCCGAAATCGGTGCAGCGATGCGCCTTGTAGGTGTCGTATTCTTCAAACGAATCTTCGTCGAGCAGCACTTCAAGCCGTTCGCGCGCTGTCAGCTTGCCCTTGGCATGCTGCGCATCGATGCGCTTCTGGCCGCCGCCGAGACGGGCTTCGGCGCGGTGCTGTTCGAGTTGTTCCAATATGTCCTGCATCAGGCGATCCCGCGGTTCTTCAGAAATGTCCAAGCGGCCGGGAAGACCAGCGCCGCCAGGCCGGCTTTCAGCAGATCACCATAGAGGAACGGGGTCAAACCCCAGGCGATGACCGGCTTGTCCCAGCCGACAAGCGCGCCGAGCCACAACAGGCCGGGAATGTGGATCACCGCCGTGGCGACGAGCGCGGCAAGAAAGGACGTTGCGATGCGCCGGTCGAAGCCGCGCTCGGCAAGCAGGCCCGCGACGAAGGCGGCGGCGACAAAACCGATCAAATAGCCGCCGGTCGGTCCGGCCATGTAGGCAAGGCCGAGGCCCTTTTCCGGCGTACCGGTGAACACCGGCAGCCCGGCCGCGCCTTGCGCCAGATATAACGTCACCGTGAGAGCACCCAGACGCGATCCGAGCGCCAGGCCAAGCCCGATAACGACGAAGGTCTGCATGGTCAGCGGCACGGGAAAGAACGGGATCGCGATCTTCGCCGAGATAGTGAGCAGCAGAGACCCGGCGAAGACGGCAAGTGCTGCCGGTAACAACGCGTGATGTCGGTCGCCGGCGACGGCGGTATGGAGCGTCATGGATGTCCTCCCGGTTGGGTATCGATCCGGGTACCGCGTTTGGGTATCGCGCAACAGGGTTGAAATAGCGACAAAGCAGATTTAGTAAAACAATAAATAGCAAACTGCGAAATTGTGAAAAAACAGATGCGCGCACGCAAGGTCTTCGCCGGACGGAAAATCCGCAGCATCCGCCAGCAGCACGGCCTGACCCAGGCCGCCTTTGCCGGCCAGCTTGGCATATCGACGAGCTATCTCAACCAGCTGGAAAACAACCAGCGCCATGTCACCGCGCCAGTGCTGCTGGCGCTGGCCGATGTGTTTGCCGTCGACATCAAGGATCTGTCCGGAAACGAGGACGACCGGCTGCTGGCCGACCTGTCGGAGGCTTTCGCCGATCCGCTTTTCACCGGCGACACGCCGCCCGGCCCGGACCTCAAGCTCGTGGTTCAGAACACACCGGCGGTGGCGCATGCCTTCCTGTCGATGCACCAGGCGCTGCGCCGTGCCGGCGAACGACTGGCCGAACTCGACGACACGCTGGAGCGCACCGGGGCGCAGACCGACCCGACCCCCTATGAGGAGGTGCGCGACTTCTTCCATTACATCGACAACTATGTCGACGCGCTGGATACCGAAGCCGAGAAACTGGCCGCGACGCTCTCCGGCCCGCCTGGCGAGAAAGCGCGCGCACTGGCCGACCACATCGATAAGGCGCATGGCGTGCGCGTCGTCTTCGGCGGTACGGCGGCCGGCGACGGCGCATTGCGCCGCTTCGACGCGGCAAGCCGCGTGCTGTCGCTCAATCCGCGCCTGCCGCAGCCGAGCCTCGCCTTCCACATCGCCCACCAGATCGCGCTGATCGCTCATTCCGGCGAGATCGACGCGATCACCACCAAGGCGGGATTCCGCTCCGCCGATGCCGCCGCCGTCTGCCGCATCGGGCTTGCCAACTACTTCGCCGGCGCGACGCTGCTGCCCTATGGCGCCTTCCTTGAGACGGCGCGCGCGCTACGCCACGATCTGGAACTCATCGCCGAGCGCTTCGGCGCGTCCATCGAACAGGTCGCACATCGCCTGTCGACCCTGCAGCGGCCGGGGCTGAAGGGCGTGCCGTTCTTCTTTGCCCGCGTCGACCAGGCCGGCAACATCACCAAGCGCCACTCCGCGACCAAGTTGCAATTCGCCCGTTTCGGCTCCGCCTGCCCTTTGTGGAACGTGCACACCGCCTTCGAGACGCCGAACCGGATTATCAGGCAACTGGCCGAAACCCCTGACGGGATTCGCTATTTGTGTCTGGCGACGACCGTGACGAAATCCGGCGGCGGCTTCGCCAAGCCGGTGCAACGCTATGCGCTGGCGCTTGGGTGCGAGGTGCGGCACGCCGCCGAACTCGTCTATGCCGACGACCTCGACACCGCGCGCGACGGCGCCTATGCGCCAATCGGCATTTCCTGCCGGCTGTGCGAGCGCCATCACTGCCACCAGCGCGCCGTGCCGCCGCTCAAACACGCGCTGTTCATCGATGAAGCCGCGCGCGACACGGTGCCGTTCGGATTCGAGTAGCAGGCAGTCAGCCAGCGCGCGTTCCATCAGGAATCTGTCGCAAGCGCCCAGCCCGCCGCTTGCATATGACCCTGCGTGATCCTACCGCTGACTGCACCCCTGAAAACGGGAGGCATCGCCATGCCCGACAACCAAGCGCGCAAGCGGCTTTTGCTGCTGCACTACATGAGCGACTTTGCGCGTTTCCGCGACCGCTTCGATGCGGCCGGCGATGACATCGAAATCGTCTGGTGCGAGGATCAGGACCAACTGGAAGCGGAAATCGGCGACGCCGACGCGGTCGCCATCACCCAGCTTTCGCCGGAAGCCTTCGCCCGCGCCGCAAATCTGGAATGGATCCATTGCTGGTCGGCCGGCCCTGACAAGCTGCTGACGCCGGAGATCGCCGCAAGTCCGATCCCGGTGACATCGAGCAAGGGCAATGGCGCGATACCGCTTGCCGAACATGCGGTCACGCTGATGAAAATGCTGCAACGCGATGCGCCGCGCTGGCTTCGCGCACAGGCCGAGCGCCACTGGGAGGGTTTCGGCGACGGTGGCGAGTTGCACGGCAAGACCGTGACAATCGTCGGGCTCGGACATTCCGGTAAGCATCTCGCCAAGATCGCCAAGGGCTTCGACATGCGCGTCACCGGCGTGCGGCGCAGGCCGAATCCTGTCGATCATGTCGACCGCGTCCATAGTCCTTCGCAGTTGCCGGAAGCGGTCGCCGCTGCCGACTTCGTCGTCGTGACCGCACCGCTGACGGCCGGGACACGCGGCATGTTCGACGCCGCAGTTTTCGCCGCGATGAAGCCGACGGCCTTCTATATCAACTTTTCGCGCGGCGAGATCGCGCGCGACGACGCATTGCTGCATGCCTTGCGCAACGGCGTGATCGCCGGTGCCGGCCTCGACGCCCACAGCGTCGAGCCGCTGCCGCCAGACAGCCCGTTCTGGGACCTTCCCAACACGATCATCACACCGCATCATGGTGCGGCATCGCCGGAGACGCATGAGCGCTCCGCCGCCATCTTCGAGCGCGAATTGCGCGCCTATGCCGCCGGCGCGCCGTTCATCAACACGGTCGACAAGGCCGCCGGCTACTGACGGGAGGCCGCCATGCGCGATAACGAGATCGTCTTTTCGGCCCGTATCCTGCGCAAACAGCCGGACCTGCCGCGCTACATCGTGATCGCACCGGGTATCCTGCCGCAAAGCAATGGGTCGTTTTCAGCGCAAGTCAGCCTCAACGGTTGCCCGCCTTTCGGACGTACCATCCGTCCCTGGCGAAAGGGCTCGGACGTGTACTTTTTCAACCTCACCGAGCCGCAATGCAGGAAGGCTGGTGCCGACACCGGAGACGAGTGTGAGGTGATTGTTCGTCTTCAAAGTTAGGGCCAAGGCCCGAAACTACGGCCTGATCACCAGCTTGCCTTTCACAGCGCCCTCGCCCGTGCGCCTGAGCGCCTCCGGCACCGCCTCGAGCGGCAACACATCTTCGATATGCGGCGCGATCTTCCCCTCGACGGCCATCTGCGCGACGCGGGTGGTCAGGTCGCGCCCGGACGGCACCAACAGCATGCCAATCGACTTGCCGGCCAGCCTGTACGGCTGATTGGCTGCCAGAAGCGACAACAGCACGCCGACACCGCCGCCGACGGCCCGGTACCATCCCCCCGGCGACAGCGCCCGCGACACGGCGAACGGCCCGCGCGTCGCCACCATGTCGAGAATGCGGTCCCATGTCTCGCCGGTGCGGGCAAAGTCGATCTGGCGGTAATCGACCACCGCATCCGCGCCGAGCGACTCGAGCCATCCGGTCTTGCCCGCATTGTCGACCGCCGTCACCCGCGCGCCCGCCGTCTTCGCCAGTTGAAGCGCCATGGTGCCCGAGCCGCCGCCTGCCCCGTTGATCAGGACATTGTCGCCGGATTGCACGTCCCGCGTGCCCCAGACCGCGATCCCGCCGGCTTGCGGCAGGCAGGCGGCGATCTCGTCGGACAGCGTATCGGGAACCGCGACCGCGTGCTCGACCGGCACGATGGCGTATTCGGCAAAGCCGCGCTGGGTCATGACGAAATCGCCCATGATCCGCTGTCCGGCTTCGAACCCGGTGACGCCCGCGCCGAGCTTGTCGACCACGCCGACGATGTCGGAGCCGCAAACCGGCCGTTTCGGACGGCGGTAGCCGCCAACCATGCGCGCATAGAAGGGCGAACCGACAAGCCCCTCCCAGTCGGACAGATTGACGGCGCAGGCACGGACCTTGACGCGCACTTCGCCCTCGCCCGGTTCCGGCATCGGAAGATCGACCAGGCTGAGTTCCTCCGGCCCGCCATAGCGGTAAAAGGCGACGGCTTTCATGACGGCTCCTGGCGCACGGCTTCGGGACAGGTTTTTCAGATCAGCAGATTACAGCGATTTCATCGAAGGAGGGCAACCGCCAGATTTTCCGTCACTGAATCAGTGTTATCCGGTTCTACCCGGGTTCGAAATCGCGTTTTCGGACGTCCGGAAACGCGTATCGCGGCGCAATAAGGCGCCAGCCTGTCCATCTCGGTCCCGTCATCGCCGCTTCCCGCGGCCCAACAACGAGGACCCGGACAATGCAATCCCGCCTGAACGAACGCTTGCGTGCAACGCTTCTGACCGCCGGCATACTGATCGGCCTGCCGCTTGCCTGCAGCACCCAATCGAGGACCGAGCCGCCAAAGGCGACCGAACCGCTGATGACCCGTGACGGGCTGGTGATCCCCGCCGGCGCGCATGGCGTCGTGTCCGTACCGTATGTGCGCGTCGGCATGCTGATGCACCTGAAAGGCATGCAGGGTCACGGCAAAGCGGTCCTGCGGCATCGCCGGCCCGGCACCTGCCTGGAGATCGACCTGAAGTTTATCGCCGGCAGTTTCGACGGCAACGATATCGGCGTGCACGATGGCGGTTCGGTCACCATGATCATCCGCAGCCCGCGCGTCGCCCGGCGGCTGGCACGCGGCTACGAGATCGTCAGCGACGAGATCCGGGTCTCGGAACGGCCGGCCGCCGCGTTCGCCGATATCGTCCTGGAAGAAGGACTGGCCCGTCACGAGGGGTTTATTCTCAATCCCAAGGGGTCCTGGCTGTTCAACATCTTCCGCCCGCTCGGACGGTCCGTGGCGTGCCGTTGACCGCCGCCGGCTCTTCAGCGTGTTTCTGCTGCCCGGAAGGCGGTCGGGGTCTGTCCGGTCACACGGCGAAACTCGCTGTTGAAGCTCGATTTCGTCGTGAAGCCGGACGCGAATATGATCTCGGTGACCGGCAGGTCGCTCTCCGCCAAGAGCGCCTTGGCGCGCGCCACGCGGTGGCCGTTGACGTAGCGCGAAAAGTTTTCGCCGGTCATCCGGTTGACCGCATTCGAGACATCGCGCGCCGGCAACGCAAGCCGACGCGCCACCCGCGCCAGGGTCAGGTTGCTGTCGGTGAAAAGAGCCGTTTCCTCCATCAGCGTATCGAGCCGCTCCATCACCGTGCGGTGCTCGTCGCTGGGCGGTGATGGAGCAGCGCCGCCGCTACCCGCATCGTGCACCGCAGGGGCACGCAGAGCCAGCGGCAGCCCGATCAATGCGGTCACCACAACCATGGCTACGAAAACGCCGGACGCACCGGCGATCACGGACGGCAGCACGTCATTGCCGAGGCGAAGTACCGCAAAGAAGATCACGACGTCGCTGGCGATCATCAGCGCAGCCAGCATGATTGTCGCCCAAAGCGCACCGCGAACATGGCCGAAGCGCGCCGCGGACACATGCATGAACGCATCCGGTCCATGTTGCGCCAGACGCACCATGCCGACCACATAGACCGCCGCGACACCGGGCACAGCCACGTCAGCGAGGAACGGAACGCCGAACACACAAAGCGCTGTCAGGATGGCAATCGGAAGCGCATGCACCAGCAACAGCCGGCGCAGATCCGGCCCGTTTTCCTGGGTAAGCGCACGAAAACCGAGAAAGGCAAGCGGCATTGGCGTCAGCGCCAACGCCAGCTGCGCGGTCCTCGCCCAACTTACGCCGTAGCCGAGCCTCAATCCAAGCAGCAAGCCGGCCAGCCCCAGCACGATGAGGAAACCCGCCAGAAGATAGCGCGCCGCACGCGGCATGCCGGGGCTGCGCAAAAGCGTCAGCGCCGCGATCGCCGCAAGCAGGCTCACCATCCATGGCAATGGCACGAGCATCGGTGTCGTTCCCCCTCGAATTTCACGCCTTCAATAGGCCGCGCCTTGCAGCAAGGAAAGCGCGGACTTGCGCAGGGGCAGCAAGGTCAGTCCAGCGCAGCGGCTATCAATATCTGCGCCGCTGCCTTTGCGTCGCTGGCCGGGTGCGCCTCATGGCCAAGATGGGCGGTCACGATCGCCCCTTCCTTCAAAAGCAAGAGGGCGCGCGCCAGCGCCGCCGGGTCAGGGGCGCCCGCTGCCGCCGCGATCTTCTCGGTTTCCACGAACAACAATCGCTTGTGTTCGGCCGATTGCGCGTGGATCGGATGCGCCGGGTCCGGAAACTCCGACGACGCCTTGATGAACATGCAGGATCGATACCCCGGTTCGTCGAACCACTCACCGAGCGCGTCGAACATGGCGAGCAACTGGCCGCGCGGCGTTGTCACCTCGGCCATCCGCCGGAACAGCCAGCCGCGAAACCGTTCGTCGCGCAACCGAAGAACGGCCAGGATCAGCTCTTCCTTCGAGCGGAAATGCTTGAACATGGTGGTTTTGGAAATACCGGTTTCGGCCGCGAGCAGATCCATGCCCGAGGCGTGGAATCCGTCCCGGTAGAAGATCTCGAGCGCCTTGCGCACAAGTTCGTCGCGCTTGCTGGGTCTCATGAATCGCTTCTTTCTGAACTGTTCAGTGCATTTATAGGTCGCGTGAAAGAAATTTTCAATCGAACGATTTCACAGTTTTTCAAGCAGTTAGCAAATTCTATAGTGGGTTTCGCAGGAGTACCCCTAAATTTAGCAGTTGCGTATATGAACCGATCTGTTAGCTATCCAACAAGTAAATGAACAGATCGGTAAATATTCGGAGAACCCGCATGTCCCGCCCGCCACTCCCGCCATTCGACGCGACCACCGCCGCAGCAAAGGTCCGCGCGGCCGAAGACGCCTGGAACAGCCGCGACCCGGCTCGCGTTGCGACCGCCTACACGCCCGACACCGCCTGGCGGAACCGGGTCGAGTTCCTGAACGGCCGCAACGCGATCGAGGCGTTTCTGACGCGCAAGTGGCAGGCCGAACTCGACTACCGGCTGATCAAGGAGCTTTGGAGCTTCGACGGTGCGCGGATCGCGGTCCGTTTCGCCTACGAGGCCCGAAACGGCGACGGCCAGTGGTTCCGCGCCTATGGCAACGAGAACTGGGAGTTCGCGCCCGATGGGCTGATGGCGGTGCGCCGCGCTTCCATCAACGACCTTCCGATCGCCGAGACAGAGCGCCTGTTTCACTGGCCGCTTGGCCGGCGGCCTGACGATCATCCCGGCCTGACGCAACTCGGCCTCTGAAACTGCCTGGCCCGCTGCTCGCGGCCCCGGTTTCAAAGCAAATCCGGAAATCCGGACCGAACCAACGGCCCGCCGCGATGGCGGCGCGGCTGAACGAGATCGGACGCGCATCGATGCGCGCCGAATTGCCGGCGGACCGCCGGCGCCTCCGGGCCGTTTGGGCCAGGAACCGTGAAGCAGACCGCCCGCCGGGCAACCAAACCAGAAGGACCACGACCATGCAGACCGTCAAGAACTCCATCACGTCCCTGATCGCCAGCGCGGCTGTCGCTGCCGCGCTCGCCGTCTCGTCATCCGCGGCATTCGCCGTCGACGAGTACAACGTCTCCAAGGGCACCACCGCCAACGGCGAAGGTGTCGCGATGCGCGGCTATGACCTTGTGGCATTCAACACCGGCCTCGGCATTGTCCCAGGCCAGGCGAAACACACCCATGTCCATGACGGCGTTGCCTACTACTTCGCCTCCGAAGAGGCGAAAACGCAATTCGCCGGCAACCCGGAGAAGTTCATGCCGCAATATGGCGGCTACTGCGCCTTCGGGGTCGCGCTCGGCAAGAAGCTGGACGGCAGCCCGCGCTTTGCCGACATCGTCGACGGCAAGCTCTACCTGTTCCTGAACGCCGCAGTGTTCGAGAACTACAAGCTCGACAGGCAAGGCACGCTCGCCAAGGCCGAGCGCAATTGGCCGGACATGCAGCACCGCCCGGTGGCCGACGTGAACAGCTGATGCAGCAGATCTCGAAAGGATGCGAACCGCTCTCTGCGGTCCGACGGCATCCGCGCCGTCACGGGCATCCTTTTGAGGGCACGCATCGCCTCCCCTGGTGCGCGCCGAATTGCCGGCAGACCGCCGGCGCCTCCGGGCCGCTTGGGCCAGGAAACGTGAAGCAAACCGCCCGTTGGGCAAACAAAACGAAAGGACCATGACCATGCAAACCGCCAAGAACACCATCAAGTCCCTGATCGCCACCACGGCAGTGGCCGCCGCGCTCGCCGTATCGTCTTCGGCAGCATTCGCCGTCGACGAGTACAACGTCTCCAAGGGCACCACCGCCAACGGCCACGGCGTCATGCTGCGCGGCGACGACGTGGTCGCGCTGATGACCGGTCTCGGCGTCGTACCGGGACAAGCACGGCACACCCATGTCCATGACGGCGTCGCCTACTACTTCGCCTCCGAAGAGGCGAAAATGCAGTTCGCCGGCAACCCGGAGAAGTTTATGCCGCAGTATGGCGGCTACTGCGCGCTCGGCGTCGCGCTTGGCAAGAAGCTCGATGGCAGCCCTCGTTTCGCCGACATCGTCGACGGAAAGCTCTACCTGTTCCTGAACGCCGCCGTGCTCGAGAACTACAAGCTCGACCGTGCCGAGTGGATCCGCAAGGCAGAGGAAACCTGGGCATCGATCGAGCATCGCCCGGTCGCAGACGTGAACAGCTGATGCATTTCGACTAACACTGGATGCGAACCGCACTCAGCGGCCTGACGGCATCCGGGCCGTCACGGGCATCCCTTGCAGGCGCGCATTGCCTCCCCCTCGATGCGCGCCTGTTCGCATGGTCGGGCTTCACAGCCACCTATGGTTAACATATTGTAAAAAAACAATAACAGTCCGTTACTCCGGATAATTAATAGCCAGTTGACGCCATTGAGAAATCATGGCGAATCGTGACTGCCGGACTGTTAAAGAAAGTGCAGCGAATTGAATTGAAAGCCCGCCGCCAACCGCTAGCTTCCATAACGTCATGAAGACTCTTGTCCGAGGAGGGCAGCCTTGGCACATCAAGAATTCGACAAAGGCGAACTCGAACGGGAACCGCCGCACGAAAGCAGCATGGCGGCTGCCGGACTGCTGATGGCCACCGTCTACGGCATCCTGATAGGACTGTTCATCAGCGGAGCGCTATCGACGGCCGGGGCGGGGCTGCTCGCTGCGGCTGTCGGTCTCTATTGCGGCTGGAAAGTGCGCGGGATCTACTGACTTGCCAGCCCCGGCTTGGAGGCGGCGATCGTCAGCGATCGGGCCGCCTGTCAGCCTCGTCATCGAGAATCCGCTCGGCTGCACCATCGAGATCGGAGTATTGGCCGGTCCTGACCGACCACAGAAACGCGACCAAACCCAACGCACCAAGCCCAAGTGCGACTGGTATGAGATAAATCAGGACATTCACGCGAGAACCTCGTCTTCCTCTGCCGCGACCGCGCCGGGTTTCCAGACGGGAAGCATCCCGCCGCCGCGAGTGAGCCGCATCGAGTTGGCGACGACGACAATCGACGAGCCGGACATGGCCAGTGCGGCAACCAGCGGCGTAACGAAGCCAGCGACCGCCAATGGCACCGCAATACAGTTGTAAATGATCGCCAGGCCGAAATTCTGGCGCACCAGATTGCCGGCCTTAACCGCCACGGCGCGCGCAAACGGTACCGACATCATGCTTTCGCGCGTGAAGACGAAATCGGCAGCCATCCGGCCAATGTCGGAAGCCGACGAAGGCGCCATCGACACGTGGCCTGCCGCCAGCGCAGGTGCATCATTGAGGCCGTCGCCGACCATCATCACCCGCCAGCCATCGGCATGCAGCGCCTGGATCCGTGCGATCTTGTAGGCCGGCGTGACCCCGGCACGTTGTGCGCTGATGCCAGTTCGCCGACCGATCTCGCGCACCGCCGCCTCGCTGTCGCCGGACAGGATTTCCGCGTCCATGTGCTGATCGCGCAATGCCTCGACCGCTTCGGCAGCATCTACACGCAACGCCTCTGAGAGGACGAAACCGGAAGCAGCCCCGCCTTCCACAGCGAAGGCTAGGCCGCTTCCGGATGCGGCGCTGTCAGCCGCCGCACCCGCGGAAATCCGGCGCACCCAGTCGTACCGACCAAGCCGGGCGCGCCGCATCTCGCCATCAGACGTACGGAAACTGCCTTCAATGCCGTAACCGGGTTCTTCGCGCACATCGGCGATCTCGGCTTCGCCGCTATCGGCGAAATAGGCGGCAATTGCCCGCGATGCGGGATGAATGGAGTGCTGAGCCAGTGCCCGCGCCGCTGACGCGTCTTCATCGACGATGCCGGACGCCGCGACACGTGGCGTGCCGGTGGTCAGCGTCCCGGTCTTGTCGAACACCGCGAAGTCGGCTTCGGCCAACCTCTCTAGCGCGGAACCGTCCTTCATCAGGATCCCCTGCCCGAACAGCCGCGCCGCGCCGATGACATGCACCACCGGCACCGCCAGACCGAGCGCGCATGGGCATGTGACGATCAGCACCGAGATCGCCGTGTAGAGCGAAGCGTGCCAGTTGCCGCCTGTTGCGATCATCCAGCCGATAAAGGCAAACAATGCCAGGAGATGCACGGCGGGTGCGTAAATGCGCGCCATACGATCGGCCACGCGCACATAGCGGCCGCGACCGTTTTCCGCTGCCTCCATCATCTGCATGACTTCGGCGATAAAGGACTGTTCGGCCTTGCGCGTAACCGCGATATCGATGGCGCCAGTCAGGTTCAGTGTCCCGGCTTCGACGTCGCTGTTCGGGGTGACCGCGACCGGAACGCTTTCGCCGGTCACCAGCGAGCGATCCAGGTCGCTTGCGCCCTTGACCACCCGTCCATCGGCAGGAATTCGCTCGCCAGCCGCGATCCGCAGCAGCATGCCGGGTTCGATCTCATCGACCGGCTTGTAACTCAGCGTTCCGTCGGGCTCGACCACCGTACCGCCGCGCGCCGTCATTTTCGAAAGGCCAAGGACCGCACTGCGGGCGTGATCGCGCATCAATTGATCGAGATAACGCCCGATCAGCAGGAAGAACAGCAACGTGACCGCAGCGTCGAAATAGGCTTCCTCGCCGCCGGTCAGGCTCTCGTAAACGCTCATCAGCAGCGCCAGGATCACCGCCAGCGAAATCGGCACATCCATGTTGAGACGGCGGACCGACAAGGCCTGCAGGGCCGACGAGAAGAACACCCGGCCGGAATAGGCGACCACAGGAATGGCGATCAGGCCCGAAATCAGGTGGAACAGATCGCGCGACGCTCCGGCTGCACCGGACCAGACCGATACCGAAAGCAGCATGATGTTGCCAGCGGCAAATCCCGCCACAGCGAGCGCCTTCAAGAGCTCTTCTGTCTTGCGCTTCTCAGCGACATTGCCGAGATCGCCAAGATCGACGGGGGTTGCCGGGAAGGCCAGCGAGTCCAGCCGTGCCAGCACGAAATCCGGCGAGCGTTCGGCGCTGTCGAGCACGACCGTCACACGCCTGAGCGACAGGTTCACGCGCGCCGAAACGATCCCCTCAAGCCCGTTGAGGCCGCGTTCGATTGTCGAGATGCACTGACCGCAATGGACATCCGGCACCGACAGCACATAACGCATGGTTCCGTCGGGCTCCGCATGGCCAGCGCGCTGCAACTCCTCCACCCGTGCAAAATCTCGGAGATTGGACTGATCGACGGCGTTTTCGGCCGCCATGTCACCGCCACAGCAGGTCATGCGACTATTCCTGCTCCTTCACGGTGAAGCGGATTTCACGCGTCCATACCTCGCCGCGCGGACCGGTGACTGACAGCCGCGCAGCCCAGATACCATGCGCCAGATCGGCGGCGGCTGCATAACCTGCGTCGCCATCGGCAACGAGCGTCACCATCCGGTCGGCATTCTCATGCGCCGGGTGGCCGAGACGTGCAGTCACAATAGCGTCTTCGATCGCCTTGCCGTCGCGATCCGTGAGCGCGACCGTAAACACCGATCCGTCATAGTCGGTAGCGGCACTCCAACCGAGCGCCTGCTGGCGGCGCAGCTCTGCCGTCACCTCGTTGAAGCGTTGGCTTTCGACATAGGTGTTCTTGACCACGAGCCCGGTCCAGGTGGAGCCGGCATAAAAGGCAAGCGTGAGATTAACGCTGATGATGGTGCCGAAAAACAACACCATCACACCCAGCATGTGCCAACCGGTGAACTGCTTCAATCCGAGAATGCGTTCTAGTGCGGTCATCTGTCGGGTGCCTCGAAAATCGCGTTGTAGGTATCGGTCTCAAATGACTGCTTGTCTTCGACAACCAGTTGGAAATCGGTTTTGCCGGCCTCAGTGTACTGCGACGGTTGGGAAACGAACACCCGCAGCGAACGCAGCTTGTCCGGATCGACAGGTACGGCGAAGCTGACGCCATCGGGCTGATCGAGGCCATTGATGCTCATGGTCGCGCCGGGCAGCCCTTCAAGCGACAGGAAGATGACGCGCGGCTCCGGGATCATGTTGAGGATCTTGACCGTGTAGCCGTTGCGGATCGAGCCATCGGAGAGCGTGACGAAGACCGGGTTGCGATCGTGCTGGACATTGACCTCCAGGCGGTCGCGCGCCAGCAACAACACCAGCAGCGCAACGCCGATCGCCGCCCATGCGCCGAAATAGATCAGCGAACGAACGCGGAAGATGATCCGCCAGTCGAAGTGCTTGACGTTGTCGACGAATTTTCCGGCAGAGTCGCGGACCCGCGACGGATTGATAACGCCGCTTTCCGGATCCTGGGCGATTGCCATATTGTGATTGTATTCGCGCAGGGTCGCATAGGAAATCAGGCCATGTTTCTTGCCGATCTTGTCCATCACGCCGTCGCAGGCGTCGATGCAGAGCGCGCAGGTAATGCACTCGAGTTGCTGGCCGTCGCGAATGTCGATGCCCATCGGGCAGACAGCGACGCAGGCGTTGCAGTCGACGCAATCTCCGACAGCCTTGCCCTGTGCGGCGGCCTTCTTGGCGTGACGCGAACGCGGTTCGCCGCGCCAGTCATTGTACGTGACGACCAGCGAATCCTCATCCAGCATGGCCGCCTGGATGCGTGGCCAGGGGCACATGTAGATGCACACCTGTTCGCGAAGCAGGCCACCGAAGATGTAGGTCGTCGCCGTCAGGATGCCGACGGTGGAATAGGCCACGAACGGCGCTTGCAATGTCACGAAGTCGACCAGCAAGGTCGGCGCGTCGGCGAAATAGAATATCCAGGCGCCGCCGGTGGCGACCGAAATGACGATGAAGGTCGCATGGGTCAGCGTCAGCTTGCGGACTTTGCCGAACGACCAAGGTGCGTCGGCCAGCCGCATGCGGGCATTGCGATCACCCTGCCAGAAGCGCTCGACCGCGATGAACAGGTCTGTCCACACGGTTTGCGGGCATGTGTACCCGCACCACGCGCGGCCGACCACGGAGGTAACCAGAAAAAGGCCGACGCCAGCCATCACCAGAAGGCCCGCGACGAAAAAGAACTCCTGCGGCCAGATCTCGATGAAGAAGAAGTAGAAGCGCCGATTGGCCATGTCGATCAGCACCGCCTGGTCCGGCGCGTGCTCGCCACGGTCCCAACGCAGCCACGGCGTGATGTAGTAGATGCCGAGGGTCACCAGCATGATGATCCACTTCAGGCGGCGGAAGCTGCCTTCGGCGCGCTTTGCGAAAATCTGCTTGCGGGCGGCGTAAAGCGGTTGTGTTTTCTGCTTCGCTCCGGCGTTTACGGCCTCTACGTCAAGCGGCTGGATATCTGAAGGCTGGTCCAAGTTCTGCTCCCGCAATTGCGGACGACCGCGGTGCGGTTCCTCGGTATCTTTTTGTCGGTCGCCGATGGTAACATCCTTGACCCAGATCAAGCAGCCGAAAGATATATTCGAGAAAGCGAATATACGGACTGCTGCATGCCATGCCGCGGGAGGACAGGAGGCCAGCATGGATCAAGGTGGCGACGCAACGACACGCCGAAGCTTCGACAGTTCCGAAATGGGCGCGCTGGCGCATCTTTATCGCGGCGAAATCTATCGCTCGACGATCTGGCGCACGCGGCTCGACACGACAACCAACTGGGCTGTGGTGACACTCGGCATCGCGCTGTCGATCTCTTTCTCCTCGCCCAATGCCTCGCCGTTACCGCTGGTGCTTGTCGGCGTGCTGATCCTGTTCTTCCTTTGGCTTGAGGCACGGCGCTACCGCTACTTCAATGTCTGGCGCGCCCGAGCCCGTTGGCTTGAGAACAACTTCTATGCCCCGATGCTGAAGGACGGCGATCTGGATCTCGGCAATGGTTGGCCGAACACGCTGGCCGAGGATTATCTGCATCCGGCCTATCACATCGACCTGTGGACGGCGCTTGGCCGGCGCATCCGTCGCAACTATCTGTGGATCCTGCTGATCCAGTGGGTGGCCTATCTCGGCAAGCTGATCGTCCATCCGACGGCGATCACGTCCACCGCTGAAATAGTAGAGCGGGCCGATATCGGCCCGCTCCCTGGTGAATTCGTTCTTGGCACCGGCGTCGTCTATATCGCCAGCTGGGCGGCGATCGCCATCTGGATCGGACGGCGCGACACGCGGAAGTTCCGCTCTCGCCAACCCTCGCCCACCTCGATGGGCTAGGCGGCGGAGGGCTTACTGCCCGCCGCCGAGGCCGTGAACGTAGACGGCAAGTTGCTTGACCGTTGTCTCGCCGAGACGGGCGCCCCACGCAGGCATGACACCCTGACGCGGCGCGCTGATCTGCGCGACGATCTGCTCATGCGTTCCGCCGTAGAGCCAGATCGCATCCGACAGGTTCGGTGCGCCGACCTCGGCCATGCCCTCGCCGGCATCGCCGTGGCAGAAACCGCACTGCTCCTCGTAGACAACGGCTCCGCGCTCGGCGGCAGCAGCATCATGCTCCTGGCCCGAAATCTGCCGGACGAACCATGCGACATCGGATATCTGGTCACGCTCCAGCAACTCGTCGGTGCCGAATGCCGGCATGTCGGAGATGCGGGTGTCGTCATCCTGCTCGTAACGGATGCCGTGCATCAGCGTGAGGTAGATATCGTCGATCGTGCCGCCCCAGATCCAGGCATCGTCGTTGAGGTTCGGGTAACCCGGACCGCCGGACGCGCCAGAGCCGTGGCACTGCTCGCAATACACCTTGTAGGCTGAAGAGCCGCCAGCGGTCGCAAACTGAACCAGTTCGGCGTCGCCGAGGACATCCGCGACTTCGGTTGCCTCGAGCTTGTCGAGATAGACCGCCTGGGCTTCCTTGGCGTCGGCGACGTCCTGGTGCAGGTCGGCGCGGCTCGACCAGCCGAGGACACCGGTCGTTGCCCCCGTGATGCCCGGCCATGCCGGATAGGCGATGGTATAGCCGATCGACCAGATGATCGTTGCGTAGAACGTCCACAACCACCAACGCGGCAGCGGATTGTTCAGTTCCTTGATGCCATCCCATTCGTGACCCGTGGTCTCGACGCCGGAGATTTCATCGATTTCCTTTTTGTCGGCCATGGATCAGTCCTCCTTGAAGGGGATGCGGGCCGCATCTTCACTTGATTTCTTGGAACCGGGCCGCATGGTCCAGATCACGACCGCGACGAAGATCGCGACCATGTAGACAAGCCCCCAGCTGTCGGCAAACGTCCGCATGGACTGGTAATCGAGTTCCATTGCCGCCTCCTATCGGAAGTTCTCTTCGGGCTGGTAGACTGAAAAGTCGACCAGCGTTCCGAGCATCTGCAGATAGGCGACGAGCGCATCCATCTCGGTGAGTGTCGACGGATCGCCGTCGAAATCGCCGAGCACGGCCTTTGGATATCGCTCTTCGAGACCCGACCAATCCGCATCCGGATCGGCTTGCGCCGCCAGATCGGCCTCCGCGTTCTCGATCATCTCGTCGCTATAGGGCACACCGACCCGCCGATTGGCGACCAGGTGGCCAGAGATGTTCGTGATCTTGAGTTCCGTGTTCTTCAGAAACTCGTAGGAGGGCATGATCGATTCCGGAACCACCGCCTGGGGATGAATCAGGTGCTCGACATGCCACTCGTTGGAATAGCGGCCGCCAACCCGGGCCAAATCCGGCCCGGTCCTCTTCGATCCCCACTGGAACGGATGGTCGTACATCGACTCCGCCGCCAGGCTGTAGTGACCGTAGCGCTCGACCTCATCGCGGAACGGGCGGATCATCTGCGAATGGCAGACATAGCACCCTTCCCGGATGTAGATGTTGCGCCCGGCCAGCTCCAGCGGCGAGTAAGGCCGCATTCCTTCAACTTCCTCGATGGTGTTCTCGAGGTAGAAGAGCGGAGCGATCTCGACGATACCGCCGATTGTCACCACGACAAGCGAGGAGACCATCAGGAGCGAGACGTTCTTCTCCAGAACCTTGTGTCTGTCTATCATAGCCATTGGTCTTGCTCCTTATTCCGCAGCCACAGCCGCTTCGGCACCCATCGGCACTTCGGCACGGATGTCACCACGGATCGTCTTGTAGATATTGAAGGCCATGACCAGCGAGCCAGCGAGATAGAGCACGCCGCCAAGCACGCGCAGCACGTAATAGGGGTACATGGCTGCGATGGATTCGGCGAACGAGTACACCAGGTAGCCCTGATCGTCATATTCGCGCCACATGAGGCCCTGCGTGATGCCGGAGACCCACATCACCGCCGCGTAGACGACGATACCGAGGGTGGCGAGCCAGAAGTGCCAGTTGACCAGCCGCAGGCTGTACAGGCGCTGACGCTGCCAGAGCTTCGGAACCAGGTAGTAGATGGCGCCGAACGAGATCATGCCGACCCAGCCGAGCGCACCCGAATGCACGTGGCCGATCGTCCAGTCCGTGTAGTGGCTGAGCGAGTTGACCGCCTTGATCGACATCATCGGACCCTCGAAGGTCGACATGCCGTAGAAGGCGACCGAGATCACCAGCATGCGCAGGATCGGATCGGTGCGCAGCTTGTCCCATGCGCCCGAGAGCGTCATCAAGCCGTTGATCATGCCACCCCAGCTCGGCATCCACAGCATGACCGAGAAGACCATGCCCAGTGTCTGCGCCCAGTCAGGCAGCGCCGTGTAGTGCAGGTGGTGCGGACCGGCCCAGATGTAGAGGAAGATCAGCGCCCAGAAGTGGATGATCGAAAGCCGGTAGGAATAGACCGGCCGGCCGGCCTGCTTCGGCACGAAGTAGTACATCATGCCGAGGAAGCCAGCGGTCAGGAAGAAGCCCACCGCGTTGTGGCCGTACCACCATTGTGTCAGCGCGTCCTGCACGCCGGCAAAGGCCGAATAGCTCTTGGCGCCAAGGAACGACACCGGCATCGACAGGTTGTTGACGATGTGCAGCATCGCAATCGTGACGATGAATGCGAGGTAGAACCAGTTCGCCACATAGATATGCGGCTCCTTGCGCTTGAACAGCGTTCCAAGGAAGACCAGCAGATACGCGACCCAGACCACGGTCAGCCAGATGTCGACATACCACTCCGGTTCGGCGTATTCGCGTCCTTCGGTGATGCCAAGCAGGTAGCCCGTCGCCGCCATGACGATGAAGAGCTGATAGCCCCAGAAAACGAACCATGCGAGACCGCCGCCGAAAAGGCGCGCGCGTGTGGTGCGCTGCACGACATAGAACGACGTCATCAGCAGCGCGTTGCCGCCAAACGCAAAGATAACCGCTGAAGTGTGCAGCGGCCGGATACGTCCGAAGTTGAACCAAGGCTCGATATTAAGCTCAGGCCAGGCGAGCTGCGATGCCGCAACCACGCCGACGAGGAAGCCCACGACCCCCCAGAACAACGTGATGATTGCGCCGTAGCGGATCACGCCGTCCATATATTCCGATTCGTCGCCGGCCATTGTTGCGCCGGCCGGCGCGAAATTGGTTTGCCGCAGCATCACCACGGTGGCGATGGCAAGCACGAAGAATAAGATCCAGGCATGCACGATAAACTCGGCATCCTGGCCAAAGGCCGCGCCAAGCAACGACAAGAATGCCGCCAACCCGACAAGCGCGGTCACATAGCTGTTATTCATGGGTATTCCCCTTCGGACATGCGTACCGGCCGGTCACGGTTGTCCCTGCCGTCCGACCATCATTTCGCAGGCTTGATATGTCAGGGGTTCCCCTTCGTATGCCTTGACTTGGATCAATGTGGACACTTGGCCGACAGGCGATTGTTACGGCAAGGTTCAGGGCGCATTGCGAGGCTCTACTCACATGATCAGTCGAAAACAGGCGGAATCCAACGTGATATCGTTACATCAGGCGCGCGAAGTGGCCCCGGCCGGAAATGTATGCGCGCGGCTTGTGTTGCACCATGACGAGCAACTCGCCTTGTGCCAGCGGCTCGAGGAGATCGCCGATGAACTTCCGGAAGTCGAAGACACACAGCTTTGCCTGTCCCTGGCCAAGAATATCCTGCCGATGATTCGCGATGCCCACGCCTATGAGGAGAAGACGCTGTTTCCGCTCCTGATGGCGTCCGACGCTAGCAACGACAAACTCGCGTCGTCGTTGGAACGATTGCGCTACGAGCACTGGGAAGATGAGAGCTTCGCCGATGAGGTCGCCGACGGACTGATTCGCTTCGTCACCGACCGGGCGTCATCCAATGCCGAAACCCTGGCCTACATGCTGCGCGGATTCTTCGAGGGGCTGCGCCGCCATATAGCCTTCGAACGCGAACACATCGTCCCCCTCCTCAGCAAGATGTATTTTATCTGAGCAAGTCACCTGACATGAACGTCGAAGAGATTTTCGCGAGTTACCGCGGCGCAGTGCCACGCTATACGAGCTATCCCACCGCCCCGCATTTCGCCGATCTGAACGGCGCGGGAATAGAAAAACAGGCTTTGCTGGACATCGAGACCGGCGAACCGGTCTCGCTCTATGTGCATGTGCCGTTTTGCGACCGGCTGTGCTGGTTCTGCGGCTGCCACACGAAGCACACGCTAAAATACGCGCCAGTCGCGGCCTATATTGGTTCGCTGATCACCGAGATGCAAACCGTCGCAAAGACCGCAGGGCGCAAGCTTCCGCTTGCTCACCTGCATTTCGGCGGCGGCTCGCCAAGCATGCTGTGCGAGGAAGACTTTCACAGGCTTTCCGAAGCGTTGCGCGAAAACTTCGATATTTCCGACCAGACAGAGATCAGCGTTGAATTCGATCCTTCCGACGTAACAGAAGCGACGCTGCGCGGCGCTGCCGTCCTCGGCGTCACGCGCGCCAGTGTCGGCGTTCAGGATTTCGATTCCGCCGTACAAAAGGCTATCAACAGGCCGCAAACCTTCGAGCAGACCCGCGACGTTATAGCCGCGTTGCGGGGCGCCGGTGTCGGTTCGGTCAATATCGACGCGCTCTACGGCCTGCCGCTGCAGACGCGCGACCGCCTCGAAGCGACCATCGACCAAGTGTTGACGCTGCGCCCGGACCGGATCGCCTTGTTCGGCTACGCCCATGTGCCGTGGGTGAAGAAGCACCAGACGATGATCCGCGAAGCCGACCTGCCAGGCACGCTCGACCGCTTCCATCATGCCGCCTATGCAGCGGACATGATCGCGAACCGGGGTTACGACCGGATCGGTATCGATCACTTCGCATTGCCCGACGATGATCTGGCTGTGGCGGCGCACTCGGGCCGCCTCTACCGAAATTTCCAAGGCTATACGACCGATGCGTGTCGCACGCTCATCGGCCTCGGCGCATCGGCGATCAGCTTCTTTGGCACGTCCTACGTCCAGAACATCGTCGCAACCAAGCAATACGAGAACGCGGTCCAATCAGGCAATCTCGCCGGCATGCGCGGCGTGCGCCTGAACATGGACGACCGCGTTCGCGCCCACATCATCGAGCGATTGATGTGCGATTTCGCTTTGTCCTTCGCGGACCTGGAAGACAAGTTCGGCTACCTCGCGCGGCCATACGAAGCCGAAGCCCGTGCCTTGGCCGCCGCCGATCCGCACAAGCTGGTCGAAACGAACGAGATCGGCATCACGATCAAACCGGAGGCGCGCGCCTTCACCCGGATCGTTGCAAGCTGGTTCGACGCCTATCTCGATACCGGCGAAGTGCGTTACTCGAAAGCCGTCTGAACACCGGTCCGATCCAAAGGAAAAGCCCCAGCGGCGACGCTGGGGCTTTTTTCGGATTTTCAGCGACCGGCCCGTAACTGGCCCGCCTATCAGGAATCCTGTTCGCAGGCGCGCTCAAGACGCTCGATATCGGGCACGATAACTGTGCGATTGTTCTCGACCTCGATTACGCCGGACTTGCGCAACCGCGTAATCTGTCGACTGACGGTTTCGATCGTCAGACCGAGGAAATCGGCAATGTCGGAACGCTTCAGCGGCAGTTCGAAGCGCACCGGCCCCTCGTGCATGTCGAGATCGGGATTGATATGCGACGCGATCATGTGGAGAAAACTGGCGACCTTCTCGCTGGCATTCTTACGGCCGAGCGTCAGCATCCATTCGCGCGCCTCGTCAAGCTCGGCCAGCGCCTGCTCGTGCAGCTTGTGCTCCAGCTCCGGCGATTCCTCGATCAGTTCCTCAAGAACCTGTTTCGGGAATGAGCAGATCCGTACATCGGTGGCAGCGTCAGCGATCAATTCGCTTTGTTCGCGAAACGGGCGGCCCGTGAAGTCCGGCGCGAACTGCAAACCGACGATCTGCTGACGGCCATCAGCCAGCAGTTTGGTCAGTTTGACGACACCCTGGAGAATGTTGGAGTACCGGTGAACCTCCTCGCCTGTCGGCTGAAGTTCCCGGCCGGCCTCGATGGACTGCTGTTTGGTGAAGCGGTTCAGTCTGATGAGTTGCTCAGGCTCAAGCGCCCCGCAAATTCCCCTGTGACGCGCTTCGCACGCCCTGCAAAGTGCCGGTACGTCTGAATTGTGGATATCTTTGCGCGCAGTTCCCATCACGAGACCATTCCCGTTGCATTTACCTCACCCTAAATAGGTGCACCGTGTAAGCACATGAGGTCAAGCGTCGCAGCCGTCTCAGAATGTTTTCTCGGACGCGATTCTACCCGGCGCTCACATCGCGCCGGGTCCGGGAATCGCTGCAGGCGGGCATTTGCCGAGGATAATCATGCCGAGCAGATCGTCCTCACTGACATCGTCCACCTTGGCCGTGCCGACCAGCTTGCCGTTCTTCATCACCGAGGCCCGGTCGCACAGCGCCTTGACCTGGTGAATGTCGTGATCGATGAGGAGGATGCCGATCCCCTGCTTCTTCAACTCGTCGATCAGATCCGCCACCATCTTGGTCTCCTGCACGCCTAGCGCGGCAGTCGGCTCGTCCATGATGAGTATCTGGGCGTTGAAATAGACAGCGCGCGAAATCGCCACCGATTGCCGCTGCCCGCCTGACAGCCCCGCGACCGGCGTGCTGAAGCGCCGGAAATTCGGTGTCAGGCGACCCATGATCTTGCGAGTCTCGGCTTCCATCTGCGCGTCGTCGAGCAATCCGGTCGACGTTACCAGTTCGCGACCGAGAAACAGGTTGGAGGCCGCATCGAGATTGTCCGCCAGCGCGAGGTACTGATAGATGGTCTCGATCTTGTAGTTGCGTGCATCACGCGGATTGTTGATCGCGGCCAACTCGCCGTTGACGTAAATCTCGCCGCCATCGCGCGGCAATGCGCCCGACAGCATCTTCATCAGCACCGACTTGCCGGCGCCATTGTGCCCCAGCACGCCGACCACTTCGCCGGGATAAAGATCGATCGTCACATGGTCGACGGCTCGGATGCCGCCGAACGACTTCTGCATGTCGCGCATCTCGATGAGCGGGGTGCCCGATCTGTCAATCGTATCTGTCATGACCTAGCTCCCCGTCCGCTTGCGGTAGATAATGTCGACATAGACGGCGAGAACCAGAACGACGCCGACCACGATGTTCTGGTAGGGAGCATCAACGCCGACCATCGCCATGCCCGACTGCAGTGACTGCATGATAAGCGCGCCGAGGATCGCGCCGTAGATGGTGCCGACACCGCCGGACAATGCCGTGCCGCCGATCACCGCAGCCGCGATGACCCGCAATTCGTCGAGCGTGCCGATGTCGTTGGAGTGGAATGTCTGGCGCGCCGAGGCGACGACCGCCGAAATAGCGCACAACACCCCGACAATCATGAAGATCTTGACGATCAGCGCCCGCGTGTTGATGCCGGCGAGCTGCGCCGCTTCCGGATTGCCGCCGGTTGCAAAAATGTAGCGACCGAGCCGGGTGCGCCGCGCGATGACCGTCATGACCACGGCGACAACGATCAGCACCAGCACCGAGATCGGAAGGCCGTATCCCTGTGAGTAGCCCTCAGGCAAAATCTCGCCGCGTGCCTCGAATTCGCGCCGCAGCCGGCCCAACGGGACCTGGTAGGCGTTCAGGATGGCGACGAAACCGAGAATAGCGACCGCGACGATGCCGCCCAGCGTGAGTTCGGCCCACATCGGCTTGACCGGGAATTCATGCGCGATCTTGGTGTGTCGCGCGCTGAACAATCCATAAAGCGCGACAGCGACGGCGAGCAGCCCGAACATCCACGACCAGGTCTCGCCAAGCGTGCCGTTGATGCCGCCGAAAAGCTGGAAGTTGGCGTCAAGCGGGCCAACTGTCTGGCCGCCGGACAGGTGCCAGGCGACGTTGCGCCAGACGAACAGGCCACCGAGCGTGACGATGAACGCTGGAATGGTCAGGTAACCGATCAACCAGCCATGCAATGCGCCGATCGCCAAACCGGTGACAAGACCGGCGCCGATCGCCAGCGGCGCGATAGCCGGATGTCCCAGTTCAAGCCCCAATCCGAATTCCTGCCCCCCCGCTACTTGCCAGCCCGGCGCGACAACCGTCTGCATCATCGCCATGACGGCGCTGCAGGTCGCCAGCAGCGAACCGACGCTGAGGTCGATGTTCCGGGTGACAATCACGAAAACCATGCCGGTCGCCATGATGGCGACGCTGACCGTCTGGATCGTCAGATTGAAGATGTTGCGTGGGGTCAGAAACCGTCCCTCGGTGATCCATGACACCGGATTGTAGGACATCGCTCCGCCGAGCAGTTGTGTGTTGATCCCCGTCCAGACCTGGAACACCACGCAGATGACCAGGAAAGCGCCGATCATGCCGAGAAGGCGCGTATCCAGTTCGAGTGTCGCGAAGAGGTTTCGGTTGGGATCGATGGTCGGATTGCTGCTGTCAGTCATCGCGAACTCTTTTCGATGCTAATCGCGAACGCGTCCCCACCCCTGAGGATGGGGACGCGATAGTTGGGTTTTGTAACAGAATTGGATGATCAGTTACAGGGCGACGGGCCGCCGGAGACGCCCTGGCAGAGCGCTTCCTTGGAAATCCAGCCGGCGTCGACAACGGCGTCCAGATTGTCCTTGGTGACCGGCACCGGCGCCAGCAGCACGGCGTTCATGTCGTTGCCACCGGGCGTATTGAACATGATCGCGCCATCGACATCACCCATCGCGGTGCCCTTGGCGAGCGCGACGGCAATGCTGCCTGCCGCCTTGCCCAGCTCGCGGGCGTCCTTCCAAACGGACACGGTCTGCGTGCCCTTGGCGACGCGATTGAGCGCCGCATGGTCGCCGTCCTGACCGGACACCGGAAGACCTTCCATGCCCTGCGCGGTCAGCGCCGCGACGACGCCGCCTGCGGTTCCGTCGTTGGAAGCAACCACGGCATCGACATTGTTGTCATTGGCCGTCAGGATCTGCTCCATGTTGCGCTGTGCATTGGCCGGAAGCCAGCCATCGGTGTAGGCTTCGCCGACGATCTTGATCTTGCCGGCGTCGATTGCGTCCTGCAGCACTTCCTGCTGGCCGCCACGAAGGAAGTCGGCGTTCGGATCGGCCGACGAGCCCTTGATCATGACGTAGTTGCCTTCCGGCTGTGCGGCCAGAACGGCCCGTGCCTGCATGCGGCCGACCTCGACATTGTCGAAGGTCAGGTAGAAGGCGCGCGGATCCTCGATCAGGCGGTCATAGGCGATGACCGGAACGCCCTCGTCGGCAGCAGCCTGAACGGCCGGGATAATTGCCTCGGAGTCTTGCGCCAGCACGATCAGGGCGTCGACGCCCTGCGCCATCAAGCTTTCGACATCGGCAAGCTGCTTGGCCGACGACGACTGAGCGTCGGTCGAAATGTAGGCAGCACCACCGGCTTCAAGCGCCGATTTCATCGCCGCCTCATCGGTTTTCCAACGCTCTTCCTGGAAATTCGACCAGCTCACGCCGACCGTGATGTCTTGTGCCGTCGCAACGGACATGAATGCGGAAGACGCGACAGCGCCCGCCAGGACCGCGCCCAGAATCTTCTTCATGATGTATCCTCCCAGTGCACCGAAATGCAGCCATGACAATGAAGCGGCAACACCGCCGCTCCAATTCAGGAGGCTTTAATTCAAGCCTCGAAAAAAATCGTGACTCAAATGTTGTTGCATGTCAACATGTAAACGGTCGGCCGAAAACCGTGATAATTAGGGATATCGTTAGTCTTTTTGGTATCTGTCGGGAAGGCGACCTAGGGGAACGTGGAGGAGGCGGTCCTGAATCGATGACGATGGTACTTCGTTCCGACGACATGCGTCGGCGAAACAGATTGACGATACTTCAGGTTGCGCGCCGGTCCGGTGCCATCAGCCGCAGTGAGATCGCGCAGAAGGCCGAACTGAGCCCGGCCACGGTTTCGACGATCACCAACGGGCTGATCGCAGAGGGCGTGTTGATTTCCGGCGGCGGCGAGAATACCGCACCGGCAGGGCGCGGCCGGCCGAGCATCGCGCTGCGCATGAACCCCGATTTCCGCCATGCCATCCTGCTGATCCTGAAGATCGGCGCGATCACCGTTGCCGTGGCCGACTACGCCGGCGATCTGGTCGTCCGCGAGGAACATGCGTTCGATATGGCATCGGTGGACCGTGAGACATTTCGTGCGACGCTTAGCGAACACATCCGGGCCGCGCGAAAAGCCGCAGGACTGGACGAAGACCGTCTCGCCCATATCGCCGTCGCCGTGCAGGGCACCACGGATATCGGCGGCACGCGCATGTTGTGGTCGCCTATCACGCCTTTAAAGGACGTCCCGATTGGCGAGTGGCTGGAAACCGAGTTTCAGGTGCCGGTTCGCCTGTCTAACGACTGCGACCTGATTGCCAAGGCGCTCAACTGGCGCGAACCCGAACGTTACAAGACGAATTTCGCTGCCATCCTGCTTGCCCATGGCGTCGGCATGGGGCTGTTCCTGCGCGGCCAGGTCATCAATGGAACTCGATCGTCAGGAACCGAATTCGGCCACATGGTTCACGCCGTCGATGGCGATTTGTGCCGTTGCGGATCGCGGGGCTGCGTCGAGGCCTATGCCGGCGACTATGCGATCATCCGGCGTTACCGCGGCGAGCATCATGCCGCGCCACCCGCATCTCCCGTCGATCGCGAGGAAGTCGAGACTATCGCGACGGCAGCGCGCGCCGGCGACCAGAGAGCCATCGAGACCTTCGAAGCCGCAGGACGCGCTCTGGGTTCCGGCCTTGCGGGCATTTTTGCACTGGTCGATCCGTTCCGCGTCGCCTTTGTCGGCCATGGCGCCAAGGCGTTCGACCTGATGGAACCGGCCCTGCGGCGCACGCTGCGCGATTCCAACGCAGTCAACGCCGAGACCATTCCGATCGACCGGTTTCCCAATGTCATGCCGCTGATCCTGGAAGGCTGCGGCATCGGCGCGCTGGCCGAAATAGACACAGACCACGCCGAGCGGATCGGCGAAACAATCGGGATCGCCAACGCATGAGAAGACCGTACTTCGCCGCCGTTGTCGCCGCCGCGTTGACAGCTTCCACCTTGCCGCTCGCTGCCGGCGACACGCCCTGGGCAGAACGGGCGATCAAGGATCACATCGCCGAAGGCGAGTTCGCCGGAACGCTCGACCGCGAAGCCCTCCTGGAATTCATCGCTCGCGGCGAAGCGCTCTTCGGCGCGCGGTTCACCGAACTCGACGGCGTCGGCCGGCCGATGGCCACCCAGGCGATCATTCCGACCAAGCGGAAACGGCCGCCGGCCAGCGAGTTTCACCGTACCGCCGGCCTTGATGCGAACGCCTGCGCCAGTTGTCACAACGATCCGGTGATGGGCGGCGCCGGCGACTTCTCGGTCAATGTGTTCGTGTCCGAGGGTTTCACCAATTCCGACTTCGACACGACCGATCCTCAGTTTTCCAACGAGCGCAACACCAACCACCTGATGGGCGCGGGTCTTGTGGAACTGCTGGCCCGCGAGATGACCGCCGATCTGGCGGCGATCCGCAGCGCCGCATTGCGTGATGCGCGCGGCTCTGGCGCACCGGTAAAAGCAGAGCTTGTCAGCAAGGGCGTTCGGTTCGGCGCTATCACCGCCCTGCCCGACGGCATCGTCGATCTGAGCGGCATCGAGGGCGTGGACACCGATCTGGTAGTCCGCCCGTTCAGCCAGAAGGGCGTGATGACCTCGTTGCGGCAGTTCACGATCAACGCGGCAAACCACCATCACGGCATGCAGGCCGAAGAGCGGTTCGGGCCGCGTTGGACCGGCGAGAAAGATTTCGACGCCGATGGTCACGCCGCGGAACTGACCGCAGGCGACGTCTCTGCGCTCGTTGCCTGGCAGGCGACGCTGCCGCTGCCGGATGTCATGACGCCACTCGACGAAAGCTGGACACAAGCCGCCGCACGCGGCAGCGATCTGTTCGATGACGCCGGATGCGCCGCGTGCCACCGCCGCGCGCTGCCGCTGAAAAGCCTGGTCTTCGCGGATCCCGGACCGCTGGACGCGGCCGGCACATTGCGGTCGGGCGAAGCAGTCGGCCTCTCCTACGATCTCGGCCTGCTCAAATGGGCGGAGACGCTCGAGCGAAACGAGGACGGCGATTATCTGGTGCCGCTGTTCGCCGACCTGAAGCGCCATGTCATGGCCGACCGCAAGGTTTCAGCCCTCGGCAACGAACTGCTCGGGCAGCGGTTCGTAGAACGCAATGTCTTTCAGACCGCGGAGCTGTGGGGGATTGCCTCGACAGCGCCCTATGGTCACCGCGGCGATTTCACGACGCTGGACGGCATCATCCGCGCCCATGGAGGTGATTCGCGCCCCGCGCGCGAGGCCTATCTCGCGCTCGGCGAAAGCGAACGCAGCGACCTGATCGCATTCCTCAAGACACTGGTGATTTCCAAATGACGTTCTTGAAGACGCTCACCGCCGCCCTCGCCGGCACCACTCTGACGGGCGCGGTTTGGGCCGAGCCGGTCATGGACGTGCCCACGATGGTCGAGCAGGCGGCCGAAGCCGGGATCAACCATCAATATGCCGGCCCGTGGGAGCACTTCGTCGGTGGCGGTGCTGCCGCGTTCGACTGCAATGGCGACCGCCTGCCGGACCTTGCCGTGGCGGGCGGCACCAGTCCGGCCAGGCTCTACGTCAATCGCAGCGCCACTGGCGGCGCGTTGCGCTTCGAAGAGAAGTCGACTGCTCTGCCCGCTTCGAGCGCCACCCGCACCACCGGTCTTTATCCCGTCGATATCGACAATGACGGCCACCGCGACCTCGTCGTGCTGCGGGTCGGCGAGAATGTCCTGCTCAAGGGCGGGCCGGACTGCACCTTCACCGACGCCAACCGGCTGTTCGGCTTCGACGGCGGTCGCGCATGGTCGACCGCCTTCGCGGCTACCCACGAACCGGGCCTGCCCTTCCCGACGCTGGCCTTCGGCAACTATGTCGACCGCTCCGCACCTGGTTCGCCCTGGGGCACCTGCCACGACAACGTGCTGTTGCGCCCGCTGGGACAGACCGATGCGCCGGACTATTCGGAGCCGGTCGCGCTCAGCCCCGGCCATTGCGCGCTGTCGATGCTGTTCACAGACTGGAACCGTTCCGGCGAACCTGCGCTGCGCATCACCAATGACCGCCAGTACTACCGCGAGGGCGAAGAGCAGTTGTGGCGTGTCTCTCCGGGCCGCCTGCCCCGCCCCTACCGCACCGCCGACGGCTGGCGGCGGGTCCAGATCTGGGGCATGGGCATCGCGGAAGCCGATCTGAATGCCGACGGATATCCTGAATACGCCCTGACTTCGATGGGCGACACAAAGCTGCAGACCCTCGATGACGAGGCCGAACACGACCGGCCCGTCTATCGCGACATCGCTTTTGAAAACGGCGCGACGGCACACCGCCCCTATACCGGCGAGGACTTGAAGCCCTCGACCGGCTGGCATGCGGAGTTCGCCGATTTCAACAATGACGGGCGTCTCGACCTCTTCATCGCCAAGGGCAATGTCGAGCAGATGCCGGATTTCGCCGCCTTCGACCCGGATAACCTGCTGCTCGGAAAGCACGACGGCACATTCGTCGAAGCCGGCGATCTGGCCGGCATCGCGCTGGCAAGGCGTGGCCGCGGCGCGGTCGCGGCGGATTTCAATATGGACGGCATGCTCGATCTGGCAGTCGTCAACCGCGAGGAACCGGTGAGCCTGTTCCGCAATACCGGCGGCCGAACTGCGGACGGCATACGGCCGATGGGCAACTGGCTGGAAATCGAACTCGCCCAGAAAGGCGCCAATCGAAACGCCATCGGTGCAACGGTCTTGGTCAAGTCCGGCAACGAGACGCGCACCCGCAAGGTGCGAGTGGGCGGTGGCCATGCTTCGGGTGCATCGGGTTTCATCCATGTCGGGACCGGTGTCGCTGAACGCGCCGAGATCCGCGTACAATGGCCCGATGGCGAATGGTCGGCTCCTTACCGTGTGTTTGCCAACAACTTCGTGGTTATCCGCAAGGGCGCCGACGAGGCCCAATACTGGTACCCACCAGAGTAATCGTCACATCACGAGACCCGGCAAGGTGAGCGCGATCCCCGGAAACGCCGTCAAAATGGCAACGCCGAACAATAGCAACAACCAGTAGGGCATGGTCGCGCGCGCGGCCTCACCAAGGCGCACCTCTTCCTTGGTCACCGATACCAGCACCGACAGGTTGAGCCCGACCGGCGGCGTGACCTGTCCGATCTCGATCATGATCGTGATGATGACACCCAGCCACACGGCATCATAGCCGAGGCCGGTCATCAGCGGCACGACGATCGGCAGCGTCATGATCATCAGCGACAGACCGTCGAAGAAACAGCCGAGTACCAGATAAACGAGAACCACCAGCGCCAGCACCGCGATTGGACCGAGTTCGGAGCCGCGCACCGTCTCCAGGATCGCCTGTGGCACGCCGAGCAGGCTAACGGCCTGCGCCAGGATAGTCGCGCCCATGACGACGAAGGCGATCGACGCGTAGAGCAGCATTGCCCGGTAGACGCTTTCCAGGAGCTTGCGGACGGTCAGCGTTCCCCACAACCGGCCGACGACAATCGTCGCCAGCACACCGATCCCCGCCGCTTCCGTCGGTGTGGCGATGCCGAAGGCGATCGATCCCATGATTGCAACGATCAGCAGCACGAAGGGCCACAGGCCCGCAACATTGAGCAGGATTGGAATGAGCGCCATGCGCTCGCGACTGGCGGGTGTCAGGTCCGGCCGGCCGATGCAGCGGATCAGGATGTAGATCATGAACAACGCGGCGAACATCAGGCCGGGCACGACGCCCGCCATGAAAAGCTGCCCGATGGAGGTTTCGGTGAGCGCCCCGTAGATCAGTAGCGACAGCGATGGCGGGATCAGGAGGCCGAGCGTGCCGCCGCCGGCCAGCGATGCTACGACCATCTTGCGGTCATAGCCGCGCGCCGTCATCTCCGGATAGGCGACCGAACCGACCGCCGCCGCAGTGGACAGGCTCGACCCGCTGACCGCACCGAACAACGTGCAAACCGCTACGTTGGTGTGCAGAAGCCCGCCGGGAACACGTTGAAAGACAGGCGCCAATGCATTGTAGATTTTCTCGCTGACCCCGCTGCGCAGCATGATTTCGCCCAGGATGATGAACAGTGGGATCGCGCTCAGCGTAAACGAGTTCAGCACGTTCCAGACGGCATCAACGGCAACGAAGGTCGCGCCGGAGGTGAATTGCAAGATCAGAAAACCGGTCAGGCCCAGTGCGGCACCGAGCGCGAGACCTGAACCGGCGAGCAAAGTCAGCCCGACAATCAGTATGCCCCAAAACGTTGTCATCAGAGATTCCGGTTGAAGCGCCGCGGACTAGCCGTTCGCTTTGGTTGGCGGCTCGCCGGCAACGGCGCGAACCGCGAATGCAAGCGACGTCAGCAGCAGAGACACGGGAATGACCGCCATCCACGGATACATCAACAGCCGAGCCACCTCGGTCTTGATATTGCGCTGGAAGGCGAACTCGAACCACGGCAGGCACAGATAGAAGTACCACAGGCAGAAGACGATGCCGAAAGCTCCGGCTGCGAACGCGACGACACGCGCAGCGGCGGGCGGCAATTGGCCGACGATGAGGTGCACGCGCACATGCTCCGCCCTGAGAGTCACCAGCGGCAGCGCCAGAAAGAATGCCGCCGTCATCAACAGGCCGACCAGTTCCTCGGTAAAGCGAAACGGCGCATTCACCGCATGCCGCATGGCGACGCTCGCGCCAATCAGCACGACAATCGCGCCGCCGGCGAGCGCCGCCAGAACGGCAAGACCGGTGAAGACCGGCGTCAGCCACCGGTCGGCGGCGCGGGCAACCGCGCCGCCTCGATCAGCTCCGGTGGTGGCCAAGCCTAGCGCCCCAGCACGTCGAGAATACGCTTCCGGTACTCGGGCGCCTTGCCGCCGGCTTCAGCCGCCAGTTTCGCCCAAGTGTCGGATGCCGCATCGAGGAAGGATGCGCGATCCTCGTCGGAGAAGTCGTCCAGGAACTCGACGCCCTGTTCGGCCAGCTTGGCGCGCGCCGCCTGCTCGTTCTCCTCGGCCTTGGAGTATTCGTTGGTCCGCGCCCAGACATTGGCCGCAGCCGCCGACACGGCTTCGCGCTCGGCGTCGCTCAGCCCTTCCCATGCCGCCTTGTTGGCGCCGAGCACATAAGGCACGCCCGCAACCGGATAGAGGTAGGAAGCGTATTTCGTCACTTCCTGCAGCGAGATAGTGTGAGCAAACAGCGCCGGGTAGACAGCGCAGTCGACGACACCGGTCTGCAGCGCGACGTAGAGGTCGGTCTGGCCGACGATCTGCGCTGCGACGCCGAGATTGGCGAAGGTCTCGACCTGGTCGTTGCTCCAGACGCGCAGCTTCTTTTTGCGCAGATCATCAAGCGTCCGCACCGGCTCCTCGCGGCAGAAGATCGACGCCTTGAGCAGCGGCAGCGCCATGAAACCCGTCGGCACGATGCCCCACTCGGCTAGCTCTTCCTCATAGATGGTCTGGATTTCCGGCAAGACCTTGATCAGTTCTTCCGGGCTTCCCACCGATCCCTGGATGAGCACGGCGTTCAGCGCCGGCGCATCGCGGCCGAGATAGTTGGCCCAGACGAGGCCCATTTCGACAGCGCCGCGCGGCAACCAGCGCACCACGTCGTTGTTCTTCAAGTTGAGCGACCCGCCATGAAACACGTCGATCTTCAGGCTGCGCCCGGTCGCCTCGGTGACCTCGGCGGCAAACATGTCCAGTTGCTTGGATTCGTTGCGGCCTTCCGGCAACCCATTGTTGAACTTCCATTCCGCCGCCTGCGCTGCACCGGCTACGACCCCCATGCCGAGCGTCGCCGCCAGCACAAGTTTCAGTGACTTGAACATTTAGATATCTCCGGTTTCTCCCTTACCAAAAATGACGTTATTGCCCTTGGTAAGCTGTAGCAAGCGGATAAGCGGCAGCGGTAAAAAACACCGCTCCTCTGGCTTTGGCGCGGCCTCAATGGCATTGATCGGCCAATCGCCCGCGCGATGCAGGAAGCTTACGCTAAGGGCAGCTGATCACGACATCCGAAACGGGAGATACCACACCATGAGTTATCAGGACGCTATCGAAGCCGGCGGGATCGCCGTCGTAACAGGTGCGGCAAGCGGCGTTGGCCGGGCCGCGGCGCTGCGTTTCGCCGAGACCGGTCTCGGCGTGATCCTGGCCGACCTCCCCGGCGAGAACCTCGACGCCGCGACCGCCGAGGTGGCAGCGGCCGCAGCACCCGGCGCAACCGTCAAGGCGGTCGCCACGGATGTAACCAGCGACGCGGATATCGCCGCGCTGGCCGATGCGGCATTCGCCGCCGGCCCTGTCGCCGTGCTGATGAACAATGCCGGCATTGGCCTGCCCACGGGGAGTTGGGAGCAACAGGAAAATTGGCGCAGGATGCTGGACGTGAACCTGCTCGGGGTGCTGCGCGGCGTGCATGCTTTCGTGCCGCGCATGATCGAGGCCGGGCGTCCGTCAGTGGTCGTCAATACCGGATCCAAACAGGGCATCACCACCCCGCCCGGCAATCCCGGCTACAACGCGTCGAAGGCGGCGGTCCGCGTCTTGACCGAGCAACTCGCCCATGACCTGCGCCAGTCGGGTGCGCCGATTTCCGCGCATCTGTTCGTGCCGGGTTTCACTTATACCGGGATGATCGCCGCCTTTATTCCCGAAAAGCCCCCCTCCGCATGGACCAGCGAGCAAACGGTCGACTACTTCCTCGGCCGGCTGGCCAAGGGCGACTTCTACATCCTTTGCCCGGACAATGATGTCGACGAAACCCGTGACCGCAGGCGCGCCGAATGGGCGGCAGGCGACGTGGCCGAGAACCGGCCGGCGCTGTCGCGCTGGCATCCGGATTTCGCCGACGCCTTCGCCAGCTTCGAGAAAACCGGCAAGCGCTGAATCAAGGGCGCAAGGCGTCTACGAGAGCAGCGGATCGTGATTCGATCCGCCGCAGCGGCCGTGAGAGCACGGTCGCTCTGTGACGATATGAACTTTGTCATGCTCAAGTGAGCTAACTGTCACGTGAATGTCGCATAATCTTGCTCATATGAGCATGATTGCACAGGAGCTGTGATGGACCGCCGTTCGTTAATCCTTGCCGAGGCGCAACGCGCCGGGCGCGTCATGGTCGATGCGCTCGCCGACGAGTTGGGTGTTTCTGCCCACACCATCCGGCGTGACATCAACGCCTTGTGCGAACAGTCGAAACTGCGCCGGCTGCATGGCGGCGCAGAGTATATAGACGGCAGCGCCAACATGCCCTACGGCGCTCGGGCGGTGCTGAATGCCGCATCCAAACGCGCCATCGCGAGTGCTGCAGCGGCGATGGTTCCCGATGGTGCAACCGTGTTCATTTCCATCGGCACGACGCCGGCATTCGTGGCCGCCGCACTCGCGGCACGGGAAGCGCTGACCGTCATCACCAACAATCTGAACGCGGCGATGGCGATTTCGGAAAACAGCTCGCACCGGGTGATCCTGCCCGGCGGCGAGATGCGGCTGCCTGACCGCGACTTCCTCAACCGGCAGGCCATCGACCTGTTCAGCGCCTATCGCGCCGACTTCGGCATCTACGGCGTCGGCGGCATCGACGTGGATGGCAGCCTGCTCGATTTCCACGAGGAAGAGGTGCGCATGCGCGAGGAGTTCGAGCGCAACTCGCGCGCCACGATCCTCGTTGCCGACAAGACCAAGTTCGGCCGGCGCGCGGCTGCCGTCGGCGGGCGGATCGACGAAGCCGATTGCGTGATTCTCGACCGGCGGCCGGGCGCTCCCCACGCCGGTCTGCTCGACGGGCTGCCGGGCGAACTCATCGTCACCAGCGAACAGGGGACCGGGCTGTGAACGCGGTGAGCCTCAGCGGCGTAACGCGCCAATGGGACGGCCAGGGCGGCGTCCGCACGGTGACGCTCGATGTCGCCGAAGGCAGCTTCGTCTCTATCCTCGGCCCGTCCGGCTGCGGGAAGTCGACGCTGCTGCGCCTGATCGCCGGCCTCGAAAGCCCGCAGGCGGGCGCGATCTCCATTGCCGGCGCCGACGTGACAGCCGCCCCGGCATCGCAGCGGGGCCTGTCGATGGTCTTCCAATCCTATGCGCTGTTTCCGCACCTCAACGTCGCCGAGAATGTCCAGTTCGGGCTGAAGGTGCGCCGCATGCCGCGCCCGGACCGCGAGAAACGGTTGGGCGAAGCCATCGACATGATGGGGCTTGGCGGGTTAGAGCGGCGCAAGCCGGCCGAATTGTCGGGCGGCCAGCGCCAGCGGGTCGCGCTTGCCCGCGCCGTCGTCGCCGGTCATCCGCTGTGTTTGATGGACGAGCCGCTGTCGAACCTCGATGCGAAACTGCGCAATTCGGTGCGCCGCGACATCAAGGCGCTGCAGCGCCGGCTCGATCTGACAGTCATCTATGTCACCCACGACCAGAGCGAGGCGATGAGCCTGTCCGACAAGGTCGTGCTGATGCGCGACGGGTCGATCGAGCAGCAGGGCACGCCGGCCGAACTTTACGCGACGCCGGCAAGCCTATTTGCCGCTGCCTTCATCGGTGAGCCGCCGATGGCCAGCATTGCCGGAGACGCGCTCGGCCTGTCCCAACAGGTCCGCGTCGGCGTGCGTCCCGAACAGATCTCGCCGATCACCGACAAGGATGCCGATCTCGTCGCCACCGTTGCCGATTGCGAGTTTTTGGGCGGCGAAACGCGGGTGCTTCTCGAGCACCCCGCCGCAGACGGCCTGAGCCTGACGCTACCGGGCTCAACAAGTTATCTGCCAGGGCAGCGCCTCGGCATCCACATACCGGAACAAAGTCGGGTCCTTTTCGACGCCCAGACGGGCAAGCTCAAAAAGGACCCGCAGCAGAATTACGGGACGGACAGTCGCCAAACAGTGTCCCGTGATGGCCGAAAGGCACCCACACTCAACCAGCTAACCGACTGAAGAGGCACACAATGTTTCGTACCGCATCTGCCCTGTGCATGCTCGCTGCAAGCACCATGCTTGTCAATCCGGCTCACGCCGAGACCGAATTGACGATGTATTACCCGATCGCCGTTGGCGGTCCGCTGACCAAGGTCGTCGACGGCATCGTCGCCGATTTCGAGGCACAGAACCCGGACATCAAGGTCAACGCGATCTATGCCGGCAACTATGACGACACCCGCATCAAAGCGCTCTCGGCGCTGAACTCGGGCGACCCGGCTCAGCTCGCCGTGATGTTCTCCATCGACGCCTATGACCTGATCGAACAGGATCTCGTGGTTGCCTTCGACGACGTGATCGAAAGCGACGAAGAGAAAGCCTGGCTCGACAGTTTCTACCCGGCGCTGATGGCCAACGGCAAGATCGAGGGCAAGACCTGGGGCGTGCCGTTCCAGCGCTCGACCATCGTCGCCTACTACAACAAGGACATGTTCCGCGCCGCCGGCCTCGATCCGGAAAAGGCACCGACCACCTGGGACGAATTGGTCGAGATGGGCAAGGCGCTGACCAATGACGGCTCCTACGGCCTGATGATCCCGTCGACCGGCTATCCCTACTGGATGTTCCAGGCCCTCGCCATCCAGAATGGAAAGGAAGTGATGTCGAACGATGGCGCCACGACCTATTTCGACGACGAGACCATCGTCGACACGCTGGAGTTCTGGAAGTCGCTGTCGAGCGAGCACGGCATCATGCCGGAAGGCACCGTCGAATGGGGCACGCTTCGCCAGGCCTTCCTGGAAGGCAAGACCGCGATGATGTGGCACTCGACCGGCAACCTGACCGCCGTCAAGAACAACGCCAGCTTCGACTTCGGCGTCGCCAAGCTGCCGGGCAAGGTTCGCCTCGGCTCGCCGACCGGCGGCGGCAACTTCTATATCTTCAAGGACTCCACCGAAGAGGAGAAGGAAGCCGCGCTCGAACTGATCAAGTTCATGACCTCGCCGGAACAGGCTGCCGCCTGGTCGATCGCCACCGGCTACATGGGCGTTTCGCCGGCCGCCTACGAGACCGAGGCGCTGCAGGCCTACACGAAAGAGTTCCCGCCGGCGCTCGTCGCCCGCGATCAGCTCGAGCATGCCGTTGCCGAGTTCTCGACCTTCGAGACGGCGCGCGTGCGCGAAGGCCTGAATAATGCCATCCAGTCGGCCCTCACCGGCGCCAAGTCGGCCGAGGAAGCACTGGGCGAAGCGCAGGACGCAGCCGAACGCCTGCTCAAGGCCTACAAGTAATCGTTGCGGGCGCCGGGTCCTCCGGCGCCCCTTTCCTTTCCGGAGCCTCCCGCATGACGACCGATCCCTTCCGGCTGGAACGCCGCCGACAGGCGATCAATGGCTGGCTGCTGCTCGCGCCCGCCCTCGTCATGCTGACGACATTTGCCTTCTACCCGTCGGCGGCAACGCTCTGGACCAGCCTTTTTTCGCGCGGCACGCGCCGCAACCCGTCGGAGTTCGCCGGGCTGGAGAACTACCGGGCGCTATTTGATGATCCGACTTTCTGGACAGCCGTCACCAACAATCTGTTTTATGCCGGCGTCACCATTCCGGTCTCCATCGCGCTGGCACTCATCATGGCGCTGTGGGCGAATGCGAAAATCCCGGCGCGCAGCTTCGTGCGCACCGCCTATTTCACGCCCACCGTGCTGCCGATGATCGCCGCCGGCAATCTCTGGCTGTTTTTCTACACCCCCGGTTTCGGCGTGCTCGACCAGATCGGCGCGCTGTTCGGCGCGCCCTCAGTCAACTGGCTCGGCCAGCCGGAAACGGCACTCTGGGCGGTCTGCGCGGTGACGATCTGGAAGGAATCCGGTTTCTTCATGATCTTCTATCTCGCCGCCCTGCAGACTATCCCGCCTGACCTGAAAGAAGCCGCCGACATCGAGGGCGCCAGCCGCTGGACCTATACCCGCCGCGTCGTGCTGCCGCTGTTGATGCCGACGACGCTGTTCATCCTGGTCAACGCGATGATCAATTCGGTCAAGCTGATCGACCACCTGTTCATCCTGACCAAGGGCGGACCCTCGGATTCCTCCAAGCTGATCCTCTATTACATCTGGGAGAGCGCCTTCGCCTTCTTCGACCGGCCGTCAGCCGCCGCCATGACGGTGCTGGTGCTGGCCGTGCTTGGCGCGCTTGCCGCCCTGCAGTTCTTCATTCTCGACCGCCGGACCCACTACCGATGAGATGGATTGCGCGCCATATCGAGCCGCTTCTGGCGATCGCGCTGGCGATCGTCTGGATCTCGCCGCTGCTGTTTGCCTTCTGGGCGGCGTTCCACCATGTCAGCGACGCCGTGAACTTCCGGCTGACCGCGCCGTGGACGCTCGCCAACTTCGCCACCGCCTGGGACGGCGCGCCGTGGTTGCGCTATTTCCTCAACAGCTTCCTGTTGGTGACCTCGATCCTGATCGGCCAGTTCGTGCTGGTGACGCTCGCCGGCTTCGCCTTCGCGCAAGTGTCGTTTCGCGGCAAGGATGTCCTGTTTATCCTGGTGCTGCTGCAGCTCTTCATTCTGCCCGAGGTGCTGATCGTCGAGAACTATGCTGTCGCCGTCCAACTCGGCCTGCTCGACACCATTCTTGGCATCGGCGCGCCTTATATGGCATCGGCCTTCGGCATCTTCCTGATGCGCCAGGCCTTCAAATCGGTGCCGAAGGAACTCGACGAGGCGGCCCGTGTGGAGGGTTGCTCGCTCATCGGCACGCTGTGGCGGGTCTATGTGCCGGCGGCGCGCCCGACCTATCTCGCCTATGCGCTGGTTTCGGTTTCGACCCACTGGAACAACTTCCTGTGGCCGTTGATCGTCACCAACACGGAAGGCTCCCGCCCGTTGACCGTCGGCCTGTCGATCTTCGGCGCGCCGGAAAACGGCGTCGACATCTCCGTCATCTCGGCGGCGACCGTCATGGTCGTTGCGCCGCTCTTGATCCTGTTCCTGGTCTTCCAGCGCCAGTTCATCCAGGCATTCCTGCGCGCCGGCGTGAAATAGGAGCGGCCGGTCCGCCGCTCCGCCATTCAGGTCCTCACTTCTTGCCGGGCGTGCCGTCGAACTTCTTCTCCAGCGTGTCCCAGCAGTCGATGTAATCGTCCTGCAACGGCGCCTCATTGGCGGCGAACGCGGTCAGGTGCTGCGGGAAGCGGGTCTCGAACATGAAACTCATCGTCTCGTCGAGCTTCTCGGGCTTCAGATCGGTACAAGACGCCTTGTCAAACGCATCGCGGTCCGGACCGTGCGGCAGCATCATATTGTGCAGACTCACCCCGCCCGGCACGAAGCCCTGCGGCTTGGCGTCGTACTGACCGTAGATGTTGCCCATCAGCTCGCTCATGATGTTCTTGTGATACCAGGGCGGGCGGAACGTGTCCTCCATCACCATCCAGCGCTCGCGGAACAGCACGAAATCGATATTGGCAGTGCCCGGCACGCCCGATGGCGCAGTGAGCACGGTGAAGATCGACGGGTCCGGATGGTCGAACAGGATCGCGCCGACCGGGCAGTAATTGCGCATGTCGTATTTGCACGGCGCGTAGTTGCCATGCCAGGCGACCACGTCGAGCGGCGACTGGCCGATCTCGCAGCGGTGAAACTGGCCGCACCACTTGATGGTCAGCGTCGACGGCACTTCGCGATCCTCGAAGGCGGCAACGGGCGTCTTGAAGTCGCGGCGGTTGGCCATGCAGTTGGCGCCGATCGGCCCCCTGCCCGGCAGTTCGAACTTCTGGCCGTAATTCTCGCAGACGAAACCACGCGCCGGCCCGTCGAGCAGTTCGACGCGATAGACCAGCCCTCGCGGTATGACGGCGATCTCCTTCGGCTCCATATCGATGACCCCGAGTTCGGTGCAAAACCGCAACCGGCCTTCCTGCGGCACGACCAGCAATTCGCTGTCGGCGGAGAAAAAATAGTCATCCACCATGGAGTCTGTGACCAGATAGACATGGCTCGCCATGCCAACCTGGGTGTTGACGTCGCCGGCAGTCGTCATTGTGCGCATGCCGGTCAGCCAGGTCAGCGCCTCATCGCCATGCGGCACCGGATCCCAACGATACTGGCCGAGCGAGATCACATCATCGAGAACATGCGGCGCCGACTTCCAGTATGGCAGCGCGATCTTCGCGTAACGCGAGGAATGCTTGACCGACGGGCGAATGCGATAACACCAGGTGCGCTCGTTCTGGTGGCTCGGCGCGGTGAACGCCGTACCCGTAAGCTGCTCGCCATAAAGCCCGTAATTGCAGCGCTGCGGCGAGTTCATGCCCTGCGGCAATGCGTCCGGCAGCGCCTCGGTTTCGAAGTCATTGCCGAAACCCGGCATGTACTGCAGCTCGACATTCGTTGTGGCAGCGACCTGCCGTTCGCCCTCTACCTTGTCCAGCATGGGTGCCTCCTGAGCAAGTTATTGAATTGGGCGAACCGTAATTGTTGCGTTTGTAACTATCAACAAGGATACGCGGCCCCTTCCCGACACCGAATCGGGTGGCTGCGTCAACATGCAATTGCAAATCATTCGCAACTGGATTGACAATCTGGAATGCCTCTCATATGCAATCGCAATCGAAACCAGTAGAGTGATCACACCATGTCTCTGAAACGCCCTGTTGCCAGCATTTCCGCCACCGCGCTTGCGGCCATCCTCATGGCCGCGCCTGCCAACGCCGATTCCGTCAAGGCGGTCTCCACCATCGGCATGATCGCCGACGTCGTCGCCAATGTCGGCGGCGAATGCGTTGATTCCATCACGCTGATGGGCGCGGGCGTCGACCCGCACCTCTATCAGGCCAGCGCCAACGATGTGAAAACCTTCCAGGCTGCCGACGTGATATTCTACTCCGGTTATTCGCTTGAGGGACAACTTGGCGACGTGCTCGCCAACATTTCGGAGCGGGTTCCGACCGTCGCGCTTTCCCCCGCCTCCATCGAGCCGGCCAACCTGATCACGGTCGAAGACATCTACGGCATCGATCCGCATCTCTGGATGGACGCCAACCTGTGGGCGAAGACCGTGCCGACCATCGCCGAAGCGCTGAAAGAGGCGAATGCAGGCTGCGGCACGACAATCGACGCCAATGCAGAAGCCTATGCCGGCAAGCTGCTGGCGCTGCATGACTGGGTCGCCGCATCGATCGCCACCGTCCCGGAGGGCCAGCGCGTTTTGGTTACCGCCCATGACGCCTTTGGCTACTACGGCCGCGCCTACGGCCTCGACGAAGTCGGCATCCAGGGGATCTCCACGGAATCGGAAGCCAGCATCGCGGACATCCGCGCCACCGTCGACTCCATCCTGGAGCGCAAGGTGCCGGCCGTGTTCGTGGAAAGCACCATCAACCCGCGTACCATCAACGCGGTCATCGATGCGGCCAAAAACGAAGGCCATGACGTCGTGGTCGGTGGCGAACTCTTCTCCGACGCAATGGGTGAAGACGGAACCGTCGGCGGCACCTATATCGGCATGATCTACGAGAACACCGTCAGCATCACGACCGCGCTCGGCGGCACGCCGCTCCCGCTGCCGGCAGAACTGAAGGCCTGGGGCGAAAACTGGGAACTGGCAGCGGCCGAGTAAGCGGCCCTCGCCTGCTGGGACAGGAGACAAATTCGACGTGGACAGCCCACCACTTCACGAACCGGGACTGGCCGTCCATGTCGAGGACCTGACCGTCTCTTACCACTCCAAACCCGTGCTGTGGGACATCGATTTCGATGTCCCGCCTGGCGTTATGGCGGCGATTGTCGGCCCGAACGGGGCCGGCAAGTCGACGCTGATCAAGTCGGTCCTCGGACTGATCAAGCCGACTGCCGGCCATGTTAGGATCCACGGCCGGCCCTATGCCGCGCAGCGTCGCCGCGTCGGCTATGTGCCGCAGCGTTCCAGCGTCGACTGGGACTTTCCGACCAACGCGCTCGACGTCGTCACGATGGGTCTATACGGCCAACTCGGCTGGCTGCGCCGGCCCGGCCGCGCGGAGCGCGCCGAGGCGATGCACGCGCTCGAACAGGTCGGCATGCAGGACTATGCCGGCCGGCAGATCAGCCAGCTTTCCGGCGGCCAGCAGCAGCGTGTCTTCCTCGCCCGCGCGCTGGTCCAGCAGGCCGATGTTTATTTTCTCGACGAGCCGATGGCTGGTGTCGACGCGACCACCGAACGCGCCATCGTCGATATCCTTCGCGGTCTGCGCGACCGTGGCAAGACCGTCATTGTCGTCCACCACGACCTGCAGACCGTACGCAGCTATTTCGACTGGCTGATGATCCTGAACGTCCGGGCAATCGCCCAGGGACCGGTCAGCGAAGTCTATACCGCGGCAAACCTGCGCGACGCCTATGGCGGCCAGATCGCGCTTCTGGAGCGCGACGCGACGCTGACCGATACGCCGGACGTGGTGCCACTGCACGGTCCGCGCTGATGCTGGAGTTCCTGTCCGACTACACGATCCGCAACGTGGCGATGGGCGCAGCCCTGCTCGGCCTGATCAGCGGCGTGCTTGGCTGTTTTGCGGTGCTGCGCCGCCAGGCCCTGCTCGGCGATACGCTCTCGCATGCCGCCCTGCCCGGCGTCTGCCTCGGCTTCATCATTGCCGGCGGCCGCGAGATCGGCAGCATCCTGGCCGGCGCCTTGTTCACCGGCATGCTCGCGGCGCTGGTGATGCTGGCGCTGACCCGCTCGAGCCGGCTCAAGACCGACGCCGGCCTCGGCATTGCGCTCAGCGTGTTCTTCGCCATTGGCATCGTGATGCTCACCTATATCCAGAACACCGGCAATGCCGCACAAGGCGGGCTGGACAGCTTCCTGTTCGGACAGGCCGCTGCGATCCTGCGCAGCGACCTTTGGGCGATGGGCGGCGTGACGCTTGTCGCGCTCGCCATCGTCGCGACCTTCTGGAAAGAGTTCAAGCTGGTCACGTTCGACCCGCAATATGCCCGCGCACTCGGTTTTCCGGTGCTGGTGCTGGAGACCGCGCTGACCGCGATGATCGCGCTTGCCGTCGTCGTCGGCCTGCAGATGGTCGGGGTCGTGTTGATGGCGGCGATGGTGATCGCGCCTGCCGTCGCCGCCCGCCAGTGGACGGGGCGGCTGGAAACCATGGTGGCCCTGTCGGCGGTGATCGGTATCGTGTCCGGCGTTGTCGGAGCCTTTATCAGCGCGCTTGGACGCGGCCTCGCCACCGGCCCGCTGATCGTGCTCGCAGCGTCGGCTGCTGTCGGCATCTCGCTTCTGTTCGCGCCCGAGCGCGGATTGCTGTGGGAGTATATCAAGCGGATACAGGACCGCCGGCAGTTGCGCGGCCAGCGCGTGTTGACGACGCTTTACCGGCTGGCTGCCCATCACGGCGATTCCGCCTACCCGTCCGAACAGGGCATGGTCGATGCCTATCATGGCATAGGGACCACGCCGGTCATGAAGCGGCTGCAGTCGCGCGGGCTGGTCGAACCCGCCGTCCACCGGCCCGAGACGACCCCGCACTGGGTGCTGACAGCAGACGGCATCGCCGAAGCCGAGCGCGTGCTCGCAAGCCTCGGCGCGAAGGAGGCGTGATCGCAAATGCAGGCACTGCTTTCCAATCCTGATTTCGCGATCGTGTTGACCGGCGCACTGGTCGGCATCGCCGCCAGCCTGCTCGGCACCTTCCTGGTGCTGCGCGGCAACTCGATGTTGTCGGACGCGATCAGCCACTCCATCGTTTTCGGTATCGTCATCGTGTGGATGCTGACTCGCCAGCAGAGCGGCCCGGTTCAGATCGCCGGTGCGGCGCTGACCGGTGTGTTCACGGTGTTTTTGACCGAACTGCTGGTCAATACGCGCCGGGTCAAGGACGACGCGGCAATCGGCCTCGTCTTTCCGGTGCTGTTTTCCATCGGTGTGCTGCTCCTGAACGTCTATGCGCGCAACGTTCACATCGACCAGCATACGGTGCTGCTCGGCGAAATCGGCTTTGTCTGGCTCGATACGGTGACGCTCGGCGGCTACGACATCCCGCAGGCGCTTCTTTCGATGAGCGCGATGACGATCATCAACCTTGCCTTCGTCACGCTGTTCTACAAGGAACTGAAACTCGTCACCTTCGATGCCGGCCTCGCCCGCGCGCTCGGTTTTGCACCGGTCGCGATCTTCTATGCGCTTCTGGCGCTGACATCGATGACCGCTGTCGCCGCCTTCGATTCCGTCGGCGCGATCCTGTTCATCGCCTTTGTCATCGTGCCGCCCTCGGCCGCCTATCTGTTGACCGACCGGCTCGACCTGATGCTGCTCTACGGCTCGCTGATCGCGATTGCCTCCAGCCTGATAGGCTATCCGGCGGCGATCTGGCTGAACGTCTCCATCGGCGGCATGATGGCGGTTATGACCGGCGTTTTCCTGGCACTCGCTTTCCTGTTCGGTCCGCGTCACGGGCTGATCGCCCGGATGGCGCGCCGGCAGGGCATGGTGCGGGCCAATGAATGCCGCACACTGACCGTCCACCTTTACAATCACGAGGGCACCGACGTTCAGGACGAGGAAAACGTTACCCGCGCCCTGCGCGAGCACTTGATGTGGGGTGAAACACAGGCCCGCGACGTGGTCGCCCGCTGCATTGACCAGAACCTCGTGACCCGCGACGGCCGCGCGTTGGAATTGACTGATGCCGGCCGCGCCTCGGCCCGCGCAATCCTCGAACCCTGGTGGCAGGACCAGATGTCAGAGCGGCCAGCCATGTGACGGCGGACGCCACCAACCGGCCACGCTTCATCGCCGCCGCGCCTCGTTCCAGAGGCTGGATTATCAAAGACTTTTTCCTGCTCGCGATAAGCTTTCCCGGTCTGGCTGCGCCAGCCGGGGCATCGCGAATGGAAGACGGGCGGTCAAAGCATCGCAACGTCTAAAAGGTATAGCGATCCTCGGACCGCCCGCTCGGTGGTCTTGCAGCTTCGGTCGGCGGCCCGGAACTCTGTCCGGGAAAACAAGACTGCGCGCGCCGCTTCATGCCGCCCTGACTTGGGGGTTCATCACCCAGGCAAGGCACCGCGTGATCGACCACCCGCCCTGCGCTTTCGCTTCGGGCGTTCGTCGTTCCAATCGACAAATCGTTGTCGATTGGCCGACCTGCGGTCGAACACTCCTCACCCAATCAGGCACCGTCCCTCTCCCTGTGAGCCGGTGTGCACCCAGACTTCCGTGAGAAGGCGAGAGAGATGATAGGGGAGGTGCGTGCGCGGTGGATCGATTGCGTTGCGAGAAGGACGCAACCCGATGAAATCGTTGAAAGGCAACGATTTGCGCCCGCTTCTTTGTCCACCGTATGCGCACGGGCGCGGCCAGCCGCTTGTCAGTCAGGCCAATAGGTTTAGATACGTGCCCGGCGGTTTGACCCGCCCGTGAAACCGCAACGGACAAGAACCGGACATGCAACCGATCTTCACCGCGATGGCGCATGGCAGGCGAGCCGCCTGGCTTGTGGTCGGCGTCGTGGCGCTGCTGTTGGGCGCAATCGGCGCGGTCCTGCCGGTGCTGCCGACCACACCCTTCGTCATCCTTGCCGCCTTCGCGTTCGGCAAGAGCATCCCGGCTTTCCGGCAAAAACTGCTCGACAGCCGGGTTTTCGGCCCGATGATCCACGATTGGGAAAGCTATGGCGCGATCGCGCCGCGCTACAAGATCATCGCGGGTTCGATGATGGCCATGCTGTTGGCCCTGAGCATCGCGATGTCGGTGAAACCCGCGATCATCATCGTGCAGGCGGTCTGCATGGTCCTCGCCTTTGGCTATGTCGTGACGCGGCCGAACGGCCCGAAAGCCTGAAAGCTCATGGAAATTCGGCCGCGACAGGACCGGCCTACTGCGCTTCGACGAAACTGCGGATCGCCTGCGTGTAAGCATCAGGCGCCTGGAACAAGGCGAAGTGGCTGACATCTTTCAACACGAGATGGCCCGCTCGAGGGATAGCGGCGGCGATATCCCTGGAATGCTGCATCAGGATCGCCTCGTCATGTTCGCTCTGCACGATCAAGGTCGGCACGGTGAAGGACTCCAACGCCTCCATGCCGCCGGACTTCTCCGTGCCCCACATCGTGGCAACACCGCCGAGAAAGGCTTCGAAACCGTCCGGTGTCGGCGAGAGCTTCGCATAATCCGCGCCCATCATGCCGACATAGGCACCGAAGACCTCGTTAGTCTCCACCGAGGGATCGATACCTGAAAGCGTGACATTGCCGGCATGCGCGAAGTGGCTGGCCAACCGCTCCGGCGCGGTGGCGGAGATGGCGAAGCCAATGTTGGCGCCGTCGGACCAGCCGACCAGATGCACCTTGTCCACCTCGAGATGGTCGAGCAGTGCAAGGTAGTCTGCGGCGAGCCGTTCATAGGAATACGCACTGCCATCGTTGGTCGAACGGCCATGCCCGCGCGTGTCGGCCACGATCACGCGGTAATCCGCCGACAGATCGGCCACCTGCGCGGCCCAGATATCGGCATGGGCAAGACCGCCATGGATCATCAGGATCGGCGTATCCCCCGCATCGCCGTATAGGGCGTAGTACATGGCAATGCCGTTGACCTCCGCCATGCCCGTTTCCGCAGCTTCCGGCATCGGCGGCTGCGCCGGTATCGTCATATGCTGCTCTTCCGCCTGGGCCAGCGAGACCCCGATCATCACGAACAACGCGGCCAGTATTCTTGTCATAGTGTCCTCCGGTTTCCGCCCGGCCGGACCGTCGGCGCGCCATAGCGCAGGTCGTGGCCACCGCCGGGATGTGATACACCGTTATGCTAGGCCAACGCGTCGCGGTGCCGTTACGCGCGCAGCGCACCTTGGCCGCGGGGAGAAAGATTGAAAAACACCGTATTATCAACAAATTGGTTTCCAGATTGCCGGGCGAGCGCAAACCATGCGGCTTTGGTCGACTGCGCCTATGACGACTTCGACCGGCAAGCCGAGCGCCTTGCGGGCCACGATCAGTCCTATCTGCAACTGACGCCGGGGGCGTTCGAAGGACGTTTCCTGTCCGGCTTTCTCGGCCCCAACGCATCGGTGCATGTCGAGCACTGCAACCAGTCGCTGGAGCAGTTCATCGGCGCTTCGCCAACAGATTTTTCCTTCGGTCTCACGCTCGGCGGCAGCGAACCGTTCGTAGTGAACGGGCGGCCCTTCGGCACCGGCCAGGTCATGGTCGTCGCACCGGGCGCAAGCCTGCATATGCGCAGCCCCCTCGATGGCGCGGTCGTCGCGATTGTCGTCAACCGCGAACGCCTGCTGCGCGAGCCCGGCCTCAGCCCCGCCGTTTTCGAATGGCTCGATGCCCTGGTGCCGTCCGTCGGCCTGTTGCATGCACCGCGGCTTGCCGAGCGGATGCGAGACGATGCGCGGGAGGCGTTGCAAGCCGCCAGCGCCGGCGACGCGCCGCTGCTCGACGCCGAGCGCATCGGCAATGCCCTTGTCGGCAGCGTAGCCGCCGCGCTGTCACTTGGCCGGACGCTGGAGACCAACCCGGAAGCGGTGAGCGAACCGCGATTCTTCGAGCGTTTCATGGAAAGCCGGCAGCAGATTCGGGCCGGCTGGCACGACACCGTGCCGATCAACGCCCTCGCCGAATCGTTGAATACGACGACGCGGTCGTTGCAGGACGCCTTCTCCAGGCAGGTCGCAGTCGGCCCGCTGACCTATTGGCGGATCTACCGCCTGCACCTTGCCCGCCGCGCATTGCAACGGTCAGAAACAGACAACCAGCCGATCGGCGATATTGCCGCGCGGCACGGCTTCTGGAACTGGAGCGAGTTTTCGCGGCTTTACCGCCGGCAATTCGGCGAACGCCCTTCCGAAACGCGGGCGCGCGGCCAGCACGCGCCCGGACAGACGGTTTGAAAGCGGTACAAACCGCCGCCGGGTACGACGGGCCCCGTCCTCTGATCACACGTAGCGGTTGACCAGGTTTTCCAGATATTCCTGCTGGCCGGATTTCGGCTGCGGATTGACATCGGCCTGTTCGACATAGTGCGCGATGTCTTCCAGCGAGTAGCCGCCTGACAGCATCTTCTGCGCCTCCTTGCCGTCCCAGCCGGCATAGCGCTCGGCCAGATAGCCGGTGAGGACGCCGTCTTCCAGCATTTTCGCCGCCGCTTTCAGGCCGCGCGCGCACGTATCCATGCCGCCGATATGGCCATGCAGGAGATCCGCCGGATCGAGCGACTGGCGGCGCAGCTTGGCGTCGAAATTGGTGCCGCCTGTGGTCAACCCGCCGCCCTTGAGGATGGCGTGATAGGCCAGCGCCACTTCCGGGACGTTGTTGGGGAACTGGTCGGTATCCCAGCCCGACTGGTAGTCGTTGCGGTTCATGTCGATCGAGCCGAAAATGCCGAGCGCCTGGGCCAGTTCGATCTCGTGTTCGAAGGAGTGGCCGGCAAGGATCGCGTGGCCCTGTTCGATATTGACCTTGACCTCGTTTTCAAGGCCATGCCGCTTCAAGAAGCCGTAGACGGTGGCGACATCGTAGTCGTACTGGTGCTTGGTCGGTTCCTGCGGCTTCGGCTCGATCAGGATCGTGCCGTCAAAGCCGATCTTGTGCTTGTACTCGACGACGAGGTTGAGCATGCGGCCAAGCTGCGCGTCCTCGCGTTTCAGATCGGTGTTGAGCAGCGTTTCATAGCCCTCGCGGCCGCCCCACAGCACGTAGTTGGCGCCGCCGAGGCGGTGCGTGGCGTCCATGCAGGTCTTCACGGTGGCGGCGGCGAAGGCGAACACATCCGGGTCAGGATTGGTCGCCGCACCGGCCATGTAGCGCCGGTTGCCGAACAGGTTGGCGGTGCCCCACAACAGCTTGAGGCCGGTCGCCGCCTGCTTCTCGGCGAAGTAGTCGACGATCTCGTTCAGCGCCTTGGTGTTTTCGGCGAAGCTGGTACCTTCCGGGCGCACATCGGCATCGTGGAAGCAGTAGAACGGCGCGCCGAGCAGGGTGAACAGTTCGAATGCGACGTCGGCCTTCTTTTTGGCCAGTTCCATCGTGTTGGCGGGGAACCACGGCCGCTGGAACGTGTCACCGCCGAACGGGTCCGTGCCGGTCCATGCAAAGGAGTGCCAATAGGCGATGGCGAAGCGCAGATGATCCTCCAGGCGCTTGCCCATGACCTCCTCGTCGGGATTGTAGTGACGGAAAGCGAGCGGATTGGTGCTTTCCGGGCCTTCATACTGGATCTTTGCGATATCGCCGAAAAAGCCGGTGCTCATGCGAGGACTCCCTTGATAGCTGGATAGAGGGCCCGGTACCGGCCATAGGCGTCGTCGAATGCCGACATCATGGCGCGGTCCGGTTCGTGGGTTTTCTGGACGGCGGGCGGCGTGCACACCGCCGCCGGGCTGGCGCCTTCGGCGGCCATCAGACCGAGCCGCGCCGCGCCGAACGCGGCACCGAAGTCGCCATCGGCGGGAAGTTCGACCGGCACGCCGAGCACGGTCGCCATCAGCTTGAGCCAGTAGTCCGAGCGCGAGCCGCCGCCGACCGCGGTGACCCGGCCAAGCGTCGTGCCCGCTTCGCGCAGCGCCTCCAGGCAGTCGCGGAAGGCAAAGCACACGCCCTCCATCACGGCGCGGGTCAATGCGGCGGTGTCGTCGTCATGGCCGAGGCCGGCAAACACGCCGCGGATCGCGGCGTCGTTGTGCGGCGTGCGCTCGCCGGACAGATAGGGCAGGAACGCCACGCCTGACGGCGGTTCGAGCATGTCGCCCAAACCGCCGGTCAGTGCCGCGGGATCCTTGCCGACCAGCTTGGCGTACCAGTTGAGCGCGTCCGTCGCCGAGAGAATCACGCCCATCTGGTGCCAGGTTGCGGGAATGGCGTGGCAAAAGGCGTGCACGGCGCTTGCCGGATTGGGCGAATAGGCGTCGTTGGCCGCAAACAACACGCCGGACGTGCCAAGCGAGGCAAAGGCCGAACCGTCGTGCACGGTGCCCATGCCGATGGCAGCAGCCGCATTGTCGCCCGCCCCGCCGGCCACCACGATCCCGGTCTCGAGGCCGAAGCGCGATGCGATGTCGCCGCGCAACCGGCCGCCGGGCTCGCTGCCCTCGACCAGCGCCGGCATGTGTTCCTCGCCGAGCCCGGTTGCCGCCAACAGGTCGCCCGACCAGGCGCGTGCGCCGGTGTCGAGCCAGCTGGTGCCGGCGGAATCGGACATTTCCGAAATGTGTTCGCCGGTCAGCCACAGCCGCAGATAGTCCTTCGGCAGCAGCACCTTGCGCACTTTTGCGAAGGTATCGGGCTCGTTGTTCCTCACCCAGACGAGTTTGGGCGCGGTGAAGCCCGGAAAGACGATATTGCCGGTGATCTCGCGGAAGCGCGGATCGGCGTCGAGCGCCGCCGCCTCGGCGTGGCTGCGCACATCGTTCCACATGATGCAGGGCCTGAGCACCGCGTCATCGTCGCCAAGCAGCGTCGCGCCGTGCATGTGCCCCGACAGGCCGATGCCGCGCACGGCAGCCATGGCGGCCGCCTGCTCCTGCTTCAGCGCGGCAAGCGCGGTCTCGGTCGCGGCGATCCAGTCGGCCGGATCCTGCTCAGACCAGCCGTCATGCGGGCGCGACAACTCGACCGGCGCCGAAGCCGACGCGACGATGCGCTGTTCGCCATCGATGAGCAATGCCTTGACGCTCGACGTGCCGAGATCGATTCCAAGAAACATTCAGATCCTCCCAAGCGAGCGCCGACGCGCCGCCAACCATCATTGTAAGCGATCACACCCCTTTAATTCAAGGCGCGAATTAAATCACGGTGATACCTTTACATCAGTCGGTATGCACATTTTTTGTGCACGCCTGAACTTTGCGACAAAGACACACGGAACCCTTGCGCTCGACGGTCAATTTGATCACGATGCAGCGCGCCTGCGCAGCGCGCCCGCCAACGATATCATGCAGATCACCCAGGGGAAACGATGCAACTGACACCGCGTGAAAAAGACAAGCTGCTCGTCGCAATGGCGGCGGAGGTGGCCCGCAAGCGGCTGGCCCGCGGCGTCAAGCTCAACCATCCGGAAGCAATTGCGCTGATCACCGATTTCGTCGTCGAAGGTGCCCGCGACGGCCGCTCCGTCGCCGATCTGATGGAAGCCGGCGCGCATGTGGTCACCCGCGACCAGGTGATGGAGGGCATCCCGGAAATGATCCACGACATCCAGGTCGAGGCGACGTTTCCCGACGGCACCAAGCTGGTGACCGTGCACGAACCGATCCGCTGAGAAGCACCGTTTCCCGGGCTCTCGCAGCGGCCTTCGCCCGCCGCAGCCCGGGATCAAGCCAGGAACCGCAAGAACAAAGACGAACGAAAGGAAACACCTCAAATGCTTCGCCTACTCGCCGTAGCCGCTCTGCTTGTCGCCACCGCCTCGCCTGCCTTCGCGCATCTCGATCCCGGCGAGCATGGCTCGATTGCCGCCGGTTTCTCGCACCCGCTCTTCGGTGTCGACCACATCCTCGCCATGGTTGCCGTCGGCCTGTGGGCGGCTCTGCTGGGCGGGCGCGCCATCTGGGCCGTGCCCGTGACATTCGTCTCGCTGATGACTGCCGGTTTCGCTGCGTCCTTCGTCGGTATGCCCCTGCCCTATGTTGAACCGGCGATCCTCGCCTCCATCGTCGCATTCGGGCTGCTGATCGCGATCGCCGCACCCATTCCCGTTGGACTGGTGCTGGCGGTGACCGGTTTCTTCGCCATCTTCCATGGCTATGCGCACGGTTCCGAACTCGGTTCGGCCGGTGCCTTTGCCTTCGGGGCCGGCTTCATCGTCGCCACTTCGCTTTTGCATGTCGCCGGGGTCGCCGTCGGTGCCGGCCTCATGAAACTGCTTGCCGGCAACGCGGGACGAACCGCGCTGCGTATCGCGGGCGGCGCCACCGCTGCCTATGGCATGGCGCTGGCGATCGCCGGATAAGGGAGAAACACATGATCCCCGGACAAGTCATCACCGCCGACGGCGACATCACACTGAACGATGGCGCCGATACCGTCACCTTGAAGGTCGCCAACACCGGCGACCGGCCGGTGCAGGTCGGTTCGCACTACCATTTCTTCGAGACCAACCCGTCGCTTTCCTTCGACCGCGACAAGGCGCGCGGCATGCGCCTCGACATTGCGTCGGGCACGGCGGTGCGTTTCGAGCCGGGCCAGGCGCGCGACGTGACCTTGGTGCCGCTTGCCGGCAACCGGACGGTTTACGGCTTTCGCGGCGATGTGATGGGCGAACTGTAGGTCGATGCGGGCATTGCCACGAAGGCCGGTCGAATGAAGGTATTTCTCCACGCGGGGTTCCACAAAACCGCGACCACCTCCATCCAGCGGCTGCTGCGCGCCAACGCGCATCTGGCGCCGGAGGGATACGGCTTTTACACCCGAAGAAACTGCCCGGTTCTCGATACGCTCAATCCCTGGCTGCGCGCCCATCACCAGCTTCCCTGCAAGGTGACCCGCGCACAGTTGCGCAGCCGGCTTGCCGGTCTGCGTGCCTGGATCGCCGCGCAGGGATGCGAAGTCGCGGTCATCTCCTACGAGAACCTGCTGGGACCGCTTCCCGACCAGCGCGCGCATACCGGCGTATACCGGTCGGGCAACGCCCATCTGAAGCTGATCGCGGAAGCCTTTCGCGACGACGATCCGGAGTTTTTCTTCAGCACCCGCGATACCGATAGCTGGATACGCAGCCTACACGGCCACCGGTTGCGTTCGCGCGGGATGAGAATGAGCCACAAGGATTTCGCGGCGCTGCCAAAGTTTCGCAATCTCGACTGGAACCGTCTCGTCGCCGAACTCACTGAAGGGCTGTCAGCCAGACATAGCAGCGGCTCGCTGGAACAGGATCTCGCAATGCGGCTCGGCCCTGGCAGCGCGTTCATCGCGCAAATCGATCCGGAAGGCGATTGGTCCGGCAAGTGGAGCCCCGTCGCCAAACTGAATACCGGGCTCGGCGAGCGGGCCATGGCCTTCGCCGCGCAGCCCTGGACCCGGTGGCTTCCCGGTTATGTCCGCGGCCGGATGATAACATTGCTGGACAACCGCATCAGGGAGCAGGGCTGATGAGCGCAAGGCTGAGAATGGCCATGGCCCGCACCGCACGAACACTCGTGGCGACTGCGGTCGTTCTCCCGGCAACGGTTTTCACCGCAACCGCTCAGGATTGGGATTGCACGAATGCCGGCGACTTGCCGCAGCAGGGCATGAACTGGTGCGCTGCCATGGACTACCAAAGCGCCGACCGGGCGCTCAATGTGTTGTGGCCGAAAGTGCGTCAGCACATGAAGGACATGGACGCCGATCTTGCCGATCTGGGGCCCGATCTTGTCGGTGCGGAGGATGCACTCCTGAAGGCCCAGCGCGCCTGGATCGAATACCGCGACGGCCATTGCGCCTCGGAAGGTTTCGCGGCGCGCGGCGGATCGCTCGAACCGCTGCTGGTCTCAAGCTGCAAGGCGCACATGACGAAAGAGCGCACGCAGGAACTGCTGCTGCTGATGGAAACCTACTGATGGCCGCTACCGTCACCATGTCGCATGACTACGACGACGCGCCGCGCCGGGTCTGGGCGCTCGCCACCGACTGGGCCTGCCTGCGCCGCGTGGTTGCCGGCATGGCCACGTTCGGCCCGCTGCCCGACACGCCGATCCATGCCGGCCAGACGGTGCGCACCACTGTCTCGCTGTTCGGCCTGCCGCCCGCCCTTCCCTATTGCATCGAGATCGTCGAGTTCGATGATGAGGCAATGCATCTGAAGAGCCGCGAAAGCGGCAGCATCAGCAGTTGGGAACACACGATCGATGTCGAGCCGCGCAACGGCGGCTGCCGTCTTCGCGACCGGCTCGATATCGTGGCCGGTTGGCGCACGCCCTTCGTCGCTTTCTGGGCGCGGATCATGCTCGCCCGCCGCCACACGCCCCGCCTGAACATGCTCTCACAATTTCAAGGATCCCGTTGATGCCCGCCACGATTTCCCGCGCCGCCTATGCCGACATGTTCGGCCCGACCACCGGCGACAAGGTTCGCCTCGCCGACACCGAACTGTTCATCGAGGTGGAAGAGGATCTCACCGTCTATGGCGAGGAGGTGAAGTTCGGCGGCGGCAAGGTGATCCGCGACGGCATGGGCCAGAGCCAGGTGACCCGCGCCGATGGCGCGGTCGACACGGTCATCACCAATGCGCTGGTCGTCGATCACACCGGCATCTTCAAGGCCGATATCGGCCTGAAAGACGGCCGCATCCATGCCATCGGCAAGGCCGGCAATCCGGATACGCAGCCCGCCGTCAACATCGTCATCGGACCGAGCACCGAGGCGATTGCCGGCGAGGGCAAGATCCTGACCGCCGGCGGCTTCGACGCCCATATCCACTTCATCTGCCCGCAGCAGATCGAAGACGCGCTGATGAGCGGCCTGACGACGATGCTCGGCGGCGGCACCGGCCCGGCCCATGGCACGCTGGCCACCACCTGCACACCCGGCCGGTGGCATATCGGCCGCATGATCCAGGCCGCCGACGCCTTTCCGGTCAATCTCGGCTTTTCCGGCAAGGGCAATGCCTCGCTGCCCGCGGCACTGGAGGAAATGATCCTGGGCGGCGCCTGTGCCATGAAACTGCATGAAGACTGGGGCACGACGCCGGCGGCGATCAACAACTGCCTGACGGTCGCCGACGAATACGACGTGCAGGTGATGATCCATACCGACACGCTGAACGAATCCGGCTTTGTGGAATCGACCGTCGACGCGATTGCCGGCCGCACCATTCACGCTTTCCACACCGAGGGTGCGGGCGGCGGCCACGCGCCCGACATCATCAAGGTCTGCGGCCTGCCGAACGTGCTGCCGTCATCGACCAATCCAACCCGGCCCTACACGGTCAACACGGTCGACGAGCACCTCGACATGCTGATGGTCTGCCACCATCTCGACGCCAACATTCCCGAAGATGTCGCCTTTGCCGAAAGCCGCATCCGCAAGGAGACAATCGCCGCCGAAGACATCCTGCACGACATGGGCGCGTTCTCCGTCATCGCGTCGGACAGCCAGGCGATGGGCCGTGTGGGTGAGGTGATCATCCGGACCTGGCAGACGGCCGACAAGATGAAGCGGCAGCGCGGGCGCCTCGCCGAGGAAACCGGCGACAACGACAATTTCCGCGTTCGCCGCTATGTCGCCAAATACACCATCAATCCGGCCATCGCCCATGGCATGGCGGCCGAGATCGGCTCCATCGAAATCGGCAAGCGCGCCGATCTGGTGCTCTGGAACCCGGCCTTCTTCGGCGCCAAGCCGGAGATGGTGCTGGTCGGCGGCTCCATCGCGGCCGCCCCGATGGGCGATCCGAATGCCTCGATCCCGACGCCGCAGCCCGTCCACTACCGGCCGATGTTCGGCGCCTTCGGCAAGGCGCTGACCGCCTCGTCGGTGGTGTTTACCTCCAATGCTGCGATGGAAAGCGGGCTTGGCGAGCGGCTCGGCGTCGAGAAGGAACTGGTCGCTGTCGACAACACACGCGGCGGCATTTCCAAGGCGTCGATGGTGCTGAACGACGCGACACCGGAAATCGAGGTCCATCCGGAGACCTACGAGGTGCGCGCCAATGGCGAACTTCTGACCTGCGAGCCCGCCGAGGTGCTGCCGATGGCGCAGCGGTATTTCCTGTTCTAGAGTCTCAAGGATTTGGCAAGTGCAAGCGCCGCTGGCGGCGGGAATCTGATCGCCTGACAAGCGATTTGCGCGTTTTTCGTTGGAAAATAACGCCGCAGGGCGCACAATACCGCACATGAACAAGTTTTCGCGCGTCGAGCACCTGACACCCTACGACACCGACTATCATCAGTGGACGGTCGAACAAGGGCGTCTGCTGCGTGACGGTAAGCTCAACCTGCTCGACCGGGAAAACCTGGCCGAGGAGATCGAGAGCTCGGGACGGAGCGAAAAGCGCGAGATCGAGAGCCGCCTTGCTGTACTCCTGCTTCACCTCCTGAAGTGGAAGTACCAAAGCGAAAAGCGCAAAAGCGGCTGGGAAGCAAGCATCAAGGTTCAACGGGATCGCCTTAAAAAAGCACTTAACAAAAACCCGAGCCTTAAAAACTATCCGGCCGAAGAGCTGATCACCGTCTATCGGGAAGCCCGTGTAGACGCGGAAAAGGAAACCGGCCTCGACTTCGAGACCTTCCCGGAAGACTGCCCGTTCTCGATCGGCGACATTCTTGACGACGGCTTCTTGCCGGGCTGAACGCCGGCGCGTATGCCCGCCGGTCCTGCCTCCGAGGTCATTTCAAAGCCCGAACGGTCGGGCAGAATCGACTGCAGCGTTTTGCGGAGAGCAAAAAGCGAAACGGCTGCGGCCATCCCATCGCCAAGGTCGTCATTGATGCAGAACAGGCGCGGCATGATCCGCCGCAGACTGCGCAGTTGCCGGATGTCACGGCGCAGGCCCGATCCGAGCATCAGAAAGTCATAGTCCGACCCGCGCCGCAGCACCTCATGGGCCACGCTACCGTCGTATCGTTCTTCGGTGACGTGACTGTTGTAGACAACCCTGATGCTGAGATCTTCGGGATGTCGAAACCGATGCGCCAGCGTCTTGCGGACTTCCCCCGCATAGCGGGCCACAAGTTCCTTGATTTTGAGGCGGTCCAGCACGACCGGCGCATGAGCAAAGATGAAACGCGGCATCCGGCGCCCGGTTTCCTGCGCGATGATGTTCTGGGTGTACCCGAACGAGCGGTTATGCAAGGCGCCCTCGCCTGCCCGGTCGTGAAGGTGGGTTTCCTGAAAGAGCACCTTGGGCGCACCGTTGTCGGCGAAGAAATACTCGCGCGGCGTGGGGCGGCCGAAAAACATGTCGTCGTTCATGTAAAGGAAATGGCGGGACAGTCCCTCGATGCGGTGCAGACACAGTTCGATGGCGCAACTGTTGAACACCGGAAGGACCGATGGATCGGGGAAGATTTCTCGATGCGAAACCAGCCGCACCGTCGAGCGGTCGAGCCAGCCAGGCACCTGCCCGTTGGTCACGAGATGGACGTGGCGCACCCACGGCGCGAAGCGTTCGATCGAGCGCAGCGCGTATCTCAACTCGCCATTGCTGCGAAACCGGTTGACGGCAGCACCGAAATTGGAGCGGTCGATATGGGGCGCGAGTGAAGCCCTGAACGCCGGATCGCAGCCATCGACCCAAAGCAGCACCGCATCGATTTCGCCAGGAGCGTCAGCCATTACTTACAGCTAAATGCTGCGCCAATGTGTTGAAACACATGGGTTTCCCGGCGCGGCGGTATCCACAGATTTGACCGACCTCGCAGCGTCCCTGCCCTTGTCGAGGACCATAAAGCCAGCCACCCGCAATGCGAGGAAACACTTGAGAGCCGCCAGCAACACGTGTTACCGAACTGTCTTTCGGGGCTGCATCGAAGGTTGGGAGTGAAGCGCACCGATGAATGTGGCAGCGAATACTGTGGTATTCGGTGCGGAACGGGACCTTGTCCGTGTCCACGCCGATCTCGCGCCGACGGTCGAAGCGAAACTGTCGACGCTCGGGCGTACCGAAGATATCCGCTTTTCGCCAGACAACACCAGGCTCGCTGTGGCCCGCTTCCACGACAATGCGATCTGCATCTTCGACATCGCCCTTGCCGGCCCTCACGGCACCTATGCGCCGCGCATCTCCGGCTGGCGGGAGCTGCGCTCAAGCAGCCTGTGCAATCCGCATGGATTCGACTTCATCGGCAACGACCATCTGGTGGTGACGAACCGCGGCGGGCGGATCGCGGTGTTCGACATCCGGCCAGCGGACACTGTGGAAGAAGCCGTGTTCCACCGCGATCCCGTGCGCACGATCAAGCGGTCCGCGCCGTTCAGGAATGTGCGCTCGCCGGGTTCGGTCTGCGTGACGCGGTTTTCACGCGGCCATGCCGAGATCCTCGTCTGCAACAACTACGCGGATCTGGTCACGCGCCACCGCTTCCCCGTCGGGCGGCGCTTCGGGCTGAGCAGCAACGCGGTTGCGCTGAGGCGCGGCCTCGACGTGCCGGACGGCATCGCCGTCACCCCGGACGGAAAGCGGGTCGCGATCAGCAACCACAACACATCGACTGTCGTTGTCTACGACCGTCAAGCCGGGTTGCGGCCGGGTTCGGAACCGGTCGGGAGGCTGTTGGGCATCGCCTATCCGCACGGCCTGCGGTTTCTGGCCGGCGGCACGCAGCTTTGCGTCGCCGATGCCGGCGCGCCCCATGTGCATGTCTATGCCTCGAAAGACGGGCGTTGGCTTGGCGACCATCGCCCTGTGTGCAGCGTCCGGGTGATGGACGACGAGACGTTCCTGCGCGGCCATGCCAATGTCGCGGAAGGCGGCCCGAAGGGCCTCGATGTGGACGCCGGCGGCGGCCTTCTGGCGGTCAGCTGCGAGGAACTGCCACTGGCGTTTTTCGCGATCCCGCCAATACTTCATGCGGATGAGCGATTGAGCGCATCCGTTTGAGCCGGATCAATTGATTCGGCTCCGCGACATGCAAGTCTCGTTCGCCAATAACAAGAAGGAGACAGAGATGTCCGGCATCAAGCTCAAACACGACGGTTGGCTGGTGATCGCCGATGGCGAGAAGGCGTTGTTCCTGCGCAATGAAGGCGACGAAGTCTATCCCAACCTCGAAGTGTTTCGGGAACTCGAGCATGCCAACCCGCCGGACCGCGAACAATCGGCGGACAAGCCAGGCAGGCTGTCCAATGGCGGCAACGGCACGCACCGCAGTTCGGTCCAGGAAACCGACTGGCACCGTGTCGAGAAGCAGCGCTTCGCCAAGGAGGTCGCGGACCGTCTTCACAAGCGGGCGCTAAACGGCCGATTCTCGCAACTGGTCGTGGTCGCACCGCCGACGGTGCTCGGCGACATGCGCAAGGAATGGAACAAGACCGTGCGCGAACGCATCGTCGCCGAAGTCGCCAAGGACTTGACGCACCACCCGGTCCACGAGATCGAGAAACTGGTGCTGAACTGACATGATCGTGCGGTCGCGACCTATCTTCTGGACCGTCGCGGCCGCCACCCTCACAATCTATGCAGTCATGCTGGTCTGGTCGATGCCGTTCATAAGTGGCGAGGCCGATGGGCAGACGGTTTTCGACATGCGGCCGGGCGGCTACACATTCGAAGAAGCCCGCGCTTTTCTGCGCGCCCTGTCGCCGGAGGGCGCGAAGTTCTATGCCGCCGTGCAACACCGGCTGGACATCGCGTACCCGGCCCTGCTGGCGCTCACGCTCGGCTGGTCGATCCACCTGTTGACGCCGAAGGGCTGGGGTGTGGCGCGCCTGGCGCTCCCTGCCATCGCCCTTCCCGGCATGGTCTTCGACTATTGGGAGAATATCGACGTCGCCGCCATGCTGAAGGCCGGTCCGGACGGCGTGACGCCGGCCATGGTGGCGGCTGCGAGTTTCCACTCGCAGGTCAAGGCGGCCTCGACGACCGTGGCCATGTCGCTGCTTCTGATCCTGCTGATGGTTTGGGCGACAAGGCGCTGGCGCAAAACCGGAAATCGGGTGTAATCTCGGCATCATGCCGAACGCCGCTTCGATCACCCGACATTTTGACGATCCCGCCGATACGATCACGCTGGACGAGACCGCGCGCCACCGCCGGCGCATGAGAATGGTCTCCGACAACGGCGTGGAGTTTCTGCTCGATCTGCCCGAAGCACGCCTGCTGAGGCACGGCGACGGCCTGGTGCTCGACGATGGCCGGGTCATCGCCGTTTGCGCCGAGCCGGAGGCGCTTTACGAGGTGCGCGGCCGCGATGCGCGCCACCTGCTGGCGCTTGCCTGGCAGATCGGCAATCGCCACCTTGCCGCGCAGATCCTCGCCGACCGCATTCTGATCCGCCGCGATGCCGTGATCCGCGACATGCTGGAAGGCCTCGGCGCGGCCGTGAGCGACATCGAAGCGCCGTTCGATCCGGAAGGCGGCGCCTATGGCGACCCGCATTCCAGCCACCATCATCACGATCACAGCCACCATCATGGCTGACACGACCGCCCTGCTTCGCCTGATGTCCTGGTTGTCGCCGGTGTTTCCGACCGGCGGCTTCGCCTATTCGGCGAGCCTGGAACAGGCCGCTGCAACCGGCGCGGTCGCAAGCGAGGCCGATCTCGAGGCCTGGATCGCCGCCATGCTGCGCGCCGGCCCGCTATGGAACGACGCAGTGCTGTTTGCCGCAGCCTGGCGTGTGGCAGACGACACGAACGCGCTGAGCGGTCTGGCGGAACTGGGCTGCGCCATGGCGCTGGCCGCCGAACGGCGGCGCGAAACCGTGGACCAGGGCGCAGCGTTCCGGCAGGCGGCGGCAAACTGGGTCGGCGAAGGCGCATTGCCGGGCTGCGACATGCCGCTTTGCGTGGCCGTCGGCGCGATCTGCGGACGTCAGGACATCGCGCTGGAAGACGGTCTGGCCGCCTTTCTGCACGCTTTCGTCACCAACCAGTTGCAAGCCGCCATCCGGCTGTCGCTGACCGGCCAGAACGGCGCGGCGCGGCTGCTTGCCGGGCTGGAACCGCTGATCGCCGAGACGGCGAGCCGCGCCGCCGGTTCAGCGCTCGATGCGCTTGGCAGCAACACGATCATGGCCGATATTGCGGCCATGCGACACGAGACCCTTCAACCCAGGCTGTTTCTTTCATGACCACATCTCCCAACGGCCCGCTGCGCGTCGGCATTGGCGGGCCGGTCGGCTCCGGCAAGACGACGCTGACCGCGCAACTGTGCCAGGCGCTGCGCGACCGGCTTTCCGTCGGCGTGGTGACCAACGACATCTACACCCGCGAGGACGCCGAGGCGCTGACCCGCATGCAGGCGCTGCCCGCCGAGCGGGTCGAGGGCGTGGAGACCGGCGGCTGCCCGCACACGGCGATCCGCGAGGACGCCTCGATCAATCTCAGGGCAATCGAACGGCTGCGGACCCGCGTACCGGATCTCGATGTGGTGTTCATCGAGTCGGGCGGCGACAACCTGGCGGCGACCTTCTCGCCCGATCTGGCCGACCTATCGCTTTACGTGATCTCGGTCTGTCAGGGCGACGACATTCCGCGCAAGGGCGGGCCGGCGATCACCCGATCCGACCTGTTGCTGATCAACAAGACCGATCTGGCGCCGCATGTCGGCGCCGATCTGGACCGCATGCGCGGCGACGCGGAAACCGGGCGCGCTGGCCGGCCCTTCGTCTTCACCGACCTGAAGCGCGGCGACGGCGTGGCCGAGATCGTCGACTTCCTGGTCGACCAGGGCGGGTTGTAGAGGCCGGGCCTACGCCTGCAATTCCGCGAGCAACGCCTCCAGCAGGTCCATTCCAGAACCCCAACCCTTGCCGGCGCCTTCCATGCTGCCAGCGAATGCGGCGATCTCGGCATCGCTCGCTTCATGCGGCGACCATGTCAGCCGCATCGCGGTTCCGCCGGCTTCTTCCGTGAGCACGACTTCCGTGCGCATCATGCGCGGCCAGCCGGGCATCATCGGATTATCGATGATGTTCCAGTCCGCATCGGCCGAGGACTGCACGAACACCAGCCTTTCGGGCTCGCTCACCTCCAGATATTCGGCCCGCTGGAAGTTCGAATTGCCGCCCCAGCGCATCTCGTGCAGCCACAATCCGCCGGGAACGGCGTCGATGCGGTGGACGACCGACTCGACGTTCGGCCCGTACCAGCGCGGCAGCAGTTGCGGATCGGTCCATGTCTTCCAGACCAGCTGCGGCGGCGCGTTGAACTTCCGTTCCAGAACATAAGTCGGCAGGCTGGTCATGTTTGGTCCCTTCCCTTTTCGGATGGTTTCAGTTCGGCCAGCAGGTCATCGAGCTGATCGAAGCTGCCGGTCCAGAAGCGCTCGAAATCCTCCAGCCATGCCGAGGCCGCGGCCATAGGCTCGGCCTTCAGCCGCGCCGGCCGGTGCTGGCGGTCGACCCCGCGCTCGATCAACCCGGCCCGCTCCAGCACCTTGAGATGTTTCGACACAGCCGGCTGGCTCATCTGGAACGGCTCGGCAATCTCGTTCACGGTCGCCTCGCCGGCCGCTAGCCGTGTCAGGATCGCCCGCCGCGTCGGATCCGAAAGCGCCGAGAACACAGCATTGAGTGGGTCGGCATCTTCTGCATAACCAATCGATTTCATAACCGATTAGTTATATTGAGAATCGACGCAGGTCAATCCCTACCAAGTCGGCGCGCCTGCAAACCTCAGTCGATGGTCACTTCGATACCGTCTTGACCGATCACCAGCGGCCCGGCCCAGTGCCGGCGGACCGTCCTTTCCCAGTCATCGTGGGTGATCTGCGGATCGTCGCTCGGCACCAGGTGATGCAAGGCCAGCACCTTGACGCCGGCTTCCGCCGCGATCCGGCCGACATCGGCGGCCTCTGTGTGGCTGGCAACGAGGTGTTCGCGCAGCCTCGTTCCGTTGCCAACACGCGCCACCAGCCGGTCGACGCCCTCGCCATGCATCGCCTCATGGACGAGGATATCGGCGCCGGCCGCGAACTCGACAAAGCCGTCGAACGGCGCTGTGTCGCCGGAAAAGACGATCGACCGGCCGCCGGCCTCGAAACGCAATGCGTAGCTGTCGGTGATCGGCGGATGGCTATTGCGCATCGCCCGCATGGTCACAGGGCCAAGCTCATGCGCGCCCTCGCCCAGGGGCCGCAATTCGACCAGTTTCTTGATATCCGGCCGACCCTCATCGGCGATCCGGGTCTCGATGTCGTAGGCCATCGAGGCCAGGAAGCTGCGCCAATAGGCGGCCAGACCGGAGGGAGCGTAGACCGTAACCTTGTCCTTCAGGCCTGCAGTCCATGCGGTATGAAGCAGCGGCCCCAGTTCCAGATAATGGTCGGAATGCAGATGCGTGATGACGATGGTGCGAAGGTCCGGCAACCGCAACTGCTGATCGGTCAGCGCCCGCGTCACCCCGAGCCCGCAATCGACGACGATATGCTCGCCGCCGAGCCGCACCAGGCTGGACGTCGGCATCGGGCTGCCCGGATTGACGGCCGGGCCGCCCTTGGTGCCAAGCAGCGTGACGGCGGTGCGGGCGGCATTCATGCGGAATGTCCCGACAAGGTGCGCGCGATCGCATCGCGCCAGCCAGCATATTTGCGCTCTCGCGTTGCGGCGTCCATCGCCGGCTCGAACTTGCGCTCCAGCGCCCAGGTTCGGGCAAAACCGTCACGGTCCGGCCACACGCCGGCGCGCGAACCGGCGAGCCAGGCAGCACCAAGCGCCGTCGTCTCCAGCACTTGCGGCCGGTCGACCGGTGCGTCGAGGATGTCGGCGAGGCATTGCATGGTCCAGTCGGAGACGACCATGCCGCCATCGACACGCAGCGTGGTCGATGCACTGTCCGCCTCGCCCCAGTCGCCATGCATTGCGTCAAGCAGATCGCGGGTCTGATAGCAGACCGATTCGAGCGTCGCACGCGCGATCTCGTTCGGTCCGGTGCCGCGCGTCAGTCCGAATATCGCGCCGCGCGCATTGGCGTCCCAGTGCGGCGCGCCAAGACCGACGAAAGCCGGCACCAGATAGACGTCCTGTTCGGGATCGGCGTCAGCCGCCATGTCGCCGCTGGCCGCCGCGCTGTCGATGATTCCGAGACCGTCGCGCAGCCACTGCACCGAAGCGCCGGCCATGAAGATCGAACCTTCCAGCGCATAGGTCGTCTCGCCATCGAGACGATAGGCAATCGTCGTCAGCATGCGGTTCTTCGACGCCACGCGGTCCGCGCCGGTGTTGAGCAGCGCGAAGCAGCCCGTCCCGTAAGTCGATTTGAACATGCCCGGCTCGAAGCAGGCCTGGCCGATGGTCGCCGCCTGCTGGTCGCCGGCCACCCCGTAGATCGGGATTTCCGCGCCGAGGATTCCGGCGCGCGCCGTGCCGAAATCGGCCGCGCAATCAAGCACCTGCGGCATGATCGCCTCGGGGATGTCGAGAATGCCGAGAAGCTCGGCGTCCCATGCGTTGTCGGCGATGTTGTAGACCAGCGTGCGCGACGCGTTGGTCGCGTCTGTCACGTGGCGCGCGCCGCCGGTCAGCCGCCAGATCAGGAACGTGTCGATGGTGCCAAACGCGATCTCGCCAGCCTCGGCGCGGGCCCGCAGCCCATCCACATTGTCGAGCAGCCAGGCGATCTTGGTGCCGGAGAAGTAAGGATCGAGCAGCAGCCCGGTTTTCCCGGTAAACAGCGGCTCGCGGCCATCCGCCTTCAGCCTGTCGCACAATTCGGCGGTGCGCCGGTCCTGCCAGACGATCGCGTTGTTGACCGGTTCGCCGGTCTCGCGGTTCCACATGGCGACGGTTTCGCGCTGGTTGGTGATGCCGATCGCAGCGATGTCCGCCGCCGTTATCCCGGCCTCAAGGATCGCATCGCGGCAGGTCTCGACCACGCTGTTCCAGATGTCTTCAAGGTCGTGCTCGACCCATCCCGAGCGCGGGAAATGCTGTGGAAACTCCTTCTGGCCGACGCCGGCAATCGCCTGGTCGCCATCGAACACGATCGCCCTCGAAGAGGTTGTCCCCTGGTCGATGGCCAACACATACCCGCCCATCCGGTCTTCTCCCTGCAATCACTCTCCGGGGCGCGATTAAGACCAGATCGGAGGGACGGCTTCAAGCCGCTTCGTCGTTTTCCGCCCCTGCGGCAAACAGCCAGCGGCAGGTTGCCCAGGCAAGCGCCGCGCCGACGAACTGCATGGCGACGAAAAGCGGCACATCGGCCGGGCGGATGCCGGCGAAGGTGTCGGAAAAGCCGCGCGCGATGGTCACTGCCGGATTGGCGAACGAGGTCGAGGCGGTGAACCAGTAGGCAGCGGTGATGTAGAGGCCGACGGCCATCGGCACGGCGGCGGCATTGGCGCGCAATGTCGCGAAGATGGTGAACACCAGCCCGTAGGTGGCGACGGTTTCGGCAATCCACTGCGGTCCGCCGGTTCTCACCGTGGTCGATGCCTGGAATATGGCTTCCGCGAACATCGCGTGGGCGATCCACACGCCGATCAGCCCGCCGGCCACCTGCACCGCCACATAGGCAACCCCGTCGGGCAGCGAAATCTCGCCGCGCAGCCGGAACGCGAAGGTGACCGCCGGGTTGAAATGCGCGCCGGACACCGGCCCGAGCATGGTGATCAACACAACGAGGATCGCGCCGGTGGGGATCGTATTGCCGAGCAGCGCGATGGCGACGTTCCCGCCGGCCAGGTTCTCCGCCATGATGCCCGAGCCGACCACGGTTGCGAGCAGGAAGGCAGTTCCGATGAATTCCGCGGCAAGCCGGCGCGACAGGTCCATGGCAGATCCCCATATATCAATAATTCTCGAATTATCGATAGATCGGAGCGCCGTCAACCGCTGCTCAACCGCCTTCCGCCACCCGGGTTTCGACGATCAGCGGATAGGTCTCGCCGGCCGCGGCCCAGCGCCGCATGATCATCCTGCGGATCGCCTCCAGCCGGCGCGCCGGCAAGTCGCCGGCCTCGTTGTAGGAGTGATAGGTCAGCCGCACCTGCGACGGCTGTTCGCCCAGAACCGAAACCAGATGCGTGATGTCGTCGGACAGATCGGCCTCCGGTTCCGCGTCGTTGTGCGTGAACGCCGCCGCGTTGAGATCCACCCGCACGATCCGGGCAACGGCTGCGCCGAACGCCATGTCGGCGGTCTCGCCGCGTTCCACGCGCACCCGCAGCGGATTTTCGGTCGTCACGAAATAGTTGTCCGGCAGCGTCTCCGTCGCCACCTCGAGTTCGATGTCGACGCCGCCCAACCGGGAAACGGTTGCGCAAGGCGACACATAGCGCCCGTCGGCGCCGGTGGTCACCGGCAGGCCGATATCCGGCAACATCCGCACGCCAGCGATGCCAGGTTCACCGGCGCCCAGCGCGCCGTCCCGGTCGCCATCGTCGAACACCAGGATCGACAGCCCGGCACACGGGTTTATCCCGTCGCCGGCCACGTGCAGCAACACTTCGGAGGCCGGCGCCAATGCAATTCCGGTAAACGGGTCGCTGATCGACGCCACAATCGGATGCATGCCGCTTTTCAGGAGTTCGGTGGTCACGACCGGAACCCGCACCGTGGCGCTGCCACCCGGCGGCACCCCGACATCGCCAACCATCACGCGGGCGCCATCGACGACCGGAACCACCAGCTTGCCGTCCCGCGAGACCATTTCGTCGACGAAGTCGAACCCCGCGGCAAGCTCGGCGGTCAGGGTCGCCACCAGCGGCCCGCCGCCCCGGTTGAACGCCGTGATTACCACGGCGATGTCGTCACCCGGCGCGATTGCGTTTTCGGCAACCGTCGCCGCAAGCGATATCTGACGCGGCTCGATGCCTTGCAATGGCGGGATGTCGACGGTGGCGAAGGTGCGATCACGCACCCGGATGTCAGCGCCGAAGGCCGAGATCGTGATCATGCTGCGCAGCGCGCTGTTGTCCTCGATCGTGTCACGATCCAGCGGCTGGCGCATGACGACGCGCCGCGTCTCGCCAACGCCAAGCGGCGCCGCTGCGCCTTCGGGCAGCGCCAGCGCCGGCAGCAGCCGGCCGGACTGGTCGGTTTCCGTCTCGATGAGGATCGCCTTGAGCACCGTGTTGCCGGTGTTTTCGATCGTCACCGCGAATTCGGCCGTGTCGCCTGTCGAAACCCCGTCAATTCCATCCTCGTCGACAAACGCCGATTCGGGCGTCAGCCGAAAGGACGGCGACACCGGTGTCGTCTCGACGCGTGTGATCACCGGCGGCGAGTCCACGGTCGCGCTGCGATAGCTGCCGCTTGCGGTCACCGTGGCGGCAATGTCGGCCGCCGCCGGGCCGGCAAGCGCGCATGACAGGGCGAGCCAGCACACCGCCATGTGGTTGGCGGCAGCCAGCCTGCCTGATAGTCGCAACGTCGTCCGTGATGGTCGGAGCAAGACCGCCTTGCCGCTTTTCAGGCGGTCCCTTACTGCGCCTCGAATTCGGCCTGGGTGATGGTGTGAACATAGGTGAACATGATTGCGCCACCCGCGCCCAGCACATCCCACGACCCGTCGGTTCCACTCGCATCGTCGCTGAGTTTCAACACATCGGCGGTGGTCTGGGTCTCGTCCCACGGTCCATTTTCCTTACCGGCGGAAGCGGTCGAAAGAAGCGTTTTCTCGCCAAGGGCACCGGTTATACGCACGTCGGAAATCGGCACATTTCCGGTATTGGTAACGGTGTAGACATAGGTGACCGTGTCTCCCGTCTGTGCCTTGCCGCCGCTGTTGCCATCCGCCTTGTCCAGCCTGGTCTCGACAAGGATCGCCAATTGCGGATCGGCATCGATCGACACATTCGCAACCGTCTCCGCGCTCACGCCGCCGGCATGGCCTGTCCCCGCGACACTGGCCGCAGCCGACAGTCCGCCATCCAGTCCGGCCGCACGCAGGATGTCGGTCTGCGCAAGCCGGTAGGCGACGATAAACTCCTGCGTCTCGCCTGCCGCAATATCAGCCGATTGCGGCTGAAACGCGCCAGCCTCGCCCTCGGCGGGTGTGTCGCCTGCAGTCACCGAAAGCGTCGGCTGCACGCCGCCGATCGCGACATTGCCATTGTTGGTCACCGAGAATGCGTAGGTCACCGTATCGCCGGCGTCGGCCTTGTCGGCAGCTTCGCCGCCCGAAATGTCGAGGCTGCCCGAAGCCGTTATCACCAGTTCCGACACCAGCGGCTGCAGATCGGTGGCAAACGGGCCGGCAGGTGATTCGACCGACTGCCCGTCATAGGTGCCGGTCGCCTTCGCCTCGCCGCCCAGCGTCTGCGCCGCAGCGGGGCCGGACAACAGGGCCATCGCCAGTGTGCCGTAGTACAGGTTTTTTCGTGCGGTCTTCGTCATCTCGTCTGCCCAACGCATATCCAGTCCCCCAATTCACACAAATCGGTCCGCCATGCAGCGAACCGGCAAACCGTCATGCGTCGATATTGGCACAGTTTTTTGAAAATCACGAAACCGGAATCGGTTTCGGCACCGATTGGCGACCACGGTTCAGTGGGCAGCCACGCGCGGACCCGCTTCATCGATCCCGAGCAGGAAGCTGAGGTGTTCGGAAGGACGCGTCAGATCCTCCACATTGTACTTCGCCAGGACGGCAAAGAAGGCGTTGAGCGCTTCGCGCAGCGCCGCCGTGAGCTTGCATGTATCGACCAGCGGACAGTCCGATGCATCCTTCTCGAAACACTCGGCCATGTTGAAGTTATCTTCTGTCAGACGCACGACGTCGAGCAGTGTAATCTCGGCTGCCGGCCGGGCCAGCCGCACGCCGCCATTGCGCCCGCGGACGGTCTCGATCAGCCCGCCTTCGTTCAGCGGCTGAAGGATCTTGAAAAGAAACGTCTCAGACACGTCGTATGCCTTCGCGATTTCCGCGACACGGCTCAAACCGGCTGTGTTGGTCGCGCAATACATCAGAATGCGGAATGCGTAGTTGGTCTGTTTTGTCAGGCGCATGAGGCGTCTCCTTTCCCTCCATATAACGCCCTTTCTGGAATCATTCCAGATTACCAAACCTTTTTTATCAACTTTTCCGTTGACCCCGGCTGCGGTCTGATGCAGTGAAAACATGAGTTCCATGCTCACCTTTAACCTGGAGTAATTTCATGCCTTTGCGCACCCGCATCGCCACAGCCATCCTGTCGGCTTCCGTCGCCCTGACAGCCACCGCGTCAGCGTTCGCCGATGGCGTCATCAACCTTTATTCGTCGCGTCACTACGACACCGACGAGCGCCTCTATTCCGACTTCGAGGAAAAGACGGGCATCAAGATCAACCGCATCGAAGGCAAAGCCGACGAACTGATCGAACGCCTCAAGGCCGAGGGCGCCAACAGCCCGGCCGATGTTCTGCTGACCGTCGATGCCGGCCGCATCTGGCGCGCCGCCGATGCCGGCCTGCTCGGCTCCGTCGACAGCGACCTGCTTGAAGAGCGCGTTCCCGCCGCCCTGCAGCACCCGGACAATCTGTGGTTCGGTTTCTCGACCCGTGCCCGTCTGATCTTCTATTCCAAGGATCGCGTGTCCGAGCCGCCGCAGACCTATGCCGACCTCGCCGACCCGAAATACAAGGGCCAGGTGTGCGCGCGCTCCAGCTCCAACATCTACATGCTGTCGCTGCTCGCCTCCCGCGTCGCCGAAGACGGCGCTGACAGCGCAAAAGCCTGGGCGCAGGGCCTGAAGGACAATCTCGGCCGCGACCCGCAGGGCGGCGACACGGACCAGTTGCGCGCTATCGTGTCCGGCGAATGCGATATCGTGCTCGCCAACAGCTACTACTTCGCCCGTGCCCTGCGCAAAGACGTCAAGGGCCTGTCCGGATCGACCGACGGTATCGGCTGGGTCTTCCCAGACCAGGACGGCAATGGCACCCATGTCAACATCTCGGCCGGCGGCATGCTGAAAAACGCACCCAATCGCGACAACGCCGTCAAGTTCCTTGAATACCTCGCGTCGGATTCCGCCCAGGAGTACCTTGCCTCGGGTAATGACGAATACCCGGTCGTCGAAGGCATCGGCCTATCGGCTTCGGTGACCCAGCTCGGCACGTTCAAGGCAGACGACCTGAACCTCTCGGCGCTCGGCGAGAACCAGGCCGCCGCTCAGGACATCTACAATGCCGTCGGATACAAATAAGAAGAATTGTCCCGAAGTATTTGATACACCACTCAAGCCCGGCTTCAGCCGGGCTTTTTTTTGCTGTCGCCAGAAGCCGGACAATGGAACAAGGGACGGCACCTGCGAGGCTCCCGCAACGGCGCTCGTTGCGCAATCGGCCAAGCCCAGGCGATTTGCGATCGACCCGCGCATATTCCAGATGCTCGATCCGTCCGCCTGGAAGCCGCCATTCGGCGCGATGAGGGCGGAAGTCCTCGAACCGAGGCCCCCGGCACCACTCTGCCGCCTTTCCGGCCCGGTCCGAACGGACCACCCGATGAAAGCCAAACTTTCTAGTCAACCACCGAAGGCACCGCCGACAACGACTGTCCGCTTACGCCTGTATTGCCGGTACGCGCTATCGACCGGCATAGAATAATGACCGGCAGCAGGCCAAATGCGACGATCACAAGTGACGGAACAGCGGCCTGCGCCAACCGCTCGTCGGAGGCGAGCCGGTAAGCCTGCACTGCCAGCGTGTCGAAGTTGAACGGCCGCAAAATGAGCGTGGCCGGCAGTTCCTTCATCGTATCGACGAACACGATCAGCACGGCGGTCAGCAGGCTGGCGCGCATCAGCGGCAGGTGGACACGCACAAGCATGCCGCCAGTTGTCGCGCCAAGCGTCCGGGCGACCGCGTCGACATTCGGACGGATCGCACTCATGCCGGTATCGAATGCCGACAGCGCGGCGGCCATGAACCGGACCATATAGGCAAGCAGAAGCAGAACGATCGAACCCGTGATCACCAGACCCGTGGAAAATCCGAAGGTCTCGCGAAAGAACGCGTCGACGGCATTGTCAAGCTGCGCGAACGGCACCAGCAGGCCGACCGCGATAACAGCACCGGGAAGCGCATAACCGATACCGGCCAGGATTTTCGTCGCCGAGGCCGCCGTGCCCGGTGCCAGACGGAGCCGGTATCCGACAAACACCGCGCCGGTAACCGTCAGCACCGCCGCGAGCGACGCGAGCGTCAGCGAATTCTGGACGAAGCCGAGATAGCGGCCCGCAAACGGATTTTGCCCGGAGGTCACGGCCATGTCGGTCAACACGATGAGAGGAATGACGAAACCGCACAGCACCGGTATCAGGCACGCCAGGGTGGCGCCGACCGCACGCCAGCCATGCAGAACGTGCGGCGTCATTGTTTCCAGCCGATGCCCGGCCTGGTGATGGCGCGCGCCACCGCGTAGCGCGTTTTCAGCAACGACCAACATCAGTGCCGCCAGCATCAGGCAGAACGCCAGTTGCGATGCCGCCGCCCGGTCGCCCATCGAGAACCACGACTGGTAGACGCCGGTCGCAAACGTCTGCACGCCAAAGTGGGCGACTGTGCCGAAGTCGGCAACGGTCTCCATCAGGCAGAGGATCACCCCACCGGCGATCGCCGGGCGCGCCACTGGCAGGCTGACCCGGAAAAAGGCGCTCCACGGGCCGTGCCCCATGGTCCTCGCCGCGAAATAGGCGGTTGGCGACTGGCGCAGGAACGCGGCACGGGCCAGGAGATACACATAAGGGTAGAGCACGAAGATCAGCATCAGCGCCGCGCCGCCGAGCGAACGGATTTCAGGGAACCAGTAATCGCGCGGACCCCACCCCGTTACCTCGCGCAGAAAAGACTGCACGGGACCGGGATGATCGAGCAGATCGGTATAGGCATAGGCCAGCACATAGGCGGGAAAGGCCAGCGGCAGTGCCAGCACGATTTCGTAAATGCGCCGACCGGGAAACCGGCACAGCGTGACCAGCCAGGCAGCGCCCGTGCCCATGGCCGCGGTTCCAATCCCTACCATGACGACCAATTGCACGGTATTCCAGATGAACCGCGGCATGACGGTATTGGTAAGCCGCATCCACGTTTCGAGGGTGCCGCCGGCAGCGGCCACACCCACAGCAACAATCGGAACGATGCAGAGGCCGGCGAAGATCCAGGCCAGAGCTTTCAGGGGAAAACGGATCAAGACTGTCCCGAGCGGCAACCGAAAAACGAAAGTGGAGTATGCCAAACAAGATTTGCCGTCAATCGCGCCCCAGCGGCAACACGTCGCGATCGGTCATGGGGACCGTCGGACAAACCGCTTTATCAGTCAGGCCAAATCCGTTAACGAGCCTGACTACAAGGGGGACACTGGATGATACGCGCAATCGACCGGCTGATGCATCGCATCGCGCTTGCCACCGCGCTGCTCGGCGGCGGCGTGCTGATTGCCCTGGTCGTGCTCACCGTGATTTCAGTGACCGGACGGTCTCTGGTCTTTGCGGGCCTCGCCCCTGTCCCCGGCGATTTCGAACTGGTGGAAGCCGGAACCGCCTTTGCGGTCTTTGCCTTCCTGCCCTGGTGCCATTTGACCCGCGGACACGCCACTGTCGAAATCTTCACGCTCCGGCTGCCAGGCCAAGCAACGTGGGTGCTGCAGGTCGTCGCCGACCTGCTGATGCTCGCCGTGGCCGCACTGTTCCTGTGGCGTCACTGGATCGGCATGCTCGACACGCGCCGCTACGGTGAAACGACGTTCATCCTGCAGTTTCCGCTGTGGTGGGCCTACGCGGCGGCCTCGCTCGGCGCCGGGGTTTTCCTGATCGTCTCCGTCTGGTGCCTGATCCGCGACTTCGCCGATCCCGATTCCGCGCGTAACGGGCTGAACCAGACATGACGAATATCGAACTCGGCCTGTGGTCGTTTCCAGTCCTGCTTGCGCTGATCTTCATCCGCATTCCGATCGGATTGGCCATGCTGATCGTCGGATTGGGCGGCATCTACCTGATCAACGGCTCGACGCTGATGATCCTGTCGCAGATGAAGACCCTGCCCTTCTCGACCTTTTCCTCCTATTCGCTGTCGATCGTGCCGCTGTTCCTTTTGATGGGACAGTTCGCGACGCTGGGCGGCATGAGCCAGGCGCTGTTCCGCGCTGCCGAGACATGGCTCGGCCACCGCAAGGGCGGCGTGGCGATGGCCGCAGTAGGCGCCTGCGCCGGCTTCGGCTCGATCTGCGGGTCGTCGCTGGCCACCGCCGCGACCATGGGCCAAGTCGCACTGCCGGAGATGAAGCGCTACGGCTACTCCGGTGCGCTCGCCACCGCGACGCTCGCCGCCGGCGGTACGCTCGGCATCCTGATCCCGCCCTCGGTGATCCTCGTCATCTACGCCATCCTGACCGAGCAGAACATCGCCAAGCTGTTCGTCGCCGCGATGGTGCCCGGCCTGCTCGCCGCAGTCGGTTACCTCATCACCATCGCGATCTATGTGCGGCTGCGGCCGGCAAGCTACCAGTTGCGCGAGCGCGCGCCCTATGCGGAACGCTTCCGCGCGCTGGTCGATGTCTGGCCGGTGCTGCTGGTTTTCATCGCCGTTGTCGGCGGCATCTACCAGGGCTTCTTCACGCCGACCGAAGCGGCCGCTGTCGGCGCGTTCGGCACCGGCCTGATCGCGCTCGTCAATGGCGGCCTGACCCGCCAGAAGCTGGTCCATTCGCTGAAGGCGACCGCCAGCGCCACGGCGATGATTTTTTTCATCGTGTTTGGCGCGGCGGTCTACAACTCCTTCCTCGCGCTTTCGCATCTTCCGCAGGAGGCGGCAATGTTCGTCGCCGAGATGGGCGTCTCGCCATGGATGGTGCTCGCATGTGTTCTGGCGATCTATCTTCTCTTCGGATGCGTCATGGATTCGCTGTCCATGATCCTGCTGACCATCCCGATCTTCTTTCCGATCATGATGGAGCTGGATTTCGGCATGTCGCCGGAGGAGTTCGCCCTGTGGTTTGGCGTGCTGGTGCTGATCGTCGTGGAGGTGGGGCTGATTACGCCACCGGTCGGCATGAACCTGTTCGTCATCAACCGATTGTCGGCCGACACCCCGCTCGGCCACACCTATCGCTCGGTCTCGGCTTTCGTGCTGAGCGACATCGTCCGCGTCATCATCCTCGCGGCGTTTCCGGCGATCACGCTTTTCGCGGTGCGGTTGCTGTTCTGACGCGTAACAGCCGACTTAGCCCGCCTGCCCGGCACGCCGGCTTCACGCTATCCGGCGGTCCCGGGCCGATGACAGGGGAAACAGCGAATGCACCTCGAAGGGCGCACCCGTCTCGCGCTCCACGAACACCGCGATATGGTCGATTTCCAGCGGCTCGTCGAAAAACTCGCCAAAACTCTGCTGCAGCGCGGCATCGACACGCGGCCGGTCCGCCTGGTCGACCGGCCCGGTCAGCGTCATGTGAAACCGGAACTCGTCGAACACGTAAGGGTAGCCCCAGTTCTGCAGGTTACGCAGTTGGGCCGTCGTGAGCTTGTCGGGATCGCGGCGTTCGAATTCGCGTTCGGTCAACGGCGCCCGCATCTTCTCGAAGACGGCAACCACCCGTGCCGCGAAAGCGTTCAGCGCAGGGTTCGGGTCAGCGGCGGTGAGCGCGAAAAACGCGCCGATCCGCGTCACGCAGATGCGCGGAATCGTTACCATCGACGCTTCCCGGCTGAACCGCTCGGCCAGTTGCAGCAGCGCATTCTCGCTGACCCCATCCGGCAGACGGAACGGTGCCTTCAGGGTCGCGTGAAACCCGTAGCGACGGGGCAATGCGGTGAAATATGCCAATTCGCCGAGCGCCAGATTGGCCTGCTCGGCATGCGGCAATGCAAGACCCGAGAACGCATCGCGCCCGAGCCAGGCCGATGCTCTCCTTGTGAGCGGGTTATCGCGCGGTGGCGTAAAGTAAATGGCGTAACGCATCGCTTCCGAATCAGACAGTCTTTCGAGGTCCGACCCTGCTACGCGCAACGTGTGACAAGCGTGCGACCGGATCGCATCACGACGCTGCGAGTTTTCGTCATGCGGCTTCCATTTCGTATTCCAGCAGTTCGGGCCGTTCGCCCTCTGCGAGCCGCTCGTTGATATCATCTATCACTTGGGGAAGCTCGGCGACGGAACCGATGACATAATCAGCACCCGCGTCGACAAGTTCGCGCGCCGCCGTCTGCACCCGGGCCGCGCGTTCTTCAGGATCGAGCACCGCCAGATCCGTTTCGCTCAGGCCGATCCCATTGCCCGATTCACTGATCCCGACAGTCCACGTACCGGCGGCCTTGCCTTCCATGAGGCCGACCGGGGTGTCGTCCACCTTGATCACCGACGACGGCGGGAACACGCCAAGCGTCACCATGATCTGGTACACCGCCAATGGCGCTGGCCTGCCCGTCGTGACCTCGTCAGCACAGATCGAAATGTCCGGATCGAAGCCCTGCGCTTTCGCAACCGAAAGCAGTGGCTCCAAGATGTCGCGCGAATAGCTGGTGGTCGTGCCGATCATCAGGTCGCGCGCCCGCAATGCGCCAACGGTCGCAAGCGCGCCATCGATCAGCTTGCCGCGTTCGCTGGCGACATGCCGGTTGATGGCGCGGTAGACGTCATGGATGCGCGCGAAATCGTTATCGTCGAACGGTTTGCCGTGTTTCTCGAGCCACTGGGCGGTAACATGGTCGCTGCGGGTGATCTGCAGGATATGGTCAGGCTTCGACAATCCCATGCCCTCGCGGATGTCGGAATCGTTCAATTCGATATCCGATTCCTCGAACGCTCGCCTGATCGAGACCAGCGGCGCGATTGATCCGAAATCGACCAAGGTTCCTGCCCAGTCGAAAATAACCGCCTTGACCTGCATGTCGGCTATCGTCCACCCATTACTAAGTCCCCATTGTACCGGCTTTCGTGACAGGCTTAAGACAGTCGCAATTGCCGCGAGAATACTGCGTAAACTCCTGTTATTAAACAAGGAAGTCGAGCTGGCTCTCTCTGCGGCACGACTGCTTGACGCTATGAAACACGCCAGCGGCCGCGAACAGCACGGTTGCATCTTCACAAATTGGCCAGTTGGATAGTGCCATGACCCGGATAGTCTCCATCGGCGAATGCATGATCGAGTTGCACGGTCGCGAGGCCGACATCTGGCGGCAGGGCTTCGCCGGCGATACGCTGAATGCGCTGTGGTACATGCGCGCGCTGCTCGACGGCGACGTCGCCTGCGACTATGTCAGCGCATTCGGCGAGGACCCGTTTTCGGCCGAGCAAATCGCCTTTCTCAACACCAATGGCATCGGAACCGCCCACAGTGCGATTGTTTCCGGGCGAGTCCCGGGGCTTTACGCGGTGTCGCTGGACGATCACGGCGAGCGGTCGTTCACCTATTGGCGCAATGCCTCTGCGGCACGCGAACTGGCGCGCGACCCCGAAAGCCTGCGCCGCAGCCTCGACGGTGCCAGCCTCGTCTACTTCTCCGGCATCACGCTGGCGATCCTCGATCCGCAGTCGCGCCAAACCCTGCTCGCTGCCATTGCCAATGCACGCGACAACAACGCTGCCGTTGCATTCGATCCGAACTACCGTCCGCGGCTGTGGCCTGACACCGACACGGCGCGGTCTGCGATCGCTGAAGGGTATCGTGCGGCATCCATTGCGTTGCCGACCTTCGAGGATGAGAATGCACTGTTTGGCGACAACGCGCCGGACACCACTGTCGAACGAGTTCTCGCCAGCGGACCGGGCGAAATCGTTGTCAAGGATGGCAGCGGGAGCGCGCTGATCTGCCACGGCGGCGACATCGAGGCCATCGCGCCGCCGAAGACGATCGAACCGGTCGACACCACGGGCGCCGGGGACAGCTTCAATGGCGCCTATCTGGCGGCCCGCCTGCGCGGCCGTTTACCGGACAAGGCCGCGCTTTACGCGCACGGGATCGCAGGGATCGTCATTCGTCACCATGGCGCGCTGGTGCCTGCCGAGCAGTTGGCGCTCTATCGCCTGTGATCGGTTAGCCCCGGCCTTTGGCGAATCGATAAATCGTGCGCTGCACGGATTTGCCGCCGGGGCGGAGCAGCGCGTTGGGAAAGGACGGCTGGTTCGGCGCGTCCGGCCAAAGCTGCGTCTCCAGGCAAAATCCGGCGTGGTGACCATATCTGCGGCCACCGAGGCCGGGCACAGGAACATCGAGCGCGGCTGCGGTGAAGAACTGCAAGCCCGGCTCGGTGGTCTCGACGGTCATTTCGGTGCCCGTCTCCCGTGCGCTTACGCGCGCCACCTCCCGGATCGGCATTCGCGCGGTGCCGGTGCAGTAATTGAGATCGTAGTCGGCTCGCGTATCGTGGCTGTTGATTCGCCGCATCTGCCGGAAATCGAAACGGGTATCGGCGACCGGTCTCGGCGCGCCGGTCGGAAGCAGTCCGCTGTCGACAGGCAAGTAGGTGTCGGCGTCAATTCTTACCTCATGCGCCGTGACCGGGCCGGCACCGCCGTCACACAGGTTGAAGTAGCTGTGATGCGCCAGCGAGCAGACCGTCGGCGCGTCGCATTCCGCCGTCAGTGTGACCTCGAGCGATCCGTCTTCGCCCAGTTCGTATCGGCAGCGTGCGACCAGCCGGCCCGGGAACCCCATGTCGCCGTCCTGGCTCTCCAGGACCATCTCGATATGGCTGTCGCTGACCCGCTCAACCTGCCAGACACGCTGCGAAAAGCCGCCCTTTCCGCCATGCAGCGTGTTGGCGCCGTCATTGCGATCGAGTTGGTAGTCGTGCCCGTCGACGACGATGTGCCCGCCGCCTATCCGGTTGGCGAAACGTCCAACGGTCGCGCCGAAAAACGGCGAATGCCGGACATAGTCATCCAGTGTTTCGAAGCCGAGAACCAGCGGCGCTTCGTGTCCGGCTAGCCGCAGATCGCGAATCGCTGCGCCATAGGTGATTACCGACGCGGTCAGACCTCCCCCGCCGATTTCATACCGTTCGACAGCCTCACCGGTTTTCAACTGCCCGAAAATCGCCATGATCCGCATCCTTGTCTGACTTCGGCCCGTGTTACGGGCAACCAAGGCGAGTTCCGGAGCAATCTCGCGCAAGAGTTGAATTCTCGGCCGTATATCGGCCTTTTCCTTCGTTGCCAAAAAGGCTAGAGAGCGGCAACACTTGAACAACATGACCTGAAGACGGCGTGCCGATCAGAGTTCGGACGCACACATGAAGGAAGATAGCGTGTCCACAACCTTCGACAAAGTCGCTGAAATCATCGCCGACACCAGCGAAATCGACCTCGATTCGATCAATCCGGACAGTCACACCATCGACGACCTCGGTATCGACAGCCTCGACTTCCTGGACATCGTCTTTGCCATCGACAAGGAATTCGGCATCAAGATTCCGCTCGAACAGTGGACCCAGGACGTCAATGACGGCAAGGTGGCGACCGAAGAATACTTCGTGCTGAAGAACCTGTGCGCGAAAATCGACGATCTCGTCGCCGCAAAGGCCGCCTGACGGCCCGGCACACCGCCGCAGCCAAGCCGGAAACGTCACGATGCAAAATCCGAATGATGTCGTCATCACGGGGATAGGACTGCTGTCCTCGCTTGGCGAGGGCGCCGATGCCCACTGGGAAGCGTTTTCCGGTTTCACGAAGCCGGTGATCGACACTGACCGCTTTGCGCCCTACACCGTCCATCCCTTGACCGAGGTCGACTGGTCGCAACAGATCGCGAAGCGTGGCGACCAGCGTCAGATGGAAGCATGGCAGCGCACCGGCACCTACGCTGCCGGCCTGGCGCTGGCAGACGCCGGCATGAAGGACGATGCGGCGCTCTGCGGTTCGATGGACATGATCGTCTCCGCAGGCGGCGGCGAGCGCGACGCCGATGTCGACACGATGATCCTCTCACGCGCCGATGAGGGCGCGGCGGATCTCGAGCTTCTGGTCAATGAGACTTTGACCACCGAATTGCGGCCGACGCTCTTCCTCGCGCAGCTGTCCAATCTGCTTGCCGGAAACATCTCCATCGTTCACAAGGTAACCGGCTCGTCGCGTACCTTCATGGGTGAAGAAGGCGCGAGCATCGCCGCCCTGCAGACAGCTGCCGCACGCATCCGCGCCGGTCAGTCGACGCATGCACTTGTCGGCGGCGCCTACAACTCAGAACATCCCGACATGTTGTTGGGTTACGAACTCGGCCAACATCTGCATCGCGACCCGTGGTCTCCGGTCTGGCAACGCGGCTCCGCCGAGGGCGGCGGCATCGTCACAGGCTCAGGCAGCGCCTTTCTCGTGCTGGAAAGCCGCGCCCATGCCGAAGCGCGCAATGCCCGCATCTATGCGTCCCTCGGCGTGGTTGCAGCCGATCAGGCCGGCACCGAATCGGCGGGTACAATCGCGCGGCTGAACCGTTTGGCCGACGAGACCGGACTGGCTGAAGCGGATATGATCGTTTCGGCGGCATCAGGCGGCGATGCCCGGACCGCCGACGAGAGACAGTTCCTGACCGAAGCATTTCCACAGATCCCGGTCCGTGGCATCGTCACAGCAACCGGCCATCTGCGTGAAGCGCTGGTATCCTTCGCTGTCGCGGTCGCAGCGCTCTCACTTTACCGGAACCAGATCCTACCGGCCCTCGATCCGACTTTCGAAAGCGAAGCCGCCGACGCGCCCCGCAAGATCGGCGTGGTCGCACTCGGTTTCGCCAATTCGGAGGGGATTGCCATGCTTTCGGCGAACGAAGGTGACAAGGCATGACGCGCCATCTTGATCATGCGGGCCGGCCCGTTGTCGCCATCACCGGAAGCGGCGTCGTCTCATCGCTCGGTAAAGGCAAGTCCGAAAACTGGGACAAGCTGACCGCCGGCCAGTCCGGTATTCACCGCATCGGCCGTTTCCCCACCGACCACCTGCGCACGACAATTGCTGGTACGGTCGATTTCATGACCCCGGTCGAGGCGGGTTCGACGGCATTGACCTACGCACTCGCCGAGGCGGCAGCCAGCGAAGCCATCACCGAAGCGGGACTTCCTGTCGAGGATTTCGGCGGCCGGTTGTTCCTCGCCGCGCCACCTGTGGAACTGGAGTGGTGGCAGCGCTTTGCGCTTGATACCGACGGCAAGAAGGCCGGCGGCGAGAACCCGGGATATGACCGCATGCTCCTGGCTGCGCGGTCCGGCGAACACGATGCGTTCTTCAAGGCGGGGCTGTTTGCGACAATCGCCGAAAAGCTGCAGCAGACCATCGGAAGCCGCGGCCTGCCGATTTCGCTTTCGACAGCCTGTGCGTCCGGCGCCACGGCGATCCAGCTTGGCGCTGAAGCCATCCGCCGTGGCGAGGCAGAGCGCGTCATCGCGGTCGGAACCGATGGCTCGGTCACAGCCGAGGCGCTGATCCGTTTTTCGCTGCTGTCCGCCCTGTCGACCCAGAACGAGGTTCCGGAAGCGGCCTCCAAGCCGTTTTCCAAGGACCGCGATGGCTTCGTCATGGCCGAAGGCGCGGGCGCGTTCGTGCTGGAGACGCTCGAATCGGCCGCCGCGCGCGGTGCCGAGGTGCTTGGAATCCTGGAAGGCTGCGGCGAATGCGCCGACGATTTCCACCGCACCCGCTCCAAGCCGGACGGCTCTCCGGCGATCGCCGCTGTGCGCGCCGCGCTTGGCGACGCCGGCGTTTCCACAGGCGATATAGACTACATCAACGCGCATGGCACCTCGACGCCGGAAAACGACAAGATGGAGTACCTGTCGCTGTCCGAAGTTTTCGGCGATGCACTGAAAGAAGTCCCGATCTCGTCGAACAAGTCGATGATCGGTCACACCCTTACCGCCGCAGGCGCCATTGAGGCGGTTTTTTCGCTACTGACCATCCGAACCGGAACGCTTCCGCCGACAATCAATCACGTCAACCCAGACCCGGCGATCGAACTGGATGTGGTGCCGAATACCAAGCGGTCGGCGCCTGTTCGGCGCGTCCTGTCGAACTCGTTTGGCTTTGGCGGGCAGAACACCTGCCTTGTCATTGCGGCGGAACCCGATTAGTTCGGTTCGAACTCACACACCTGGCCGGAAGGAACCGCCATGCGAGCCCTGCAGCTCGTGGAAGATCGCAAGCTTGTCGAAGCCGACCTGCCACCGCCACCGCCGCCGGGGATCGGCGAAGTCACCGTCCGTATCCGTATGGTCGCCCTCAACCACATCGACGTTTGGGGTTGGCGGGGCATGGCCTTCGCCAAGCGCAAGATGCCGCTGGTCGTCGGCGCCGAGGCATCCGGTGTCGTGGAAACGATCGGCCCAGGTGTCGCCGGCCTGAAGCCGGGGCAGCTTGTCTCGATCTATGGCGCTCAAACCTGCGGCCTGTGCGAGGCCTGCGTAGCGGGCCGCGACAATCTCTGCGAAAACGTGGCCGGGGTGCATGGCTTTCCATCTCGACGGATTTGCCCAGGAGCTGGTCAACCTGCCCGCCCGCAACCTTGTCCCTGCGCCGCCCGGCGTCGATGCGACGGGAGCTGCGGTCGCGCCGATCACCTTCGGCACCGTGGAACACATGCTGTTCGACAATGCGCAACTGAAACCCGGCGAGACGGTTCTCGTACATGCCGGCGGCTCCGGCATCGGCTCGGCGGCGATCCAGCTTGCCAAGCGGACCGGTTGCACAGTCATCACCACAGTCGGATCGGACGCCAAGATCGAACCGGCACGCGCGCTCGGCGCGGACCATGTCATCAACTACCGCGAAGACCGTTTTGAAGGCGCGGTCCGCAAGATCACCAAGAAGAAGGGCGTCGACGTCGTCTTCGAACATGTCGGGGTCGACACCTGGGCAGGTTCGATGCTGTCGATGAAGCGCGGCGGTCGGCTTGTCACCTGCGGCTCGACCTCCGGCGTTTCGACCAACATGAACCTGATGATGCTGTTTCAGCAGCAATTCAGGATCATCGGCTCATTCGGCTGCCGGATGGAGAACATGGCAAACGCGATGCAAAAAATGGCGCGCGGCATCGTTCACCCCGTTGTCGACACCGAAGTCGGTTTCGACGCAATCGGCGAGGCACTCGCGCGGATGGAAACGCGCGACGTATTCGGCAAAATCCTGCTGCGCGTGAGCTGACCTGACTGCACCATGAACATGCTTCGCTATCGCATCTGGAGAACAGCCAATCGCGCGCGCTACTGGCTTGAAGCCCGTGTCGCATTCTCGCTGCTGGCCATCGCCAAGCTTTTGCCGCCCGGTACCGCCATCGAAGCGGCGGCCTGGCTGGGCCGCACTCTCGGACCGCTAACTCCGCGCCACACCCTGGCGCTCGACAACCTGCGCCTGGCCTTTCCGGAAAAACCGGAGAGCGAAATCCGCGAAATCGCGCTCGGCATGTGGGGCAACATGTTTCGCCTCGGCGCCGAATACCTGAACCTCGAGAAGCTGGCGGATTACGATCCCAACGCCACCGAACCCGGCCGAGTCGAAGTGGCTGGGCACGAGATCTTCGATCGTCTGCACGGCGAGGGTGGCTCCTACATCTTCTTTACCGCTCATACCGGCAACTTCGAGTTGCTGCCGGCCTGTGCCGCGGCTTTTGGCCTGAAGGTCACGGCCCTGTTCCGCCCACCCAACAACCCCTACATCGCCAAGCGCCTGCTGGCCGCGCGGCGCACCGCCATGGGCGATCTCGTTCCCTCGATGGCAGGCGCGGCCTGGGGACTGGCGAAAGTCCTCGACGACGGCGACTCCGTCGGCCTGCTTGTCGACCAGAAATTCAACCGCGGCGTGACGACCACGTTCTTCGGCCATGAAGCCCGGTCCAACCCGCTGCTGGCAAAGCTGGCGCGCAAATACGACCGCCCGGTGCATCCCGCCCGCTGCATCCGGCTACCCGGCGGGCGCTACCGGCTGGAACTGGAAGAGGCAATCGACCTGCCGCGCAACGGCGACGGGGAGATCGACATCGCCGCGACAACGCAACTCCTCAACGATATAGTCGAGCGCTGGGTGCGGGAACATCCGGATCAATGGATGTGGTTCCACCGCCGCTGGGAACTGCGTGAAATCAAGCCTCGTAATAGTTAGTGATGGCGTGCCGGGCTTCGGCAAAGAACAGCCATCGTTCGACGAACATGCCGGCCGCGTGAGACAACACCGCGGCACCTGCAAGCAATGCCAGCCACGGCGATGCGCCCTGGATCAGCAGGCCCGGAAACGCCAACGCGACACACAGTGCCGGCACCACAAAAGACAATAGCACGCTGATGCCGCGCAGCTTTTCGGCATGCTTGCGCGCGATCTTGAAGCCCATTTCGCGGGTCAGGTAGTTCTCGGTGGCGTGCGGGCGCTCCAGCAACCGGACAGCGCCCAGATGACCGAGACCGGTCGCGGTCTCTGGCGTCGAGGCGGAAACATGCGCGCGCATACTTGCCAGCCAGTTCGCCTTGCATGCCCAAGCCACCGCGATCCCCAGAAGTGCCAGCAGGCCGGGCAGAAACGGTTCGCCCCGCCCCGAAAGGAGTGTGAAGACCAACGTCCAAAGCGCACCGCCGGCAAAGGCGAAGGCGATGTAGCAGGCCGGCGTCTTCCAGGTGTGCCAGGCGTCGACGGTCCGCAATGATGCATAAATCATTGCGGTACAGTAGACGGTTGCGACCGCACAGACCGAGCCGGCAAGGCCGAGCCACACATTCTGCGTGCCGAAAAACACCGCCAATGCCGCATTCAGGGTCAGCGGAACGAAGGTAACGATCGCCATCACCCCTTCGCGCGACAGCCAGCTGGATCGCCATTGCGAGAACGCCCGCCATGCCCTTTGCGGGTTTCCAAGGTGGAAGGTCGACGACACCAATCCGAGCGCGATCATCACCAACGCCGTCACGTGGGCTGCCTTGCCGGCCAAAGTGTCGGGATCGACCAGAGCGAGCCCCAGGAAGAAAGCAAGGCCGTAACCCATGCCCGACATGACGGTAAAGAAAATGACGGAAAATGCCGGATGCACGGATCAGAGCCTTTCCAGCGCGCGGTCGAGCCAACCGAGAAAACCGGGCGCGCCATCCGTGCTTTCATGATCGCCGGGCGCAAGCGCAATCTCCGGCGCATCAGCGAGCGCCGAGCGCGGGCGCGGCGGCAGATACTTGTTGACCGGCCGGTTGCCCTGCTCGGGCATCAGATCGAAACCGCCTCGCTCGGCGACCAGCTTGGAGACTTCCGACTGCGGGTCGCCGAGATCGCCGAAATGGCGTGCATTGGCCGGGCAGGTCCGCACGCAAGCCGGCACGCGATCGACCTCTTCGAATGTGTCGTTGTAGATCCGGTCGACGCACAGCGTGCATTTTTTCATCACGCCGGCTGCGAGATCCATCTCGCGCGCGCCATAGGCGCAGGACCATGCGCACAGTCCGCAGCCAATGCACTTGTCCTCGTCGACCAGCACGATGCCGTCCTCGGCGCGTTTGTAGGATGCACCGGTCGGGCAAACGGTTACGCAAGGCGCGTCCTCGCAGTGCAGGCAGGACTTGGGGAAATGCACGACCCGCGCATCGCCCGCCTCGCCGATGACTTCGCCGCCTTCGGGCACCACTTCGAATGTGTGAATGCGATTGAGCCAGGTCCCGGAAACATCCGCGCCATACGGTTCCTGATCCGACAGGGCATTGCCGTAGCCGCCCGTGTTCCACTCCTTGCAGTTGACAACGCAGGCGTGGCAACCGACGCAGGTGTCAAGATCGATGACCAGTCCGAGCTTCTTCTTCGGCGGTGTCACGGGAAGCATCGTCATGTTTCCCACTCCTGTCCGTAGCGAAGTTCTTCCGGAGCGGCATTGCTGCGGTAGCCGGTCGCGTCAAAACGCGGTTCGGATGCGCCGAGCGGTGGCGGATCGGCTTTCTCAACGCGCACCCGCAGATCGTACCAGGCCGCCTGCCCCGTCACCGGATCGGAGTTCGACCAGCGCATGCCATCGCCCTTGGGCGGCAACAATTCGTTGATCAGATGGTTGAGCAGAAAGCCCTTCTTGACCTCGGGCGATTGCCGGTCGAGCGCCCAGGCGCCGCCGCGCTTGCCGATGGCGTTCCAGGTCCACATCGTCTTCGAATTGACCGCTTCGGAACGCTTGACCGGAACGAGAATGCGCCCATGCGGCGAGATGATCCAGGCCCAGTCGCCATCCTTTAATCCGACCTCGTCGCAGATCTCGCCGGGCACGAACATCGGATTGGACGTGTGAATCTGGCGCAGCCACGCATTCATCGAGCCCCAGGAATGGTACATCGCCGCCGGGCGCTGGGTGATCGCGTGATACGGATATTCCTCGCGGTCGATCGCGGCTTCCTCAAGCGGCTGATACCAGTCCGGCAGCGGCGTGAACGCCTCCAACAGCCGTTCGCGGAACATCACCGGCGGCTGTATCTCGCCATGGCCGAGTGCGGCCAGCCGGAACTTCTGCTGTACCTCGCAATAGAGCTGGAACGTCACCGGAGACGGCTTGTCGAAAAAGCCCATCTCGACAGCAAGCGCCTGATAGTCGGCATTGGCATGCTTGAAGAACTGGGCTTCCGGCGGAATGTGCCGCGCAAAGAACGCTCCGTTTTCCTTGTAGCGCTCGATCTGTTCCGGGTTCGCGTCACCGCGCCCCGAGGCCGTACCGTCTTCGCCGCGCCAGCCGGCAAGCGGACCAATGCCGGGCTTGCGCTGGTGCCGCACCATGTAGTCCGCATAGTCACGATAGAGCGGTTCGCCCGCCTCATCGACGAAACCCGGCAGTTTCAGCCGGCCTGCCAGATCGATCAGCACCGACTGGAAGCCGCGCACGTCGCGGTCGGGCTCGACCACCGGCCAGCGGATCGCGTCATTGATGCTCTCGGGTTCGGAGATCGGGCGGTCGAGGAGCGAAATGCAGTCATGCCGCTCCAGATAAGTGGTGTCCGGAAACACCAGATCGGCGTAAGCGACCATCTCCGAATTGTAGGCGTCGGCATAGATGATGTGCGGGATTTTGTAGTCGCCGGTTTCCTCGTCGCGGTCTTCCAGCATCTCGATGACACTGCGGGTGTTCATCGACGAGTTCCACGCCATGTTCGCCATATAGAGGAACAGCGTGTCGATTTCGTACGGATCGCCGGCATGCGCATTGGAGATGACCATGTGCATCAAGCCATGGGCTGAGAGCGGCGCGTGCCACGAAAACGCCTTGTCAATACGGTTGGCACGGCCGTCCTCGACGCTGATCGCCAGATCCTCCGGCCCGCGAGGAAAGCCCAGATGCGGGCCCATCAAGGGGGTATTCGGGCGTACATTGACGAGACGGCCATGCGGACGCGGATGGGCGTCGACCGGTTTTGGGTAAGGCGGCTTGTAGCGGAACCCACCGGGGCAATCGATCGAACCGATCAAGACCTGCAACAGATGCAGCGCACGGCAGGTCTGGAAGCCGTTGGAGTGGGCCGAAATCCCGCGCATGGCATGGAACGAGACCGGTCGTCCGATCATCTGTTCATGGCGTTCGCCCTTCATATCCGTCCAGGGCTGATCGAGGACGATTTCCTCCTCGAAGGCGACGCGGGCGATCTCGCGGGCCAGGCCCCGGATCGTTTCCGCCGCTACGCCGGTCTCCTTCTCGGCCGCCTCCGGCGCGTAGCGTTCGTCGAGATACTTCTCTGCCAGCAATTGGAAGGACGGCACGGCCTGGCGTCCGTCGGGCAGCGCGACGGAACCGGACAGCGAAACCTCGCGCCCGGCTGAGGCGGCCGGCGTGAGCGCGCCGGCGGCACGGTCGTACACGAGCGGCTCGCCGTTTTCGTCCCGCGCGAAACGCCCGTCGTCCGGCGCCCCCTCATCGCGGATTACCAGCCAGGCGGCATTGGTGTAACGGATCAGGTAGTCCAGATCGATCTTGCGCGTCCGCAACAGTTCGTGGATGACGGCCAGAATCAAAAGCCCGTCCGTGCCGGGCCGGATACCGATCCAGTTGTCGGCGACGGCGGAATAGCCTGTGCGCACCGGGTTGACCGAGACGAAACGCGCCCCGTTCTTCTTCACCTTGGCGATTCCGGTCTTGATCGGATTGGAATCGTGGTCCTCTGCCACGCCGAACAGGACGAAAAGCTTGGTGCGGTCCCAGTCCGGCGCGCCGAACTCCCAGAATGCGCCGCCGATCGTGTAGATACCGGCGGCGGCCATGTTGACCGAGCAGAAGCCGCCATGCGCGGAGTAGTTGGGGGTTCCGAAATTCTGCGCGAAGAAGCTTGTCAGCGACTGCGACTGGTCGCGCCCGGTGAAGAAGGCGAGCTTCTCTGGCGAACTGCAGCGGATGTCACCAAGCCAACGGGTCGCCGTTTCCAGCGCTTCCTCCCAGGATATTTCGCGGAACTTGCCGGAGCCGCGAGGGCCATCGCGCAGCAGCGGTGCCTTGAGCCGGGCCGGCGCATAATGCTGCATGATCCCAGCGGAACCCTTGGCGCACAGCACGCCCTTGTTGACCGGGTGATCGCGGTTGCCTTCGATGTAGCGGACCTTGCCATCGCGCAGATGCACATTTATGCCGCAGCGGCACGCACACATGTAGCAGGTGGTCTTGCGGACTTCGTCTCCGGCGGGGCTTGAAAGCTCAAGCGCAGGCTCGCGCATCACGGCGGCTTACTCCATCATTGCCGGATCGTCCCAAGCATGTCGCATATCTCCATAACCGCAAAGTGCGCAAATGCGACTCTTGCGCAATCGAAAAAACGACATGCCGCAGATCGGTAACAACCGTCGCGGCCTGCCGCCATCGGGCGGAAAACTAACGTGTGATCACCACGCGCATGTTGGACGGGCCGACTTGCCTTGTCAGTCGATACAGGCGCTTGGCATTGCTGGGGTGCAGGCGCACGCACCCATGCGAAGCCGGGCGGCCCAACGATTTTATGTAGTTCGTGCCGTGTATTGCATAACCGCCGTAAAAGAAGATCGAGTGTGGCATTGGCGAGTTATGGTATTTGCGCGAATACCACATCTTGTGCATGCGCTTCGGGCCCCAGGTGCCGGTCGGCGTGTAGTAACCCCTGCGCCCCGTGCTGACCTTCCAATTGTAGAGCACGCGACCGTCCTTCTTCACCGTCATGACCTGCCTGGAAAGATCGACATGGGCGATAAGGCGCCCAGCATGACTTGCGGTTGCCCCGCAAACAAACACCGCGGCGACCATGAAAAAACGAACAAAGATACTGCTCACAACACCCTCTCTACTACGCTTTACGCTTCGCCCCTGCGAAACACTGTAATTGCAATACACAACAGCGTCAAAACACAACACGGGCCGGGCTTGCGACGGTCGACGCTGAACCTGAACTCGCCGCATGGCGGCCAGGCCGATGAGTTCTCCGGGCTGCCCTCGCCCAATGTCCCCGACAGTTGCAAATTGACCATCGGCGGGCGGTTTCTGCTTGAAGAGTCGATTGACGAAGTCAAGGGCGAGGTTGTCGACATTCTCTAGGACCTCAAAGCCGGCCGGCCGAAATTCGACTACGAGACCCGCGACATCATGGAGGTGATGCCGCTGATGACCGAGAAGAATGCGCCGGTCCCGAGCCCCGTCGCCAATGGCATTCGCGAAGTCTTCGAACGCGAACCGCAATATGTGATCTCGCCGGGCACCGATCACCAGAAGCATATCTCCCGGCTTGGCCATCTTTAGGATTGCGTCGCACACGTGCCTGGTATGATGGATCTCGCTCACCGGCCCGACGAATTGGTCGGCATCGGCGATATGATACAATCGGCGCAAGTCATGGCGCTGAGCCTTCACGAGTTGTTGAACGCACGCGGCGGAAACTAAGCTTGCAAGTCAACGCTCTGAAAGGTGTTTAATGGCATGTTGGAGGGACTGGCCCGTATTCAGCCGATGATGAGTTGCGGGCGCGGATTGGCAACAGAGGGAAGTGTGATTATGCGTATTCTTGTCGGGTTGAGTATCGCCGTAGCGGTTGTTCTGATGAATGCCGCGGCCGCATCTGCCGCGCCGCTGGTGGCAAAGGTGGACTTGTCTTCGCAGACGATGACAGTGATCCACCGCGGAGCGGTAAAATACAACTGGCGCGTTTCGACTGCGCGACCCGGTAAGGTGACACCTACCGGAACATGGACCGCCAAGTGGCTGTCGCGCCACCATAAATCGAGCCGCTACAACAACGCGCCGATGCCGTATTCCATTTTCTACAGCGGCAATTTCGCCATTCACGGCACCAACCAGATCAGCCGGCTCGGTCGTCCGGCCTCGGCCGGATGCATCCGCCTGCACCCCAAGAACGCCGCTGTTCTGTTCTCACTGGTCAAGCAGGTCGGCCTCAAGAACATGCGGGTGGTCGTCCGCCACTGACCTGGGCCGCCCAATTGTTCCGCGGTCCGGCGGCCGCGGAACCCGAACGTGCTCATTGACTGCTGACAATCGGCGCGCTTCCTGATTTAATCGCATCGCGACATCAGGGAGGTTCGCGATGAATTTTAGAAGCAATACCATTATCTTGAGCGCCGCCGCCGTGCTGGCCATGAGTGCCGCCGCGAATGCCGGCCGCACAGATCTCACACTTGGAATGGTGCTGGAGCCGCCGCATCTCGATCCGACCGCCGGCGCGGCCGCCGCGATCGACGAGGTTGTCTACGCCAACGTGTTCGAAGGCCTCACCCGCATCACGTCCAACGGCTCGGTCGCCCCGGCGCTGGCGGAAAGCTGGTCGCTCTCCGACGACGGGTTGGTCTACACCTTCAAGCTGCATGAGGGCGTGACCTTCCACGACGGTTCCGCGCTCGACGCCGGCGACGTTGTGTTTTCCTACGACCGCGCCCGCGCCGAGGAATCGACCAACGCCCAGAAGGCGCTTTTCGCAGCGATCGAAACGGTCGAGGCGGTCGACGACCTCACGGTCGAGGTGACGCTGAAACACCCGTCCGGTGCCTTCCTTTACAACATGGGCTGGGGCGACGCGGTGATCGTCGCACGCGAATCGGCTGATACCAACAAGGAAGCCCCTGTCGGCACCGGCCCGTTCAAGTTCGACAGCTGGGCCAAGGGCTCCGCAGTCAAGCTGGTAAAGAACGATGCCTATTGGGGCGATGCGGTTGCCCTCGACAAGGCCGAATTCCGGTTCATCGCCGATCCTTCGGCAGGCACCGCCGCGCTGCTGGCCGGCGATGTCCAGGCGTTTCCCAACCTGCCGGCGCCGGAAGCCATTCCGCAATTCGAGGCCGATCCGCGATTTACCGTCGTGATCGGCTCGACCGAAGGCGAGACGATCCTGTCGACCAACAACGGCAAGGAGCCGTGGAGCAAGCTGGAGGTCCGGCAGGCAGTCGCGCATGCGATCGACCGGCAGGCGATCATCGACGGCGCCATGTTCGGCCTCGGCACCCCGATCGGCTCTCACTTCGCGCCGCACCATCCGGCCTATGTGGAACTGGTCGAGACCTATCCCCATGATCCGGCGAAGGCGAAAGAACTGCTGGCCGCCGCGGGCTATGCCGACGGCATCAAGGGCACGCTCAAGCTGCCGCCGCCATCCTATGCCCGCCGCGGCGGCGAAATCGTCGCCGCGCAGCTACGCGAGGTCGGCATCGATCTGGAGATCATTCCGGTCGAATGGGCCCAGTGGCTCGATCAGGTGTTCAAGACCAAGGACTACGACCTGACCATCGTCTCGCATACCGAGCCGAACGATATCGGCATCTATGCGCGCGACGGCTACTATTTCCAGTATGACAACCAGGCCTTCAAGGATGTCATTGCCAAGCTGGACGTGACCGCCGACGAGGACGAACGCTTCGCGCTGATGCGCCAGGCGCAGCAGATCATCGCTGACGACGCTGTCAACGGCTACATGTTCCAGCTCGCCAAGAACGGCATCTGGGACGCCAAGGTCCAGGGTCTTTGGGAGAATTCGCCGGTTCAGGCGAACGATCTGACCGGGGTGAGCTGGAAAGACTGATCGCACATCGGTAAGACCGGGGCGGGCCCCGTTTTGGCCCGCCCATTTCTTCGCCTTCGCCGCCGGTAAACGCTTTACATGCTGTCCTACGCGCTTCGTCGCATCGTTCTCGTCGCAATCACTCTCCTGGTCGCGAGCATCATCGTTTTCGCCGTGCTGGAAATCGTGCCGGGCGATCCGGCCCGGTTGATGCTGGGCATGAATGCCACCGAAGACGCAATCGCCGCGCTTCGACTGCAAATGGGCCTCGATGAGCCGCTGCTGACACGCTATCTCGCATGGATCGGCGGCTTGCTGACCGGCGACCTCGGCACGTCCTACACCTACTCGGTGCCGGTCGCTGAACTGGTCAGCGAGCGGATCGCCGTCTCGCTGCCGCTGGCGCTGCTGGCGCTGTTCCTGTCGACCGCGATCGCCATTCCCGTCGGCATCGTCTCGGCGGCCCGGCGCGGCACTGCCACCGACACTGGCGTCATGGCGGCGACCCAACTCGGCATCGCCATTCCCAATTTCTGGTTCGCGCTCCTTCTGGTCTATGTCTTCGCCGTGACCTTGCGGCTGGTGCCCGCCGGCGGCTTCCCCGGCTGGGAGGCCGGGTTCTGGCCGGCACTGAACGCCCTGCTTCTGCCGGCCGTCGCGCTGGCGCTGCCGCAAGCGGCGATCCTCGCCCGCGTGACCCGCTCCGCGCTGATCGAGGTGCTCGGCGAGGACTATATCCGTACCGCGCGCGCCAAGGGTCTGCCCGCCAATATGGTGCTGTGGCGTCATGCGCTGCGCAATGCGCTGATCCCGGTGCTGACGATCCTCGGCTTGCAGTTCGCTTTCCTCCTGGCTGGCACGATCATCATCGAGAGTGTCTTCTATCTGCCCGGCCTCGGCAGGTTGGTCTTCCAGGCGATCACGCAGCGCGACCTGATCGTCGTCGAAAGCGTCGTCGTGCTGCTGGTCGCAACTGTCATCATCGTCAATTTTCTGGTCGACCTCGCATACGCCTGGGCCGATCCGCGCCTGAGGAGGCGCTGATGCGCGACGAACTCGTTGCCGTCGATCACGAGGACTGGCGCCGGTTTCTGCACGATGCGCTGACGAACCGCTCCTTCATGGCCGGCGCCGCCATCACCGGCTTCGTCGTCGCGCTGGCGCTGCTTTCGTTCGTCTGGACGCCCTATGACGTGACCAAGCTCGTGATCGCCGACCGGCTGCAGGGCATGTCCGGCGCGCACTGGCTCGGCACCGACCATTTCGGCCGTGACATCGCCTCGATGATCATGGTCGGCAGCCGCAACTCGATCGCTGTGGCGCTGATCGCCGTCGGCATCGGCATGGCGATCGGCGTGCCGCTCGGCTGCTGGGCGGCGGCCAAGCGCGGCATCGCCGACGAGGTGCTGATGCGCACCTCCGACGTGATCTTCGCCTTTCCGGCACTGCTGTCGGCCGTCATGATCACTGCAATCTTCGGCCCCGGCGCGGTTAACGCGATCATCGCCATCGGCATCTTCAACATCCCGGTCTTCGCCCGCGTGGCGCGCGGCGGCGCGCTGGCGCTGTGGCCGCGCGAGTTCATCCTCGCCGCCCGCGCCGCCGGCAAGGGCGCCGGGCTGATCACGGTGCAGCACATCCTGCCCAACATCGCCAACCTGCTGCTGGTGCAAGGCACGATCCAGTTCTCGCTCGGTATCCTGGCCGAAGCCGGCCTCTCCTATGTCGGGCTCGGCACCCAGCCACCGGCCCCAAGCTGGGGACGCATGCTGTTCGAGGCACAGACGATGATGTCTATCGCGCCGCACATGGCGATCGTGCCGGGGCTGGCGATCATCATCACGGTGCTCGGCCTCAACCTGCTTGGCGACGGGCTGCGCGACGTGCTCGACCCAAAACTTCGGCGGAGGCGCTGAGCGATGGCAAAGCCCGTTCTCGATATCCGCAATCTGTCCCTGTCGATTGGCCCGTTCGGCGTGCTCGACAATGTCGACTTCAACGTGCATGCCGGCGAGGTCGTCGGGCTGGTTGGCGAATCCGGCTCCGGCAAGTCGATGACGGCGCTGACCGTCATGCGCCTGCTGCCGCATGCCGCAAGCGCCACCGGGACTGTCTCGTTCGGCGACGAAGACCTGCTGGCGGCGAGCGAGCAGCGCATGTGCCAGCTGCGCGGCGACGAGATCGGCATGGTGTTCCAGGAGCCGATGACCGCGCTCAATCCGGTCAAGACCATCGGCGAACAGGTCGCGGAGGGCATTCGCCTGCATCGTGGCGCCAGCCGCGCCGAGGCCGAGGATCGCGCACGCCGCATCCTCGACCGGGTCGGCCTGCCGGAGAGCCGCTTTCCACTGACCCGCTATCCGCACGAACTGTCGGGCGGCCAGCGCCAGCGGGTCGTCATCGCAATCGCCTGCGCGCTGCACCCCAAGCTCTTGATCGCCGATGAACCGACCACCGCGCTCGATGTCGTCCTGCAGGCGCAGATCCTCGAATTGCTGCGCGAGCTGGTCGCAGAAAACAACATGGGCCTGATCCTGATCAGCCACGATCTCGGCGTCGTCGCCGACATGGCCGATCGAATTACGATCCTGCGCCACGGCGTCGTGCAGGAAGCCGGCGATGCGATGACCGTGTTGCGCGAACAGAAACACGATTACACCCGCCGCCTCGCCGAGGCCTCGACCCATGTGCCGCAATGGGCGAATGCCGCGACGCCGCCAGGCGACGAACACCGCCTGCTCGAACTCTCGTCGGTTTCGCGCCACTATCCCGGTCACCGCACCGGCCTGCTGGCGCGTGCCGAACCGACACGCGCCGTCGACGAAGTGTCGTTTTCCATCCGCGCCGGCCATTCGGTGGCGTTGGTCGGACAGTCCGGCTGCGGCAAATCCACGCTCGCCCGCATGATCCTGGCGCTCGACAGGCCGACCGCCGGGCAGATCGTCTTTGACGGCATGGAGACGTCGGCGCTCGACGAACACGAACTGCGCCCGGCCCGCCGCGAAATGCAGGTCGTGTTCCAGGATCCGTTCGGCTCGTTCGATCCGCGCCAGAAAATCGAGGGTTCGGTGACCGAACCGCTGCATCTGATGGACGAACGGATGCCGCGTGCCGAACGGCGCGCCCGCGCCACCGAAGCGCTGGTTGAAGTCGGCATGCAGGCCGCTGACATGGACAAATACCCGCATGAATTTTCTGGCGGGCAGCGGCAAAGGCTGGCCATCGCGCGGGCGATCATCACACGGCCGAAACTGGTGGTCGCCGACGAACCGGTCTCGGCACTGGACGTGTCGATCCGGGCGCAGATCCTCGATCTCTTCGCCAAGCTGAACGACGATCTCGGCCTCGCCTTCCTGTTCATCACCCACGACCTGACGGTTGCCCGCGCCATCACCCACGATGTGATGGTCATGGATCACGGCAGGATCGTAGAGACGGGTCCGACGGGCCAGGTGCTCGACCATCCCGGCCATGAGGTGACCCGCCGCCTGATCGCCGCCGCCCCGGATCTCGCAAGAGCGATCGATCGACGGAGTGTGGGTTGAGTGCCCGAAAGGCTCTCCCGGCAACGGGGAGAGTGGCGCGCTTCGCCGTCACCGCGCCTCGTTTCCGAGACCGGATTGTTCATATTCTGGAAGACGGGCGGTCAAAGCATCGCAACGTCTAGATAGTAATAGCGATCCTCGGACCGCCCGCTCGGTGGTCTTGCAGCTTCGGTCGGCGGCCCGGAACTCTGTCCGGGAAAACAAGACTGCGCGCGCCGCTTCATGCCGCCCTGACTTGGGGGTTCATCACCCAGTGACACACCTCTGCGCCACCAGTCAGGCACCGTCCTTCCCCCTGTGAGCCGGTGCGCACCCAGACTTCCGTGAGAAGGCAATTGCGATTGTAAGCGAGGGTTTAGGAGCGGTGGATAGATTTTTTTGACCGCCCGCTCGTTCGGCCCTGCAATCGATTCACTGGATCGATTGCTCCGGCTTTTCTGCCCCACCCTTAAGCTTCGCTTTGCTTGCTGGCGGGGGCCCGAAGCCGGAACGGGCCTCACCTTGCAGCTTCGGTCGGCGGCCCGGAACTCTGTCCGGGAAAACAAGACTGCGCGCGCCGCTTCATGCCGCCCCGGCGTGGGGGTTCATCACCCAGCGATACACCTCTGCACCGCCCACCGGGCACCGTCCTTCCCCCTGTGAGCCGGTGTGCACCCAGACTTCCGTGAGAAGGCAGGGAGAATGATAGGGGAGGTTCGGGCGCGGTGGATAAAAAAAAGAGATAGGCACTTCAAATTATTGAAAATAATAGGCAATTTCATCTTCAAACAAGACACCAATCCCTCAACGGGACACCTCATGCGGCATTGGCAAGCATCCGGTCGCGGTCCGACTAATCCTGCGGCGCGGTGTAGCGGTCGACGGCGCGCTTGTAGGCGTCGAGGATGAAGTCCCAGGACGCCCGGCCGACTTGCGAATCCGGCGCCATGATCTCCGCACCATGATAGGCGCCGTTGATCACGGTGAATTCGGTAGGCACGCCAGCACGGGAAAGCCGTTCGAAAAAGGAAACGTTCTCGTCGTGAAACAGGTCCTGGTCGCCGACATAGCCAATCGCCGGCGGCAAACCAGCAAGATCCTCGGCGCGGGCTGGCGCGGCATAGGCCGGTACTTCCTCATCGCGCCCCGCCAAATCGCCGAGACAGATCTTCCAGGCGAGAATGTTTTTGCCACGCGTCCATGAAAGTACGGAATCGTCGCAGGCTGTGTAGTTCTCCTCGCGGTCGTCGAACATGCCGTAGATCGGAAACTGGCAGGCGACGGCGACATCGCCGCGGTCACGGGCCATCAACGCGAGGCCGGCGGTCAGACCACCGCCGGCACTTTCACCATGGAGCATGATCTGGTCGCTGCGTCCACCGAGCCTGACGGCGTTGTCGCGCGCCCACAAAAGCGCGTCATAGCAATCCTTGATCCCGGCCGGAAAGGGCGCTTGAACCGCGCGGCGGTAGTCCGGCGCAACAAAGACGCAGGGCCGCGCATCGATGTAGCGTTTCATCCAGGCAAGATCCTGCTCCGGCACGCCGACAACATGTCCCCCGCCGTGCAGGTGGACCATCACCGGTAAATCCTTTGCGGCGTTCTTCGGGCGAACGACGATGGTCCGCACGGATCCTCCACCGGTCCGGCGCGGCACCGCCACGGTCTCGATCTCCAGACCGGCCGGCTTTGCCATCCCTTGCAGGCGCGAGACGGCGTGCATGAACGAAAACCCGAACCGGCTGTCGGGAATTCGCCGTATCAGGCGGTAGGCAAAGGTGTTCGCGGTGGGATCAATCATCGGGCGTCTCGCAACAATTTCTCGGCAATAAGCGACTTCTAACGCGCGGACCGCATGTCAGCAATTCCCGACGTGGCACTCCAGAACGACGACGAATGCCTCAACCGCCGAGTGCCGCGTCCGCCAGAAGGTCGGCGAACACCGCCTCCTTCTGTGTCATCTTGGCCTGCATCGCCGTTGTGAGGTCTTCCGGACGCAGCATCCCGGCATTCCAGGTTGCCATGTGTTCCAGACTGTCGCGCACGGAATGATCGCGTGCATGGTCGATCGCCTTCTTGGTGCCCGCGATGGCAAGCGGCGACTTTGCCGCAATCTCGTGCGCCAATTGCATGGCCCGCGCCTCGACCGCCTGCCTGTCGGCCAGCACTTCATTGACGAAACCCCAGACTTGCGCCTCGCCGGCGGTAAAGCGCCGGCCAGTATAAGCCAGTTCCTTGACGATGCCGGGCGCGACCAGTTTCGGCAGTCTTTGCAGCGTGCCGACATCGGCAGCCATGCCGATGTTGATTTCCTCGATCGAGAAAAACGCGTCTTGCGACGCCAGCCTGATGTCGCAGGCCGAGATCATGTCGATACCACCGCCGATGCAGGCTCCGTGGATGGCGGCGATGACCGGCAGACGGCACTCCTCCAGCGCGGTGAAGCTGTCCTGCAACGACAGGACGAGCCGCCGCAGCGCATAGGCGGCGCGGCCGGGCTCATTCTGAATAAGCGAAAGGATGCCCTGGAAGTTGGCGAGATCCATGCCGCCGGTGAAATGCTTGCCATTGCCGCAGATCACCAGCGCACGCACCGACGGATCGGCATCGAGCGCTGCGACAACCTGTGGCAGTTCGGCCCAGAAGGCCGGCGTCATGCCGTTGGCCTTGTCGGGCCGGTTCATCGCCAGGCGCGCCACGGCGCCGTCCCGCGTCAGTTCGAAAAACTGCAACTTCGCGAAAGTGTCTTCAGTCACGCAAGCTCCTCCATTTGCGTGGATTTACCACCGCACCACGAGCGCCAGCAAGCCGACGGCGACGGTCATGACGGTCATGGCGCGCCAGAATGCGCCAATGGCAGCGTCGATGTCCGCAACGGTCGCTTCGCGCCGGCCTTCGCCATTGAGGAATGGTTCGTCGGCGACATCGCCTGAATAGATGCGCGGCCCGCCAAGCGCGATGCCAAGCGCGGCCGCCATGGCGCTTTCCGGCCAGCCGGCATTGGGCGAGCGATGCAGCCGCGCGTCGCGGCACGCCGCGTGCCACACGATCTCGGCGGCCTGCCGTCCCGCCATCGTGTAGCTGGCGAAGGCGATCAGCATCGCCGTCAACCGCGCCGGCAGCCAGTTGGCGATATCGTCAAGCTGCGCCGATGCCCGGCCAAAGGCGCGGTGCCGTTCGGTGCGATGGCCGATCATCGAATCGGCGGTGTTCAGCATCTTGTAGGCAAACAGGCCGGGCAATCCGAACAGGGCGTACCAGAAGACCGGCGCGACCACGCCGTCCGAGGCGTTTTCGGCAAGGCTCTCGATGGCGGCTCGGCCGACGCCCGCTTCGTCGAGCGTCTTCGGGTCGCGCCCGACAATCATCGATACCGTCGCGCGTCCGCCCTCAAGCCCGCCTTGCCGCAACCCGTCGGCGACGGCCAGCACATGATCGGCGAGCGATTTTTGCGCCAGGAGAACGGCAACAAAGGCGATCTCGATCACCGCGCCGACCGGGCCCGTCACGCCGAAGACCGTGCCCATCCAGCGTCCGACGACAATCGCCAGCAGCAACAGGCCGGCGATGGCCAGCAGGCCGAGCTTCTCGCGGTTGGCATCGGAGTATTCCGGCCGGTTCAGTTGTTTGTCGCAATAGCCGACCAGCTTGCCGAACACGACCACCGGGTGCATGGCGCGCCGCCACAGCCAGTCGGGATCACCAAAACATCTATCGACGATCAGCGCGACGAACAGGATGACCAGATGCGACATGAGTTCGGCTCCGCTTGCACTCTCAGGCGGTTTCGCCGAGCGCCTGATCGAGCCGTTCGAATTCCTGGGGCGAAGCGGGCATACCGAAACGCAACCACTCCGGCTGGCGGTCGAAGGCGCGCACCAGGATGTGGCGCTCGCCGAGCCCTTGCGCGAGGGCGGCGGCGCGAGCGTGACCGGCGAGGACGAACAGATCCGTGCCGCCGACGATCTCGAAGCCGTGCCGTGCCAGCATGCCGGCCAGCCGCAGCCTGTCATCGGCCAGGCGCTTGCGCGTCGCCGCGATCCAGTCGGCATCGCGCAGCGCCACCGATGCAAGGTGCAGCGCCGGCCCTGACACCGCCCAGGGGCCGAGCATCCGCTCGAGGCTCTCGATGACATCCGGGTTGCCGATGGCAAAGCCCAGCCGCGCGCCGGCCAGCCCGAAGAACTTGCCGAAGGAGCGCAGCACAAGGAGGGTGTTGTCGCCGGTCCGCCCGACCAACGAATGCTCAGGCGCGACATCGGCGAAGGCTTCGTCGGCGATCACGGCGCGCAGGCTGCTTCGGCCGCCGATCAGCGGCTCCAGCCGGTCTTTCGCCCAGGCCCGCCCGTCCGGATTGTTCGGCTGGCCGACGACCAGCATCGCATCGCCGCTGGCGGGCCCGGGCAGCGTTTCCGGCGTCGAAACCCGCACCCCGGCGGCATGGAAGACATGCTCGTACTCGCCATAGGTCGGCGACACGATGGCCACGCTGTCGGCGTAGTTGAACAGGGTCGGCAACCACTGGATGATCGCCTGGGTGCCTGGGGTCGCGACAATCCCCGCGTCGTCGGGCACGCCATAACATTGCCGCGCGGCGGCGAGGCAATCGGCCACGAGGCTTTCGTCCGGCAGTCTTTGCCAGACTTTCTCGGGCATGCGCGGCACCGCACAGCCGACCGGGTTGATACCCGTCGAAAGATCGAGCCAGCTGTCGGCCGAACCACCGTACCGCTCCATCGCGCGGTCGAGCGCGCCGCCATGGGAGACGCCGGCCATCAGTCCGCCCTGTCGATGACATGCATGTAGGAGCCGGCGACAGATCCGCGCCGCAGCCCGGCCGCTCCGAGTTCGTCGCCGCGCGCATCGCGCACATCGAACAGCCGCTCGCCCTCGCCTTCCGAGACGATTGTAGAGTAATGAAACTCATGCGCCTTCAAGGGCAGCTTCCAGGGCGACGCCTTGAGCGGCGAAAGCCGCCGGTAGCCCAGATGCCGCGTTTGGCGGGCATAACTCGTCACCAGCGGCAGCAGACCGGTCATGCGATGACTTTGCCCTTCGGCGTCGATCAGCCCCTCGCCCAGCACCATGAAGCCGCCGCACTCGCCGAACACAGACACATGCGCGGCCGCCCTCGCCCTGAGCCCGACGCGAAACCGCGCCGCATGCGCCAGTTCCGCTGCATAGAGTTCCGGATAGCCGCCAGGCAGGTAAATCGCGTCAGCATCCTTGGGCGGCGCTTCATCGGCAAGCGGCGAGAAGAACGCGACTTCCGCTCCCTGCTGCACCCAGCCGCGCAGCAGATGCGGATAGCAAAAGCCGAACGCCGTATCGCGGGCGACGGCGATCTTCTGGCCGAGCGGCGGTATGCGCGATATCGCACCGGGCAGCGGCTCGCTGTCAGGTTTGGCCGTCAGGGCCTCGATCCGGTCGAGATCGACACCGACGGTCACCGTGAATGCAGCATCGGCGATGAAACGCTCCAAGTTCTCGTTTTCATGCGCCTGAACAAGGCCCAGATGGCGTGACGGCAGGTCGAGCGCCTTGTCGGCGCGCACCGTGCCCAGCACCGTCACGTCGTGCGGCTCCAACGCGTCGAGCAGCATTTCCTCGTGCCGCACACTGCCGACCCGGTTGAGGATGACACCCGCAAAATCGATGTCGTCGCGGTGGCGCCGGAAGCCGTCGACAATCGCCGCCACCGAATGCGCCATGCGTGCGCAATCGACCACCAGCACGACAGGCAGGCCGAGCAACGCGGCCAGATCGGCCGGCGAGCCGTTGCCGTCGGCGGCGCTGTCGAACAGGCCCATCATGCCCTCGACCACCAACAGCCGGTCGTCGCCGGCATGCCGCCCGGCAAGCCGCCGCAACAGGCCCGGCCGCATCGCCCAGGGATCGAGATTGACGCACACCTCGCCGCTGGCCGCCGTGTGGTAGGCCGGATCGATGTAGTCGGGACCGGCCTTGGCCGGCGCGAGGCTCACGCCCCGGTCGCGCAATGCCCGCAGCAGACCGAGCGTGATCGTTGTCTTGCCCGAACCGGATTGCGGTGCGGCGACAAGAAATCCCCTCATGCGGACAAGTCCCGCCGGCGTGCCTGGAGCGGGTCGGCGACGAGTTTGCGCCCCTCGCTCAACGCGCCCAGCCAATCCAGCCCGTCGCGCAGGCGCACCACCTCGCCGACGACTACGATGGCCGGTGGCGACAGGCCGGCGGTCGCGCAGTCCCGCTCGGCGGCGGCAAGCGTGGTGACGAGCACCTGCTGCTGCTGCGTCGTGGCGTTGCAGACAAAGGCAACCGGCTCGTCCGGCGAACGGCCTTCCGCGATCAGCCGGGCCGAGATGACCGGAATATGCTTCATCGCCATATACATCACGATGACGGGCGACCCGCGCGCCACGCTCGCCCAGTCGATTGCGTCGGGCATGACGCCGGTCGCGTCATGGCCGGTCAGGAAGGTGACGTTGTGATTGGTGTCGCGATGCGTCGCCGGAATGCCCGCATAGGCGAGCCCGCCGATGCCGGCGGTCACGCCCGGCACCACCCGAAACGGCACGCCGTGCTCGACCAGGGTCAGCGCCTCCTCGCCGCCGCGCCCGAAAACGAAGGGATCGCCGCCCTTCAGCCGCAGCACCCGTTTTCCGGCGCGGGCCAGTTCGACCAGGCGAAGCGAGATGTCGCGCTGTTTGGGCGACGGTTTGCCGCCGCGTTTCCCCGCATATTCCAGTGTCGCGCCTTCGCGCGCCAATGTCAGGCAGTCGGCGTTGACGAGCGCGTCGTGGACCACGACATCGGCGTTGCGCAACGCATGCGCGGCCAGCAGGGTCAGCAGACCGGGATCGCCCGGCCCGGCCCCGACCAGCCAGACATGGCCCGGTTCGAATACGGGCAATCCGTCGCTAAACTCCGCCGCGTTCACCGCGCTGACCCTTCCTGCTTTCGCGTTGTCGCACTCTCACCTATAAGGCGGCGATGGTTACGGGCAAAGCCGAAATCGATGCCACCGGACGCCGGCCGGCGGGTCCGCTGCGCCGCGGCTGGACCACGGGCGCCTGCGCTGCCGCAGCCACCAAGGCGGCGCTGACCGCTTTGCTCGGTGGCGACTTTCCCGACCCCGTGACGATCACGCTGCCGAAGGGCGAGACGCCAGCCTTCGCGCTCGCCACGGAAAAGGTTGGCGAGGGTTTCGCCGAAGCGGGCATCGTCAAGGATGCGGGCGATGATCCGGATGTGACTCATGGCGCGATGATAATGGTGCGGGTGACGCCCGCTGCGCCCGGAACCGGCATCATCTTTCGCGCCGGCGACGGTGTCGGCACGGTCACCCGCGCCGGCCTGCCCATTCCCCCTGGCGAGCCGGCGATCAACCCGGTTCCGCGCGCCATGATCACCGGCGTTGTCGAAGAGCTTTGCGCCGCTCATGCCGTGCCCGCCGACTATGAGATCGCGATCTCGGTGCCCGGCGGCGCGGCGCTCGCCGAAAAGACCTGGAACCCGCGGCTTGGCATTGTCGGCGGACTGTCGATCCTGGGCACGACCGGTGTCGTGCATCCCTTCTCCTGCGCCGCCTGGATCCACTCCATCCATCGTGGCATCGATGTGGCGCGCGCCGCCGGGCTCGACCATGTGCTCGGCGCCACCGGCTCGACCTCGGAAGCGGCCGCGCAACGCATCCACGCATTGCCCGAAATCGCTCTCCTGGACATGGGTGACTTCGCCGGCGGCCTTTTGAAGTATCTTCGGGCCCATCCCGTCGCGAAACTGACCATCGCCGGCGGCTTCGCCAAACTGACGAAGCTGGCGCAAGGCGCGCTTGACCTGCACTCCGGGCGCAGCCAGGTCGACATGGGTTTTCTGCTCGATCTGGCAAAGGCCGCCGGGCTCGACCCGGCAGAGAGCAACCGGATTCTTGACGCCAACACGGCGCAGGAAGTGCTTGAAACAATGCGCGAAAGCGGCATCCATCTCGCGCCCGAAGTCGCGCGGCTGGCCCGTGAGACCGCGCTCGAGACGTTGCGCGGCGCGCCGGTCGCCGTCGAGGTGATCGTCACCGCGCGCGATGGCGAAGTGCTGGCAAGAACCGGCTTTCAATGAGCGAGACCGTGCTCATTTTGGGCGGCACGCGCGAAGCCGCAGAACTCGCCGCAGAGTTGGCGCGCACGCACCCGGGCTGGCGTATCGTCACATCGCTTGCCGGCCGCACCCGCGAACCGCGTCCGGTCGCAGGCGCGGTCCGCATCGGCGGGTTCGGTGGCGCCGATGGGCTGGCCGGCTGGATGCGCGCCGAAGGTGTGACCCGCCTGATCGACGCCACCCACCCTTTCGCCAGAAACATCTCGAAGAACGCCAAGGCGGCCGCAGCCGCGACCGGCATTCCGCTCGAAATCCGCAGCCGCGCGCCGTGGGAAAGACAGGCTGGCGACAACTGGATCGAAACCGGCTCGGCCGAAGAGGCGCGCGATGCGATTCCGCCAGACGCACGGGTCCTGCTGGCGCTCGGCAGCCAGCATATCGACATGTTCGCAACCCGCGCCGATGTGCATTTCATCGTCCGAATGGTCGATCCGCCAACCACGCCCCTGCCATTCGCCCACCATGAGTTGGTGGTTGGCAGACCCGGATCGGACGCGGCCAACGAAGCGACGATGCTCAAACAGCACCGCGTCACCCACATCGTCTGCCGCAATTCCGGTGGCGCCGGCGCCTATGCCAAAATCGAGGCGGCGCGCGCGCTCAGCGTGCCGGTCATCATGATCGACCGTTAGGAACAGCGGCACAACCGACGAGTTCGGCCTTCAGCCAGTCGCGAAACCGCCGCACATGCCGCGGCAGGCTCGCGCCCTTGGCGGTGACGAACCAGTAGGCGATGCCGGTCGCCACCCGCTCCGGAAACGGTTCGACAATGCTGCCGCGCGCCAGCGCATCGGCGGCCAGCGTTTCCCATGCCATGAACACGCCCTGCCCGGAAATCGCCGCGTCCAGCCCGAGCGCACCATCCGAAAAGACCGGCCCGTCTCCCAATTGCGCTTGCTCCAGGCCATGCTGCTTCAACCAAACGTCGGGATCGAACAACGGGGTCATTTCCCGGATGACCGGGACGTTCATCAAGTCCGCCGGGGTGTTCAGCCGTGCGGCCAGGTCAGGATGGCAGACCGGCGAGATCCGGTGTTCGATCAATCGCATGGCATCGACGCCGGACCAGCCACCGCGCCCGACGCGAATGCAGGCATCGACATCGCCCAAGCCCGGCTCGATGATCTCCACATCGGCATCGATGCGCACCCGGACATCCGGCTCGACCGCCCTGAAACCGGCAAGCCTCCAAACCAGCCATTTGCTGGCGAAGATCGGCGCGACCGAGATCGTCAGCACGCCCTTCGGCCGCTGTTCCGCCAAGGCGACCGCACGGGACAGTTCCTCCATACCGGCCGTCAGGCGCGCGCAGACCTCCTCGCCGAGCGGCGTTTTCTGCAATCCCCTGGCGACGCGCCGGAATACCGGACGGCCAAGCCGCTCCTCGGTTCGCAGCACCTGCTGACTGACCGCGCCGACTGTCACGCCAAGTTCCTCGGCAGCCGCGCCAAGCGTGCCGAGCCGGCCGACCGCCTCGACAGCCCGCAAGCCGGAAAGATGAATGTGATTCAGGTTCTTCATATAGATTATCTATATCATCATATCGCAGAAGTCGATTTTTCTATTCAAAACCTTGCGGTATATCCTGATGCATGTTCAAGCTCAGCTACATATTTGGCAATCCGATGAAACGTCAGCCCGACCCCATCGACGAAATCCGGGCGCAGTGGATCAACGATCCACTATCGCATCCCGATATTGCCCGGATGAGTGTCGACGAACTCGCCGACCTTCCTTTCGCCACGCATCTCGGGCGGAAGCAGTGCGAGGACGGCAGGGCGATCTAGGGGCTTTGCGTGGCGTCAGCGCTCTGGCACATTCGCCGGGATTGGAAACGCGCGACCATGCCCAACGCCCAACTCCTGATCGTCATCGGCGTCCTGTTACTGGCCAGCCTCGCGCTGGAAACGCTCGGCCGCCTCACACGTCTTCCGCGCGTGACAATCGTGGTCCTGTTCGGCGTGCTGATCGGTCCCTCCGGCCTCGGCCTGCTGCCCGACGCGGCGCATGAGATCTATCCGACCCTGTCGGTGTTGGCGCTGGTGATGGTGTCTTTCCTGCTCGGCGGGCGATTGACCCGGCGCATACTTGCCGAAAGCGGCGCGCAGATCATCAGCGCTTCGATGCTGATCGCGCTCGCCACGGCGTTCGTTGTTGCAACAGGGCTGATCGCGCTGGGATTCGACCCGGTTCTGGCCCTTCTTTTCGCCGGCATCATGACGGCGACGGATCCGGCGGCGACAGAGGATGTAGTACGCCGCAGCCGCGCCACCGGTCCGTTCCCGACGATCCTGCTCGGCGTCGTGGCGCTCGATGACGCATGGGGGCTGATCCTGTTCGGCATCCTGATGGCGACAGCGCAAGCCATGACCGATGGCAGCCTGCACGCCGCTGCGGAAGTTTTTGCCATCGAGATCGGCGGCGCGGTCGCGATCGGCCTTGGCATCGGCATACCCGCCGCCTTCCTGACCGGACGTATCCGCCGTGGCGAACCGATCCAGGCCGAAGCCATCGGCGTCGTCTGCCTGATCGGCGGCATTTCGGTCTTGCTCGAGGCGTCCTTCCTGCTTGCGGCGATGATCGCCGGGATGGTCATCGCCAATCTGGCCCGTCACCACACCCGCGCCTTCCACGAGATCGAGCGCATCGAGTGGCCATTCATGGTGCTGTTCTTCGTTCTCGCCGGCGCCTCGCTCGATATCGCCACGCTTGCCTCCATAGGCGCACTCGGCATCGCGGTGATCGCATTGCGGGCGGCTGGACGGCTGATCTCGGGACCACTCGCCGGTGTCGCGACCGGCATGCCGGCGGGCGAACGACGCTGGATAGGCATTGCGCTGATGCCGCAGGCGGGCGTCGCCATGGGCATGGCGCTGGTCGCCGCGAATGCCTTTCCCGACCGCGCCGAAACCATCATTGCAACGACGGTCGGAGCGACCGTTGTGTTTGAACTGGTCGGACCGCTGCTGACCGTCCTGGCGCTGCGCAGATCCGGCAGCACGGACCGCCAAAGCCGATGATGCGCGGTGATTGCCTGATGTCAACAGGCATGCATCGCCCTATGGCCTAACCTAACGAACTGTAGTAGAAGCCGCGCTCGGGCCGGAACGGCCGGCATTGCTTTCCATATCCACTGTCATCTCTACGGAGGCACTCATGCAGCCCGGTTTTCTGCGTACGGCCATCGTGCTCGGCCTGCTCGCCTGGGTCGGTCCCTTCGCCATCGACATGTATCTGCCTGCTCTTCCGGCGATCGCGGCGGATTACAACACCACAATCGCGGCGACCCAGGCCACGCTGACCGCCTACTTCATCGCCTTTGGCATTGCCCAACTGGTCTACGGTCCGGTTGCCGACTGGATCGGCCGCAAGAAGCCGATCTATGTCGGCCTGGCGGTCTTCATTGCCGGCTCGCTTGTCTGTGTCTGGGCCCCCTCGATATCCTGGCTGATCGCTGGCCGTTTCATTCAAGCCCTTGGCGCCGCAACAGTCATGGTCGTGCCGCGCGCAATTATCCGCGATCTCTATACCGGCAGCGAAGCGACGCGCATGATGGCGCTGATCATGTTGGTCATCTCCGTTTCACCGATGCTGGCGCCGCTGACCGGCGCGGGATTGATCGAGATCGGCGACTGGCGGCTGATTTTCGAGGTGTTGGCCGTCGCCGCCGTGCTGTCGATCCTGCTTACCGCCACTCAGTTGCCGGAGACGCTGACGCCCGAGCACCGCGTGCCGGTACGGCCGCGCGCGCTGCTTGCCGGCGCGCGCGAACTGATGACCGACCCGAAATTCCTCGGCCTGACGCTGATCGGCGGGTTCGGCATGGCGAGCTTCTTCGTTTTTCTGTCCTCGGCCTCGTTCGTCTATACCAACCAATACGGCCTGAGTTCGGTGGGTTTCAGCCTTGCTTTCGCTGTCAACGCCATCGGATTCTTCGCAGCATCGCAGATCGCGCCCAATCTCGGCGACCGTTACGGCATGGCGCGCATGGTGCTGATCGCCACGGGTGGTTTCGCAGCTTCCGCTGCCGCGCTCCTGGCATTGGTCGCGGTGGGCTTCGACGGGCTGTACCTGCTGATGTCGCTGCTGTTTGTCGCCTATGCGTTCTTCGGCCTTGTCATGGCGCCAACCATGGTCATGGCGCTCGACGATCACGGTGACAAGGCCGGGCTCGCCTCCTCGCTCGGTGGAACACTGCAAATGCTGGTCGGCGGCCTGATGATCGTCATCAATGGCCCGTTTTTCGACGGCACGGCGCTGCCGATGGTCACCGCGATCGCCTTGTGTGCTACAGCCGCTTTCGTGTTTGCCCTGCTGACACTTCGTACAGTGCCGCAGAAAGGCGCAGCCGCCTGACAAGGTTGGGTCTTCGCCCATGAGCATCTACGAGCTGGCCGCCCTTGGCGCGGCGCTGACCTGGGCGGTCACGGGCATCGTGTCCGCCGGCCCATCGGCCGCGCTCGGCGCAGTCGCCTTCAACCGGCTGCGCATGGCGCTGGTCTTCGTCATGCTGGCAATTACCGCGGCGCTGACCGGCGGCTGGCAGACGATTGGCACGGCCAACCTCGCGCCGCTGGTGCTGTCCGGGCTGATCGGCATTTTTTTGGGCGACACGGCGCTGTTCTTGACCATGAACCGGCTCGGACCGCGCCGCACCAACATCCTGTTTTCCTGCAACGCCCCGATGGCCGCCATTCTCGGCTGGCTGGTGCTTGGCGAGGCGATTACCACGCAGAAGCTGGCCGGCATCGCGGTGGTGTTTACCGGCGTGCTGCTCGCCATCGTCTTCGGCAAACGGCCTTCGCAGATGCACCAGTGGGAAGCGGTCAGGGGCCCGCTTGCCGTCGGCGTCGCGCTCGGATTGACTGCAGCGCTCGGCCAGGCAATCGGCTCGCTGATCGCCCGTCCGGTCATGGAGGCCGGCGTCGATCCCATCGCCGCCTCGGCGGTGCGGGTCGGCACCTCGGTTTTGGCGCTGTCGCTTTTGATCGCCACCGGCTGGCAGGCCATTCAGGCCAAGACCGCGCTGACGCTGCGGCTCGTCTTCGTGACCGGTGTGTCGGGCATGCTCGGCCTTGGCGTCGGCATGACGTTGGTGCTGTTCGCGCTGGTTGGCGGCAAGGTCGGCATCGTCGCGACGCTGTCGGCGACGACCCCGGCCTTCATCCTGCCGGTCATGTGGATGCGCACCGGCGAGCGCCCCGCCGCCATGGCGTGGCTCGGGGCAGCACTGGTCATCGCCGGCTCGGCCCTGATCTTCGCGAGTTAGGCCGAGGCCTTTTTCTTCCCGCGATTGCGCAGCACGTGGGAGAAGTCCGAGTTGTAAAGATCGGAATCGCGAAACTCGGTCTCGCCAAACACCTTGCCGACCATGACCAGCGCTGTGCGCGTGATCTTCGCCTCACGCACCTTCTCCTTCATTTCGGCCAGCGTGGTGCGGATATAGAGTTCGTCTGGCCAGGTCGCGCGATAGGCGATCACCACCGGGCAGTCTGCTCCATAGTAAGGCTCCAGCGACCGACGGATGTAATCGAGATTGCGGATCGACAGATGAATGGCCAGCGTCGCGCCGGAACGGCCGAGCACTTCCAGCTGCTCGCCCTCGGGCATCGACGACGCCTTCATGCCGGTGCGCGTGACAATCACCGTCTGGGCGATTTCCGGCAGTGTCAGTTCCGCCTTCAGCTTCGCCGCCGCACCGGCAAAGGCGGGCACGCCCGGCACCACCTCATAGTCGATGCCGAGCGCGTCGAGCCGGCGCATCTGTTCGGCGACCGCGCCATAGATCGACGGATCGCCGGAATGCACCCGCGCCACGTCCTTGCCTTCGGCATGCGCCTTTTCGATCTCGGCGATGATCTGGTCGAGATGCATCGGCGCGGTGTCCATCACCAGCGCATTCGCCGGCGCCGCCTGGACGATCTCGTCTGGCACCAGCGAACCGGCATAGAGACAGACCGGGCAGCGTTCGATCAGCCGCAGACCGCGCACCGTGATCAGGTCGTGCGCGCCGGGTCCGGCGCCGATGAAATGAACCGTCATGACGCCTTCTCCATGCGCGTGCCCGTCTTGCCGGCATAACCGCGCGGCGTGTAGATCCATGTCCTGCCGTCGCCGGTGGCAACCGCGCGGCTGTCGGACGAACCGGCGATGACGACGGTCAGCATGTCAACATCGTCGACATTCAACTCGCCCAGCGGCACGACGCGCACCGTTTCGCCGTCGCGGCCGAGATTGGTCGCCAGGATGACCGGCGTGTCGGCGGGGCGGTGGTTCAGCAACTCGTCGCGCGCCCAGGCAAGCTGGGTGCGCCGTTTCTTCGACACCGGATTGTAGAAGGCGATGACGAAATCGCCCTCTCCCGCCGCCCGGACGCGGCGCTGGATGTCCTCCCACGGCGTCAGCAGGTCGGACAGCGAGATGGTGCAGAAATCGTGGCCGAGCGGCGCGCCGGCGCGCGCGGCTGCCGCCTGCAAGGCGGAGATGCCGGGCGAAACCTTGATCTCGATGCGTTGCGCGGCATCCGAAACGCCGCCCTTGTCGATCAGTTCGAAAACCAGCGTCGCCATGGCATAGATGCCGGCGTCGCCAGAACAGACCAGTGCCACGTCGCGGCCCTCGCCCGCCAGTTCCATGGCGTGGCGCACCCGGTCCTCCTCGCGGCCGAGATCGAAATCGTGGCGCGTCTTGCCGGCGGCCAGCGGGCCGAGCAGGTCGAGATAGAGCGAGTAGCCGACGAGATCCGACGACGCGGCGACCATGCGGCTGACTTCCGGCGACCGCCAGGCTTCCGCGCCCGGCCCGATCCCGACCACGAAAAGCGTGCCGCGCGCCCGGCCCGGCAGCGCCGCCCGTATCAGCACCTGCGGCGCGCGGGCGATGGCGCAGGTGGCGCGCGCCGATTTGCGTTTCTCGACAATCAGTGCGCCTTCCGGTCCGGCAGCGGCCAGCGCCGCGCCTTCGGCAACGCCGTGGCAGCCGACCTCGGCGAAGACGACATCGGACGGATTGGCAAGCCGCGGCGTTTCGGCCTCCAGCGTTGGCGCATCGAAGAACCGCGCCGGCGCGCCGAGCGCGTCTGCAACCGCATGCACGGCAACCTCGTCGGCCTTCAGGTCGATGGAGACCACCGCGCCGACCGCGTAGCCGGCCAGTCCCGCCGCATCGAGCGTCGCGCGCGCCAGTTTGACCGCGTCTTCCGGCGGACAGCCGCGCTCGCAGCCGATGCCGAGTGTCAATCGTTTCGCATGATAGACGAGTTCCCCCGCGCCGGGCTCGACCGCCTTTTCGGTCACGGTCAGTTTTACAGCACCCTCCGCCGACAAAGGTATCCCGCTTTCAACCAGCCACGGCGCGTCGCCTTCGAGCCTCGCCTGTGCACCGCCGAGCAGGTCGGCCATGACGATCTTGGCCGCGCCGGGGTTGGCCAGAGCATAGCCGTCCGGCGGCGCGTCAAGCGCCACGCCATAACGAAGGTCGCCCGCAGTCGTCACCGCCGACATGCCGCCAAGCGCAAAGGCGATGTCCTGCGCCAGCCGGTTTGCGCCGCGATGTCCGCCCAGGAGCGGCACGGCGGCGTGCCCGTCTTCGGCCACCGCGACGACTGGCGGTTCGTCGTGCTTGCAGGCCAGCAGAGGCGCGACAATGCGGATCACCGCGCCCGCCGCCATCAGCGCCACAACAGGCACGCGGTCGAGGAACAGCGACTGCAGATGCGTTTTGACATCGTCGAAACCGACGATACCGGAGCCGGCCGCAACGCGCGGTCGCAGACCGTGGATGACGCCGCCGGTCGCATCGCGCACCGCTTCGGCAACCGGCATGGCCGCGTCGCTCAACACGACAATGGCCGGTGGCAAGGGATCATTGGGCATGAACTGTCTTCCCGGCAGGCAGCGCGCGGATCCAGTCTTCCGCGCCCTTGTAGATCAGGATCATCGAAAAATACGGTGCGCTATCCTCGACGACACCGGCGAGCGGCAGAATGCGTTCCTCGGCAAGGCTGACGCGCTCGCAATAGCCGGCGACGTCCGTCAGGCCCATCTCTTCGATCAGAGCGCGAATGCGCGCGAAATGCCGGCCGACCTTCATGATCGCCAGCGTGTCGGCGCCTTTGATGCGCGCCTCCAGTTCGGCGTCGGGCAGCGGCCCCGGTATCACGGTTAGTACGTCGTTGCGCGCGGCAAGCGGACGCGCCAACGCCGCCGCCGATGCGACCAGCGACGACACGCCGGGCACGATCTCTGTTGGAAAAAGCTGGCCGAGCCGCTCGAACAGATACATGAAGGAGCCGTAGAAAAACGGGTCGCCCTCGCACAGCACGGCGACGTCGTGCCCGGCGTCGAGGTGCCCTGCAATCTCGCCGGCCGCCTTGTCGTAGATTTCAGCCGCCGGGAAGCGTTCCGCGCGCATTGGCACGACGATCGGGATTTCGAGTTGGTAGGGAGAGAGGTGGCCAGCAACGATCGCGCGCGCGAAACTCTCGCCGCTGTCAGGTGCCGGATAGGCGACGACAGGCGATTCCGTCAGGATGCGATGCGCTTTCAGCGTCAAGAGTTCCGGATCACCCGGACCGACACCCAACCCGTAAAGCTTGCCGGTCATGGGCGCTTCACCCATGCCCATTGCGTCACCGTCATCGACGGTCGCCAGCCGTGGAACGGCCCGACAGGTTCGGCGGTTTCGGTCGAGATGCGCTGCAACTCGCCACCATGCTTATCGAAGGCGGCAAGCAGGACCGTTTCACTCTGCAGCGTGACGGCATGCGCAACCAGCCTGCCATGCGGCTTCAAGGTTGCCATGCAAGTCTCTATGGTTTCATGCGAAATTCCGCCGCCAACGAATACCGCGTCCGGAGCCGGCAACCCGTCCAGCGCCGCAGGCGCGGTGCCGTCCACCAGCTCCAGTTTCGGCGCGCCGAGTTTCAGCGCATTGGCTCGCGCCATGTCACGGCGTGCCGGTTTCGGCTCTATACCGTAAGCCTTGGCTTCCCAACCAGCGCGCATCCACTCGACCGCAATCGAACCGCAGCCGCAGCCGACATCCCACAACACGCCACCGCGCACCGGCACCAGTTTGGCGAGCGCCAGCGCTCGCGCGGTCCGCTTGGTTATCTTGCCGTCATGCACGAACGCGTCATCCGGCAGGCCGGTGCGCGGCAGGATTTCCGCGTCCGGGCCGGCGACACACTCGACCGCCAGCACATGGAAGTCGGGGACGTCCCGCGCCCAGCCCTCGGCAATCCCGTCGAAGCGCTTCTCGTTCGGACCGCCCAACGCAGCCAGCACAGTCAGCCGCGATGCGCCGTAACCGCGTTCGGCCAGCAGCGTCGCCACCGTTGCCGGTGACGTCGCATCCTTGGTCAGCAGAAGCATGCGCACGCCGGGTGCGAACCATGGCAGGATTTGCTCGGCCGCCCGGCCATGTACGGTCAGCGTCTCGACATCGGCAAGCGACCAGCCCATGCGGCAGGCCGCCCACTGGAACGCCGACAATTGCGGGTGAAAGGTGATCTCGTCAGCCGGGATCGACCGGGTGATGCGCGCGCCGACCGAGTACCAGAGCGGGTCGCCGGTCACCAGCACGACCACGCGACGGCCCCGAAAACCGCGGATTGTCTCGATCATCGCATCGAAGGGCGACGGCCAGGCGATCCGCTCGGCCTTGACGTTCGGCGCGAGGTCGTGATGCCGGTCGCCGCCAACAATCACCTCGGCATTCTCGACCAGACCACCCGCCTCCGGTGACAGGCCGGCCATGCCGTCTTCGCCAATGCCGACGATGTGCAGCCAACGCTTCTGGTGTTCGCCATCCGTCATTGCAGCACCTCGGCAATCATCTTGTGCGCCGCGCCGTGATGAACCTGCCAGTCATCGTAGACCGCGCGCGCAAAGGCGCAGACCGTGTCCCAATGGGCGTCCGGTCCGTTTTCGTTATCGACACTGGCGATTGTGATGCTGGCCGTCGGATAGGGATCGAATACAGGAAACAGGTCGTCGCGCCCGGCGAGACCCTTGCGCAGGCGGATCGTCCGGGCGTCGGGCGCGTCGGGGTTTTCAATCGCGTGCACGAGGGCAGCGAGATGCAACGCCGCCGATTGCACGGCGCGGCGATCCGTTCCGGGTGAATGTTGCAGCGTGTAGGCATCGACCAGCAACTGATGTGCCCTCCAATAAGCAAACTCGGAGTAATGCAGCGCCATCGAGACATTGAACTGTGCCCAGCACTCCGGGCTGACTGTCAGGTACTCGTGCACCGGCCCATCGGCCATCGGCGCCTCGAACCCGCAAGCCGGGCATCGCCGCGTGTTCATGTCGATAGTCCGCCGGCAAGCCCGTTGACGGCCGCCTGCGCCATCGCCGTGCCACCCCAGCGACCCGTAAGCGTGATGAAGGGTATGCCGCGCGGATCGGCCGCCAGTTCGTCCTTGGATTCCGCCGCGCCGACGAAACCGACCGGAAAGGCGATGATCGCCGCCGGCTTGGCCGCGCCGGCATCGATCCGCTCCAGAAGCCGGAACAGGGTCGTCGGCGCGTTGCCGATGGCGACAATCTGGCCGGCGAGATTGTCGCCCCACAGATCGACCTGCGCGGCAGCACGCGTCATCTTCTCGCGTTTCGCGTAGCGCGCAGTCTCCGGCGCGGTGATCGCGCAATGCAGCGCGCAACCATCCGGCAACAGGCGCTGCATGACGCCGTGGCGCAGCGTCTCGACATCGCAATAGATGTCGGCGCCCCCGGCCAGCGCGCTGCGCACCGCCTCGGCGATGCCGTCGCTAAAGCGCAGGCTCGCGACGATCTCCGGCATGCCGCAGGCATGCACGATCCGCGTTACCACCGGCCGGATTGCCTCGGGCACGTCGGCGAGTTCCGCGACCTGGCCGATCATCTCGAAGGATTGCCGGTAGATCGCGTCCGGCTCGCGGACATAGTCCATCATCGGCGTCGCCACTCAGCTCCCACCCTTTTGCATGCTCTTCGGCCCGAGCGGGTGATCGGCATGCGGATAGGGATGATGGTGGTGATGCGCGTGATCATGATCATGGCTATGGCCGTGATCATGGTCGTGCGCATGGGCATGGGCATGCACCGGTGTCCACTCGATGCCGTGCGTCTTGCAGAACGCTTCGTTGCGGCAGCGCCCGTCGCAATCGCCGTTGCACGGGCAGTTTTCCGGCGCCCCGCCGACACCCTCGACATGATGGTGATGGCTTTCCTGCGCCTGGCCGACTTCCGCCTCGAAGCCAAGCACCTGTTCGCGGTACTTGCACATCTGGCAGTTCATGTTGTTGGTGCCCTCGAGGATCTCGCCGACGCGGTCGGCAAAGCACTCGATCACCAGATCGTGGTCGTTGAGATAGGGCGCCTTGACGAACTCGATGTCGGGATTGGCCGCCGCCACCTCGTCGGTCTGGCTGTAGATGCGCTTCACCAGCACACCAGTGAACAGGAAGTACGGGAACACGACGATACGCCGGTAACCGAGCTTTGCGGCATGCTCCAGCGCCGGCTTGACCAGCGGAAAGGTCACGCCCGAATAAGCCGTTTCGCCCCAGCCGAAACCCATGCCCTCCCACAGCATGCGCATGACCTTGGCGACATTGGAATTGGCGTCCGGATCGGATGCGCCGCGACCGACGACGACCAGCATGGTCTCCTCCATCGGCACGTCGGAGGATGCCGCGTCCAGCGCCTCGCGAATGCGCGCGCCGGCAGCCCGGATCATCTTCAGGTCGATGCCGAGCTCGCGCCCGTAATCGATTCTGATATCGCGGTTTTTCGCCTGATAGCTGTTGAGCACCGACGGGATGTCGTTCTTGGCGTGACCGGCGGCAAACAGCATGCCGGGCACCGCCAGGATGTCGGTGACGCCCCGGTCCTTCAGCGCGTCAAGCCCCTTGTGCAGGACCGGATTGGCGAACTCCAGATAGCCATATTCGACCGGCCACTGCGGAAACCGCTCGCGCAGCCGGACGGCCAGTTTGGAAAACTCGCCGACGGCGTTCTGATTGCGGCTGCCGTGGCCGCAAACCATGATGCCGTAGCGCTTGCCGTTGTCGGCACCGTTCGTCATCGCTCAGGCCTTTGCTTCGGCTTCGGTCTCGGCCTCGCCGGCATCCGCCGCCTCGGCCTCTTCTTCGTCCTTGCGATCCTTGCTCTTCTTGCCAAGCACCGACAGGCCAATCGCGATGGCAGCGGCAGCACCGGCTGCGGCGACACCGATCCAGTGGCTGTGACCGGCCAGTTCGCCAACATGACCGAAATGCGCATGCGCCGGGAATGCGACAAACGCGATGGCCGCAGCAGCGGTGAAGAATGCAGTTCTCATGGTTTTCGCCCTCAAGGTCCGTGTTCGGTTATCAACAGATGCAATGGCCGCGTTGGCGGCCACGGACCTGGACCTTGCGACAGTTCCCCTGCTCGGCCCCCGGTTTGGGTCGGCTGCAACGGACATCTCTCCGGCCCCGGAATCGGTCGGGGCACTGTCGATAACGCCGCGAACCTAAGGACCGGCGTTGACGGCGTCAATTGTCGCAGCGACTTGGGCAACCCGGAATGCGACGTTTTTCAATCTGCGGGCGCACCGCCCTTGAGATCGAAGTCCAGCATCTCCGCGATTCGGGCGACGAATTTGTGCTCTCGCGGATCGATGTCGCTGTCTGCACTGGCGATGGCGATCATGTTGTCAAGCAGGGTTTGCCGGCGTTGCAACGGCAAATCCTTGAACACCGCCGCCGCTTGCGCCGGGGACATTTCGTAGGCGAAGTCCTGCAGATACTGGTAGACGCCGTCCATCACATCCGGGTCGATACCGAAGCTTTCGCGGCACACCCGCCTGAATGCCTCCAGTTCGCGTTCGCGCACCTCGCCATCGGCGAGGATCACTCTAAACAGGAGCAGAAGCTCCGCCGTCAGTGCGGGATCGCCGGCGACCATGCGCACCGCCCTTTCGCGTTCCAGCCTCCTGCGTACCGCGGCGAGCAACCCTCCGGGCATCCGCACCTCCATCTGCCACAAGGCTAACCCTAAAACGCTGCTTTGCAAAACCGGGTCGCTTGGGGTACGCGCCGAAGCCGGATTTCAGTGTTCCGGAAAGTACATGTTCGAGTTTGCCACCGATATCGTCCTGCTGCTTGCCGCGGCCGCCTTCCTGGCCGGCTTCGTCGATTCGATTGCCGGTGGTGGTGGACTGATCACAATTCCCGCGCTGCTGCTGGCTGGCGCATCGCCGGTCGACGCGCTCGGCACCAACAAGGCGCAGGGAGTATTCGGCACCGTATCGGCGACCTTGAGTTATGCCCGCCACGGACTCGTCCGGCTGGCCGCGCAAACCCTGCCAGCGCTTCTCGCCTTTGCCGGCAGCATCCTCGGCGCGCTTGTGGCGACCGTTGTGCCCGGCGCGATCTTCGGTGCGGTCTTGCCGCTGCTGCTGGTGGCGATTGCACTCTACTTCGCGCTGCGCCCGGGGTTGGACGACAACGACCGGGCCGAACGACTGCCGCCGGCCATGTTCGCAGCGGCCATTGTCCCGCTGATCGGCTTTTATGACGGGTTGTTCGGCCCCGGCACCGGTTCATTTTTCATGCTCGCCTTTGTCGCGCTGGCCGGCTACGGCGTATTGAAGGCGACCGCGCACACCAAGCTGCTCAATCTCGCCTCCAATCTCGGCGGTCTTGTGCTGTTTTCGCTGGCTGGCGCGGTACTCTGGAAGACGGCGATCATCATGGGGATTGCGCAATTCGTAGGCGCGCAACTCGGCGCGCGGCTGGCCATGCGGCGCGGCGCGCGTCTCATCAAGCCGCTGCTGGTAGTTGTCTGCATTACTCTGGCGGTTCGGCTGGTTGCCGATCCGGCGCATCCTCTGCGCCTCGCGCTCGGATGGTAAGGACTAGCGCAGTCCGCGTCGTCCGAAGGTTTTCGCCGATTTCGGCCGCGACCGCCGTTCCACGCCGTTCCACGAGACCGCGCGCCGCGGGGGCCTCAAGTCTTCGAAGTCGGCCGAAGCAATGTCGAAGCCGAATGCCGGCGCTTTGCATACCTCAAGCGACACATGCGGCTCGACGATTTCCGGAGTAGCGGCAAGATGACGAACCACGATCTGATCGCCGGTTTCAGTCAGATATTTTTCCAGATGTGGCGGATAAGCGCCCCGGTCCCGACAATGAGAGACAAACCCCGACAAGGTCGCCATCACCCAATCGAGCGGCAACGGCGCTTCCTCCAGCACCGCCTCGGTTCCGAGAAATTCCGACGCGCCGCGTGTCGACGCACCGATCAGCCGCACCTCGTCGATTTCGCGATTGCTCGAAAACGGCGTCGCACGCACGAATGCGGAAACAGGGTCGGTGTCGAGGGCGGCGACAAAGCTCTCCGGGTGAAACAGCATCTCGCAGGATTTCCAGTGGATCGCCAAGGGCGTTGCGAGCCGGCAGATGGCGGTCACCACCGCGCCAGCGAGCTGCGCGCGTGCATAATGCGTGGCACCCAGACCGATCCGGCCGGCACCGGCAATCGCATCATACTCGGTCTCCACGGTGATGTGCACCTGCGCCATATGCTTCGCCAGCCGGTCTTCGACCTCAGGAAATGTGCGATGCAGCAGCGGCCAGTCGAGCGCGTCGAAATAGGCCGCACGTGGCCTGATCGTCTCGCTCAGTTCGATGGTGACTTCGCAAGCGGCAGCCCTGAATGCGACGACGCGGTTCGGGCCCGTGAAGTCGTCGCCTTCAATAGCGAGCGACTGAATGGCCAGAATGGCACAAAGCTCTTCGGACAAGGCTGAGACTTCCAGTCCGGGCACAGAGGCAAAGAGCACGCTGCATTCGGTTGCAACCTGCTTGCTCGCCCTTTTCATCTGCGCAACGAAATTCATGCCCGACCCATGCCAAACTCATTGAGGCACAGCTGTTCTTACCCGGGCGAGGCTCACCGCAACCTTAAGAAACTGTTTACAATTCTAGCAATCACGGACATTCGCCGGTCATCGCGTCCGGACGCGCTCACTTCCTGAAGAAATCGCCAATCCGCCCGCCCGAACCGAGCGTATAGTTCGGCGATGGCCTATGCATACGCACTGATAACTCTGGCTCTTTGTATCGCGGTCGCTGTATTGATCGCCTGGTCGGACCGGCATCCAGATCGCGCCATCTGGCCGCCGCGTCAATTCGGCTTCCGGGCCCGAATAACGACATGGACGGTCACTGTCGCCGCCATTGGCGCCGCCTATCTGGCCGGTCGAGCCGGCTGGAACGCCTGGAACTGGCCCGATTTCGTTCGCTGGTATGTCGGCTTCCCGCTGACCTTCGTTTCCAGTTCGGTCAGTTCCTGGGCGATCGTTCGGCTCGGACTGGACCAATCGATGGGCGCCGACAATGGCCTCGTCACCAAAAGCCCCTTCGCGCGGACCCGCAATCCGACCTATCTGGCCAATGTCGCGCTTTGTCTCGGCTGGGTGCTTCTGGCCGCCTCATGGCCGGCATTGATCGCAGCGGCGGCGCTTGCCGCGCTTTATGCATTTGCGGTGCCGTTCGAGGAAAGATGGCTCGCCCGCACCTACGGCGCTGCCTATGAGCAGTACCGCGCAAACACCCCGCGTTGGTTGTGAACGCCTCCGCAGGACGGCGGCCTACGCCCCGCCGATGAAGCGCGACGCCGCATAAGGCGCCGGGTCGCAGAACGGCTCGTCACCGGCAATCATCTGTGCCAGCAGCTCTCCTGTCGCCGGGCCGAGCGTGAACCCGTGATGGCCGTGTCCGAAATTGAGCCACAGCCCCGGCAGGGACGGCGCAGGCCCCAGGACCGGAAGCATGTCGGGAAACACGGGCCGGCAACCGATCCAGGGCGCATCGTCTACTGCGTCGCCAAGCGGAAACAGTTGCCGCGCCAGCGGCAGCACGCGGCGCAGTTGCCTAGGCGTCGGCGGCGCGTGCTGACGGGCGAACTCCGCTCCTGTCGTCAGCCGGATACCGCGCACCATCGGCGCCAGCACATAGCCGCATTGGTCGTCGACGATATGGCGCGTCAGATAGGCGTTGCCCGCCGGCGCGAAATGCCTGTGATAGCCGCGCTTGATCCCCATCGGCAGCCGAATTCCAAGCCGCTCGGCCATCTGCCGCGACCACGGCCCGAGCGCGACCACAACATGGTCCGCAGAAATGCCCTGTTCTGCAGTTTCGACATGCCAGCCTCCTTCACGCCGCTCAACACTCCGGACTTCGGCCGTAACGAGTTCGCCACCCAGCGTTTCGAACAGCGCCGCGTAGGATTTGACCAGCGCACCGGGATCGCTGCAGTTCCACGGATCGTGATAGTGCATCGCGCCGTTGATTTCCGCGGTATCCAGATGCGGCTCGAGCGCCCGCAACCCCGCGTCATCCAGCGGATCGACGGTCAGCCCCAGATCGCGCAGTTCGCCAACCTTGCGCTCGGCGTCGGGAATCGCTCGTTCATCGCGGAACACACGGATCCAGCCGCGTCTGGAGACAAGGTGCTCCGAACCGGCCTCGCGCATCAGCGTCGCATGCGCGTCCAGACAACGCTCGAACAGCGGGATGTTGGCCAGAAAAGTCCGGCGCGCCTTTTCCGACGCGGAGGCTCGAAAGTAGCGCAGCAGGAATGGCGCCACATGCGGCAACGCCGAGAGGTGGTAGTCGGCGTCCGTGCCACGCCTGAACGCGGCCCGCAGGATGTCGGCGGCGTTGCGCGGAAACATGTAGGGATGCACGCCCTCGCGCTGGATGAGCCCGGCATTGCCATGGCTTGTTTCTTCGCCAGGCGCGCGCCGGTCGACAAGCGCCACTGACAGACCGCGCTTGCGCAGGTGGATTGCCGTCGCGACGCCGACAATGCCCGCGCCGAGAACTACCGCATCGCGGCGCATGTCCTCACCACTCCACGCCGATCTGCGCCTTGATACCGGATCGGAATGGGTGTTTGACCAGTTCCATTTCGGTCACGAGATCGGCCGCCTCGATCAGTTCTTCGCTGGCGTTGCGGCCGGTCAGCACGACATGGGTCATGGCCGGTTTCTCGGCATCGAGAAACTCGATCACTTCGGCGGTGTCGATATAATCGTAGCGCAAGGCGATGTTGATTTCGTCGAGCAGCACCATGGTGTTGGTCTCGTCGCGGATCAGTTCCTTGGCCTTCTCCCAGGCGGCCCGCGCCATCTCGATATCGCGTTCCTTGTCCTGGGTTTCCCAGGTGAAACCCTCGCCCATGGTGTAAAACGAGCAGATATCGGCAAAGCGCTCCTCGATCAGGTTGCGCTCACCGGTCTCCATGCCGCCCTTGATGAACTGCACGACGGCACATTTGCGACCATGCGCGATGTGCCGGAAGATCATCCCGAAGGCTGCCGTCGACTTGCCCTTGCCCTTGCCGGTATGGACGATGACCAGGCCCTTCTCGCCGGTCTTCGTCGCCATGATCTTGTCGCGCGCCGCCTTCTTCTTGGCCATCTTGGCGGCGTGGCGCTCGCTCTCATTGACCGTCTTTTCTTCGTCGCCCATCAATTCGTCTCCTCTACGCCAAAGGTTTTGGCGAACCACATGCGCTGCGGATGCCCGCCCACGGGGGGCAACCGGCCGAACTCCTTGTAGCCGAGCTTGGCATAAAAGCCCGGCGCCTCGAATTCGTAGGTGTCGAGAAACACGCCGATGAGCCCGCTTGCGCGCGCGTGCGCCTCGGCTTCCGCCAGCAGCCGCCCGCCGACACCGGTCTGTCGCGCCCGCGCTTCCAGCGCAAGCAGCTTGATAAAAAACCAGCCAAGCTGGCCCCGGTCGTAAAGCCCGCCCAGAAATGCGCCATCGCCATCGCGCGCCACGAAACCGACTGTCTGCGGATCGAATGCGGTGCCGTTTCGCTCAGCATGCGTGTCCAGCATGCCTTGCAGCCGCTGCTCCAACGCCTCGTCCTCACCCTCGATTGTGCTGATTTCGATCACGTTTCCGCTCCGGCGCGCGCCATTTCGTTGAGCCTATACATCGCCGAGTTGCTCTTCGGCGTCCACAGCCCGCGCTCGACCGCCTCGGCGAGCCGCTCGGCCATCTCGCGCATCGCGTCCGGGTTCTTGTCAACGATGAAGCCGCGCACCGTGTCGTCCATCAGATAGGCCTGATAAACGGCATCGAAATGGTGGTCGCGCACGGCCCCGGTCGTCGCCGCAAACGCGAACATGTAGTCGACCGTCGCCACCATCTCGAAGGCGCCCTTGTAGCCGTGCCGCATCACACCGGCGATCCATTTCGGATTGACTACGCGGGCTCGCACCACGCGGCCGATCTCGTCTTCGAGCGTGCGTACCACCGGGCGTTCTGGTCGCGAGTGGTCGTTGTGATAGATCGCCGGCCGCGCACCCTTCAACGTCTCGACCGCCGCCGTCATACCGCCTTCGAACTGGTAGTAGTCGTCGGAATCGAGCAGATCGTGCTCGCGGTTGTCCTGGTTCTGGACGACCGCTTGCACGCCCTTCAGGCGTTCCTCGAAAAGGCCGCGCTCGACCTTTCCTTCCGCCTGAGCGCCATAGGCGTAACCGCCCCACTCGAGATAAGCCTCGGCAAGATCTGCGCGTTCGGCCCAGCCCTTCTCGTCGATCAACGCCTGCAGCCCCGCGCCGTAAGCGCCGGGTTTGGAGCCGAACACCCGGTAGCCGGCGCGCCGCCGCGCGGTTTCCGCATCCTCGCCCTGCTCTTCCAACTCGGCAGCCTGCCGGCGCATCCGCGCGGCGAGCGGATTGTCCGCCTCGTCCTCTTCCAGGCCGCCGACGGCCCTGACAGCCTTGTCGAACAGCGCGATCTGGTCCGGGAATGCGTCGCGGAAGAAACCGGATATGCGCAGCGTGACGTCAACACGCGGCCGCCCGAGCTTCGCAACCGGAACAATCTCGTAGCCGGTCACGCGCCGCGACATGCCGTCCCACACCGGTTTGGCGCCGATCAGCGCCATTGCCTGGGCGATGTCGTCGCCCCCGGTTCGCATATTCGACGTGCCCCAGGCGGTCAGTCCGAAGGACACCGGCCACTCGCCATGATCCTGCACGTAGCGCGTGACCAGCAGCTCGGCCGATTTGCGCCCCAGTTCCCACGCGGTCTCGGTCGGCACGGCCCGGCTGTCGACGGAATAGAAGTTGCGGCCAGTCGGCAACACGTCTGGCCGCCCGCGCGTCGGTGCGCCGGACGGGCCCGGTTCGACGAAGCGCCCGGCAAGCGCCGTCATGATCCCGTCGATCTCGGCCTGTCCGCAGGCCTCGACCGCGGGCCGCAATTGCCTTGTGACACATTCCAGAACCGCCCGCGTTGACGGCCAGCCGGGCGGGCAAGGCAACTTGCCGGCAACAAGCCGGTTCGCCAGCAACTCGATCCGTTCCACCGTATCGCCGGCGGTTCGCCAGGCATCCTGCGACACCTCCCGTAGCGCATCGGGTTTCGTCCCGCTCCAGGGCGCGGCCATGTCGCAATCGAGCGGATCGAACGGCAACGCAAGATCGGCCGCGAGGGCGCGCTGCAGGCTCTGATCCGGACCTTCGCCCAGACCGCGCGGCACGCGCGCCAGCGCGACGACGAGATCGGTCAGCAAACGCCCTTCCGGCGCGCGGCCGAAAATATGCAATCCGTCGCGGATCTGCATCTCCTTCAGGTCGCACAGATAGGCATCGAGTTTGGCGAGCGCCTCCTCGCTGTCGTCGCGGGCCGCGATGCCGGCGTCGTGGTCGAGCCCGATATCGCGCACGAGGTTGAGTATCTGGCGCTTCAGGACTTTCAACCGGCGCGGATCGCCGCCGGCGGCTTCGTAATACTCATCGACCAGCGCTTCCAGGTCTTTCAGCGGCCCGTAACTTTCGGCCCGCGTCAATGGCGGCGTGAGATGATCGATGATCACGGCGGATGTCCGCCGCTTCGCCTGCGTGCCCTCGCCGGGATCATTGACGATAAACGGATAGACATGCGGCATCGGGCCGAGCACCGCCTCCGGCCAGCAGGTTTCCGACAGTGCCAACGCCTTGCCCGGCAGCCATTCCAGATTGCCGTGCTTGCCCATGTGCACGATGGCGTCGATGTCGCAGACGGTCCTCAGATAGGCGTAGAAGGCGATGTAGCCATGCGGCGGCACCAGATCCGGCGAATGGTAGCTTTCCTTCGGATCGATGTTGTAGCCGCGCGCCGGTTGGATGCCGACGAAAGTCTCCCCGAACCGGGCAAGCGGCAACGCGAACACACCATCGCGGAAGAACGGGTCATCCTCCGGCCGCCCCCAGCGGCCGCGCACATCATCCTGAATCGACTTCGGAAGCTGCGCGAAGAACACCCTGTAATCGCTCAGACTTATCCGCTCGCGAATTTCCCTAGCGTCATCGGCCGCGTTGGTCGGCCCGCGTTTCAAATGCTCGATCAGCGCATCGCCATCTGGCGGTAGTTCGCCGGTCTCAATCCCTTCCGCCCGCAATGCGCGCAGCACCTCGACCGTCCCCGCCGGTGTGTCGAGGCCGACACCATTGGCAAGCCGCCCGTCGCGGTTGGGATAATTGGCGAGCACGAGCGCCACGCGCTTCTCGGCGGCGGGTTTGCGCCGCAGACGCGCCCAGCGCCCGGCAAGCGCAGCCACGAATTCCACCCGGTCATCGACCGGCTCGTGGGTGACGATGTTGCACTCGGTCGCTTCGTCCCAAACACTGGCGCTCTTGAATGAAATCGCCCGCGACAACACCCGGCCATCGACTTCCGGCAGTGCCACATTCATGGCGAGATCGCGCGCGTTCAGTCCCTGCGGCGAGTCCTGCCAAACCGTCCTTGGCGAACTGGACAGAACCGCCTGGATCACCGGCGCGCCGTCCCTCTCCAACACGGTCGGCACGCGATCCGCGCCGGGCGCGGAGACCGCGAACCCGGTCAGATTGATCACCACATCGGGCTGATGCTCGCCGAACAGCCTGTCGACCGTGGCTGCCGACACCGGGTCTTTGAGGCTTGAAACGAAGACCGGAAGTACGCCGAGCCCTCGCGCCGCGAGCGCATCGGCGAGCGCCTCGACCGGCGCGGTCTGGCCCGACTGCACGAGCGCCCGGTAGAAGACGACCGCCGCCTTGCCGGCGTTGCCTTCCGCCAGCGGTTCGCCAAACACGCCGGCTTTCAGAAGCGGCGCGGACTTAGCACCGATCGTCCCGCCATCGAGGATCGCGCCACAAGCGGCAAAGAAATCCCCGGCGTTCTGCGCCCCACCTTCCAGCAGAAAGCGCCACAACAGGTCGCACCGGTCAGCCTCGATGGTGCAGAAGCGTTGCAAACCGGGATCCGGCTTGTCGTCTCCCGGCAGAACGGCGAGCGCGATGCCGTGCTCGGCGGCCGCAGCGTGGATCGCCTCCAGCCCGTAGGGCCAGTAGCCGGCACCACCGAGAATGCGCACGACGATCATCCGCGCATGCCGGCCTGTCCGCTCGATCCAGGTATCGACGGACATCGGATGTTTGAGCTGCAGCAGGTTGACGAGCCGAAGTGTGCGGCCGGTGCCTGGATTGGCTGCGGCAAGGCTTGCCAGTTCGGTGTCGGCTGCCGACAGCACGCAGATATCGCCGGGCGTCTGTCCGAGATCGACCGCCTCGCCGCCTCCGTCCGAAATAGAGCCTTTCTGCGCCAACAACAGATGCATCACACGCCCCTCGGAAACGCGCTTGTGAATTGCGACGGCGCTGCTACGATCCCACGCAAAAACTCAACCACAAGGTTGAGCAAAATACCAAAACTGCACAAGGAGAGGGTAAGATGCAGGAAGTCGCCGCCAACGTGAGTTGGCTTGCAACGGTGATTGGCGCCGGGGTGGCATTTGTCACGGGCTGGTTCTGGTTTTCGCCAAATCTGTTCGGCAAGGCCTGGTCTGGCGGACACGATGTCAGCAAGGACGGCAACCCGATGCGCGCCGCTGCTAAAGCGTCCCAGGTCGCCGGTCTGCTGCTGGTTTCGTGGTTCACCGGTATCATGGTCGCGCATGACCAGCTGTTCGCCTTTGTGCTCGCGGTCGCCGGCTACAGTGTGCTCAAGGGGTCGAGCAGCCTGTTCGCCAACAAGTCGGGCACCGTGATTGCGATCGATTTCAGCTATTGGGTCCTGGCGGCCGTCATCATGGTCCTGGCCCATACGCTGCTCTAGGGCGTCGATCATCCAGCGGCCGGCGCACTGGCCAGTATCGCTTCTGCGATCGCCGTCTGGTCGATGCCATGCATGCCGATGACGACGAGGCGCGTGTGGCGCGCTTCGTCCGCGCCCCAGGGCCGGTCGAAATAGGTCTCGATACGCTGACCGACGGCCTGAACGACCAGCCGCATCGGCTTGCCCGGCACGTCGCAGAACCCTTTCAACCGAAGCACGTCATGCGCGCCGATCATTCGTTTGAGCCCGTCGACAAACACGGTCGGCTCTGAAACCGGGCCGGCTTCAGCGACGAAGCTCGCGAATTCATCGTGGCCATGATGATGGCGGTCATGATCGTGGTCGTGGTCGTCGTGGTGCTCATGATGTATCTCGTGATGCGATTTGCGCAGCGCGATCTGGTCTTCAGTCGCCGCGTTCATGCCGAGCAGCACATCGACCGGCAACTGGCCGTGCGACGCCTGGACGATCTTCAACGGCCGGTCCGCCTGCCCGGCCAGGTCTTCGCGCACATGTTCGAGACTGCCGTCGTTGACGAGATCCGCCTTGTTGAGCACGACGAGGTCTGCGGCGCGAATCTGGTCTTCGAACAGTTCCTCCAGCGGGCTCTCGTGATCGATCGCCTCATCGGCGACGCGTTGGGCCTCGATACGTGCCTGATCCGCCGCAAACCGGCCTTCGGCGACCGCCGCTGCGTCGATTACCGTAACGACGCCGTCGACGGTCACCGCGGTCTTGATGCCTGGCCAGTTGAACGCCGCGACCAGCGGCTGCGGTAGCGCAAGACCGGAGGTCTCGATGACAATGTGGTCGGGTTTCGCGTCGCGTTCCAGCAGCTTCTCCATCGTCGGGATGAAGTCGTCGGCGACTGTGCAGCAGATACAGCCATTGTTCAGTTCGACGATATCGTCATCCGAACAGTTTTCGACGCCGCATCCCTTCAGCACTTCGCCATCGACGCCCAGATCGCCGAACTCGTTGATGATCAGCGCGATCCTCCGATTGCCGGCGTTTTCCAGCAGGTTGCGGATCATGGTCGTCTTGCCGGCGCCGAGAAAGCCGGTGATCACGGTGGCGGGAATCTTGGCCTGCATGACGTTATCCTTTCATCTTGAGCGGCAATCCGGCCGCAACGAAGTAAACCTGTGCGGCAATCGCCGCGATTTGCTGGTGCAGACGCCCGGCATGGTCGCGAAAATCGCGCGCCATTCGGTTTTCCGGAACGATCCCCATCCCGACCTCGTTGGAAACCAGAACGACCGGCCCCTTTACGCGCGAAAGCGTGCCGCAAAGCGAAGCGCTGCGCGCCAAGATGTCGGCGTCGTTCATCATCAGATTGGTGATCCAGAGCGTCAGGCAATCGACCAGCACGGCCCGGTCCGGCCGCGTTTCGTGGTCGAGGGCGGTTTCCAGATCTTCCGGTTCCTCGACCGTCTTCCAGGCTTCGCCGCGTTGCTGCCTGTGCTTTGCGATGCGATCGCCCATCTCTTCATCGAGAACACGACCCGTCGCCACATAGACCGGCACAAGGCCCGATTCGAGTACCAGACGCTCGGCAAAACCGGACTTGCCGGATCGCGCGCCGCCGAGGATCAACGTGGTGCCCGCCTCGCCTGTCGGCTTGAGCAAAGGGTTCAAAACGGCGCTCCCGTGCCTGTGACAGAGGCTTCCGGTCGGGAATCGCGATCTTTACGCCTGATGGAGTTCCGGGCTTCAGACCCGATCCTTGCCGGGAGCTCCCCGCCCCTTCAGATCGATGTCATGGCAGGTCTCCTGGCTCATGGCGCTTGATCGGTGCCCTCGCCTTCCCGGAATGCTCCAGTGGCGACCCGATTGCCGGGTCTGCGGGCGCCGCGCCATTCTACAGTCGCGGGGTCGGCCGTGATGTGGATGCCCTAGATGGGTCCATCCGTCACGTTCCCTTTTCATCCGTCCCACCAAAGGCAGGACGAAAACCATGACCCGGCAGCAATAGGCGGCGAGTACCGTGAAAGTCAATCGCGATTGCGACCGCTGCCGCCCTCAGGACGACGCCTTCTTAACCAGGTGTTTACCATTCCTGAGATCCTGTATGGGGAAAGCGGTTCGGCGGTAACGATAATTGGTCACCTTCGGCTACATAGGGGCCGCAAACTTCAAAAGCTCAAGCTTTATCAATTTATGCTAGATCATCTAATTCTTCCGCAGACCAGACTCGGCGCCGCTTGGCGTGTGTTGTTTTGGAGCGTGCTGATCGGGTGTATAGCAATGCTGATCCGAAGTGCGGCCTACACCCATTTCTACCCCGAGATTGCAGCCGAGCAGGGCCGATCGCTGGTCTTGCTGGCCTTTGCGCTGGGGGCCGGAATATCCCTGCCGCTCGTCACGATCTTCTTTTCCATGGCCCTTCGCCTCACCCGAGCGATGTCGAAACTGAAGGATATCGCTACTCACGACTGCCTGACAGGTTTGCTCAACCGCAACGCTTTCGAAGATGCGGTTCGCGCGCGCCAGGGCGAACTGATGCGTGACGGCGAGCATGAGGACGCCATCCTTGTCATCGACATCGATCACTTTAAATCGATCAACGACCGCAACGGGCATGCCGCCGGCGATCAGGTTCTGCGCATGGCAAGCGTTTGCATTGCCGGCAACGCTTTCGAGCGCGACTTCGTAGCCCGGATCGGCGGTGAAGAGTTTGCGGTCCTGCTGAAGAATTGCGGACCGAACGGCGCTGCGATGGCAGCTGAGCGCATTCGCAACGCATTGTCCGAAAGCAAGACCCAGTTCGAAGGCATGGACCTTCAAATCACAGCCAGCGTCGGGGGCGCGCTTTTCCCGCGCGGCGCCGAATATCACACAACCTATCGCAGCGCCGACAACGCCCTCTACCGGGCTAAACGCAATGGCCGCAACCGCTGCGATTTCAACGGCTTGCCGTTGTCCCCGACAATCGGCGACACCGTTTCCGACAACGCAAGCAGCCGGTCCACGGCGAGATAGCGTTCCATCTCGGCGGCGATTGCGTCCAGCGCCTCGTCGACCACGGCGAGATGGTCTCGGCCTTCGGAACCGATCCCGTGCGCGGCCAGAAATGCCATGCGGAAGGCACCATCGTTGAACAGGCCGTGCAGATACGTGCCCCAGATCCGGCCGTCCGCCGAGACCGCACCATCCGGCTTGCCATCGAGCATGACCGCTGGGCGTGCGCAGTCCGGGCCGCCGGTCGCGCCGATGTGGATTTCGTAGCCGGACACCGGCGCATCGAAGATCAACGACCGTCCGGCAGCTGTACCGACGCGTTTCTCAGGCGCCATTTCGGTTTCGACGTCCAAAAGCGCGAGCCCTTGCGCTTCGGGAACGGCGCCTTCGATGCCCAGCGGGTCACGCACGACACGGCCGAGCATCTGGTAGCCGCCGCAAATACCGATGACGCTGCCACCACGGCGTGCGTGCTCTGCCAGTTGCCGGTCCCATCCATGGTCGCGAAACCGCGCGAGGTCGGCGATAGTCGATTTCGAACCCGGCAAAATGACGATGGTACAGTCGCGCGGCATGGTTTCGCCGGGCCGTACCATCACGACCTCGACATTGTCTTCCGCGGCCAGCGGATCGAAATCGTCGAAATTGGCGATCCGGTCGGGCACCAGGATCGCGATGCGCAACGCCCCGCGCGTCGCAGCAGTCAGCCGCTCCAGCGCCACCGAGTCCTCGGCCGGCAGCCGGCCTGCATCGCGCAGCCAGGGCAGTACCCCGAAGGACGGCCAGCCGGTGAAACCCGTGATCGCCTCCAGCCCGCTATCAAACAGGCGCATATCGCCCCTGAACTTGTTGATAACGTAGCCGAAAATCATCGCTCGGTCGTCATCCGGCAGGATGGCGTGGGTGCCGGCCAGCGAGGCGATAACACCACCCCGATCGATGTCGCCGACAAGCACGACCGGTACGCCGGCCGCCGTGGCAAACCCCATATTGGCGATATCGCCGGACCTCAGATTTATCTCGGCCGGCGATCCGGCGCCTTCGACCAATACGATGTCCGCCTGTTGCGCGAGCTTCGCATAGCTGTAGAGCACCGCGCCAAGAAACTCGCCCTTCAGCCGCTGATAGTCGCGGCCCTTCGCCTCGCCGCGCATTTGCCCATGCACCACGATCTGGCTGCCATTTTCAGTCTGCGGCTTCAGCAGCACCGGGTTCATGTGAATGCTCGGCGACGTGCGGCAGGCCAGCGCCTGAAGCCACTGCGCGCGGCCGATCTCGCCGCCATCGGCGGCCACCGCGGCATTGTTGGACATGTTCTGCGGCTTGAACGGGCGAACTGTCAGCCCGCGGTTAGACAGGGCCCGGCACAAACCGGCGACCAGCACCGTCTTGCCGACATCCGAACCCGTTCCCTGAAACATAAGCGCACGCGTCATCGCCATCCTTCACGGCTCGGCAGACCCGGCGAAGCGCCGAAACTCTCCTGCCAACCGGCACCGCCGGAAAACGCTAGCGCTATCCGATCTGGGTCGCTGTGAAAAGACGTGGGATACAACCACCAATACCGCAGGCAACACTTCGGTCGCTTGCGGCAGCCGGTAGACCGGCATTGGAGTCCGCCAAAAAAACGCGGCGGTGAAACTGGCTCCGGTACGCAGTACCTTCTCCGGAGATCGAGGCGTGTTGCCCGCCTCGACATGCACCATAGGGGTGGCAGGGTTACCACGAAGTTATTGAGGCCTTAATCAAACCTAAATTCGGGCTTTTTTTGGTAAATAGCCAAGCGGGCTACATTAAGACAGCGAGCCGTTGCCGGGCCCGCCGGTCGGCATTGGCGAAAATCGCTGGTCAAACCGCAGGATTGGAGTAACAATTCAGGTGCGCCCGAATTCACGGAACCGTCCGATGCCCCGTTTCGCTTCCGCCCGCTTTGGCTTCGTAGCGGCAATCTCGATTTTGCTCGCCGGTTGCACGTCGACAACAACCGAACCGCGCGTATCGACCAGCTACTACACGATCTCCGGCTTGTCGGGGGCCGAACTCGATCGCGAGATTTCTCGCAAGGGGCCGATGCGCGGTCACGCGCTTGCTGCCACCGCAATCCGTTTCATTCCCGTTTCCATCGAATATGACGAGACTGCTTCCGGCTGCAGGTTTTCGGAAGCGACGTTCCGTGTCGACGCCAATGTCACCTTGCCGCGCTGGCGCGAACAAACGAGCACCAAGGACGATGACTTGCGCATCGCCTGGAAGTTCCTGTCCGAATATGCCCGCGAGCACGAGGCCTATCACGTTTACATCGCCGAAAAACATGCCCGCAAGCTTGGCGCGGCGCTGCTGACGCTGAGGTCTCATCAGACATGTGAAGCCCTCGACCGCGCAGCCGAGGCGGCGATGAAGAAAGTGCGCGCAGCCCACGACCGCGAGCAACTGGCCTTCGACGCAGCCGAAAAGAAGCGGCTCGCCCGGCTGTTCGGCAGCTGACCGACCGCCGCCTTGTTCAGACGGCGCCGGCATGCAAGCGGTTCAGGAAAGCTCGGCCATAGCCCCGTCGAGCGCCTTGCGAACGCGCTCCACCGCCATGTCGATCGTCTCGCGCGTCCAGATCAGCGGCGGCGACAGGATCATCGTGTCCGTGACGGCACGCATCATCAGGCCGGACGCGATCGCGTGATCGCGGATGACATTCGGCGCCGACCCCACCGGCTCGAACCGCTCGCGGCTCTGCTTGTCGCGCACGATCTCGATGGCGGCGAGCAGGCCGAAGCTGCGGACTTCGCCGACCAGCGGGTGATCGCCCACCCCCTGGCGCAGTGCTTCGCCTAGATAGGGCCCGGTGTCGTCGCGCACCCGCTCGATCAGCCCTTCGCGTTCCATGATCTCGAGGTTTTTCAGCGCCACCGCACAGGCTACGGGATGACCCGAATAGGTGTAGCCGTGATAGAACTCGCCGCCCTTTTCGACCAGCGTCTCGGCGATCCGGTCGCCGACCAGCAGTGCTGAAAGCGGCTGGTAGCCGGAAGTCAGGCCCTTTGCGGTGGTGATCGTGTCGGGCTTGATATCCATCGACTGGGCGGCAAACCATTCGCCGGAGCGTCCGTAACCTGTGATCACCTCGTCCAGCATCAACAGCACGTCATACTTGCGGCAGATGCGCTGGATCTCCGGCCAGTAGCTTGCCGGCGCGATCTTGACCCCGCCTGCCCCCTGAACCGGCTCGCCGATAAAGGCGGCGACGTTGTCGGCACCGGCCTCCAGGATGGCGTCCTCGACGGCCCTTGCCGCGCGCAGGCCGAAATCGTGCTCGCTTTCGCCCGCCTTTGCGTCGCCATAGAAATACGGGCACATGACATGGCGGATATTGGGAACGGCGCCATAAAGCTGCTCATGCATCGCTTCCATGCCGCCCAGCGAAGTCGCGGCGATGGTCGAGCCGTGATAGGCCCATTTGCGCGAAATCACGATGTTCTTTTCGGGTCTGCCCTCCAACGCCCAATAGTGGCGGACAAGCCGCAGCGCGGTGTCGTTCGCCTCCGAACCGGACGACCCGTAGAACACCTGGTTGATGTGATCGGGCGCGATCTGCGCGAGTTTCTGCGCCAGCAGAGATGGCGTCGGCGTCGTGCAGCGGAAGAACGAGTTGTAGTAGGGCAACTCGCGCATCTGCTCGGCGGCGACCTCGACCAGTTCGTCCCGTCCATAGCCGGCGTTGACGCACCACAAGCCGGCCATGCCGTCGAGGATCTCGTTGCCGTCGCTGTCATAGACGAAAGGACCGTCGGCGCGCACGACGACGCGGGTGCCGGCCTCACGCAGATCCTTGTGGTCGGTGAATGGATGCAGGTGATGGGCGTTGTCGATCGCGCGCAACTGTTCCTGCGAATAGTTCTGATAAGTCATGAAACCTCCTGATTGCCTGGTTGCGCCTTCGAGCGCGTCGCGGTCAGGAGTTGGCAGGCGGCGAATACCCAATGCGGGCGCACAGGATCAGCAATTCAGCATGCCGCGTGCGGGTTGTCGGTTTCACGATCATCGCCAACTTCTAATGCGTTTCTCAATCGGATGGAAGCGTGCACCGACAACCGCCGCTCGATTCTGGAAAACGTCGATCTTTTTCGAAAACTCCATCTCGTTTCCGAATCCGAGCGGCAATCGCCGTGTCTCGAGCACATATCCGGATCGTCTCCGGCGACCAGTTGCTGCCGGCACAGGAGTCAACCGAAAGGAGTTCGACATGACCGCCCGTTCACGCATCCGCGACGCCATGACGACAGTGATCGCGACAATCCTCGCGACATCCGTCTTCACCGCTTCTGTTGCCGTCTCGGCGATCGCACTCGAACCGCCGAAGGATTCGCAGGCCTGGATCGATTGCCAAGCCACCGGCTCGATCGCAAAACCGGCCGCCAAGTCCTACCTCGACATGATGATCGGCAAGACCGGCGTGACGCCAAAAGATGAGGACAGCTCGAAGAGCTATCCGTCCGCCCCGGTCATGCCGAGTTTCGGCATCTGAACCATTACATAACGGAAATTGCGGCCGGCTCCTTTTCGCGAGCCGGCCGGTTTCCTAAATTGAGGGCATGGACGCCCAAACGCTTCCGCTGGTCATGCTGCTGGAGATCGCCGTACGCGGCGGCTCTGCTTCGATCGGTCTGCTGATGGCCGTATTGCTTCTGGCCGTGCGACCAGTTCGCGAAGTAACCGTGTTCGGCGCGCTGTTTTTCTTTGGCGCGGCCTCCTACGCGATCACCGCATTTGATCCCGTCTATGATATGCTCGGCGGCTGGAAAGTGCCGATCACCCTCTACGGCACGCTGACGCCAGGATTTTTCTGGCTGTTCGTTCTGGCGATGTTCGACGACCGGTTCCGCATGCGCCCCTGGATGGCAGCACCGCTTGCCGCCATCGCCGCGCTGTTCCTCGTCTGCATACCCTTCCCGGTCCTGTCGCCGTTCGCCAAGAGCCTGCAGTTCGCACTTGCGATCGGGCTGATGGGCCATGTCCTGATCCTCGCTCGTCGAAGCCTGGGCGATGATCTGGTCGCCAGCCGGCGGCGGTTTTCAGGCATCATCGCCGCCCTTCTGCCGGTTGTCTGCCTGACCATCGGCGTGATCGAGGTCTACGAACTGATGGAACTGCGCGACCATATGGGCACGCATCTGATATCGGGGCTGCTGTTTGCTGTCTCCGTTGGCACGGCATTCGCCGTCGCGGGCGTCCGCAAGAGCTTGTTGCCCGAGGCGCCCCGCCGCGAACCGGCGCCGGTTTCAGCCCATCCCGCCGCCGACCGTTTCGATCTCGCCCGGCTCGAAAAGCTGATGGCGGACGGCGTGTTCCTGGACCAGGGGCTGACGATCGGCGAACTGGCGAAGCGCATGAACATGCCCGAGCACAGGCTGCGCCGCCTGATCAATCGGGAACTCGGCTACCGCAACTTCGCCGCCTTCATCAACGACCACCGCATCGAAGAGGCCAAACGCCGCCTGTCGGAACCCGACACGGCGCGCGAGCAGATCACCAGCCTGGCTTTCGATCTCGGTTATGCCTCGCTGGCCCCGTTCAACCGGGCCTTTCGCGAGCGCATCGGCATGAGCCCGTCGCAGTACCGCGAAAAGGCGCTGTCGGCCAACTGACCGGCAGCGGAGACTTCAAAAGAAGCGATCAGCCTTGGGAGCGCCGCCGGCCGCGCCGCTCGCGCTTCGGCGCGGTGTCATCCGCCGCTGCCTTGTTGCGCAACGGTCCGACCTTGGCGACCACTTCGTCGAGCGTCGGGCGCGCGCCCTTGTTGTGCTCGTCCAGCGCCACGCGCATGGCCCGCAGGTGATCGCAGGATGTGCCACAGCAGCCGCCAATGACCTTTGCGCCGGCATCAATGGCCAGATGCACATATTCGGCCATAAGTTCCGGCGTTCCGGAATAGACGATCTGTTCGCCCTGAAACTCGGGGATGCCGCAATTCGCCTTGACGATGATCGTCGCGTCGGGGTTCGCTTCGCTCATGTCGAGCAGCGAGGACAACAGGTCCGGCGCGCCGACACCGCAATTTGCGCCGACGGCGACCGGCGGTTCGGAGCATTGCGCGGCGACACCGTGAATGTCCTTGGGATGCAACCCCATCATGGTCTTGCCAGCGGTGTCGAACGAACAACTGAAGGTGTAAGGCATGCCGGCCTCGACCGCGCCCTGCGCGGCGGCGCGGATCTCGTCCGGCGACGACATGGTTTCGATCCAGGCGACATCGGCACCACCGGCCTTCAGACCCTCGATCTGTTCCTTGAATGCCGCGACCGCGTCGTCAAATGTCAACGCACCAAGCGGCACCAGCAGTTCGCCGGTCGGCCCGACCGATCCCGCGACGATGACCTTGCGGCCCGCCTTGTCGGCGACGGCCCGCGCGATCTCGGCGGCCTTCTTGTTGAGCTCGAACACGCGGTCCTGCGCGCCGTGCAGTTTCAGCCGGTGGCGGGTGCCGCCGAAAGAATTGGTCAGGATGACGTCAGAGCCCGCATCGACAAAATCCTGATGCAGCTTGGTGATCTTTTCCGGCGCATCCACATTCCACAGTTCCGGCGCATCGCCGGACATCAGGCCCATGGCGAACAGGTTGGTGCCGGTAGCTCCGTCGGCGAGAAGCACGCCCTTTTCGGCGATAAGGTCGGTAAGCGGATTGGACATGAGGTGATCCCGTTTGCGTTTCGCATAACGATATAAGGAAATCGTTATGTCTTCGCAATCGTCATTTTTCGGCGCGCGGGCAGGTGGTTCACGAGCGGCTTCGGCGTTGCTACCGGTGTACGACGCCCAGCCGCGCATAGTCGCGATAGAGATGTTCGAAACAGGCCATACGCCCGGCGGAGGCCAGCACCTCCTCCAGATCGGCGCGCGGATCGACGTGGAACCGCGCCAGCCAGGTGACCAAGGCCCGCCGGAACCAGCGCGGCAACTCATCCTGCTGGCCGAAGTCAACCGTGTGGAAGGTGCCGTCCGCTTTCAGGTGGCGAATTGCCTCCTCGATGGCTTCGCGCCAGGGCGGGATCATCGAAAGGCCATAGGAGATAAACACGCGGTCGAACGCATCGACCCCGAACAGGGCCTGCGGATCGAATGAGGTCGCATCGCCCTCGGCAATGCATATTCGGTTCCCAAGCCCGGCCTTGACGATGTTCTTGCGGGCCTGCTTCAGCATTTCGCCGGAAATGTCGAGGCCGTAGAAGCGCGCATCGGGATAGCGCCGGGCGGCCAGCACCAGATTGCGCCCGGTTCCGCAGGCCGCCTCCAGCACCTTGCCGCCAAGCGGCACGTCGAGACCGTCGATCAACCGGTCGCGGCCCAGCAGATAGTATTTGCGCGTGACATCGTAAAAATGGCGCTGGTTGCGATAGATCGCATCCATGAGCCCGCCATGATGGCCGTCTTTCTTCTCGATCGCATCGGTGCCGGTCATGCCCGGTTCAGCCTTCGAAAATGTAGAGGTGGAACCCGCCATAAATCGCCGAACGGTCGGCGAGTGTCCACGCCCGCGACTGCTCCTCGCGGTAGTTCCAGCGCGACAGGATCGCGTTGTCGACGCGGCCCGGCAGGATGGTCGGGATGCCGGCGGTGCGGAAAATCGCCCGCGCACCCGGCGCCGCCGTGCGGGTGATCTGCGCCCACAGATCGTTCAGCTGCGCATCGGTCATCCAATCCTGGGCATCGAGCAAAACATAACCCGTCTTCGAGCCGGCGGGCATCTCGCGCATCAGGTCGGTCAGCGAGCGGTTGTGGATCGCCGCACGGCCGGCATTGGCCTTGAGCGCCGCGAAATTGCGCTCCTCCAGATAGGGTGGCACCGGCCCGCTCAGGCCCGGCCGGTAGGCGCGGTTGATCGCCTGCCACGCGAAATAGTTCTCAGACAGCGGATAGTCGCACAGAAGCGCCCTGAGCCGCTCCTTCAGCACTGCCAGCATATCGCCGTCGGCAGCACCCGCCAGTTCGTCATATTGCTGCGGCGGAATACCGAGCCCGATCAGCGTCGCGCGGTTGCGCGCCAGCCATTTGACCAGCGGACGGTCGAGCGCCGGCATCAGGTTGGCCTCAAACCATGCCTTCTGTTCGTCCAGTGTCTTGCATAGCAAAAAGGTTTTCAGGTCGACACCGAGCAGCCGGGCGACAATATGGCCTCCGGCGATGAACCGGCCGAGCAGGCCGTGCCGGTAGAAGCCCTGCTCGAACATCTCGATGCGCCGGCCGGTGATGCCACGCCGCGCATTCCAGAAATCGACGCTCGCGAAATCGAGATACGGCGCGATGGCGCGGTCGAACAGGGCGGCGTTGCCCTTGACGTCAGCGCGCCCGAACATCTGGAAGAAGCTCGCATGGTCGGGCAGATGCGTGGCGGCAGCCAGCTTCAGCCGGTTGAGCGCCACATGCGCCGGCGACAGGTCTACCGCGGTGATCGAGGCCGGTCCGGCGGTCAGGTAGGACAGCATGTTGCAGCCGCCCGACGCGATACAGACGATATGGTCGTCCGGACCAACGTCCAGCGCCTGCATGTCGACGACCGGATCTTCCCATATCTGCGGATAGACCAGACCGGTAAACGCGCTGGAGAAAAGCCGCTCGAGCAGTCCGGTGCGCGAGATGGCATTGTTTTGGTGGACGGCGGCGCCAAGCTGTTCCCTGACGGTCAACACATCGGCCATGTTGGATCTTCCCTGTCTTTTTCGAGCGGTGTCAGGCAGCCGATCGCTGCGCGCCCGCTTTCTTGAAAGTCGGCTCGATGACCGAGTCAGCGTTGCTTCGGCTGCGCTCGCGCATCACCACCGACCAGTCGATGAGACGGAGCGTGCCGTCATGGTCCTCGACAATGGCTGTACAACTTTCCACCCAGTCGCCGGTATTGACGTAGAGAACGTCGTCGCGCTGCTCGAGTTCGGCGTGATGGATGTGGCCGCAGATGACACCGTCGACACCCGCCTTTTTCGCCTCGGCGGCGAGGATCTTCTCAAACGCACCAATGAAGTTCACCGCCTTCTTGACGCGCAGCTTGGCCCATTTCGAAAGCGACCAGTACTGCCCGCCCCATAGCCGGCGCAGCCAGTTGAACCAGGTGTTCAGTCCGAGCGCCAGCGTGTAGGCGACATCCCCGACATGGGCGAGCCATTTGGCGTTGATCACCACCATGTCGAACTGGTCGCCATGGATGACCAGCATGCGCTTGCCGTCGGCGGTCTCGTGGATATCGCGGTTGCGGACCTCGATGCCGCCGAAATGCGTGCCGAGATAGTGGCGCATCACCTCGTCGTGGTTGCCCGGCACATAGATGATCTCGGTGCCCTTGCGCGCCTTGCGCAGAAGCTTCTGGACAACGTCGTTGTGCGATTGCGGCCAGTACCATCCCTTGCGCAACCGCCAGCCATCGAAGATGTCGCCCACGAGATAGATGCGTTCGGCGTCGTGCTCGCGCAGGAAGTCCAGCAGCATGTCGGCGCGGCAACCCCGTGTTCCCAGATGAATGTCCGAGAGGAACAGGGTGCGGTGGGTTTTCGTCTCGTCCACGGTGCGGTGCCCGGATGATCGTTCCCTCCGGCAAACACGAGTCGCATGTCAGCCATGTGACAGCGGCTGTAAACTATTGCAACGCAGCATGCGCGGACCCTGCCCGCGCTATCGATCGCAACCACCTAAGCCGCCGCGCGGGCGTTCAGCGTTCGCCCCAAAAGGCGCATCTTGTCGCGGGCCGCCAGGCGGACATCGTCGGACCCATAGCGGTCGTCGATGATGATCTCGATCTGCCGGACGGCGTCGTCGCGTTCCAGCCCGCCGATCTGCAGGCCGCAGCGCATCCAGATGCCGTCAATCAGGAGACTGACCAGCCGCACCGACGCCGCGCAGCGCTCCGGGTCACCGTCGATATCCTTCAGCGCAGAATGCAGATTGCTGTTCAGTCGCCGGTAGATGGCCGTCTGCACCCGCTGGAAGGTCCTGTTGTGCGGCACTTCTGCGCACATGGAAATCCAGCCATGCGCAACCTTCCGGTTGAAGGTGGTTTGCGAGAAATTCGCCTCGATGATCGCGTAGAACCGCTCCCACGGCGACTCCGCAAGCCCCATCAGCGCGACGGCTTCACGCCGCAACGTCGCATTGGCCTTGCGCAACGCGGTCTCGATCAGGATCTGCTTGCTGCCGAAGTAATGCAGGACGCTGGCCTTCGAAGCGCCCGTATGCTCGGCGACACGCTGCAGCGTCGTCCCGTTCATACCGTGCTCCGACAGGACAGCGAATGCGGCCACGGCGAACTCCTCGCGCCTGATATCTGCAATGGTCTTCTTCGGCATGGGACCTCCTATGGTCCGGTAACAAGGGTTGACTCGCCGGTCAACGAAACTTACCGTTCATATTGTTGACTGTCAGGTCAATTAAATGACCAATGGTACAGGGAGACCGAAAATGACTGTCCATCTGCGCGGCGGAGCTGCCGCATTCCTTTCCTTGATCATAGCAGGACAGGCCGCCGCAGACTGCGGCACGGTGCGCATGGCAGAGCCGGGTTGGACCGACCTTGCGCTCACCACCGGCGTCGCCAGCGCCATTCTCGAGGGGCTCGGATACGAGACCGAAAGCGGCGTGCTCGGCATTCCGGTCATCTATGAGTCGATGGAACGCGGCGACCTCGATGTCTTCCTCGGCTACTGGGACCCGGCCATGGAGGTCTACTTCGAACCCTTCCGCGATGCCGGTACGATCGAGACGGTGCACACCAATCTCGAGGGCGCGAAATTCACTTTCGCGGTTCCGGCCTATGTGCACGCGGCCGGCGTCAAGGATTTCGCCGATCTCGCCGCCCATGCCGACGCGTTCGACAGCAAGCTCTACGGCATCGAGCCGGGCTCCAACGAGATCATGCTCGATATCGTCGCCAAGGGCGCATTCGGTCTCGGCGACTGGGAAGTGGTCGAAAGCTCCGAACAGGGCATGCTGGCCCAGGTCGGCCGGGCCGCCCGCAAGCAGGACTGGATCGTCTTCCTGGCGTGGGCCCCGCATCCGATGAACACCGAATACGATCTCGAATATCTGACTGGCGGCGACGATTTCTACGGGCCGGATTTCGGCGGTGCAACCGTGCATACCCAGGTCCGCAATGGCTATCTGGACGAGTGCCCGAATGTTGGCACGCTGTTGACCCAGATGACCTTCGACATTCCGATGGAAAGCGAGGGCATGGGCTACATCCTTGACGATGGCGACGACCCTGTGACCGCCGGTGCGCGCTTGCTCAAGGCCCATCCAGAGGTGCTCGACGGTTGGCTGGACGGCGTGACCGCAAAGGACGGCTCGGACGGATTGGCAGCGGTCAAGGCGCATCTCGGCCTCTGACACTGTCATGTGCGACCCGGCCGTACGATCTCCCATCCGTGACCGGCCGGGTTGCATTCTCGCTACCCGTGAGGACGGGCGGCAAGACGCACCTTGCATCGTGCTGCTGCCCGGCCTCGGCATGTGCGCCGAGGACTGGCCGGATTATCTGATCGAAGGCCTGGCGGCGCGCTTTCGGGTGCTGCGCATCGACAACCGGGATATGGGTGCCTCCCCGCGGTTCGGCGCCGATCCCGACCATGGCGCGACCGAAACGCTCCGCTCCGCCGAAGGCGGAATGGCCAGTACCGGGTCGTACAGCCTTGACGACATGGCCGGCGACGTCATTGCGACACTCGACGCGCGCGGCATAGGGCGGTTCTGGCTGCTCGGCTTTTCCATGGGCGGCATGATCGCCCAGAACGTCGCACTGAGGGGGCCGGGCCGGCTGGAGGGACTTGTTCTGGTCTCCACATCCTCCGAAGCCGGCCCGTTCTCGGCAGAGGTTCATGACCGCTTCCTGCGCATGTGCGAACCCTTCGAAGACAAAGCGGCGTTGGTGCGCTGGATCGCCGACGACGTCGCCCACTTTCAGGCGCCCTGCGCTCCGGACGAGGCCCAACGCATGCGCATGGCCGAAGCGATGCTGGCGGTGGGCTTCACCCAGGGCGGCTTTGCCCGCCAATACCGGGCGATCCGCGCCACCGGCAGCTGGCGCGAAGGGCTCAAGCACATCGGCTGCCCTGCCCTGATCGTCTGCGGCGCCGAGGACAACTGCCTGCCGCCGGCACGCTCACAAGCGCTCTCAGCGGCAATGCCGGACGCCGATGTCGACATGGTCGCCGGCGTCGGCCACAGTCTCGAACCGGAACTGTGCAACCCGGTGCTCGATTGGCTGGACCGGCAGGCGGCCGAAACCGGCGGTACGCAGCAGCGCATCGCCCTGCCCTAGCTCAAAAAGCGGGCGCACACCGCCGTTTCCGCGCCCTGTTTTTTCGGGGCCGGATTGTTCATATTCTGGAAGACGGGCGGTCAAAGCATCGCAACGTCTTAGAAGTATAGCGATCCTCGGACCGCCCGCTCGGTGGTCTTGCAGCTTCGGTCGGCGGCCCGAAACCAGGTTCGGGAAAACAAGACTGCGCGCGCCGCTTCATGCCGCCCTGACTTGGGGGTTCATCACCCAGCAACGCACCTCTGCGCCACCAGCCAGGCACCGTCCCTCTCCCTGTGAGCCGGTGTGCACCCAGACTTCCGTGAGAAGGCGGGAGGGATTGTAAGGGAGGGTTGGGAGCGTTCGACAAGTTTCGGGACGCGCGCGGCCTATCCGATTGACTTCGTTGGATAAACGCAAAAAGGAGAAAAAACTTATGCAACAAACCCGCCGCGATGAGACGACGGATGGCGCTTTCGGCCGCATGGAGCATTCGCAGCATCTCCCGCCGGATCATTCGGGCAAAACGTCAGCGCCTTCATAGTCAAGGTCGGATTTCAAGCACGGGGTGCGAACGGCGCGCGATCCCACCATGCATCCGAGCCGGAACGCATGCGGGACACGTGGCGGGGATTCGCGTGTGCTGGACACCTTTTCGGCCTGATCGCGCTAAGCAATTGGGATCGCTGACAAATGGACTTTCGTGCCCTGGAGACCATTTGCCGCAGGAATGCAATGCGACACTCCGGTGTCGAGGATGATCGGGAGCCAATGATGGATTTGTGTCGGCTCTGGGCAAGTCCGCATACCCCAGCGGCATATGGCGGCACCCAGACGCCGCTGCGACCAACGCGAAAAGACACAGAGGTCAGTAAAATGAGCAAGAAAGTTGCCTTCATCACCGGCGCATCGACAGGAATCGGCCACGCATCGGCCAAGCTGCTGCAGCAAAACGGGTTCAAGGTCTATGCAACTGCCCGCCGGGTGGAGCTGATGAAGGATCTCGAAGCGCTGGGCGCCACGGCCATGCATTGCGATGTGACCGACAGCGCCGAGGTACAAAAGACCGTGGACGCCATCATCGAGGCGGAGGGCCAGATCGATGTTGTTTTCGCCAATGCCGGCTATTGCCTCCTCGGTCCGGTGGAACTGCAATCTGTCGAAGCCGTACAGCACCAGTATGATGTGAACGTGTTCGGCATGCACCGGACCCTTCAGGCGGCACTGCCCCATTTGCGCAAACGCGGGCAGGGCCGCGTGATCATCACCTCCTCAAGCGCCGGCCACATCTCCATGCCGAACCTCGGCTGGTACAGCTCGACGAAATACGCACAGCAGGCAACCGGCGATTCCCTGCGCGGGGAAGTCAAACCGTTCGGAATTCACGTGTCGCTGATCGAACCGGGTTACATCGACACGGATATCGACAATGCCAGCCTGCCCACCCTCGACGCGGCGGAAAACCACCCGCAATCAAACGACGAGTACAAGCGCCAGATCAGGAATTTCCGCAAACGCTGGTCCACCGGCATCGACAAGGGAGCATCGGCAAATGTGATTGCGGCGGAAGTGCTGAAGGCGGCGACCGCCGCCAAGCCGAAACGCCGCTATGCGGCCCCGACTGACGCGAAACTGGCGAAATTCATGCGCCGTTTCGTGCCTGCCGCCATGCTCGACAGGGTCCTTTACGGCGTTTCAATCGCGGATTGATCGCGCGCCAAAACGCAGCGAGGGCAGCAAAATGGCGGATGAGAAACCGCACTTCACCGCGGAGATCCATATCGAAGCCGAGCCGGACGCGGTTTGGGACGTGCTGATGGATTACGAGGCGCTGCCCGAATGGAGCAACGCCTTCCAGGGAACGGACAAGCCGATGAAGGAGGGCGAGGTTTCGACTGCCTATTTCTTCAATCCCGCCACCCACCAGACGATCGAGTTCACCCATCCGGTGCATGTCTACGAGCCGAAGCGGCGCTTTGGATGGTCGGGAAAACTAGGCGGCGGCCATCACGACCGGCATATCTACGAGATGCTGCCGCACCCCGAAGGCGGCACCATCTTTCGCCAGAGCGACGGGCTTTACGGCAAGCCAAGCTCCATCATGACCCGGATGATGGAACACTCCATCGACCACACGTACAAGAGTTTCAACAAGCGGCTGAAAGCGCGCGTTGAAAGCCTCTACCCGAAGGCGCGAAAGGGTGAATGACGTAACTTATGGCCGCATCTTGCGGCTGGAGGGCCTGCTGCTGACAGCGGCAGGTCTCGCCCACCTTGTGTATTGCGCCCTCTTCCTGGACTGGTCGGTGCAGCCCCTGGTGGCGAATCTGGGCGCGTTGGCCTTCGGCGTCGCCTACACCTTCCTCGGCGCGCAGATGGCGCTGGGCCGCGACCGGTTGCTGCCGATCACCCTGATCATCAACATTTGCGGCTTCGTCGCGGTGATGGTGGCCGGCGAGAACAGCCCGCTGATCGCCATCGATCCTTATCTCGTCGTGGTCGACCTGATCAGCATTCCGACGCTGATCTGGCTGAACATCATGAAGCGGCGTGACGGGAACTGACGACCGCCGCGCCAGACGCTGCGGGTTTCTGCTTACCGCGAACGCCCCGCCATGTGGCGCAGATAGGCGATGATGTTCTCGATGTCCCGATCGGAGAGGTCTTCCTCGTCAAAACCCGTCATCGCCTGATCGGGCCATGTCCTGACGGACGCGGGATCGCGAATCAGCTTCCGCAAGCCATCCTCGGTCATGTAGTCGGTCGGGCTCATCGGGCGGGCGAGATCGGGGCCGATCTCCGCCTCGCCGCCGCCGGCGATCTTGTGGCACGCGAGACAGTTTTTCACGAAAGACGCGTAGCCGGCCCTTTCCGGCGCGTCTGCGGCCAGATCCCCGACCACGGCGATTTGCGGCCAGCGCTGCGCCGGCGAAGCGACGCCGGTGAGCGACGCCAGCGCATAGGGCCATTGCGCCGCGCTGACGTCGGAGGCTTCGGGGTTGGTCCAGACGAGATAGAGCGGGCCGGCCGAATAGTCCCGGTCCGGCAGGTTGGGCCAGGGGGCATCCGGCGGCTCGACGGCGATCCAGGCGACCGATCCGCCATCGTTCGCGGCTTCAAGAAGGCTGGTGGGCAGTTGGGAGACATAACCGTCGGTTGCCTGCGCCTCGATCGTGTCGAAATCCGATAGCCGCATGCCCTTGAAAAGGGTGAGCGCGGGAATGGCTTTCAGCGTCATTTGCGTTTCGTAACCCGGCACTTTGGGGACCGTCACTTCGCTCAACGCGTCATGGGCCAGAAGCTGTTCGACGGTGAATTGACGGGTATCGTCGCCAGTCGTCAGGGTCAGCGCCGCTTCTGTGGCAGAGGCCGCCGCCTGCAGGGCGACAAGGCCGATGGCGACCGCAAGCCAGAGCGCACCCTGCCTGCATCGTTTCCCTGTCGCGCCAAGACTCGCTGGCTGAAACAATGACGGTTGCATGGTTCTTCTCCCGATTGCTCTGCCGGTCTCTCAGCCGGAGACGGGAACCAGCATAGAACGAGTGGGCGGACCCGGGATATTCGCTAGTTTTTGCAGAAATGCTGTTTCGGATGCGGTCGCCGACGCCGGTGCGTGGCGCCTTGCGCGGCGACGGTCGCGGGCGGTGGGGTTCCCGGCCTTACGGTTCGCAGGTTGAGGGGACGCGGCAAGCCCGCGCGGACGCCAGGATTGAACGGAGGAAGGGAGGCGCAAGCGCCTTCGTCAGACCTTCGCCGAGGCTCGCTCGGTCAGCTTGGCGACCTTCTTCATGTGGGCGACCGCGGCCGCGCCGCCCGTGGTCTCGGAATAGAGTGCAAGATCGTCCTCGTCCTCGTCGACAACGGGGGTCAATGCGGTGTCCACATAGCCTCTGGACGTCGGGTCTCGCGCGATCCGCACCGCCCAGGCCGCGGTACGCACAATGGCCCAGCCGAACTGTGCGTGCGTGCGTAGAGTGTCCCAGGCAAAACGTGGCCAGAAGACAAGTCCGTTTTCGCGCGGCAAGCCCGGCCGGCGTTCATCGGGATGCTTCAGCCGCAAGATGCCGGATTCCAATGGATGCACGTCTTCAAGGCGGATCGTCGTCTCGAACTGGACGATCAGCTTGACCAGGCTCGTGACGGGCACGCCCGTCGCGACAGCCCTGCGCAGAAGGGTCTTCATGTGTTCCGGCGTATAGTAGAGCCGCCACGCCTGATAATACACATCAGTCCATTCGGCGCGGCTCATCTGGCCGTGGTCGGTTACCACATGGTGCAGATCGTAAGCATTCAGATCGGCATCCATGTCGACGCCCTTCTGCCACAGTATCTTGTGGTCCTCCGAGCCCGGCAGAGGCGTCAGATTGAAGAACTCGATGATGTCGAGCGGCAACTCGTCCTGGATGATCTTGATGTCCCGGCGTATCGTTTCAGGAGTATCGGCGGGAAAGCCGAGAATGTAGCCCGCCAGCGTGATGATGCCCTGCGCCTTCCAGGCGAGCAGCATCTTGCGGTATTCGGTGATCTTGTTCTGGCGTTTCTTGCCGGCGATCAGATTGTCGGGATTGACGTTCTCCAGCCCGATGAAAACCCGTGTGACACCGGCGCGCCTGGCCTTTTCGACGAAGTTGTCGATCTTGTGGCACAAGGTGTCGACCTGGATCATCAGACCGAGCGGGATGCCGTCTTCCTCGCGCAGCTTGATCAGCCGGTCGAAGATGGATTCCCATTCGCGGTTACGTGCGAAGTTGTCGTCGGTGATGAAGAACTTGCAGATGCCTTGTTCCCAGTTCAGGCGAACCAGTCTTTCGACATCATCAGCCGACCGATAGCGCGACTTGCGCCCCTGCACATTGATGATGGTGCAAAACGAGCATTGGTAGGGACAGCCGCGCCCGGCGTCGAAGCTGGTCGAGTGACCGACGGTCCGCTCGACATAGCGCCTCGGCAGAAACGGAACCGGCGTGTTCTCGATGCCCGGCAGGTCGTTCATATAGTCGTAAAGCGGTTCCAGCCGGCCCCGCGCCGCATCCGACAGGATCGTCTCGAACCGGCCTTCGGCCTCGCCGGTGAACATGGCGACTTCGAGTTCGCGGCACGCATCAAGGTCGACGGCATGCCCGTCAAGCATGGCCAGACAACCCGACACATGGAAGCCGCCCATGGCGACCTGAATGCCGGCGGCGCGAAACTGCCGGGCAATGTCGAGCGCTCGGGGGTACTGGTTGGACTGCACGCCGACCAGCGCGACAAGGCCGAAATTGTCGTGCTCGGCGAACCGCTTGATCAAACCGTGAATGTCGATCCGCGTGTTGGTTTCGTCCATGGCGTCGATGTCGATTCCCGTATCGGGGCCGAGCACCCGATCCTCGGCGCAACGCGCGGCAATGCCGTAAACCGCGGCAAGCGAATTCGACGGTATCATCGAGCGCCACCAGCGGATCACGTAGCCGTCACTGCCATAGTGCGACGGCTTGATCAGGACCAGCTGGAAACGTCGCCCAGCTGTGGTGGATGGTCGCGACATGGTCACCCACCCTGCCTCATTGCATCGCGCATTACCAGACGCAACGTCAGGTCAGCGGCAGATTTGATCCGAGGCGTCGAGCCGCCGCCGGGAAGCACCGGTGTTGGCAAATCGCGCGCTGGCGGGGCGCTTCTCTGCCCCATCCACAAGCTTCGCCGCGCTCGCTGGCGGGCGCTTCTCTCCCCCACCCTTAAGCTTCGCTGTGCTCGCTGGCGGGCCCCACGCAGGACGTGCCTCACCCCCGCATTTTCTCGCCGGCCGGGTCGAAGGGCGGGTCGACGGCGATGCGCGCCGGCCGGCGGACACCGAGGATCTCGATCTCGAACAGCCCGTCCTCACCACGCTCGGCAAGCGCGGCCGGCACATAGCCCTGCGCCATCGACATCTCGACGCCATGCGCATAGCCGCCCGACGTGACCCAGCCGACCACCCGCCAGTCGCCGTCGACGATCTGCTTCATGCCCGGCGGCTCCAGCATCGTGCCGTCCGCCGTCATGCGGCGCGGCCCAACCGCATGCGGCGGATCGATGGTGCCGTAATCGGTGTCGCCGACCTTCGCCCAGACCGGCTCGTCATGCATGACATCGGCGGTCTCCGCCTCGATGATGAAGGAAACGCGCCGCCGCTTCGGCCCGTCCGCCTTTTCCTTCGCCGCCGCGTCGCGGCCGATGAAGTCGTTCTTGGAAAGCTTGATGAAACGGTCCATCGCGCCTTCGTAAGGCCCGTAGATCGGCCGCAATTCGTGGCCCCAGGTCGGGAAGTTCTTTTCAAGCCGCATCGACAACAGCGCCCGCATGCCGAAATCGCGCAGGTCGTATTCGGCGCCCGCGTGTTTGATGGCGGCATAGACCAGCCGCTCATAGGTCGGCTCCATCCAGATCTCGTAGCCGAGATCGCCGGTATACGAGATGCGGTTGACCATGCAGGGCGCGCCGCCGACCGCCATCTCGCGGAAATCCATGAAGCGGAAGGCTTCGCCCGACACATCCGTGTCGGTGAGCTTTGCAAGCACGTTGCGGGCGTTCGGCCCGGCGATCGTCAGTCCGACCAGCGTCTGGTCGTAGCGGTGGATCGCAACCGAACCGTCATCCGGCAAATGCCGCTCGAACCACCGCATGTGATAGACTTGCGCGGCCGACGAACCCCACACCATGAAGCGGTCGCCGCCAGCATTCGCAATGGTGAAATCGCCGATCAGCTTGCCGAATTCGTTCAGCATCGGGGTCAGCACGATTCGCCCCGGCTTCGGCATGGTGTTGGTCATCAGGTGCGACAGGAAGGCTTCCGCCCCCGGCCCCGAAACCCGGTACTTGGCGAAATTGGCGATCTCAGACACGCCGACCGACTGGCGCACCGCCTTCACCTCGGCCTTGATATGCTCGAAATCGTTGGAGCGGTGGAACGAGATGACGTCATGCGCCTCTTGCCGCGACGGCGCGAACCAGAGCGGTGTTTCCAGCCCCCAACTGTCGCCCATGACGGCGTTGTTTTCGACCATCGTGTCGTAGAGCGGCGTCGTCTGCTGCGGCCGTGCGGCCGGCAGTTCCTCGTTCGGATAGCGGATGCGGAAGCGGCGCGAATAGTTCTCGCGCACCTTGGCGTTGGTGTAGCGCAGCGTCGCCCATTCGCCGAAACGCGACACGTCCATGCCCCAGATATCGGCGCCGGGATCGCCCTCGACCATCCAGTTGGCGAGCGTCAGCCCGACACCGCCGCCTTGCGAAAAGCCGGCCATGACAGCGCAGGCCGACCAGTAATTGGTCAGCCCGCGCACCGGCCCGACCAGCGGGTTGCCGTCGGGCGCGAAGGTGAACGGCCCGTTGATGACCTGTTTGATGCCGGTGCGCTCAAAAGGCGGGAAATGCTTGAAGCCGATCTCCAGCGACGGCGCGATGCGTTCCAGATCCGGCTGCAGCAATTCGTGGCCGAAATCCCACGGCGTGTTGACCGGCGACCAGGGCTTGCACGCCTGCTCATAGGTGCCGAGCAGCATGCCCTGACGCTCCTGGCGGGTGTAGATCTCGCCGCGGAAATCCATGGCGTGGATCAGTTCGCGCCCATGCGTCTCGTTGAATTCGATGACCTCGGGCATGTCCTCGGTCAGGAGATACATGTGCTCCATGGCCAGCAGCGGCAATTCGAGGCCGGCCATGCGCCCGACCTCGCGCGCCCACAGCCCGCCGGCATTGACCACATGCTCGGCCTTTACCGTGCCCTGCTCGGTAATCACGTGCCAGGTGCCATCGGGCTGCTGCGCCAGTTCCCTGACCGGATTGCGCAGCACGATCTCCGCGCCCAGCGTCTTCGCCGCCTTGGCATAGGCATGGGTGGTGCCGGACGGGTCGAGATGGCCTTCGACCGGGTCCCACAGCGCGCCGACGAAGTTCGTCTCGTCCATCAGCGGGAACATCGCCTTGGCTTCCAACGGCGTGATCAACTCGGTCTGCATGCCGAGATGCCGGCCCTTGGCGTGCAGCGTCCTGAGGAAGTCCATGCGCTCCGGGCTTTCGGCCAGCATGACGCCGCCGGTCAGGTGCAGCCCGCAGGACTGGCCGGAGATGCACTCCAACTCGTCATAGAGGCCGACCGTGTAGGCCTGCAGCTTGGCGACGTTCGGGTCGCCGTTCAGCGTGTGGAAGCCGCCGGCCGCGTGCCATGACGAGCCCGACGTCAGCTCCGAGCGCTCGATCAGCATGATGTCGGTCCAGCCGGCTTTGGCCAGGTGATACAGCACCGAGCAGCCGACGACGCCGCCCCCGATCACCGCTACCCGCGTGTTGGTTTGCATTGCAGCTTCCTTCCCTCAGAATTCAGTTTCCGCCATCGGCGCGCGCATCCGGCACCAGCACCAGCTTGCCGGGATAGCGCTTGGCGATGAAATCGGCCTGCGCCTCGCGGATTTGCGAGAACGGGTAGACCCTGGAGACGACCGGCCGGATTTCGTTGCGTTCGATATAGCCGACCAGATTGTCGAACACGGCCATCGGCTGGTGGGTGGAACCCGCCAGCGTCAAATCGCGCAGATAAAGCGTGCGGATATCGATCTCGCAGATCGGTCCGGCAATGGCGCCCGACGCGACATAGCGCCCGCCGCGTTTCAGACAGTCGATCAGCGTCGGCCAAGCCGGCCCGGCAACCAGATCGACCACCGCGTCGACCGTCATCTCGCCAACCGCCTCGGCCAGGTCGGCGTCGCGGTCGACCAGCCTGTCCGCGCCCAGCGCGGCGACGAAATCGTGCTTGGAGCGCGAGGCGACCGCAATGACGGTCGCGCCCCGGCGCTTGGCGAGCTGCACGGCCGCCGAACCGACGCCGCCGGATGCGCCGGTGACCAGCACCGTGTCGCCGGCGGCAACCGAAATGCGCTCCAGCATGCCCTCCGCTGTTGAATAGGCACAGGGAAACGACGCCAGTTCCACATCGCTCAGATCGCTGTCGACAGCCGCCGTCATCTGCGAGCGGGCGACGGCATATTCGGCAAACCCGCCATCGAATTCGGCGCCGATCGTCACCAGGCGCAGACCCTGCGCGTCGGGCGGTTGCGGCTGCATGGAACGCACCAGCACGCGCTCGCCGATGCGGCCCTCGTCTTCGGGCGAGCCGACAGCGACGATGCGCCCGCAGATGTCGGCCCCCTGGATGCGCGGAAACTCGAACGCGGCGCCCGACCAGCCGGCGTCTTCTTCCGCCCCAGCGCCGAAACCCTCGTCCGTGCCCTGTCCGGTCGCCCCGGTGACCGACTTGGAGTACCAGCCGACGCGAATGTTGATGTCGGTGTTGTTGACGCCCGCCGCGCCGACCTCGATCAGCACCTCGCCCGGACCGGGCGACGGCACCGGATGATCGCCGACGACCTCAAGCTTCTCCGGTCCGCCATGACCGGTCAGCAAAACGCATTGCATGCGGGCGGGGATGGGTGTCGCATCGCTCATCAGAAATCCGTCGGCGCACCGCCCTCCTGTTTGCGCCGCGCCACGAAGTCGCTCAGTTCGTCGCGCACCGCCGCATCCATCGGCGGCGGTTCGTATTCAGCGAGGATCTGCTTCATCACCTTGTTGGCGCGTTCCACCGTCTCAACCGCGCCGCGATCATACCAGTTTTCGTAGTTCGACCAGTCCGACAGGAACGGCGAGTAGAAGGCTGTTTCGTAACGGTCCTGCGTATGCTGCACGCCGAAGAAGTGACCGCCCGGCCCGACCTCGCGGATCGCCTCGACGGCGAGATCGTCGGGTCCGGTGCCATAGGGCTGCATATAGGCGATGAACTGCTGCAACACTTCGCAATCGATGACGAACTTCTCGAACGAGGCGCACAGCCCACCCTCCAGCCAGCCGGCGGCGTGGTAGACAACATTCGTGCCGGACGTCACCGCCGCCCACATCGACATCATCGATTCCCAGGTCGCCTGGTTGTCCGGTGCATTGGCCGCACAGGTGTTCGATGCGCGCATCGGCAAGCCGTAATAGCGCGCCATCTGGCCGGTGATCTGGGTGGCACGCACATAGTCGGGCGTGCCGAAGGCCGGCGCGCCGGTCTTCATGTCGACATTCGACGTGAATGTGCCGATAGCCGAACCGACACCGGGCTTGATCGCCTGCAAGAGCGCGACACCGGCCAATGCTTCGGCAATGGACTGCGTGACCGCGCCGACCATGGTCACCGGCGCCATAGCGCCGGCCAGAGTGAACGGCGTGACGATGGTCGGCTGGCCGCGCCGCGCCATGCGCATCGCTCCGTCCAGCATCGGCCAGTCGTGCTTCAAGGGCGAAGTCGAGTTGATATTGGTGTACATGCGCGGCGCGGCGTCGAACTCCTCATGCGACAATTGCGCGCCGATACGCACCAGTTCGATACTGTCCTCGATGCGCTCCGGCCCCAGCGAATAGGCGTGCACCACCTTGTCGGTCATCGTCAGCTTGTCGAAGATGCAGTCGAGATGGCGGATCGACGGGTGCAGGTCGATCGCCTCGACAGGATAGCCGCCGGCGAAATGGATGCAGTTGAAATACTGCGTCAGCTTGAGGAAATCGCGGTAGTCCTCATGATTGCCGGTGCGCCGGCCGCGCTCGATGTCGGAGCAGTTGGGCGGCGAGGAGATGTTGCCGAACACCATGCGGCCGCCGCCGATGGTGATGCGCCGGTCAGGATTGCGCGGCGTGATGTCGAATTGCGATGGCGCAAGGGCGACCATCTCCATGACGAAATCGCGGCCCATGCGGACATTCTCGCCATCGACGATGCAGCCCGCACCGCGCAGGATGTCGATCGCCTCCTCGTTGAGGAACTCGATGCCGATCTCTTCCAGGATGCGCATCGCCGCATCGTGGATCGCCTCCACGCCTTCGGCCGGCACCGGCTCGGTCGGCCGGTCGCAATTGATCACCTCCGTCCAGGGCGTCTGCTTGATCGCCGGCCCGGAACGCCGCGCATTGGCCGCGCGCCCGCCGCGCTTGCGCGGCCGGGATGAGGCGCTGGCTTCAGCCGCCTCGGCGATCAGCGGATCGGTTGGCGCGTCTTGAGGCGTGTCGCCGGGTGTCGGTCCGTCCTGGTCCATGAGGTCCTCCGAGAATGCGGAGGATTATCAGGCCGGACCGCGCTTCCCGGCGGCGAGAAATCCGACCGTGCGGGGAAAGGAATGCGACATGGCGTTGGGTAGCCCCAACCTCGCCGTATATCTTCTCCATAGTCTCCGGCGACCGGAGAAGACTGCCGATGCGCCATGCCGCAGCGATCCTGATCGCCGCTTTTCTCGCCGCCGTTTCGCCCTTTGCGGCCGGCGCGGCGGAGACGATGCGCTTTTCCTTCGGCGGCAATTCCGACGGCTGCGACGCATGTAGCTTCATCCAGGCCGATGGCCCGGTCACGGCGGCGACGCCTGACGACTTCGCAGGTTTTCTGGACGCCAGCCCCGGCGCGCCGCCGATGCGGCTTCGGCTCAACTCCGACAATGGCGACACGCAGGCCGCAATCAGGTTCGGCGAAATGCTGCGCGAGAAGGGTTTCGTCACCGAGATCGGCGCGGACGCCGAGATCTGCGCGGGCAAGTTTGACTGCGAGACCGCCGGCGCGCGGCCCTTGTTCAACCTGCGCGCCTCGGAGCGGAGGCCGGGCTCATGTTCCGGCGCCTGCGCGCTGGCTTTTCTTGGCGGCGTCGAGCGTGTTTTCGACGCTCCATCACGGCTTGGCTTCGAGAAACTTGCGGCCATCAAGCAGAAAGAGATCGCCGCAGCCGTGGTTTTGCATGTCGTCGCGATGGGCGCCGATGCCCGCCTGCTGCAGCTCAACGGCGAAGACGCAATTCATTGGATCGAACCGGAAGAAGCGGGAGCGCTCGCCGTCAGCTACCGGCCGGACGCATGGCAACCCTGGCGGATCACGATGGAGCGCGGCGGCATTGTCGCAAGCTCCCGGACCGCCGACGGCCGCTCGGTGATGCGCGCCTACTGCGTCGGCCATGGCCTGCAATTCGCCGAACTGAGCGACCGCGCCGACGATTGGAATGTCGCAGAATACTTCGAACGCGCCGGCACCTGTCCGCTGGAAGGCATGCACCCGGTCTTCGGCGATCTGGTCGCGCCCGACAGCGCCGAAATCATCGCCGAGCCGGACGGCCGGGCAACACTGCGCTTCTGGCTGACCACCCGCAACCTGCCGCTCGCCTCGCCGGCCCTGCTCGATCTTTACTCCGGCGCCTATCCGCCAGCCTGCGCCTCGGTGCGCTATCGCGGCACGGACGAGAATTTCCGCGCCGCCGTGCGCGTCGCCATGAAGGCTTGTGTCGACCGGTAGCGCGCGTCGGGGTTTGCCGCGGTCAGACGGTGTGGACCGCGCCGAAGCCCCAACCTGACAGCATAGACAGCACGATGGCCAGCACCAGATAGAGCAGGAACGGCTTGAAGCGGATGACCGGGAAGATGGCCATCGCGCCCCAGATGCTGACGACACCGCCAGACACCAGAAACGCCATCGCCGCGCCCGCCGACATGCCGTGATCCATCAGCGCGCGCGTCAGCGGCAGCGCCGCATAACCGTCGACATAGGCCGGCGCACCGATCAGCACCGTTAGCGGTATGGCGAAGGGATTGTCCCGCCCCACATAAATGGCGAGCGCATCGGGCTGAAGAAGCGCATTGAGCCAGTATTCGGCGGCAAAGGCAGGTGTCAGCACGATCAGCATCAGGCGGGTAATCGACAGCGCCTCGCGGACGAACCGCGCGCGACGTGTCGGGTCGCGCCAGATGCGCGGCTCGAACGCCGCCTCGCTGTCGCCGCAGGGCGCGCAACCACCCGACAGCGCCTTGGCCAGACCATTTCGGCGCAACGGGGAACGCGCCCATTCGCGGCCGGCGAATATCGCGGTCACCGCGCCGCCGACCAGCCCGAGGAAAATGGCTGCCGCCGCCTTGCCGAGCATGAACTGCCAGCCAAGTGTCGCCGCCGTGACGCTCAACAGCTCAGGTCCGGTGATTGGCGAGGCCAGCCAGAAGGCCATGACCGGGGCAAGCGGCACGCCCGCCGACAGCAGGCCGGCCATCAGCGGCAGCACGGTGACGCCGCAGACTGGCGAGATTGCGCCGACCACGGTCGCCGCGATCACGGTCTGCACGGTGCGGCCCTGGAAGATGGCAGCGACGCGGTCGCTCGCTCCGCTGGCCAGGATCCATGCCGCCAGCGTGATGCCGATGGCGACCAGCGGCGCGACATGCACAAAGCCGTTCAGCACGAAAAGCGTCGTGTCACGCGCGGCGGCAGGGTCGAGGGCGGCGAGCGCCAGAACGGCGAGGGCCAGAACGGCGAGGGCGATAGCGATCCAGATCTTCGTGGCTGTCGGGCGCGTGGCCGCGACAATGTCGGCGACGGTCATGGCGGTCTCCTGTCGACGCCAAATATAATGCAGGCGGAGAGAAGCGAAAAACCAGAAGCGTTGAACCGAAGGTTCAGCCGTTCTGATTCATGGCGCGGTCAGCTCTCGGCGGCGACCAGGCCGGCTTCGTGCCGTCCTATCCGCCAGAGCGCGGTGCGTACCGGCTCGCGCGCGATGCTGAGATCATAGCGCTGCGAAAGGCGGATCAGCGTTTCCTTGTGGCGGGTCAAGATGTCGATATCGATATCGCCGATGCCGGCCAGCGCGCTGCGCGCTCCGCCGCGCAGCGACGCCACGCCCTCTGCCTCGATCAGCGCCAGCACGTCGTCGAGATAGCGGTCGGCGATGGGCCTGACCTGCAACAGCGCGGCCATGCTGTCGACCTTGGAAACCCGCTGGTCACGCAGAATGCGCCCGGCAAGCGCGACCCGGAATTCGTTCCACTCGCCGTAGTTTCGGGCGCGGTCCGCCCATTCGGCCAGGAATGCCTCCTGCAGGCGGTTGAACGGCTCATCGATCGGCAGGTCGAGCACCGAAATCGCGGTGCGGGTCTGAGCGGCCGTCGGCGGGCCGACGACGGGCGGAACGGCGAGATCATCAGGTTGATCGAACAGCCCGCCCTGCGGCAGTCGATATCCGAGCGCGACTAGTGCAGTTTCGAAATCCATCGCATTGAGCCGCCTTTCGCGCCGCTTGGCCTCGAACTCGCCGCTGGAGCCGTCGCCACGCAGGTCGGGCTGCAGGATGATGGGAACCATATAGGGCTCGGCAGTCTCGGTCAGGTTGACGAGCACCGGACGCAGCGCGCCGCTGTCCGGCGCGGCGAACGCCAGGCGCTGCCCATCGCGGGCTTCCAGCCCGCGCCGCGCCAGATACTTGTCGTCATTGCCGATCGTGTAGCGTTCCTCGGTGTAGACGAGATCGGCCGCCGCGCCGCTGTCGGCGACAACGAGCGGACAGAAACGCGCCGAGATTGCCAGCGGATCGTCGATGACGCAATCGGCGCCGAAGCCGGCGCGCACCACGGTCGCCGGCGATGCGCCGCGACGCAGGAAGATCGTCTGGTCCGGATCGGCTGCCGCACGCACCCAGTCAAGCTGGCCGGTCCGCATCAAGTAACGGCAGAGCGTGTCGCAGGCGGTCAGATCGACGCGAGCGAGGTCGAACTGCAAAGAACGGCGTTTCACGGGAGCCTCCGGCCAAAGGCTGGCGGCTTGCAATTCGGTCAGCTTGGCGGCGGCCCGGCGTTCCGACATCAGGCCCGGGGTCAGCGCGACCACGGCCAGCGCCGCCGCCGAGGCAAGCACACCGGTCGCCCGCGTCGCGCGGAACCCCCATAGATGCAGCATCGGCGCAAGACAGGCCAGATAGATGAACAGGGTGGGCGCGAAAAACAGCGGCAGCGCCAGTCCGAGCGTCAGATAGACCAGGACCAGCCCGACATTCGGCGTCGACAGGACAAACCACGTTACCGCCAATCCGAGCAGAAGCAGATAGTAGAATCGGAACATCTTCTTTCGCCGTTTCGCCAGTCATATAGCGCAAGCCGTTAAGTCAACAGCTATCTGCCGGCGAAATCCGAAGCTATGCCCCGCACCACCATATCCACGACTCGCTTTTGGCGCAAAAGGGAAAGTATGCCACCAATGCTCTCGTTAGGTTGCCGCCACATTGTTCTAAGGCTGCAGACGAAGAACCCATGAACCAGATCACGCCCATCGCCGGCGAAAAACGCCGCAAATCCGCCTTGCCGAAAGGCCGCCAGCTCGACGAGGCGGCGCTGTTGGAGGTGCAACAGGCGCTTGGCGACGCGCCGCGCTCGCGCGATATGCTGATCGAACACCTGCACAAGATCCAGGACCGCAATGGCTGCCTGCCCGCCGCCCACCTGAAGGCGCTTGCCGACGAGATGCGCCTGAGCCAGGCTGAAGTCTACGAAGTCGCCTCGTTCTACGATCATTTCGACGTGGTGCGCGAAGGCGACGACCACCCTGCCCCGCTGACCATCCGCGTTTGCGATTCGCTGTCCTGCATGATGGCCGGAGCCGAAGACCTGATCGCGGGGCTTGAGGCGGGGATCAATCCGGAGCATGTCCGCGTGATGCGCGCGCCCTGCATGGGACGCTGCGCCACCGCGCCGGCCGCGCGCATCGGCGACTGCGAAGTCGACCATGCCACTACGGACCACCTGCTGGAGATGGCCGACAATGGCGAATTCGACGCCGCCGTGCCCGAATACATCCCGCTGCACGCCTACCAGGAATATGGTGGCTATCAGGTGCTCGACCGGGTGCGCTCGGGCGCACTCGACGCCGATACGCTGATGTCCGTGATGTCGGACGCCGGACTGCGGGGGCTTGGCGGCGCCGGCTTTCCGGCAGGCCGCAAATGGGGTTTCGTGCGCTCCTATGAAGGCCCGCGCCTGATGACCGTCAATGGCGACGAGGGCGAACCCGGCACCTTCAAGGACCGGCACTATCTGGAGACCGATCCGCACCGCATGCTGGAAGGCGCGCTGATCGCCGCCCACGCGGTCGAGGCCGAGCGTGTCTATATCTATATGCGTGACGAGTATCCGGCGGTTCTGGAAATCCTGCGCACCGAGATCGCCGCGCTGGAAGAAGCTGAAATCATCGAACCGGGCTTTGTCGAGCTGAGGCGCGGCGCCGGCGCCTATATCTGCGGCGAAGAGTCGGCGATGATCGAGTCGATCGAGGGCAAGCGCGGCCTGCCCCGCCACCGCCCGCCCTATATCGCCGAGGTCGGACTGTTCGGCCGGCCGACGCTCAACCACAATGTCGAGACGCTCTGGTGGATTCGCGATATCGTCGAAAACGGCCCGGAGTGGTTCGCGAGCCAGGGCAAGCCCGGTCACCCCGGCCCGCGCTCATGGTCGGTGTCGGGCCGTGTCAAGGAGCCGGGCGTCAAGCTGGCGCCCGCCGGCGTCACTGTCACAGAGCTGATCGAGGAGTATTGCGGCGGCATGGCCGACGGCCACACATTCAAGGCCTATCTGCCCGGCGGCGCATCGGGCGGCATCCTGCCCGCCTCGATGGGCGATATCCCGCTGGATTTCGGCGACGATCTGTTTCGCCACGGCGCGCTTGTCGGCAGCCATGCCGTGGTGGTCCTGTCGGACCGGGACAACATCCGCAACGTGACGCTGAACCTGATGAAATTCTTCGCGCATGAAAGCTGCGGCCAGTGCACGCCGTGCCGCTCGGGCACCGAGAAGATGGTGACGCTGCTGTCGCGCTCCGGGTCACTTGACGAGGACGCTATCCGCGATCTGGAACAGGTGATGCGCGACGCCTCGATCTGCGGCCTCGGCCAGGCAGCCCCAAATCCGGTCAACCACCTGCTGACGCATTTCCGGGAAGATCTGTGATGTCCGAAAAAATAACTTTCACACTCGACGGCCGCGAGGTCACTGCCGAGGCCGGCGAGACGATCTGGCAGGTGGCCAAGCGCGAAGGCACCCGCATCCCGCATCTCTGCCATCTCGACGGCCCGGGCTACCGCGCCGACGGCAATTGCCGTGCCTGCATGGTCGAGATCGACGGCGAGAAGAACCTTGCCGCATCGTGCATCCGCAAGCCGTCCGACGGTATGGTGGTGGCAAGCGCGACCGAGCGCGCCGACAAGGCTCGGCGTATGGTCTTCGAACTGCTCGCCGCCGACATGCCGGCCCGCGAAGCCGGACCGGACGACCAGTCGGCATTCTGGACCTGGGCATCGTCGATGGGCATCGGCGGTTCTGACCGCTATCCCTCCAAGTTCGAGGCGCGCGGCGATGCCGGCGTCCACGATGTCACCAATCCGGCGATCGCGGTCAATCTCGACGCCTGCATCGCCTGCGGCCTGTGCGTGCGCGCCTGCCGCGAGGTGCAGGTCAACGACGTCATCGGCATGGGCGAGCGCGGCTCGCATTCCGTGCCCGTCTTCGACATTCACGACCCGATGGGCCTGTCGACTTGCGTCACCTGCGGCGAATGCGTGCAAGCCTGCCCGACCGGCGCGCTGTACGAGAAAGCGCTGATGGACGAGGCCGGAAAGACACGCGCCGTCAAGGCGTTCGACCGCGAAGTGGATTCGGTTTGTCCGTTCTGCGGCGTCGGCTGCCAGACCACGGTGCGGGTCAAGGACGATCGTATCGTCCAGGTCGACGGTCGAGACGGGCCGGCCAACGAGAACCGGCTCTGTGTCAAGGGCCGCTTCGGCTACGACTACGCGATGAGCGATGAACGGCTGACCAAACCGCTGATCCGCCGTGACGATGCGCCGAAGCGCGCCGACATCGACATGCGCTTCATGCAGGTCTCCGACATCTTCCGCGAAGCGACCTGGGAAGAGGCGTTGGCGAAGGCCGCAGACGGCCTTGTCGGCATCCGCAACGAACATGGCGGCGCTGGGCTGGCCGGTTTCGGTTCGGCCAAGGGCTCCAACGAGGAGGCCTATCTGTTCCAGAAGCTGGTACGCCAGGGCTTCGGCACCAACAATGTCGACCACTGCACCCGGCTCTGCCACGCTTCGTCGGTGGCCGCACTTCTGGAAGGCGTCGGCTCCGGTGCGGTATCCGCGCCGTTTACCGATGCGCTGAAGACCGACTGTATCGTCGTCATCGGCGCGCGGCCCGGCCAGAACCATCCCGTCGCCGCGAGCTATTTCAAGCAAGCTGTCAAGCGGGGCACCAAGCTGATCGTGCTCGATCCGCGCCGCCAGGAACTGATGCGCCACGCCACCCATCCGGTACAGTTCAAGCCGGGGTCCGACGTCGCCATGCTGAACGCGCTGCTCAACGTCATCATCGAGGAGAAGCTCTACGACGAGCAGTATATCCAGGCCAATGTCTCCGGCTTCGAGGCACTGAAGGAAAAGGTCAAGGACTTCACGCCGGAAGCGATGGCTGATGTCTGCGGCGTGCCGGCCGAAATGCTGCGCGACGTCGCCCGCACCTATGCCACATCCGAACGCTCGATCATTTTCTGGGGCATGGGCGTCTCCCAGCACACCCACGGCACCGACAACTCGCGCTGCCTGATCGCGCTGGCGCTGACCACCGGCCATGTCGGCCGGCCCGGCACCGGGCTGCACCCGTTGCGCGGCCAGAACAATGTCCAGGGCGCATCCGACGCCGGCCTGATCCCGATGTTCTTCCCGGACTACAAATCGGTCGAGGCGGAGGACATTCGCGGCCGCATGGAAGACCTGTGGGGCCGTACGCTCGATCCGAAGCGCGGCCTGACCGTGGTCGAAATCGTCGACGCCATCCATGAGGGCGAAATCCGCGGCATGTATGTCATGGGCGAGAACCCGGCGATGTCGGACCCGGACCAGTTGCACGCCCGCGCCGCGCTCGCCAAGCTCGACCATCTGGTCGTCCAGGACATTTTCCTGACCGAAACCTGCTGGCACGCCGACGTGGTGTTCCCGGCTTCGGCGCATGCCGAAAAGCTCGGCACCTACACCAACACCAACCGCCAGGTGCAGATTGGTCGCCCGGCACTGCCGCTGCCTGGCGAAGCGCGCCAGGACTGGGAACTGATCGCCGAACTGGCGCGCCGCCTCGGGCTCGACTGGAACTACGGTGACATCGGCGAGGTCTACACCGAGATGGCCTCGGTGATGAAATCGCTCGACCACATCTCGTGGGAGCGCCTGACGGACGAGGACGTGGTTACCTATCCGGTTTCAGAGCCCGGCGGATTCGGCAACGAGGTGATCTTCACGGACGGCTTTCCGACCGCCGACAAGCGCGGCAAGCTTGTTCCCGCCGACTTGTTGCCGCCAGACGAAGTGCCCGACGACGACTGGCCTCTGGTTCTGACCACCGGGCGCCTGTTGGAACACTGGCACACTGGCGCGATGACGCGCCGTTCCGGCGTGCTGGACGCGATCGAGCCAGAGGGTATCGCCGCCATGAATCCGGGCGAGATCGCCAGGAACGGGCTGAGCATCGGCGACATGATCGCCGTCGAAACGCGGCGCGGCCGCATCGAAGCGGTGCTGCGCGCCGACCGCGATGTTGCCGACGGCATGGTGTTCGTACCGTTCTGCTTCAATGAAAGCCCGGCCAACCGGCTGACCAATCCGCAGCTCGATCCCTTCGGCAAGATCCCGGAGTTCAAATACTGCGCGGCGCGAGTGGAAAAGATGGGCGACAGCGGCACCGTCGAGGCCGCCGAATAGCCGCGTCGGCAAACCGAAAAAAAATTAGAGGAGGTATCTGACCCCAGAAAGCTACGCGGGGCCGAACACCTCCTCTCCCCCTCAAGTCCGCATGCCGGGCACGTTGTGCGCCGCACCTCACGCGAAGCGGACACGAGTTTCACGCCTGTTTTGTTTGTTTCCGTAATCGGCGCTTGGCCGTTACTATCAGGGCCGTCGGGGAAGTTGGCTTGCTGCAAGGCATAGGCAAAGAGCAGTTGGGATAGGCTGCCTATACGAAAGAATATACCGCTTGGTGAGCAGGCGGTCTGACACAGTTGGAGTGCCCCGCGCCCATCTTGCCGCGCTTACTTCCTGATCGTTGCGATTGCCGCCAGTATCGCACCAAACGTGACGATGACCGGCCAGACCAGGATCAACGCCCACGCCCCCCGGTCGTTCCACTCCGGGATTGCGCCACGATCCCTCAAGTCATCCATATCGCCAGCAACAAACACAGCGCCCGATACATAAAGCCAGATAGAAACAACTGCCAGAAAATGAGTCATCTTCCGCCCTCGCCCCCATAAATAAGAGGGCCCACAATCCGCTCAAGATCAATACACTGCAATCAGTTTCCGTAACGGAAGCCTTACGGCATCACAGCTATAAGGGATTGGCCGAATAGTCCAGCGATAAGAATGACTTTCGACACCCGGATCAACCAACGCGCCGGCAGCGACACAAAGACCGGGCGAGCCCGGCGCAAGCAGAATTGAGACCGATTGGAACACCATTTCGCGTGTGTATCTCCAATTCACGAAAATCGCTCCTGCTGGACGAGGTGTGCCAACATTCCGGGTCAGACGCAGGCCAAATCTGCCGCCTTTTCTAACGTCCGGGGTATGACGAGCGCATGAGTAACATTGCAACCACCATCGGCCAGATGGCCGATACACGCCTTGCGCCAAACTCTGTTGCCAAAGATTCAAGACCCGTAATTTTGTTGGGATTGCAAGCCAGCGGCGTTGACCTGCGTGCACCGCGCAAGCGCGGTTCAACGAACGGACCAACGTAACTCGATCAAGAAGCCCAAGCCGGGCGGGGAAGCCACCGCTCCCCCACCCGACCCGTCACGCGACAGACCGCCTCCCTGTAAGAAACGGACGGGGGCTTCTAAAGGCCCCTACCCCCTCAGCCGCGCAATGATTGGCCGCAGCGCGCGCACCGCGGCGTAAAGCAAAACCGGTGCTGCGATGGCGGCGAAAGCCGTCAAATGCGTCGCTTCAGTCAGCATGTGTTGCAGGATACCACCTTCGACATGGCTGTGATTACCATTATGCGCAGCGGCGCCGATCGGTGCTGCGGCAACCGCGATGGCGGTAAGGCGAAATGCTGTCTTCATGATGCGGCTCCTTCTAAGTCCTCTGTTCGTCCAGCGAGGATTTCGGCGATGTCGACATCGGCACGTTCGGTCAGCGACACATAGGTCAGTGTCATGGTTTCGCGCTCGCCGATCATCTCACCCGGATAGGGCAGATAGACGAGTTCGCGCGAACCGAAAGCCGGCGACGCGGTACCGAGTTGCCATTTCGATTCGATCCGCGTTTCGACCAGATGCATGGTCAGGCCGTCGCTGCCGGCGCGCTTGAAGGGCACACCGGCAATGCGCAGGAACGAGGTCTTGTCCTCAGCCTTGCGGAACCCGTCGAGAAAGGCCACCGCCAGCGCCCGCATCTCCTCTTCGCGCTCGCGCGCCGCATCGGCGTGGACATGCGAATGCAGGTGATCGCCATGCGCATGGTTGTGGCCCGGACCATGATGATGGTCGTGATGGTGGTGGCCGTGATGGTGGATGCCGTGATCATGCGCCATTGTTCAGATCCCATCCTTGCCCGTCGACATCCGGCCCGGCGGGGATCTCGACCGGCTTGTCGATGATCGCCTTGTGCGCGCCCATCTTGCCGTGGCTGACCAGCGTGCCGAGCACGTCGACGATGACGCGTGTGGCCAGAAGCGCAGTGATGTCAGACGTGTCGTAGGGTGGCGAAACCTCGACCACCTCAAGCCCGCAAATGCCTTCTGCCGCAACAAGACCGACCAGTTCCAGAGCCTCACGCGGCAGGAAACCGCCCGGTTCCGGCCAGCCGGTGCCCGGCACGAAGCCGCAGTCGACCGAGTCGATGTCAAACGAGATGTAGACCGCGTCCGCGTCCTTCCAGGCGAGTTCCAGCGCCCGCGCCGCCGTCTCGGCCAGCCCCAGTTCCTCGATGTCGCGCATGGTGAAGATGTTGGTATTGCGATTGCGCGCCTCCACCACCCCTTCGCGCGGCACCTGCCAGCCGCCGATGCCGACCTGCACCAGGTTGACCGCCGGCACGTTGACAAGGTCGGTCGCATGGAACCACGGCGTGGTGTGCATGCGCTCGTCGAGATCCTTCTCCTGGATGTCGATGTGCCGGTCGAAATGCACGATGCCGATCCGCTTTGACGTGCATTGCGCGATGCCGCGCACGCAGGGAAAGCCGATCGAGTGGTCGCCGCCGATCATGATCGGCAGCGCGCCCGATGAGGCGACATGGCTGACCGCGCGGGTGATCTGGTCGAAGGTCTTCTCGATATTGGCGGGAATGGTGAACACGTCGCCAACATCGCACAGCGTCATCTGCTCGCGCAGATCGACACCCATTTCGTAGTTGTAGGGCGTGTAAAGCGCGGAAATCTTGCGAACACCCTGCGGGCCGAACCGCGTACCGGGCCGGTAGGTGGTGCCACCGTCGAACGGAATGCCGATCACCGCCGCGTCATAGGCGCCGACCTTGGTCACATCCTCGATGTAGGGCGCCTTCAGGAAGGTGTTGATGCCGGCATAATGCGGCAGTTCCCCGCGCGCAAATGTCGGGATCGACTTGTCTTCCAGGCTGTCGGAGCCGGTCAGGCCCATGCGCAGGGCCCATTGGCGCTCTTTCTCCCAGGCAGCCGAGGGCAGCATGCCTTCCTTCTCCACCGCCTTCCAGCCGCGCATCTGCAGCTTGTCGAAATCCGGATGGTGATGCCGTTGGCGTTGCGGACACGGCGTCGGGCCAGCCCGGCTGCTGATGCGCGATGGCCGGGTTGAAAAGAGTTCATGCATTGGAAACTGCTCCTGTTCCAGTAGTCTTGCCCGTTCCGGCAGTCTTCGGTGCGGCGAACAATGCGCCCGCATCGGGCACGGCGCCAGGATTGTTGCGGTCGAGCGGCAGGTCGTAGGTGATCGTCGCGCCATAGGCCTCAGGCGCGTGCGGATCGTGACGGATCTTGTCGAAGACCAGCACGCGCGTGCCGAGCTTGAACGCCTCGTGAATGTCATGCGTGACCATGAAGACGGTCATCGACAGCTCCTGCCAGAGCTCGACCAGAAGGTCCTGCATATCGGCGCGGATGCCTGGGTCAAGCGCGCCGAACGGCTCGTCCAGCAGCAGGATCTTGGGGCGTTTCAGAAGCGCCTGGGCGATTGCCAGCCGCTGCTGCATGCCGCCCGAAAGCTGCACCGGGAACTGCCGGCGCGCCGCTGCAAGCCCGATCCGCTCCAGCGTGTCGGTGACCGCGTCGCGTGCGTCCGCGCGTGCCTTGCCGAACAGCCGTCCGGTCATCGGGCTGGCGCTGAACTCGCCGGCCAGCATGAGGTTTTCCTCCACGGTGAGGTGCGGGAACACCGAGTAGCGCTGAAACACGATGCCGCGGTCGGGCGTCGGCTCGGCCGGCAGCGGTTCGCCGTCGATCAGGATCTCGCCGCGCGACGGCAGCTCCTGCGACAACAGCAAGCGCAGGAAGGTTGACTTGCCGCAGCCCGAAGCGCCGACAATGGTGCACAGGCTGCCGGCCTCGATGTCGAGGTTCAGCCGCTCCAGCACCACGACGCCTGCATAGGTCTTGGCGACATTGCGCACGGCGATCTTCGGCATGGCCGTCGCGGGCGCGTTTTGTGTGTCGGTCACAGGCTTGCTCCTCCCAGGTGATGCCAGGGAAATGCGCGGCGCGACAGCATCAAGAGCAGCCGGTCGAGCAGGAACGCGATCAGCGTGATCCACACGACATAAGGCAGGATGACATCCATCGCGAGATAGCGGCGCACCAGGAAGATGCGATAGCCAAGGCCTGAGGTCGAGGCGATGGCCTCGGCCGAAATCAGGAAGATCCATGCCGGCACAAGGCCGAGCCGGATCGCGGTGATCAGCTTCGGCAGGATTTGCGGCAGAACCACCCGCAGCATCATCTGCCAGACGCTGGCGCCCAGCGTCTCGGCCTTGATGATCAGTTCGCGCGGGATTTCCATGACCGCCTGTGCGGTCGAGCGGATCATCACTGGCGCTGTGCCGACCACGATCAGCATGATTTTCGACAGTTCGCCGAGCCCGAACATGATGAACAGGATCGGCAACACCGTGATTGGCGGCACCAGCGAGAATGTGGCGATGAACGGCGCCAGCGAGGCGCGGACATGCGGAATGAAGCCAATGAGGCAGCCGAGGCTGAGCGCCAGCAGCACGGAGACGCCCATTCCGCCACCAAGCCGCGCCAGGCTGTCGAACGTATCCACCCATAAGATGTAGTCGCCGGACCGGCGGTCGGGCTGAAAGGCCAGCCGGGTGAACGCCGCTCCCATGTCGCCGAGCGACGGAAGCAGCTTGTCGGCGGGATTGTCGAGACGGCGATAGTGGCTGGCAATCGCATAGGCGAGAATCGCCGCAACGAACGGCACCAGGCCAAGCGCGAACGCGCCGATACGGGACGGTTTCCGGTTGATCAGGCGCATGTCGACGATCCAGTGGAAGGGACGCCCGGCGCGACGCGCCGGGCGAAGTTGACAATCAGAGCGCGCCGTCGGCGGCCATCTTCATGTAGGTGGTGTCGAAGCGCAGCTTGACGTTGTTGGCGTCGCCATAGACCGAACCGTCCGGGAACGAGACACCGACGAACTCCGGGCTCGGCGCGCCCTCGCCCAGGATGCCCTTGTCGAACAGGAACTCGGCAACGAACTGCATGGTCTTGGGCAGGTCCGCCGATGCGGTGAACGCGACCGCATCGGCCGGCTGGTAGAACATCTCGGTGGAACCAAGCTGTGCGTTGTAGCCGGCAAGATCGGTACCGGATGCTTCGGCCATGGCGGTCAGCGCCGCCTCGTCGCCCGATGCCATCAGGTCCATCACCTCATACCAGGCGCCGGCCAGCGCCTTGCCGAAAGCCGGGTTTGCGGCAAGCGTTTCGGTATTGACCATCATGATGTCGACGATTTCGCCGGGAATGCCGGAACTGTCGAAGACAACAGTCGATTCCTTGACTGCCGCAATCTCCGACAGGAGCGGGTTCCAGGTCACGACCGCGTTGACGTCCGCCGTGGAGTAGGCGGCAATCATGTCGGCGTCGGACGTGTTGACGACCGTCAGGTCGCGTTCCGACAGCCCGACGGTGTCGAGCGCGCGCGCCAGCAAGTAATGCGAGACCGACAATTCGACGAGATTGACATTGCGCCCGGCGATCTCCGGCAGTTCGGCTGCATCCTTCAGCACGATGCCGTCATTGCCGTTCGAGTAGTCGCCGACGATCAGCGCCGTCGTGTCGATGCCGCCGCCGGCCGGAATCGACAGCGCGTCCATGTTGGTCATCGAGCAGCCATCATATTCGCCGGCCGTGTATTGGTTGATCGATTCGACATAGTCGTTGATCTGCACGATCTCGACGTCGATTCCGTATTTCTCGGCCCATTTGTCCATGATGCCGGACTCTTCCAGATAGCCCCACGGCATCCATCCCACATAAATCGACCAGCAAACCTTGAATTCGGATTTCTCCTGCGCGGCAGCGTGTTGCGCCGACATCGGCAACGCCAGTGCGGCGGCCAGGCCGAGGGTAGTGAAAAGTCTTGCGATCATGCTCCTGCCTCTCTGTTGCGGACGGCCGGACCGCCCTTCTTCAAGAGGTTTGGCGCACGACCGGGAGAAGGCCTGCGCGCGCAAACCTGTGCAGTATTCTCCCGGGATTTTGCCCCGCCGTGTCACCGCTGCTTCACCTGCGGCGTGCACCTCTCGGACCAGACGTTTCGTCGTGAAACCGGAACCCTAGGCGCGCTGCACGTCACTAGTCAGGCAAGCCATGTGCCAATCCGGATTCACTTGGTCTGCGGCCGAAATAGCGAAATCCGCGCGTGGAACTGGCACTTGACGTAAGGTGGCTGACCGAAACATGTGCACGCGAAATCGGCAATGCCCAATATCAGGGCAAAGATATTTCGCATTGGCGAGAGACACGACTCTGTTAGGACGTAGCGACAGGTCGTATCTTTACTGGCAAAAAATAGTTATGTGCCTTGCATCACAGCGTTTCGTCGCAAATACCCAACAAATACGGTGAGATGGATGGAAATTCGAGCCCGGATCGATAGGGTGTGCGACACATTCCCCCATTCGCATGCCACCGATGGCGCAACGCCGCTCGCAATGGTCCGACCTGACTGGAGCCACCGATGAACGCCCTGAAACGCCTGATTGTGTTCCTCGTGCCGATCATCATCGGCATCGGCGGCTTTAACTACCTGACCGGTGTGGACGCGCCGCCACCCGCTCCAACGGTGACCGAACCCATCGCGGTCCGTGCCGAGCGCATCGCGCCGCAGCCGGTGCGGGCCAGCGGCCGCGGTTACGGTCGGGTGGCCCCCTCGTCCGAGTGGGTCGCAACCGCCGACGTGGACGGGCGCATCGTGTCACTTGCCGACAGCTTGCTGCCTGGCAGCCGGGTCGACACCGGCCAGGTCCTGATGGTGATCGATCCGACCGGATACGAGATCGCCCTCTCGAAGGCGCGCGCCAATGTCTCGACCGCACAGGCAGCCATCGACGAAGCCGAGCAGCGCAACGAAAACAACAGGTTCACGCTGGAAATCGAAACCCGCGCATTGGAAGACGCCCGCCAGGAATACAACCGCGTCGCCAGTCTCGTCGAACGCGGCGTATCCTCGCAGGCCCTGCTCGATTCGCGCGGCAAAGTGCTGCTGGCCGCCCGCGCGTCCGTCCGCGCGATCGAAAACGAGTTGAACCTGTTCGAAGCAAGACAGACCGCGCTTGTGGCGACGCTCGCAATGCGCTTCGCCGAGCTCGACGAGGCCGAGCGTAATCTGCGCGAAACCGAAGTCGTCGCCCCGTTTCCCGGGCGCGTCACCGCGATCAGTGTGGGTCTCGACGACAGCGTTCGGGCGGGAGCGCCGCTGTTGAGCATGGCGCTGCAGGACAGCGTGGATATTGAGGTCGAGGTCCCCGTATCGGCATTGCGGCCGGTCATCGCGTTGGCCGACGGCGCCACAGACCCGCAATTCGATGTCGCCGCCGCCGCTCAGCGCCTGCCGTCGCTTGGCATCGAGGCCGTCGTGCGCGCGGTCGGGCCAGGCCCGGCGGCAAGCTGGAAAGGCTCGATCGACCGGGTGCGGGAGGCACTCGACCCCGAGACCGGCACGATCGGCTTGGTCGTTCGCGTCGATCCGCCGTCCGGTGGCGCAGACCGCGCCCGGCCGCAATTGGCGGAGAATTCGTTCGTCGCGGTGGACTTCTACGCCCCCGAAACCGAGGGCCTGGTGGCGATACCGCGCACCATGCCGCGCCGCGACAGCACCGGAGCGCCATTCGTCTTCGTTGCCGAGGAAGACGAGACCGGGCCGGTTCTCGGCATTCGCCCGGTCACGCTCGGCCTGCCGCTCGGCGACCGGGTAATTGTCGAGGACGGGCTGACGAGCGGCGATGTCGTATTGCTTTCCGTACCTCGACCGGCGGTTCCCGGCCTGTCGCTGGCACCGGCGATAGAAGAACCGGCGGGGAACTGACCCGATGATCGGCTATTTCGTCCGGCATCCGCATGCGGCCAGCCTGCTGACGGTCGCCTTGCTTGTCCTAGGCGCAGTCGCCATTCTCGGCATCGACCGCGAAACGCTTCCCGCATCGCCGCGCGAGACAGTGCTTGCGGCCATCGATCACCCCGGCGCGCACGCCAGCGAGATCGACGCCAAAATCTGTCAGAGACTGCGGACCGCTTTGACCGGCGTCTCCGCTCCGGCTGAACTGAATTGCGTTTCCATCGACGGCCAAGCGATGATCTCGGCAAGGCTGGTCAAGCGCGAAGATGGATCGGAATCTGCCGATAACCTCTCCGACGCGCTCGCGCGTGTCGACGATCTCCCGGCCGGTGCCAGAATACGCGTCGGTGCGCCGGGGGCCGGCGGTGACACGCTGGCGCTGCTCGCCGTTACCGGCGTGCCCACAAACAATGGCCTGCTTGACTATGTAACGACGCTGGCAAGCCGTCTCGAGGCGATCTCCGGCGTCGGCGCGGCAAAAGTAGAAGGCCTGACGCAAAGCGAATTGCGCGTGGACATGCGCCCCGACGATCTGCGCCGCCTCGGACTGTCGGCGGCCGAAGTCGTCGATACAGTCGATACATTGCGCCCGCTGCCGCGCACCAGCAGCGGCGACATCGCCCGCTTCGCCTATGCGAGCGGCGAGGCCGGCGAGCTGGAAGAACTCGTGATCCGGCGCGCGCAATCCGGCGGCATAGTGCATCTCGGCGATGTCGCCGACATCGCGTGGGCACCGAGCGATCCACACCTTGTTACCACGATCGACGGTGCGCCCGCCGCCGTGATCCGGCTTGCAAAGACCAGGAAAGGCGATGCTGTCCGCACCTTGGCTGCAGTCGATGCCGTTCTGGAGGGCGAGCGCGTCAAGTATGACGAGCCGTTTGCGATTGCCGTGCTTGGCGGCGAAGCCGACACAATCCGCGCCTTTGTCGCGCAGACCGTGCGCAACACGGCCGTCGGTCTTGCGCTGGCGCTGGCTGTTCTGTGGCTGTTCTTCCGCGCCGACGACGCGTTTCGCATCGCGCTGACGTTTCCCACCGTCTTCTTTGCCGGTGTTCTTGCGATGTACGCAACGGGAATCCCGTTCAATCCCGTCGCCTTGCTGGCGCTTCTGGCTGCTGCCGTGGCCATAATCGATGGCAATGTGGCCGTCGCCGACAGCATCGCGGTCTGGCGAAACAAGGCCGCACCCGCCGCCGCCGCACTGAACGGTGCCCGCAGCGCCCTGCCCGGCCTAGGCGGCGCATTTGCGGTCGGTTTATGCCTGCTTACACCGGTCGTCTTCTCGGATGGCGCGTTCAGCGCGATGCTCGGATCGCTGGCGATCATTCTGTTCGGCCTGCTGGCGATCAATCTCGCTGTCGCTGGCCTGATCTTGCCGAACCACCTGTTCCATCCGCAGGAAACCTACGACCCGGACCGCCGGCTTTCGGTCCGCGCCGTCGCCGCGATCGGCGGAGGAACACTCATGCCGCTGGTCTCGCTTTCCGTCGGCTGGCGCTATTTGGCGGTGGGTACGTCGGCCGCGATCACCATCGCATGCGCGGGCATGGTCACGGCCGGCGTGGCGCGGTTTGAGACATTCCCGCCACCGCAGGGTGACACGCTGGAAGCCCGCCTGGCGCTGACGGCAAGCAGTTCGCAAGAGCAAGCCGAAGCTGCCGTCGACCAATTGCTCACCGCGCTCGACAAGGTTGATTCCCGCTATACGCTGCGCACCGAGGACCGCCAGCCGCTGGTCGAGCATGTCCTCGTCAGGTATGCGGTCAATGAAGACTTCCATGCCGGCGGCGCTCACGTCGCCACGATTACGGTGGAACTGCTCGAAGAGGCGGCGCGCAACGCCTCCTCCGGCGAACTGATCGCGGCCTGGCGCCAGGCCGCCGGTCCGCTCCCCGACACCCGCTCGCTCACAATTTCCACAATCGATGGCCTTGCGGGAATGAACAGTCTCCGCATTATGCTGTCCGGCGACGATCCGGAGCAGATCGACCGCGCAAATGCCGAATTGCTGCACGCTGTTGCGGCCCTCGGCGGCATACGTCAGGCACGGACGGACTTTCCGGGGCCACGCCCGGAAGTCGAGTTGCGGCCGAACGATTACGCACGCACGCTCGGGCTTGCGCCGGGCGAGATCGCCAAACAGCTGCGTGCGGGATTAGCCGATCCGGGCGCCGCCAGCCTGCGCCCATCCGGTTCCGCGATCGCCCTGCCGGCGGGAACAGGCTTCGCGCTTGACGACCTCGACGCCTTTCCGGTGGAGACTAGTGCGGGCACCAGGGCGCTCGCCGATCTGGTGACGATGCAGACCGTCGACGGCTACCCGCAACTGGTCAGGCGCGGCCAGGGTTTCGTTTCGCATATTGTGGTCGAAGTCGATCGCAAGCAGACGAACCCTGCAAAACTGGCAGCACTGATCCGCGGCGGAATCGCCGACGACATGGAGAGCCGAAATCCGGGACTGCGCATCGCGGTCGATGACACTTCAGGCACCCCCGCCGAAACTCCGCTCTTGTTCGCAGCCATGCCGCTCGCCGGCCTGGTTGCGGTCTTTTTCGTCTTTGCCGTGCTGTTCCGCAGCCTTTTCCTCGCAGCTGCGGTCACGCTCGCCGTTCCCTTCGCCATGCTTGGCGGCCTTGTCGGCCACATCATTTTCGGGATGTCCCTGTCGATACCGGCGCTGGCCGGTCTCGCAGCGCTTGCAATACTGACAACCGGGAACTCGGCCCAGATGATCGCGAGTTTCCGCGGGCATCTGGAGTTCGGCAATCCCGCGACCGCCGCCATCGCGGCCGCCCGCGACCGGCTACGCCCGCTGACCGCCACAACGCTGGCGGTGGTGCTGGGCCTGATGCCATTTTACTTGTCCCCCGGTCCCCAGGCTGAAGCCGTGGCGCCGTTTGTGGCGACCGTCCTGATGGGGCTGGTCACAGCGGCCTGGATGGTGCTGTTCATCTTGCCGGCGATCCTTGCGATCGTCTTCGACATGCTGCGTGTCGAACGCTGGCAGGCCCGATTCGACGCAACCCCGGACCGGATGCTGCCCTGGCGCGGGCGCTAGAGGGGCTTTTGGTCAGCTTGCCGCGATCGAGTTGAGATAGGCAGCCATGTGGAACGCCAGCTGCTCCGCGCCATATCGGTAGCCATCGTGCGGACAGGCCGCGCGCGCCGCACACCCGCCATTCACACAGCCGGCGCCGGCCGGCGAAGCAAGGTGCACACGGCATCGGCCAATATCGAGCCCGGCCTTGGAGACCGCATCCGCCGGACAGGCCTTCATGCAGTCTTTTCCGTCACATAGGTCGCAGAGATGCGGTGACGCCTCAGGCGCTTCAAGCGCGATCTCGCGGTCGAAAAGCAGTGCGCCGCGATAAGCGTGCCACAGCCCGAATTGCGGATGCATGAGGATGCCGAGCGGCGATGACTTCAGGCCTTCGGCCCGCATCGCCCATGACTGGAACGGCATATAGGGTTTGTCGGACGGGAACACGGCGCGCGCCGCAAACCGGCTGGCGACAGCCTCAAGCACCTCTTTCGACCATCGGTCGAGCGGGTCGGTTGGCACCTGCTTGCAGCCGGCGAGCCATTGCGAGAAATGTGGCCAGATCGACCCGCCGCCATGCCCGACCAGCGCAACAGCGCGCGCAGCCCTGCCGTCAGCGGCAAGCGGCGCGGCCTCGCCGACGCCGAATGCGAAACCGCCGCGCAGGATCAATCCGTGGCGCGCCAGTTCGGCGGCGAGATCGCTAACGTTCATCGCCCTCGCCGGCCAGGCCAGAGCGCCAGACCGCCTTGTGGATCATATCGGCCACTTTAGCCCGGCCATCAGCGGGCTTCCTTCAGCCAAAGGCGTCGGGCATGGAGTCCTTGCGCTCCCGAATGAATGCCTGCAGCGCCTCGTCGATGGCCGGATCGATGGCGGGTGCCTCGTAGCTTTCCAGCCACTGCCGGGCCAGGGCATTGGCCCGCTGGTCGGCGGTCTTGCGACCCTCGATGTCCCATTGCTCGAAGGAGTTGTTGTCGGCGACCAGCGACCGGTAGAAGGCGTGCTCGAAATTCGCGCGTGTGTGATCGCAACCGAGGAAGTGGCTGCCGGGTCCAACCTCGCGGATGGCGTCCATCGCCTGGCCGTTCTCGCTCAGGTCAACGCCCTCGGCAAAGCGCTGCTGCATGCCCAACTGGTCGATGTCGATCATGAACTTGTCGTAGGACGTGACCAGCCCGCCTTCGAGCCAGCCCGCCGAATGCAGGGCGAAGTTGGTGCCGGCCAGAAGCGTCATGCTGAGCGTCGCCGCGCTTTCATGGGCGGCCTGGGCATCCGGCAGCTTGGAACCGCACAGCGATCCGCCGGTACGGAACGGCAGTCCGAGCCGCCGCGCGAGCTGCGCCGCGCCGTAGGAAACCAGCGACGGCTCCGGCGTGCCGAAAGTCGGCGCACCCGACTGCATGGAGATCGAAGCGGCAAACGTCCCGAACAGAACCGGCGCACCGGGGCGCACAAGCTGCGTGAACGATGCGCCCGCCAGCACTTCGGCAAGCACCTGTGTCAGCGTGCCAGCAATGGTCACCGGGCTCATCGCACCAGCCAGGATGAACGGCGAGACGATGCAGGCCTGGTTGTTGCGCGCATACACCTTGGCCGCGCCGAGCATGGTGTCGTCGAACACCATCGGCGAGTTGGCGTTGATCAGGTTGATGACCACCGTGTTGTTGTCGACATAGTCGGCGCCAAACAGAATCTTGCACATCTCGACGGTGTCTTCGGCGCGCTCCGGCGCGGTGACCGACCCCATGAAGGGTTTGTCTGACAACGTCATGTGGCTGTAGACCATGTCGAGATGGCGCTTGTTGACCGGGATGTCCACCGGCTCGCACACCGTGCCGCCCGAATGGTGCATCGACGGCGCCAGATAGGCGAGCTTCACGATGTTGCGGAAGTCCTCGATGGTCGCGTAGCGCCGCTCACCGTCGAGGTCGCGGACGAAGGGTGGGCCGTAAACCGGCGCGAAAACGGTCGCGTTGCCGCCAATCTGCACGCTGCGTTCCGGGTTGCGCGCCTGCTGGGTGAAGGTCGAGGGCGCTGTCTTCAGCAACTCGCGGCACAGGCCCTTCGGAAAATGCACCCGTTGTCCCCTGACGTCGGCACCGGCATCCTTCCAGAGCGCGAGCGCCTCTTCATCGTCGCGAAACTCTATGCCGACTTCCTCGAGCACGGTGTCGGCGTTGGCTTCGATGATCGAAAGCGCCTCTTCGTCCAGCACTTCGAAGACCGGGACGCGCCGCGTGATATACGGCATGGCCGGACCGCGCTGACCGCTGCCGCGCGCCGCACGCCGCGCCGCTGCGCCGCCCGAAGCCCTTCGTCCGCCGCGTCCGCGGCCGCGCGCACCCTCGACGGTTTCATCGGAAGAGATGTCTGACATTGGTATCCTCAAGCGCCTCGAAAGGCGTCTCCTCGCAATCGTTTCGTCAAGAATGCGGCTCGGCCGGGTCGCAAGCGTTTCAATTCGCGGCAGGCTTTGACGCTGGCGGGATAGGCTTACATGTCCCAAGGTGACCGGCGGCGCGGGCTTTTCCGGTCGCAAAAGCATTCGACGCCGTCGCAATTGGCGCGTTTTTTTCAAGATTTTCGTTCCACTATCGACTACCTTGGGGACGCGCAGCGTCCCCTGCGTGCATTGGAGATGAGACGACGCAATGTCCGACGACGAAATCATTCTATCCGAGCTTTCGGACGACGAACTCGTGCAGCAGATGCATGACGACCTTTACGACGGTCTCAAGGAAGAGATCCTCGAAGGAACGAACATCCTTCTGGAGCGCGGCTGGGCACCGTATAATGTGCTGACCGACGCGCTGGTCGAAGGCATGCGGATCGTCGGCGAAGATTTCCGCGATGGCATCCTGTTCGTGCCGGAGGTGCTGCTTTCGGCGAATGCCATGAAGGCCGGCATGTCCATCCTGCGTCCGTTGCTCGCCGAAACCGGCGCGCCGAAGCTCGGCAAGATGGTCATCGGCACCGTCAAGGGCGACATCCACGACATCGGCAAGAACCTCGTCGGCATGATGATGGAAGGCGCCGGCTTCGACGTCGTCGACATCGGCATCAACAATCCGGTCGAGAACTACCTCGAGGCACTCGAGAAGGAACAGCCGGACATTCTCGGCATGTCGGCGCTTTTGACCACGACCATGCCCTACATGAAGGTGGTCATCGATACGATGCGCGAGAAGGGAATTCGCGACGACTATGTGGTTCTCGTCGGCGGCGCACCGCTGAACGAGGAGTTCGGCAAGGCCGTTGGCGCGGACGCCTATTGCCGCGACGCCGCTGTCGCGGTGGAGACCGCCAAGGAATTCATGAAGCGCAGACACAACCAGATGGCTACGGCCTGATCCGGGACATTCTGTTGACCCAACGTTTCTGAGCTTGCCGGAAACGCGGAATCGCGGTTGAAGAAAGTAAATGCTTACCTTCGACCGCGCCGCCAAGGCTGAGCCCACTGCGCGCGACGCGCTCCTCCTGATCGCCGGTTTCCTGCTGCTGCGGCTTGCAACGGCGTGGATCTATCCGGCGATGATCGACGAAGCCTACGCGATCACGGTTTCGCGCAGCTGGTCGCTGTCCTATTTCGATCATCCGCCTGTCGGCTTCACCATTGCGCGGCTCGTTGCGTGGCTGGCCGGCAGCGAAAACGTCTTTGTCATTCGCCTGCCTTTCGTGCTCGCCGGTTCGCTTTGCGGATGGCTGATCTGGGATGTGACCCGCATCGCATTTGGCGCGCGTGCCGCGTGGTGGGCACTGGCCTGGTATTCGGTCGCCCCCTTCTTCCTGATTTCCGCCGGCCATTTCATCGTTCCCGACGGACCGCTCAACCTGGCGCTGCTGGCCACGCTGCGCCTCGTGCTGCCGGACCTGCTCATGCCCGAACGATCGCTACGCACCGTCCGCTGGCTGGCGGCCGGCCTTTGCTTTGCCGTGGCACTCGCCTCCAAGTACCAAGCCGGGCTGTTCGGCCTTTCCGCGCTCGCCTTCCTGCTGGTCAGTCCGCCGCATCGCCGGCTGTTCGCCGCGCCGGCGCTTTGGGGCTCGCTTGCCCTCGGCGCGCTCGGTCTCGTCCCCGTTGTCGCCTGGAATGCAGCCCATGACTGGGTGTCGATCGGCTTTCAGGCAGCGCGGTCCGGCGCCGCCTCGCCAGGTTTCGAACCCGGCAACTTCGCCGTCACGCTGGTCGGCCAGATGGCCTATCTTCTTCCGGGCACCTGGATCATTGTCGTCTGGATGGCGACAAACGGGGTTGCGCGCCCGCAGGCCACCGCTGACCGGCTGTTCGGCTGGCTGGCGATCCTGCCGGCAATCCTGTTCCTCGCCGCCGCACTGATCAGCCGGAACTCCCTGCCCCACTGGGCAATGAGCGGATTTCTGTTCGGCTTCGCGCTCGCCGGCGCCTGGGCGGCTCGGGTGGCGGACCGCCATCGCTGGGCGCTGCTGGCCGCATGGCGCGCATCGTGGATCGTCATTCCGGTGCTGGCGCTGGTGGTCGGCCTTCAGGCGCGTTACGCCCTCTTCACCCGCCCCTTCGCGAACCTGCCGCCGCAGTTCGATGTCGACTGGCAGTTGCAGGACTGGTCGGCGCTCGCGACCACTTGGCCACAACTGGGCGCGCCGAAGCTCGTCGTCACGCGGGACTGGCACATCGCGGGCAAGGTGGGCCACGCGCTCGGACCCGATGTGATAATCCGGCCGCTGACCGACCCGCGGCATTTCCAGTTCCTGACCGACACGGGCGGGAGTTCGGCTATTGCCATTCATCCGGGCGCGGCCAACCGAACCGGCGAAACGCTGGAAAAGTTCCGGACCAATCTGCAAAACCACGGTTACCGCGAGACGGGCGAGCCGAGCCTCCTGTCCATGCCCTCCGGTTCGCATACGCGTTTCGTCATCATTGCAGTTCCGGTGGAACGGACCCGCTGATCAGGTATCGCGCCAGGTCACCAGCTTGGTCACGGCATAATTGAACACCGCGCTCATCAGAGCGCCGGCGAAACCCGCAAGGCCGGCCGACCAGTCCCACTCGAATAGCTGCACCGCAATCGACACATTGGCCAAAGCACCAATACCGCAGACCACGTAGAAAGTGGCCAGCCCGGTCACGAACCGCAAGCCGGTCAGGCGGCGATGCCGGTAGGTGACTTCGTTGTTGAAGACGAAGTTCGAGGTCATCGCAGCGAATGTCGCGACGAACTGCGAGATCGCAAAGTCGACACCAAGCAGATCGGTGAAGGCGAACAGCGTCGCCATGTGCACGAACAGACCGGAAAAACCGACCAACCCGTAAAGCAGGAATTTCACCGGCAGGAAGCCGCCGGTGTAGCGCGAAAACAAAAGACCGAGAAACTGCACGGTCACGAGAAAGCCAAGTTTGCTCTCGCCTTCCATGCGCTCGCGGAACTGGAACGGAACCTCGACGATCTTCAGGTTGCGCCCGAAGCGGCTGACGATATCGAACAGGATCTTGAATCCGTCGCGCGAAATCGAAGCCGCGGCAGTGTCGGCCAGGTCACGCTTCATCATGAAAAAGCCGCTCATCGGATCGGAGGTGAAATCGCCGGTGATGCGGTTGGCCAATGCTGTTGCCAGTTCGCTGCCCTTGGCGCGGGTTTTCTTCTGAAAGCCGGATGTCGCGTTGCCGCCATCGACATAGCGGCTGCCGATCACCAGATCGGCGCCGTTTCGGATCTGCTCCAGCATCACCGGCAGCCGGGTCTCGTCGTGCTGCATGTCGGCGTCCATGACCGCGACGACCGGTGCTTGCGACGCCATCATGCCCTCGATGCAGGCGCCTGACAGGCCGCGCCGCCCGATGCGGCGGATACAGCGAACTTCGGGACGCTCGAAGGCCAGTTGGCGGGTCACCGCCGACGTACCGTCCGGACTGTCATCGTCGACGACAATGACTTCGTAGGCCAATCCCTGCATAGCGTCGGCAATTTTACCGGCGATCAGCGGAATGTTCTTTGCCTCGTTATAGGCGGGCAAAATGATCGATAGCTCTGGCGTCTTCATCCCGTTCCCGGACGCTTTCCGCGTCCCCCTCGGCCTGGCGCGTTCTTTCCGCCATAGGCAAATCCCTCATCCATGACTAAATGTATCCGATTGAGAAAGACTGAAGGTCATGACGGTCGAACCGGAAAAAGTCAGGGTCATTGCTTGCGGCATGATCGCGCGCGAGATCCTCGACATTTGCCGCGCCAACGGTCTCGATCACATTTCGCTCACCTGTCTGCCCGCAGACTTTCATCATCATCCCCACAAAATCGCCCCCGCGGCAGAAGCCGCGATTCTAAAAGCAAAAAAAGACGGTTACAGCAATATCTTCATGGGTTACGCCGATTGTGGAACCGGCGGCATGCTCGACGAGGTCTGCGAGAGACACGGGGTCGACCGGATCGCCGGGCCGCACTGTTTCTCGTTTTACTTCGGCAATGCCGAGTTCGCCGCTACCGATGACGAGTTCCTCACGACATTCTTCATGACCGATTTCCTCGCCCGCCATTTCGACACATTTTTAATGCGGCCGCTCGGTCTGGACCGGCATCCCGAACTGCGCGAGATGTATTTCGGCAACTATGATCGGTTACTGTATCTGGCGCAGACCGCCGAGCCGGAGCTTGCCGAAAAAGCGCGCAAGGCGGCCTCCGCACTGGGATTGCGATACGAGCACAAGTACACAGGCTATGGTGATCTTACGCCGGCCTTGAAGACGGCGGGGACGGCAGCAAAAACGCCACAATCGTAAACCAATTCGTCGCATTTGAGTTTTAGTGTAGAGCATTGACGAGACAGGTGTCTGAGAGTTTGCGTGAGCCTTGTAAACGAGATGTTGCAACAGCAGCCTGATCCCTACGGGACATCCGCAGAGGCGCATCCTTGCAGCCAGCCGAGGCTGTTGTCGGAGGTGTTGCGCGCGATGGCGGCCGAGGCGCGTGGCACGGTTTCGGTTCGCTGTATCCGTAGTGCTCTCGCCGACCGCAGCTTCGCGACATTCCTCGTCTTTACCGCTTGCATCAACATGCTGCCCTTCCCGCCGGGCTCGACGGTCGTTCTCGGTGTCCCGATCGTGCTGGTCGCTTTGCAGATGGTCTTCGGCTACCCGACGGTCTGGCTGCCGCGCTGGTTCCTGCGGCGCTCTCTTAGCCGCAATGCCTTCGACCGCATGACGACCTGGCTGATCCCGTTCCTGGAGCGCATGGAGAACTGGGTCAAGCCACGCTACTGGCCGTTTCCGAGCATCAAGAGCGGCGAAAAGACCGTCGGCCTGATAGCGCTGTTGTTCGGGATTGCCGTGGTCATCCCGATACCCTTCGGCAACTGGCTGCCGGCCCTTGCTGTCGCGATCTGCGGCATCGCGCTGTCGGAGCGCGACGGCCTGGTACTCGCCATCGGCATCGGAACCGGCATTGTATCCATCGCCATCATGATCGGCGTCGTGCTGGTCGCCGGGGCCGCAGCGCACACCTGGTTCGGTTTCTAGGCCGGCAAAAGACAAGCTCCGCGGCCTCTCTGCTTTGTTGCGTCGTTTTTGAATTGACGCGCGTCGTCCGCCAACAAGCCGCCGAAACCTGCTTGCTGCATTGCTGAATCTCCATGGAGGACAGCCGTGCCCAACAAGATAATCGTATATTGGCGTGACATTCCCGCCCAAGTGATCGTGAAACAGGGTCGCAAGGCCGTCAAACGGGAATTGCCACTGCGATTCACGGAAGCAATCGACATGTGCGCAATGCGCGTCGGCGCCCGCGATTCCGACGCCTATCTGGCCGAATGGCGGCGTGGCGACCCGGTTGCTGTCGGCGACGACATGGAAGCCGAAGCAGATCGTGCGGTCGAGGACATCCTTGCGCAATTCGACGACGCGGCGCTGAAGGCGCTGGTCAAGGCCGAGGGGCGCAGCGATGGCTAAGACGCTGATCGACAAGCGGACCAAGCCGGGCAGCTCGCCGGAGGCGATGCAGAAAAAGTCGGCGCAAAAGGGTGCATTCCAGCCAGCGCACCTGACGCCGGCCCGCCGCGAGCGAAAGACCTATACGATCCGCCGCTGGTCAGTGCGCAATGCGCGCTTTCTGGAGTGGTTTTACGAGCACTTCGCCAACCTGTTCCTGGCGCTCGATCCGTTCTGGAAGGCGGTTGGCTACCACCGCGCAGAACGCCCGGTGACATTCGTCGAACGCGGCGTGAAGGGCCTTTTGTTCGATTGCCGCATGTGCGGCATGTGTGTCCTGTCGTCGACCGGCATGTCTTGTCCCATGAATTGCCCGAAACAGCTGCGCAACGGCCCGTGCGGCGGGGTGCGCGCCAATGGAAATTGCGAGGTCGAACCGGATATGCCCTGCGTTTGGGTCCAGGCGTGGTCCGGCGCGCAGCGCATGCGGGACGGCGACGCGATCATGAACGTCCAGCCGCCAGTTAACCAGTCACTGCGCGAAACTTCGTCCTGGCTGCGCGTCACCGCGCAAGCCGCCGCCGAGCGCGAGGAGGCGAAAGGATCATGACAAGCGATTCCAACGGACGCCCACCCCAGCCGGACGAGAATCCGTCCGGCATCGATCAGCCGCTCGAACCCCAAGAGGATCACTCCTCGCTTGGCCGCTTGGAACGCGTGCTGCGCCGCGGCGAATTCGCGGTGACGACCGAGCTCAACCCGCCGGATTCCGCCAATCCGAACGATGTCTACGAGCGCGCCGCTGTGTTCGACGGCTGGGTCGACGCGATCAACGCGGTGGATGCTTCGGGTGCCAACTGCCACATGTCCTCGGTCGGCATCTGCTCGCTCCTGACCCGCATGGGCTATGCGCCCGTCCTGCAGATTTCCTGCCGCGACAAAAACCGCATCGCCATCCAGGGCGATGTGCTTGGCGCAGCCGCGATGGGCGTGGCCAACATCCTCTGCCTGACCGGCGACGGCGTGCAGGCCGGCGACCAGCCCGGCGCAAAGCCGGTCTTCGATCTCGACAGCATGTCGCTGCTCGAGACGGTGCGCATCATGCGCGATGAAAGCCGCTTCCTGTCGGGCCGCAAGATCACCTCGCCGCCGAACGTGTTCCTCGGCGCGGCGATCAACCCCTTCGCTCCGCCCTTCGATTTTCGCCCGCACCGGCTGGCCAAGAAGATCGAGGCCGGCGCGCAGTTTGTGCAGAGCCAGTATTGCTTCGACGTGCCGATGTTCAAGGAGTACATGAAGCGCGTGCGCGACATGGGCCTGCACGAGAAGTGCTACATCATGGCCGGCGTCGGCCCCCTCGCCTCTGCCAAGACAGCCCGCTGGATCCGCTCCAACGTACCGGGCATTCACATCCCGGACGCCGTCATCAAGCGGCTGGAGGGCGCGGAAAAGCAGAAGGAGGAAGGCAAGCGCCTGTGCATCGATATCATCAACGAAGTGAAGGATATCGAAGGCGTTTCCGGCATTCACGTCATGGCCTACCGGCAGGAAGAATTTGTCGCGGAGATCGTTTCGGAATCCGATGCGCTCAAGGGGCGCCGGCCGTGGACCCGCGAAGTGCGCTATGACGAACCGATCGTCGCCGAACGGCTTGAGGAAATCCTCAATCCGGAAGAAGGCGTGACACCGCAGGAAATCATCGAGGAACGGACGAGCTGAACGCGCGTGCCCTCGCCCTTGAACCCAAACACATAACGATATAAAGAATTCTTTATATCAAAAATGAGGACGATATGACCCGTACAGTCGTTGCATCCGCGACCCGCGAAATCGTGATCGGTTTCGACCAGCCCTTCTGCGTCATCGGCGAACGCATCAACCCGACCGGCCGCAAGAAACTCGCCGCCGAGATGGTCGAGGGCAATTTCGACACCGTGCGCAAGGATGCGCTCGAGCAGGTCGCCGCCGGCGCCACCATGCTCGACGTAAACGCGGGCGTGACAGCAGTCGACCCCAACGCCACGGAGCCGGCGCTGCTGGTCAAGACGATGGAAATCGTCCAGGAACTTGTCGACGTGCCGCTGTCGATCGACTCGTCCGTGACCGCCGCCATCGAAGCTGCGCTTGAAGTGGCCAAGGGCCGCCCGCTGGTGAATTCGGTGACCGGCGAGGAAGAAAAGCTCGAAGCGATCCTGCCGTTGATCAAGAAATACGATGTCCCGGTTGTCGCCATCTCCAACGACGAGACCGGCATTTCCGAGGACCCGGATGTCCGCTTCGAAGTCGCCAAGAAAATCGTCGAACGCGCCGCCGATTTCGGCATTCCGTCGCATGACATCGTGGTCGACCCGCTGGTCATGCCGATCGGTGCGATGGGCACCGCCGGCCAGCAGGTCTTCGCGCTTTTGCGCCGCTTGCGCGAGGAACTGAAGGTCAACACCACCTGCGGCCTGTCCAACATATCGTTCGGCCTGCCGCATCGCCACGGCATCAATGCCGGCTTCATTCCGATGGTGATCGGCGCCGGCATGACATCGGCGATCATGAACCCCTGCCGCCCGCAAGAAATGGAGGCCGTACGCGCCGCCAATGTGCTGAACGGCACCGACCCCGACTGCATGACCTGGATCCGTACCTACAAGGACTATCAGCCGCATGCGCCGGGCGCACCGGCTCCGGCGGCAACCGCTCCGGCATCGGGCGGTGACGCTGGCGGCCGTCGCCGCGGCGGACGCGCCGCCCGCGCGCGGGCATAATCGAGGCGATGACCGATCCCCTCGTCCTGTTCATGCCTTCGGGAAAGCGCGGACGCTTTCCCGCCGGTACGCCGGTTCTCGACGCCGCCCGCGAATTGGGCGTCTATGTCGAGAGCGTCTGCGGCGGCCGCGGCATCTGCGGACGCTGCCAGATCGAAGTGCAGGAAGGCCAGTTCGCCAAGCACGGCATCACCTCGTCGAACGACCACATCTCCGAATTCGGGGCCAAGGAACAGCGCTACGCCGACAAGCGCGATCTGAAGCCCGGGCGCCGCCTGTCTTGCTCGGCGACGATACAGGGCGATCTGGTCGTCGACATCCCGCAGGACGTGCAGGTCAATGCACAGATCGTCCGCAAGGCCGCCGACACCCGCGTCTTCGAGCGCAAGCCGGCGGTCCAGCTGTGCTATGTCGAGGTCGAGGAACCCGACATGCACAAGCCGCTCGGCGATCTCGACCGGCTGAAAGTGGCGATCGAGGCCGATTGGGGCTTCTCCCACATTCTGGTCGACCAGTACCTGTTCCCGGAAGTCCAGAGCATACTGCGCAAGGGCGGTTGGAAGGTCACTGCCGCCATCCACCAGGACGAAGAAACCGGCCGCCCGAGCCTGATCGCGCTGTGGCCGGGCCTGCACAACGAGGCCTACGGGATCGCCTGCGACATCGGTTCGACGACCATCGCCATGCATCTGGTGTCGCTCCTGTCCGGCCAGGTGATCGCGTCGGCCGGCACATCCAACCCGCAGATCCGTTTCGGCGAAGACCTGATGAGCCGGGTCTCCTATGTGATGATGAACCCGGATGGCCGCGAAGCCATGACGAGCGCCGTGCGCGAGGCGGTCGACGGGTTGATTGGCCAGGTCTGTGCCGACAGCATGGTCGACCGCGGCAATGTGCTCGACGCGGTATTCGTCGGCAACCCGATCATGCATCACCTGTTCCTCGGCATCGATCCGACCGAGCTCGGCGGCGCGCCTTTCGCGTTGGCTGTGTCCGGCGCCGTCCACACCTGGGCCGGCGATCTCGGCCTTGCCGCCAACAAGGGCTGCCGGGTTTATGTCATTCCCTGCATCGCCGGCCATGTCGGCGCCGACGCCGCCGCCGCGACCCTGTCGGAAGGCCCGCATCGCCAGGACGACATGATGCTGCTGGTCGATGTCGGCACCAATGCGGAAATCGTGCTCGGCAATTCGAACCGCGTCGTTGCCGCCTCCTCGCCGACCGGCCCGGCCTTTGAGGGCGCGGAGATTTCGTCCGGCCAGCGCGCCGCTCCGGGCGCCATCGAGCGGGTGCGCATCGATCCCGCGACGCTGGAGCCGAAGTTCCGCGTCATCGGCTCGGAACTGTGGTCGGACGAGGAAGGTTTTGCAGAGAGTGTCGAGGCGACCGGCATCACCGGTATCTGCGGTTCGGCCATCATCGAGGTCATCGCCGAGATGTTTCTCGCCGGCATCATCTCCGAGGACGGCGTGGTCGATGGCGCGCTTGCCGAAAAATCGCCGCGCATCGTCGCCGATGGCCGCACCTTCTCCTATGTGCTGCATGACGGCGCGCCGCGCCTGACCGTTACCCAGAACGATGTTCGCGCCATCCAGCTCGCCAAGGCCGCGCTTTATGCCGGCATCAAGCTCCTGATGGACAAGCTGGACATCGCCCGGGTCGGTCAGATCCGCTTTGCCGGCGCGTTCGGTTCCTTCATCGATCCGAAATACGCCATGGTGCTGGGCCTGATCCCGGATTGCGATCTGGACAAGGTTTCGGCGGTCGGCAACGCCGCGGGCACAGGCGCCCGCATGGCGCTGATCAACCGCGATTTCCGCCGTGAAATCGAAACCGCCGTGCGCAATATCGAAAAGATCGAGACCGCGCTGGAAGCGAAATTCCAGGACCATTTCGTGGCTGCGATGGCGCTGCCCAACAAGACCGATCCCTTCCCCGAATTGGCCAAGGCCGTGACCTTGCCGCCCCGCAAGACAGTGGCCGCCGCAGGCGATGGGGCAGCAGTCGGCGGTCGCCGGCGCCGCGAGGGGGGACGTCGCGCGCGAAGTTGAAGCAGGCTGCACAGGTCAAATCCAAGTGCAGGTTTCGTTTGACGCACCTGCGCGTTGCTGATCTTCTTCCTCTAATAGAGAAAGTGGACCAACGGTCCGCACTGGAGCATATACACTGAGATGACGGACGAGGCCGCTCTTCGGAAAACAATTGTTTTCTACCTGATGCCGGAATTCACGATGATCGCGTTCACCGCGGCGCTGGAGCCCTTGCGCTCCGCGAACCGTGCGCTTGGCTACGACGCCTATAGCTGGCGTCTGGCAAGCCATGACGGCCAGCCCGTCACCGCATCCAATGGTGTGACGGTTTCTGTCGGCACCTCCATCGAAGAAGAACGCAAGCTGATGCTCGGCCAGCACCGGCCAAGCATCGTCTTTGTTTGCGGCGGCTTGAATGTCGAGCAACACAACTCCAAGTCGCTCTCGGCCTGGCTGCGCGAGGAGCACAACCGCAGCGTCAAGATCGGCGGCCTGTGCACTGGCGCTCACACGCTCGGCACTGCCGGCCTCCTGACCGGCAAGCGTTGCGCCATCCACTGGGAAAACCTGCCAGGCTTCCAGGAGGCGTTTCCGCAGGTCTCGGTCTTCTCAGACCTTTTTGAGATCGACGGTAATGTCTACACCTGCGCCGGCGGCACCGCCTCGCTCGACATGATGCTGTCGCTGATCGGCGACGATTTCGACGACAACACCGTCAACCGCATCTGCGAGATGGTGCTGACGGATCGTGTGCGCAGCCCGACCGACCGGCAGCGCCTGCCCTTGCGCGCCCGCCTCGGCGTGCAGAACGCCAAGGTGCTGACAATCATCGAACTGATGGAATCGAACCTTTCCGAACCGCTGTCGCTGCTCGAGATCGCCGCTCATGTCGGCCTTTCGCGCCGCCAGATCGAGCGCCTGTTCCGCCAGGAGATGGGCCGTTCGCCGGCCCGCTATTATCTGGAAATCCGCCTTGACCGCGCCCGCCATTTGTTGATCCAGTCATCAATGCCGGTCGTCGAGGTGGCGATCGCCTGCGGCTTCGTTTCCGCCTCGCATTTTTCCAAATGCTACCGCGAGGTCTATTCCAAGTCGCCGCAGCAGGAACGCGCCGAACGCAAGCAGCTTCTGGTCGCCTAGGACCGGAGGTAGTATTGCGCCATGGCGTCGGCGGACACCTTCGCTACGACGGTGCCCGCGCTGCCGTCGATGCTGAGTTCAGGGCCGTAGAGATGCTGTGATGAAGTCCTTCAATCCACCCAGTACATGGCGCATGGCCGCTTCACCGAGCACGGTGCGGTAAGCGCTGGCGTCGATGAGGTCAATGACGAGCTGGGCGGCCTCATCTGCATCGAGGTTCGCGCGAAAATCTCCGTCGTCCGCTCCGCGCGTGATCACCAATGCCAATGCCGCTGTCAGCTCCTTGCGGTTGGCGACAAACAATTCGCCAATATCGGGTTTGCGCACCGCTTCGCTGGATACTTCGATCGTGAGGATGACGTTCTCTGGTTTGGCCAGATAGTTCGCGTAGGCTGTGACGAAGTTATCTAGTGTTTTCGGCGCGGGTGCGGGCTCGGCGAGCAGGTCCAGGAATGGATCAAGCTCGTCGCGTTCCAGAGCTGCGATCTCGACCAGCACGTCATGTTTGCCCGAGAAATGATTGTAGAGATTGCCAAGGCTGACGCCGGCACGCCTGGCAATGTCGCGCACACCGGTCTGATGATAGCCGTTTTCGATGAAACACATCATTGCGGCTTCGAGGATTTTCTCGCGCCGCCGCGCTGCCGCCTTGTCGCGTTTTGTTTCCTTTTCGGTCGGCTTGTCGGACACAAATCCTCACATTCTATATTGAACGAACGATCGTTCATAATATATATGACCTGCCATCAAACAGGGCAAGCGACTTGGTAATCGTACCGGCGAGGAGACGGGGACAGACATGAGCGATCCCACCACTCAGTTATCGTCCAGGCCCAATCGCCGTTGGCTCTGGATCGCTCTTGCCGTGGCGATCCTGGCCGCCGTTGTCGTACTCCTTGTGGAGACCGATGATACCGCCAATGTGACAGTGAAAGATGCGCCCGCGCCGGCGCCGACCGTAACCTTTCTCGAAGTCGCACCTGCCGATACGACGGCAACCATTTCAGCCTTTGCCGAACTGCGCCCACGCTGGGATGCGGAGATCCGGAGTGCCGTCGCCGGCCGGATCACCGTGGTTCATGATACGGCACTGGCTGGCGAACGTGTCGCAGCTGGCACGCCTCTGTTCGCGATCGAAAGAACGCAGTACGAGACCGCCGTTGCGGCTGCCGAACTGAGCCTGGAAGAAGCCAAGTTGTCGCTCTGGCGCGCGCAAAACGCTGTGCTGCTCGCGCGCCGGGAGTTCGAACGAACAGGCACCGAACCGCCCAACGATCTCGCATTGCGGCTGCCAGAACTGCATATCGCCGAGCGCACTGTGGCTTCGGCCGAAGCGCAGCTGGAGGCCGCGCAACGCCAACTGGCTGATACCGTTGTGATGGCTCCGTTTTCCGGGTTCATCACTGTGCGAATGGTAAGCCTCGGCCAAACGGTCTCCGCAGGCGAAGCGCTCGTCCATCTCTCTGATGACCGTCAGTATGAGATGACAGTCGAACTGGGACAGGCCGAATGGGCGCTGCTTGACCATCCCGTTGCCGGCCAGCGGGTGGTCTTGAAGCGTCGGGACGGTGCACCGATTGGCGAGGCGCGTATCCGGCAAGGCGGCGGGTTTCTGGACCCGCAGACCCGGCAACGTCGCCTTTTTCTCGATGTCATCAATCCCACCGAGACCATCCTTGCCGGTGACTTTGTACAGGTGGCTATTGAGGGCCGCACAATTGCCGACACGCTCACCATACCGGAATCCGCGCTGACACGGGCGGGCCATGTCTGGATCGTCGATGTGGAGGACATGCTCATGCGATTGGCGCCAGACATTCTGTTTCGATCTGGCGACAAGCTGACGATCTCGGCACCTGAAGGCAGTGGCCCTTATCGGATCGCGATCACGCCGCTGGCCTCTTTCCTGCCCGGACAACGGGTGACGCCGCAACCGGCCGAGGACTAGATCATGCGCGCGCTCACCTCCTGGTTCATCCGCAATCCCGTTGCCGCCAACCTCATGATGGCGCTGATCCTGTTTCTGGGCGCGCAGACCGCTCTGACGATCCGCATCGAGGGCTTTCCGCGCGTGCCCCCGGAAACGGTCGAAATCAGCGTCCAGTATCCCGACGCGACTGCCGAGCAGGTCGACCAGCTGGTCACGCAGAAAATCGAACAAGCCCTCGAAGGGCTCGAAGGCGTGCGCTCAATCACGTCGCAGTCCTCCAACGGTTTCGCAAACATATCGGTGCGCCGGGCCGGCGGCCAGGAATTGCAGGCGGTGCTGGACCGCGTGCGCTTGCGTGTCGACGGGCTGACAGACCTGCCCAGGCAAACGCGCCGCCCGGTCATCGAGACGTCGGCCTTCGACTTTCCAGCGCTTTATGTGAATCTCCATGGCCCGGCCGACCCGGCAACGCTTCAAACCCTCGCACAACGGCTCAAGGAGGAGCTTCTGGCACAGCCGGAACTGTCGCGGCTGCAGATATGGGGGCTGATTCCACGCACGTTGCGTATCGAGATCGATCCGGACCGGCTGCGTCAGTATGGTTTGACAGTCGCCGACGTGACCGCCGCCATCCAGGCCAATTCACTCGATTTCCAGGCCGGACGCCTGCGCACCGATGGCGGCACAATCTTTCTGCGCGCCGATGATCGCGCCCTCTACGCCCCGGACTATGCCGCGTTGCCGGTCATCGAAAGACCTGACGGGTCACGCGTGCCGCTAGACGATCTGGCCGTGATCGAAGACGGGTTCGAGGAAGGTGATTATCTGTTCCGGCTCAACGGCGAACCGACGGTCGGCATGGAGGTGCTGGTCGGCCAGAAAGAAAACCTGCTCGACATCAGCCGCGTGGTGCGCGGTGTTGTTGAGGACTTCGAGCCACGGCTTCCGCCGTCGATCGGTGTTTCGGTCTGGGGTGACAGCGCCGGCTACATTTCCGACCGGTTGGCGTTGCTGCGTTCCAATGGCGTTCAGGGCCTGCTGCTGGTGACGTTGATGCTGTCGATTTCCCTGAATGTCCGGCTGGCGTTCTGGGTGGCGATGGGCATTCCGGTCTCGATGATGGGCGCGATCGCCGTCTCCGGCACGTCGTGGGTGGATTACTCGCTCAATGATGTGACCACCTTCGGCCTGATCATCGCGCTGGGTATTCTGGTCGACGACGCCGTGGTCGTCGGCGAAAGCGTTTTCGAGGAACGGCGCAGAATAGCCGATCCGGTCAAGGGAACCGAGATCGGCGTCGAACGCGTCGCGGTCGCCACCGTGTTCGGCGTACTGACCACCATCGCCGCCTTCTACCCCATGCTGCTGATCGACAATCCCCTGGGCAAGGTGCTAGCCGGTTTTTCCGGCATCGTGATCCTCGCCCTGATCTTCTCACTGATTGAAAGCAAGTTCATCTTGCCGGCGCATCTGGCTCATGTACCGATCGATGACGACCGGCCGCACTTTCCGGCGCGGTTGTGGGGCGCTGTGCAGGATACCGCGCAATCCGGGTTGGCTTGGTTTCGCGACACCGTCTATCAGCCCGTGCTGGTCCACTCGGTGCGTCACCGCTATGCCGCGCTGATCCTTTTCATCGCCGCCGCAACCGGAGGGCTGGGGCTGATGATCAAGGGCCAGGTCCAGACCGTGTTTTTCCCCGAGGTGCCAAGCCAGGTGATCACCGTCAGTCTGGAAATGGATGCGCGCGCGCCTTTCGGGCTGACCCGCGCGGAAGTCGACCGGATCGAGCAAACCGGCCGCGACCTGAATGAGGAGCTTCGACAACGCGCCGGCATGGACAATCCGCCGATCGAGACCTTTTTCACCATCATGGAAGGTGCGGGTGGCGCACAGATATTCGCCGAGATGGTTCCGGTGGCCGATCGACCGGACGTGCCGGTTCTCGACGTGGTGCGCGAGTGGCGCGAACGCGTCGGCCCGGTCGAAGGCGCGACCGAACTGGAGTTCACCGGGTCGGAGGCGCTAGCCGGCGGGTTTCAAGTCAGACTGGTGTCGAAGGACACGGATCTGCTCCGCCAGGCGAGCGGCGAAATGCGCCGTTTCCTGGCACGGCTTGAAGGCGTATCCAACATCCGCGACAATCTCGACGGCGGCCAGCCCGAACTGCGGCTGCGCCTGCGGCCCGAGGCCCGCAATCTCGGTTTTTCGACCGAGACGCTGGCAACGCAGATCGGCTATGCCTTCGGCGGCTCCGAGATCACGCGTTTACGCCGCGACGGCGCGGAGGTGCGCGTCGTCGCGCAGAACGCTCGCACCGCGCGCGACACGATCGACGATCTCACGCAGAGCCACCTGCGTAGCGCCAGAGGCGCCTGGGTTCCGCTGGATACGGTTGTCGAGATCACGGGTACTTATGCATCTGGCGTTGTCACGCGCCGGGACGGTAAACGCATGAACACTGTGGCCGCCTCCATCGATCGCGGCCTGGTCGCCCCCGAGGAAGTGGGTCAGGCGATCTTCGAGCAACTGGTGCCGGAACTGGCCGCACGCTATCCGAGCGTCGAAGTGATCGCCGCCGGCGAACTGGAGGAGATGGGCGAGATCCGCGGCGGTCTGATCAATGCGCTCATCCTGGCCGCGGTGCTGATCTACGTGCTGATGGCGGTGCCGCTCAAGAGCTACTGGCAGCCCCTCGTGATCCTCGCCATCGTGCCCTTCGGCTTCGTCGCCGCAGCCGTCGGTCACATGATCATGAACGTTCCCCTGTCACTCCTGTCGTTCTTCGGCATGCTCGCGCTGACCGGCGTCATCGTCAATGACAGCCTTGTGATGATCACCCGCTACAATCAGGCACGCGAGGATGACGAGCCCGTGGCCGAGGCGCTCAGGACCGCAGGTCTTGGCCGCTTCCGCGCCATTTTTCTGACGACGGCCACCACAGTCATCGGCCTGATGCCGCTGCTGACCGAGACATCGGAACAGGCCCAGTATCTCATTCCGGCTGCAGTCTCGCTGGCCTTCGGCGAATTGTTCGGCACCGCGCTGATGCTGCTCCTGGTGCCGGTGCTGATCGCCGTCGCCGAGGACGTTATCGGGTTGTTCAGGCCAGCCCCGAAGCCGGTCTCGCCTGCCCCCGCCGATACTGCATGCTGACCGGCCGCGACCTCACCATCGCAACGCTGTTGCGCGTGTTTCGCGCGCGCATTGCGCTGACCTGGGCGATGATCCTCGCCGAAACCGCCCTGACAGCGCTGATCCCGCTGTTTATCGGCTTTGCCATCGACGGCATGCTGGCTGGCGCCATGCGGGAGTTCTGGACCTTGGGCGGCATCATGACCGCGCTGATCGTCGTCGCTGTTATCCGCCGGGTCTATGACACCAGGGCCTATGCGAGCATCCGTGTCGAAATGGGCCGCGAACAGGCGGCGCGATCGGCAGCGTTGCCCGTATCGACCCTCAATGCGCGTCTCGGCATGGGGCGCGAACTGGTCGATTTCCTCGAACACACCCTGCCTGAATCCATGGCGGCGGCGGTCCAGCTGACAATCGCGGTTTTGGTCCTCTACGCCTTCTCGCCTGTCCTGGCCTTCGCCGGCGGCATGGCGGCGCTGGCAATTGTGCTGATCTACGCGTTGTTTCACCGGCGGTTCTACCGCATCAATGCCGCTCTCAATCAGCAGACCGAAAAGCAGGTCAGCATCCTTGAACAGCGCAAGAACCGGCCGACGCTCGCGCATCTGATGCATCTGCGGCGCCACGAGGTTCGTTTGTCAGACACCGAGGCCGTACTCTACGGCGCGATCTTCGTCGTGCTGCTGGGTCTTGTCCTGTTCAATCTGTGGTACGCGACCAGCGAACTCGAGATAACGGTCGGCACGATCTTCTCGATCATCAGCTATTCTTGGGAGTTCGTCGAAAGCGCGCTGGCCCTGCCGGTCACGCTACAAAGCCTGTCGCGGCTTGCCGAGATCACCCGCCGGCTCAATGGCGTGGATACAACCGCCGACCCCTGATCCGGTCTCCCTGGCCGGCCGCCAAACGGGCGCCGCCGGCGGCTTCGTCGCCGCGTTGATCGCTGGCCCAAGAGCGGGTTCGTTCGGCGGTGGCCCCGCTAGAGCGTGTTCCGGTCAGATTGAATCGCTTGAACGCCGGGATTTTGTGCAGTGACAAGGAGCGGAAAACGAAGCGGGTCGAGACCCGTCAGCTTTTCGCGACGCTGCTCACTGTGCAAAAGATCAAGTTCAGGCGATCTGATGTTCTTCAATGTTCTCAGTTGCATGACCTCCGGCTTGAGGCTGCTTTCCGCCCCGGCGGCGTCGAAATCCTCAACCGATGCACCAGCATCGCCCTGCGGTCTTCTCCTGGCCGGTTGCGAAAACCATCTCTCATCAAACTGCTTCAATCTGATCGGAACACGCTCTAGAGCGTTTCCCGGTCACTGCAGATCGAAATCGTCGAACTGCCACATGCGCTGGCGCCAGATCTTCTCGCCGATCAGGCAGTCATAGGGTTCTTCGAGGATCAACTGCGCCGGCACGACCGGCGGCTGCGCCGGCGTCAGGCCGCCGATTTCCAGCACCAGCTTGCGGCGGACCGCCTCGGCGAACTGGCCCCAGTCGTCGACCGGCACCATGAAGGCGCCCGGCCCGCCAATGACGCATCGTACATAATAGCGGTCGAGATCATCGATCCCGAAGGCCGCGCCGGGACCGCTAAGCGTCATCAGGGGCAAGCCGTTGATGGTGATGCCTGTCGCAAGCGCGGCGTCGCGCGCCTCGGTCACGGGAAGGCCCTGATTGTTCGGGCCGTCGCCGGAGATGTCGATTACCCGTCGCAGCGGCTCGTAGGGGACGCTTTCCAGCAGCGTCGTCGCGCGACCGATCGCGCCGGAAATCGATGTCCGCCGCTGGCCGGCGCTGTAATTCGCGCGCAATGACTGCGCGACGCGCTCGGCATCGGCGGCACTTGCGATCAGTGTCCAGCCGAGCAGCTCCCGCGAATGGGTGTCGTTCGCCCACTCGAACATCGCGACCGCGATCCGGCCGTAGAGCCCGCGCTCGATGGCGCGAACGACCTCCGGGCTGCTGATCGCCGCTGCATAGCCCTCGCGCTGGATCTGCAACTCTTCCTGGGACATCGACAGCGACACATCGACGGCCAGAACGAGGGCGATATCGACCGGCTCGTCGCCGCGCGCCGCGCCCTGGCCCACGCCAAGCACAGCCGCTGCAAGGAACATCATGCGCAATAGTTGCGATGCCATGCTTTGAGACTAGCACGAACGAAGGTCTTGGCCACGCCGGGAACGGAAAAGGACGCCGGACATTCAAGCCTTCCTCCCCGGCCGCACTGCCGGCCGCCGGTTAGCGCCCGACGTCCTCAGCCACGATGCAGTCGAAGCTCTTGCCCTGTAGCGGCAGCAGGTCGCGCTGGGCCTCAAGGTTCCGCAACTCGACATAGGCCTCGTTTGGCAGCCGGAAGACGTGCTCGTTGGCGTTGTGCCGCGCGCCATTGCCGTAGCGCAGACGGAAGATGGCCAGCAGTTCGTGCTCCAGCTCCGACAGCGCGTCCTGCGTCCGGCGGGTGATCAGGGTCCGCGACTGCGCGCCCCACCGCTCCGCCCGGCGGAACACCTCAAGGATCACCGCATAGGTCTTGCCGCCGCCGCGCCCGCCGTCCAGCAACAGGTCCCACTCCATGGGCAGCGAGAGGACGCGCGACTGGAACGGCGTCGGGGAGATGTCGATGGTGGAGGCGGCCTGCATCATCGGGGAAGGATAGCTGGATCAGGCACTTAGCGCTGCCGGAGATAGTTGTTGCCTGATATACGTCCTGGCTTTCGGTTGCCTGCTGTTTTCGCAGGCCTTCTGAATGATAGATATTGCGCTTCTGTTTGGTGCCATGAAGGCGGGCAGATAGAAGAGCCCCCTAAGTATTGGATTTCCTGACCAACCTACCTCTGCTATCATATAGATTAACTGTAGGAGAGGCTCTCATGAACGATAGTAAGTCGGGATCAAATTTCCAAATCCAAATCTCCCAAACGCGCGGCGCTGTAACTCCAGAGGCAAACACTGAAGACTTTGTAGAGGCCACAGAAGAAAGACTTAAACAAGTTTCCGAATTGATTCGAAAGGGTTGCGCAAACGTTGCTGAAAATCTGTTTTCGATTCCAAATCCACCAGCCGAAATCGCAATGGAATTCGGAGTGGATGTCGGTGGTGAAGCTGGGATACCATTCGTGACAAAGGGTACAATCAACGCTAACTTCAAAGTCAGTGTGACGTGGCAGATTGGGTCCAATGGGGGTGACGTAAGTTGAACTGTTTTGAGCCAGGTCGAGTAGTTGTTGGTCCAGGGCCTGAGTGGTCGCCCGACGGTGAGCAGCAGCTTCGCGAGGAGCTTGGAGCCGACTTTGAGATTTTACATGACGTAAGTGACGTTTTGCGCGCCAATGACGTACCCATCGGCGAAGAGTTTTACAGGCATAAAGGTCGCCTGCCATTTGTTGCAAGAGTTCCCGAGGGGTCAGAAGAGGAAATCGCAGGCAGACTTCGGTTGAACCAGTTTAGCCGTGGACGCATTGATGGTGCCGTTCCAGACTACCTTGTACGACCGAACGCATCAATTGACCTGAATACAAAGAATATTTCGGAAGCGATCGCAAGCGCAAGAGCGGACGTTGCTAGTTCTGAATGTGGACGAAGCTGCACCGTCGGCATTATTGACTCGGGTCTTGATTTTGACCTGATGACGGATCATCGCGGTTCAATCCACCGACAATTGAATGCGAAAGACCCGCTGAACCCAGATACCCGCGACGGAGACAGGACGGGCCATGGCACTCTGGTAGCGAGCATCGTGAACAAGATCGCACCCTCGGCACGAATTATTCCGGTGAAAGCGTTCGATACCGACGGAACTCTCAGTGATGTGCTTGCAGGGCTCTATTTGGCGCACACTGCTGGCCCATGCGATGTGATTAATCTGAGCCTAAGCATGAGCTGCGACCCAGATCATTGTGAGGTATGCAGCTCACCGCTGGACGCGGCCATGAACATTAAGCAGCTCAAGTTCTTTTTTGATAGATTTGTTGATTTTGCCGGAGACGTCGTATTGATTGCGGCGGCTGGAAACAACCGCTCAAGGATTGCGAGCCCTGCGGCGTTCGAAAAAATGATAGCCGTAGGTTCTTATCACTTTAGAAATCTTAGCCCATCCTCGCAGTACAAAGCTGTGCCCAGTGACCGGTTCATCCTCGGACCCGACGGAGCAAAGGTTGTTGGGGAAGAGCTAGCAAGCCGCCCCGGACTTCGCCGGGATGACCTCATGTTTGGTACATCCTTTGCTACTGCATTCGTCAGTGGCGTAGCGGCACGGGTTATCTGTGGCCTGAAAGGCGGCCCATGCCCTCACGGTTCTTACGCCAGAAGAATTCAACGCTCTACTCACAGCGTTCGTCAAATGGTCTTAGATGAATTGGCGGCAAATGCTGATTGTTCTTGGCCTGGATACGACCCCACTCAGCATGGTTTGGGACGTCTACGGCTGACTGGCGACACTGACAGGAGTAGACCGTCAGAAGCTTCCGCTCGGAAGCGGATGCAGCGACGGCGCGCCATTAACGATCCCAACCAAGGTTTGTAAGACAGCTGTCGCCCTTCTTCGTGTAATTTGAGCAGGGCAGATACTATTGGCCGAGCCATACTTCGCTATGCGCAATGGCCGACGTGCGCTCACGAGTGCGCTACTCATGCCCACCCCCCGGCGTCACGTCCACCATGCGCTGGTACTCCTCGGGGGTCATGGCGGAGGGCAGGTTGATGTTGACCTGCACGTTGGTGCTGCCGCCCTCGGGGGCCTCGCCCTCACGGTAGGCGTGGCGGGCCTTGAGCGCGAAGATCACCGCCGTCACGTTCCCCTCCATCGCCAGCTCGTGCAGCTTGGCGACCAGTTTGTCGTGCTCCTTGGCGCGGCCCCGGTCCAGCGCCTCCTGAACCTCGGGCTGGCGCTGGCGGCACCTCATGAAGGCGTCCTTGCCCATGCGGAGCGCCTTGGCGATGGTGGAGACGGCCACGCCCCGGGCGGCCAGCTCCTCCACGACCTTGAGGCCCCGGCGTCCGATGCGCCACTCGCTCTTGCCCGCGTCGTTCACGACCCGCCGGGCGGGTATCTCAGGCGCTTGCGCCATCGGCCTCCCCCCTCATCTCATTGGCGACCCGCTGGACCACCGACTTGCCCACCCGCAGCTCGCGGGCGATCTTGTTGATGCCGAGGCCCTGCGCCCGCAGCGACCTGATGGCCTCGCAGGTGCCGTCGCCGGGTTTGGTCGGGTCCCAGTTGTCGGGCGAGATAGTGAGGCGTCAGCCGAACGCCGAGCACGGGGTCGTGATAGCGGGCGTTAAGATAGGTCAGGCCGGTCTCGGCGTCATGGCGTTCGCCGATCCACGACTTGCCGGTGGCAAAGCCCGTGTTGGTCGGCTCGCCATAGGGCCGGCAGGCGGTCGCCTCGCCGCCGGCGTCCCGCCTGCCCGCAATCACCTATTGCGGCAGGGCGTCGCCTGAATACATCGCCGCAAACTCCGCCGATGGCGGGATCGGCTTGATGATATCGACCAGGTTGCCTGACGGATCGCGGGTGATGAAATGGCGCTGGCCAAATGCCTCGTCGGTCAGCGGCTTCAGGATCGGCAGGCCGTTGCGCTTGGCCTCCGCGTGGATGCCGTCCGGGTCCTCGACCTCGAAATTCAGGATCACCGACGGCGCCGGGGCATTGCCGTCAACCGGGATCGTCTCATGCCCGGTTTGCAGGATCGCCAGATTGACGGACGGGTCCTCGCTGGACTGCAAATGCACATACCAGTCGCTTTCGAAGGCGGGCTGGAAGCGGAATTTCTCAACGTAGAAAGCAGCCGTTTCGGCCACCTTGTCGGTCACCAGGACCGGATAATACTGGGTCGATTTCATGGCTTTCCCTTTTCGTTTCATTTACATACAATGTGTATGTATATTCGAATTAACATACAGGCTGTATGTATGCAAGAAAAATCGAATTCGATTCCCAACGAGACCCGGACGGCCAGAACCAAGGCGGCGCTCATCGAGGCGGCGCGGCAATTGTTCGTCGACAAGGGATATGCGGCGACCGGCACGCCGGAACTGGTCAAGGCCGCCGGCGTGACACGCGGCGCGCTCTATCACCACTATGCCGACAAGCTGGACCTGTTTCGCGCCATCATCGAGCGCGAGAGCGCCGCTGTCGCCACCGCCATCGAGGCCGCGTCGGCAAATCCGCAAACCGCGCTTGGCGCGCTTAAATCGGGCGCCAGGGCCTATTTCGAGGCAATGCGCGTACCCGGCCGCACGCGGCTTCTTCTGGTCGACGGGCCGTCGGTGCTCGGCACGGAGGCGATGCATGCCATCGACGCCGCCTCGTCCGGCGGATCGCTCGCTGCCGGACTGCAGATCGGCATGGATAACGGAGAGATCCGACCGGTGCCCGTCGCCGCTCTGGCTTCCGTGCTGAGCGCCGCATTCGACCGCGCCGCCCTCGATATCGCCGAAGGCGCATCGCCAGATGACATCATCGCCGCCATCGACGCGCTGCTCGACGGCTTGCGCGCCTGAACGGGCTGCCGCCGATCAGCTCCGCGGTTTCAGGTTGTCCGGGTCATACAGCGGGCTGTAGCCGACGCCGGCGACTTCCACCGGATAGGTCTCACCGAAATACTCGACCGTCAGCTTGCGTCCCTCCTGGCAATAGTCCCACGGCAGATAGGCGAGCGCGATGTTCTTGCCGATGGTCGGCCCGTAGGCGACCGATGTCGTAAACGACCGGCGGCCCAACGCGTCGACCAGCGTTTCGCCGGTGTCCGGGTCCATCACCGGCATGATGCCGACCGGATAGCGCGCCACGCCGGCCGCATCCACATTGTCGGTCATCACCAGCGTACACAGCATCGCCGGCTGGTGGTCGCGGGCGCGGTATTCCAGATGCTTCGCCTTGCCGCGGAAATCGGCCTCCTTGACCTTCGGCCGCGCCAGATCGGCTTCGTAGAGATTGTACTCCGTCAAAAGGTCGGCGTTCTGCAGGCGCAGGCTCTTTTCCATGCGCCGGCTGTTGGCGTAGGTCTCCACGCCGAACGCCATGACCCCGGTTGCGCGCAACGCGTCCCACACCGCCAGCGCGTCCCCGTAGGCCATGTGCAGTTCGAAGCCCTGTTCGCCGACATAGGACAGCCTGAGCGCGGTGATGTCGGTGCCGGCGATGCGCAGCGGCCGAAGTGCCGCAAACGGGAAGTTCTCTTTCTCCAGCGCCGCCGGTTCCTCGACCACCTTCTGCAGCGTCTCGCGCGCATTCGGCCCCCAGATGCCGATCGTCACGAAATCGTTCGTCACGTCGGTCACCGTCACGTCGAAGCCCTTTTCTGCGGCGACGCGGCGCATGTAGTGGAAGTCGCGCGGGCCGGCATCGGCGCCGTCGATCACTCGGCAGCGGTCTTCCATGCGCAACACCGTCAGGTCGGCGCGCACCATGCCCTCATCGTCGAGAAAATGCGTGTAGATACCCTTGCCGACCATGGTGTCGCCGCCGATCTTCGCCGCGCACAGCCACTCCATCAGCGCCACATGGTCCGGGCCTTCCACGTCATAGATGGCGAAATGCGACAGGTTGACGATGCCGCAATCCTCGCTCATGGCAAGTTGCTCGGCATTCGACACGCGCCAGAAATGCCGGTTGTCCCACTCGTTTGCGCGCACCGGCACCCGGTCGCCGTATTTCTCCAGCAGATGCTCGTTTACGGCGTAGCCGTGGGCGCGCTCCCAGCCGCCAAGCTCCATGAAATACCCGCCCATTTCCTTCTCGCGCTCGTAGAACGGCGAGCGGCGCACATTGCGCCCGCCGGCAAACGGCTCGCGCGGGTGCACGGCGGGATTGTAGATCTTCATCGCCGTTTCTGTGCAGCGTTCGAAGATGAACTGCTCGTCCAGCATGTGCGGCAGGAAACGTGCATAGTCGACCGCGTGATGGTCGATTTCGGTGCGCCCGTCGGTCATCCAGTCGGCAATGAGCTTGCCCATGCCCGGGCCATCCTTGACCCAGATCGCAACCGCATACCACAGCCCCCTCACCTGCTGGCTCTCGCCCATCGACGGGCCGCCATCGGTGGTCACCTGCAAAAGGCCGTTGAAGGAGTAGTTCTCGTTGTAGCCCAACTCGCCGAGGATCGGCGTCAGTTCCATCGCCCGCTCCAGCGGCTCGATGATCTGCTCCATGTCGAGATCGCGCTGCGACGGCGACAGCCGCGCCTCTTCCTTTTCAAGAATGTCGCGCGGATGGCACAGGCGCGGATTGGTCTCCTCGTAATATCCCCATTCGATCTGACCGCCTTCCGGCGTCTTCGGATCGCCCGTATCGCGCATGTAGGCGGAATTGCCCTGGTCGCGCAGCAGCGGATAACCGATATCCTTGCCGGTGCCTTCGAACTCCTTGTAGGGCCCGAAGAAGGTCAGAGGATGGTCGACCGGCATCACCGGCAGATCCTCGCCGGCCATGCCCGCGATCAGCCGGCCCCACAGCCCGGCGCAGACCACCACATAGTCGGCCTCAATGGTGCCGCGATGCGTCTTCACGCCCTTGATGCGGCCATCGTCGATCACCAGGTCGAGCGCCGGTGTGTTGGCAAAGGTTCTCAGCTTGCCGCTGGCGACCGCCTCGTCCACCAGTTCGCCCGCCACCGTCTGCGAGCGTGGCGCAACAAGGCCGGCATCCGGGTCCCACAACCCGCCCTGCACCATGCTCTCTTCGATCAGCGGGAATTTCTCCTTGATCTCGGCCGGGGTCACCAGCCGGGCGCGCGTGCCGAACGCCTTGGCGGACGCCACCTTGCGCTTGATCTCGTCCATGCGCGCGTCGTCGCCCACACGGGCGACTTCCAGTCCGCCGACCTTGGCATAGCGGCCGCGCTTCTCGAAGAAATCGATCGAATAGAGCGTCGTCCAGCACGACAGGAAATCGTGGCTGGTCGCGTAGCAGAAGTCCGAAGCATGCGAGGTTGAGCCGATGTCGGTCGGTATCGACGACTTGTCGATGCCGATGATGTCGTCCCAGCCCCGCTCGATCAGGTGATGCGCCACCGATGCGCCCACTATGCCACCGACGCCTATGATGACGACCTTGGCCTTCTCAGGAAACCCTGCCATTGCCCGCACTCCGAAATCCGATTTGCGGCGAACTATAGGGCCGCAGGCCCATGTGGTTTCAGCCTGATTGCGACATGGGCCGAACACCGCGCGACGGCGCCGCACCCGCCGCGCGACGGCGTTCTGCCGGCGAGCTTAAACATCTCGTAAGTTAAACCCGCTATTCCCAAGCGTAACAAAACCGAGACGGACGAATTCGCATGGCTTTCCCGGTCGAGAGTGCCGATCGCTTCTATGTGCGGTCGAGCTGGGCGCTTCTGGCGATCCTGGTGGCTCTGGTCGGCATCTGCCTGGCATTGCCGCTGCTGATGCCGCTCGGCGCGATGACCTGGGATACCTATCTCTATCTCGACGCCGCGCACCGCATCGCCACCGGACAGTTGCCCGCCGTCGATTTCTTCATTCCGGTTGGCCCGCTCGGATATTACCTGGTCTACATCCTGCAACTGGCGTTCCCGCAGGCCCAGCCGATCCTGCTGTCGAGTTGGGCGATGCTTCTGGTCACCGTGCCGGTCATGGCGCTCGTTACCGCCGAGGTGGCGCGGCGCTCTCCCGTGGCCGCCATCTGTCTGGTTGCGCCGTTCGTCGCCTACAGTTTCCTGCCGTTCAACACGAGCGAGTATTACGTGTTTCCCGGCTCCGACGGGTTCGGCATCTACAATCGCCACTCCAGCCAGTTGCTGTTCGTCCTGACTGCTGCGCTGCTGTTTGTGCGCGACCAGCGGGTCATGGCCATTGCTGTCGGCGTGCTGATGTTCGCGATGTTCGGCATCAAGATCACCGCTTTCATCGCGGGCGGGCTGCTGTGCGCCTACGCCCTGCTGGCCGGCCGCGTCACCTTGCCCGCTGCTGCGGCCGCCGCGGTTGGCGCGATTGTCGCAGTCGGCATTGTCGAGCTGGCGACCGGCATGATCTCGGCCTATGTGCACGACATCATCGTGCTGGTGACGATGAACTCCGGCGTGCTGGCCTCACGCATGCTGCAGTCGGCCTCGCGCACCGCCGGAACGACCCTGTCGACCATTCTTTTGATCGCATTCTTCCTCTGGATCGCCGCCCGCCACCGGTTTGCCAGCGATGTATCGAACGGTTTCGGTGTCCTCGCGCGCATCCGCGCCGTGGCCGACCAGCCAGCAGGCTGGCTTGCCGTCGCGCTGTTTGCCGGCATCTTCTTCGAAAGCCAGAACACCGGCGGACAGGAACTCATCCAGCTCTGGCCGGTCGTCCTCTATGCACTGATCGCCATCCAGCCGCTGGCGCTGCCCGCCGGTTTCCTTGCGGCGATCTACTTCACCGCGGCGGCAGCCGTCGCCTCGCCGCTCGTCCAGACCGCTCATCACGCGGCCCGCGCAATCGGCACCATGGCCAAGCAGGTGCCGCTAAAGTTCGAGAACCTCAAGACGATGAACGCGGCCACCACGCGTCTGCGCGCCATCGAACGCGCCGGGCGCATGGAACTCCATTACATCGAGCATGCCGACGCACTGCGCGACCTCGCCAACCGCGGCGAGATGGGCTCGTTCCTGCTCTTCTCCGACATGGACTTCCAGTATGGCCTGCTGGAAAACATGGACGAGGTGGTCGCCAGGTTGAACCAGCTGGAACAGGACGGTTGGCGCTACGAGACGATCATGACGCTCGACTTCACCAATCCGTTCCCCTGGCTCCTCGACAAGACCGCGCCAAAACACATCGCAATCGGCGCCGATCCGACGCGCGCCGTGCCGCCGCTGACCGACGCGGTCGCCGATGCGGTGCGCGCCGCCGATATCGTGCTTGAGCCGCAATGCCCCTACACCGACGCGACCAGAATGCTGTTGGAAGTGTACCGGCCCGCGCTCGCCAAGCACCGCTATGTCGAGATTACACCCTGCTACAATGCCTGGATCCTCGACGGCGTCGACGGCTAGAGCGTTTCACGGTTAGATAGAAGTAGTTTGATGATAGATGGTTTTCGCGACCGGCCAGGAGAAGACCGCAGAGCGACGCCCCAAGCATCGGTCGAAGATTTCGACGCCGCCGGGGCGGAAAGCAGCCTCAAGCCAGAGGTCATTAAATTGCGTATGTTGAGTAAATTCGGATCGCCTGAACTTGGTCTTCTGCGCGGCTGACGGCGTCGCGAAAAGCTAACGGGTGTCGACCCGCGTCGCTTTCCGCTCCTTGTCACCGCACAATATCCCGGCGTTCAAGCGATTCAATCTAACCGGGAAACGCTCTAACGCTTTCCAGAATCAGAAACGGGCGGTTGAAAGACCGCCCGCACGTTTTTTTCGTCATGTGTATGTGCGTCAGCCGACCTGGCTGCGCACGAAGTCCTTGACGATCGAAACGATCCCGCGTCCGAGCAGATCGTCGAACGCAGAGATGAACTGGTCGACATGTTCGCGTCCGCAGATCAGCGGCGGCTCGAGGCGAATGACGTTGCGGTTGTATTCGGTAAACGCCACCAGCACATCGTAATCACGCAGCAACAGCGCGCCGATAAACCCTGAAAGCGATCCCTTCAGCTTGTCGTCGAGCACCGAAACCATCGGCCGCACCACCGCAGGCAAAGTCTGGCTGAAGTCCTCGAACTCAAGGCCGACCATAAAGCCCTGGCCGCGCACATCCTTGATGATCGTCGGATACTTCGCCTGCAGCCGTCGCAACTCCGAAATCAGGTAGGCGCCGGTCTCCGCGGAGTTTTCGATCAGCCCTTCGTCATAAAGGACGTTGAGCGTCTCGATCGCCGTTACGCAGGCCTCACCAATGCCGCCAAAAGTCGCTTGCGCGTGGATCATCGCGGTTTTGGGCGTGCCATAAGCCTTCATGTAGATATCGCGCTTTGCAATCATCGCGGCCATGGCAGTCTTGCCGCCGCCGAGCGATTTGGCGAGCGCGGTCACGTCCGGCACCACGCCATGATGCTCGAAGGCGTAGAACCGGCCTGTCCGGCCCAGCCCGCACTGCACCTCGTCGGCGATCCAGATCACGTCGTATTGGTCGCACAATTGCCGCAGCTTCTGCCAATAGGCCGTGTCCGCGGTGATGATACCGCCGCCACCCTGTACGGTTTCCAGGCAGATGACGCCGATCTCCGGATGCGCCTTGAACGCGTTCTCGACGGCCTCGATATCGCCAAACGGCACCTTGATGCCATTCTCAATAAGCTTGAACTCACCACGATAGAGCGGCCCGTCGGTGATCGACAGCACGCCCTTGGTCTTTCCGTGGAACGAATTCTCGGCATAAACGACGAGCGGCCGATCCGGCCCCGCGGCCCGTTCGGCCACCTTCAGCGCCGCCTCCATCGCCTCCGAACCGGAGGAGCCGAGAAACACCATGTCCAACTCGCCCGGCGAGCAGGCGGCGATGTCATGCGCGAGTGCTGCCGCATATTGCGACATGAACGCCATGGCGATCTCGTGACGCTGCTCGTCCTGGAATGTCTTGCGGGCCTCGATGATCCTTGGGTGGTTGTGGCCAAGCGCCAGCGAACCGAAACCGCCGAAGAAGTCGAGGATCTTGCGGCCACCCTGATCGACGTAATACATGCCTTCGGCGCGTTCGATCTTGATCTTGTGGAAGCCCAACAGCTTCATGAAGTGAAGCTGGCCGGGATTGAGATGAGTTTTGAACAGATCCGTCATCGAGGCGACATCGAGCGCCTTGGCATCCGCGACCGAAAGCAGGTCGGGCTTGACGAGCGGACCGGCGTCAAAACCGGTTTCAGGCATGGAGACCGACGGCGCGGCGACCGCCTTGCGGGGCTTCTTGCGGTTCAGGAAATCGAGCATCGTTCTTCCCTATTCGGCCGGCGACGGTGCCGGGATGGCGGTTTCTTCGGTTTGTTCACCGATCACCGTTCGCCGGTAATCGGAGTATGCGTTGATCAGCATGTCCTCGTCGCCATAGTCGGGCGCCCAGCCCAACTCGCGTTTTGCGCGCGAGCAGTCGAGCAGGCAGTGCTCGTCGGCGATGAGATACTGTTCGGGATCCATGATCGGCACGTTCATCAGGTCGAACAGGTCGAGCACACGCTTGACCGCAAATCCCGGCGTCGGCAGCACGAACGAACGTGAACCGGCATGCGCGATCAAGCCGCGCAGCAAGTCGCGCACTGGCGGTGGATTGTCGGACCCAAGATTGTACGCCGCGTTCGGTACATCGTTTTCCCAGGCCAGCCGCGCTGCCTTGGCACAGTCGAACACCGACACGAACTGGTATGGATTGCGCCCCGAACCGATCATCGGCACCGGCAGGTTTGCGTCGATCAGCCGGAACAGCTTGGTCAGGATACCGAGCCGGCCCGGCCCGATGATCAGGCGCGGACGGAAGATCGATATGCGCATGCCCTTGGCGCGCCAATCGGCGGCCAGGTCTTCCGACTTGAGCTTCGAGAGACCGTAGTCGCCAAGCGGCGCGAGCGGATGATCCTCGGTCATCGGCGTTGTCCGGGTATGGCCGTACACCATGTCGGTGGTGAAATGCACCAACCGGTCGTTTTCGGCGGCCGCGAGTGCTTCGATGATATTGACGGTCCCGAAGTAATTGACCGGCCAGAAGAATTCGGCGCGCTTAGCACGTGTCTGGATCGGCGACAGCATCTTGGCCGACAGGTTGTAGACCATGTCGTCCGGCTTGATCTCGACCGCGGCGACCATGGCGGGGTTGGTTACGTCGCAGGGTACGAACCGGACGAAATCATAATGCGGCACATCGCCCATCGCGATGTCGGCGACGACGACATCCTCGCCGCGCCCCACAAGATCCTTCGCGAGCTGGCGACCGACAAAGCCGTCGCCGCCGAAGATAACGTGCTTCATGACTTCAGCTCTTCGGTTGCGGCGGGAGCGGCCGCATCAGCGGTCTTGCCGGGAGCGCCGTTCGTTACGGGATCGCCGCTTTGCGCGATCAGCGCGGTTCCGATGCAGATGAACGCGATGCCGGCGATCTTGTAGACGCCGAGTTCCTCCTTGAACAACCACCAGGCCAACAGCGCCACGACCACATAGGCCAGGCTGAGGAACGGATAGGCGAAGGACAGATCGACTTTCGATAGCACATACATGTGCGAAATCATCGAGATAACCAGCGTCAGCCAGCCGAGGAACACCCAGGGCTGCAGCACGATCTGGATCGATTTCAGGATCAGGTTGTCCTGCGCCAGAACCGCAGCGCTCAGCGAGGTCATGCCTTGCTTGAGGAACAACTGCGCGGCTGCGTTCATCAGCACTGTGAACAAGATGAACGGAATATACTTCATGTCGGTCCCAACCTCGTCCTGCGCCCCTAATTCGCCGCGGCTTTTGCACGCCGGCTCTCGCCTTCGATGGCGTCGTCGTTGCCGCCGCAATCCAGCGCGAGCGCCGTCCGTTTCCAGAAATCCGAAAGGATCGCCGGATCGCGCAGCCGCTCGAGTTGCCGCCAATGCGGAAACGACGCCGCGAATGTCGCCGCGCTCATGCGCGCATCCTTGTACGGATTGACCCGGCCACCGGATGCGATCGTGATGCGGTCCAGTTCGTCGAGCAGACGCAAGGTGCGTTCGCCGCGATTGGGGAAATCCAGCGTCAGCGTGTAGCCGGGCGTCGGAAACGACATCAGGCCCGGCGACGGCATGCTGCCGAAACGCTTCAGCACCGTCAGGAACGATGCCTCGCCGGCATTGCGCGAGGCTTCCAGCAGCGCCGGAACAGCCCTGCGCGCCGTCTCGAACGGAAGCACGCTCTGGTGCTGGAACAGGCCTTTCGGGCCGTACAGCCGGTTCCAGTTGCCGATCGCGTCGAGCGGGTAGAAGAAGCCCTGATAGCCGCTGATTGTCGTCTTTCCGGCCTTGCGCAGCTTTGCCCGGTGGAAGACCGCGTTGAATATTCTGAGGCTTGCCGGGTTGAGCGCGTTGAACGGCAGGTCGAACGGCACGCTCAGCCGGACATCGTGTTTTCCGCTTAGAAACCGGCCGTTTCCGGCATGATTGGCGGTCAAGAGCACGCCGTGCGTATCGCTCCCCCGCCCGCCGAGCTGATCGAGCCACGCCACCGAATATTCGTTGTCTTCATCCGCCGCTTCGGCCAGATCGAAATACCCCACGAGATTCCGGAACGGTGTCACGGTCTCTGCGACATCAAGCGAGGACACCTTCATCAACCGCAGGCGTACGCGGGTGATAAGACCTGTCAGACCCATGCCGCCCACCGTCGCCCGAAACAAGGCACCACGTTCGCGGCCATCCAGCCATTTGGCGCCGACATCGCTGCGCACGAGTTCAAGACCGATAACATGGTTGCCGAATGTTCCGCGGCGGTGATGGTTCTTGCCATGCACATCGTTGGCGACGGCACCGCCAAGCGTGACATGCTGCGTGCCGGGCGTTACCGGCAGAAACCAGCCGTACCGCGCCACAGCGTCGATGACCGCGTGCAGCATGACGCCGGCTTCGGCTTCCAAGACACCTGTTTCCGGATCGAAAGCCAGAATCCGCTTCATGCCGCGGAAATCGACCAGGCTACCACCATCGAGGTGACAGCTGTCGCCATAGCTGCGGCCGTTGCCAAAGGGCAGCAATGAGCCTTGCCCTGCGCTCGCTAGACCAGCCAGCGCGGCCCGCGCATCCAGCGCTACTCGCCGGCCACGCCTCACGCGGCCAAAGCTGTCGTGGCTATATCCCATTGAACAATGGACCTGCGGCCAAAATGATGGCTGCCCCCGCCGCGACCATGATCTGGCTGCGCCAGTCCGTCGCGATGAAGACCACCGGGTCGTCATGGAATTCCTGCCGGCGCGCCAATATCCAGATTCTCACGATGATGTAGAGCACCAACGGACACAGCAGCCACAACAACCACGAATTGGCATACAATTCATGCGCCAGATCGCTCTCCAGATAGAGTGCGAGCACAACGACCGCAGCGAATCCCGACGACATGCCAGCCTGCGAAATGACGTCCTTGTCCTCGGGCCGATAACCCCTACCCTGCAGCCGTTCCTTGTCGGGGTTCTCCGAATGATCGAGTTCGACGTAGCGTTTGACGAGCGCAAGGGAGAGGAAGAAGAAGATGGAAAACGCCAAGAGCCAGGGCGACGGCGCCAGCGTGGTCGCAGCCGCACCCGCGATCACCCGGATCGTGTAGAGCCCGGCGAGAAACAGCACGTCGATCAGAAGCCAGCGCTTGATCTTCAGCGAGTAGGAGAACGTCGCCAGCATGTAGCCGGCCAGCACGGCCGCAAACAGCGGCGGCAGCATTGCGCTGATGGCAACCGAAGCAGCGACAAGCCCGGCGGCCACCGCCAGCCCCTGCTGCGGCGACACCAGCCCGGCCGCCAGCGGCCGCTTGCATTTGGTCGGATGGGCGCGGTCGGCCGCCAGGTCGAACAGGTCGTTGACGATGTAAAACGCCGAGGCAAGGAAGCTGAACGCAAAGAAGGCCGCGCCCAGTTGCAAGATCGTCAACGGATCGAGGATCTTGTGGTCAAGCACCGCCGGTACCGCGATCAGCAGGTTCTTGGACCACTGGTGAACCCGCAGCATCCGCGCGACCGTCTTCAACGACAACCTCTGCGCCTGCTCGATCACTTCGGCGTCATGCGCCTTCGCCCAGCGCGCAGCGGCGCGATCCGGGGCGACCGCAATCGCCTTGTCGGCGGCCTCGAACACCGCAATGTCGTCATGGCTGTTGCCAAGATAGTCGAAACCGAACTCGCCATAGCGGTCCGTCAAGGCAACCGCCTTGTCGTGCGACTTCAGGTTCCGCTGGCCATCCGAGCCGATCACGTCGTCGAACAGGCCGAGATGCGCGGCGATCGCGCGGGCATGCCCGGCGTCGCTGGCGGTCGCCAGCACCACGCGCCGCCCCCGCTCCTTCTCGGTGCGAAGCCGCTCGAGAACGCCCTTGCGGTAAGGCAGGGCTTCCGGCGCCGACTCGACGCGCGAGAACACCTGCTGCTTGAAATAGGTCTTGCCGCGCATCAACCATAGCGGAAGCATGAACAAGATCAGCGGGTTGCTGCGAATCAGCGAGAAAAAGCACTCCCAAAGGAGATCGGTCGCGATCAACGTGCCGTCGAGATCGACAGCCAGAACAGCCGCCCTGCTTTCCACACGTGCGTCCAATTCGCCCACTCCATCCCGGAAATACTTGCCAAAAAGAATGGCCTGTACTCCGCAACGGTAGCCTGAAACGAGAAAGTTCGGGTAAAAGGTATTGGTAAACCGGCTGTTTACAAGAAGGAAAACCGGCTGTCTGGTTGACAACCGGTTAGAAAATCCCGTCGAATTTTAGTGAAAATCGATCATTCCATGACGATTCCACCGTTCACGATGCTGACCGTTTCCGTACCCGACAGGGCGGCCCGGTCACCATTGGGAAGGGTGAGGAAGCACCCGCTTTCGCAGGCCGTCACGGTTTCACCGGCGGCGATTGCGAATTCGCTACGGACGCCTTTTTCGGTGATGACGATCGTCTGGCTGCCGCCGTCCTTGTTGGTCAGCGACGCCGCATCCGCGAACGTTGCCGAGACCGACAGGATAGCGATTGTGCCAAGAACGCGACGCATTCATTATAAACGGACCTGCGGTCCGCCTCCTTCTTGCTTTGCGGCCATTGCCGCCACTTGCAGCCGTCCTAGCGAGGCGAGCCTGAACGCCACATGAATGTCAATCCCCGTCCGGCCCGTTGTCGCCATCGGCAATGGGATAGCTGGCCGGGCCGGTAGCCGGCGCGCTGCCAAGGTCCTTGACGACCGCATCGTTGGTGTCGACGAGGCGCATGTGCACATCGCGTTGCGGGAACGGGATCTCGATCCCGGCCTGCCTGAACCGTTCGAAAATCTCAAACCGCAAATCCGTGCTGACGGTCAGGATATCGTTGATGTCGGCGAGAAATCCGCGCAGCTCGAAATCGAGCGAAGAATCCCCGAAATCGGCAAACAGCACATAGGGTTCCGGATTCATCAGGAGAAGCGGATGTTTGCCTGCGATGTCGAGCAGGATCTCGCGCACCTGACCGGGATCGGAACTGTAGGACACACCGACGGGAACCTCGACCCGGCCAAGCGTGTTGCGGTGGGTCCAGTTGGCCACTGCACCGTTGATCAGGTCCGAGTTCGGCAGGATCACCGTCTTGCGCTGGAAGGTCTCGATCTCAGTGGCGCGCACATTGATGCTTTTCACATAACCGCTCACACCGCCGGCCTCGATCCAGTCGCCAACCTTGAATGGCCTTTCAGCCAACAGGATCAGTCCCGACACGAAGTTCGACACGATGTTCTGCAGGCCAAACCCGATACCGAGCGACAATGCACCGGCGATCAGCGCGAGTTGCGAAAGGTCGATGCCGGCCACCGAAACACCGATCATCACCGCAATCGTGATACCGGCGTAACCTGCCCCGGTACGGATCGAGTTGCGCAAGCCGGTATCCATATGCCCGCGCGACAGCACTTCGCTGTCGAGCCACCGCTGCACCAACTTGGTCAGCCAGTATCCGATGGCGAACACCAGAATGCCGGTGAGAATCCCCGTAATCGAGATCGAGATCGACCCGACCGCGAATTCGTTCATCGCGCCGAACAGCCAGCCACGAATGTCGATCCAACTGAAACCCCAGAAGATCAACAGCAACGGCACGCCAATGCAGAACACGGCCAGAACCAGCAGGACGCCGGCCACCAGCCCGAGTTGATCGATCCTCGCTTCGCTCAGCTCCAGCCGTTCGCGCAGCCAGCCACCCAGACGCGTGCCGGCAAGGGCATGCTCGCGCGAGATCGCATGGGCGGCGCGGTAGCCGAGATACATGGTCGCTGCGATCGCCCCGGACGCAACGATCTGTTCGGACAGGAAGCCGGCGAACCCGATATAGCCGAGAGCGCTCGACACGACGAGGACAGCGACCAAGGCGAACATCAGGATGCGGAAACCCATCGGCCACCTGCGGTCGTGCTCACCTTCGCCACCCGGAAACGGCCGTACAAGCGCGATCGCCGCAAGAATGAAGGCGACAAGCAGGCTGCTGAACAAGGTCTTTGCAACTGTGATCGACAGCGAGCCGCCGGCGCCGGCTATCGCTTCCCCGATCACCCGGTCGCCGACCGTGACAATCGCCATCGCAACGATCAGCCACTTCAACAGCGACGCGGCGCGATCCGTGACCGGCACCAGCCGCCACGCTGGCAGGCCGGGCGCAAAGATCGCCTCGACCAGCCGCCAGACCAGGAAAACCACCCAGATCGCCGCAAATACTGTCCCCAGCAGTTGGCCGATGTCGCCCCGCAACACGTCGAAAAACAGGTAGAATGCCAACACCAGGGTCAGAAACAAGAGCAGCGTCACCGCCGGGAACAGCGTCGTCATGAAAGCGGTGGTCAGCCGCGCGACATAGGACGGGCTGTCAGCCTGCGGATCGCGGCGCACGACAATGCCGAGCGCGCGGCGGCCAAAGATGGCGAAGATCAATGCTGCCGCAAACGACAATGCGGTCGCCGCGGCCATCTGCTGCGCCTTGAAACGCCAGGCGAATCCCGACCACGAGGTCACACGGCGCACAATGGTGGCGGCGCGGTCCTGCACATCGCCAAACAGCTCCGGCCCGAATGCCGCATTGAGGTTGTAGCGACGCGCCAACCGGTTGGTGAACAGGTCGCGCCGCGCCTCCGATATCGCCTCGCGCAACCGGCCGGCATCGATGGTGACCATTTCCAGTCGCCCGATAAGGGCGTTGATCAGCGCGCGCTCGGCACTCAGCAACTCGCGTTCCTGGACAAGAAAGGCGGGCTCCTCGGCAGCCTGGCTTTCGACGCCGATCTGGTCCAGCCGAAGGCGGATATCGACGAGTTCCGGTGAAAGCTCGACACCGACTTCGACCGCGCGCCCGGACAAGGCACGTACGCGCTCGCTGAGCGCGACAAGCCTGTCGTCGTCGTCGCGCACGTCGCCCAGATTCCGGGTTAGCCCCTGCAACTCGCGTTCGAGCGCCTGCACGCTGGCGGTGGCGGCTTCGACATCGACCTGCGCATGAGCCGCAGCCCCGGCGATCAGCCAAATCAGGCCGAACAAAAGCCCCGTGAAAAACTTCTTCATCTGTCGAACACCGTAAGTCGCCCGCGAATTGTCAGGTATCGCCACGCCAAGTCAACAACCGTCGCCGATCTGGTCGTCTACCCGCAACTCGACGGCGGAATTGCGGCAGGACGGAAAGCCCTTCAGCATCTAGGTTGCCTCTAACAGAGGGAGTTGTTGAAACATGGCGGAGTATTCTGCCTGGCAAATTCTGAAAAACGCCTTCACCGGCAATACCGCGTGGAAGCAAGCGTGGCGCAAGCCGGAACCCAAATCCACCTATGACGTGATCATCGTCGGTGGCGGCGGCCACGGCCTGGCGACGGCCTATTATCTGGCCCGCAATCACGGCATCACCAATGTCGCCGTCTGCGAAAAGGGCTGGCTCGGCTCCGGCAATATCGGCCGCAACACGACGATCGTCCGCTCGAACTACCTGCTGAAGGGCAACACTCCCTTCTACGAGCATTCGATGAAGCTGTGGGAAGACCTCAGCCATGAGCTGAACTACAACGTGATGTTCTCGCAACGCGGCATTATCAATTTGTGCCATACCCCGGCGCAGATGGACGACGCGGCCCGGCGCGGCAACGCGATGCGCCTCATGGGCGTCGATGCGCGCATGGTCTTTCCCGACGAGTTGCGCCGCCGCGTGCCGGGCCTCGATCTTTCCGGCAGCGCCCGATTTCCCGTACTCGGCGGCCTGGAACAGCCGCGCGCCGGCACGGCGCGCCATGACGCGGTCGCCTGGGGCTATGCCCGCGCCGCCGACCGGCGCGGCGTCGACATGCTGGAAAACTGCGAGGTAACCGGTTTTCTGCGCGACGGCGACCGGGTGACGGGCGTGCGCACCACACGCGGTGAAATCCGGGCAAAGAAGGTCGCGGTCTGCGTCGCCGGATCGACCGGCCCGGTGATGAAGCTTGCCGGCATCGACACGCTGCCGATCGAAAGCCACGTGCTGCAGGCATTCGTGTCGGAATCGCTGAAGCCCCTGCTCCACACCGTCGTCACCTTCGGCGGCGGCCATCTCTACATATCGCAGTCCGACAAGGGCGGGCTGGTTTTCGGCGGCGACATCGACGCCTACAACACCTACGCGCAACGCGGAAATCTGCCGATTGTCGAGGAAGTGATGTCGGAGACGGTGGCGCTGTTCCCGGCGGTGGCCAAGGTGCGGCTGCTGCGCTCCTGGGGCGGCATCATGGACATGAGCATGGATGGCTCGCCGATCATCGCCACCGGCCCGCTTCCCGGCATGTATCTGAATTGCGGCTGGTGCTACGGCGGTTTCAAGGCGACGCCTGCTTCGGGCTGGTGTTTCGCCCACACGATTGCCCGCGACGAACCGCACGAACTGAACGCCGCCTACTCGCTCGACCGTTTCCATCGCGGTTACGTCATCGACGAGAAGGCGCAGGGCGCAACGCCCTGGAAACACTGAGGCCGCACCGATGATCATCAACTGCCCGCATTGCGGCCCGCGCGACCTCGCCGAATTCACCTATCGCGGCGACGCGTCCGTCCAGCGCCCCGACCCGGCCTCCGGCGACCAGGCCGCGTGGAACGCCTATGTCTACGACCGGGCCAATCCGGCGGGCGTGCATCGCGAGATCTGGCAGCATTCGGGCGGGTGCCGCGCCCATCTCGTCGTCACCCGCAACACGCTGACCCACGAAATCCTGAGCGTCAAGCTCGCCGGCAAGGAGGACATGCGATGACGTCGCATCGTATCGCCGCCGGCGGCCGCATCGATCGCACCCGGCCGATCCACTTCAGCTTCGACAATCGCGGCTATACCGGATTTGCCGGCGACACGCTGGCTTCCGCACTGCTCGCCAACGGTGTCCGCCTTCTCGGCCGGTCGTTCAAGTATCACCGCGCGCGCGGCGTGCTGGCCGCCGGTTACGAAGAGCCGAATGCACTGGTCACAGTGACCACCGACGGCGCGCGCGAACCCAACATCCGGGCGACCGAACTGGAAATCTACGACGGACTGCGCGCCGAAAGCCAGAACCGCTTTCCGGGCCTCGGCTTCGACCTGATGGCGGTCAACCAGTTCGCATCGAAGGCGCTCGGCGCGGGCTTCTACTACAAGACCTTCATGGGACCGGTGCTCGGCCCGCTGAAGGGCACCCGGTTCTGGATGGTCTGCGAATACTTCATCCGCCGCGCGGCGGGGCTCGGCTCGGCTGGAACGGTTGCCGATCCGGCACGCTACGAGCGGATGAACGCCTTTTGCGATGTTCTCGTCGTCGGATCCGGTCCGGCCGGGCTGGACGCCGCGCGCAAGGCCGCCGCCGACGGCAAGCGTATCATCGTCTGCGAAACCGCAGCGGCTCTCGGCGGATCGGCCAATCTCGCCGAGACCGGCATGGACCACGAGAGCGCCGAGACCATCGCCGAACTGGAGGCGGCCGACAATGTGCGCCTGCTGCCGCGCACCACGGCCTGGGGCTACTACGACGGCAACACGGTGGCGGCGCTGGAGCGCGTGAGCGACCACAAACGCGCGCCGGGCGCAGGCGAACCGCGCCAGCGCCACTGGATTATCCGCGCCGGACATGTGGTCGTTGCCACCGGCGCGCTGGAGCGAAGCCTCGTCTTTGCCGGCAACGATCGGCCGGGGATCATGCTCGCCGGCGCGGCGCGGCGCTTCGCCGCCGAGTATGGCGTACTGGTCGGCAAGCGCATGGTGGTCTTCGCCAACAATGACAGCGCCTATGAAACGGCGTTGTTTCTCAAGCGCCTGGGCGCGGAGATTCCGGTGATTGTCGATGTGCGGCGCGACATCGCCGACGAGATGCGCAATCACGCTCAAGCCATTGGCGCGGAACTGCTTTCCGGCCATGCGGTGATCCGCACCGAAGGCCGCCCGGAACTGCGCTCGGTGTTCGCGCAGCCTTTCGATGTCGCGACCGGCACCGTGTCCGGCCAGACGCGCGCGGTCGCCTGCGACACCCTGCTGGTCGCCGGCGGCTGGTCGCCGGTGGTGTCGCTGGTCTCGCAGGCCGGCGCCAAGCCGGTCTGGGACGAGAGACTGCAGGCTTTCCTGGCGCCGCCCGCAAAGGACTGTGGCTGGGAGGTCGCGGGCTCGGCAGCCGGAGACGGCATCGACCCGCCGGCGCCGGTGTTCGAGGTCCGCGCGGCCGGCGGCAAGGCCTTTGTCGATTTCCAGCACGACGTCACCGCCGACGATGTACGGCTCGCCCATCGCGAGGGCTTCCGCTCGGTCGAGCACCTGAAGCGCTACACCACACTCGGCATGGCGACCGACCAGGGCAAGACCGCCAACGTGCCGGGCATGGCGATCATGGCCGCAGCGCTCGACCGCGCAATTCCCGAAGTCGGCACGACCCGTTTCCGCCCGCCGTTCACACCGGTCGCCATCGGCGCGCTCGCTGCCGAGCGCTATGGCGATCTGCGGCCGGAACGGCTGACGCCGATGCATGACTGGCATGTCGAAAACGGTGCGGACATGTATGCCGCCGGGCTGTGGTACCGGCCCGAAAGCTACAATGCGCCGGGCGAGACGGTCGAGCAGGCCTATATCCGCGAGGCGCGCAATGTTCGCGCCAATGTCGGCATCGTCGATGTCTCGACGCTCGGCAAGATCGACATCGCCGGCCCCGACGCGGCCGAGTTCCTCAACCGGGTCTACACCAACGGCTTCGCCAAGCTGCCGGTCGGCAAGGCGCGCTACGGGCTGATGCTGCGCGAGGACGGTTTCGCCTTCGACGACGGCACCACATGGCGGCTCGCCGAAGACCGCTTCCTGATGACCACGACCACGGCGAACGCCGGCCCGGTGATGCAGCATCTGGAGTATTTCCTCGATGTCGTGTGGCCGGATCTGAAGGTCAACCTAGCTTCCGTCACCGACCAGTGGGCGGGTGCCGCCATCGCCGGCCCGAAATCGCGCGACCTGCTCGCCGCCTGCGTGACCGGCACCGCGGTCGACGACGGCGCGCTGCCCTTCATGGGCATCGCGCATGGTGAAATCGCCGGCGTGCCGGTCATCGTCTGCCGCCTGTCGTTCTCCGGCGAACTGGCCTACGAGGTCTATTGCGGCGCCCATCACGGCCAGCATGTCTGGGACGCGCTGATCGAGGCCGGCCGGACCCACGCGGTCCAGCCCTACGGCCTGGAGGCGCTCGGCGCGCTGCGTATCGAGAAGGGCCATGTCACGGGTGCCGAGATCGACGGCCGCACCACGGCCAGCGACCTGCATCTCGACTGGATGATCTCGAAGAAGAAGCCGTTCATCGGCTCGGCGATGATGGACCGCGAAGGGCTGACTGATCCGCAGCGCTGGTCGCTTGTCGGCGTGGTGTCCCTGTCCGGCGAGAAGCTGCATGGCGGCAGCCACATCGTCGAATATGACGACCGTGACAATCCCGGCCCGAGCATCGGCCACGTCACGGCGATGTGCTATTCGCCGGCGCTCGGCCGCTATATCGGCCTTGCGCTGATCTCCAATGGCCCGGCGCGCATCGGCACGACGGTCTACGCGACCGATCCGGCGCGTACCGGCACCCATGTGCCGGTCGAGATCGCCAGCCACCATTTCTATGATCCGAAGGGAGAACGGATGCATGGCTGACACGCTGAGTTTTGTCGCCGATCCCGTGAACCGCGAGCACGCCACCTCGCCGCTTGCCGGCCATTACCAGCTTGGCGAGTTCGGCGCGCTGCCCGAAGACGGCGAAATCCTGACGTTGAGCGAGCGCTTCGGCCTGTCGATCGCCGAGGTCGCTGCCTGGCGCGGTAGCAAAGACACAACGCTGGCGGCAATCGCCGGCGCAACCGGCCTCACGCTCGCTCCCGGACCTGGTGCGGGTGCATACTCCGAGGCCGCGGCGGCGTTCAACATCGCGCCACGCCGCTGGCTCGTGACCGGCAACAACGCCGCACTGGTCGCCCGGCTCGCCGACAGCGTCGGCGAGAGCGGCACGGTCACCGACCTCAGCCATGGCCGTACGATCATCCGCATCGAAGGCAAGAGGAGCCGCTGGGTGCTGGCGAAGATCTTCGCGGTCGACTTGTCGGAGGACAGGATGGAAGAAACGAATGGATTGTCGACCGCCCACCATGACATCTTCGCACAGATCCAACGCGTTGGGCCCGACGCGTTCGACATCCACGTCTTCCGGTCGTTCGCACGTTCGTTTTGGGAGTTGCTGCGCCGTTCGGCGGAGGAGGCCGGCTACCGGGTCGTTTGACCCGGAAGCGCCATCCCTTACCGACCAGTCATCTTGTTCTTGTTGGTTGCCGGTCGCTTGACTTGATGCAGTCCTACCGCTTCGGAAGCTGGTGTGCTGTGACACCTGACACAATGGTCGCAGCCACCGTGCGGTCGTCTCCGAGCGTCTGCATCAGAAACAATTCCTCTGAAAGCGTCGAGATCGTTTCCGACCGCAGAGCCATCGCCGGGTTGGACTTGGCGTCGAGCACAATGAAGTCGGCTTCGTAGCCGGCGGCAAGCTTGCCGATCCGGTCTTCCATGCCAATCGCCGCGGCATTTCCGAGGGTCGCCTGATAGAAGGAGCGAAGCGGATGATAGCGCTCGCCCTGCAGGTTGAGCACCTTGTAGCCCTCGTCGAGGGTTCGCAGCATCGACCAGGACGTACCACCGCCAATGTCGGTCGCGATCGCGTGCCGGACATGCGGATTTGCCGAGCGCATCTTGTTCAGACTGAACAGCCCCGACCCCAGGAACAGGTTGGAAGTCGGGCAGAAAACCGCGACCGAATCGGATTCCGACATGCGTGCGATTTCGCGCTCGCTTTGGTGGATGCAGTGCCCGAACATGCTCTTTCGCCCGAGCAGACCGAAGTGGTCATAGATGTCGGTGTAGTCCTTGGACCAGGGAAACAGCTCGGCAACCGCCGCGATCTCGGCGTGGTTCTCGGACAGGTGCGTCTGCATCAGGCAGTCCGGATGTTCTCGGACCAGCGTTCCAGCCGCTTCCATCTGGGCATCCGTCGATGTCAACGCAAAGCGCGGCGATATCGCGACCTCTACCCTGCCCTTGCCGTGCCAATCGGCGATCAGCGCCTTGGTATCGTCATAACCCGACTGTGCCGTGTCAGTCAGTGGCTCGGGCGCGTTGCGATCCATCATCACCTTGCCGGCGATCATCCGCATGTCACGTTGCAGGGCTTCGCCAAGCAACGCGTCGACTGATTGCCGGTGCACCGATCCGTAGACTAGTGCAGTCGTCGTGCCATAGGCGGCAAGCATGTCGAGAAACGCGCCCGCCATGCGCCCTGCATGGGCGGGCTCGGCGTATTTCTGTTCCTCGATAAAGGTGTAATTGTTCAGCCACTCCAACAGGCTGCCGGCATAGGAGCCAACCACCTGGCCCTGCGGGAAATGAATGTGGCAGTCGATGAAGCCGGGAACGATAAGATGCGGGCGGTGGTCGACCGGTTCCACCTTCTGCCATTTCGCAGGCAGCTGCGCCCAAGGGCCAGACCAGGCGATGCGGCCAAACTCGACAGCCAGTCCGCCATCTTCGACATAGTTGTAGGCGCTGATGTCCTCCGCGCCTTCCGGTTCATGGTCGAACCAGAGAAGGCGCCCCCGAAACAGCGTAGCGCTCAACTAACTATCCCCACGCGAGCGATACCAGCGGACGAGCACTGCGCGCTCCTCGGCCGGGATGTCTGTAACATTGCCGGGTGGCATGGCGTGGCTGACACCGGCCTGCAGGTAGATGTCGCGCGCCAGCGTCGCGATCTGGACATCGGTTTCCAGCCGCACACCTTTCGGCGGCCAGTGGATGCCGTCCCAGGCCGGTTCGGCGGCGTGGCACATTGAGCAGCGCGACAGCACCACGTCGCGCGCCGCATCGAACTCGACCGAAGCCATCAGCCGTTCGGCACCGCGCGACGGCAGTTCCGCCTCCTCTTCCACATAGCGGATAGGATTGGTGGACAGCCAGATGATGATTACAAAGACGATCCCAGACACCAGCCACGTCCAGTTCGGTTCGCCTTTGCGTGCGTGCTTGGTGTTGAAGTAGTGGCGGATCAACACGCCCATGATGAACACCAGCGAGGCGATCACCCAGTTGTAAGGTGTCGCAAACGCCAGCGGGTAATGGTTCGACAGCATCAGGAAGATGACCGGCAGCGTCAGGTAGTTGTTGTGCAAAGACCGCTGTTTGGCTTCCTTGCCCAACGCAGGCTCCGGCTTCTTGCCGACCTTCAGCGCGGCGACAACCTTGGTCTGGTTGGGAATGATAATGAAGAACACATTGGCGCTCATGATCGTCGCGGTAAACGCGCCGAGATGAATGAACGCCGCGCGGCCGGTGAACAGTTGCGTGTAGCCCCAAGCCATGAACACCAGCAACACGTAAAGCAGCAACATCAATCCGGTGTCGCTGTCGCCGAGCGGCGACTTGCACAGCCGGTCATAGACAATCCATCCGACGGTCAGCGACGCAAGCGAGATCACGATCGCGCCCCATGCGGGCACGTCCAGCACATTGCGGTCGATCAGATAGAGTTCTGCACCGGCGTAGTAGAGCATCGCCATCAGCGCCGCGCCCGACAGCCAGGTCGCGTAGGATTCCCATTTGAACCAGGTCAGGTGCTCGGGCATCGACGCCGGCGCGACGAGGTACTTCTGAATATGGTAGAATCCGCCACCATGGACCTGCCATTCCTCGCCGTGTGCGCCTTCCGGCAGCCCCGGATGCTGGCGCAACCCGAGATCGAGCGCGATGAAATAGAATGACGATCCGATCCAGGCGATGGCCGTGACCACGTGCAACCAGCGCACGGCGAATGTCAGCCAGTCCCAGGCTATGGCGAAATCAAGCACGATGTAATCCCCGTCTGCCGCTAACCAACCGCGAAAAGCCTAGGAAAACAAGCCCCTCAGGCCCATCACGCCTTGACGCGTCAGTCCGCCTCAGACCCCGCCGACGCAGACATACTTGATCTCCTGATAGTCCTCCATACCGTAACGCGATCCCTCGCGCCCGAGGCCGGACTGCTTGACCCCGCCGAACGGCGCGGTTTCCGTGGAGATCAGACCGGTATTGACGCCGACCATGCCGTATTCAAGCGCTTCAGCAACCTGCCATACCCTCGACAGATCGCGCGCATAGAAGTAGGCGGCAAGGCCGAATTCGGTATCGTTGGCAAGTTCGATCACTTCGTCTGGCGTATCGAAGGCAAACAACGGCGCGACCGGGCCGAAGGTCTCCTCGCGCGCCACCTTCATCGACGATGTCACCCCGGTCAGAATGGTCGGTTCGAAAAAGAGGCCTCCGGCTTGCGAGCGCTTGCCGCCGGCGACGACCTTGGCACCCTTGGCGACCGCATCGGCAATATGATCCTCGACCTTTGCCAGTCCCTGTCCGTCGATCAGCGGTCCGGTTGTCACGCCGTCCGCGAAACCGTCGCCGACCTTCAGTGCGGCGACCTTTTCACCGAGTTTTTCGGCAAATGCGTCATAGACGCTGCACTGCACATAGATGCGGTTGGCGCAGACGCAAGTCTGCCCGGCATTGCGGTACTTGGAGATCATCGCGCCTTCGACCGCCGCATCAATGTCGGCGTCGTCGAAGACGATGAACGGCGCATTGCCGCCGAGTTCCATCGTCATCTTCAAAACCTGATCGGCCCCCTGCCTGAGCAGGATGCGGCCAACCTCGGTCGAGCCGGTAAACGAGATCTTCCGCATCTTCGGGTTGCTGCACATTTCCTTACCGATCGACGGACCGTCGGTGCCGATGATCAGGTTGAACAGGCCGGCTGGCAGCCCCGCGCGTTCGGCAAGGACGGCAAGGGCAATCGCCGACAAAGGCGTCTGCTCTGCCGGCTTGGCGACCACTGCGCAACCGGCCGCGAGCGCCGGCGCCATCTTGCGCGCCAGCATGGCGTTCGGAAAGTTCCAGGGTGTGATCATGCCGGCGACACCGACGGGCTGCCGCATCAGCATGATGCGCTTGTCGCGCTGATGGCCCGGCAGGAGATCGCCGCCCGACCGCTTGGCCTCCTCGGCAAACCACTCGACGTAGGACGCGCCGTACAAGATCTCGCCACGCGCTTCGGCAAACGGCTTGCCCATTTCCGTTGTCAGGATCGTCGCCAGATCGTCCGCGTTCTCGACCAGCAGCCGGAAGAGCGCGCCAAGAACCGCCGAACGCTCCTTGCCGGTGTGGGCGGCCCAGTCCTTCTGTGCGGCATAAGCAGCATCGATGGCGCGGCGCGTTTCGTCTGCGCCCATTTCCGGCAGGTTTGCAATCACGGCCCCGGTCGACGGGTTATCGACCGCAAAAACTGCCTCGCCAGGCACCGTATCGGCCCATACACCGCCAACGACACCCGCCGGGCGCAACAGATCACCGTCGTTCAAACGGTCAAGCAGGGTCGATTCGATCATCGCGGACATCGCGTAGGGGCCTCCATTGCCAATTGTTTTTATGAGCCGCAGCTGTGGACGGCCGTAAGGGGTCGCGGTCCCCATTGGCATGGATGCAACGCACGGACAACCTATTGAGGCTCCACACCTAGCGGATGCGGCCGCCATCCCCGTCAAACAGGAATGCCCGTTCGGCGGGTATGTAGGCTTCGATAGCGTCGCCTTCCCGCTTCGAGCGGTCGCCACGGAGACCGAGTATCAACCGCTCGCCATCCTGCGACGCTGAATAGAGATAGGCGATGTCGCCCAATTGCTCGGCCAGTTCGCAGACCAATTCGAGCCGCGCGCCATCGCACGGCTCGAACGCGAAGTGCTCCGGTCGAATACCGAGCGTGACCGTCTGCCCCCTTTCAAGCGTGCGGTCGCCGAGCGGCATGGTCAGCGCTGGCGAGCCGAGCGACGGCAGCACCAGCCTGGTGCCGGCCTCACCCTGTTCTTCGACCACGGCGGGCACGAAGTTCATTTTCGGCGCGCCGATGAAACCGGCGACGAATTGGTTGTCCGGATTGTCGAACAGTTCAAGCGGCGTGCCGACCTGTTCGATGTAACCGTCCCTAAGCACGACGATCTTGTCGGCCAGCGTCATCGCCTCGACCTGATCGTGCGTGACATAGACCATGGTCGCGTCGAGCCGTTTGTGCAGCCGGTCAATCTCGAAGCGCATGTGCACGCGCAGTTCGGCGTCGAGGTTCGACAGCGGTTCGTCGAACAGGAACACATCCGGATGGCGGACGATTGCCCGACCGATCGCCACGCGTTGGCGTTGCCCGCCGGACAGTGCGGCTGGCTTGCGGTCGAGAAACTCCTCGATGTGCAGGATGCCAGCCGCCTCGCCGACCCGCCTTTTGACCTCGTCCTTGTCCATGCCGTTGGCGCGCAGCGCAAAGCCCATGTTCTGCTCCACGGTCATGTGCGGATAAAGCGCGTAGGACTGGAACACCATCGAGACATTGCGGTCGACCGGCTCCATACCGGTTACGTTGCGGTCGCCGATGAAGATCTCGCCCGACGTGGTTACTTCGAGCCCCGCGATCATGCGCAGCAGCGTCGACTTTCCGCAGCCCGACGGTCCGACGAAAACCACGAACTCGTGGTCGTCGATATCGAGATCAACACCGTGGATGACCTCGAACGCACCGTAGCGCTTTTTCACGTTTCGCAGGCGTATTCCCGCCATTTCCTGTCTCCCGTTGCGGCCCGAAGCGCGATCGCCCCCAATCCGGCCGAAGCTTGTCGTGTCTTTTCGTGACGTTGCCGTCCCGGCGCCGTTACTTTCCGATGCCCTTTGTAAGCCCGCCGACCAGCCAGCGCTGGAAGAACACCGCCAGCACATAAACCGGCACCATCGCCGCCAGCGATGCGACGGCCATTTGTCCGAAGCGCAATTGCCGGTCGCCCTGAAACAACGACAGACCGATCGGCACGGTCTGCGTGTCGGCGCTGCGGGCCAGGAAGGATGCGAAAAGGAACTCGTTGTAGGACAGGATCAGGCAGATTATGCCGGTACTGGCGATGCCCGGCATCAACAGCGGTATGACGATCGACCGCAGCCGGCGAAAGTAGCTGATGCCATCGACGCGGGCGGCTTCCTCCAGTTCCACCGGCAGCCGCCGCACAAAGGACGACAGCAACCAGAACGCAACCGGCAGGTTCATTACCCCGTAGACGAGGATCAGCCCGACATGGGTGTTGACCAGCCCCATGTTGCGCAGCAGGAAAAACAGCGGGAACAGGGCGACGATCGGCGGTGCGACATAGCTGCCGAGGATCACTGACGGCAGCCATTTCTCGCCGACGCCATAGCGCACGATTCCGTGTGTTGCCGGCACGGCGATCAGCAAAGTTAGACACGCACCGCAGGTCGCGACGATTGCCGAGTTGCGCAGATACTTGTCCAGCGCGATGGAATCGAAGGCATCCGGATAGTTTTGCCAGAACAGGGTCGATGGAAACACGTGGCCAGTGGTGATATCGGCCTGCCCCTTCAACGACACCAGCGCCATGAAGCAGATCGGAAAGGTGAAGAAGAGCAGCGTCAGCGCCATCAGCGGAATGTAGTAGCGGCTCTTCACGACAGTCTTTCCTCGGCCTTGTCATGCGCGATGGTGAACGGCAGCGTCGCCAGACCGACAACGATGGCGAAAACGAGCGTTTGCGCGGCGGCCAGCCCGATGTCGAACTGCTGGATCGCGACCCGGTAGATGTAGAAACTGGATATCGTCGTGGCCTGCCCCGGCCCACCGGCTGTCAGGACGAACACGATGTCGAATAGCTTGAACGAGATCACCAGTTTCAGCACAGCAATGCCGAGCAAGGCCGGCGCCAGCATTGGCAGGGTGATGTGCCGGAACACGGTCCAGGGCGAGCGGATCTCCAGCCGCGAGGCTTCGAAAACCTCGCCGGGCAGTGTCTGCAACGCAGCAAAAACCATCAGGGCGACAAACGGGCTCCACTGCCAGACATCGACCACCATGATCGAGACGAAGGCCGAGGTCGGCTGACCGAGAAAGCTCATCGGTTGGCTGATGATCGACAGGTCGGTCATCACGGCATTGAGCCAACCGCCCTGCGGCATCAGGATCAATTGCCACATGATCGCCGCCGTGACCGGTGGCGTAAGCAGCGGCAGCAGGATCAGCGTGCGGATCAGGTCGCGCGCACGCACTGCCTTGTCGAGCAGCATCGCGACGCCGGTTCCAATCAGCATCGCCACGGCGGTCGACAACAGCGCCAACGCCGCCGAGCGTCCGATGGATGCGACGAACAGGTCGTCATCGAAGGCGGATGCGAAATTGCCGACACCCGTCCACTCCTGGAACGGCCGCGCCAGGCTGCTTTCGGTGAAAGCCAGCATAAAGAGATAGATAAAGGGATAGACGGCAAACACGCCGATCCCGACAATCAGCGGCGTGGCCGCGAGCCACGCCATGCGCCGCCCTGAGGAATTGGGATTCCGCGGGGCGGCGCCTTGGTTTGAAACAACAGATGACAATTCCGGACCGCTTTCCTAGCCGAGGATCTTTTCCCAGGCGGCCTGTGCGTCGGCCATCGCCTGTTCGGCGGACTTGGAGCCCGAGAGCATCAGACCGAGTTCGTCAGTCAGCGCTTGCATCAATTCCGGCGATTCCGGATTGCGCGGCCACGGGAAGGCATCCGAAATGGCTTTCTCGACGACATCGCCCTGTTTTGGCGCAAACTCCTTGTAGGCCGGTATGGCCGAGGTCCGGGTCGGGTCGACGCCCGTCTTGTTGTTGGTCAGGACCGAAAGGTGGAACTCCTTCGAGGAGGCCATCTTCACAAACTCCCAGGACATGTCGAGGTTCTTGGAGCCGGTCGAAGCACCGAAGCCAAAACCGGCGTTCATGGCCGGGCGGTGGACGGTGTTGCCGCTGCCAAGCGGCATCGGAACAACGCCCCATTTGCCGACGATCTTGCTCTGCCCCGGATCCTCTGCCCAGGTGCCCATGTCCGTCCAGAACTCGATCATGCCGGCCTGACCGCCGAGGAAGTTCGGAATGGAATTGCCGAATTCGGTTTCCAGCGGGGTCGGCGCCGCATGAGGCGCGGCGTCCAGCAACGATTGCGCGGCGGCGATCGCAGCATCGGAGGTCAGCGACGGCGCGCCGTTCTCCATGAAATTGCCACCATGGCCGCCAAGCCGGTTGGCATAACTCGAACACAGGATGATCGGGATCTGCTTGGCCATGATAAGCGCGCCATACTTCCCGTTTGCCTGCTCCTTCTCGGTGATCGCCTTGGCGACGGCCGCGTAGTCGTCCCAGGTTTTCGGCGGCTTGGCGCCGACGCTGTCGAGCAGTTCCTGGTTGTAGAACAGGACGTGGGTGTCGCCATCATAAGGCAGGCCGTAGCGGCGGCCATTGACCAGGGTGTAGGTGTCGTAGAGCGATCCGATGAAATCGTCCGGGTCGATCTCGTCCTTGGCGGCCTCGATCCGGTCAGTCACGTCGGCCAGCACATTGTCGGCGACCATCGCTTCGACATCGACATAGAAGTATTCGAACACGTCGTAGGAATTGGTTCCCGACACCACGTCGAGTGTCGCCTGGGCGCGCAACTGGTCATAGGGCACCGTGACGCCCTCGACCGTCGCACCGGTCAATTCGGCAAAGCCCGCCGAAAGCGGGTCGATCGATCCGGCATGCGGCTGGTTGATCATCACCGTCAGTTTCTTTCCGGAAAAATCCATCGCCTGAAGCTGGCGTACGAAAGCCGGATTGGCCAACAGTGGCGCGGCCAGCGCCGCCGACAAGGCACCACGCGTAAATACGCGGCGGGTGATCCCGCCTTCGTCCTTCTTCTCGATCCCCTTCAGATCGTTTTTCGTCACTTTGGTCATGTGCTCCTCCCTTTATTGAGCAAATTAACGACTAGTGGCCTTCCGAGTGCCCGCCCCCTTCTCGATGTTCCGAATTTTTTCCTGTTTTCAGGCGTTATCCGCCAATGTGCATACTGACCGCCTTTGTCTCGATGAACGCGGCCATTCCTTCGGGCCCGAATTCGCGGCCCCAACCGGACTCCTTGAAGCCGCCGAACGGCAGGTTCGGATCGAATACGCCAAAGCTGTTGATCCACACCGCACCCGCCTTCACGCCAGCTGCCATGCGATGCGCGCGACCGGCATTCTCGGTCCAGATCGAGGCGGCAAGTCCGTAGTTCGTGCGATTTGCCTCCGCCAGCACCGCCTCCTCGTCATCGAAGGACATCGCGCAGAGAACCGGACCGAAGATTTCCTCGGTGGCGATCTTCGAAGCTGTGTCCATGCCGGTCAGGACGGTCGGCGCGTAGAAATGTCCCTTTTCGCCTTCGCGACCGCCGCCGCATAGAACGGAGACGCCTTCGCCGCGGGCGGCGTCGACCATCGAGGTTACGCGGTCGAGCTGCGTTTTGGACATCAGCGGCCCAATCTCACTCGAGCCGTCGAGCGCGCAGCCGAGCTGCATGTTGCGGCCGATTTCGACGACGCCTTCGACCACCCGGTCATAGGCCGACGCTTCGACATAGAGCCGCGAGCCTGCATTGCAGACCTGTCCGGCATTGCCGAAGATCGCCGCCGCCGCAGTCGGGATTGCCCGTTCCATGTCGGCGTCGGCGAAGATGATCAGCGGCGATTTTCCGCCGAGCTCCAAGGTCAACCGTTTCAGGTTGGAGGCACCGGCCGCCGCGATGATCCGCCGCCCGGTTTCGGTCGAGCCGGTGAATGTCACCTTGTCGACCCCGGGATGGGCGGCCAGCGCCGCACCCGCCGTGTGGCCATAGCCGGTCACGACATTGATCGTGCCCGCGGGAAAGCCCGCCTCGACGACAAGTTCGGCAAGCCGAAGCGCGGTCAGCGGTGTCTGTTCAGCCGGCTTCAGCACCGCCGTGCAGCCGACCGCGAGCGCCGGCGCGATCTTGAAGGCTGCCTGCGCCAAAGGGAAGTTCCAGGGAATAATTCCGGCGACTACGCCGACCGGTTCGGAGCGGGTATAGGCGTGAAACTTTTCCGGATTGAGCGACAGGTCCAGCGTCGATCCGCGCACCTTCGTCGCCCAACCGCCATAGTATCTGAAGACTTCTGCCGCAAACGGGAGTTCGAGAGCTTTCGCCACATGGGCGGGTTTGCCGGTGTCGAGCCCTTCCAACTCGGCCAGTTGGTCCAGGTTCTCGTAAATCAGATCGGCCAGCTTGAACATGCATGCGGCGCGCGCTGCCGGCACCATCGCCGTCCACTCGCCCTCGAAGGCGCGCCGCGCGGCCTCGACCGCCGCGTCCACATCGGACTGATTGCCGGACTGAACATCGGCGAGCACGATCTCCAGGCCCGGATCCTCGGTCCAGAACGTTTCGCCACTCGCGCCATCAACGAAATCGCCGCCGATGAAATGCTTCTTCGGCTGGTCGAGAAAGGCACGGACATCGCCGCGCATCGTCGACAACTCGTGGTAGAGAACGTGTTTCGTCATTTCGGGGTCCACCTCCCTTGATCCCGTTCGGCCTAGATCCTGTATTGCGATGCGGCGATGACCTCGGCATTTGGCGTCACGCCAAAACCGGGACCATCGGGCAAGCGCACAATTCCGTTGACTGGCGTTAAATCCTCGACGATCAGGTCGTCGCGCAGAGCAGCCGGCGCCACGTCGCGCAGCACAAGATCGGTGTGCTCGCAGGCGGCCATGAAATGCAGCATGGCGGCAAAGCCAACATCCGATCCGTAGTGATGGGCGGACACCGGCAGACCGCTTGCATTGGCGATCCTTGCCGCATCCATCGCCGCCGCCATTCCGCCGCAACGGCATGGATCGGGCATCAGGATGTCGGCCAGCCGCTCCTCAGCAACCTTGCGATAATGTGAGAGACGCACGGCATTTTCGCCCCATGCAAAGCGGACGCCCGGAAACTCGGCACGCAGACGCGCCTGCGATACAAAATCGTCGTTAAGGACAGGCTCCTCGATCCAGTAGGGATCGACCTCGGCCAGCGCGGCAACCATCCTGCGCGCGCGGGGAAGATCGAACGCCTGATTGGCGTCGATCAACAGGGCAATGTCCGGACCGATTGCCGCGCGGACCGCATGTGCAGTCGCGATGTCTTTCTCGTCGCCAAAGCCGACACGCATCTTTATGGCGCGGTAGCCGGCCGCCACCGCGTCGCGCGCGCCAGACGGCGGGTCATCGGCGCGAATGCCGGTGGCATAACACTCGAACTCGCGGCGACGGGCTCCGCCAAGCAGCCGCGCCACCGGTTGCGACAGGTCTTTTCCGAGCGCGTCCCAAAGCGCCATCTCGACACCGGAAATCGCCTGCGCAATGGCGCCTTCCGACCACATCCGGGTAAATGGCCGCGTCGCCGATACCATCATGTCGCGCAGCCGCAGAACATCGCGGGCATCCTCGCCGACAAGCATCGGGGCGAGGCCCTCCTCGATAGTCGCGGCGCGCTCGCGATATGTCCAAGGCGGAAAGTTGACGGACGTTTCGCCCCAACCCTCGATGCCGGAATCGGTCTCGATACGAACAAGGCCGAAGTTTCGATGCGTCAGCGATCCGCAAGACAAGGGTATCGGTCGCGCCAGTTCGGCGCGGCATAACACGTAGTTTACGCTCCGCACGCGCATTCGCGCCTCTCCCCCCGGTTTCCCCGATCACGGCTCTTTCGCCGCATTCCGTTACGCAACCACATTATCATATGTATACAAAAATAACATATGTTGACAAGAGCGTTGTTACGTCAGATATCATGTGGTAGGACCAGCTACAAGTCCTGACAGGAGGCTTGATGTCGGAATTCGATTACAGTGGAGGATCGGTTGAGCGGCGCGGATCGCCCGTGCGTAGCAATCGGACACCGACTCCGGGAGATCGAAAATGAGCAGCAATCCGTTTCAGTTCGATACGTTGAAACGCGCGCCCCTGTCCTTTCAGGTTGCCAACAAGATTCGGGAACGCATCGAATCGGGTGAAATCGAGCCGAGCGCTCAACTGCCCAGCGAACGCGAATTGAGCGAGTCCTTTTCGGTCTCGCGCGTCGCCATCCGCGAGGCTATCCAGCTCCTGCAGGCCCAGCGCTTTGTGGAAGTGAGGCATGGCAAGGGAACCTATGTCGTCGAGCCTGCGGTTCGCAGCGCATCGTCGCTCGACAGCTGGATCGGCCAGCGCGAGGAAGCGCTGCGCATGATGGTCGAGCTGCGCAAGATCGTCGAGCCCGGCATCGCCGAACTCGCCGCCCGCAAGGCGACGCCGGAACGCGCCGCCCGCCTGATCGAACTCGCCCGCAGGCTGGAGACGGCACCGCCCGAAACGCTTTCGCAGACCGATGCCGATTTTCACCGAGAAATCGCCGCGATCACCGAGAACACGCTCGTTGACGAGTTGCTGCGCTCCTGTCTCGACCGGACCGAACCGCTGCGCCTGCGCACCTTGCGCGACACCTCCGGACGCGATCTCGCCGCCAGCGGTCACCTGGCGATTGCCCAGGCGATTGCCGCCGGCGATCCCGACGCCGCGCGGCTGGCGATGGAGGCCCACATGAACGACGCGCTGCGCAGCATCTGAGGAACCGCGGAGACTTCGCAATGGCATTGAAACTATTGGGTAATTGAGGGAGGGACCATGAATCTCGTCAAGCAACGCACGACCATCACGCCGCAGGAAATCCTCGACGGCGCGCCGATGCAGCAGACCGACAAGGCCGTCCGCGACCTGAAGCTCGTCTATCCGGACACCGGTCTCGATGCCCGCACGCTGTGCATGGGGCTGGTCGAAATCGACCCCGGCCACGCCTCGCCGATGCACCGGCACAATTGCGAGGAGGTCTATTACGTCCTCTCGGGCAATGGTGCGCTGGAGATCGACGGCGAAACCCATCCGCTGGTCGAGGGTGGCGCCTCGCTGCAGCGCCCCAATCTCAAGCACCGTGTCGTCAACACCGGCGACGTGCCGCTTCGCCTGCTGGTGATCGGCGGCATCATGATGGTGCCCTTGTGGCCGCAATGGCCGACGAACTCGCCCTACGAGGTGTTCGAGGGCGACACGGCCAACGCTGCCGAATAATCCGGACCGGACCGGGAGGGGAGATCCAGAATGTATGACTACGTGATCGTCGGCGGCGGGGTCGCCGGATGTGTGCTGGCCTATCGGCTGAGCGAAGATCCGAATGTACGGGTCGCCGTTCTGGAATACGGCAAGGCCGGCAACGACAAGAAAACCATGGTCAAGATGCCGCTCGGCATGGTCGCCTTCATGATGCCGAACCTGGCATTCCTGGGCGGCCCGAAGATGACCTACATGTACAAGGGCCAACCCAACCAGGGGCTCGGCGGCAACGCGCTCGACCTGCCGCGCGGCAAGGCCGTCGGCGGCTCGTCGATGATCAATGGCATGATCGTCATCCGCGGCCAGTGGGAGGATTTCGACCACTGGGAGGAACAGGGCGCCACCGGCTGGTCGCGCGACGAGATGAAGCGCTATTTCATCAAGTCGGAAAACTTCGAGATCACGACCAACCCGAACTACACCCCCGGCCACCACATCCAGGGCACGCCGGTCAAGGACATGGTCGACTACAGTTTCCACGGCACCGGCGGCCCCTACAATGTCGCCCCGCCGCGCAGCCCCAACCCGATGTGCGAGGTCTATTTCAAGGCCTGCCAGGAAGCCGGCTACAAGCTCAACGCAGACTTCAACGGCGTCGACCAGGAAGGCATCGGCTACCACTGGCTGCAGCAGAAGGGCGGCGAGCGCTGGGGCATGGAGTCCGGCTACGCGGCGCTGGCCCGCAAGCGCAAGAATGTCGAGTTCATCACCGAAGCCAAGGTGCTGAAACTGGTGATGGACGGCAAGCGTGTCACCGGCGTCGACTATGAGCGCGACGGTCAGAAACAAACGATCAGCGCCGGCCGCGACGTGATCATGGCGCTTGGCGCCTTCAACACGCCGCAAACGCTGATGCTGTCGGGCATCGGCCCGGTCGACGAACTGGCCAAGCAGGGTATCGAGGTCGTCCACGCACTGCCCGGCGTCGGCCAGAACCTGCACGACCACCTCGATACATGGGTCAAGCAGGAAGCGACCAATTACGAGACCTACGGCCTGTCGCCGCGCGTGCTGCACCGAAACATCGGCCATGTGCTGAAGTGGATCTTCGCGCGGCGCGGTGCGTTCACCTCCAACACGGCCGAAGCCGGCGGCTTCGTCAAGTCGGGTCCCGATGCCGAGCGCGCCGACCTGCAGCTGTTCTTTTGCACCACCATCGCTTCGGCCCAGGCCGCCGACAGCTTTTTCACCCATGGCTGGGCGATGCACGCCACCGATCTCAGGCCGCATTCGCGCGGCCATGTCGGCCTGCACAGCGCCGACCCGCACGAGCAACCGCTGATCCAGCACAATTTCTGCCAGGACGACCGCGACATGCAGCGCCTGATCCGCGGCATCGCGATCATGCGCGAGATCACCGACCAGCCGGCCTTCAAGCAATATGTCGGCCGCGAGGTGGAACCGGGCCGCGACCTGCAGACGGACGACGAGTTGCGCGACTACATCAAGTCCCACTGCATGACGATGTATCACCCGACTTCGACCTGTGCGATTGGCACCGGCAAGATGGCCGTCACCGACCCGCAAACGATGAAGGTGCACGGGCTGGATGGCCTGCGCATCGCCGACGCTTCGGTGTTTCCGTCCGTCACTTCGGGCAACACCATGGCGCCGACGATTGCCGTGGCCGAACGCGCCGCCGATCTGATCCGGGCCGGGTGATCGGGCGGCATCATGGGCTCTTGAGGGGGAGAAGGCGGGCGGCGGGGTAGTGGCGGTTGGCCGTGTACCCCGCCCTCCGCGTCTTCCCTTTTCACTGGCGGCCAATCTCCACCGACGAGGCGCGCGCCATCGCCGCCGCGCCTCATTCCCTGAGACCGGATTGTCGTTGAACTGGAAGACGGGCGGTCAAAGCATCGCAACGTCTAAAAGGTATAGCGATCCTCGGACCGCCCGCTCGGTGGTCTTGCAGCTTCGGTCGGCGGCCCGGAACTTTGTCCGGGAAAACAAGACTGCGCGCGCCGCTTCATGCCGCCCTGACTTGGGGGTTCATCACCCAGTGACACACCTCTGCGCCACCAGCCAGGCACCGTCCCTCTCTCCATCAGCCGGTGTGCACGACAGACTTCCGTAAGAAGGCGGGAGCGATTGTAAGGGCGGTTTGGGGAGCGGTGGACAAGTTTGTTCGAAAAAGCCGGATCTCCGGGATTGTCGATGGATCTGATCCAACAAAGGCGCGCACTGCGGCCAGCGAACGTTGTGCCACAGCCACAGCAGGATGGCGCACGCGCATAGTTACCGTCATATGGGAACGCGGCAGGGTGTCGGCCCTGCCCTCATCCAATCCGGCCTCGAAACACCGTCGAGCAACAATGCGCGAGAGCGGTCGACAAAACATTCCGCAATGACAGGGTAGTCTTGTACAACCACCGAACCACCTCAGGACAGACAAGGACAGGAGATGCAGCGAAGAAATCGAAAAAAAAAGTGCTTCTGCGGAGGGAGCACCTGCCAATGAAGCTGCACTCGCTTTTCCCGATTGTCCTTTCGGCAAGAAAGACTGACTAAACGAGCGCCCATCTCTCTAGCCCCCGCCAGACTTATTATGCAGTACCTCCCTGTTGAAAGAGCGCCTCCGTGTCGACTGTTTCTCCAACAATCAGTTCTGTTCTACCCGGCCCAATTCCTAGCGGAAACGCCTCCGTAACGTCTTTGAAGCTCAAGGTACCATCGGTAATAGCGCTGATATGTTGAAACAATGTCGCGTTCCCGGCGGGGGAATCCCACGCATCAGCCGCGCCAAAATAAACGAAATGCAGGCGGATAGACTTTCACGACAAATCTTCACACTGAGGTAGTGGGTTGATTTTCCGTGTTAGCAATCGGCCGCCATGTAATAGACGCATATCCGGAATTGATCGGGAATTACAGCAACATGACATAAAAAACGACATGGAATGCACCAATATTTGCGAAATCACGCAGAGTTTGTATGATCGATTACTTAGCCGCCATGAAACTCTGAAATATATACAACCAAAATAGGGGAAGATGATGTTCAGCTACGCTCCTGTGGTTCGCAGCCAAGCCGGACCCTATTCCGGAGCGGCACTTGTAGGAACTCACTCGGTTTCACTCGGATGGAGCTTTGACGATGTGTCGCTGCGAAATGGACTACGCGGCTTCGGAATTCGACGCTCTGAGTTCGATAGCAATGACGAATTGATCGACATGCATTGGCTGGGCGGATTCAAGCGTTTTAGGGAAAACGACGATGGAACCGCAAATGATGTGACTTCGCTTTCAGCGCCATTTCAGCGGTTCCGCTGGAACGAATACACGCTGCGCCCCGGACGCAGTTATCGCTACGAAGTCTTTCCCATGCGCGGCAATCCCACTGCTTTAACAAGAGATGAAGACCCCGTTGTCTTTGAATTCACCCCCGCACCGGAAGATGACGGGGACTTGGGTATTTACGTCAATCGCGGTGTAACTGCGGCGAAGGCGTATTTTCGGCGGTTTGGCGATGTACACCCCAGAGATGTCAATCCAGAGGGAAGCGCCTATGCCTGGTTGTCACGCGGCTTAAAAGAATCGCTTCTTCGCTTCATTCGCGACGCGGTTGCAGGCAACGCTTTGCATGTTGCAATCTACGAATTCTTTGACGACGAAATTGTCGGGGCGCTCAAGGATGCAATCGGACGGGGCGTCGATGTGTCAGTCGTGCACGATGCCAAGGAGGGTAAAAAATCCACAGTAGAAAACCTGCACGTCATCGAAAAGTTTAATCTGCACTCCCATACAACCGCGCGTACAACCGTCAACATCAGCCACAACAAGCTGGTCATCAGGCTCGAGGAAGGCGTGCCCACGATGGCTTGGGCCGCATCCGCGAACTTCTCTGAAAATGCTTTCAATTTCCAGACAAACACAGCGCTCGTCATCCGCGACGCACAAGCTTGTCAACACTTCGAAGACTATTTTCAGAATCTTACCGGCAATCCCAGCAAGGCCGACAGTAAGGTCTTCAACCGGGCCTTGATGAACCAAGCCGCGCAACAAAGTCCGCGCTGGGCAGAAACAACCTTTTTTTCTCCCATTTCGCAACTGGATATAGTGGAGGCATCTGTCGAACTTATCCGTAATGCCGAGGACATAGTGCTCATCTCGGCACCGTTTGGCGTCCATAGCACTATGAAATCGGCATTGCAGGAGGACATGTCTGCACGCGTTCAATATGGTCTGGCCAATGCGACAGCCAGTTCAAGAATTGAGGATCTGCGCAATCGCTCGACGCGTTTCTTCCCCCCAAAGAAGCTACACACATATGCGGAAGAGCGCTGGGATGCCAAGGCTTTTGGTGCGCACAAGATCCACGCAAAGATGATAGTTGTCGACCCTTTCGGCAGCAATCCGAAGGTCTTGCACGGTTCGGCCAATTTTTCGAAGGGATCATGCAAAGACAATGACGAGAATGCAGTGTTAATAGAGGGAAACAAACGCCTTGCTGCCGTCTTGGCGACAGAATTCATGCGAATGTACGACCATTACAAATCGCGTTGGTGGATCAGTGAATTGCATGGCAGCGGTCTACCGCAGAACATTCATCTAAAAAGCGACGACTCTTGGAGCGACACTGCATTCAACGAGGCTTCAAATAGCCATAAGTTTCGCGACAGATTGGTATTTTCAGCGACGCCTTAACTCAATCGGGTTAGTTGCCGAGTTAACGAACCAACGTAACGTCATCGGTTTTCAAAGGCGGCTAGAACTGGCACTTGGAGCATATGGTGGGTGAGCACGGGCTCGAACCGTGGACCCGCTGATTAAGAGTCAGCTGCTCTACCATCTGAGCTACACACCCGGGAAGTCGGGTTCTCTAGTCTCCTGCGCGCGTTTTGTAAAGCCCTCAAACCATGAGGCTGCCCTCGGCCACCTTCACCGCCGCACCACCGATGCGGGCGCTGCGGATGGCACCGCGTTCGGCGTCGATTTCCAGCCGGATATGGGACGGCCGGCCCATCTCGATGCCCTGCTCGATCCCGAACACGGTCGGCCCGTCGTCGAGCCCGTCGAAATGCGCGATCGCGCCGGCAAAGGCGGCGACAGCCGAGCCGGTGGCCGGGTCCTCGTCGATACCGTGATGCGGCGCGAACATGCGGGCGTGAAAGGCGCAGTCATGGCGCACCGTGTCGCGGCAATAGACAAAGGGGCAAGGCACGGCGAGCGGGTCGCTCTCCTCGAAAAGCGCCAGCCAAAGCGCCGCGTTGAAACGCGCCCGCGCCGCCGCCTCCAACCCGTGAATGGGCACGCAGACATAGGGAACACCCGCCGTCCAGGCGCTGACGACATGGTTTTCAAAGCCGATATCGGCGGCGTCGAGGCCGAGCGCAGCCGCGACGGCGGCGCGGTCTAGGTCGCAGGGATGCGGCTCCGGCAGACGCGGCAGGTCGAATTCGGCATAGCCCGCCTCGCCTTCGCGGCGCACCGCGCAGCGCACATTGCCGACATTTTCGCCCAGCACCAGGAGCCGGTCGAGATCGGTCCCGCCATCTCGCTCGGCCAGCGCAATCGCCGTGCCGACGGTGGGGTGGCCGGCAAACGGCAGCTCGCCGCCGGGCATGAAAATGCGGATGCGCGCGGTCTGCGCCGGTGCTTCAGGCGGCAGCACGAACACCGTCTCCGACAGGTTGAACTCGCGGGCGACTGCCTGCATTGACACGTTGTCGAGCCCGGCCGCGTCAAACACCACCGCCAATGGGTTGCCCGCCAGCGGACTGTCGGTAAAAACGTCATAAATTGCATAGGGGCGTGTCATGGCGGCCTCGGTATCGATGGTCTTTCCGCAATGGATATCCGGTCATCGCCGGCAAGTGGAGCATCAAAGCGTGACCGTGACAATTCCCGCGAGGAAGAGATTGGAAAGGGACAAGCCGCATGAGCGACACTGCTGACAAGGGCCTTTACCTGGATGACCTTTATGTGGGCCAGGAATTCGTCTCCGGAACACAGCGCCTCGACGCCGAAGAAATCGTTTCCTTTGCCGCGCGCTACGACCCGCAGCCCTTCCATCTCGACGACGAGGCGGCCAAAGACACCCTGTTCAAGGGCTTGGCGGCAAGCGGCTGGAACACGGCGGCGACCTCGATGCGGCTGCTTGTCGAATGCGCGCCGTTCGCCGACGGGCTGATCGGCGGCCACGCGGACGTTTATTGGCCGATGCCGACGCGTCCCGGCGACGTGTTGCAGCTCACCGCGACCGTGGAGGAGATCGTGCCATCGAAATCGCGGCCCGAACGCGCCCGCGTGATCGTCAAATCGATCACCCGCAACCAGAATGGCGAGACGGTCCAGGTGATGACATCGCGGCTGATCGCCTTCCGCCGGCCGGAAAACCGCTAGGCCGTCCCGACCCCATCGAAGTGCCAGTCGGCAAGCTGGCGGGCATAGGGCCTGAGCAGCGCGCGGCTGTCGTCGTCGCCGCCGATACGCACCGCGCCTTCCACCTCGTCGTCGCCGGTGGCCGCCTGGTGTTCGGCGAGCCTTGCCGCGCATTCCGAAAAGCTGAAGGGCAGCCGGCAACGCCGCGCCACATGAAACGAACCGCCGACATGCGACGCCAGGAAACAGTCGTCGAGCCTGCCGGCGGAAAGCGCGATGCCGGTCTCCTCGCCAAGTTCGCGCGCGATGCTGCGGGTCACGTCGAAACGCCCGGCGGAGACATCGCCCGCCTCCAACGAGCCGGCGGGAAAATAGACCGCACCCGCCGTCGCGGTGTGCGCGGCCATGCGCACGGCAAACAGCGCTTCATCGGCCGTGACCGGCATCGAGGTGCCGGTGATGTGGCAAATCGAGGGGTCGCTGGACGGATCGGAGCGCCAGAAGAGAAAGGTCGCGAAATCGGTGCGATGCGCGGTCGCCCGCAATACGCCGCCCTCGATCGCCGTCTCGCGAAACAGGTACATCGGCCCGTTCCACAGCCGCGGCGACCGTGCCAGCCGCTCGGCCCAGAACGCTTCGATTGCGGCGCGGCGGTCCTCGCCGAAGTCGAGCGGCGCGTCCGATAGGTCGAGAACCACCTCCGATAGCACGTGAATTCCGTCCGCAATCGCCGTCATCTATCTGCTTGCTCCCTGCCCTTCGCCTGCTCCGACATGCGTCACTAGCACCGCCCCGGCGAAGAGGCATCCGGCACGAGACGATTTGATCCAGATCAATTCGTCAATTCGCATGTGTTTATATAAACGATCACGAATTCACAAACGGAGCTATTCCCATGTCGCCCCAATCGCCATCGACACCCTATAACCCGCTTTACTTTCTCGCCGCGCTCGGCGCCGGCGGCCTGGCCGTGTCATTCTTCATGTACATCATGTGGATGACGCCGCATGCCGGCCAGCCGATCCCGTCGTTTACGACGCTTGTCGCCGCCTTCCAGACCGGCGCGCTGCCGATGCAGGCGCTGATCGCGGTTTCCATCCTCGGCATCGCGGTGTTCTCGGTGCTGCATGTCCGGCTGCTGATCTGGAACTTCACCCGCTTCAGAAGCTGGAACCGCAGCGAAGCCGCCGGCAAGCTGCGCGCCGGCAACGCCGAAACCCAGTTGATGGCCATTCCGCTGACGCTCGCCATGAGCATCAATGTCGGCTTCATTGTCGGCGCGGTCTTCGTACCGGGCCTGTGGGAGACCGCCGAACTGCTGTTCCCGGCCGCGCTCGTCGCATTTGCGGCCATCGGCTACTACGCGTTCAGGCTGTTTGGCGACTTCATGTCGCGGGTCCTCGTCGAAGGCGGTTTCGAATGCGCCAACAACAACTCGCTGGCGATGATGCTGTCGGTGTTTGCCTTCGCGATGATTGGCGTCGGCTTTTCCGCCTCGGCCGCGATGAGCCACAATCACGTCACCTCGGTCATCGGTTTCATGGGCGCGACGCTGTTCATCGCCGCCGCCCTCGTGTTCGGCGCCGTGTTCCTGGTCATGGGCTTCCGCTCGATGATGGAAAACCGCGCCAACCCCGAGACCGTGCCGACGCTGTGGATCATCATCCCGTTCCTGACGGTCGTCGGCATCGCCGTCTACCGCATGAAGATGGCGCTGGCGCACAATTTCGGCGTCGAATGGCTGGCCGGCGACCGCTTCGCCTTCCTGGTCTCGCTGTTTGCCGTGCAGCTCGTCTTCGGCATTGTCGGCTACGCCGTCATGCGCCGCAGCCGCTACTTCGAGACCTATGTCTCCGGCGAGGGCAAATCCTCCGGCTCCTACGCCCTGATCTGCCCCGGTGTCGCGCTGTTCGTCTTCGGCAACTTCGTCGTCAACCCGGGCCTGGTCGGCCTCGGCGTGCTGGCCAAATTCTCGATCGCCTGGTTTGCGATTTATGTGCCGCTGGTTGTCCTGCAATTGACAACGATCAAGGTATTCTTCCGCCTGAACAGCAAATTGTTGAAACCGGCGGAACGTGATCCTGGCGCGTTGGTTCCCGCCGAATAGGCGTCCCGTCTCCCTTCCAATCCCGGACGCCGAATGAAGGCCGCGGAGAATCACTCCGCGGCCCTTTTTTTTTCGCGGGTTTGGCCGGTGACAGCCGATCATTGGCAGTTCGACGGATGCAGACGCGGCGGCATGCAGGCAGGCTTCGGCGCATGGAGGTCTGCAATGACGCTGATTGATCGATACGACCGGGTGTCGCCGGTATGGGAAACGGCCATGCAGCGGCACGGCTTCGGCGCCGCCTATGCGAGCCTTTTCGAGGCGCTCGCCCTGCCCCGCAAGCAATGCGTTTGCGACATGGGTACCGGCTGCGGAGACTTCGCCGCCGCGTTCGCGGCCAGTAACGGCCCGGTCGAGCGCCTGACCCTTGTCGATCCCTCAAGACGCATGCTCGACATCGCCTGCGACCGCCTCGGCGGAAACGCGCGGATTGTCGACCGCCTCGAAGCCCGGCTGGAGGAAACCGGCCGTTATCCGGCCTTCGACCTGCTGCTCGGCGCCCATGTCATCGAGCATTGCGCCGATCCCGCCGCCGCAATCGCCGCACTGGCTGACATGGTCAGGCCGGGCGGGCATATCGTGCTTTCGGTCAGCAAGCCGCATCTGTGCCAATGGCTTATCTGGCTGCGATGGGGGCACCGCTGGTTCGCGCCGGAAAGCGTGGACAACTGGTTGGCCGCCGCCGGTTTCGTCAATCTCCGGCGGTTCGAATATCCAAGCGGAATTCCGGCCCGGGTCAGCATGGCCTATGTCGCTGAGCGCGCATCGCCCTGAACGACCGACCGGACATTGCGGCAGCGGGCACGCGCGTTCACAATGGGGCATGACGGCTCCGCCCGCATATTCGGTCGCCCAGACCTTTCCCGCAGCCCCGCGTGGGCGCTTCCAGTTCGATCGCCACTATCTGCTCTACGCATCGTCCGGGTCGATGCGGCTGGATGCTGAAGGCACCGCCTGGTCGCTGCCGCCGGCGCGTGCCGCGCTCATTCGCGCCGACGAGCCGATCGATGTGACCATCACCACGACAATCGCTTGCCGGTCGGTCCTGTTCGCGCCGGAAATCTATCCGGCGCCCGATGCCGGGGTGAGCGTCTTCGACGTGTCGCCGCTGGCCCGCGAACTGATACTCGAATGTGCGCAGTGGGGTCCTGAAACGGATGGACAATCGGGTTACGCCACTTCGCTCTTTCAGGCGCTGGCCAATGTCGCCTGGCAGGCGGCCAGCAACCCGCTGCGCCTCTCCATGCCGCTTGCCCGCAGCGACACCGTTCGCCGGGCGATCGAACTGACCGAGGCCGGCCTGACGGAAGATCTGGGTTTCGCCGATCTGGCGCGACAACTGGCGACCAGCGAGCGGTCGCTGGCACGGCACTTCAGCGACGAGCTCGGCATGACATGGCGCCAGGCACAACAGCGGCTGCGGGTGATCCGCGCCGTCGAGGCGCTGGCGGCCTCGGACCGGCCGGTCACCGACATCGCTTTTTCGCTCGGCTACAACTCGATGTCGGCCTTCAACGCCGCCTTTCGCGCGCTGACCGGCAAGACCCCCTCCGAATACCGCGCCAGCTTCCGCCCGGCCGAATAGACCATGACCATTGAAACCGGGCCCGTCCGTAACGAACTGGTCTGACATGAGCACCGACACAGACCTCGGAGCATTTCGGGCCATGAAGGGATCGCGGATCCTGATCATGACATACGGCACCCGTGGCGATGTCGAACCGATGCTGGCGCTTGCGCTCGGGCTGAAACGCGCTGGCATGGCGGTCGCCATCGCCACCTCAACCCGGTTTGCCGAATGGATCGGGGACTACGGGATCGACGCGCTGCCGATCTCCGACGATCTGCTGGCGATGATGGACACGCCCGATGGGCGGATGCTGCTGGAGGGCAGTTCCAGCGTGCTGGCGCGTATCCGAGCCGGCGTGCGCATGCAGCGGGCCGCCACGCCGATCAATGTGCGCATGATGTTCGAATGCGCCTCGGCGGCCGACGAATTCCAGCCGGACCTGATCGTCTACCACCCGAAGATGTTCGCCGGGCCGCACATCGCCGAGAAGCTGGCAATTCCAGCAGTCCTGGCTGTGTTTCAGCCGCTGTTCGTACCAACCGCCGACTTCCCGCTCGCCGGCCTGCCCGACAGCCGGCTACCTGGCTGGAACCGGGCGACCTACAACCTGGTTGCGTTGTCGATGCGTTTCTACCGCAAACGCATCAATGCGTTTCGGCGCGACGAACTCGGCCTTGAGCCGGTGGACGCCGGAGGGGCGGTGACGATGCCACCCGGCGCGGGCCGGATTCCGGTGCTGCATGCCGTCAGCCCGCATGTCATTCCGCGACCAGCCGACTGGCCCGCCCATGCCCACCTGACCGGCTACTGGCCGCTTCAACGCGGCGCCGAATATGCACCGCCAGAACCATTGCGGGCGTTTCTGGAGGCCGGGCCGCCGCCCGTCTATGCCGGTTTCGGCTCGATGATGAGCGCGGACCCCGCCGCGCTGGCGGAATTGCTGGCGCAGGCGTTTCGCAAGGCTGGCGTGCGCGGCGTGATCGGCGCCGGCTGGGCCGGCCTCGACACCGCCGCCTCCGGCGATGTGTTCGTGACACCGCCGGTGCCGCATGGCTGGTTGTTTCCGCAGACCGCAGCCATCATCCATCATGGCGGCGCGGGCACCACGGCCGCCGCATTCCGCGCCGGCGTGCCCTCCATCATCTGCCCGTTCATCGGCGATCAGCCATTCTGGGCCCGGCGCGCGCATCAGCTCGGCGTCGCGCCGCCACCCTTGCCCCGCTCGAAGCTGACAGCGGAAGGACTGGCCGTATCCATCCGCGACGCCGTCTCCAACCCCGCGATGCGCGCCAAAGCAAAAGATCTCGGCAAGAAGCTCGAAAGCGAGACCGGCGTCGACAACGCCGTCGCACTGATTGCGGGACTGCTGCCATCGGCATGACTACGCCACATTTGAGCGCGACACCGTGCCGGCCGCCGGCGCGAACGGCGGCGCCCCTACCCCCAAAGCAAGAGACGACCCATGAACATCATCAAATCGGCCATTCTCGCCGGCGCTCTCGCAGCCGGCATCGCGGCGCCCGCCGCCGCGCAGGAACGCGTCAAGCTCGGCATGCTCGACTGCAATGTCGAAGGCGGTTTCAACTTCGCCATCGTCACGCGCAACAATCTCGATTGCACGTTTACGCCGACAGTCCCCGGCCTGTTCACCGAGACCTATAGCGGCTCGATCGGAAAGTTTGGCCTCGACATCGGCAAGACCCAGAACACGCTGATCCGCTGGGCGGTGATCGCGCCGACCGTCGACGGCCTGTCCGACGGCGCGCTGGCCGGCACCTATGGCGGCGCCTCGGCCTCGGCCTCGCTGGTGGTCGGCCTTGGCGCCAATGTGCTGGTCGGCGGCTGGGAGAACTCGATTGCGCTGCAGCCGGTCAGCCTGCAATCGCAGGAAGGCGTCAATGTCGCCGTTGGCATCGCGCAGCTGAGGCTCAACGCCGACTGACGAAAGAAAAAGGCCGCGGAGATCCAACTCCGCGGCCTTTGCCAAATCGCCCCGCAGTCGAGCCTCACCAGCTCCAGACGGCCGGCTCCCACCCGTAACCCTGCCTCCGACGCGTCACATATCCAAGCCCAGGGAAGGGAAAGTGATATGCCAGCGCCAGCGTCCGGTCGGTCGCCAACTGGCCGAGCAGCCGCGAGCGGCTCTGCGTGCCAAGTTCCGGCTGCAGATCGAAGGCCGGAGTCCACTCCGGATGCGCCAGCGATGTCACGTGGTGATGCACCACATCCGTCATATGGATCAGCTGCTCATCGCCACCATCGATCAACAGCGACATATGCCCGGGCGTATGGCCCGGCGTCTGGATGGCGTAGACACCCGAGGCAATCTCGTCGTCGCCCTGGACCATCGTGACCCGTTTGCCGATAGCGCCCAGGCTCGACTGGGCGACGCCAAGCGTGAACGCCTTGAAGTCGTCGGGCATCTGCATGCCGCGCAGATCCGGTGTTTCGTCGGCCCAGAATTCCCATTCGGCAGCCGAGATGAAATATTCGGCATTCGGGAAAGCGAGCGAGCCGTCGGGGTTCACCGTCGCCATCACGTGATCGGGGTGGCCATGTGTGATGACGATTTTGTCGATGTCGGCCGGATTGATGCCAGCGGCCTTCAGGTTTTGCGGCAGGAAGCCCATCGTCGGCCCCATCTCCGCACGGCCGCCGGGATCGACGAGGATCAGGCTGCCGCCTGTGTCGACGACCAGATGGTTCATGTGCAGCAACGCGCTCTGTTCATTCAGCGAGCGCGTTTCGGCGAGCGCGCCGAGCGAAGCCTCCTCCGCATTCGTACCGAAGGTCGGCAGCAGCGGCGAAATCGGTAACGCGCCATCGCTGACGGACAAAGCGTCGAACCGGCCGATCTTGAAGGCGTAGTAGGAAGGCGCGGTCGCAACAGGTAGTTGCCGGGCAAGCGCCAATGCGGGCGAAGCGATGACGGGAAGAGCTGCCGCGCCCTGGACAAGACGGCGTCGCGTCAGCCGGGCCTTACCAGCATCCGCGTTCGGGCGGAAGTTTTTCGATGGCATGATGTGTCTCCGTTCAGATGTAAGAAACGAGGCGTGCGTGAAGCGGCCCGAAGGCGGTTTCAACCAGGGTCGCCGGCTGTTAGCTATGTATTTTTGGAACGTCATGTCAATATATAAGATATTGCACTGCGGTAAGCTTCGACAAATCGATTTTTTCGCACTCAATGAGACAAGGTGCTTGCCTATATATCTGTTTTAATACGATATATTTCGTATTTCATTCATTGCCATGAAATTCGGAACGGCCTACATTGGGGCGCCGTGTGAGCAAATCGGCGTTCTGTACTGGAACGAGAATGAATAGAACCTCAGTGAAGACGCCGCGCGGCCGCCCGCGCGAATTCGACAGCGACGCCGCGATCGAGGCCGCGCTTCAGCTCTTCTGGACGAAGGGCTTCGAGGCGACGGCGATCTCCGATGTAGTCGCAGCGACCGGGGTCAACCGGGCGAGCCTTTATGCGGCCTTCGGCGGAAAGGAAGACCTCTTCTTGAAGGTGCTCGAACGCTACGAGACCAACTATGGCGGAACGGCAACGGCGGCCCTTTATTCGACCGGCAATGCCAAAGCGGTGATCCAGCGCTTCCTCGACCAATCGGCCGCCTATCTGACCGATCCCGGCCATCCGCGCGGATGCCTGGTGTCAAGCACATTGGCTGAAGCGCCGCACAGCGCGGCGGCAGCGATGCGCAAGCTGACGGACAGTCTCGCCCGCCTTGAAACCGCGATCTACAATCTGCTGCGTTCGGCGCAGACGAAGGGCGGTTTTGCTGCTGACGCCGACCCGAGAGCGTGGGCGCGGCACATTGTCGGCGTGACGCAGGGCATGGCCTTGGTAGCGAAGGTAAACTCGGACCCCACCGCCGTTTCCGATATCGCCCGCGTCACCATGACTTCATGGCCCGACAGCGCGGCAGGTCACGGATAGAGGCCGCATTATTCGGTTGGTTCGCGTTCGGTCAGAATGCGGTCCACCAGCCCCCACTCCAAAGCCTCTTCCGGCGTCATGAAACGGTCTCTGTCCAGCGCGCCTTCGAACTCCTCATAGGTTCGGCTGCAATGTTCAGCGTATAGCCGCGTCAACCGCTGCTTGGTGCGCAGGGTCTCCTCGGCATGGATCAGAATATCGGAGGCCTGCCCCTGGAAGCCGCCTGACGGCTGGTGGATGAGGATGTTGGCGTTTGGCAGGATCGCACGTTCGCCCGGCTCGCCCGCCATCAGGAGAAACGATCCCATGGACCGGGCCGTGCCCATGCAAAGCGTATGCACCGGCGCCTTGATGAAGCGCATTGTGTCGTACATCGCCAGACCGCTCGTTACCACGCCGCCCGGCGAATTGATGTAGAACTGGATCGGCCGCTTGGGGTTGTCGGCTTCAAGATACAACAGCTGCGCGCAGATCAGCGCCGACACCGTGTCGTTGACTTCGCCGTTCAGGAAAACGACCCGCTCGCGCAGCAGGCGAGAATAGATGTCGAAGGAACGTTCTCCACGGGCGGTCTGTTCCACCACCATCGGGACGAGTTGCATCGCTTCGCGCATGGGCGAACTCCTGGGTTGCAGTGATGTCGATGTGTCGAGATGCGCGCGTCAGGCGGCCAGCATCAAGGCCGGTTCGTTGCCATTCGCGGCATCAGTTCGCGTTCGCCCCAAACGGTTGTCGGTGAGGTGTTGGACAATCTTGAGGATCGTCCCGCCATTCGGCTCGGGCTTCAGATGAAACCGCACCACGCTTTCCAGATTGGGCGGCTCGCTGTCTCGCATTCGGTAGCAAACTTGCTCGCCAGGGGCTTCGATTTCCGGTTTCGCCTCGACGAGATCCTTACCCGGCAGCCACGCTTCCCGAAGCGCCGGAACAGTGATGGCGCGCCAGATCTTCTCGGGCGGTGCGTCAAGCTCATACTCCTGCACCAGTTCATCCGCATCGGCAAATTCGGCATTCGACGCTTCGGTTTCCAGGTCTGTTTTTCGGTCGGTCATTGGTCCATGTCCTTCAACAGGGCATTCAATGCATCAATGCGAGCGGGCCAGTAGGCACGGTACTTTGCGAGCCAGCCGGCGATGCGAACGAGGCCCTCGGGATCCACCTCGTAATTTACGATCCGGCCGTCCCTTTCGTGACGCACAAGCCTGGCCTGCCGCAGGACGGAGAGGTGCTGTGACATCGCGGGTTGGCTGATATCCATACCCTCCCGCAATGCAGTCGCGTTCTGGCTGCCATCGGCCAGTTTTTCGAAGATCGCGCGCCGCGTCGGGTCAGCGAGCGCCTTGAAGATGTCGTTCTCGATCATGAAAATACATAAGCACACACTTATTCAATGCGCAAGTCCAGTGCGATCAGGAATTCGAAAGCATAAACCGGCGAGCGAACCTCACGGGTTCCGCCTTGTCCACTCGTCAGCGACATCGCCCATGGTGATGGCCTTACCGCTCCTGATCCACGCCATGAACTGCCGGTCGAATTTGAAGTGCTCGCCGCACTGCGATTTCAGAAAACGGCGGACATTTTGCGTCGACTTGTAGTTGTCGGCGACAGGTGTCGCGCGGTCGATTGGGTCGCTGTGCCAGTCGAACTTGGCCATGGTCCGTTTCCCGAATGCGTTCCGCGATCAATGGCTGCTATGCCGCGGAGCGGTGCGGGCTGGGCTCCTCACCATCGAGATAAGCCTTCAAGCTGCTCCTGAAGAAGTGGTTCCAGCCGTCGAGGCAAATGTCCCAGCAGTTCAAGGTCGGCGTCAACCCGTCATGGGTCATTGTGATCCCGGTCTTGTCGCCAATGGACTCGAAATGCCAGATGATCTTCGTTCCCAGCCACTCCTTATCGATCTCCTTGGGCTGACCGTCGACTTTGTGATGCGCATCCACGCAGACCATCTCGATGCGGCTGACCTCGTCGAAGACCGTGGCCTCGAAGGTCCAGTGGCCGTAATCGGGCGGGAAACGCGCGGTGACCCTGTCTCCGACCTTCCCCAGTCCGCCTTCGGTCGTTTGCGTCCACCACCTGTCCATCCCGGTCGCAATGGCCTGAAAGCTGGCCTCGCGAGACGCCGAAACCTGAATGCTCTCCTGATAATATCGTGCCGATTCAACCATCGTCAGCTCCATCTGTTGGGTTCACATGGAGAATCGTGCAAAACATCCATTTTGAAAAGTAGGCATTATTTTGATACTATACTATCAAAATCATACTAACGGAGTTTCTCGTGCTTGATGAACCCGCTGCAGGGCTCTGCCCTGCCCCACTCGTGTTCGCCATGATCGGTGGCAAATGGAAACTGTCGATCCTGCAAATCCTGATTTTCACCGGGACCAAGCGGTTTGGAGAGCTTCGAAGGGAAATCCCTGCGATCACGCAAACGATGCTGACCAAGCAGCTTCGCGCGCTTGAAGACGACGGCCTGGTTCACAGACGGGTTTACGCAGAGATACCACCGCGGGTGGAATACAGCGCCACCGACGACGCCATCGGACTGATGCCCGCATTCCAGGCGATGCACCAATGGTGGGAAGCGAGAGCATCGGCGGCGACTTGAGCGCGAGTGGCGTCTTCATCTGCGCGGGGATTGGCGGCGCATGGGCGCAGGCCACATAGGTGATCGGGCTCGGCGTCCCGCGATCAATTGGTTCGCTACGTCGGTTGAACTTGACCATGGTCCAATTCGCAAATTCGCGACGATCAATTGCGGCCAGGAGTTCGAAGCGTCGACCATTGCAGGGGAAGATAACCGGTATCGCACGCCATGTTTCCGTGTATCTGCATAACGGCCCCATTAGGTTGGCCGGTCGATGTCTGCTCTCAGGATATCTGTTTCGTGTATCGTATGTATCTGGCCCAAAACGAATTCTCCAAATGGAGATATTCATCTCTTTTCTGATACCATGGCACGGTAGACAATAGTCCCGCCGAGATGCTGAGATGAAAAAAATCAAGCCCCCGATGGGTGTCGGCACGAAGTTTGTAGTGTTTTCGGCGATCGTAATGCTAGTATTGATCGCATACAATAGTCTCGAAATATTTGACGACACCAGTGACCCAGAGCTTTCAAACGGACTTCCGGATTCAACGGGTACGCATTCCGGAGATGTGAGAGCCGTACTCGACAAACTCCGTGACACGGCCGAAACCAACACAGACCCCGAACAACCGAGAGCAGGAGCGTCCAGCCAATCGAGCGGCGGAACCTTGGGCGTGCGCGGCGGTTGGTCTGACGTGGTGGTTCCGGCCGGCTGGAGTGAGAGCATCGCGTCAACGCGGGAACGCCTTTACGAGAATCGCTCGCAAACTACAATCTGCCAGATCGTCAAGTCGACGATGTCGGAAACCGGCCTGAGCACACGAACCTGGTTCGACGACTACGAGCTCAGTCTGCGTGAATCTCAGGCCATGGCGGCGGAAATGGCGGTCGAGATGATGGGCGCAGGCACGCTCCCCAGAGGCAGCATCACAGTCAGCGTAGATATGGAGTTTGATGAACGGCCCTCTGATGGTCTTTGGCGGATTGGAGCGCAATCGAATACTTACTTTTCAGGAGTGTCGCTGGGCAAGAAAGCCCACGGATTGATGGTGCGGGGCGATGACAGGCTGGATGTCACCTGTGGCAGCGGCGGGACCGGCAGCTCAATCCAGCTTGGCTTCGTGCGAGCCATCCGCTGGAAACCAGCCGGTTCGACTGCGGGTGCCGCGCAATGAAGTTCCTCGGGTTCTGCTTGTCGATGATTGGGCTTTACGTGGTCTACACGGGCACCGTTGGCATATATAATCAAACAGGTGGCCTTCATCTCGGGACCACGTTGTTCTCGATCCTCATTGCAACTCCATTCCTGGCCCTGGGTGCCTGGGCTTCTGGTCGAGGACAAGCGCAGATTCAGACAGAACGTAACTTGCAAGCACGAGAAGTCCTTGAGTCCGCGGCTTCTCCGCCGACAGCAGAAAACCGGCCCGCACAAGACATCGCGCTTTACCTACGTCCCTTCAAGGTGGACGGAGTTTTCGTGACAGATCACAGATCCATGAACATCTTTAACATGGATCAGTATGATCGAACCGGCACAGACGCATTGGAACGGATATTGGGCGACGCGGTTGCCCGCAGCTACACGACTGTTTCGGTGGCCTCAGGAAATGTTGAAATCTCTGGTGTCGGCCAGGTCGAAAAACTGGAGAACTGGCAGGAAGATGTCTCTTCGCTGATCGATCTTTCCAGCATAATCTTCGTCACACCGCTGCCATCGGAAAACACCTTCTGGGAGATTGGCGAAATCGTAAAAACCGGAGCATTGTCGCGAGCCGTGTTTATCATGCCGACACAACACAGCACCGTTGATCCAGATTTCGAAGTTGATAGCGAATGGGACAATGCGCGTCAGGCCATCAGGACGCGGATCGGGCTATCGCTGCCCCGATACGATGCCGGTGGTGGGTTTTTCCGGTTTCGCAACGTGGACTCCGCGCCGGACTTCGTTTCGGCCAACACCGGTGGAAGCCCAAATTCAGTGGCCAAAGCTATCAATCGACTGATTTGACCGCACCCAGCCGGACCGGGACCATCGCCGCAGAACAGTCGCGAGGGGATCGCAGCTCAAGACGCCGTGAAGACCGGCATACCCAATTGGTAGTCGCAGTAGGCGGCGTAACTCCCGCATTTTGAACAATCGCTGGTCTGGTTCTGTCGTTTAGAGCGGGAGCGGCGATTTTTGGGATGCCCGACCAATGCCAAAGTTCCAATTGTCGAGCAATCGAAGGCCATCTGTACATCTGATTCCGCTTTAAAAATCGCAGCCTGCCGCAGTCGATACGAAAGTCGCGAATGATGAACTGGAACACATATCCGCAAACGGGTCGATCTGAGCCGAGCCGTTGCGCCAACTCCTGACGGTTCCATCGCGCCCCTGATCACCCAAAAAAGAGCCGGGCTTTCGCCCGGCTCCTGTCATTCCTGATCTGATCGGAACGATCAGTTCTTTTCCTTGTCGACCAGCGCGTTCGACTTGATCCACGGCATCATGCCGCGCAGCTTCTCGCCGACTTCCTCGATCTGGTGGCTGTCATTGTTGCGGCGGATGCCCTTGAAGCGCGCGGCACCAGCCCGGTATTCCTGCATCCACTCGGAGGTGAACTTGCCGGTCTGGATGTCGGTGAGCACGCGCTTCATCTCGGCCTTGGTCTCGGCGGTGATAATGCGCGGACCCGACACATACTCGCCCCACTCGGCGGTGTTCGAGATCGAGTAGTTCATGTTGGCGATGCCACCCTCATAGATCAGGTCGACGATCAGCTTGACCTCGTGAAGACACTCGAAATAGGCCATCTCGGGTGCGTAGCCGGCTTCCACCAGCGTCTCGAAGCCGGCGCGGATCAGCTCAACCAGGCCGCCACACAGCACCACCTGCTCGCCGAACAGGTCGGTCTCGCACTCTTCCTTGAAGTTGGTCTCGATGACACCGGAGCGGCCGCCGCCGACACCGCAGGCATAAGACAGCGCCAGGTCATGCGCATTGCCGGACGCGTCGTGGTGGACGGCGATCAAGCACGGCACGCCGCCGCCCTTCTGGTATTCGCCACGCACGGTGTGGCCTGGGCCCTTCGGCGCCACCATGACGACATCGACAGTGTCCTTTGGCTCGATCAGGCCGAAATGCACGTTGAGGCCGTGCGCGAACGCAATCGCCGAGCCATCGCGGATGTTCGGTGCGATGTGTTCCTTGTAGATGTCGGCCTGCAATTCATCCGGGGTCGCCATCATCATCAGGTCGGCCCAGGCCGCCGCGTCGGCTACAGTCAGCACATTGAAGCCATCTGCCTCAGCCTTCTTCGCAGTTGCAGACCCCGGCCGCAGCGCAATCGAGACATTCTCGGCGCCCGAATCCTTCAGGTTGAGCGCGTGCGCCCGGCCCTGCGAACCGTAGCCGATGATGGCAACCTTCTTGCCCTTGATCAGATTGAGATCGGCATCGCGATCATAGTAAACACGCATGTTCAGTTCCTTCCCTTTACTAAGTTGACTGGATTGAGTTTTCGCCGGCGCAGTAGAGCCGGAAGAATTGGTTGACAGCCTTTACTGCCTGACCGTCGATGGCGGCCCTGTCGGCGGTCTCGTGCACCGTGTCGCCGAGCAGCATGCGCACATGCAGATCGCCAACGATCAGCCCGTAGAGCGTGTTGAAGGCGTCCAACGGATCGTCGAACTTCAGAATGCCGGCTGTGCGCCCGGCCTCGATCAGAACAGCAGCGCGCTGCTCGATAACCCGGCGGCCCCGTTGCATCAGAAGCGAGCCCAGTTTGGCGTCGGCGTTGCCGGCCTCGCCGATCGCCAGGCGGTTCAGCGCCAGCGATGTCGGCCCGCTCAAAACGGTAAGCAACTCGCCGGCAAACGCCGTCAGCAGACGCCGCAATTCGTCCGCGTCCGGCGCGCCGGCCGCCGGTTCGGCGATGCGCACCTTGCCGGCCTGATAGGCGATCATGGCGGCCAGCAGCCCGTCGCGGTCGCCGAACCAGCGATACAGGCTTTCCTTGGAACAATTGGCGGCCCGCGCCAGCCGCGCGGTGGTAAAACCCTTGTCGCCGCCCTCGACCAGCAGATCGAGCGCGGTCTTGAGCACGCTCGATTGCCGCGCGCCGAAGCTATCGGCACCCGCCAGGTCGCGTTTTTCGTCCAGAGGTTCGTCCGTAAGCATGAGACACACCGAGTAGTACCGTACGGTACGGTTCGGCTTCTCTATCGACCGCTATACGCTGGGTCAAGCGCTAAGGACTTTTGGATTGCGGATTTGCGGGGTTAGCGCTCGTTGCCCTCGCTGAGCGAGAGCGGCGGTGTATCGTCGCCCAGTTCGGCGCGACCCGAAGGTTCGTCGACGGCAGCCTCCGAGGTTTCGCGCAGCTGTTCCAGGCGCGCGGCGATGCGCGCCCGCGCAGCGGCAGCGGCCTGTTCCAGGTCGCTGTCGATGGCGGCCGGCTGATTGGCATCGCCGGTGTCCGCCTCCGGTGCGCGAAATTCGGTTGCCGGCCCGTCGCGATGCGAAAGATCTTCAACCGGTTGTGCGGCTTCGGCCGTTTCCACCGGCGGCTCGCCGGCCTCGGCCTCATTGGGTGCCGGCGCCTGCGCGCCGTTTGTGTCTTCGGTTGCGATGGGCGTTGCGGGTTCCACCGCTGCGGCATCCGGGGCCGTTTCTGCCGCAACGAGCACATCCGGCTTCGGCTCCATAGCGGCGCCGGATTCTGCTTCGATGCGCTGCTGCGTGTCGGCAACCGCCTGGTCGGCCTGCGCCTTGGATTCGGCCTTCGCCTTCTCGGCGGCGGCTTCCGCCTCCTTCGCCTCGCGCTTCGCTTTTTCGCGCGCTATCGCCTCGGCGCGTTTCAGATCGCTCTGACGTTTTTCCAGGCGACCAAGGATCACGGCGCTACGCTCGCGCAATACCTCCTGCGATTCCAGTGCCTGCTGGTGCTCGAGCGCATCGGCGATCCGCTGTTCGGGAACATTGCGAGAAAAGAAGCGTGGAAGCATGATCTGCCCCTTTGGCAAGCGAAGACTTCGCCTGCACAATCCGATAAGCAAACTATGAAGAATTTCTTTCCAATTCGTTAAGCAATTACCAAAATCGAAGTCTTTACAGGCGATTCCGAGCCGCACTTCGCAACAACGATGACCTATGGTCAAATAAGACGGGAGTCGTAATGGCACTTGAACTGACCATAGGGACGCTGATCATATCGCTGACAGTCGTAATACACACTGTCGGCCTGATCGGGATCACGGATCTCATGAATTGGCTCGCCGACCGTGTGCGTCCTGGCGGCCACCGCAGCCGCCTGCTCGCCATGAACACGGTGGTGCTGGGCATTTTCGCGGTGCTGAGCGTTGAAGTGTGGCTGTGGGCCGCATGCTATATCGCGCTTGGCGTATTCGACGATCTCCACACCGCGCTATATTTCTCGACCTCGACCTTCTCGACGGTCGGTTATGGCGACATCGTCGCCGCCGAAGAGTGGCGAATGCTCGCCGCACTCGAAAGCGTCAATGGCTTTCTGTTGATCGGCTGGTCCACCGCCTACCTGGTTACCGCCAGCATTCGTGTCGGCCCGTTCCGTTCCGGCGAAGACTTCTGAGCATCCGCAGCGAAATCCGGTGGGCGAATCGCGCGGAAACAAGAATTGAGAACCATCATTGGTCTGGCGCGGGTCAAGCGCCAAACTGCTGCGGTGCCCACATCCTTGGGAGGACAGGAAAATGATGGGAAAGGCCTTACGGGTCGGAGTCGGCATTCTCGCCGCGTCCGCGTTTGCAACACCCGCCGAGGCGGCGACGGGCTGGACAACGACCGCCGTCAACATGCGGACCTGCGGCAGCACGAAGTGCCCTCGCATTCTGACGATCCCCGCCCGCGCGCCGGTCCGCGTCCACTGGTGCGGTCGCTGGTGCCTCGTCGATTTCGCGGGCCGAAGGGGCTACGCGTATGGCCGTTACGTCCGCACCGGTGTCTATTCGCGACCACCTGTCGTGATCGTGCCAAGACACCGCGTGCGGCCGTACTACCGCAGGCACCCGGAGATCTATATCGGTCCCAACGGTTTCTACTGGCGGAACTGGTAGGTGGCAGCAATCGCGCTTGCTGTCAGGACCGCGCCTCATCGAGCGCGGCGAGAAACCGCTGCACGGCGCCTTCCATGCCGTAGACCAGGGCATCGGCCGTCAGGCCATGGCCGACCGACACCTCGGCCAAGTCTGGTATGCGCTGCACCAGAGCGGGCAGGTTTGCGACCGTCAGGTCGTGCCCGGCATTGACGCCAAGCCCCAGCGAACGGGCCATTCCGGCCGTCTCCGCAAGCTTGTCGGCCTGCACAGCCGCCCTGTCCGCATCGTCGTAACAGGCGCCATATGGCCCGGTATAAAGTTCGATGCGGTCAGCGCCTGTCGCAAGGGCAGCCTCGATCTGTTCGCGGCCGGCATCCGGATCGCAGAACAGCGATAACCGCGCACCGGTCCGCTTCAGCCGTGTAACGATGGCCGCCAACATCTCGCGGTTGGCCACGAAATCCCATCCGTGATCCGAAGTCGGCTGCTCCGGATCGTCCGGCACCAACGTCACCTGCTCCGGCTCCGTCTTCTCGACCAGCGCCAGGAAATCGCCTGTCGGATATCCCTCGACGTTGAACTCGGCGGCTGGATACTCGTCGTCGATCAGCGCCCGTAACACCGGCAGGTCGGTGAACCGGACATGTCGTTGGTCGGGCCGCGGATGCACGGTCAGTCCGTGCGCGCCGGCTCGCAGCGCAACCCGCCCCAGATCGGCCACATCCGGCCACGGCAGGTCGCGCCGGTTGCGCAGCATGGCGACAGCATTGAGGTTGACTGAAAGATGTGCGGACATTGCGAGCCAATCCCTTTGTTGCCGCGCCATCTAGCACCGGCTGGTGCCTGCGCAAACCGCCGGATTGTCTCGGCAACAAGTTTCGCAGCGCCGACGGCCTGTCAAATCCGTGCAACACAAATCGGCTTAATGCGGAATCATGTCAAAACTGACCGTCATGGATGCGCTTTCGGTTCCCGGGTCGCCGGACCGGTCGAACGAAGACAGCCTCGGCTGGACCGCTGACTGCGCATTCGTGATTGACGGTGCAACGGGCATCGGGCCTGACTTTATCACCGGTCCGACGCAAAGCGATGCGGCCTGGCTCGCCAACTTCGCGAAAGTGCATTTCGAAGAGACGGTCGTACCCGGACGCAAAATCGCCGACATTGTCCGCAAGGTCAGCGAACTCGCCGGTGAAATCGTGACATCTGCGGCCGCTGGCGCGCCCACGCCGGCTTGGAACCTGCCAGTTGCGGCCTTTGAAATGGTGAGGCTCGAAGGCGACAGGTTGATAGCCTACGGCCTCGGTGACAGCCTCCTCTTCATCGAGGACGCCGCCGGCAGGTTGGCCCAGCACACGGCCATGCCGGGAAGCGCGGCCGCCGAACGCGACAAGGCCGCCACCCTGCTTGCGGTCGATCGCGCTTTCGCACTTGGCGGCCCGGGCGCCGACAATGACACCGCCATCGCCGACGAGCGGAAACGCCGGGCCACTTACAACTCGCCGGAAAGCAACATTTGGACCTTGGGAACCTGTCCGGAGGCCGCCGATCACGTCGCTGTGGCGACGCTGTCGGGGCCGCCCGCCCGCGGCCTGTTGTGCACCGATGGTTTCGCCGCCCTGGTCACCGATTACGACCGCTACTCGGCAGGACAGCTTATCGACGCGGCACGGCGCTACGGTCTTGCAGAACTCGCCGCCGAGTTGCGCGAGATCGAACAGGTCGAAGATCCGGACGGGCGTCGGTTTCCACGCATGAAGAGAAGCGACGACGCTTCAGCTGTGCTGTTCGAAGTTGTTACCTAGGTTCTTGGCGGGCTCAGAAACGCACTAATTGCCTTTCCGGTCGCTCGACTTGCGAATAGCCCTGAGATCAGCCTCGAAAGCATTAGAGTAACTCTCGTCCTTCGAATTAGAACGACGCATATTGGTGAATAAAATCAGCAAAACACTCAGTATTAATATGAACAAACCAATAGCAACTGCGAGTACTGCAGGGCCGGTCAACTGGTCGGCATAAAGAAAACTGTAGATATTCTCCACCCGTAACACCTTGCTCTATCGATACCCGAGGCTCGACCGGCTATAGCATATTTTTTTTGCGGATCAAGCAGTTGAGCGCAAATAATATCCCTACGGAAGAAGTTTCCCCTACCTGACGATCGTCAGCTCCTCCGCACACCGCGTGATCCCGGTGTAAAGCCACCGTTCCCGCATGTCGCGAAAGGCGAAACTTTCGTCAAACAGCACAATTTTGTCCCACTGGGACCCCTGGGCCTTGTGGACAGTCAAAGCGTAGCCGAAGTCGAAATCGTCATAACGCTTCTTTGTTTGCCAAGGGATTTCCTCTTCCGGGCGATCAAATGCCGCCTTCAACAGTTTGATCTTGGCCATGCCTCGGTCAGTATCTCCATCGTCGGGCGAGACAAGCAGGCTGATGCCGGGCTTCGTCGTCTCCTTGGCGGCCGTTCCGACCTGCCACAAGGAACCGTTCAGCAAGCCCTTTGCCGGGTCGTTGCGAAGACAGACGAGCTTGTCGCCAGCCTGCGGGTACGGACCATCGAAACCCTTCAACTGCCGCAACCTTTGATTGTAGCGTCGTCGCGTGCGGTTGATCCCGACAAGCACTTGGTCGGCGGCAAGCACATTGTCCTGGTCGACCTCATTCTTCGCAATCACCTGGGTCGTGCCGTAATCCCCATACATGATCTCACGACCCTGCCGAACATCCATGGCAAGCCGGATGATCGGGTTCTCGGCAGCCTGCCTGTGGATCTCGGTCAGCAGATAATCCGGCTCCGCATCGGTGAAGAAGCCGCCGCCCGAAATCGGCGGGAGTTGGCCCGGATCGCCAAGCACAAGGATCGGCGTGGCGAAGCTCATCAAATCGCGCCCGAGCGCCTCATCGACCATCGAGCATTCATCGACGATCACCAGGCTCGCCTTGGCGACGTCGCTTTGCCGGTTGAGGGAAAAGGTTGGCGAGATCGATGTCCGACCGGTCGTTTCGTCCGCCACCTCCTCCTCGCCGCGCGGCCGGTAGATCAGCGAGTGGATCGTCCTGGCATTCGACGCGCCCTTCGAACGCAGCACCTGCGCCGCCTTGCCGGTAAAGGCGGCGAACTGCACCGTACCGTCCACATGTTCGGCGAAGTGGCGCGCCAGCGTCGTCTTGCCGGTGCCGGCATATCCGAACAGCCGGAACAACTGCCGGTCGCCCGACTGCAGCCATTGCGACACCGCTTTCAGCGCGTCATCCTGTTGGGGGGAAAACTTCATAGCGGCGATGTACCGGATTCGTTCCGGCGCCGCTACAACAACCTGTCGCCAACAGTTATTCGTCCGCTGCGATGGTCCTGATCTCGTAGTTGCGCGCGATGCCCTGCGTCACGTCGGCCCACGCCGAGGCCGCCGCGCGCGTCTGATGCGCATCGAAAGCGGCACGGTCGACGAACGCCTCGGAAACCAGGTATCGACCGGGCACATTCGGACAGAGCGCCACGGAGAAACGGCGGCAGCCCGGCTCGGCAAGGGTCAGCCTGACATGTTCGGCCAGTGCCTCGGCAACGGCGGCGCGCCGCTCTGCCGGAACATCGATATAACCATCGAGCAGAACAGTGCCGGGTGGTAAACGTTCTTCGTCCATGACTACATGCCGTCCGGGCCGCGGCCCATCGCGGCCACGCCGGTGCGGCATACCTCCACCAGACCCAACGGCGCCATGATGGCGATGAACTGCTCGATCTTGGACGTCCGGCCCGTCACCTCGAAGATGAAGTGCCCGACATTGGCGTCGATGACGGTCGCGTTGAAGGCGTCGGCAAGCCGAAGCGCCTCGACCCGGTGGTCGCCGGCTCCCATCACCTTCACCAGTGCAAGCTCGCGCTCCAACGGCTTTTCATGGCCCCGCTCCTGCGCCACGATGGTCAGATCGACGACGCGGTGCACCGGCACGATCCGCTCGAGCTGCGCCTTGATCTGCTCCAGCACGTGGGACGTGCCGCGGGTGACGATGGTGATGCGCGAAAGGTGCTTCTGGTGCTCGGTTTCGGAAACGGTCAGGCTTTCGATGTTGTAGCCGCGGCCTGAAAACAGGCCGATCACCCGCGCCAAAACGCCCGGTTCGTTGTCGACTAGCACGGACAGGGTGCGGGCTTCCGGACGCTCGGTCTCCTTGGCTATGAAATAGGCCGAGGCAGGCGGCTTGACGGATCTCATCATGGTTGGCTCCCTTGTGGGACGGTTTGACGGTTTTTCGGTTCGAAGCGCGCTGCGAGAATTCCGGAGAATATCACAGCAAGCGCGACGAGAGCGTTCAGGCCGGGTTGCTCGGCGAGGAAGATAACCCCCATCAACACCCCGGCGACCGGGACGAGCAGATTGATCTGGCCGAAGAACGAGGCCCCCTGCCGTCGGATGACGGCGATCATCAACATTGCGCCGACGGCGGTCGGAAAGACCCCGAGCGCCAGAAGCGCCAATGTTGCCGCCTGCGATGGCCGGATGGCGAACGGGTCCTCGGCAAGCAGCACTGCGGGCACGAGAACCACGACAGACCAGGCGCTGATATAGGCCATCAGCGCCAGCGGCGGATGTCCGGCCAGCCGCTTGGTCGCCAGCGCATTGATGGCGTAGGCGAGCGATGCGCCGAGTACGGCAAGCTGGCGGATCAGGTCGCGCCCGAACCCGGCCCGCAGTTCCGGCCAGAACAGTATGACAAGGCCGCAGATCCCCAACAGAACGCCGATCAGCTTCGGGACGGTCATCTTTTCGTCATGGGTAAACACATGAGCGAGGATCAATAGCACGAGCGGCATGAAACCCATCAGGATCGCCGCCAGACCGCTGTCGATCACCGCGACGCCCCAGTTGATGAGCGAAAACGGGATGGCGTTTCCAGCCAAGGCGCAAACCACCATCAGCGCATGATCGCGGCCGCTCGGCGCAAAACGTTGACGCACCGCCGACGCGATTGCAAACAGCAAGACAGTCGCCAGGATCAGCCGGAGGAGGGTCACCGTCATCGGCGGCACCTCCGCCACCGCGATTTTCGACAGCAGAAACGAACTCCCCCAGATGATCGAGAGCGCGATCAGCAGCAGATAATCGAACGCGCCCGGCCTGCCGATGCTCATGCGGTCTCCGGAAAGTGGAAGACCTCCACGGCGGTCTCGCCTTCCTCGTAGTGCGGTAGCGTCCATTTCTCCTGTAAAGCGCTGTCGCGCCAGGCGACGAATGACGGATAGGACAAAACGGCATCCATGTAGCGGCGCGTTTCGCCGTCGACATCGATCTGGTAGGTGTCGAGACGCGAAACGACCGGCGCGAACATGGCGTCGGCGGCCGAGAATTCGCCGTAGAGGAACGGCCCGCTTCCGCCAAACCGCTCCCGGGCTTCCCGCCACAATTCCTGCAGCCGTTGAATATCGGCCGCCATTTCGGGACCGCGGTCGCGCGGCGCAAACCGTTTGGTCAGGTTCATCGGGCAGCTCGAGCGAATGCCGGTAAAGCCGGCATGCATCTCGCTTGCCGCACTTCTCGCATGCGCGCGCGCCGCCTGGTTGGCGGGCCATATCGCCTTGTCGGGAAACCTGTCGGCGAGATACTCGATGATCGCAAGGCTTTCCCAGACAGTGATGTCACCGTCGACCAGCACCGGCACCTTGCCGGTCGGGCCGAATGCCAGCATCCGCTCCCGCGTGTCGGGTTTGTACATCGCGATCACCGTTTCGGTGAACGCGATGTCGAACGCCTTCAGTGTGATCCAGGCGCGCAGCGACCAGGACGAATAGAGTTTGTTGCCAATGACAAGATGCATGAACGCCTCACGAATGCCGGTCGGGGGTGCGGCTCAGCGCCGTCACACCAACGCCTTTCCTTCCGCTCCGATCGCATTTGCCACGGCCTCGTCGGTTGCCTCGTCGGGCAGCAGCATTTCGTTGTGCGCCTTACCCGACGGGATCATCGGGAAGCAGTTGGCAAGATTGGCAACCCGGCAATCGAATATCACCGGCGCATCGGTCGCGATCATCGCATCCAGCGCATCGTCCAACTCGTCCGGCTTTTCGGCGCGGATGCCGACGCAGCCATAGGCCTCGGCGAGCTTGACGAAGTCCGGCAGCGCTTCCGTATAGGAGTGTGACAGCCGGTTGCCGTGCAGCAATTGCTGCCACTGGCGCACCATGCCCATATACTGGTTGTTCAAGATGAAGATCTTCATCGGCGCGCGATGCTGGACCGCCGAGGACATCTCCTGGATTGTCATCAGCACCGAGGCGTCCCCGGCGATATCGACGACGAGCGCGTCGGGATGGGCGATCTGCACGCCGAGCGCCGCCGGCAATCCATAGCCCATCGTCCCCAGCCCTCCGGACGTCATCCACCGGTTGGGTTCCTCGAAGCCAAAGAACTGCGCCGCCCACATCTGGTGCTGGCCCACCTCGGTGGTGACGAAGGTGTCCTTGCCGGAGCGCTTCGCCGCCTCGTAAAGCCGCTGCACCGCGTATTGCGGCATGATCACGTCCTTGTTGGCGGCATAAGCCAGCGAATTGCGCGCCCGCCACTTGCCGATCTGCGTCCACCAGTCGGCGATCGCCTTGCCGCCGCCTTGCCCGGCCGATGCGCGCCAGATTCTGACCATGTCCTCAAGCACATGCGCGACATCGCCGATGATCCCGACATCGACATGGATGACCTTGTTGATCGACGATGGGTCGATGTCGATGTGGATCTTCTTCGCCTTCGGCGCGAATTTGTCGATCCGGCCGGTGATGCGGTCGTCGAAGCGCGCGCCGATATTGATCATGACGTCGCAGTCATGCATCGCCATGTTGGCTTCATAGGTGCCGTGCATGCCGAGCATGCCGAGCCAGTTTTCGCCGCTGGCCGGGTAGGCGCCGAGCCCCATCAGCGTCGAGGTGATCGGAAATCCGGTCAGTTCGACCAGTTCGCGCAAGAGCCGGCTGGCCTCGGGGCCGGAGTTGATCACGCCGCCGCCGGTGTACAAGATCGGCCGCTTCGCCGTTGCCATCAGCTCGACTGCCGCCTTGATCGAAGCCGCGTCGCCGGACAGCTTCGGCTTGTAGCTCGGTCGGATTTCCGCCGCCCGCGGCGAGCGGTAGGTGCCGGGCGCAAACTGCACGTCCTTGGGTATGTCGACCACGACAGGCCCCGGCCGTCCGGTGGTCGCGACCCTGAATGCCTCGTGCAGGATATCCGGCAACTCGCTGGTGTCCTTGACCAGCCAATTGTGCTTGGTGCAGGGCCGCGTGATGCCGACGGTGTCGCATTCCTGGAATGCGTCGGAGCCGATCAGCGTCGTCGGCACCTGGCCGGAGATGCAGACCAGCGGAATGGAGTCCATCAAGGCGTCCTGCAGCGGCGTCACGGCGTTGGTCGCGCCCGGACCGGATGTCACCAGCATGACGCCCGGCTTGCCGGTCGAGCGGGCATAGCCCTCCGCGGCGTGTCCGGCGCCCTGTTCGTGGCGCACGAGGATGTGCTGGATGTCCTCCTGCTGGAACAACTCGTCATAGATCGGAAGCACCGCGCCGCCGGGATACCCGAAGATGTGCTCGACGCCGTTGTCGCGCAGGGCTTGAATAACCATCTGTGCGCCCGTCATCTCGCTTTGGTCGGCGGATCTGGATTTCGCGTTCATTGTGTCAGTCCCGTCTGCGGTATCTCGACTTCGGCTCGGCCGAATTGAGACCTAATGATGTGTTTGAGAGATATGCGCAATAAAAAAGGCCCCTTTCGGAGCCTGTTGTTTTCCGCGCATGGGTGCAAACGCCGGGTGACTACATCACCCTGCCCATGCGCGATCCTACTACGATAAGCGTCTGCTTCATGGTGTCGGAACCTATGAGGCCTTTAAGGTAAGGTCAACCCTGTTTGCGTAGTCTTTCGTTAAGGCCACGAGCCGACAATACACGCAAGAAGATGTGCAAGTGGACGCCATGAAAAACCTCGATCTGGAAAAAGCCCCGGGTGCGATGGAGTACGCGGCCGACGGTGAACACGCGACAAGACGGAACCGGACCGATGGTTTCGTGATGTTCTGCGACGGTACGCACGCGGTCATAACGTCAAGGTCCGGTTCGGTCAGCGAGGATTACTGGTCCGTCGGACAGTTGATTTCCATCCAGGTCGGCAAGAACCGCGTCGTCGGCATGCTCTACAAGGTCGACACTGGCCTTGAGAGCTGGCACCGCGATGAGGAAAACGAGATCCGCATCTATGTCGAACTGGTCGGCGAAATCACCGAGAACGACAGGGGCGACGTGCGGTTTTCGGGCGGCATTTCGACCTATCCCCATCTGGGCGCAGTCGCCCACCGCATTCGCAGCAAAGACCTGCTGGCGATTTACGAGAACAAGGACGCCCGCGCCGTCGAGGTCGGCCGCCTGTCCCAGGACGCTTCGATTCCCGCCCTGATCTCGATCGACAGCCTGATCTCGCGCCACTTCGCCATCGTTGGTACGACGGGCGTCGGCAAATCCACGGCGGTCACCCTGTTGCTGCGCAAGATCGTCGAAACCCGGCCGGATGTCCGTATTCTGATCCTCGATCCGCACAATGAGTTTTCGTCGGCATTTCCGGACCTTGCGGTCACCATTAACGATCGGGATCTGGACTTGCCCTTCTGGATGTTCCGGCTGGAGGAGTTCGCCGAGGTTCTGTATCGCGGCCGGTCGGCGATCCCCGAGGAAGTCGACATCCTGCGCGACTTGATCCCCGTCGCCAAGGCACAGTTTCAAAACAACGACCAGCCGACGCTCCGGCGGTCCACCGAAAGCACGTCCATAACTTCCGATACGCCGGTCCCCTACCGGATTTCCGACCTGATGCGATTGCTCGACGAGCAGATCGGGTTGCTGGAAAATCGGGAAATCCGGCCGCATCTGAAGGCGCTGATGGGGCGGATCGACGCCGCCGCGAACGATCCGCGTTACCGCTTCATGTTTGCCAACAAGACCATCGAGGACAATATCGCCGAGGTCGCCAGCACCATCTACCGCGTACCGGCCAACGGCAAACCGATCACCGCCTTCCAGATGAGCGGCATGCCGTCGGAGGTCGTCAATTCGGTTGCTTCGGTGTTGTGCCGGCTGGCTTTCGACTTGGCGATCTGGAGCAGGTCGCGCATTCAAACGCTGGTCGTTTGCGAGGAGGCACACCGCTACATCCCGACCGACCAGAACGCCGGCTTCGCCCCGACGCGTTCGGCCATCGCCCGCATAGCCAAGGAAGGTCGGAAATACGGGGTCTATCTCGGCATCATTACACAGCGGCCCGGCGAACTGGACGAAACCATCCTGTCGCAGTGCAACACCTACTTCTCCATGCGCCTCGGCAATGACCGCGACCAGGAAATCATGCGCCGCGCCATCAGCGGCTCGTCACGCTCGGCGATCAACTTCCTGCCGTCGCTGGCCAACCGTGAGGCCATCGCTTTCGGACAAGGCGTATCGACGCCCATGCGCATGACCTTCCAGAGCGTCGCGATGAAGGACCTGCCCGGCAACCACCTCTACGATGAACAAGCCGCCGTGCAGAACGCCGACGACAGCATCAATGTCGCCGATGTGATCCATCGCATGCGCTATCCGCGCGGTCTCGGCGACGACCACGAGGACAACGCCGGCAAGCCGGTCGTTCAGCAGCCGCTCGGCGGCAGCCTTGTCGGCGAACAGCGCCCGAGCATCTCCTCGCCCGGCCTCGAACTGCGCAACCGCCCGCATTTCGAGGACCGGTCCGACGCCGCTCTGTTCACCCGCGAGCAGCCGCTGCGGAGCCCGGACCGCAAACCGGCAGGCGCCCCGCAGGAGTCGCACGCGGCAATGGACCTGATCAGCCGTTTCCGGAAGTAGGAAACAGACCGAAAGCCCAATCAACTCAATGCCAAGGAAAGGTCAGGCGCAGACCCGGTTTCGGCCGCCGCGCTTGGCCTCGTAGAGCTGGGCGTCGGCCCGCTTGTATAGCTTGGCGCCGCTCTCGCTGCCGTCCCAGATCGCGACCCCGATGCTGACCGTGATGCGAAGCCGGACATTGCCGACATTGATCGCCAGATCGGCAACGGCGAGACGCAGGCGGTTGGCGAGCTTTTTAAGCTCCGGGACATCGAGATTGGGCGCGACAACCGCGAACTCCTCGCCGCCGATCCGTGCCGCGATATCGTGATAGCGCGTATATTCCTGGACAGTGTTGGCGAGTGTCTTGATCACCTCGTCGCCCACATCATGGCCATGGGTGTCGTTGATCGACTTGAAGTGGTCGATATCGATAATCATGATTCCGAGCGGCCGGTCGATCCGGCCGAACTCGCGCATGTACTCCGCCAGGGCGTCATCGAAGTAGCGGCGGTTCTGCAGGCCGGTCATCGGGTCGGTCAGCGCCGCATGCTGGAACGTCGCCGACTTCTGGGTCAGCGAAGCGGTCATGCGCCGCAACTCGCCACGCTCGCGGGCCTGGGCGCGGATCAGCGGATAGAAATAGAAGAAACCGGCCAAAAGGCCGGCACCGGAAAGAGCCAGCACCGCGCGCAGTATGAGCAGGATTCTATGATGCCCGGTCTCGGCCGCCTCCGTGGGAAACGACAGCACATAGTCCGACACCATTGCATGAGCCTGGAACGCAAAGAATGCGGTCATAGCCAGCAATACAAGATAGACCAGGAATGCTATCTCGGATTTGTAGATGGTCATCGGGTCCCGCGCTCCATGACCCAACGATAGCAAACGGGCATTTCGCACCCGTTAATCTGCACAGGTTAAGATGCGACAATCGCGTTAACCGGCTCATATCCGTATTCGGAATTGTCGGTCAGGTAATCGACCAACTATTGTCGAACTGGTTGCAAAACCAGGTCATCTGCCGCTTGGCATATTGCCGCGTTGCGGTTTTTGCCCGATCGACCGCAGCCTCAAGCGTCAACTGCCCGTCGAGATACATTGAGAACTCCCGAACGCCGATGGCCTTCATTGCCGGCATCGCGGGGTCGAGCTTCATTGCGCGCAATCGCGCAACCTCGTCGATGGCGCCCAATTCGATCATCTTGTCGAGGCGCGTTTCAATGTTGCCGTAGAGCGCCGCGCGCTCGGGCATGATGAGCACCTTTTCGCAGGCCGCGTCTGCAACCAGCGGCGTGCCCTTTCTCGCTTGCAGCGCAGTGATCGACTCGCCGGACGCATCCAGGACTTCGAGCGCACGAACGATGCGCTGCCCGTCCGTCGACCCTATCGACCCGGCGGCAACGGGATCGTCGCGTTGCAACTCGCGATGCAGCGCCTGCGCGCCTTCTTCCGCCAGCCGCATTCGCCAATGCGCACGGGCCTGGTCCGGGATCGCCGGCATAGGCGACAATCCCTCCAGCAAAGCGCGGAAATACAGTCCGGTTCCGCCAACAAAAATAAGTGGGCGGCCGGCCAATTCCGGATCGTTCGCCACCGCCGCAGCATCCGTCAGCCAGCGTCCGGTGGAATAGGGCTGCGCCGGATCGACATGGCCATACAGCCGATGCGATGCCCGCGCCAACTCCTCGGGATCGGGTCGTGCGGTCAGCACCTGCAACACGTCGTAGACCTGCATGGAATCGGCGTTCACAACCACCCCACCGGTCCGCTCCGCCATCTCCAAAGCCAGCGCCGACTTGCCGCTGGCCGTCGGCCCCGCTATCAACGCGATGTTTTGTGTTGCGCTGCGCAATAAACTCTCCCGTCTGCGATCAAGCGAAGGTCTTACCGGCAATGGCAACCATCGTCACCCTGATTGCCGCACCAGCCGGCGGCAAGCTGGATGAAGCGCTTGTTGCCTGCGCAACCGCACGCCTGCCCGATGCCCGCGAGATCTGGCTCCACCCGGATTACGTCACCGAGGTCGTCTGCGATGCGGATATCGACGTTGCGGACATGGCCAGGCTTCGCGCCGAGCTGGAGCAGGTGGCCAAGGGCTCGCCGGTCGACATGGCCGTGCACACCGCACAACCCGATGCGCGCCGAAAAAAGATCCTGATCGCCGACATGGATTCGACGATGATCCAGCAAGAATGCATCGATGAGCTGGCTGCGGAGGCCGGGATCGGCGAGCATATCGCCTCGGTCACGGCACGCGCCATGCGTGGCGAGATCGGCTTCGAGGAATCGCTTCGCGACCGCGTCGCCTGCCTCAAAGGGCTACCGCTCACCGTGATCGACACGGTCATCGCCGAGCGCATCGCACTGATGCCGGGTGGGCCCGATCTGGTTCGCACCATGCGTGCGAACGGCGCCTGGTGTGCGCTGATATCCGGCGGCTTCATCGACTTCACATCGCGCATCGCTGCACGCATCGGTTTTCAGGAGCATCGTGCCAACCGGCTTCTCTACGAAGATGGCGTACTGACCGGAAAGGTGGCGGAGCCCATTCTCGGCCGGCAGGCGAAAGCCGATGCACTGCGCGAGATTGCCGCCAAGCTGGGCCTCGATCCCGTCGACGCGCTTGCCGTCGGCGACGGCGCCAACGATCTGGCCATGCTTTCGCTTGCTGGCATGGGTGTTGCACTGCACGCCAAGCCAAAAGTCGCCGAGCAAGCCGATATCCGCATAGACCACAATGACTTGACCGCGCTTCTTTACCTTCAGGGATATCGCAGGGACGAATTCGCCCGATGACCCGTTTGCTGACGAGACGACTGGTCCTGCGCCCTTGGGAGGAGCGCGATCGCGACCTGTTCTACGAGATCAATTCCGATCCGTTGGTAATGGAGTTCTTTCCGTTCCGCCGCAATCGCGAGGAAGCGGACGCGTTCCTTGATCACATCATGGCCCGCCAAATGGAGCGGCCGACATTCCAGGCAATCGAACTGGCGGAAACTGGAGAAGGGCTCGGTTTCTGCGGCCTTCATCAGGCCGGTGTAGAACCCTTCTTCCCGGCCGATACAGTCGAAATCGGCTGGCGCCTGACGCGCCACGCATGGGGCCACGGATATGCCAGCGAAGCAGCGATGGCGTGGTTGGCGCATGGTTTCGAGACCCTTGGTCTGGAAGAGATCGTATCCTACGCGGTCTTCAACAATCTACGCTCAATGGCGGTGATGGACCGCATTGGCATGAAGCCGGATCCGCAGCGCGACTTCGGCCACCCGACAGTTCCCGACACGCACCCTCACCTGAAGCGCCATGTTGTCTATCGCATGACCGCTCAACAATGGCGTCAAAACCGTTGAGCTTGCGGATATGCCGCTACCGATTATGGTTAACCGATCATATCTGTCGTCACCCTGAAAATTTACATGTTTCCTTAGCGCAAGTTTCAACTGATAGAGGATAGGTTGCGGCTCGATTTGGAGTCCAAAAGTAATGCTATCCCGATTGGTTAGGATATCTTCCTCCGGCGATTCAAACGCTGGTGCAACCGACTTACGCCGGTCCTCGGCACGCTACTTCATCAGTGCCGCTCTGATCGCAGCATTGCTCACTGTCGCCTGGCTCACATCGGCGGCGCTCCAGAAGGTCGCGCACCGCGAGGTCGAATTCGTCGACGGCTTGCAAGATCAGAAGGCATTCGTCGACAGAATCGTCGATACAGTGGACGGGGTCGCGCTTCGCGGCGACAATCTCTTCGCCTTGCCGATGGCCAGCTCACTTTACGCCCTTCAAGAAGAGCACAAGATCGCCAAGGCACAGCACTTGTCGCCGGCCATGCTGGCGATTTACTTCGGCGGCACTACCCCGCTCGATGGCTCCATCCGGCAGTTTTCCGCTGATGCACAAGCGATTATGGCCGACCCTCTTAACACACCAGAAGCGCTGTCAAGGCTGAAGGATATCGGCAACGAGACGATACCGGAGACAATCGACAAGGCGGTCAACCGTTACAAGGCCGAATCCTATGCACTCATGGATTTGCTGTCGAAGCTTGAATATGGCGCCTATGTGATCGTCGCTATCCTGAGCATATTACAGGTGCTGGCCGCGTTCTTGCCTCTGCAGCGAAGCGCCTGGAACATTCTCGCCAGAGCCGACTCGCTGAAACGCAGATTGCGAGAGACGAGTGAGACGCTGGCGCGACGGACCCGCGAACTGAGAGAGCTGCGGAAAGACGTCGAACATAGCGCGATGCACGACGCTCTGACCAAGCTTCCGAACCGCCGGTCACTCGAAAAGGAACTGCTGCTGCGTTGCAACGGCGCAGAAAGCAAGACTTGTCACTCGGCAATCCTGCATCTCGACATCGACCGGTTCAGGCAAATCAACGATACGCTCGGCCACGCAGCCGGCGATCTGGTGCTGTCGCATGTTGCCGGCGTCTTGCGACGCACACTGCCCGAACGCGACTTCATCGCCAGAACCGGCGGAGACGAATTTGTCATCCTGACCAGAACAGTGCAGGACAGGGAGAAGCTTGAAGAGTTGGCTTCGAAAATCATTGAGGAGTTGTCGAATCCACTTATCTACAACGGGCAAATATGTCAGTGCAGCGTCAGCATCGGCATCGATTCAGCGACTACATGCTCGTCATGCTCGGGTTCCGGTCCGGAGCGCATCCTGACCAATGCCGACATAGCGCAAAATCACGCCCGGGAAGTGGGTTGCGGCCGCTATGCATTCTTCAATGAAGCAATGCGCGCAGAATTCGAGCGCGACAAGACACTCTCCGACGAGATCATATCGGCATTCTCGTCATCCGAGTTCTTCGTCGTGTATCAGCCGCAGGTCAATGCGATTTCGGGAGAGCTTGTCGGCGTCGAGGCATTGGCGCGCTGGCGGCATCCTTCGCGCGGCATCATCGGCCCGGGAACATTCTTGCCGATCGCCAATCGACTTGGCCTGACCCCACAGATTGACGAGTTCGTGCTGCGGCAAGCGCTTGCCGATCTGAAGTACTGGGACGAATCCGGCGTGGACGTGCCGCACCTGTCGGTCAACGTTTCGGCACAACGTCTTCGCGACTGCGAGTTTCAGTCATCTGTCCGCAAGCTGGATATTCCGCGGGGCCGGCTGTGCTTCGAGATTTTGGAGAACGTCTTCATCGACAGTCTGGACGATATGATGCGCGAGATGCTGAAGTTTCTTGCCGAAGTCGGCATTAATATCGAGCTCGACGATTTCGGCACCGGCCATGCGTCAATAGCCGGCCTTGTTGCATTGTCCCCACAGCGGCTCAAAATTGCCCGCGAACTGATCAAACCGCTGCCGCACTCGGAGGCGCACCATCACCTGTTGAGTTCAATCATCCAGATCGCCCGGGCGCTCGGCATCGATATCATCGCTGAAGGCGTGGAGACGGAAGAACAGTCCTTCGCCCTGCTGGCCGCCGGTTGCCCTACAATGCAGGGCTTCCTCTTCGACCGACCGCTGACAGCCGACGAATTGTCGGCACGCCTAGCCGCAAACAACGGCTGGCAGCCGAGCCGGATGGTGGCATGATCCGGCTTTGAAGCGGTGGTTCGGGTGGCTTTCTAGTCAACCCGGATCGTGACGAACCGCAACTCGCCGGATTTCGATGATAGCATCAATAGCGCATTGCGGCGATTGTCCTTGCGCAGCCGCTCCACCGCGTCGACGACATCTTGGGGGGTTTCGACCGCTTCCTGCGCCACTTCGACGATGACTTCGCCGGCTTGAATGCCCTTCTCGGCTGCAGCGGAATCGGTCGCCACTACGGAAATCATCACGCCCGTATCGACGGCCTCTTCGATCTGAAACGTCTCGCGTTGCGCGTCGTCCAGTTCGGCAAGCGTCATGCCGAACAGCTCAACCGTCTTCGGTGCGTCTGCCTCGCCATTGTCTTCAGTCGCTGCTGCGAGCTGTTCCTCGCCATCCTCGAGCCTGCCGAGCGTCACCTTGACGGTCTCTTGCCTACCCTTACGCATGACGATCACGTCGACTTCCTTGCCAACCGGGCTATCGGCCACAACACGCGGCAACTCGCGCATACTCTCCACGGGCTTGCCGTCGAACTCGATGATCACGTCGCCGGGCTCGATCGAACCGTCATCGACCGGGCCGCCCTTGATGACGCCTGCGACAAGCGCGCCCATGGCCTTGTCCATGCCGAGGCTTTCGGCGATTTCGTCGGTCACCTCCTGGATGCGTACGCCAAGCCAGCCGCGCCGCGTCTCGCCGAACTCTACAAGCTGGCCGATCACATTGGTCGCTAGTTCCGCCGGAATCGAAAAGCCGATGCCGATCGAGCCGCCGGACGGCGAGATGATCGCGGTGTTGATGCCGACAACTTCACCCTGCATGTTGAACAACGGACCGCCCGAATTGCCGCGGTTGATGGCCGCATCGGTCTGGATGTAGTTGTCATAGGGGCCGGAATTGATGTCCCTGCCGATCGCCGACACGATCCCGAGCGTCACGGTTCCGCCAAGGCCGAACGGGTTGCCGATCGCGAGCACCCAATCGCCGACGCGCGCCGCGTTGGAATCGCCGAACGGCACGGCCTTCAGTTTCATGTCGCCCGGATTGACGCGCAACACTGCGATATCGGTTTTGGAGTCGCGGCCAATCACTTCCGCGGAAAGCTTGGTGCCGTCATTGAAATTGACGCTGACCTCGTCGGCTTCGGCAATCACGTGATTGTTCGTGACGATGATCCCGGCGCTGTCGATGACGAAGCCGGATCCGAGCGACTGCACCTGTCGAGACCGGGGACCCTGCCGTCCGTTCCCGTTCGGCAAATTGTCGAAGAACTCGTCGAAGAATTCATGGAACGGCGAACTGTCGGGAAGATTGGGGCGCGGCACATTGCGTTCGCTGTTGCCGACCGTCTGCGATGTCGAGATGTTGACGACGGAATCGATCAGCCTTTCGGACAGGTCGGCGACCGACACCGGGCCGTTTTGCGCCCATGCGGCACCGGTGAAGCCGGTCGTCGAGGACATCGGCGCGAACGCGAGACCCAGTGCAAGGGCGCTGACGGTCGCCGCGCGGGCCAGACTTGGCACCGGAGACTGCGATTTCATCGATATTCCTCCATCGGATGTGCTGCGCGATCCGCGGTCGGGAACGCCTGATTGTGACGATTAAGTAGCATCGGTCACGCCGCGCGCAACGGTCATCTCACGCTTAAGTGAGAACGGTGGCTGCTTTTTGTTGACCGCACCTAGAAAACGGACTGCCCGATCCAGACAAGGATCAGGCCCAAAAGGCCGGCGGCGAGCCCTCCTGAACGCAATGCCTCGTCGGGCATTTGCGAAACCATGGCGGCGAGTTGCTTGGCGATCGCCGGAAACCCACCATAAAAAAAGCCCTCGATTATGATAGCCAAACCGAGGGCTGTCAGGAAAAGCTCCACGCGAACCGCCAGTTATCTCGAACCGGCGCCCGCTGCCGGGGCTTGCCCGGTCGCATCGTTGAAGTAGCGGAAGAACTCCGAATTCGGCGACAGGACCATCGTCGTTCCAGAGCTCTCCAGCGCGCGCTGATACGCAGCCATGGACCGGTAGAATTCGAAGAATTCCGGGTCGCGGTTAAACGCTTCAGCGAATATGCGGTTGCGATCGGCGTCGCCTTCACCGCGCAGGATCTCCGATTCACGCTGCGCTTCGGCGACGGTCTCAATGACCTGACGATCAGCCACGGCACGGATACGGCGTGCCGTCTCACGGCCTCGGGCGCGGATTCGCTCTGCTTCGGCAAGACGCTCGGCCTTCATGCGGTCGAAGGTTTGTTGCGAGACTTCCGCCGTCAGATCGGTCCTGACAATACGCACGTCCTCGACCGTCAAACCGAGCGACTGCGCGTCCGGACGGATCAGGTCGCGCACTTCGCGCATCATCTCGGTGCGCTCTTCCGACAGCGCCGCCTCAAACGAGCGCAAACCGTAGGTTCGCCGCAGCGCTGCGTCGAAACGCGTTCTCAGACGAGCCTCGGCGGAGGTCAGGTCGCCGGACACTTGCTCGCGGAACCGCCGCGCATCGGTGATCTTGTAGGTCAGGAACGCGTCGACCTCGTAGAACCGGCCGCCGGAAACCTGCACTGGCGGTTGATCACTGAGGTCGAGCCGTAGCAGCCGGTCCTCGATGATCTGGACGGTATCGAAGCCCGCGAAAGCGAACGGCGCCTTGAAGTAGAGCCCCGGTTCGGTGCGAACATCCTGGATTTCACCGAACCGCAGCACAATTGCCTGCTGGCGTTCGTTGACGACGAAGACCGAGGCGTAAACGGCTCCGAGGATGATGGCCACGAGAATGGCCAGGATCGTCAATCTGTTCGAATTCATTACTGAGCGCCTCCCGTCGAGGTACGGCGATTCTGGACTTCGGGAAGCGGCAGATACGGGATTACGCCCTGACCGCCGCCATCCTCGTCGAGAATGATCTTGTTGGAACCGGCGAGCACGCCCTCCATGGTTTCGAGGAACAGACGCTTGCGCGTCACGTCGGGCGCCAGGCGGTACTGGTCGTATACGGCGATGAAGCGCTGCGCCTCACCTTCGGCTTCCTGCACCACACGTGTTGCATAGGCAGCCGCATCCTCGCGGATCTGCGCCGCCTCGCCTCGCGCCTCACCCAGTTTCTGGTTTGAATACTGGTTGGCTTCCTCGCGGAACTGGTCCTCGTTCTGCTCGGCGCGCTGCACTTCCTCGAAGGCATCGGCCACTTCACGCGGTGGCGCGGCGTCCTCGATGGAGACTGTGTTGATCTGGATGCCGGCACCATAGTCGTCGAGCGTCAGTTGCATCGATGTTCGCACCTCGTCGGCGATTGCCGCGCGGTTGTCGCGGAATACGTCCTGCGCCGGACGCCGGCCAACGATCTCGCGCATCGCGCTCTCGGAAACCTGACGCACCATCTGGTCGGGATTGGCGACATTGAACAGATAAGCGCGCGGATCGATGACCGAATAGAGCACAGAGAACTGGACATCGACGATGTTCTGGTCGCCGGACAGCATCAGCCCACTGTCGGAGCGCGAACTGCCGGTACCGACGGAAATCTGGTTCTCGACGATGCGCACCTTCTCGACCGTTTCTATCGGCCACCAGTGGATGTGCAGGCCCGGTTCGGAAAGCTCGGCTTTCGGTTGGCCGAACAGGAGTTCGACCGCGCGTTCGTCGGTGTCGACCTGGTAGAAGGCCTGCAACGCATAAAGCACAAGAAGACCGATGCCGATAAGACCAAACAGGATCGGGCTGGCACCGCCGCCGCCCGGCATGGCCTGTTTCAGGCGGTCCTGTCCACGTTTGATGATCTCTTCGAGATCTGGCGGCTGGTTTCCCGGACGTTGTGGTCCGCGCGGTCCTTGGCCCCACGGGCCACCGCCATCACCTCCGCCGCCCCACGGTCCCCCGCTACCGTTCTGATTGCTCCAGGGCATCAAATTCCTTCCTGATCTGAAAAGACCGCCGGAAACGCTTCCGGCGGCGTCGTACTGCAACCTGTTATAGGAATACGGCGATGCGCTTTCAACGCGGATATCGCCTTTTTGCGCCTTTGAACGGACGCGTTGCTGCTGCAGTTAACGCGCTTTTCCGGCGAGTTGTGCGCCGAGCGGGAAGTCACTAGGTTTCGCCGACGACCCACGGAGGAACTGCATGCGCCAGTTTCGGTTTCTCATAGCCATCATGGTGGCGGCCTCGTTGGCCGGCGCTCTGACCTGGCAAGTCGTCTACGGTTCGGCCTTTCGCGACCTGGCCGCGGTCCAGCGCGCCGATCTCGTGCTTGCTCGTCAGTCACTTGGCAGCGAAATCGAGCGTTTCCGCAACCTGCCCCGCGTGCTGCGCCTCGACGAACGGCTGCGCGCGCTCATCGATGATCAGGACGCGGCAAACAAAGTCACGCTGGTCAATCGATTCCTGGTGACCATCCGCGACCAGACCAACGCCGACGAATTGTTCCTGCTCGACGATAGCGGCCTTACCATCGCCGCTTCAAACTTCGGTATGCCGACGACGTTCGTCGGCCAGAACTACCGGTTCCGTCCCTATTTTCGCGACGCGGTCGAAACCGGCAGCGGCCAGTTCTACGCCGTCGGAGCGACGACCGGGAAGCCCGGTTACTTCCTGTCCTCGCGCATCGACGGCGACCGCGAGACCGGGGTTGTCGTGGTCAAGGTCGACATGACAACCTTCGCTGCCTCTTGGCGCGAGAACGCCCGCGGCACGGCGCTGATGGATCGCGACGGTGTCGTCTTCTTGTCAGGCGACCCAGCCTTGCAATACCGCCCATTCGCGCCGCTGGGCGACGAAGCACTGCAGCGCATCGAGAGCAACCGCAAATATACCGGCATCGGACTGCGGACTGCCGAACCGCTCTTTGGCCCGGAAATGCGCGATAGCGCCGCGGAATCCGGGCAGATCGTTGCCGGCGACACGCTGGTCACGCTGTTGCCCGTCGGCGAGAATGACTGGACCCTGATCGGACGCACCTCGCTTGCGCCGGCAACCGGCGTGGCCTTGATCGGCGGCGTGCTCGCCGGCGCTGCCGCATTGCTGCTGGCCGGTGCCTTGGTGATCATGCGCCAGCGGCAGTCGATCCTGCGCATGAAACTCGACCGGAACGCCGAACTGGAAGCGAAAGTCACCGAACGCACGGCAGCCCTCGCACAGGAGATCGAGGAACGAAAGCGCACTGAGGCGGAATTGCGCGACGCGCAGGAAAGCCTGGTGCAATCGGCCAAGCTCGCGGCGCTCGGACGCATGTCGGCGGCGATCGCTCACGAGGTTTCACAGCCGCTTGCCGCCATGGACATGACACTCGCCACCGCCGGCCTGCACACGAAATCAGGTGACACCGGCCGCACCGCGACCGCGCTCGATCATGCCCGCGAGACGGTCCGCAGGATGCAGCGCATGGTCAAGCACCTCAAGACCTTCGCCAAACGCGATGCCGGCAAGCTCTCCAATGTCGACATTCAGGCCTGCATCGACGGCGCGGTCGCGCTCGCCGAACCGCGCCGCAAGGCCGTCGATGCGACAATCGGTTTCGGGGCGCGCACGCGCGATGTCGGCGTCCGCGCGGGGCCCGTCCGCCTCGAGCAGGTCTTTCTCAACGTGCTGATCAACGCACTCGATGCCGTCGATGGCCGGCCGGTCCGCAACGTGACCGTCGACATCAACAGGACGGGCGACAAGGTGTGCGTGCGCATCGCCGATACCGGCGTGGGCATCGCCGACGCCGATCTCGCGCGCATCGCCGAGCCCTTCTTCTCCACAAAGGAGACCGGCGAGGGTCTCGGCCTCGGCCTGTCGATATCCACTTCGATCATCGAGGATTTCGGCGGATCGCTGCGTTTGGAAAGCGAACCCGGCAAGGGCACTGCGGTGATGATCGAGCTGCCTTCTGCGCCGGTGACCGTGTCCGTCGCGGTTTCGGAGGCCGTTCCGGCATGAGCAAGACGCGCATCCTGTTTGTCGACGACGAGGCCGAGGTGCGCCGCTCCGCAACCGAATGGCTCGCTCTCTCGGGTTTCGTTGTGGACACGGCAGCCGATGTCGCCGCAGCCAAGGCCCGGCTTGCCCGTGACGGCGTCGACATCGTCGTCACTGATATTCGGATGCCCGGCGATGACGGTCTCGCGCTGCTGCACCATGTCACCGAACATCATGCTGGCGTTCCCGTCATCCTCCTAACCGGTCACGGCGATGTTCCGATGGCGGTCGCGGCGATGCGCGACGGAGCCTACGACTTCCTCGAAAAGCCCTATGACGCCGATCATCTGGTGGCGATCTTGCGCAATGCCGGCGAACGGAGCCGCCTGTCGCGCGAACTGGCGCGTCTGCGCACCCAGCTCGCCGGCGCATCTGGCCTTGACCGGCGCATGATCGGCGACAGTCCGGCGATGCGAAGCACCAAGAACCGGCTGATGCAGCTGGCCGGGCTTGATATCGATGTGCTGCTTCATGGCGAAACCGGCACCGGCAAAGAGGTCGCGGCCCGGCTTTTGCACGATCTCGGCCCGCGTGCAGGCAAACCCTTCGTGGCGATCAACTGCGCGGCAATTCCGGAAACGATCTTCGAAAGCGAATTGTTCGGCCACGCGAAGGGTGCGTTCACCGGCGCGGATAGCGCCCGCCAGGGACGGCTGGTCTATGCCGACGGCGGTACCGTCTTCCTGGACGAGATCGAATCCATGCCGCTCGGCCTGCAGACCCGGCTGCTCCGCGTGATCCAGGAGCGCGAGGTCGAGGTGCTCGGCCACAACGCGCCACTACCGCTGGACGTCCGCTTTGTCGCCGCAACCAAGTCCGACCTGAAGAGATTGGGAGAAAACGGCGCGTTCCGCTCCGACCTCTACTACCGGTTGGCCGCCTCCGAACTGGATCTCCCGCCGCTGCGCGACCGCGGCGACGACGTGATCGCGCTTTTCGGTCATTTCGCCGGTCAGGAAGCCGAGCGCAGCGGCCTGTCGGCGCGCAGTGTTCCCGAGGCGGTTTTAAGCGCCCTTCTGGCGCATGACTGGCCGGGCAATGTCCGCGAACTGAAATCGCTCGCCAACCGCTTCGCGCTCAACCTGACCGACGGCGCGCCGGATCGTGTAACGATCAATGGTGACGATGCGCCCGGCCTTGCCGAAACGATGGCCCGCGTCGAAAGCGGCATCATCCGCCGCGCATTGCGGGAGGCCGGCGGCAACCAGGCCAAGGCCGCCCGACGTCTGAAAATCCCCCGCCGGACGCTTGGCGAGAAGATCGACCGTCTCGGCATCCGCCAAGACGCCGAGGACTGACGGCAGGCGGCAAGATTCCGCCGGCGGGCTGGCGCGGCATGGCGGCTTACCGCCGCATTCTTTCGCGTTGCAGCAATTCTCAGACCTTTAACCCATTGATTTTGTTATGCAGACCTGTTGCCAGAACCGACTGGCACGCTATCTGCAAATCTCGTGTCTCGGCATTGCCGCTAACCGTCACTTTGGGAGGAAACCATGACGAACACGACCCGACGCACGATCCTGTCCGCTGCCGCCGCACTGGCGGTCACGGCCACCACGACCATCGGCGCACAGGCGCAAGAAGCCCGCAACTACATCCTCGCGACTGCATCGACCGGCGGCACATACTATCCGGTCGGCGTCGCCATCGCGACGCTCTCCAAGGTCAAGCTGGAGCCGAAATCGAAGATCGGCATGTCAGCAATTTCGTCGGCCGGATCGGGCGAGAACGTCAAGCTTATCCGTGACAAGGAAGCCCAGTTCGCGATCCTGCAGGGTTTGTTCGGCTACTATGCTGCTACCGGCACCGGCCCTGTCGAAGCTGACGGCCCGCAAGAGCACCTTCGCTCGGTCTCCATGCTGTGGCAGAACGTCGAGCACTTCGTGATCATGTCCGACGCCGCCGCGACCGGCACGGTCGAAGACATGGCCGGCCTGAAGGGCAAGGCGATGGCGATGGGACGCCAGAACTCCGGCACCATCGGCTCCAACCGCACCATCCTTTCAGGCTTCGGCATCGACATCGATGCCGACTACGAGCTTGTCTATGGCGGCTATGGCCCGAGCGCCGAAGCGGTCCAGAACGGCCAGGCCGCGGGCATGGGCACGCCGGCCGGCGTACCGGTTTCCGCCGTCACGCAGCTCTTCTCGGCTGCCGGCGACAAGGTCACACTGCTGTCGTTCACGCCGGATCAGATCGAGAAAGCCAATTCCGGCAAGGACCTGTGGACCGAATTCGTGATCGCCGGCGGCACCTATCCGGGCGTCGACGATGATGTCACCACGATCGCGCAGCCGAATTTCCTCGCCACCCATGCCGATCTTCCCGAGGAAGATGTCTACCTGATCACCAAGACCATGTACGAAAACCTTCCTTTCCTGCAGGCGATCCACCCGGCCACCAAGGCCATGGCGCTTGAAAAGGCGATCGCCGGTCTGCCGGTTCCGCTGCATCCGGGTGCTGCTCGCTACTACAAGGAGCAGGGCATCGAAATTCCCGCCAATTTGATGGCCAACTGAACCGCAGGCGGGCAGCGCTAGCCGCTGCCCGTCCGCTTGTTTTTCGGCTTGATTGCGGGGAGTTCTCATGCGCGCCGCCACCATGACACAGAGCCGCTCGCCGGGCCTCCGGCGCCGCGGCATAGCGCTCGTCGCGCTGTTGCTCGCCGTTTTCATATCGGCCACGCATGTCTGGATGAACTCGTTCGGCAATGTGTCGACATTGTTCCAGAACGGGTTCCACTTCGCCGGCTTTGTACTGCTTTGCGTCCTCGTGTCACCGGTCGCCGACGCCGACTGGGCAAAGCTGCGCGGCGTGCGCGTCCTCGATATCGCCTTTGGTGCGGCAGTCGCCGCCGCCGCGCTCTATGTCGTCAATGCGGAGACGGCGATCTATGATCGCGGCGTGCGCCTGATCTGGTCGGACTGGCTTGCAGGCCTGCTCTGCATCGCCGGTGCGCTGGAGTTCACCCGGCGCACGACAGGCTGGATCATCCCGGTCCTGATCGCGCTGGCGCTCTCCTATGTCGTCTGGTGGGGCCAGTACGTCCCCGGCGTCTTCCGGTTCGCCGGCCTGTCGGCCGAGACGGTCCTGTTTCGCGCGCTCTATGGCGATGACGCGATGTTCGGCACCATCGCGCGCATCTCGTCGACCTATGTGTTCATGTTCATTCTGTTCGGCGCGTTTCTTCTCAAATCGGGCGCAGGCGAGTTCATCGTCAACATCTCGCGCGCCGTCGCCGGGCGCATGACCGGCGGGCCCGGCTTCGTCGCGGTGCTGGCGAGCGGCCTGACCGGCACGATCTCCGGCTCCGCCGTCGCCAACACCGCGTCGACCGGCGTGATCACCATTCCGCTGATGAAGCGGGCAGGTTTTCCGAAAGCCTTTGCCGGCGGCGTCGAAGCTGCAGCGTCAACCGGCGGCCAGCTCATGCCCCCGATCATGGGCGCCGGTGCATTCGTGATGGCGTCTTTCACGCAGATCCCATACACGACCATTGTTGCGGTCTCGGTGCTGCCGGCCATCCTCTACTTCCTGACCGTCGGCTTCTTTGTGCGCATCGAGGCGAAACGCTCGCACGCCACGGCGCTGGCCAACGAGGATGGCCCCACCCTCTGGCAGACCTTTCGCGATGGAGGGCCGTCCTTCATCATCCCGGTGGCGCTGCTGATCACTCTTCTGGTGCGCGGCTACACGCCGACCTATGCCGCTGGCTATGCCATTCTGGCCTGCGTGGTCGCCTCGTGGCTGACACCCAACCGCATGGGACCGGGCCGCATCATCGAAGCGCTCGAACTCGGCGCGCGCAACATGATCATGACCGCAGTGCTGCTTTGCGCGGTCGGGCTGATCGTCAATGTCATCACGACGGCCGGTATCGGCAACACCTTCTCGCTGATGATCGCGAGCTGGTCGCAGGGCAATCTCCTGCTGGCGCTGGTGCTGATCGCGATTGCCTCGCTGGTGCTTGGCATGGGGCTGCCGGTGACCGCCGCCTACATCGTGCTCGGCACCCTGTCAGCGCCGGCGCTTTATCAGTTGATCCTGCAGGGTCAGTTGGTCGACCTGCTCGCCGCCGGCCAGTTGCCAGAAACCGCCAAGGCGATCTTCATGCTCGCCGTGCCCGAAAAGCTCGCCGCGCTTTCAGCGCCCATGTCGTTCGCGGACGCGCGCGAGATCGTCACCGCCCTGCCCTTCGAGAGCCTGTCGCTGCTCTATGGTCAGGCCTTCGACCCGACAGTGCTGGCGCTGGCGCTGCTGTCGGCGCACATGATCATCTTCTGGCTGAGCCAGGATTCCAACGTCACCCCGCCGGTTTGCCTCGCCGCATTCACCGGCGCGGCAATTGCCGGCAGTCCGCCGATGCGCACCGGGTTTGCCGCGTGGAAGGTCGCCAAGGGGCTCTATCTGGTGCCGCTCCTGTTTGCCTACACGCCGTTCTTGTCGGGCAACTGGCTGGAGATGCTGACGATCTTTTTCTTCGCCGGCTTCGGCCTGTGGGCGGTCGCCGCCGGCATCGAGGGTTACTGGGAAAACCGCATGAACGTAGTCGAGCGCATCATGGCGCTTGCGGTCGGCGGATTGTTGCTCTGGCCGACCACCCTGCCGGTCAGCTTTGCCGCGCTTGCCGCCTTCGCCGTGCTGTTCGCATGGAATGTCCGCAAGCGCGCACCGGGTGACGCCGATCAAGCCGGCGTTTCGGCGTAGACCGTCATGACCTGCTGCGAACTCTGCTCGCGCAGGCTGACGATCGCCTGATAGTCTTCGGAGCTGTACCAGGCCTCGATGGCGTCGGTATCGGGGAACCGGATGACCACCGCGAGGTCATGCGGGCGGCCCTCGCCCGCCAGGGTCTGTTTCGGCGCTCCCGCGAAGAGCAGCTCGGCGCCGTGGCGCGCCGCGATCTCCTTGCTCTTGTTCAAGTACTGCTTGAACCCGTCCCGATTGGTCACCGAAACCTGGATAATCATCGTTGCGCTCATCATGCGATCCTCCTGATCCTGTTGCATTCCCGATCGTTTTCATGGCTGTCGCGCCAGGCGTTGCAGTCCTGCGCGAATACCGGTTCCGACAGCTCCACATGATCCTTCGCCGTCGAGATCCTGCTCGGATCGGGCGCTTTGGTCAGCGCTATCCTCACAAGATCGCTCAGCGCACCGAGTTGTCGGCCAAGGCTTTGCCGAACATCGGCCGCCTGCGCCGCCCTGCGCACGATGCTGTCCATGCGCTCCGGCTCGCGACCGCCGATTGCGCGCACCACGTCAGTCGGTGCATTCACCGCGAAGGTCCCGCGCCGATATTCCTCGGCGTAGAGACGAAGCTGGGTCAGCGCGGCATCCGAATAGTTCGGCGGCGGGACGGCTTTCATCGCTTTCAGGAACATCCGTTCCGACATGGCCATATAGCGGACGCTGCGCTTTAGCCCCTTAGAGAAGGCGACAGCGATCTCGTCGGGCGACAGCAGTTCCGGCCCGGTCGGCCGGTAGGTCTGGCCCGCGTGCTGCGCCGGATCGGCGAGCGCTTCGGCCGCGACACTTGCGATGTCCTCGTTGGCAGGCGGGGCGTTCTTCTTCACCGAACCGTCACCAAGCGGCATGGCGAGAATACCGAGTTGTGCGGCCAGCGGCAGCACCATCAGGTAGTTATCGGCGAACCAGCCCGGATTGACGATCGTGTGTGTGGTATCGGGCAACGCGTCAAGCAACCGCTCGGAAACATGCACCTCGCGCGTGAACAGCGACGGGTGATCGACGCTGCTCAGCCACTGGCCGAGCGTCACCACATGCTCCAGCCGCGCATCATGCGCCGCCACCGCGAACACGGCAGAAAAGTGCAGCCCGTTCGGCGCCGTCGGCGGGCAGTGATAGGCTCGCCTGATACCCTGCATGGCCCGGCGCATGTGGCTGAGAGCGTATTGGTTGCCGATAAAGATTTCCGCGCCGGCCCCGCGCAGCCTTGCAGCGCGCGCATCGTCGCTGCGCACAAACGCGCGAACCGGAAATCCCTTTTCCAGAAGTTGCAAGGCGGTCGGCAAGCCGGTCTTGCCGGCTGCGCTGGTAACGAGAATTTTCGGTCTTGCGGTCATGGTCGCAACTCCTCCGATCTGTACTATATAGAAAGAAAAGCATTCACTTTAAAAAATAAAGTAACATGTCTGTGATAATCGAAACGGCGACACCATGACCAAGACCCGCTCCTACAAGTTGATCTGCCCGATCGCCCGGGCGCTCGACCGCATCGGCGATCGCTGGACACTGCTGATCCTGCGCGACCTGCATGCCGGCCCGGCGCGATTTTCCGATCTGCAGCAGGGCCTTACGGGCATTGCTGCAAATCTTCTGACAGACAGGCTGGCAAAGCTCGTGGCCGACGGGTTGGTCGAGAAAACCAACGGTCCGTTCGGCACGACGCTCTACGCGCTGACCGCGCGGGGTCAGGCGACGCGCTCAATTCTGTTCGAACTGGCGCTGTTCGGCGGCGCGCTGCCGCCGGGACCGGAGATCGTCCGGCCGGGCAATCTTCGGATGATCGCGATCACGCTGGGAACCGCATGCCAGCGCGCGATGGACAGCGAAATCGCCCTTGAGGCCGAGTTCCGAATCGATGGCGAACCGTTCACGCTGCAAGCCGGCGACGGCAACGCCGCGATGACTGCCGGCGCGGCCAGCGATCCCGATATTGTCGTGACGACCGGCTACAAGGCGCTTCTGGCAGTCAGTGAGGGTGAAATAGGCCTCGACGAGTTCGCCGAAGGGCACGCCGAACTTGCCGTCAACACGCCGGGCAAGGAAGTGCAGTTGATGCAGCTTCTGTCAGGCGCCATCGCGGTCCTGCACGGTGATGCGGCCTGACCGTCAAAGCACCCGCTCATACTCCACATAGCGCGTCGGATGGCTGTCCTTCTCGCCGGCCGGCACATCCTCGGCGTGGATCTCCTCCCAGATCTCCGGGTCGATCTCTGGAAATCCGGTGTCGCCGTCGATCTCGGCCAGCACATGGGTGATCGATAGCCTGTCGGCAAACCCGAACGCCTGTGCATAGATCTCGCCGCCGCCGATCACGAAGGCCTCGTCCGGCAACGGCGCCTCGGGATCGGCAGGATCGGGCTCGGCAGCCTCCAGATGCGCGGTCGCCAGTTCGACCGCCGCGTCCAGCGACCCGACCCTGAGCGCGCCATCTGCCGTCCAGTCGTAGTTGCGCGTCACCACGATGTTGAGCCGGCCCGGCAGCGGTTTGCCGATGCTCTCGAAGGTTTTGCGGCCCATGATCACCGGCGCGCCCATGGTCAGCGCCTTGAACCGCTTCAGGTCGCTGGACAGCCGCCACGGCATGTCGCCGTCGCGCCCGATGACGCCGTTGCGCGACACTGCGGCAACCAGCGTGATGACCGGATCGATGTTCATTGCAGCGAATGCCCGACGACAAAAAGCACATGCATGTCGCGCTCCGGCCAGAAGTCTTTTTTTCGCATCTCGAAGGTCGTCGGCCCCGTCTTTTTGACCCCTTCGCCGCAGAACGACACCAGGTTTTTGGTCGAACCCTTGTCGACAACCAGCCGAAAATCGCCAATCGGGCCAGCCCAGTTGGCGCCCGTCGTCAGCACATAGGAAAGCCGCGCCTCGGTATAGCCGATGGAATTCGCATCGGCGGTTTTTTGCCGGCGCTCGACCGCGTTCAGGAACGAACGGTCCATGCAATAGTCCTGAACATAACCCGAATCGACCGGTTGCGCCGGATCCCCGGTCAAGAAGAACAGGCCGGCCGAGCCGCCGACAGCAGGCTGATAGCGGTGACGCACCGCGATTTCGGCATTGGCTGGAAAGGTCATGGTCCACCAATAGGTGGTCTTTAATGTCCAGGCCGGCTCCACCGGGTCTATATAGCGGCCGGTCGCCGCGTCCCGATTGGCGAACACGACACCGCGCGCCACCAGATCGGCGATGGCCGCCTGGGAAAGCCCGCTTGTGTCGATCGGCGAGCCGAAATCGTCCAGTGGGGAAAGGCCGATGCCGGCCACCTCCAGCATGGCTGTCACATCGACGCCGGCGGCATAGGCGCGCTGCTGCAGGCGCGGTTCGATCCGCCTCCCGCCGGCTTCCACGGAAAAGCCGAGGAAATTGTCTTCGTAACGCGGGATCGCCCAGTCGCCGCCATAGGGATCGACCTTGATGTCGGGCATCGGAAACGCCACGACGGTCTCGATGACCCGGTCGGAATCGTTGCGGAACACGTAGTCGACGCGGACCTCGTCCATCGACAGATAGAGTGTCTCCTTTTCCATCGCGATCAAGTCGCTTCGCGCCAGCACCAGCCCCCCGGCGCCGATCTCGGCCATGGAGTCATTGGCCTGCGCGGGCATGATTCCCGCACACAGAAGCACAGCCGCGATCAGTCCGCGGATGCCTTGAGATAGGAAAACCATTTGCGTTCCATCGCCTCTTGCAGATCGACACCGTTCTTTTCCGCGACGAGCAGCACCGATGCCAGCAGATCGGAAAGCTCGTCCTCGAACTGCCGCCGGATTTCGTCAGCCGTGTCGCCCTTGTGCCGGCCCCGCAACGTCATGCGCAGATAGGCCGAGACCGTTTCGCCCGCTTCTTCCTGCACCTTCATGACATACCAGTCGGCGTCCCGCTCGAAGCCGCAATAGCGCGCATAAATCTGCGAAACCGCTTCGACATCGCGTTGCATGTCGGCCAGCGACCGGCTCACACCGCCACCGGCGCTTTGATATGCGGATGCGGTTCGTAGCCGACGATTTCGAAATCCTCGAAGGCGAAGTCGGCGAGATCATCGACCTTGCAGCCGATCTTCAGGAACGGCAGCGGCCGCGGATCGCGGTCAAGCTGGATAGTCGCCTGCTCGAGATGATTGGAATAGAGATGCGCGTCGCCAAGCGTATGGACGAAATCGCCCGGCATCAGGCCGGTCACCTCGGCGATCATGTGCGTCAGCAGCGCATAGGAAGCGATGTTGAACGGCACGCCGAGGAAGATGTCGGCCGAGCGCTGATAGAGCTGGCAGGAAAGTTTGCCGTCAGCGACATAGAACTGGAACAGACAGTGGCATGGCGGCAGCGCCATGTCGTCGACCAGCGCCGGGTTCCAGGCCGAAACGATGTGCCGGCGCGAAAACGGATTGTTCTGAATGCCCTCGACCAGATTGGCGATCTGGTCGATGTGCCGGCTGTCGGGTGCCGGCCATGAGCGCCACTGATAGCCGTAGACCGGCCCGAGATCGCCGTTCTCGTCGGCCCATTCGTCCCAGATCGAAACGCCGTTTTCCTTCAGCCAGGCGATGTTGGTGTCGCCGCGCAGGAACCACAGCAGTTCGTAGATGATCGAGCGCAGATGCAGCTTTTTGGTGGTCACCAGCGGAAAACCTTCCGAAAGGTCGAACCGCATCTGGTGACCGAACACGGAGCGCGTGCCGGTGCCGGTCCGGTCGCCCCGGTCGGTGCCGTTCTCCATCACATGGCGCATGAGATCGAGATACTGCTGCATGGCTTTCCAGAAACATCAGTGGACGGGAATCGTCCATCCCCGCCCATCATAGCACACAGAAAAGAAAACCGGTCTGCCCTAAAGGTTCAGCAGCGCAGCGGCGGCGGCCACTGTGGAGAAGCCCCTCGCCACCTCGACGATATTGGTCACCGAGGAATCGTAGCAAGCCATCGCATCGCCCGGCATCATGAACGGATTGAAGTCGTCGCGGTCCTTGTGGCGCAGAAGTTCTTCCACCCGACGCTCGATGACGATGGATTCGCCGGTTAGCCGGTTGCGCGAAATCAGCGCGGCGGTCCGGTTCGCGTTGACCGGTTTGGTGCCGCCCATGCAGTTCATGCCGACAATCGCCTCCAGGAAGCGCGTCCCGTAGCGCAACTCGCGCGCCTCTCGGCCGATTGCCGAATTGGCGTTCGAAAGGGCCGGCTGGGTCAGGTTCGACATGAAGACCAGCACACCCGGAAGCGTGATCGGCGACGGCTTGACCAGATCGTCCTGGAAGCATTCGCGGCTATCGACCTCGATATGGTCGCCGGCGATCAGCAGAATGTCGTCATAGGGCAAGCCCGCCATCGCCGGGCGCACGTCGATGACCATGGTCTCGTCGCCCCGCTTCACGCGCACGATCGAAAGATCGGCGTCCGGTCGGATGCCGCCGGCCGACTGCAGCGCGCGCGAAAGCCGGCGGCCGCGGAACGTCCCGCCGCTCGCCTGCTGGCGCAGCGAATCGACCTCGTCGCCTGCAACCCCGCCGACACTGACAGTCCCCGGCTCGAAAACCGCGCCCGACACATAGATCCGCGCCGAGGCGAAATCCTGAACCCTGACCGAGACCGGCGGCGCGACATTGTAGATGCCGCCATCGACGAGCGCATCCGTCAGTTCCGCCTGGACCTCTTCCTGTGTTTTGCCAAGCGCCAGGATCGACGGCAGGTGCGGCAGCCGCAACGTGCCGTCCTGCGAGATTTCATAGCTGCCGGAAAAGGTCTCGTCGTCGCCGACAAGCACCGTGAGCAGGTCGCCCGGAGAAAGAAGCATGATTTCCGACGGCAGCATCACGGCGCTTTCCAGTGACGCCCTGTCGAACATCGATTTTGCGCCGATATCGATGCAACGGTCGAGATTCTGGCTCTTTGCGGTCTGGTCCCAGATCCGTCCTTCGCCTGGCGCCGAACGGTACTGCGCCTGATAGCTGAGGCCCTCTTCCACCGGTTCGCGGTTGTCCACCGGGCGCAGCGAGGCGCACCCGGTCGCAAAAAGCACCGCGGCAAGCGCCATAGCGGATGTTCCGCGCAGAACAGCCGAGCGCGTCTTGGACTTCGCGGGCACTACTGATCCTCTCGATTCCGGTTCGCCTTAATAGACATGGTTAATCCTTTCCAAATCATTTGCTCGTAACTGCCATAAATCGCTGGTCCCCAAAGCTGACCTTTCGGAATGCTGTCTGCGCTTTGGTCTCGGCGCCTATACCGAAGGATACCCGGCTCTCACCTTCCCGATGACATCGACCCCCGTTTGCCTTTCCGCAGCGGAGGCGCGCTTCGCTAAACCAATTCCATCAGCCCGCTGCGTCGGCGGGCAAGGAAAGGTTGAAAGCGATGTCGCCGAAATTGGCCAATGTTCTGGACCGGGTCCGCAGCAACACCCTGCTGCGCAACCTGTCCGCCTATTGCGCGTCCGAGGCTGCGGCCAAGGCGTCGCGCCTTCTTGCGGTCATCGCTCTGGCGCGTGTCCTGACGCCGGCCCAGGTCGGTATTGTCGCCGGCGCGCTCGCCATTTCCGAACTCTTCAAGGCACTGGCCGAGAACGGCACCGTCCAGAAGATCATCGCCGCCCCGGCCGACGAGCTTGACGCGGTCTGCCATGCGGCGCGCCGCATCAACGCGGTCTGGTCGGTCGGTCTGTTCGCCCTTCAGGTCCTGGTCGCTTTCGCCATCTACAAGTCGACCGGCCAGATAGAGGGTCCCCTGCTGATCGCGCTGATGGCCGGCGAATACCTGTTCATGCCCTTCGGCCTGGTCCAGTGCGGCCTGGCGATGCGCGAGGGCAAGCTTGGCGGTACGGCGGCGGTCGCCGGCGCGCAGAATGTGCTCGCCAACGCACTGACCGCTCTCGTGATCTTTATCTGGCCCAATCCGGCCGCCGTAGCGCTGGCCCGTCTGGCGACCACGCCGGTCTGGCTCGTCGGCATGCGCCGCCTGCGCCCGTGGAAGCCGCAGCAAGGCGTCGCACACGCCCCTGTCACCTCCTTCGTCCGCTTCGGTTCGTCCGTTCTTGGCGTCGAGTTCCTCAAGGTGCTGCGCATGCAGGCCGACAAGCTCATCGTCGGCGGCCTGATGGGTCCGGAAGCGCTCGGCATCTATTTCTTCGCATTCAATGCGGGCTACGGCATCGCCAACTCGTTCTCGGTCGCCTTCTCGATCGTCCTGTTCCCGCATCTGTGCAACAGCGACGACCGCGCCGCGACGCTGCGCAAGAGCGTCGGCATGGCTCTTCTGGTCCTGTTCCCGGCGGTTTGCCTGCAGGCCTTTGCCGCCCAGTACTACGTGCCACTGATCTTCGGCGCCAAGTGGGCCTCGGTTGCTCCGCTGGTCTCCATCCTGTGCTTCGCCGCACTCCCGGCCGTCATCTGGTCGGCTGCTGCCCAGTGGCACCGCTCGGTCGGCCGCCCGGAGATGGATCTGGTCTGCTCGGCCTTCATCGCCGCCTTCATCACCTGCGGCATCCTCGTCGCCTACCCGTTCGGACTCACTGCGGTGGTCTGGAGCGTCCTCGCCACCTCGGTGGTGTCCCAAGTCCTCGCGGCAGCCGTCTCCGTCGGCGCCGCCTTCGTCCCCACACAAAAGCAAGCTGGAAGGTAAGTCCCATGCCCCTGTTTTCCGTGATCATCCCCTGCTTCAACGCAGCCGACACCCTCGCCCAGACGCTGTCCTCGCTCCTGAACCAGTCGTTCACCGACTATGAAGCGATCATCCTGGACGACGGCTCGACCGACGAAACGCTCGAAATCGCACGCGCCTTCGCCGACCGCTACCCGAACTTCCGCGTCGTGGAACTCGAGAATGGCGGCCCGAGCAACGCCCGCAACCTCGGCGGCTTCGTCTATGCAACCGGTTCGCTGCTGGCGTTCCTCGATGCCGATGACATCTGGCGCAGCGACAAGCTGCTGCGCATGGCCGAAATTTTCTGCAAGCCGGACGCGCCGCAGGCGGTTTACGCGCAGATCGGCTTCTTCCGCCAGGACCACACCAACATCCGCACAAGTTCGACCGTACTGCCACGGCCGCTGAAGGCCCGTGACCTGCTGCGCGAAAACAACGTCTGCACGATGTCCAACATCGTCGTGCGCGCCGATGCCTTCAAGGCGACCGGCGGTTTCGACTCCGGTCTGCGTTACGGCGAAGATGTTGAGTGGATGGTTCGCCTCCTTGCCGTCGGCGCCACGATCCAGGGCATCGATGAGATGCTCGTCTACTACCGCACCAGCGACGCCGGCTTGTCGGCCAACCTGGATGCCATGCACGCTGGCTGGTGCCGCACGTTGGAGTCCGTGAAGGTGCTCGAGCCGGCTGTCTGCGCCCGTGAGATCGCCATCGCCGAGGCCATTCACCTGCGCTACCTGGCTCGCCGCGCCCTGCGCGTGCGTTCCTCGCGCTACGACCCGCTGCGCCTTGTCATGAGCGCGCTTTCCAAAAGCCCGCGCGGCTTCTTTTCCGAGCCGCGCCGCGGCTGGCTGACCCTCGCGGCCGCATGCGCCGACACCGTCATGCCGAGCGCCATCCGCAAATTCGCAGCCCAGTACTGATCAACAAGACATGCGTCGAAACCGACGCTCACCCTACGCAATGGAGAAGATTATGCTTACCAAAACCCCCGTAGCCTCGATTGTTGTCCCAGCCTACAATGTGGCAGCCACGATCGCCGAAACCCTTCATTCGCTCCTCGAGCAGACGTTCCAGGATTTCGAGATCATCGTCGTCGATGACGGTTCCTCGGACCGGACGCCTGAAATCGTGGAGAGCTTCAAGGATGACCGCCTGCGCATGGTCTACCAGAAGAACCGCGGCCTTGCCGGCGCGCACAACACCGGCATCTATGAAGCACGCGGCGAGTTCGTCGGCTTCTGCGACGCCGATGACCTGTGGCTTCCCGAGAAGCTCGAGCGACACATCGAGCACCTGCGCGCCAATCCCGATGTCGGCATCAGCTTCGCCGGATCGCGCATGATCGATGCAAACGGCAAGCCGCTCGGCATCAACCAGTCACCGAAGCTGCGCGGTATCACCGTTGCCGACATCTTCAAGCGCAATCCGATCGGCAATGGCTCGGCGGCCGTCATGCGCCGTGCCGCCCTCGACGACATGGCCTACCGGCCGGCCGGCGAGACCGCGCGCGACTGGTGGTTCGACGAGAATTTCCGCCAGTCGGACGATATCGAGGGCTGGCTCCGCTTCGCTGTCACGACCGACTGGAAGATCGAGGGCATCCCCGGTCTGCTCACGCTCTACCGCATCCACATGGGCGGTCTTTCGGCCAATGTCGGCACCCAGTTCGCCACCTGGACGCGCATGCGCGACAAGATCGGGCGCATCGTTCCGGCTGTCGTCGAGCGCCACGGCCCGGCTGCGACCGCCTATCAGCTGCGTTACTTGTGCCGCCGCGCCGTTTCGATGCGGGACGGTGACATGGCCTGGGATTACTGCCGCCAGTCGCTGGCTGCATCGCGCAAGCCGCTGATCGAAGAGCCGGTCAAGACCGCGATCACGGTCGCTGCGTCGCTGACCCTGAAACTGCTTGGAAAGCCGGCCTACCTGATGGCCGAGCGCAACATCCTCCGCGCCTGAACCTGAGCGCCCGGAAAGATTGGAGCTAGAAAGATGATACGTGCTGTTTCCCACCTCATCGACGACGCATCCTTTGGTGGCGTCAACCGGATGCTCGACCATCTCGCGAACAGCCCGGAGTTGGCCCGTTCCAGCTTCCATCGCATCGTTCGCGTCAAGCGTGGCCAGCTGTCGCCGCCATCGCTGACGTCCGACGTGATCGTGTCGCACCTGTCGATCAACTGGGCCAACCTGCCCATGTTGACCGCCTTGCGGGCGATCTACCCGAACCATCCGATCATCCATGTCGAGCACAGCTACTCGCAACGTTTCGTCGCCGCCAATGTCGAGAACAGAAGCCGCTTCGACACCTTGCTGCGGACGGCCTATTCGCTGTTCGATGCCGTCGTTGCGGTCTCCGACGCGCAATACCGTTGGCTGGCGCGCAAGCAGTACTGCCCGGCAGGACGGCTTGTCGCCATCCCGCCCTGTGTCGACCTCGATCCCTATTTCGACGTGGCGCCGAAGGCGCCATCGGCAACCTTCACGATCGGCGCGATCGGCCGCTTCGATGTCCAGAAGGGCTTCGACATCCTGCTCGACGGCTTCCTAGCCGCTGATCGCAAGGATCTCGAACTGCGCATCATCGGCGCCGGCGACGACCGCGACGCGCTCGTCGCACGCGCCGGCGATCATCCGCGCATCTCGATCCAGGGCTACATGGAAAACACCGCGCCGGCCATCGCCGCTTGCGATGCGGTCGCCATGCCTTCGCGCTGGGAACCTTATGGGCTCGTCGCGCTGGAGGCGATGGCCGCTGAGCGCCCGGTCTTCTGTCCGCGGATCGATGGTCTGTCGGACCACATTGCCGCGGGCGCGATCGACATCGGCGAAAACAGCGTTGATGGCTGGGCCACGTTCCTTGCCGGTCTCGATCCGGACACGCTGGCACCCCATGCGCTGACCGGCCGGGAGTCGGCGCGCATCGCCGCCAAGCGCTTCGTCGAGGCATGGACCGATTTGATCGCCCGCCAGGTCGGCGCCAACTCGGACGAGGCATCCGCCGCCTGAACAGCATACAGAAAAAGGCAAACAAGAAAGGCCGCCGGCTCTCCGCCGGCGGCCCTTTTTGTTGACACTCTTGCTTGCTTGCGTGTCCCGATGCCCGGAAACGTCAGCCGGTCTGCGGTTGCACGCTCGCCGAAACGCTCTTCCTGGCTTCTGCCGCCATTTCGCGTGCATGGATGCCAAGCAGCAGGAAGGCCGGCCACAACAGATAGACCTCGATCTCGATGTTCTCGCCGAAGGTCAGAATGAACATGGCCAGCATCAAGGCCAGCGGCAGCCGGCCGCGCGGATGCCGCACCGAATCGACTGCGATCAGCCAGAAATGCACCGCCATCGGCACCGCAAGCGCGAAGAAGCCGACAATCCCCTTCACGAAGAGCAGGCCGTACCAGGTGTGGTGACTGCCAATCGGCATGAACTCGACCAGGTGCGGGCCGGGTTGCACGGTGCCGTGCCCGAACCACACTGATTCAGTCTGCCATCGCTCATAAGCGATCCGCTGCAGTGTCTCGCGAACCCTTGTGCTGTCCGCGCGCGCTCCTTTGAACGCCGCGATCCCGTCAGTCACCGTCTGGAGCACCGCCGTACCGAGCACCGCCATAGACGCGGCGACGCCGGCGGCCATTTGCCAGGCAAAACCGCGCAGCATCAACGGCATCATGCGCGGCGTCACCGTGCAAACGACCAGCGCCACAAGGCTCATGCGCGACTTCGACAGAAAGATCATCGCCAGTCCGGCAATGACGCCCGCCAGCATCCAGCGGCGCGATTTGTCCTCCAGCGCAAAGGCGATCATCACCACGCCGAGCAGGCCGGCAAATGGCGACCACGGCGCGTAAAACTGCCAGCGCGACGCTCCGCTGCCAGGATCGATCGTGTACAGATAGACGGTGAAATACTCCGGCCCCGGCCCGCCAACCACCTTGAGTGGCGACAGGAAGATCTTTTCCGGCAATCCTATGCTGGGCGCAACCAGCAGCATCGGCAGCAGGATCAGCGTCACCAGCCCGACTACATTCTGCCCGCGGATCAGCACCTCGCGCCGAATTTGCAAGGCGGCGCCGGCGACCATCAGAAGCGGGATCATCGCCCAGCCCTTGGCCCAGCCGATGGACGACTTGATCGTCTGGCCCATGCCGAGCCCCCAATCGAGATGCCCGGCCCACAACGCAATCAACATGACCGCCATACCCGCGCACCACAGCCATACGATCCAGGGGATCGCACCGGCCGGGCGCAGATCGACACGCAGCGCCGGGCCGAGATAGAGCGAAAGAACGGCGATTCCGCCGAGGCACCAAGCAAGCACCGGGCCGACGACATAAAGCGCGCCGAGCGCATAGAACGCCCATGTCAGTGCAAGTGTCCAGTAAACGATGCTCTCGACAGGATTACGCGACTGCATCGGCGTCGCCGCCTTTGGTCCCGAGCGCCTTGCTCACACGGTCGATCAGCGGCCGGCGCAGCCATCCGAGCATCAGTCCGATGATCAGGAAAACCGTTGCCACAATACCCGCCGCGATGGCCAGGATACGGTTGGGCGATGACGGTCCGCGCGGCAGGTTCGGCGGTTCGGCGATCTGGACCATCGGATAGGACGCGAAAAGATCGGTCTTCGAAGCGTTCAGCCGGGCCAGCGCCGTCGTGAACACCGCCTCGGCGACCTTGTAGTCGCGGTTCAGCTTGTCCAGTTCCGAAGCCGCGCCGACGAGTTCGGAAATCCGCAGCTCCAGCGCCTCCAGTTCGTTGCGCAGGGCGCGTTGTCGACCCCTCAGCCCGTCCCGCTTGGCGACTTCTGACACCAGCTCCGTCATCAGCTCGCCAGTCTGGCCTTCAGTCGTCCGCTGCACCTCGGTCTGCAGTTCCTCGACGCCGAGCCCGGTAATCGCGACCGCCCGGGTCAGCATCTGGGCGCGAATGCCGTTCTGCCGCCGCTTGACATCCAGCACCTCGGGATGGCGCGGACCGTAAAGCTTCTCCAGAGAGGCCAGCTTGGCCGCCTCGTCCGACAGCGCGCCGACCATGATCTCGTATTCGGGGTCCGCATTGAGCTGCAGTGTCTTGGCCGCCGATTCCGGTGAGATGTCGAGCAATCCGGCGAGCGAGGTCACCAAGTTGGACACGCTCTCCAGTTCCGCCTCGTTCTGGGCGATCTCGCGCAGCAGATTTTCCTTGGCCGTGACGATATCGGCAAACTGGCCTGTCGAGCTGAGGCCGGTATCCAGTTGCAGCGCGCTGATCTTGTCGCGGATCTGGTCGACGCTTTCCTGGTATACCCGCACCGTATCGACGGTCGAGGCCTCGCGGCGTTGAATCTCGTCGGTCCGCAACTCGTCCATCTCGGTCAGAAACGCGTCGAGGATGGCCTGGGTGCGCATCTGCGCATCCTTCGGGTCGGGCCCTCGCATCTCGATACGAAGCAGGCTGGTCTGGTCGACCAGCGTGATGCGCGGGCGTCCATACGCGGCCACGTCGGTACCGGCGATTTCCGAGGCACGGTCGACCACCCGGTCAGACTGGATGAACTTCTGGTAGGTCACGGTCGGACTGATGGCCGAACTCGAATAGGGTGAATTCGACGATGTCGTCGCCTGACCGATTTCCGACAGGTTGACCGAGCTGGACACGCCGGTTCCGGGCAGGATCAGCGCCACGTTCGAGGTAAACCGTTCCGGCGCGAACATGACGTAGGAAACGATCGGCGCCCAGAACACTGGCGCGATCAACAAAAAAATAAGAACGTAGCGCGGAAATCGCCCGACATCGTTGAGACGTCCGCCGCGCATCAGCCGGCCAATCGAAAGCGCCCTGAACGGGGTGCGTTTCAGCCGCAGGAAGCGTGGGATGAAAGACCGTGCCTTTACCGTTGGCGCGGTTTCCTCCCCCGCCTCGTATTGGCCCTCGAGGTCATCGCCGTCGGGCGCGACGGTTCCGCCGTGCAGGCTTTCGGGTGCTGTTCGCGCATTCATCGTCGGTTCCTTGGGCTTGCGGACAAAATCGCCTGCACCTTCATACGGCCGCTATTGCAACGGGCGGCGGCCGGACCTGGGAGATCGTCCCCTGCCCTGCCGGACAGGATCGGACGCCACGTTGTCAAAACAATCCCTCCTCCTTTGCAATGATTGCCGCATGTGTTCGGTTTCTCGCCTCAAGCTTGCGGCACAGCGTCTTCACATGCAGTTTGATCGTCACTTCCTGCAGGTCGAGGTCGCGGGCGATCTCCTTGTTCGATTGGCCCTTAACAAGCCCTTCCAACACCTGCATTTCCCGCTCCGTAAGCTTGCCCGCCAATGGGTGCTTTTCCGTTTCCTCAACTTCTGTCAGGAACTGGACCGGCGCATACTGTTCGCCCGCGGCCATGAAGCGGATTGCATGGATCATCGACTTCGCTGCGATCGTCTTGGGAAGGAAGCCCGCCGCGCCCAGTGCGAGCGCCTCTTCGGCAGTCGTCCTGTCGATGGTGCCCGAGATGATCGCCACCGGGCTGTGGTAGTTCAGTTCCATGGCCTTTTTGAGACCATCAAGCCCATCCATGCCCGGCATCGTGTAGTCGAGCAGCACGAGATCGTACGGGCCGGCACTGGTAATCTTCTCCGCAGCTTCCTCGAAATTGCCGGCTACGGTGACCGAGATGTCTTTCTCCGATTGAAGGAAAGCGCATATTGTGTCGCGGACCAGTTCATGGTCGTCCGCAATAAGCATTTTCATGCGCATACTCCTTGATCTGCCCGAGCGGCAACTAATCCCGCAAGTTCAGATTTAGTGTACATTCCATTAAGAACAGCTTTCCTATCCATTCGTATATATAGCCATGTCCCCGCGCACACGGCGGCAACGCTATTGCCGGGACAACTATGCTCAGGCCCGTGAGACCGGGCGCCTTCAACCGGACATTCTTGGCCAACACCTGAACTGGAGGCCGAAATGACTGCCGTTGAAACCCGCGAACTCTTTTCGCTGAACCTGATGAACACCAATCTCGACCAGGCTGTCGAAACGCTGCTGGACGGCTCGCGTCCGAAGACCGCGGCATTTGTCAACGCCCACTGCATCAACGAAACCACCCGCTCGGCGGATTACCGCTGGGCGCTCGAACGCGCCGACCACATTCTGCCCGACGGATCCGGCATCGCCCTCGCTGCGAAGCTGCGCGGCTTCCGCATGGCGGCCAATCTGAATGGAACCGACCTTTTCGTACCGTTGTGCCGCAAGGCGGCGGAGAAGGGCCTTTCGGTTTTCCTGCTTGGCAGCCGTGACGGCGTCGCCGCTGCCGCCGCCGACAAGGCATGCGAACTCGCACCGGGCCTGCGTATCGCCGGTACGCGCCACGGCTACTTTAACGACGACGAGACCGGAGAGGTGATTGCCGAGATCAACCGCTCCGGCGCCGATATCGTGTTGGTCGCCCTCGGCGTGCCGCGCCAGGACGTGTGGATCGCCCGCAACCGGCAGCGTATTGCCGCACACCTCGTCATGGGAGTCGGCGCCCAATTCGACTTCTGGTCCGGGCGGGTTCCGCGCGCTCCGGCACTCTTGCGTCACACCGGTCTGGAGTGGACATTCCGCTTGGCGGTCGAGCCGAGACGCATGGCGCGCCGCTACCTGATCGGTAATCCGGTCTTCGTCTGGCGCGCCGCCAAGGACGCGTTCAAGAAGCGTGCAAAGCGCGAGAAGCGCGAAACCGGCATGACGGCTGACCGCCTGCTCGATCTTGCCGTAACCTCATCCGCGCTGATCGCGCTTGCCCCGCTGTTTGCGGGCCTGACGGTGGCCGTGCGCATCACCTCGCCCGGTCCGGCATTCTTCAAGCAGGTCCGCGTCGGCAAGGACGGCAAACCGTTCCACCTCTACAAGTTTCGCAGCATGTACATCGATGCCGAGGAACGCCGCCAGGCAGTGCTGAAGCTGAGCGACCGCAAAGGCGTGTGCTTCAAGGCGCGCAACGACCCGCGGATCACGCCGATAGGCAGATTCCTGCGCCGCTACTCGCTGGACGAACTGCCGCAGCTGTTCAACGTGCTTACCGGCGACATGAGCATTGTCGGTCCGCGCCCGTCGATCCCGTCCGAGGTCGAGGCGTTCCCGCCGCGCGCCCTGGGTCGCCTGTCCTGCAAACCGGGTTTGACCGGTGTCTGGCAAGTTGCCGGCCGCGCAGAGATCGGCTTCGAGAAGATGATCGACATGGACCTGGCCTACGCACGGTCGAAATCGGTCGTCCTCGACATCATGATCATGATGCTGACGGCCCGCGCGGTCCTGACCGGTCGCGGTGCATACTGAGCCGCGAAGGCATGAACGATCAGCACCCGCCGGTTTGCCGACCGGCGGGTGCTTTGTTTGCATCACTGGAAGCGGGTTTAGCCGGGGCCGCATTCCTCCGCCATTTCAAGCGATTGCGATACTGACCTTACGGAATATATGAGCGTTACGCAGGGGCGGTTTTGCGTCAGCCGCATCAAAGATCGGTAAGCTTGCCCATGTGTTTGGCGACGAGATAGTAGAAGGTGACGCGGTTCTTGTTCCGGTCGCCGCCCATTTCCGCGCAAACCCTGGCGATGATCTCGTCGCCCGCATCGGCATTTGTGTTGCCAAGTTTCTTCTCGCACCACTTTTCGCGCACTCGCGCCAATTCGCTCGGATCGGAACATGACACCAGCGAGGAGTCGCGGCTGCGCAATGCGATGCCGAGATGCTTGACGATCTTCTCGACGATCGCCGCATCGGCGTTCGGGTCGTATCGCTTCACGTCATCGAGATATTCGCTCATCCGTCGGTCCTTCCCTCGCTTGCGGACTAGACCGGATCCGGTGCGCGTTGGCCCGACCCGGCACGTACCGGCCATGTTGTGTGGACCGTCCGCAAAGTCAAGCCGAACCCTTTGTGTTCTCCTTTGAAAGCAACTATATAAGGGGTGCCGGGCAACCGGCTATGACAATAAACTGGCGATGCAATAAACCATTCGGACCCGGGGGCGGTACCCGGCGCCTCCACCACAAACGGTTTGCGCGAACCGCTTGTGACGGGGGCGAAACAGGATCGACGAGGGTGTAAAGATCGTTCTTTTGTCCGGCATGATTCCGCCGTTATCGGGTCACTTTAGTAGTTGCAAACGACAACTATGCAGAGGCACGTCTCGCTGCCTAATGGCGGTGCGACAGCTTCACTGAAACTCCTAGCGGGTATGCTCTGCTAGGCGGGGTTCGGAGGCACCTGGCAACAGAAGCCTCCACTTCTCCTGTTTCCGGCCAGTATTTTCGCCGCAATCGCGCCACCAATCGCCGGCGCAAAGCCCTTGACCTGATTAGCGGAAAGACGCACATCTTCCCCTGAAGATGGAAGGACGCCCGGCGCGAACTGGAAGACGATGACCGAAGACATGATCCGCTACGACATTCTGGTGCAGAATGCGCTGCGCGGCGTGATCCGCAAGGTCTTGTCCGAAGTCGCCCGCACCGGCTTGCCCGGCAACCACCATTTCTTCATAACCTTCGTGACCAACGCGCCCGGGGTGAAAGTCTCCAACCGGATGCGCGAACAGTATCCCGAGCAAATGACGATCGTTCTGCAGCACCAGTTCTGGGATCTTGAGGTCTCCGACACCGCGTTCGATGTCGGTCTGTCGTTCTCCGACGTGCCCGAAAAACTGCATGTGCCCTATTCGGCGGTTCGCGGATTTTACGATCCCTCGGTCAATTTCGAGCTCGAGTTCGATGTCGAAAGCGCTGAACTGGCCGATGAGCCCGAGGGCCAGGAGGCGGACGCGCCGGCCGACGAGCCGGAGGAAACCGCCGCCAAGCCGAAATCACGCCGCAAGGATGCCGGCAAGAGCGCCGCCAAGGCCGCCGAAGCCGATGACGCGGAGCCCGAAGACGAAGACAAGCCGGCCGGCGGCGCCGACGTCGTCTCGCTCGATTCTTTCCGGAAAAACAAATAGGCGGAGCGCTCGCCTGTGGTGGTGCGCAAACATTCGGTGACCATCTCCGGCCATCGCACCAGCTTCTCGGTCGAGGATGCCTTTTTCGACGGCTTGCGCCGGACGGCCGAGCGCCGCGGCCTGTCGCTGGCCGCGCTGATCGCCGTGATCGATGAAGCCAAGCCCGCCGATTCGAACCTGTCCTCGGCGTTGCGGATATTCGTGCTCGAGGAAGCCCTGGCGGGAAGGCTGACCGGCCACCTACGGGAATGAACCGCTATTGCCGCACTGGCCCCTCGCCACCGCCAAGCGGGCGCACCTCCGTTCCGGCAGCCTGTTGCTCTTCCTCGGCGGCTCCGTCCACGCCATCCGCCGGCGCCTGCTCGCGCTCGGCTTCGCGTGCGGCGCGCAAGGCTCGGAAATAGCGCACCTCGCGCCGTAGCCGCTGCTTCTCCAGAAGCCGCGCCTGCAACGCCTCGACACGCCTTTGTTCGCGTTCCAGCGCGCGCTGCGTCAGGTACCCCGTGACGGCCGAGTAATCGGCGGTCATGCCGGTCGCCCCCGCCGCATTGGTGGCAAAGGTTAGCGAGACCTCCGGCTGCGGACCGGCCACCGCTTCGGCGCCGGCGTCGTATGTCAGGCGGGTATCGCCGGTGATTGACCCGGTCAGCAGGTCGACCGCCAGATCAGTAGCCGCGGACAGCCGTCCAACGGCGGCGGTTGCATTGGTGACCCGCATCTCGCCGCTTGCCATGGTGATCGGATAGTCGGCGGCAGCAAACTCCGCCTCGCCGCCCATGAACGCAGCCTCGGCCAGCGCCTCGATCTGCGCCGGCGTGATCTCGTAGCCGATCGCATCGGCACCCTCGACCATCGCTTCAAATCCGTCCGTCCGCAAACCGGCGACTGTCAGGCGATTCAGCGACAGGACACCCGAACCGCTTAAAGTGTTCAACAATGCTTCGGTGCTGCGCCCACTGCCGCTCAGTTGCAGACGAAGATCGGCCTCGCCTTCGGCGACCGCGCCTGTCACCGGCAGAATGCGGATCGACTGCGCGTCTTCGGCTTCCAGTTGCGCATTGACGAGCAGCGCGCCGGCGCTGCTCTGCAACTCGGCCGAGCCGCTGATCGACCCGCCAGCGTATTGGCCAGCCATGTCGCTGAAGGCCATTGCATTGTTCTTGTAGGTAAATGCGGTTGAAAACGCTGTCAGCGGCTCCTCGCCTGCCGGCAGCGCGACTTCCTTCGCCGTCAGGCCGACCTCGATGTCATAGCCGGCAAGCAGTGGATCGCCAAACAAGCGGGCCGGCGCCTCCGGATCCGGACTGACCAGATCTGCTCCGACCGAAGGGTCGCCGGTCAGCACACCGTAAAAGCGCCCCGCTTGCAGGAAGTCGAAGGCAAGATCGCCACGCACCAGCGGGTCGCCACCTTCCAGCGAAACCGAAACGTCGCCGCTCACGCCGTTGCCGTCGAGGATCGCGCTGATGTCGCGCAGCACCGCCTTGCCGCGCCGGTAGGAAACGGCGGCGGCGAAATCGGTCTCCGTGCCCAGTCCCATGCCCGGCAGGCCGTAGCCGAAGGCCATCATCCAGGGCTCGATATCGCGCGCCTCGATCGCTGCCGTACCGGTAAAGCCGGTCGACAGCATGTCGGCGGTCATCACCCCGTCCAGCACGGCATACATGTCGTCGCCCTCTGCCGACAGGTTCGATCTCATTCCGTCGAACAGGCTGCCATTCGCGGTCACCTCAACAGTCAGCGGACCCAGTCCGTCGGTTGGCAGACCCGACACGCCTGCTTGGGCCAGCAAAGTCTCCGCCACGTGATTGTCGAACGAGCCGTTGACGAAGACATAGGCCTTCTCGCTATCCGTCAGCGCTCCATTTGCGGTCGTCGTCACCGAGATGTTGGTGTTCGCGCTCCTGCCCGAAACGCTGAGACTGGCTTCGCCGGCCAAGCCGCTGGCCAACCGCGCGGTTCCGACCACATCAAGCCGGGTTTCGGCAAACGCAGACGGACTGCGCGCCGCGATCGTTCCGAAAGATTTCAGCACCGCGTTATCCGGATACCTGGTGCGCAAGCCCAAAATGAGCTCGGCGCCGTCGGGGGCAACCACCGTGGTATTGATTTCCGCGACCCGTTCCTCGCTGCCTTGCGACAGGCTTGCCGTGGCCGACAGCGATGCTCCGAAAAGGCCGCTGACCGAAAAACTGTCGATCTCGATCCCTTCGGGCCGGGCACGCAGCGAGGCGTTCAGCCGCTCCGGCCGGATCCCGTCGAAATCGGGTTGTACCAGATCGACCTCCAGATCGAGATTGTGATCGGCGAAACGCTGCGCCCCGTCATCGCCGACAAACACCGCCGACATGGCCTGCAATGTCCGGTAATCGGTCTCCCGGCCGATCAGCACGATGTCGAGCGTACTGCGCCGCGTCGGATCGGACTCGCGCTCTACCCTGCCATGCAGGCGCGCCTCGTCGGCAATGACCTCGATATCGTCGATCACCTGGCGCTCGCCACGCAGGGAAACCCGCGCCGCGAAACCCGCATTGTCAAGCTGTCGGATTGCCTCATCGGCAGACCCAGTCAGCCAGGTCGCGAAGCCCGACGGCTGCCGCGACGCCAACAGGATATCGCCGTCAAAGGCGAAACCATCGCCCGCCCCGGCGTCTTCGTCGCCCGAAGGGAGCCGCGCGATGCCCGCGGCCTTGATTTCCGTACGCCCGGGCAACTGCGCGGAAAGATCGGTGATCCGCCAACCGCGGCCGTCGCCGCCGGCCGCCTCGTCGGGCGAGGCCTTCAACCGGATATCGCGCACTGCCGCGTCGCCGGCGATGATCGCCGGAAGCTCGACATCGATGCTTCCCGGGATCGGCGGCAGCGGAATGGCGGCAAGCACGGCCTGCATGGCGGTCAAACGGTCGACGGCGCTGCGCGGTCCACCCGCCCGCGCATTCGCAGCGCCGTTGTCGGCGGGCAGCGTCACCTGGGTTCCACGCACCGTCAGTGCGTATTTTGGTGCCGCGCCACCACCCAACTCAACATCGCCGGAAACGACGTAAGGATCGGATGGCGATCCGAACTCGGCGCGGTAAACCGGAACGCTCAGCGCCCGCGGCGAAGCGGCGAACTCGCCTTCCACCTTGTAGCGCGGGCCATCCGGCTGACGGTTGAGCGTCGTGAATGTCCCGGCATAGGGATAGGGTCGGTCTGCGCCGGGCTCGGCAATCACCCCGTCCATGACGACTTCGACGCCCTGACGCGGTAAGTCGAGCGCGGTGCGCAGCGGAAAACCTGCACCGCTCAAGGCGCCAGTGGCGACACGGAAAGAAACCGGGTTGCGTCCAAACAATGCCTCGCCATCGAGCCGGATTGGACCGAGCAGGCTTTGTGCCGAAACCGTTGCGTTGAAACCGGTCAGCGTCCATACCCGCGCCGTCGTCTCGTCGACGATCTCGATGCGTCCGTCCGTAATACGGGCGCTTTCCAGCACGACACGCTCTGGATCGACGGGACCGCCTTCGCCCAGCGGCCAATCGGGCAGTCCGTTGTCGTCGAGACGCAGCCGGATTTCCGGCTTCTCCAGCCGCATGTCGAAAATCAGGATCTCGCCGCGCAGGAACGGCGACAATTCGGCATCGAGTGAAAACCGTCCCGCGGTCACCAGCGGCGCATCGGGATCGCCAACATACACATCCTCGAATGTCAGCGAAGGAAACGGGATCAGCCGAGCACTGGCGCTTCCCGCCACGATCACCGGCTTGCCCAGAATGCGGCTCGCTTCCCGCTCGAAGTCCGCCCGATAGTCACTCCAGTTGATGAAGTAAGGCGCGACCAGCGCCGTCACCAGCGCCAGCGCGATCAAGCCGCCCACGAATACAAGAATGCGTGTCAGCGTCTGCTCCCCGCAACGGTTGCCGCGCATTCGCGCGTCAGGCCGCCTGTATATTCCATCTTCACGGTTCCGCTCGTGAATTGCCGCGCATTGCGCCGATATCAAGGCCTGTGAATCACCATAGCAGATGTCACGCATTTGCGATGCGGGAATCGTCAAGCCGGGGTTGTCCCGCGCCAAGCGAGGCGTAAGGTGTGTGAAAAAACAAACCACTCATGCCCGGGCCGAAGCGTCGGATGGCGATTACAGAGAAAATCAGGCACATCCCGGCCATTGTCGCCAGCTGGATCAGGCCCAATATCAAGACGTTCCTGATCACCGGTCAGCCGAAGATCTGGGGTTTGTCGCTGATCATCGGCGTCGCGGTCGGCATCGCCGCGATCGCCTTTCGCGAGGCAATCGGCCTCGTCCAGTTGCTGTGGTTGGATACCCGTACAGAAAACGTCCTGACCTCGGCCCGCAACGCGTCTTGGTACTGGCTGATTATCGGGCCGACCTTCGGTGGCTTGCTTGTCGGCCTGCTGCTGACCCAGCTAAGCGCCAAACGAACCGGCGGCGTCGCCGATGTCATCGAGGCGAAGGTCCATGCCGGCCGGCCGCTCGATTTCCGTGATGGTATCCTGTCGGCGATCACGACGGTCATTTCGCTTGGCTTCGGCGCCAGCGCCGGCCGCGAAGGACCGGTGGTGCATTTGGGCGCAACACTTGCCTCGGTGGTGGGTCACCGCCGCAAGCTGCCGGAATGGTGCGTGCGCACGCTGCTTGCCGCCGGCGTCGCCAGCGCCGTTTCGGCATCGTTCAACGCACCGATTGCCGGTGTTCTGTTCGCCCATGAGGTCATCCTCCAGCATTATGCATTCCGCTCCTTCGTGCCGATCGTCATTGCTTCGACCGCCGGAACCGTGCTGTCGCGGCTCTGGTTCGACGAGGCCACGGTGTTCTTCATTCCAGACTATCAGATCACTTCCTACTGGGAGTTCCCCGCCTTCGCGCTGCTCGGCGTCGTTTCGGCAATCGTGGCGATCTGCTTCCAGTTCACACTTTTCGCCGCCGATTACACGGCCCGCCGGGTTACCCTGCCGTTGGTGTTGCGCCCGGTCATCGGCGGCTTCTTGCTTGGCCTGATCGCGCTCGCGTTCCCGCATGTCCTGGGCGTCGGCTATGAGGCGACCGACATGGCGCTGTGGAACCAGCTGCCCCTGGCGATGATGCTCGCCCTGATCGCCGCCAAATCGCTGGCCACGGCGATCACGCTCGCCTCGCGTTTCGGCGGCGGCATTGTCGCGCCGTCGCTTTATCTGGGGGCTATGGCCGGCGGCGCGTTCGGCCTGATCGCCGGCTCGGTATTTCCCGACATGGCGTCAAGTGGCGGGCTATACGCCATACTCGGCATGGGCGCGGTCGCCGGAGCGGTCATCGGCGCGCCAATCTCGACCACCGTTATCGTGTTCGAACTGACCGGCGGCTACACGCTTTCGATCGCGCTGCTGCTGACCGTGGCCATCGCCTACGGCATCAACCAGGCCATTCACGGCCATTCCTATTTCCATTGGCAGTTGAAGATGCGCGGTCTGTCGATCCACGAGGGGCCTCACCGCAGCCTGACCCGGTCACGCAGCGTGATGGACTTCATGGACCTGCCCGAAGACGGGTCGGAACCGCAAACTCTAGACCCGAATCTGGACACTCCAGCCCTCAAGCCCGGCGATACTCTGGAGCACGCCTTGCGCATCTTCGATACCGGCGGCCACAGTAGATTGCCAGTCGTCGACGTGAACGACTCAGCAAAAATAATCGGCTGGGCGACACAAGTTCGCGCGCTGCGCTACTTCAACAAGTCTTTGATCGAAGCTTCCGTAGAGGAACATAGATAGCCGAAAATCCTTATTATTCAATGGTTTGATTAACCGCGAGTTTACTATGACTGGCTAGCCTGAGGCTAGCCGACGGACATCGGGTTCTGGCGGCGATCCGGAACAACATGAAGAAGACTGCGCACCAAAGGCCGCCGGCCGGCCTCCCAGAAACCGCGACACTCGACGATTATCGCCAATTCGTCGCTTGCCATGTCGATTGGACATGGGAGACCGACGCAGAACACCGGTTTACCGCGTATTCAGAGGTCGGCTACAGCATCACGGGCCTGCAGCCCGCCGATCTGATCGGCCGCTCGCGCCTGGACGTTCTGCGTGAGATCGCCTGCGACAGCCCCCATCTGGAAGAGCATTTCCGCCAGTTCGAGAACCGGCAGCCCTACCGGGATTTCCTGATGGCGGTCCGGACGCCCGCCCAAAACAAGATGTGGCTGACGACCAGCGGTTATCCCCGCTACGACGAAAATGGCGAGTTCCTTGGCTATCGGGGCAGCGCGCGCGAGAGCAGCGACATGGTGCGCATGGCGCGCCAGCTCGACGATGCCAACGCCGAACGTTCGCGGCTGAGCGCCCTTCTGGACGCCGGGCTCAACGCTATCAGCTCAGCCATTCTGGTCTTCGATCCGGACGATATCCTGATCTTTTTCAATGACGCGCTGAAGACAGTATTCCCGGCATATGCCGACACCACTCGCCCGGGAATCGCGCTTCGCGACTTTCTGTACTCCGGTGTCAAATCCGGCTTCTTCGTGCATGACCGGAAGATCGTCAACCAGCCGGAGGCGGTCATCGAGCGGGCGGTCGATGCCTATCTCGAGCGACTGAGCGAATCCGGTTACATCGTCGAACAGTTGTCGGACGGGCGCTGGTGCGCTTTTGAGATCAACCGCCTTGAAAGCGGCATGCTCATCATCGTCGTCAGCGATGTAACGAAAAGAAAGCAACGCACGCACGAACTGAAGCAGGCCAAGTCGGAAGTCGAGGAATCCCGCAAGCTCTTGCAATCGATCGTCGACAATATTCCCTTGTCCATCACGGTTTTCGACAAGGATGACCGGTTTTTGATGACCAACCGCCAGAACTGGGAGCGCCAGCCGGAAATGTCCCCGGTCTTGCGGCCGGGTTCAAAGCTGCATGAAGTGATCAGGCACGCGCATTCACAAGGTCTTTGGCGCAATCTGGGCGGTCACGATCTCGATGCGCTCTATGACGAGAATCCGCAGGAGTGGATCGCCCGCAAGGTCGAGGAGTGCCGCGATCCAGATTTCGACGTAACCCGCAGCCCCAGCGCCGGAAAGTGGTTCCGGACGTTCAATCGCCGGCTTTCCAACGGAGTAACGCTGCGAGTGTCGATGGACATATCCGACCTGAAGAACAAGCAGGAGGAACTGGCGGTCCGCGTCAAGGAAAACGAGCTCTTCCGCAATGTCATCGAAGCGGTTCCGGCGGCTATCTCTGTCCGGTCGGCGGACCAGAAACTGGTCTATGCCAATTCGGCCTGGTCCCAGTTTTCCGGCGTTTCCTTTGCGGATGCGAAGGGAAAAACCGACATCAGGACCTTCGGCAAGCAGGTTGAGCGCCGTTTCCTGGATGACGACCGCGAGGTTCTCGAATCCGACAAGGTCAAGCAGGTCGAGAGAACGGACGAGATGCCGGACGGGTCGATCCGCTACCGGATGGCCCGCAAGAGCAAGGCAACCGGCTCCGACGGCTCGGTCTATATTGTCGGCGTCAGCACCGACATCACGGACATGAAGGAACGCGAACGGGAAGCCATCGAGGCACGCGCGCATGCGGAGTTGGCGCAGAGTATCCTCGACGAATTCTCAAGCCCGGTCATGGCCAAGGACCAGGACGGCCACATCGTCGTCATCAACAAAGCGTTCGAGGCGATCAACGGATACCCGGGCCAAACCATTCTCGGCAAGACCGCCGCGGAAGTCTATGCACCCGGCCAGATCGAGCAGGTAACGCGCTTCGAGGCCGATGTGATGCGGACCGGCACAACCTTCATGCACGAACATGTCGTCACGCGGGCCGACGGGACAGAGTTCGAAGCCAACTCAATCAAGTCGCGCCACCGGCTCGCCGATGGCAAAGACTATATGATCATCCATGTCGAAGACATCACCGACTTCCGCGAGCGCGAGGACGCCCTGCGCGATGCGCGCCGCAAGGCGGAAGCAGCCGACCGTGCAAAATCGGAATTCCTGGCCAAGATGAGCCACGAAATCCGGACGCCGATGAATGGCGTGCTCGGCATGGCGGAATTGCTCAGTGCCACCGACCTGGATTCCCGCCAGCGCACCTTTGCCGATATCATCGTCAAGTCGGGTAACGCGCTCCTGCAGATCATCAATGATGTCCTCGACTTCTCCAAGATCGACGCCAACCAGATGAAGCTGCAAGTCAGACCGTTCGAGCTGCGCGAACTGGTCTATGAGGTCGCCGAGGTGCTGGGCGCCCGTGCCCGGCAGAAAGATATCGAGATAGTCGTCGATATCGACCCGGCGATTGGCGAGCGCTATGTCGGCGACGACGACCTTCTGCGCCGCGTGATGTCCAATCTCGTCGGCAATGCCGTCAAGTTCACCGAGTTCGGCCATGTGCTGATCGAGGTCGAGGTCCAGCAGAGCGGCGAGGAAACGGAACTGACGTTCAAGGTGTCCGACACCGGCGTCGGCATTCCGAACGGCGAACTCGACAAGATTTTCGAGAAGTTCGTGCAGGTCGATTCCTCGACCACGAGCCGTCATGATGGCACCGGGCTGGGCCTTGCCATATCGTCTTCCATCATCAAGCTGATGGGTGGTGACCTGTGTGTCCAAAGCACCGTTGGCGAGGGCTCCGCATTCTGGTTCACCATCACGCTGCCGCCCGCCGAGAATGCCATTTCCGTCAGGGGCCTGCCGCCAATCCCCCTGGGCACAAAAATCTGTCTCATTGACGACAACCAGGCCAGTCGCGCGATGCAAGTCGTCCAGCTTTCTGCGCACGGCATCGAATGCACCGGCTACGAGTCCGGAGCGGCCGGTTTGAGCGGACTGCGTGCCGCGGCAGAGGAGGGCCAGCCATTCGCCGGCGTGATCATCGATTTAGAAATGCCCGGCATGAGCGGGATGGATGTGGCTGCGGCGATCCGCGCCGACACCCGGATGGCCGGCTTGCCGCTGGTGCTCCTGTCGCCTCTAGGCGCCGATATCCCGGCAAACGAAATCGGCAATCTCTGCATCGACGCCGTACTCCCCAAACCATTGCGATGCGCCCGGCTGCACGAAGCGGTTGCAAAGGTAATCGGCGAACCGCGTGACAGTTCCGGGAAGGAGGAGCCGCCCGCCGAAGCGGCAGCCGCCGGTGTTCATGCGCCGGAAACGCCAGTGGCGCGCATAGCGGAAATCGCGCCCTCCGCCCGGCAATACCGCGATGACGAAAGCGCCCGCGAACACGCCATCGACGTGCTCGTTGCCGAGGACAACAGCGTCAATCAGCTGGTTTTCTCGCAGATCCTGCTCGGCTCCGGTTACCGGTTCGAGATCGCCAGCGATGGCCGTCAGGCCGTGGAGGTCAACGCACGCAAAAACCCGCGTCTGATCCTCATGGACATCGCCATGCCCGAAATGAACGGTCTGGAGGCGACCGCCGAAGTCCGCGCCCGCGACGCGGAAACCGGATCGCACACGCCAATCATCGGCGTCACTGCCCACGCGCACGGCGACGACCGCGAAAAATGCCTTGAAGCAGGGATGGACGACTGCATGTCGAAGCCGATCAGCCCGCATGTGCTGATCGACAAAATCGAGAGCATCATCGGCAAGGGCGAACACAAGCGCATTTCGGCCTGATCGACCGTCTGCAGCCTATGCGCCGACAGGTACGAGATGGTTGTCCCATGCGACCGCGTGGCGCGCCGTACGCACCGCCACCGTTCCGTCGATGACAACAAGCAGCCCGGTGCCGCTGGTCACGGCAAAACCGTCGCCGAGGGCGCCAACGCCTGAGACGTCGCGGCTGCGAACGCCACCGAGATACTGACCGTCACACGTGTCGAACACTTGAACGAGCCCCCCGCGCGGCGAGGTCGCAGCGATACGCGTTCCATCGCCGGAAAACGCAACGCTGCCGACATAGTTCTCCATGGCCCGATGGTCTTCGCTGCCGCCTGTCAACAGGTTTGCCGCAAAACCGCGCCTGTGCATACCGATCAGCGGCGGTTGTTCGCCCGTCTCACCCTGCCACTGCATGGCAAAGGCAACCGTTCCGTCGCCGGACACCGCAAGATGGCGGATCGAGTTTTTGCGCAACTCGGCAGCAAGCTCGACCCGATCGACAATCTCGCCATCCAGCGACACATAGCTGAGGTTCGGGCGCATGGTCGCGACGTTGAGTTTCGCCCGGCCGCTGTCCGGATGCGTCTCGATACCGCCATTGGCGACCGCCAGCGTCTGCCCGTCGGGCATACGCACGATTTCATGCGGTCCGACGCCGCCGGAATCATGCTCGCCGATCCGCCGGTAGCCGGCAGCGACATCCCAAACGCCGATCCGTCCGCGCGCGTTCTCGAAATCGTTCTCGGTGGTGTACAAAAGCCGTCCGTCGGCAGAATACGCGCCATGCCCGTAGAAGTGCCGTCCCGCAGGTGTCCGCAAGGTCGCGACGGTCGTTCCCGTCGCGCAATCGATGATAATCGCGAAATCACCGGGCCGTCGTGCGAACGCGACTGCCACGGGTTTGCCCGGATGGGCTGCCGCCGCGTGCCCCCTGCCTGGCAGCGGAAGGTTGAAGACCGCTTCGCCCGCCTTGGATAACCCGTAGAGGGCATAGGCGCCGTCCGGATTGCGCGCTGCTGCGACAAAGGCGGGGCTGCCCGCCTGCGCCCAACCGGTCGATGGGCAAAAACCGGCGGCCAACGCACCGAAAACGAGGGATCGGCGGCTCGGCACGGGATCAGTCCCCGTCGAGCGAGTTGAAGCCGGCGGCAACGCCCAACGCCGGTCCGAGCCGCGTCGTCACGGCATCGCGAACGTCGTCGACCGCTTGCTTCAAGGCCTCGACCTCAAAACGCCCTTGCGGTTCGGCAACACCGGCAAACACCGGATCGCCAAGTTGGGACGCCAGCTTCAATGCGCGCCCAAAGCTCGCTTCCAGCGCCTCGGCGGCGTCCGGCGACGGCGCCGCCAGGAGCCGCGCCAGATCGCGCGTGGCTTCCAGCGACAAAACCACATGGCGCAGCGAACGGCCCGACCGGCGCGCTTCCGCTCGTTTCGGACGCGGCCGCTCGAAGGTACCCATCGGCCGCCCCAGCCGCATGTCGGACGTGAACTCCAGTCCCGTCGACAGTGCTGTCAGCAGGCGCTTGGCAGCCTCTTCCGGGCTGCGGTAGTCGTCGTTCGCGCCGGCATGTCTGAGCAGATCGGCGTAGTTTGCTTGCCAGTCCTCGAGGATGTCAGCCGCGTTACGCGCAACATCGGCGGCCATCGCCCGGACAAGTGCGCATCGATAGTCCGCAGAGCCGCGCTCGGCGAAAGCCGGATCGTACAGCAGAAACTCCAGCGCGTAGAAGCCGCGCGCCGCAATCGAGACCGTGGAAAATCCCTCCGCCGTCGTCAGCGCGGGATCCGCCGCATCGATCAGCGCGCCGAGCGTTTTCGGCGTTTTGCCCCGGCTGTCGGGCCAGAACGCCAGGCTGAACGCGCGATCCGCCGTCTCGGTCGGTCCGAACCGCAAATGGCTGACCGCGATCCACGCATCGAAGGCGGTGCCATAGGCGCTGCGCAATTCCGGCGCGCTCGGCGCGCAATCCGCTTCAGCGGCCGCACTGAGCGCCTGGCTCTTGTCGGCAAAAGTCCGGAAACCGGGCAGGACGTGATTGTCCACGATTGCCGCGATGTCGGGCGGCTCGGCGCGTGCCGTTCCGGCGAGCAACAGTCCGAAAACGAAAATCAGTCGCGTTAGCATCACAAGCTCTCCAAAAACCGGATCAGGGCGGCCCGCTCCTCCGGTGGCATGGCGGCCACGGCATCTCGTTGCTTCTGGGCCTCACCGCCATGCCATAGCACCGCTTCAAGCAACGATCTCGCTCTCCCGTCATGCAGGAAAAAGCTATGCCCGCTGACCTGCTCGGTCAGCCCGATACCCCATAGCGGCGGCGTGCGCCATTCGCGCCCTGTCGCCCGGCCTTCGGGCCGGTTGTCGGCAAGCCCCTCGCCCATGTCATGCAACAGCAGGTCGCTATAGGGCCAGATCAGCTGGAAGCTCTGTTCCGGACGGTCTTCCAGCCGGTGGGTAACAAAGGCCGGCCGGTGGCAGTTCGCACACCCCGTCGCGTGAAAGACCTTCTTTCCCGCCAGCACTACTCGGTCGCCGGCGTCGCTGCGGGCCGGCACGCCGAGATTGCGGCTGTAGAACGCCACGAGGTCAAGCCCGATCTCGTCGACCTCGAATACCCGGTCATCGCCGTCGCCATGCGGCGCGGCCCGGCAATCGGCCTGGGCTTCCGTGCACTCGCCCCACGGATCCACGAACAGCGGCGTGGATATGCCGATATCGCCGGCAAACGCGCCTGCCGATTGCTCGCGCACGGTCGGCGAGCCCGCCTTCAGGCCGAAACGGCCAAGCATCGGCATGCCGAATTCGACCGAGTGGACGATGTTTGCACGACCGGAGATGCCGTCGCCATCCGCATCGTCGGGATCGGCATTGGCAAGAATGTCGGCGGCGGGAATGGCCTCCAGCAGGCCGAGGCCGATCATCGGCGGCGCGATGCGCGGGCTGAGCATCGCTTGCGGATGCAGCGGGCCATAGCCAAGATCGGCTGCCCGGTAGGTCGGCTTGCGCAGCCACGCCGTCTCGCCGCCGGCAAGCGGCACCTCGATTTCCTCATAGTCGATCTGCAACCGGTACTCGGCCTCGTGGCCGGCGAGGCTGAAATCCTGCATTTGCTTGCCGTAGGACGGGTCCGGCCGCGTCGGGATGTAACCGTCGATCCCGGCAGGGGCGTCGGCTGCGGTTCCCGGTATCGAGATGCGCAGAAACATCGAGACCGCGCTGTCGTCCGGCCCTTCCGGCGGATGACCACGCCCGTCCTTGATATGGCAGCGCTGGCAGGAGCGGGCATTGTACAGCGGACCGAGCCCGTCCGACGCCTTGGTGGATGACGGCGACGATACCCAGAGCTTGCGAAACAGGCCGTCGCCGACCCGGAAGTCCAGTTCACCGGCAAAGCTTATATTGCCCGAAGGCTGCGAAAACGCGTCCGCATCGGCCCGTCGGCGCACGGTTGCCGCCCCCGCGGAGAGGTGCTCGTATTTCGAAGGCTTGTCGAAATTTTCGGGCGGGGCCGTCACACCCGCAATCCGAGCCGCCTCTTTGGCCGTGCGCGGCAAGATGTTCAAATGCGGCTCGTCAAGCGGACCCGCTGCGACGGCACCGGCAGTGCCGCACAGGACGAGCGACAGCAAGGTTCTCGATATCATCGGCGCAATACTGCCCGGTCATGCGATGGCGCGGGCCGGCTCTGCGCCGGCCCGCTTGTTTGCTTATTCGAACACAGCGTTCGGATTGTCGAGGCTGTCGGAACCTTCGAATGCGATATCGTCGACGCCCAACGCGGCAACCACCCGTTCGATCGAACTCGTCTGGTCGGCCAGCGCGTTGACGCCGCCCATGACGAGGGCTTCGCCTGCCGCATTGCCGCGCTCCAGCATCATGTCATAGCTGAAACCGGCTTCCGCCGCGGTCTTGATGGAGCCCAGAGCCGACATCGTCGCCGAAAGCTTGCCGCGCATTTCGGCGTCAAGGTCGGCATCATCGTGGGCCACCATGTCCGACAGCGACGCGCCGGAGACCAGCGAACCGTCGATTCGGACATACTTGCCGAGATAGACATTCTGGATGCCCAGACCATCGTAGTAATGGCTGTTATGCGTGTTGTCAGAGAAGCAATCGTGCTCTTCCTCGGGATCGTTCAACAGCAGGCCGAGGCGCATGCGCTCACCGGCTTGTTCGCCGTAAGACAGCGAACCCATGCCGGTCAGAATGGCCGCGATGCCGGCATCCTCGTTTTCCATCAGGGCTGCGCGGGCTGCGCCGCCATCGGCCCACTGCGCCGCCATCCATTCCAGGTCGGAGACCAAGAGATCGGCCGACGCCTTCAGATAGGCCGCGCGGCGGTCGCAATTGCCGCCGGTGCAGTCGGCGCCAGCCGCATAGTCGGTCCAGGGCCGGTTGCCCGCGCCAGCGCCATGGCCGTTCAGGTCCTGGCCCCACAGCAGAAACTCGATGGCGTGGTAACCCGTCGCCACATTGGCTTCCACGCCATCGGCCTCATGCAACGTTTCTTCCAGCAGCGCCGGGGTGATTTCGGCTGCGTCGATGGTTTCGCCGGACAGCGTGAAGTTGGCATTGGCGACAACATTCAGCACGGCATATTCGTTTTCGTCCGACGGACCGCCATAGGACGCGTCGACATAGTCGATCAGGCCCTCGTCGAGCGGCCAGGCGTTCACCTTGCCTTCCCAGTCGTCGACGATGGCGTTGCCGAACCGGTAGACCTCGGTCTGCTGGTAAGGCACACGCGATGCCAGCCAGGCCGCTTTTGCCGCCTGCAGCGCTTCAGCCGACGGATCGGCGATCAGTGCGTCGATAGCGGCCTGCAGCCTGGTGCCGGCGATCAGGCTGTCGGCATATTTGGCCTCGGCGATGTCGGCATAGGTGTCCAGCACGGCGGCCTTGCCGTGTTCGTGAGCCTGAGCGGAGAGAGTGAGCCCGGCCAGCGTGGTGCAGGCGCTAAGCGCAAGAAAGGCGGTTTTCATGGATTTGTGTCCTTGTCAGGAGACTTTGTTATCCGGTTCCAAAGCGGACAGCACGTTCGGAGCCCCTGCAAACGAGGGTCGGAACTGAGCCGGAAATAACTTGATAAACATTATCAGCTTTGTCAACCTGAGAGTCGCGCTCAAGTTTAAAGCAACAAAAAATCTTTGACACCCAGGCAACCGGATCAGCTCACGATTGCCAGCGCCAGTCCCGCCGCCTGCAGCGAATGCGTCTCGGCGGTGATCGTGCCGCAATCCCGGCCGGTCTGTTGGCCAACCGGGTTCTCCGCCCTCAGCCCGGCCCCTGATTGAATGTCTTCACTTCGTCGAGGCGATCATCCCAGCTCGCCTTGTCGGCTATGAAGATATGCGCGTCGGGTTCGATCTCGACCGGTGTGTCGAGACAGCCCGCCGGCACCATCAGCCCGCTTGGGCGCTCGCGTGGCAGCGGCGACCCGCATTCGGCGCAGAAGCTCTTGGCAAACCGCGTATCCGGCACCTCGTAGTGCCTGATCCGGTCCTCGCCCGAATGCCATGTGATTTTGCCTTCGGTGGAAAACAGGTTCGAGGCATGCGCCGAGCCTGAAAACTTGCGGCAGCGGCTGCAATGGCAAAGGAAAAACTTGTCGAAATCGCCTTCGATCTCGAACGACACCGCGCCGCAAAGGCACGCGCCTGTGTGTTTGTCGGTCATGAGTATTCTCCGGTGCTGGCAATGCACTTGCAGCGATAAGGCTGTTTGGCTCCACTGACAAATCGCGGTCGCCGCAGAAAGGGATGACAAAATCTGACCTAACGATAGATTGCGGAACGGTCGTTGCGACCACCGGCATTGAAGTCACGCGGCGTTTCGTCATGCCCGTTTAAGAGATTTTGGATAATGTGTGGCATTGCAGGCATTTGGCGTTTCGGCAAACCGGTCACCGAGGCCGACGAACGGGACGTCCGGCGCATGACGGCGGCGATCGCCCATCGCGGACCCGATGGCGACGGCCACCGCACACTGCGCGATGTCGCGCTCGGCCACCGGCGACTGGCCATTCTGGACCCGACCGAGCGCGCCGCCCAGCCCATGTCCACGCCGGACGGCGCCGGCACGCTTGTCTATAACGGCGAGGTCTACAACTTCCGCGAACTCAGGGCCGAACTGGAACGCGAAGGCGTTGCGTTCGTCAGTTCCGGCGATGCCGAGGTGGTGCTGCGCGCGCTGCATCAATGGGGCCCCGAGGCCGCGGTGCCCAGGTTCAACGGCATGTTCGCACTCGCCTATCATGACGCCCGGACCGCAACGCTCTGGCTGGCGCGCGACCGGCTCGGCATCAAGCCGATGTCCCTGGCCACCATGGATGGCCGGCTGGCTTTTGCATCCGAAGACAAGGGCGTGCTCGCCGCCATGGCGGGCAACGCCGAAATCGACGCCCGCGCCCTCACGCTACGCATGATGGTGATGAGCAACGCCAACGACACCAGCCTCTTTTCCGGCGTCGAACGGTTGCGGCCGGGAACCATCCTGCGCTGCCACGGCACCGATTGCGAGGAGATCGAATACTGGCAGCCGCTCGCTGCTTTCGATCCGGATCGGCTGCTTTCGAATCGCCGGTCCGATGCCGAGAAGATGGAGACGCTGAGCGCACTCGTGCAAGGCAGCGTGGCGCTGCATCTTGCCGCCGACACGCCGGTTGCGGCATGCCTGAGCGGCGGCGTCGACTCCGGCATGGTCACGGCGATAGCCGCACGCGGCCTTCCCGGCATGTCGGCCTTTGTCGCCGATCCCGACAAGGAGCCCAACGAGGTGGCAGCCGCCTCTTTGACCGCACGGCAATCGGGGGCGACGCTCCATCCCGTCGGCATGGACCGCGACACGTTCCTGCGCAATTGGCCGACCGCGGTGTTCGCGTTGGAAACCATGACTTATGCGTTCAGCGACACCGCGCTTCTTGCCATCGCCCAGCGCTGCCGCGCCGACGGTATCCCCGTCCTGCTCTCCGGCGAGGGTGCCGACGAGCTTTTCGGCGGCTATCTCACGCATCGGGTGACCGCGCGGCGTTGGCGCCGCGCCGATCCGCCCTGGTCCCTGTTCCGGTCGAAACGAAGCCGTGACCGGCTTGCCAGGCAACTGCAAGAAGCGCCATTCCACGGATCGCCAGTCGAAGCAGGCTCGGGCGACAGGCTTCCCGGCTTCGTAGCCGCCGCGCCCTTCGCCGCCCTGTCGCAGTCGGCATGTGCCAGCGCCGTGTCGGGGCTTCCGCGCTACCGCGATCGCGGCGCCATCGCCTCGGGCCTGCACGATATGGGCAGCCACATGCAGGAGTTGCTCAACCGGCTGGACCGTCTCAGCATGCTGGCATCGGTCGAAATCCGCGTCCCCTTCCTAGAAAACAGCCTGATCGACTTCGCGCTGCATCTGCCGGGGCGTGATCTCTATCGAAAACGCACCTCCAAATACCTGCTGAAACAGGCCGCGCGATCCTGGGTGCCGCGCCAGAACATCGAAAAATCCAAGCTCGGCTTTCCTCTGACGAGCACCTATTCCACCGGCACCGAAGCGCTGCTGCGCGACGGTGTTCTAAAGGATGTCATGCGCTGGTCCAGGCGCGACGCCGAGGCGGCTACGCACCATGCGAAAACCGACTGGAGTTCGCGCAACCAGTTGGTCGCAGCCGAACTGCTCACACGCATCTTTGCCGAAGGCGAGCGCCCCGACGATCTCGGCGAGAAGCTGGTGGCAATGACACGCGACGAAGCCGCCTAAACCACTTTCGCCTGTTCGCGCAGCACGAATTTCTGGATCTTGCCGGTCGATGTCTTCGGCAGTTCGGAGAACACCACCGTTTTCGGGCACTTGTAGCGCGCGATCATCGACCGGCAGTGTTCGATCAGCTCCGCTTCGGTCACCGCAGCGCCGGGCTTCAGTTCGACGAAGGCGCAGGGCGTCTCGCCCCACTTCTCGTCCGGTCGCGCCACCACGGCGACCGCCTGCACCGCCGGGTGTTTGTAAAGCGCGTCCTCCACCTCGATCGACGAGATGTTCTCGCCGCCCGAAATGATCACATCCTTCGACCGGTCCTTGATCTGGATGTACCCGTCGGGATGCAGCACGCCGATATCGCCGGAATGGAACCAGCCGCCGGCAAACGCCTCGTCGGTCGCCGACGGGTTCTTCAGATAGCCCTTCATCACGATGTTGCCGCGGAACATCACCTCGCCCGGCGTCTCGCCGTCGGCGGGCACTTCCTGCATCGTCTCCGGATCCATCACGGTCAGGTCTTCCAGCGCCGTGTAGCGCACGCCCTGTCGCGCCTTCATTGCCGCGCGGTGGGGCCCGTCCAGTTCGTTCCACTGCGCGTGCCATTCATTGACCACCGCTGGCCCGTAGGTTTCGGTAAGCCCATAGAGATGGGTGACCTCGAAACCCGCATCCGCCATGCCGGCCAGCACGCTTTCCGGCGGCGGTGCGGCGGCGGTGTTGAAGGTCACGGTCTGCGGAAAGTCGCGCTTCTCTGCTTCCGGCGCATTGATCAGCGTCGCCATGACGATCGGCGCGCCGCACAGATGCGTCACCCCGTGGTCGGCAATGGCGTCATACATCGCGCCGGCGCGCACCCATCTCAGACACACATGCGTGCCCGCCTGCACGGCGAGCGTCCACGGAAAGCACCAGCCATTGCAGTGGAACATCGGCAGCGTCCACAAATAGACCGGGTGCTTGGCCATCGAAGAGGCGATGACATTGGCATAGCCCATCAGCGCCGCGCCGCGATGATGGTAGACGACGCCCTTCGGATTGCCGGTTGTCCCCGACGTGTAGTTGAGCGAGATCGCGTCCCACTCGTCGCGCGGCATAGCCCAGGCGAAGTCCGGGTCGCCGTCGGCGATGAATTCCTCGTATTCGACCGAGCCGATCATCGCGCCTTTCGCAAACGGCGCGTCGTCGGGGTAGTCCGGATCGTCATAGTCGATGACCAATGGCGTTATCGACGCCTTGTCGAGCGCGCCCTTCATCACGGCGGCGAATTCGCGGTCGACGATCACCACCTTGGCCTCGCCATGGTCGAGCTGGAAGGCGATGATATCGGCGTCGAGCCTCGTGTTGATCGACAAGAGCACGCCTTCGGCCATCGGCACGCCGTGATGGGCTTCCAGCATCGGCGGCGTGTTCGACAGCATCACGGCCACCGTGTCGCCGCGCTCGATGCCGGCCGCGCGCAGCGCCGAGGCGAGCTTGCGCGAGCGGGCGTAGAAGTCGCGATAGGTCCGGCGGAGCTCGCCATGCACGATCGCCACATGGTCCGGAAACACCGCCGCCGCGCGCTCCAGATGCTTCAGCGGCGTCAGCGGCTGGTAGTTGGCGGCGTTGCGGTCGAGCCCGGTGCCGTAGATCGTGCCTTCCATCTTTCTCCTCCCCAAGGGTTCCGACATAAGCGGTTCGTCAATTTCGTTGGACGCCGCTCCCTGCGTCATTATCGCCGTTCGATCAGCCTCGGCAAGCGCGTAGAAATACCGAAGCAGCCGGTTGTCTGCCGTAATCACCTGCATCTTTTCGCCGCCTTCAGCGCCGCGTGGCGCCGGTTCTCGTCGAGCGCGCCAATGCGTTCCACGGCCTCGTAGAACGTCGTGTAGTCGCCGGAGCAGGCCGCCAGCAGGCGCACGAAGTCGGGCACCAGATCGTTGTAGAAACCGGACACCGCGAGCTTGGCGTTATTGATCGGCGCATCGAACCAGCCATCGTAACCGCGATACCCGCCCCAGCGCCCGTCCCGCATGCGCCGGTATCGCCGGCGCAGTTTTTCGATCGCCGCCGTCTTTGCCGCCCGTTTTGCCGCATCGCTGCCGGGTCCAGCATAGACTTCAGCCAGATCGGCACGGGCTTGCGCCACCAGTTCGAGAAAAACGGCCTTGCGCGCGAGGTCGGCCTCGTAGCGCCTGAGCGCCGCCGCATCCGATGTCTGCTTCAGCCACCTCTTCACGCCGGTCGTCTCGACCGCCACGGCGAAGGCTTCGTTGAACGCGGTATCGCCGCGCACATAGACTTGCTGGTGGGCCAGTTCGTGGAACACAAGCCCCGCGAGATAGGTCTCGTCGTGGCGAAACATGGTGTTGAGCAGCGGATCGGCGAACCAGCCGAGCGTCGAATAGGCGGTGATCCCCGCCACATGGACGTCCAGGCCCTGTTGCTGGGCCTTGATCGCGAACTCAACGGCCGCGTCCCGGAAAAAATAGCCCCGATAGGGTACGCAGCCATAGACCGGGAAGCACCATGTATGCGCAGTCAGCGAGAATTCGGGCGCCGCGAACACCGCATAGGTCACATAGTCGCGGCCGGTGTCCACATAAGACCGGTAGCTGTTGTTGTCCGGCAGCGCCAGTTCATCGCTCGCAAACCGGCGAATGTCTCGTGCCAGCGCCATCTGCGCACGCAATTGGCCCGGCTTGGTGGCATCGTCGATGAGCTTCTCCACCTTCTCGCGCGCCGACAGCATCTTCAGATGTCCGTCCACCGACTGGGCATAATAGCCAATGCCGGTACACCCGTTGAGCAAGGGGACCAGCAGGACCGCCGCCATTACTCGGATCAGAACTCGTCTCATGCCCTGCCCATAGCACGGCAAAGCAATTGCGGTGGAGACAATCTCCCGCCGCCGTCCTCCGTGGGCGTCGACTGGTCCAGCTGCGAGACCAGGCGCCAACCGTCCCCCGCCCATTCGCCTTTCGTTCTGGTCTTTCGCGCCCGAATCACTACATTCCGGTTGCATGAGCGATCCCTTCGACGACATCCCGTTTGGCGATGACCAACCGCCCCGCGCCACTCCGGCTCCCTCGGGCATCGCGGCGCGCGCCATGGCCGCCCGCGCCGGCGGCCAGCCCGCCTATCTGGAAGGGCTCAATCCCGAACAGCGCCGCGCTGTGGAAACCACCGAGGGCCCGGTCCTGGTGCTCGCCGGCGCCGGCACCGGCAAGACGCGGGTGCTCACCACCCGCATTGCGCATATCCTGTCGCGGGGGCTCGCCTGGCCGTCGCAAATCCTCGCCGTGACCTTCACCAACAAGGCGGCCCGCGAGATGAAGGAGCGCATCGGGCTTCTCGTCGGCGAGACGGTCGAAGGCATGCCCTGGCTCGGCACCTTTCACTCCATCGGCGTCAAGATCCTGCGCCGGCACGCCGAGCTGGCCGGCCTCAAATCCGGCTTCACGATCCTCGACACCGACGACCAGATCCGCCTGATCAAGCAGATCATCCAGGCCGAGGGGCTGGACGACAAGCGCTGGGCGCCACGCGCCTTCGCCCAGATGGTCGACGGCTGGAAGAACAAGGGTTACGGCCCGAAGGACATTCCCGAGGGCGATGCCCGCGCCTTTGCCAATGGCAAGGGCCGCGAATTGTTCGCCGCCTATCAGGAGCGGCTGAAGACGCTCAACGCCGTCGACTTCGGCGATCTCCTCTGCCTGCCGATCCGCATCTTCCGCGACAATCCGGACGTGCTAGCCGAATATCACGGCCGCTTCAAATACATCCTCGTCGACGAGTACCAGGACACCAACACGGCGCAATATCTGTGGCTGCGCCTGATCGCCCAAAGGCCGCAGACCAGACCGAATTCGGCGCGCGAGCGCGCGGCCGTGAGCGAAGGCTTCGCCGAGGCCCCCGCTCCCTTCCTTGGCGACGAGAGCGCATTTCCGGGTGATCTGCCCGCCCCCGCCGAAGGCGGCAAGGGCGACAGCCCGTCAGAGCCTTTGCGAGGCCCCCGCGGAGCCGGTGAGCGCAGCGAACTCGGCGCGAGCGAAAACAAGATAAACATCTGTTGTGTGGGCGACGACGACCAGTCGATCTATGGCTGGCGCGGCGCCGAGGTCGACAACATCCTGCGTTTCGAGAAGGACTTTCCAGGCGCCGCCGTCATCCGGCTGGAGCGCAACTACCGCTCCACCGGCCACATTCTCGGCGCCGCCTCGCATCTGATCGCCCACAATGAGGGCCGGCTCGGCAAGACGCTGTTCACCGATTTCCACGACCCCGAACACCTGAAGGTGCAGGTCCACGCCGCCTGGGATTCCGAAGAAGAAGCGCGCGCCGTCGGCGAGGAAATCGAGCAGGCCCAGCGCCGCGACCACAAGCTCAACGACATGGCGATCCTGGTGCGCGCGTCGTTCCAGATGCGCGAGTTCGAGGACCGTTTCGTCACGCTCGGCCTCAACTACCGGGTCATCGGCGGCCCGCGCTTCTACGAGCGCATGGAGATCCGCGACGCCATGGCCTATTTCCGCGTCGTCGCCCAGCCCGCCGACGATCTCGCCTTCGAGCGCATCGTCAACACGCCGAAACGCGGCCTTGGCGAAGCCTCGGTGCGCATGATCCACGATTATGCCCGCGCCCGCGGCGTGCCGATGCTCGCCGCCGCCGCCGAACTGGTCCAGACCGAGGAGATGAAGCCGAAGCCGCGCGCCGCCCTGCGCAACCTTGTCGAGGGCTTTGCCCGCTGGGCCGGCCTGATCGAGCGAACCCCGCATCCCGAACTGGCCGAAACCATCCTTGAGGAGTCCGGCTACACCGCCATGTGGCAGGCCGACCGTTCGGCGGAAGCGCCGGGCCGGCTCGACAATCTGAAGGAACTCATCCGCTCCATGGAGGAGTTCGAATCCATGCGCGCCTTCCTCGAACATGTCTCGCTCGTCATGGATGCCGACAAGAACGAGAACATGGACGCCGTCAACATCATGACGCTGCACTCCGCCAAGGGGCTGGAATTCGAAACCGTGTTCCTGCCCGGCTGGGAGGAGGGCCTGTTCCCGCACCAGCGCGCCCTAGACGAAGGCGGCCGTTCCGGGCTGGAGGAAGAGCGCCGGCTCGCCTATGTCGGCATCACCCGCGCCAAGCAGAACTGCCACATCTGGTTTACGTCGAACCGCCGCATTCACGGGCTGTGGCAGTCGACCATGCCGTCGCGTTTTCTCGAGGAACTGCCGACCGATCATGTCGATGTCGCCGAGCCGTCATCCAACTATGGCGGCTACGGCTCCTATGGCGCCTCGCGTTTCGACAGCGCCGATCCGTTTTCCACCAACCGCTCCTCGCCCGGCTGGCAGCGGGCGCAACAAAACCGCAATGCCGGCACGGCGCAGAACTGGGGTTCGCGCTCCGGCGTCGGGGTCGAGCGCATCGGCTATGGCGAGACGGAATCGGGCTATGGCGCCGGGCGCGGCAGCATCAAGGGCAAGACCATCGAGGGCGAGCTGGTCGCCAAGTCGGTCTCCGACACCCCGTCGCCCTTTTCGGTCGGCGACCGCGTCTTTCACCTGAAGTTCGGCAATGGCAACATCGTTGCAATCGATGGCAACAAGCTGACGGTCGATTTCGACAAGGCCGGCCAGAAGCGCGTGCTGGACGGGTTTGTGGAGGCGGTGTGAAGAATGTGGTCAGTGAGAAGCAAGGCGAGATCGCCATGTTAATCCAAATTTTACCAACTTCCTTACACTCTATTTACCATAACCTAGTTACCGACGATCAGCTAAAGCCGAGACAATGGACGCAACTTATCAGATCAATGGCGCCCACATACCCACGCTAAAGCGCTCTGCAGATCTCGACGGTCCCGATTTCTTCCCGACCCCTGCCTGGGCCACACATGCGCTTGTAGACAATGAGCGTTTCGTAGGTGAGATTTGGGAATGCGCTTGTGGAAATGGCGCAATGTCGAAGGTGCTCGAAACCACCGGCAGCGCAGTCAGAAGTTCAGATCTCCATGATCGGGGCTTCGGCGATCCGGGAATTGACTTCACTAAGGCAGGCGTCCGCACACAAAACATTATCACAAATCCGCCATACAACAGCGCAGAAGAATTCGTAAGAAAAGGCGTAGAGCTTTCGGAGAAGAAATTTGCGCTACTGCTGAGGCTCGCTTTCTTGGAAGGCGCAAATCGAGCCAAGACTATATACTCGGAATGCCCCCCGAGTAGGGTATGGGTGTTTAGCGAGAGAATTACGTTCTATATGGATGGAGCGACGCGGAAAGGTAGCGGAACGACCGCATATGCATGGTTTGTTTGGGATAAGAACGCACCAAGCGGAACTGCACTAAGCTGGCTTAAACCAGGATACAAAAAGGCATACTCCTAACTATTGTTCTCATAGTGCAGCCTCCCGGCGTCGGTAATACGATAGCCTGAATCGATATGTTCAAGGAAACCTTCCGCTATGAAGTTTCCCGGGGTCTTGTAGTGAGATTGGATATTGCGAACCCTCTGCTCCCACAATTCCTCGTTTGGCCTTGTCGAAGAGTGCTTTCGATCCTCTCCCGTTAGGGAGATACTGCCAGGTATTAAGCGAATTAGATCATGAACGCTCATCTCACCAACCGGAGATTGATAAAGGATTCCTAGTACCACCCATGAAATCTCAGCCTCTGTCGTGCGATTCTGGTCATCCGGCATGCGAACCCTCCTAATCTCGAGCTTCGGAAACTACACATACATGACTTTACGTCAAATCATCACGCTGTCGTAGCGTCGATTTCGGGACCGCTGTTCTGAAACAGATCGCTATCTCTCTGCGGCAGCTGAGAACCTCAAGGTGACCGGACACCGCCGCGTTTCGCGCCAGCGCTTGCAACCTCCAGTTCAACCACCGTGCTAAAAGACACCCCCGCAAATACCCTTGCCATTTCACGGAAGTCTGTCGTGCACACCGGCTGATGGAGAGAGGGACGGTGCCCGGTTGGGTGAGGAGTGTCCGACTGCAGGTCGGCCAATCGACAACGATTTGTCGATTGGAGCACTGAACGCCCGGAGCAATAGCGGAGGGCCGGGACATTTCCCGGGCTTAGCCGCAGGCTAAGTGCTAGAAATCGCAAGTGAGGGGCAAATGCGCTGGAGGTGCAGAACACCGCACACGCATCCGGCGACGCGAGCCTCTCTCTGGTCTTTTCCAAGCACTTACGCAGGCAGAGCCCTTGTAAGCGCAGGAAAAGACTTCCTCCCCCGCAAGGGGGGGAGATACGAGACCCCGCCCGTTGCACAAGTTTTTCGCTTCTCTATGCGTTTATTCAACATATTCAGATGCATAGTCCACGCGCTGAAAAAACTTGTCCACCGCTCCTAAACCCTCTCCTACAATCGCAATTGCCTTCTCACGGAAGTCTGGGTGCACACCGGCTCACAGGGGGAAGGACGGTGCCTGGCTGGTGGCGCAGAGGTGTGTCACTGGGTGATGAACCCCCAAGTCAGGGCGGCATGAAGCGGCGCGCCCTATCTCCCCCCTTGCGGGGGAGAAAGTGATTTCCCGGGCTTAGCCTGCTAAGTCCTTGGAAATCACCAGAGAGGGGCAAAAGCGCCGATGCCTCACAGGGAAGCGCCGAGGGTTCATCGCAAGCACGCGCGATCAATGCGCGCCGACGCCACGCGGGCCGAAAACATGCTCTGGCAGGTACTGCGCGGCAGCAAACTCGAGGGCTTCAAGTTCAAACGACAGGTGCCGCTCGACGGCTTCATTCTCGACTTCGTCTGTTTCGAGACGAAGCTGATTGTCGAGGTCGATGGCGGTCAGCACTCCGAAAACGCAAGAGACCAAGTGCGGGATGCCCATTTCGGCCGTGAGGGCTTCGAGACGCTGCGTTTCTGGAACCACGAAGTCGAAACCAGTCTCGATGCCGTTTGCGATCACATCCTGCACCGACTGAGAGCGCGGACAGACATCGATTAGCCCCTCTCTGGCAAAAACCAAGGACTTGGCTTCACCAAGCCCAGGTTTTTGCTTTCTCTCCCGCAAGGGGAGAGATAGGCCTGCGCTCGGAAAAAATCTATCCACCGCTCCTAAACCCTCGCTTACAATCGCAATTGCCTTCTCACGGAAGTCTGGGTGCACACCGGCTCACAGGGAGAGGGACGGTGCCCGGTGGGCGGTGCAGAGGTGCATCGCTGGGTGATGAACCCCCACGCCGGGGCGGCATGAAGCGGCGCGCGCAGTCTTGTTTTCCCGGACAGAGTTCCGGGCCGCCGACCGAAGCTGCAAGACCACCGAGCGGGCGGTCCGAGGATCGCTATACCTTTTAGACGTTGCGATGCTTTGACCGCCCGTCTTCCAACTTCAGAATAATCCGGTCTCGGAAGCGAGGCGCGGTGGTGATGACGTGCGCGCTGATGGTGGAGATTAGCCGTGATGGAAAAAGGGAGGTCGTCATCCTAGGGCTTGACCAACGACAAGCGAAGCGCCGTCGGCGCTCAGGGATCCATTCCGATCCGTCCAAGCTCGGCGCTCAAAATGCAGAATGGAACCCGTTCTTAGATACCCTGCGACTCGCAACCGCTCTGGAATGGATCCTAGGGTCAAGCCCTAGGATGACGCTGTACAAAGTCTCGCGCCCTTACCGCCAGCACCCGGAGCTTCACCCTCACGCGAAAAACAGGAGATACACCACCCAGGCCAGCATCACGGCATCGAGCAGCCAGATCGCCCGGTCGAGCGACTTTTCGCGATCGATACTGTTGAAGGTCGCCGTCAGCGCGGCAAAGCCGACGCCGCCGAACACCAGCACCGCCCACAGCACATAGGGCACGGCCATCCAAACGGCGATGGCAAGCGCACCGTAGATGAAGGCGTAGATGAACACCGGCACATTGGCGCGGCCGGCAAGGCCGAAGCGGCCCACCACGGCGAAATGCAGCACGGCGTTGACGGCCAGCATGAGGGCAAGCAGCATCATTGATATCTCTCCACGAAGTTCTTGAGGATGCGCGCGCCGGCATCCGGATTGCCCTTGCGCGCCGCCGCCGTCAGCCGGTCGGCGTCGGCGGGTTCGAAATAGCCCTTGTCGCGATAAATGCGGATGCGCAGCGCAAACACATCGCCATCGGCCTCCGGGTGGAACTGCGTCGCATAGACGTTCTCGCCATAGCGGATCATCTGGAACGGGCAATCGTCGCCCGCCGCCAGATGCACGCAGCCGGCCGGCAGCGCCTGCACCGCCTCCTTGTGGCCGACAAAGGCGTCGAACCGGTCTGCGACGCCGGCCATCAGCGGATCGGCCCGTCCGGCCTCTGTCACCCGCGCATCGACCACCGACACCGGCTCGCCGAAGCGCTCCTTGGAGACCGGCGCACCCAGATGATGCGCCAGGATGCCGATGCCGTAGCAGCAGCCGAGAAACGGCACATCGTCGCGGGTGACCGCCGGCATCAGCCCCATCACGGCGGCTTCCATGCGGGCTTCAAGCGGCGTCTTTTGTTCCGGCGCGTCCGACACGCAGCCCGGCCCGCCGCCGACGATCACGCCGGCATAGTTGGCCAGGTCGAGATCGGCCGGCATTGGCCCCTGCTCCAGCCGCACCCGGCGGGCGCGCGCTTCCGGCAGGCCGCCCTTGTCGAGGATCGCACGGAACTCGTCGTCGGAGGCTTCCGCCTCGGGGCGCAACTGGACGATCAGAAAGGGCTTCATGGCGGTCTGGTGTTTGCTGGCAGGTCGTCGCGCTTATTGCGGCAAAGCGCGCCCCGCGTCAAACCGCCTTGCCCGGCGCCATGGCCGCCTGTACAGAAATTGGATAACGACAAATGTCGGCTGGGGGATCACGGACACTGTTCGCGTAAATGGCGATGGAAACACTAAATTCCGACGCACGCTATGTGTTGTGCCGGCCGCGCGGCGGCTTCAATGACCAGATGGTGCAGTTCGAGTTCTGCCGCCGCCACGCGGCCCGCTTCGGGCGCACCCTGATCGTCGATTTCTCGCAAGGCGGCCTGCGCCTGCCCTTCGACGAGGTCTTTGTTCCCAATGACGGCTTCGGCTGCCCCGTCATCACCTGGTCCGCAGTTGTTGCCGCCGCGCTCGACCAGATCGAGAGCGTCGCACCCGCCGGACAAGCCGGGCGCATCTCCGCCAATGCGTCCAATGGACACCTGGTGCTGAATGACGTCATCTGCATGCAGACCGGCGAATTGCTGACCTTCGACCTGAAGCGCGACCATGACGAACGCCTGCTTGTTCACGAACAGTATGGCGGCGGGATCAAAAGCCTTCTGGTGCTGCAGCGCGTCGGCCTCGTCCCGGCGCTTGCCAACGACATCGCCCGCCGCCTGGTCAAACTCGGCAGCGATTACGACGCCATCCATGTCCGGCATACCGACCTCAACACCGACTACCGGCACCTGTTTATGCGTTGCCGCGCGCTGATGGCCGATCGCGATCTCCTGATCTGCTCCGACTCGGCCGAGGTGAAGGCAGAGGCGGCATCGATCTTCAAGGACGGAACGCGGCTGTTGTCGGCCGCCTCCATCCCGGAACATGGCGGCAAGACGCTGCACTTCACGCCTTATGCGAGCGAGCGGCAGATGGTCGTCGACATGCTGTCGGATCTTCTGGCCATGGCCCGCAGTCGCCGCTTCGTGTTTTCGGCGCTGCGGCAAAAACGGCGCGGGCAAGCCGCCTTCTCCGGCTTCACGCTGCTCGCCGAATCGCTGCACCAGCATCCGGAGATCGTGCGCGGGCTGTTTGCCCATGCCGATGCGGACCTCAAGCGCCAGCTCTTCGAAACTCCACGCCCGCGCCGGCCCTTCTCTGTCTCGCGCACCATCGCGGAATTGGATAGTTGGCGCTGGAACTTCGCGGCGCGCCGCGCTTCGCTGCACTGCCGCCTCAAGGCGACGCGCGATGCACTGTTCGGGGCCGCGTATCGCGGCTGAGATGACGTCGCGCCGCGCGGCTCAGGCTTGTAAATTTTTTACAAATTCACATCGCCCGATTTGGCGATGCAACATTTCAACACGAATGGAATGTCCGGTTTGTGGGGTTTTTGCTGACATCGCCGGCAAATGGCGCAATGCAGCATGACATATCTTTACAAGACGACGGAAAGGAACAACCGTGACCTACTCGCAGGACATCGAAACCGCACGCGGCATGATCGCCGGCAAGAACGGCACCTGGAATTCCATCGATCCGGAATCCGTCGCCCGCATGCAGGCGATGAACCGCTTCAAGACCGGCCTCGACATCGCCCGTTACACCGCCTCGATCATGCGCGCCGACATGGCCGCCTACGATGCCGACCCGGCCAACTACACCCAGTCGCTCGGCTGCTGGCACGGCTTCATCGGCCAGCAGAAGATGATCTCCATCAAGAAGCATTTCGGCTCCACCAAGCGCCGCTATCTCTACCTGTCGGGCTGGATGGTCGCCGCGCTGCGCTCCGAATTCGGCCCGCTGCCGGACCAGTCGATGCATGAAAAGACCTCCGTTCCTGCACTGATCGAAGAGCTCTACACCTTCCTGCGCCAGGCCGATGCCCGCGAACTCAACTTGCTGTTCCGCGACCTCGACGCCGCCCGCGCTGCCGGCGACACCAACAAGACCGCCGAGATCCAGAACGCCATCGACAACCACGAAACCCACATCGTGCCGATCATCGCCGACATCGACGCCGGCTTCGGCAATGCCGAGGCGACCTACCTGCTCGCCAAGAAGATGATCGAGGCCGGCGCCTGCGCGTTGCAGATCGAGAACCAGGTTTCCGACGAGAAGCAGTGCGGCCACCAGGACGGCAAGGTCACCGTGCCGCATGAGGATTTCCTCGCCAAGGTCCGCGCCTGCCGCTACGCCTTCCTCGAACTCGGCGTCGAAGACGGCATCATCGTCACCCGCACCGACTCGCTCGGCGCCGGCCTGACCAAGCAGATCGCCTACTCCAACGAGCCCGGCGACCTCGGCGACCAGTACAACGCCTTCCTCGACTGCGAAGAGGTTTCGGCGGACGATCTGGCACCGTCGGACGTCGTCATCAAGCGCGACGGCAAGCTGATGCGCCCCAAGCGCCTGCCGTCCAACCTGTTCCAGTTCAAGCAGGGCACCGGCGAAGCACGCTGCGTGCTCGACTCCATCACCTCGCTGCAGAACGGCGCCGACCTGATCTGGATCGAGACCGAAAAGCCGCATATCGGCCAGATCGGCGGTATGATGGACGAGATCCGCAAGGTCGTGCCCAACGCCAAGCTGGTCTACAACAACTCGCCGTCCTTCAACTGGACGCTCAACTTCCGCCAGCAGGTGTTCGACGCCTGGGAAGCCGAGGGCAAGGACGTTTCGGCCTATGACCGCGCGACGCTGATGAGCGCTGCCTATGACGGGTCGGAACTGGCCGCCGAGGCCGATGAGCGCATCCGCACCTTCCAGAAGGACGCGGCGCGCGAGGCCGGCATCTTCCATCACCTGATCACCCTGCCGACCTATCACACCGCGGCACTGTCGACCGACAATCTCGCCAAGGAGTATTTCGGCGACCAGGGCATGCTCGGCTACGTCAAGAACGTCCAGCGCGCCGAAATCCGCCAGGGCATCGCCTGCGTCAAGCACCAGAACATGGCCGGCTCCGACATTGGCGACGACCACAAGGAGTACTTCGCCGGCGATGCCGCGCTGAAGGCCGGCGGTACCGACAACACGATGAACCAGTTCGCCGCCTGATACAGGGCGCACATCGGTACAAGGCCGATCGGAAGGCGGGTTTCGGCCCGCCTTTTTCTTTATGTTCTGCGCACCGATGGCATTGTCACAAAACCTTCAGCAGTGCCACTTTAGGAATCCGCGTTTGCCGCCAACAGGAGGACCCGCCATGGACGAAACGGAACATCCGATCGATGGAAGCGACTGGCTGGAGGCGGAACTCGCCGACACGCTGGACGAAGACTACGAACTGGAGCTCGAAGACGCCGCGCTGTCGCTGGAAATCAAGCGCATCTACCAGAAGGCGCATGGCGAAACCGTCCCGCGCCGCGACTATTTCCGCAACCTGCTGCGCTTGCAAGCCGAACTGATCAAGCTGCAGGACTGGGTCATCCACCAGGGCAAACGCGTGGTCGTGATCTTCGAGGGCCGCGATTCCGCCGGCAAGGGCGGCGTCATCAAGCGCATCACCCAGCGGCTCAATCCGCGCGTCGTTCGCGTCGTCGCGCTGCCGGCGCCGTCCGATCGCGAGAAGACGCAATGGTATTTTCAGCGCTACGTTCCACATCTGCCTGCAGCCGGCGAAATCGTGCTGTTCGACCGCTCCTGGTACAACCGGGCCGGCGTCGAACGCGTCATGGGCTTCGCCGACGACAACCAGGTCGAACAATTCTTCAACGACGTGCCGGAATTCGAGCGCATGCTGGCGCGCGACGGCATCGCTCTGGTCAAATACTGGTTCTCGATCACTGACGAGGAGCAGCAGCTGCGCTTCCTGATGCGCATCCACGATCCGCTGAAACAATGGAAGCTGTCGCCGATGGATCTGCAATCGCGCGTCCGCTGGGAGCAGTACACCAAGGCCAAGGAAGAGATGCTGGGGCGCACCAACATCCCTGAGGCCCCTTGGTACATCGTCGAAGGCAACGACAAGAAGCGTGCGCGTCTCAACTGCATCGACCACCTGTTGACGCTTTTCCCCTACGAAGAGGTTCCGGGCGAAGACGTGTCGCTGCCGGACCGTGTTTTCAATCCCGACTATGAGCGGGCAGTCCTGCCGCCAGAACTCTACGTTCCGCAGAAATACTGAGTGCGCGCGCCGGGCCGAAGGGCGCCGGCGCGCCGCCTTGGCGAAAGTTTTCGCTAAATGGCATTCTTGCGCGTTAACCCTCTGATGCCTTGGCAAAATTCGCCACATAACGTAGCGTTATTCCAGTTTACTAAATTCACTTGCATGATAGTAATCGCCTGCAACTAATTGCATGACGCAATGATACTTGATGCGGGCCAGGTAACCGGCCCCAAGAAGTGAGAGGGCAAAACGAGGCTATGTATCGTGTACTGGTTGCGCCAGAGTTCGAAATCCAGAAATCGGATCCCGATTTCCCACCATCGATCTTCGAAGCATTGAAGAATGCTCGCTCTGAAACGCAATGTAATTACATTTCTGTCTGGATAGAATTGGATGCTGACGAGTTCAGCTCTCATGTCATCGTGACGACCTATCCAACCCAATGGGTACAGGAATACACATTCTTCAACTACTCCAGGATCGATCCGTCGATCGTCAACGGCCTGAACTCAACCGGTGCGGTGATTTTCGACCACCAGAACCCGGGCAAGGCCGAACTGGAGGCGCTGGCCGAAGGCGCCTTGCGTAACGGGATTGGCCGTTTCACCATCGGGATACCGGCCAATTTCGGCCCCAACATCCGTTCGGTCACGACATTCGCGACCGACATGGACATGTCGGCGCCTTGCGATGACAATCAGTCCGTGATCGTCAGGTATCGCGAACAAGCCTACATCATCGGCCTCGCGGTCGTTGAACGGTTCCTCAAGAATGGAGAACCAAAGATCAATCTCACAGAGCGCGAGACCGAGGTCCTGTACTGGGGTTCGCTTGGAAAAACCGACCAGCAAACCGGGGAAATCATGGGCATCTCGCGCTGGACGGTCGTCGCCCATACGCAAAGCGCGAAAAGCAAATTGCGGGTCAACAACAAGGCGGCGGCGATCTCACGCGCGCATGAGTTGTATCTTTTTAAGAAATTCAATCAAAAGTTGTAGTCACTGAAGATAGACGATAAAGGTTCCCCGGCGCCAGTCGGCTGGCGACGCTTCACTATCCGGGGGGCCCGAGATGATCGTTCACATCGAATCCGGTCAGCGCGAAGAATACGCAGACCTCCTTGCCGCTTACTTTCGGCTGCGCAAAACCGTCTTCCGCGATCAGCTGGGTTGGAACGTCCCGGTTTGCGGCGACCACGAGCGTGATATCCTCGACGACCTGCCCTGCACCTATGCTTTGTCGGTCGGCGGCGACGGAACCCTTAACGCCGGTATCCGGCTGATCCCGACAACCCAGACAACCCTGCTCGAACTCGCCTTCGACGGACTCGTCCCTCCGCAATACAACTTCAGGTCGCCGACGATCTGGGAGTTGTCGCGCTTCTGCGTCAACCGCGACGGCCCCGTGGGGCGCCTGCCCGCCGGGCTCGATTTCGAAACACTGGCGCTGACGATCGCAAACTTCGATTACGCACGCCGCAATGGCATCACCCATTACCTGACCGTGACCGAGGAGCGTATGATTCGTCTCACGAGCCAGTTCGGCGTTCTGACCGAGCGATTGGGCGGGCGCGTGATAGACGGTTGCGATGTCGTCTGCGGACTGATCCCGATCGATGCGCAGACCACGCGGCTCGCCGACAGGATGCGCCCGTTTGTCGAGCGTGCAATCCGGTCGGCAGACCCGGTTATGCCGGCGCAACCGCCTTCCGATACAAATGCCACGTCGCATGGCCGAGCACCGGAAGCGTCACCAACAGCCCGAGAAAAAGCGGTAGTGCCGACAGAAGAACCGCAAGCGTCACCACAATGCCCCACGCAACCATCGGCACGGGGTTCGTGACCACGGTCTTCACGCTGGTGACCATCGCCGTGACGAAATCGGCTTCCCGATCCAGGAGCAACGGTATCGAAATCACCGTGATCGAGAACAGCGCGATTGCGAGAACAGCCCCCACGACATGACCGACAGCCAGGAATGTCCATCCTGCCGAGGTGTTGAACAGCACATCGAGAAAGCGCTCCAGCGTTGAAAACGAGGCCCGCGACAGGATGATCGCGATCAACAGCCTGATCTGGTACATCCAGACCCAGAACACGAAGAGCATCACAAATGCCATCCAGGCCAGTTCGCGCTGGCGCTGCAGCCAGATCACGCCGAGGATTTCTCCCCAGACCAGCGGTTTTCCGGTTTCAAGGCGCCGGCTGACCTCGTACAGACCAACCGCCACGAAGGGGCCGATCAGCGGAAACCCGATCGCCACCGGATAGATCATCCAGGGCATGTCCCAGACGGTCAAAGACAGGGCGATGACAATTCCGCCCAGCGCAAACACACCGCCGAAGAACAGGCCGAACAGCGGAGCCCGGCGAAAATCGGCGAAGCCCTTGGAAAGAACGTCGCCCAGATCGCCAAAGCCGATTTCGTTCACCACCGGCATGGCCGGCGGTTTGCGTGTTTCGGCGACTTCATTGTTCTCGGCCATTTTTCCTCCTCCTGCGTGCAGCCGGTTCCTCCCCCGGCCACGCGGTTCCTCAGTCAATTTCCCGCGTTATCGTTGCGGCGTCGATGACGAATATCAAGATGCAAATGCAACTGCCTCCGATGTGAAACGCGGCGCATTGGCGCGACGCGCAAATTCGGTTATCACTGCGGCATGGAACGACAAGCAGCACATCCGCATGGGACCGGCCGCGCAACGGGCGCCAGTTCGATTCCGGTTGTGCTGGCCATTTCAGCCGGTGTCGCGCTAATCGGCGCGGTCGGCATGACGGGCTGGCTTGCCCATGGCAATCCGTTGTTGCTCTCGGTTATCCAATCCGGCCTGTCCTGGTGCCTCTAACGCTGCCGCCAGATTCAAGGTTCTGATGCTTCAAACTTTTCCGATGTCTCCGCAGTCGTATCGGGATACGCCATGAGCCAGGTTCGGCTGTTTCTTTTAGCCGGCAAGGAAGCGGCTGCGGCCACTTTCGCGGCTTTCGAAACCGAGTTCGAGGACGACGGATACGCGCTTGCGAATCTGGAAATAGACGAGGCCGAACAGCTCCACGAGGTGTCGGTCTATGTGGACGGCGAGACCGATGATGTTGCGGCAGTCGAAACGCGCATGCGCCATCTCGCCGGGCCTGCCGGCAACGCGATCGCGCGGGAAATCCTGCCCGATATCGATTGGGTGGCGAAGTCGCTGGAAGGCTTGAAGCCGATCCGCGCCGGGCGGTTCCTGCTGCACGGACGCCATGACCGAGACGCGGTCCAGGCCGGCGACATAGCGCTGGAGATCGAGGCCGGCCAGGCATTCGGTACCGGCCATCACGGCACCACGGCCGGTTGCCTGGAGATGTTCGAGCGTATCGCCGCCGCTTCACCGCCCCGCAATGCGCTCGACCTCGGCACCGGCACTGGTGTATTGGCGATCGCGATCGCTCGGCTCTGCCGATGCCCGGTGCTGGCAACCGACATCGATCCGATCGCCACGGTGGTCGCGCAGACGAACGCCCGCCAGAATGGCGCATCTGCCTATGTCAGATTCGAGACTGCAACCGGCTTCAGCCACCGCGCCTTTGCGGAAGAAGGCCCCTTCGATCTGGTCGTCGCCAACATTCTCGCGCGGCCACTGATGCGCATGGCACCGCAGATCGCCACGCATCTGGCGCCCGGCGGTTCTGTCATCCTGTCCGGAATTCTGGAAAGCCAGCGCTGGATGGTGCTCGCGGCATTCCGCAATGCCGGGCTGTACCACCGCCGCACCCTTCAGCGCGGCGAATGGATCGCGATGCATCTGGGTGCCTAACACAGCAGGCACTGAAACAAAGAAGGCGGCCCACTGGACCGCCTTTGAAAAGAACTCTCGCCGACAAATGACTAAAAGGGATAGGTCGAATTCGGGCGGCGCAGCAGTTCTTCGCGTTTGTATCCGTGTGCTTCCAGCGTTTCGTCATCGAGCATCAGCAATGCGCCGTTCACATAGGAGGAAACCTGGCGGGCACGCGCATTGACCATGGCGTCGAAGGTGTTTTTGAGGAAGCCTTTGTTCGAGCGGGCGGTCATCGATATCTCCTGGATCTGTTACGGCAATTTGTCCGTGACAGAAACATGCGCCTCATTCGCCGGTTTGACCACGGCCAATGCCGCAACACTGCCATGCGTTTTTCGCATGTGCGAAGAGATATGCTGCTGCGCACACGGACCGCGCCGCCGAAGGCGCTTGATCAAGCCCGATCAAAAACCCTGTCCAGCCTATCTTTGACTTCCAGCTGCACAACAATCGCTCTAGACAGGGCCGAACGGAGTATCCCATGTTCCAGGAATTCAGCGAAAAAGGCGATCCCGCAGCAAGCAGGCCGCGCATCTGTGCATTGCGCGAACACATGCGCGCCAAGGGCATCGATGTGGTGATTGTTCCGCATGCCGACGAGCACCAGAACGAGTATCTGCCCGAACGGGCCGAGCGCCTGGCCTGGCTGACCGGTTTCACAGGATCTGCTGGAGCCGCTATCATATTGCAGGACACCGCGAATCTGTTCGTTGACGGCCGCTATACGTTGCAAGCCGCAGACCAAACCGATGCCGATCTCGTTACATGCCACGATCTGATCGCGACGCCGCCCCACACATGGCTGACGGACAATATCGGGAAAGGCGCGCGGGTCGGATTCGATCCCTGGCTGCACACGGTTGCGGGCGTGAAGCGATTGCGCGAGGCCTGCGAGAAGAAAGGCGCGGAGCTGGTCGTGCTCGATGAGAACCCCGTCGACGCGATCCGGGACGACCTGCCGTCGGCGCCGCTCGAGCCTGTTTCGGTCCACCCCTTTCCGTTTGCCGGGGAAACGCCCCGCGACAAGATCGGTCGGATGGCCGATACGATCGCGGAAGCCGAGGTTGACGCCGCGGTTCTGACCGACCCCGCTTCGATCTGCTGGCTCTTCAACATCCGTGGTCGCGATGTCGCGCACACGCCGCTTGCATTGGCCTTTGCGGTAGTGCCCGCGAACGGAGAACCGCAATTGTTCATCGACAAGCGCAAACTGTCGATCAAGGTCGAAGCCTACCTAGCGCAACTGGCGACGATAAGACCACCGGACCAGTTCGAAGACGCGCTTGGCGAACTCGGCGCCGACACCGCCAGGGTGTTGCTCGATCCGCAACTGGCCGCCTGGCGGATCGCCGCCGATCTGGAGGCCGCCGGCGCGTCAGTTGTCGAGGGACGCGACCCGGTCGCCCTGCCTCGCGCGCAGAAAAACGCCGCCGAACAGAAAGGCGCACGCGAGGCACATCGCCGCGATGGCGCCGCCATGGCGGCATTCCTGGCATGGGCGGACGCCCAGGAACCGGGATCTTTCGATGAGATCGCTGCCGTCCGAATGCTTGAGACTTGCCGACGCGAAACCGGCGAACGGCTCGAAGTGCCGCTCGAGGACATCTCCTTCGACACGATTTCCGGCGGCGGACCGAACGGCGCCATTGTCCACTATCGTGTGACTGAATCCACCAATCGGGTCGTCGCCGATGGCGAACTGCTGTTGGTCGATTCCGGTGCCCAATACCGGGACGGTACGACCGACATCACACGCGTGATTCCGGTCGGAGAACCGAAACCGGAGTACAAGCGTCATTTCACATTGGTGCTCAAAGGCATGATCGCGGTTTCGATGGCGCGTTTCCCGAAAGGCACGCGGGGCGTCGACATCGATGTCTTGGCACGCGGCGCACTTTGGTCGGCGGGCCTCGACTACGCGCACGGGACCGGCCACGGAGTCGGTTCGTTCCTCAGCGTTCACGAAGGGCCGCAGTCCATCTCGGCGCGCAGCATGCAGGCTCTGCTGCCCGGAATGATCGTTTCCAACGAGCCCGGCTACTACAAGGCCGGTTCGCACGGGATCCGCATCGAGAACCTGATCTTGGTATGCCGTCCCGAGGTGCCCGACGGCGGTGAAATCGCAATGCACCGGTTTGAGACTCTGACACTGTGTCCGATAGACCGGCGGCTGATCGATCCGTCATTGCTGAACGGCGAAGAACTCGATTGGCTCAATGCCTATCACGCCCATGTTTGCGATGAGATCACGCCGCTTGTCGACGAGCCGGCTGTGCGCGATTGGCTGGCGGCGATGACCGCCGCGATCAGCCGATAAACATCCGCAACACGACAATCGCCACCCAACCGACGACAAACGCCCCCATTGTCGGGATATATAGCGATGCCGCAGCGGCGATCAGGATAGTCAGCGTCTCTGCGGTTCCGGAGTACACTGCGGCAGGCGCGACCAGGGTCGTCAGGACCGCCGCCGGAACGGCGTTGAGGGCAGCTTCGACGCGCGGATGAATGGATTGGAAGCGCGACAGCACCAGATGACCGCCGATACGTGTCAGATAGGTCGCCAAGGCACCGGCAAGCACGATCCAGGATATCGTCGAAAACTCTATCATCACGGCTCCGTGCGCGTTTCTTCCGGCGTTCCGGCGATTACCGCGGCGGCGATGATACCGGCGATCGCACCGATGCTGACATGCCAGGGCGATCCAATGAGTGCATAGGCGGCAACCGACACGGCGCCGCTGACAATCACGACGAGCAGCCAGTTCGGCCGGCGCCGGAACCCCATCACCAACCCGAGGAAGTACACCGACAGCAGGAAGTCGATCCCGTAGGCCTCCGGGTTGGTCATCAGCCGCCCGAACACCGCACCCAGCCAGGCCTCGATGATCCACGCCAGATAGATCGGCACCGCCATGCCCATGTACCAGACAAAAGACAGCGCCCGGTCGCTCTCACGGCGCTTCTCCAGTTCGGCGAATTGCGGATCGATCAGGAAAAAGAAGCCCACATACCGCTGCAGCGCCGACCAGTGGCCGATCTGCCGGCCGGTCACCGCCGAATAGAGGATGTGCCGAAAATTGACGGCGAAGATCGACAACACGATCAGCCATGGCGCGATCTTGTCGCCGAACAGATCGATGCCGACCATCTGGCTCGCCCCGGCATAGATCGTCGCGCTCATCAGCACGGCATCGAAGACGCTGAACCCGTTGTCGACCGCCAATGCGCCGAACAGCAGCCCGAAGGGCGCGGCCGCCAGTACAACCGGGATGGAAGCTCTCGCGCCCCTTAGAATTTCATGGCGATTACGCATCGAAACCTCGCGCATCCGCCTTACGTCAACAGTATTGACCTGTCACGAACGGAATTGTGCCTGTGACAACCCGCGGGCGCGTTGTCACGCGCCTTCGACACGCCGGAACCACTCGTCCTCGTCGATCACCTCGATACCCAGTTCGCCGGCCTTGGCCAGCTTCGACCCGGCACCCGGCCCGGCCACCACGAGGTCGGTTTTCTTCGATACCGAGCCCGCCGCCTTGGCGCCGAGCCGCTCGGCCATCGCCTTGGCCTCGTCGCGCGACATGCGTTCGAGCGACCCGGTAAAGACGATCGTCTTGCCCGAAAACGCGGTGTCGGCGGCCGGCTTCTCGGCGGCGACGATATCCAGCTGCCCGACCAGCGCCTCGACCGTTTCGCGGTTGTGCGGTTCAAAGAAGTAGCGCGCCAGCGACTCGATCACCGCGTCGCCGATATCGTCGAGCGCATCCATTTCCTCGCGCGCCGCCGCATCGCCACCGGCAATGTCGAGCACGGCCTTCTCGAAAGCAACCCAATCGCCATAGGCCCGCGCCAGGGTCCTGGCCGTCGATTCACCGACATGGCGAATGCCGAGCGCATAGATCAGCCGCTCCAGCGGGATCGCCCGGCGCTCCTCGATGGCATCGAACAGCTTCTGCGCCGACACTTCGCCATATCCGTCGCGGTTTTTCAGCTTGGTCATCGCATCGCCGTCGCGCGCCTCAAGCGTGAAGATGTCGGCGGGCGTCCTGATCGCCAGCCCGCCCCCGTCGTCGAAGAAATACTCGATCTGCTTGTCGCCCAGCCCCTCGATATCGAAGGCGCGCCGCGAAACGAAGTGCTTCAGATGCTCCTTGCGCTGGAACGGGCACGCGAACTCGCCCGAGCAACGCCGCACCACGCTTTCCTCGCCACTGGCATTGGTTTCGCGCACCAGCGGCGTCTCCAGTTCGCAAGGACACACGGACGGAAACGCGAACTCTTCAGCATGCTTCGGCCGCTTGTCTTCCACAAAGCCCAGGATCTGCGGGATAACATCGCCGGCGCGCTGCACGATCACGGTATCGCCGACCCGAACGCCCAGGCGCTCGATCTCTTCCGCATTGTGCAACGTCGCGTTTTCCACCACCACGCCGCCGACTGTCACCGGCTCCAGCCGCGCAACCGGGGTAATCGCGCCAGTGCGTCCGACCTGAATGTCGATCGCGTTCAGCGTGGTCATCGCCTTCTCGGCGGGGAACTTGTGGGCGATCGCCCAGCGCGGGCTGCGCGAAACGAAGCCCAGCCGCGCCTGCAGCCCCAGATCGTCGACCTTGTAGACCACACCGTCGATGTCATAGGGCAAACCCCCGCGTTCGGTCTCGATGCGATGATAGTGCGCGATCAGTTCATCGACCGTGTCGAACGTTGCCATCAGCGGATTGACGGTGAAGCCGAATGCGCCGAGTTCGGACACCATCGCCGACTGTGTCGATACGGGCATGTCGGACACTTCACCCCATGCATAGGCGAAGAACTTCAACGGACGCGCCGCTGTGATCGACGCATCGAGCTGCCGCAACGAGCCGGCCGCCGTGTTGCGCGGATTGACATAGGGCGGCTTGCCCGCCGCCGTCTGGCGGGCATTGAGCGCGGCAAAATCCTGCTTGGTCATATAGACCTCGCCGCGCACCTCCATGACCGCCGGCGGACCTCCGGCGAGCCTTTCGGGAATGTCGCCAATCGTGCGCGCATTCGCGGTCACGTTTTCGCCCGTGGTGCCGTCGCCGCGCGTCGCAGCGTAAACCAGGACACCGTTTTCATAGCGCAGCGAAAGCGACAACCCGTCAATCTTCGGCTCGGCGGTCAGCCGCAGCGGTGCGTCCTCGCCAAGCTTGAGGAAACGCCGCACGCGGGCCGCGAAATCGCGCACATCGGCATCCGAAAACGCATTGTCGAGCGACAGCATCGGTACGCTGTGGCGGACCTTCTCGAACTTCTCCGAGACCGCTGCGCCAACCGTATCGCTGGGCGAATCGGCGCGCTTGAGATGCGCGAAACGCGCCTCGATGGCGCCGTTGCGTTGCTTGAGCGCGTCGTACTCGGCGTCGGTGGCAACCGGGCGGTCCTCGGCGTGGTAATGCCGGTCATGCCCGGCGATCTCGGCGGCGAGCCGCTCCAGTTCGGCGGCGGCTTCTTGCTCGTCGAGCGCCTCGACCGGTTTTGAGCGGAGTTCGTCTTGCATGGCGTGCCCGTGTCCTGTTCCGGCGCGAACATAGCGGTTAAAACACCGCTCTCAAGCCGAATTCCGGCGTCAATGAATGACTGCTGTCAACCGGCTTTGAGCAACTGAGCCGCTGCCGCCCGCGCCTCGTCGGTGATTGTCGCGCCCGCCAGCATCCGGGCGATTTCCTCGCGGCGTTCATCGGTGCCCATCGACGCGACCGAGGTAACAAGCTGCTCGCCGCCTTTCGGCTGCTTGTGGATCAGGAAATGCTCCGAGGCGCGCGCCGCCACTTGCGGCGCATGGGTCACCGACAGCACCTGGACTGTCTCCGACAGCCGGCGCAGGCGCGATCCGATCGCATCGGCCACCGCGCCGCCCACGCCGGTGTCGATCTCGTCGAAGACCAGCGTCGGCGCCGAACCGCGGTCGGCGAGCGCCACCTTGAGCGCCAGCAGGAAGCGGGACAGTTCGCCGCCCGATGCGACCTTCATCATTGGCCCGGCCCGCGTGCCGGGGTTGGTGCGCACCCAGAACTCGATCTGGTCGATGCCCTCCTCGCCGCGCCGGTCGGCATCGCTCTGCATCTCGACGATGAACTCGGCACGTTCGAGCTTCAGATCCGGCAATTCCTGCATCACCGCGGATTTCAACTGCCCGCAGGCTGATGCACGCGCGGCAGAAAGCGCTTCGGCGGCCCGGTCGAACAGTGCCTTCGCCTCGCTTGCCGCGGTCTCCAGTTCGGCCAGGCGGGCTTCGCCGGCATCCAGTTCCGCAAGCTGGTCGGCAAACCGTACCGCCAGAGCCGGCAACTCCTCGACCGGGACATTGTGCTTGCGCGATGCGGCGCGCAGCGCAAACAGGCGCTCTTCGGCTGCTTCCAGTTCGCGCGGATCGAACTCGCTTGTGTGTACGGCAGTTTCGATGCGCCCCTGCGCATCGGCCAGATGGTCGAGAGCCTGACCGAGCGCGGCGTTAACATCCTCCAGCAGGCCGGGCGCTTCGGCGGCTTTGCGCTCCAGGCGCCTGAGCAGACTGGCAATCTGCGGCACCGGCGATGCCTGGCCGCTCAGCACGTCATGGGCGTCGTTCAGGTCACCGGCGATCTTCTCGGCCCGCATCATTGTCGCGCGCCGGTCGGCAAGCTGCTCTTCTTCGCCGGGCTCCGGCGCCAGCGCGGCAAGCTCCTCGTGCGAGGAATACAGATAGTCGGCCTCGCGGGCCGCTTCTTCGACACGCCTGCGATGATCGGCAAGTGCCCGTTCAGTCGCCCGCCAGGCGCGGTACAGCGCCGCCACATGCTGGGCGTCGGCCTGCAATCCGCCAAAGGAATCGAGCAGATCGCGGTGCGTCGACATGTCGACCAGCGCGCGGTCATCGTGCTGGCCGTGGATCTCGACCAGCAAATGGCCGATCGATTTCAGCAATCCGGCGCTGGTCGGCTGGTCGTTGACGAAGCCCCGCGTCCGGCCGTCCGCCGACTGCACACGCCGCAGGATCAGCGGCTCGGTAGGATCGGCGTCCACACCGCTTTCTTCCAACATCGCCCGCACGGGATGGCTGCGACTGACATCGAAGAGCGCCGTAACCTGGCCTTGCGAAGCCCCGTGACGCACCCGCGAGGCGTCGCCACGTGCGCCGAGCGCCAGCGATAGTGCATCGAGCAGGATTGATTTGCCGGCGCCCGTTTCGCCCGTCAGAACCGAAAGCCCGCGCGCGAAATCGATTTCAAGCGCCTCGATCAGAACGATATCTCGGATCGAGAGCTGCAACAGCATGTCGGAGTGGTCCTGATTCGCGGATAAGCCTATCCGGGAAGAATGCGCTTTCCGACGCGCGAAATCCACGATCCTTCGTTTTCGCGCGGTTGAAGGCCGCCCGATTGCAGCAGCGCGTAGGAATCCGCGTACCACTGGCTGTCCGGGAAGTTGTGGCCCAGCACGGCGGCGGCGGTCTGTGCCTCGCCGACAAGCCCCATGGCGAAGTAGGTTTCCACCAGACGCGCCAACGCTTCCTCGATGTGGCGCGTGTTGGGATAGCGCTCGACAACCCTACGGAAACGGTTGATTGCGCCGGGATACTGCCGGCGCTCCAAATAGTAGCGTCCGATCTGCATTTCCTTGCCGGCCAGTTGATCACGCGCGATGCGCAGCTTGGCGCGCGCGTCGTCTTCGTAGATTGAGCCTGGATAACGCTCCAGAAGTTCGTTGAAATTCTGGATCGCAAGCTGGGTGTCACGCTGGTCGCGGGTCACCACCGGCATCTGGTTGAAGTAGGAAAGACCGATGATGTACTGCGCGTAAGGCGCATCCTCGTCGGTGGGGTAGAGGTTGATGAAACGGCGCGCCGACTGGACGGCGGTATCGTACTGACCGAGCTTGTAGGCGGTGAATGCCGCCATCACGTTGGCCTTGCGCGCATACTCCGAATAGGGATGCTGCCGGTCGACGGCTTCGAACTTGCGCGCGGCTTCCTTGAGACGGCCGCTGTTCAGATTCGCCAGTGCCTGATTGTAGAGCACGTCGGCCGGCTCGATGGTTTCCACGTAGCTGCTGAGATCGAGCGTTTCTTCCGTCGAAGAACAGGCAGCGAGAACCGCCGCACAGATTGCCAGACATGCGGCCCTTGCCGCATTCCGACCAAGCCGTAAGCCAATTCCGCCTGTCACAATCGTCATTCCTGAAATCCCGTAGTCGGCCATTCCGGCGCGATCCAATACCCTGTTCGCGCCGGCGCGGCAACGTCGTGACCGGAGAATGTTTCGATATTGTGGCGGAATCCCGACCGAGCGCCGGTTGCGCACGTCAGAAATCAGAGCGCCCAGGGCCCCTGTGCATGCGCTGCGACAGCGACGAAATCTCCGGTGAACACGTGCTCCTGCATTTCCGGCGTCTCGACGACCTCATAGGCCGAACGATCCGTAAGCAACGCTTTCAGGGCGGCCGCGTTCAGGCGATGTCCACCGCGATAGGACGCATAACAGCCGATGAACTTTGCGCCGGCCAGAGCCAGATCGCCGACGGCATCCAGCGTTTTGTGGCGGACGAACTCGTCGCGGAAGCGTAACCCTTCGCGGTTGATCACGGTGTGGTCGTCGCTGATGACAACGGAGTTTTCGAGAGAGGATCCGAGTGCGTGACCGGATGCCCACAGCCGCTCGACATCCTTCATGAAGCCGAACGTCCTGGCGGTCGACAACTCGTCGCGGAAAACGTCTTCGTCGATCTCGGACTTGAACTCCTGGCGTCCGATGATCGGGCTGTCGAAATCGATCACAACCTCGAACCGGGTACCCTGGTGCGGTCGGAACTCTGCCCAGGATCCGCCGATCTCGACACGCACGGTTTTCTTGATCCGCACATAGCGGCGCTTGACGGCGTGGTGCGTGATGCCGGCCTCGTCGATGGCCTCGATGAACACCCGCGAACTTCCGTCCATGATGGGTACTTCGTTGCCGTCGATTTCGACAATCACGTTGTCGAGGCCGAGCGCCCAAAATGCCGCCATAAGATGTTCGATCGTCGATACATGGGCACCTGCGGGATCGCCCAGCATGGTGCACAGATCGGTCGCTCCGACCTGCCCGGCAACAGCCTGCAGTTCCGCCGTTGTGCCATCACCATAAATTCGCCGAAATTTAACCCCAGTATTGGGCGCAGCAGGAAGGAGAGAAATGGATACCGGTTGGCCGCTATGAACGCCGACTCCGGACAAATGCGCTTCTTCGCAAAGCGTCGCCTGATAACCTAACAATTTTGTCCCCATTGGCCTTTCCGATATTGCGATCGATGAATTTGACCGCATCGTTGGCTCAGTGTTCGCATGGTCCCCTCAGACGAAAATGTCCGGGCGGCCCTCCCCACTGACCGGGACAATATCCGCGACTCGGCAACAAGGCCAAATCACGCTTTTTTAACGTTTGTTACGCGTTAACGGATAGACGCGCGCACAAAAATACCTGTGATTCCAGATAGTTGACCCCACAATACGGGCCGCACGAAGCGGCCCGATGTTGCAGGATGTTACAGACTTTTAGCGTCAATTCGCCTGCCGGCGCAGAAACGCCGGGATCTCCAGCTGATCGTCTTCGCTGGCCGCCGGCGCGGCACGTCCGTGATCGTCGAGATTCCCCTTGCGCGGAGCGTAGAGCTGAGCGTCCTGGGACAGGGTCCGGCGCGGCTCGGCCGGGCGCATCTCCGGACGTTTCTGCGCGCCTTGCTGTGCCGCTGCAGCGGCTTTCTCGTCCGAACGCGACAGACCGTGGGTCAGACGCTTCAGCAGGCCGATCGGGCCCCGCTCGTCCTCGCCCTCGGTTTCGGCGTGCGTTCCACGCGCTTCCATCTCGGCTTGGACGATCGGCGGAAAGTCCTCAACCCGCGGAAGCCGCTGCGAAGGCTGCTGCAGCGCCGGTTCGGCCTGCATCTCAGCCGGTGCCTGCTGGGTGGCCGGCCGTGCTGTCATGGGCTGCTGAAACAACCGGCTTTGCGGCTGGAACTCCGCTTCCGCCATCGAGGACCGCGCGATATCGGCGGCTGCCTGGCGCTCGAACGACGCCATGTCACGCTCGGCTTCGCGAATCACCTCCGCTACGTCCGGGCCGGGAGCCGGTGCGGCAGCCGAGGCTGCGGCCGGCGCGGAGGCGGGTGCGGCCTTTGCCGCCGGCGCAGGTGCTGGCGCAGGCGCGGCGGTGGCTGTCGTGGCTTGCGGCTGAGCCGGACGTGCCGCCGGTGCCGCCTGCTGGACAACCGGACGCGGTTGCGCCCGCTGTTCGGCCGCCGGGCGCGCCGTGGTCGCGGCTTCGGTCTCGATACCGGTGGCGACCACCGAAACCCGAATAATGCCCTCGAGCGACTCGTCGAAGGTGGCGCCGAGGATGATGTTGGCATCCTGGTCGACTTCCTCGCGAATACGCGTCGCGGCTTCGTCCACCTCGAACAGCGTCATGTCGCGGCCACCGGTGATCGAGATCAGCAGTCCCTTGGCGCCGCGCATTGAGGTTTCGTCGAGCAGCGGATTGGCGATCGCCGCCTCGGCGGCCGTCATCGCCCTGCCCTCGCCCGAAGCTTCGCCGGTGCCCATCATCGCCTTGCCCATTTCGCGCATCACCGAGCGCACATCGGCAAAGTCGAGATTGATCAGGCCTTCCTTGACCATCAGGTCGGTGATGCAGGCAACGCCGGAGTAGAGCACCTGATCGGCCATGCCGAAGGCGTCCGCGAAGGTTGTCTTGTCATTGGCGATCCGGAACAGGTTCTGGTTCGGAATGACGATCAGCGTGTCGACGCATTGCTGCAGTTCCTCGATGCCGGCATCGGCAGTGCGCATGCGCCGCTGGCCTTCGAAATGGAACGGCTTGGTGACCACGCCAACGGTCAGAATGCCGCGTTCGCGCGCCGCCCGCGCCACCACCGGCGCGGCACCGGTGCCCGTGCCGCCGCCCATGCCGGCGGTCACGAAGCACATATGCGTGCCGTTCAGATGGTCGTTGAGTTCGTCGATGCACTCTTCAGCGGATTGGCGGCCGATTTCCGGCTGCGATCCAGCGCCAAGACCCTCAGTCACGCCAAGTCCCAACTGGACAATGCGTTCGGCCTTGTTCATCGACAGCGCCTGGGCATCGGTGTTGGCGACAACGAAATCGACGCCCTGCAGACCGGCGCTGATCATGTTGTTGACCGCATTGCCGCCGCCGCCGCCGACCCCGAACACGGTGATGCGCGGCTTCAGTTCGGTGATATCCGGCTTCTGAAGATTGATAGTCATCTTTTTCATCCCTTTTCTGATGCCGGATGCGCCGCCGCCGCACCCGTATCCGGGCGTCAGCCCGCGATCCCCTTAAAAGTTGTCACGAAACCACTGGGTCATTCGACCCAACGGCCCATCAGTTCCGGTACCCGCAAGCCGACCCGGACTATGAAACTTCATGCTGCTATGGTCGTTGCCAGCGACCTGCGGGTAGATCATCAAACCGCCCGCCGCCGAGAATGCCGGCCCTTTGGCCGACGCCGGCAGGCCACTGACCCCGAGCGGTCGCCCGATGCGCACATTGCGTCCCAAAATGCGCCGCGCTGCCTCAGGCATACCGGTTAATTGAGCCGCACCGCCGGTCAGAACGACGCGCTTGCCCACAACGCCCGAATGGCCTGACTTGTTGATACGGTCGCACAACATCTCCAAGGTCTCTTCCACCCGGGCTGCGATAATACGGTTGAGCAGGCTGCGCGGAACCTGCGTCGCCTCACCCTCGTCATCCTGTCCGATAGACGGAATCTGGATGACGTCGCGTTCGTCGACCGGCGATGCGAGTGCCGAACCCTGCATCACCTTGAGCCGCTCCGCACTCTCCAGCCGGCAGGAAAAGCCGCGCGCGATATCCATCGTCACGTGATGCCCGCCAACCGGAATGCTGTCGGCGTGGATGAACGCCCGGTCGTTGAAGATCGCGATCGAGGTCGTCCCGCCGCCCATGTCAACGCACGCGCAACCGAGCTCCAGTTCGTCATCGACCAGCGCCGACAATCCGCTTGCGTACGGCGTCGCAACCATCGCATCGACGCTCAGATGCGCCCGATTGACGCAAAGCTCGATGTTGCGCAGCAGCACCGCATCGGCCGTCAGGACATGCATGTTGAGCGAGAGTTCGTGGCCGATCATTCCGCGCGGATCGACGATGCCTCGCTCGCCATCCAGAACATGATCCACCGGCAGCATGTGCAACACGGTCCGCTCGACATTCGACGCGCGGGCCACGCCCGCTTTCAGCACCTTCTGGATATCGCCCTTGCTAATGGCGCGATTGGGATCGAGGTCGATCGACGCCGCCGAGATATGGCTGGAAAGCCGGCCTGCGCTGACATTGACGATCAGCGATTCAACTGTCAGCCCGGCCATGCGCTCTGCCGCATCGACGGCGTGTCTGATGGATTTCTCCGCAGCATCCAGATTGTTGACCAGTCCGGACTTCACGCCGTGTGACCGCGTATGACCGATCCCGATCACTTCCGGGTCATGCGTGCGTCCGTGCAAGTACTGGCCGCCCTCGTTGGGCACCATGCGCGCGATAATGCAAACCGTCTTCGTGCTGCCGATGTCGAGCACCGTCAGAATCGGGGATTTGCGCAGTTTGCGGGTTTCCTGGGAGCGGCCGCCAGCGGGCATCAGATACTGCTCCGCTTGTTCGATTTGAGCGCCTTGGCACGCGCCTTCAGGGCAGCATCGCGACGCTCGCCGGCATTGTCGGTCAGTGCAATGGCCGTCCGATCCTCCAACCGCATATCGACCGAGGCGATATCGCGTTTCAGGAGACCTGTTTCGGCATCCATTGCAAGCAACCGCTGGATCGCGGCTCCGGGTCTTTCTGCCGGCAGCTTGACGGTTACGCCGCTTGCCAGCCGGAGATCCCAACGGCGGTCGCCCACCCGGATCAGCGCCCGCACCTGCGAGGCCAATTCCGGATACCCGGCAAGCACGTCCATGAAGGAAGCAGCGGATTCCGCTGCCCCAGCGCCGACGACAAGCGGCAGTTCCTTGAAGCCGTTCCCGCCGAGCGTCCCGATCACGCTACCATCGCGTTCGATCAGCGACAGCGTTTCACCGGCCTGCCAGATCGCAAACGCGTCTTTCTCGACAAGCGCGACTTCGAGCCGTCCGGGATAAACCTTGCGCAATGACGCGCTTTCCACCCAAGGCAGCGCGCTCAGCGCCGCGCGCGACCCAGCAAGATCGAGAACAACCAGTGATGTCTCGCCGTTCAGCTCCAGCGCGTCGATAACCGCCTTCTCGGTCGTATTGCGATGACCGGTGATTTCGACCTCGGTGACCGCGAAGCCGAGCGAAGCGGTGACGGACACGGCCGTATTGTGAAACTGGCCGCCGATAACCGACCCGTAAAGCGCGGTTGCCGAGAAGAGCGCCACCAGGCCGACAGCCTCCACGTGGCGCGGAACGCGGACTTCGCCGTCGAAAACCTTCGTGAAGAAGCGGGCGGGGCGGCGCAGAATTCTCGGCAGCACGAAACCTGCCTCGTCGTCGCGGTACTCTGCCGCGCGCCGGGTCCGTTCCACCAATCTGGCCTTCAACGCAAACAAGATGCGTCCTCCACCATCCAACTCAGCAATTCACCAAACGAGTGGCCGGCATACGCCGCCAATTCCGGGACAAGCGAAGTGGCGGTCATCCCGGGCTGGGTGTTGATCTCCAGCCAGACAATCTCGCCATTTTCGGAAAACCGGTCGTCGTATCGGAAATCGGAACGCGTGACGCCTCGGCACCCGAATGCCTGGTGTGCTTTGAGCGCCAGTTTCGTTATCGTTTGGTAAATATTTGGTGAAATTTCCGCCGGACACACATGATTTGATCCACCTTCAACGTACTTTGAATCGTAGTCGTAGAATTGGTGGCCCTGCGGAATGATCTCGGTAACGCCAAGGGCGACGTCGCCCATTACAGCACAGGTCAATTCGCGCCCATGAACGAAGCGCTCCACCATTACGCGATCGCTGTAATTCCAGTCTTCTGAAGTCAGGATCTGCGGAGGATGCGGCTGGTCTTCCTTGACGATCACAACGCCGAAGCTCGATCCCTCGGCGACCGGCTTGACCACATAGGGTGGCTTCATCGGATGCGCCGCGGTGAAATCATGTCGGTCCATGACTTTTGATTCGGCGACGGGGATGCCATGTGAGCGGGCGATCCGCTTGGCGATTTCCTTGTCCATCGCGACCGCGCTGGCGAGTACGCCAGAGTGGGTGTAGGGAATCTGCAGGTATTCGAGGACCCCCTGTATTGTCCCGTCTTCGCCGTAGGGTCCGTGCAGAGCGTTGAAGACCACGTCGGGCTTCAGTTCGGTGAGCGTGGCTGCCACATCCCGGTCGACATCGATGCGGGTCACGCGGTAGCCGCAATGCTCCAACTCATCGGCGCATGGATTGCCGGTCATCAGGCTGACAGGTCGTTCGGACGACCAACCGCCCATCAACACCGCAACATGCTTGCCGTTCCCACCGCTCATTAAACACCTTTCGTCTATACGCTCGTCAGCTCGAGTCCGAGTCTCTTCACGCAACGTACGCACGCGAACTGAACGGGCACTCACACCGCCCGAATCGGGACTACACGGATTTCCGTCATAAGAATCAGAGCTTTGTGACGCTGGCAAGTACGATTGAAGAAAAAGCCGGCTGCCCGTGCTTCCCGACGCCTCTTTTAGAGGCGTGGTCGTAGCATCAGGAACCGGAAATTCATCGCAAACGCTGCCAAGGCGAGGCCCGCTGCAAGACCGGTCCATACGCCGATACCACCGAGACCTGCCGGAATCCCAAGCACATAGGCAAGCGGCAGCCCAGCCAACCAATAGCTGGCAATCGCGATGACCATCGGGATCGCCGTGTCTTTCATGCCGCGCAGCAATCCCGCGCCCACCACCTGAGCGCTGTCCACCAGTTGGAAGGCGGCAGCGACCAGCAGCAGCGGAACCGCATAGACCGCAACATCCACGCCCCCCACCTCCGACTTGTCGAGGAACAGTCCGATCAGCAGTTCCGGCATGGTCCACATAAGAAGGGCTCCGGCCAAGGCAAAACCGGCACATAACACCGAAGTCGCCGCCGCCGCCCGGCTCACCCCCACCGGATCGCGCCGTCCATAGGCACGTCCAACCCGCACGGTGGCGGCCTGCGCCATGCCCAGTGGAACCATGAAGGCAATCGCCGAAATTTGCATCGCAATGCCGTGGGCGGCCAGCGGCACGACGCCGATCCAGCCCATGATCAGCGAGGAGGCGGTGAACATGCCCACTTCCGCAAGGATGGTGATCGAAATCGGCAGGCCGAGCCGCAAGACGTCGAAAAACGCCGGCCAGTCAGGACGCCAGAACCGGACAAACAATTCGTAATGCGCCGCGTCTTTCTGATGCGCCGCATAAACCGCCATCGCCGCGAACATCACCAGATTGACCAGCAGTGTAGCAATGGCGGCGCCCTGGATGCCCATTTCCGGCGCGCCCCAGTTACCGAAGATCAGCGCCCAGTTGATCCCGACATTGAGAGCGGCTGCGACAAGCGTCGTCACGAATATGATCTGCGCCCGTTCGATCGCTGAGAGAAATGCGCGCAATGCGTGACCAAGAAGCGTCGGCGGCAGCGCCCACATGGCGATCTGCATGTACTGGCCGGCAAGCGCGGCAACGCCGGGATCCTGGCCGAAGGCAAGCAGGATTGTCTCGGTACGCCATAGAAGCGGCATCGCGAAGAGGCAGTAGAGCAGCGACACCCACAACCCCATGCGCACCGAGCGGCGTACACCGCGGCTATCGTCCTCGCCGGCTGCCTGCGCCGCCATCGGCATGACCGCCTGACTGAAGCCCGCCCCGAAGATCATCACGATAAAATAGGCCTGAGACGCGAGCACGCTCGCAGCCAGTTCCTCGATCCCGTACCAGCCAAGCATGACGGTATCGGTCGTGTTCATCAGCATCAGGCCGATTTGCGAGCCAACCAGCGGAATGCCGAGCACCAGCGTTGCGCGGAAGTGCCCGGCCCAGCTCATGGTCGACCCGCCCGGAGCCGGGGGCGGTCCAACATCTACTTGAGCATTAGGAGTCACTGGATTCTCCCGTACAGCATCCGCCTCACGCAGGGAGAACTCCATGCACCAAAAGGCGGATTGCATGCAATCAGTGAAATCCCACTCAACGCCTTAATCGTTGCTTAATCGCTGCATGTGAGTATCCGAAGCGGTGGGGACAACCGTCCCTTGCATGACGCATTGCACCTTTTCGGCGGCGACCGAGATTCCATTCGAATAGCGCAATAAGCGCATCTCCGGCAAAACAGCTGGCCATCCACGCACGGTGAATCCGGCGTGGCTGCTCGAAATTCGGCACGGAGACAAAGCGACAAATCCGCTGCTGAAGTGGAATCGCGACCTTGGGAGCCAATGCGCTCCGATGTCAGCAGGAGCAGTTCACAGATGCCTCAGGCCGCAAAAGCCAGCAAATCCCGCAAGGAAAACGATACTGCGGCCGAAGCGACCGTTCATCCGGAATACATCACGGCGCAAAGCGTCGCCTGCAAGGCCCTGCTGCTCTCCGATGCCTACAAGATACCTCCGGTGCCGAAGGCTTACGCCGTCTGGTACTCCTATGCCTCCGGCATTCCGAAAGCCGTCTCTACCAAGATCAACGAATTGATCGATACCAAAGGCACGATCGACGCCTACGATGTCGACCAGATCCACTTGGAACATCTTTCCGTCACCGAAGCCGAACGCCGGCAACAGGACGCGTTTACATTCCATCTCGACAAGGAGATGGATTCGACGCTTCGCCGGGTCCAGGCTCATCTCGCTTCCAGCCAGAGCTATTCGGGTTCTCTGCAGCGCACCGCGGCGGGTTTGTCGCAAACATCCACGCCGTCCCAAGTCGTCGAGGCGGTCGATATGCTGCTTCGCGAAAACGCCAAGATGCGCGACGAGACCGTCAAACTGACGACCAGTCTGGAACAGACTCGCGCCCAAGTGCGCAAATTGCGGTTCAGCCTTGAAAAATCGCGCGAGAAAGAAATGCGCGATCCGATGACCGATCTCGCCAACCGGCGGTTCTTTGAGATCCGGTTGCCGCGAGAAATCGCCGAGGTGGAACGTTCGGGCGCACCGCTTTGCTTGGCGATGGTCGATCTCGACAATTTCAAGCGTATCAATGACAACTTCGGCCACCTTGTCGGCGATGACGTGCTGCGCCATTTCGCGAAGATCCTGCGCAAGAATATTCGCGGACACCATCTCGCCGCGCGCTACGGTGGCGAGGAGTTCGTGTTGGTTTTTCCGCTTACCGACCTCAAGGCAGCCCGCAAGATACTCGAATCCGTCATGCGAGAGTTGGCAGAGAGCAATCTGGTGCTAACTGACGGAAAGAACCCGATCGGCAAGGTCACCTTCTCGGCCGGCCTCGCGCAGTTGAACTCCAGCGAAAGCGCCAAGGGTCTCGTGTCACGGGCCGACGCAAAGCTCTACGAGGCCAAGCAGACCGGCAGAAACCGGATCCTCTGCGCCGCCTGAACTTGTTGCAGCTTGCCAACCTGTGCGGCATCGCACACGAAACCGCTACATGATCCGGCATAAGGGCCTCCTCAAACCAATGGAGGACACCAACATGTCGAACTACCTGATCGTCTGGAACTCCTGGATATTCGGCAAAGCCGCTGCAAGCCACGGCGCTGCCGCATACCAGCCCGGCTACACCGCTTCTGAAATGGCCGCATTCGAGCGTGCCATGGAGCGCAAAACTCACTTTTCTATAGAGTAGGGCAAGGCCGGGCAGTCACCCGGCCTTTCTCATCGCCCCAGCAACTTGGCGTCGAACGGATAGGATGAGAGGTTTTCGAAACTCGTTTCGGTGATCAGCACCTGGTCTTCCAGCTTCACGCCATCGCGTCCTCCGACGACGCCACAATAGACTTCCACGCACAGCACCATCCCGGGTTCGAGCGGATAGTCAGAGGCGCCTTCGATAAAGTCTTCCGGATAGTAGATCGACGGAAACTCGTCGCATAGCCCGACGCCGTGCGCGAGCACGCCGTAGCGCTGCGCGTTATACTCGTCCTGCAGCGGCTTCGCCAGATGCGTCAGTTCACTGAACGTCACGCCGGGCTTCAGCAACTGCATGTTGGTCATGATGTGTTCGTGGGCGTCACGGAACACCCGCTTCTGCTCGGCCGTCGGTTCGCCGTCACCCACGAACCACGTGCGCGACATGTCGCAACACATGCCGTATGGCCCAATCAGGTCGGTGTCGAAAGCGAGCAGATCGCCCGCTACCAGCCTGCGCGGCCCGGCTTCCTGGAACCATGGATTGGTGCGCGGTCCGGATGACAATATCCGCGTCTCGATCCACTCGCCGCCACGGGCAATGTTCTCCTTGTGCAGGATAGACCAAAGTTCGGTCTCGGCGATCCCCGGTCGACATGCCTCTTCCATCTCCGCCATGGCGATCTCGCAGGTAGCGATCGCGCAGCGCATAGCGTCGATCTCGTCGGCGCTCTTGATCAGGCGGGCATGCTCCATGACCGCCTGGCCGCTGGAAATCTCCAATCCCAGCGCCTGCAGGGCAAATGCACCATGCAGTTCCATCTTGTCGACCGCGACGCGGCGGTTGCGCCCGGCATGTACCCGCATCAGGTCGTCGACTTCGGCTGCGAATGTGGCGGCGATCTCGTCCTCCCGGTCGCCGGCAACGAAGTAGAACATGCCGGCGCCCGAACGCGTTTCGCGGATCAGCGGGAGATAGGATGACAAGTGCTCGCAGCGCTTGTAGTCCCAAAGCACCATGTATCCATCCGCCCCGACGAAGACGGCACGCGCCGGGTTATGGGTTATCCATAGATGCATGTTGGAGGAGTCGCAGGCGTAACGAATGTTCAGCGGATCGAACAGCAACACACCCCCGAGGTCGCGCTTGTTGAGCTCGCTGACGATCCGGTTGAGGCGTGTCTCCCGCATCCGTTCCAGGTTTGGCGCGGTGAGGCCCAGCGCCTCCCATTCGGCAAAAGCGACATCGGTCGGTCCGATCTCGATGCGATCAGGGTCGACGGGCGACCCGTCGGGCATCAAGTGTTGGGTGGCGCGTCGGCGCGACGGATCGATCTTCCGGTTGGAACTCGTAAACGACTTGACACCATCCATGAAAGCGCCCTCCGCAAACAGTAACGGGAATTTCGCGCCTGTTTCGAAGTAAAGTCGATTGCCGATTACGTCAGAACATTTAGAAATTGCGTCGTCCTGCAATTACGTTGCTTCGTGACGAACCGCCGGGACCGCCAAGAGGGGATGCCATGTGGCCTGACAAACGTTTGTGCGAACTGTTCGGGATCGAACACCCGATCCTGCAGGCCCCGATGCTTGCCCAATCGACAGCTGAACTGGCGGCGGCGGTCTGCAACGCCGGGGGGCTTGGAGGCGCAGCTTGTGCCGGGTTTGCGCCTGAGGCAATCAGCGAGCTCGCGGCCAGTATTCGCGCCGCCACCAACCGCCCATTTGCGATGAATTTCTTTGCCCATGAGCAGGCGTCGCCGGACGCGGCGAAATTGGCCCGGGCGCGTGATGCGGTCGCGCCCTGGTATGCAGAAATGGGCCTCGGCGAACCGCCGCAGGAGGCCGCCCCCGACAGCCGCGCCTTCCTGGGGGCGCATGCCGACGCCCTTCTGCATGCCCGGCCGGACGTCGCCAGCTTCCACTTCGGACTCCCATCCGCCGATGTGATCGCCCGGTTGAAAAAAGCCGGAATCACCCTCATCAGCACGGCAACAACGGTCGCCGAGGCAAAAGCGTTGGAAGCCGGCGGCATTGACGCCATCATTGCGCAAGGCTGGGAAGCAGGCGGTCATCGCGGATCGCACGAGCCAACTGCGCTGCAGGATGGCATCGGGATTTTCGCGCTTGTTCCGCAAATCGTCGATGCGGTTTCGGTGCCGGTCATCGCGGCAGGTGGCATTGCCGATGGCCGGGGCATCGCCGCAGCCTTTGCACTGGGGGCAAGCGGTGTTCAGATCGGAACGGCATTCCTGACCTGCCCTGAGGCGGCCACTGGTTCCGAACGCCGCCAGTTGATCGCCAGTGCGGCCGATACTGACACGATGATGACCAATGCGATGTCGGGCCGCGCCGCGCGCGCTGCCAAGAGCGCTTTCGCCCAAGACATGCAATCCCATGCCGACGCAATGCTGCCCTTCCCACTCATGTACGGTCTGTCAAATCCGCTGATGGCAGCCGGCGATTGGCAGGATGCTAGCTTCCACCATTACGGCCAGGCGGCCGCGCTCAACCGGACGCTGCCGGCCGCCGAACTGGTCGAACTTCTGGTTCGCGAGACTGCTGACATATTCAGCGCGCTGGGTTGACCACGGGGCGGATCAGAGCATCCGCCCCATGAACTCCTGCACTTCCTGCCCTGGTTTGAACAGGCCGACCCGCTTGATCTCCCATTCGAGCCGGATGCCCGAAGTTTCCAATACGCGGGCGCGGACTATCTCGCCGAGCGTTTCCAGATCATGGCTGGAAGCCTGGCCGGTATTGATCATGAAATTGCAGTGCATCGGACTCATCTGCGCGCCGCCAATCATCAACCCCCGGCAACCGGCCCTGTCCACTTCCTTCCACGCTGACGAGCCTTCGGGGTTCTTGAACGTCGAGCCGCCGGTCTTTTCCTTGATTGGTTGAACTGTCTCGCGGTGCTGCTGCACGGCATCCATTTCAGCCCTGATCATGTCCGTCGCCTCAGGATAACCCTCAAACAGGGCAGCGGTGAAGATCAGATCGCTAGGTGCGCTGGATTGGCGGTAGCCATAACCCATATCGGCATTGTTCAAAACATGCTTCCCGCCCTCCCGGTCGACTGCCTCGACCTCGATCACGCGGTCCTTTGTCTCCACCCCGTTGGCGCCTGCATTCATGCGCAATGCACCACCGAGTGCGCCGGGAATTCCGTAATAAAAATGGAAGCCGCCGATACCGGCCTCCAACGCGACTTGCGCCAACCGCTTGTCCGGCATGGCGGCGCCGGCCCTGATCCGCGTTTCGGAGACGACTTCAGCTTGTCCGAAGCCTTTTGCCGAAAGCCGGATTACCACGCCGGGTATACCGCCATCGCGAACCATCAGATTGGAGCCGATGCCGACCACCGTGACCGGCACGTCCTCGGGAAGCGCTGCCAGAAAGGCGGCAAGATCGTCCGCGTCCGCAGGCTGGAACAGAATTTCCGCCAGCCCGCCAGTACGAAACCAGGTGACTTGGTCCATCGACGCATTCGGTGTCACGCGCCCGCGCACTCCTGCAATGGCGTCGCCCAGCCGCGCGGCAAGCGCAGTACCGTCGATCCTGCTCATCCGATAGGCTCTCCGCCCAGATCGCCCGGCAGCGCATAGGCCCATTGGGTAATGTTGCCCGCGCCAAGATAGATAACGAAATCGCCCGGGTCGGCGATCTCCTGGATGATCGGCACCACGGCCTCCGGGCCGCTGATGGTGCGCGCATCACGATGGCCACCCGCCCGCATGCGAGACACCAATTCCTCGGACGACACGCCTGCTATCGGCTGCTCGCCAGCCGCATAGACCGGTGCGATCAGCGCGGTCGCCGCATCGTTGAAGCAGGATGCGAAATCGTCGAGCAAGTCGTCCAACCGGGTGAAGCGGTGCGGCTGCATCACGGCGATGACCCGGCCATCGCCGGCTGCCTCGCGCGCCGCTTTGAGAACAGCCCTGATCTCCACCGGGTGGTGACCGTAATCGTCGAAGATCTGGACCCCGTTCCAACTCCCGGTGTGTGTAAAGCGCCGTTTGACGCCCCCGAATGCCGACAGGCCGCGCTTGATACCGTCGGCGTCCATGCCAAGCTCGTGAGCAACCGCAATGGCAGCCGTCGCGTTGGAGACGTTGTGATGTCCCGGCATCGGCAAGCGAAGCCCGTCGATCTCGATCGTCTCGCCGGTCTTGCGGTCGCGGATCGCCACATCGAAGACGGACACCGCGCCGTCCATGTGGTGATTGTGGAAGCGCACATCGGATTGCGGGTTCTCGCCATAGGTAACAATCCGCCGGTCGGTGATCCGCGACACCAGTGCCTGCACTTCCGGATGATCGATGCACATTACGCCGAAACCGTAAAACGGCACATTCTCCACAAAGTCCCGGAACGCTTCGCGCACCTTCTCGAAAGAGCCGTAGTGGTCCAGGTGCTCCGGGTCGATATTGGTGACAACCGCGACATCGGCCGGCAGTTTGAGGAAGGTGCCGTCGCTTTCGTCTGCCTCGACGACCATCCACTCGCCCTCGCCCATCCGGGCATTGGTTCCATAGGCGTTGATGATGCCGCCATTGATGACCGTCGGGTCCAGCCCGCCAGCATCCAGCAGCGTTGCGACCATCGAGGTCGTCGTTGTCTTGCCGTGTGTCCCGCCAATCGCTACCGCATTGCGAAACCGCATGATCTCCGCGAGCATTTCCGCCCGGCGAACGACCGGCAACAAGCGCTCGCGCGCCGCCACCAGTTCCGGATTGTCCGGCTTGATCGCCGTTGAGACCACCAACACTTCCGCATCGCCGATATTGTCCGGCGAGTGCCCGACGACGACCTTGATTCCTTTTTCACGCAGGCGCTGTACATTGGCGTTGTCGGACTGGTCTGAGCCCTGCACGGAATAACCCAGGTTGTTCAGGACCTCGGCAATGCCGCTCATGCCGATCCCGCCAATTCCGACGAAATGCACAAGGCCGATATTCTGCGGCATCTTCATGATGGTTGTCCTGTCAGGTGGTGTCAGCGCGCTTTGGTTGCCGCAACGGTCGATCCCGAGGCAATAGCCTCAACAAGATCGGCGAGCAAGCTTGTGGAATCCGGGCGTCCGGCGGCGCGGGCGGCAGCCGCCATTCTCGCAAGTTTGTCAGGCGCGCTCAACAACTCGCGGAAAAGCGCGCTCATGGACGGCACGTCAAGCGTCTCCTGCTTGCGGACCAGTGCCCCGCCTGCAGCTTCGAGGGCGGCCGCATTCGCCGCCTGATCGTGATCGAGCGCGTGCGGATAAGGGACCAGAATAGCCGGGCGGCCGATCGCTGCGATTTCAGAGACGGTCGATGCGCCGGACCGCGACATGACCAGATGGGCGCCGGCAATCCGCGTCGGCAGGTCGGTAAAAAATGAAGCGATATCGGCAGATACGCCAATCTCGGCATACCTGCTCTTGACCCGCGCTTCATCTTCCGCGCGCGCCTGATGTGTTATCTTAAGTCGCTCACGCAGCGTCTCCGGCAGCCCTGCAACCGCCTCCGGAACAGTATCGGAGAAAAACCGCGCGCCCTGGCTGCCGCCAAAGACGACAAGCTCTGTGGTTTGGTCGCTCGTAGGCGGCGCGAATACGGTTTCGGCGGCCGCGATGACGGCTGGACGGACCGGATTACCGGTCTCGACGATCTTGCCTGCCAGCGCTCCCTCGGCCTTCAGAAATCCGCCAGCAATCGCGGTAACGCGCCCCGACAAAAGCTTGTTCGCGCGGCCCATCACGGCATTCTGCTCGTGAATGACCGTCGGAAATGCGCCGGCGGCCACGAAAAGCGGCGGAATGGTCGGATAGCCGCCAAAGCCGATCACCGCCTTGGGCTGCAACCGGCGCAACAGCAGCCTCGCTTGCCGCATGCCGCGCATCATGGCGAGCCCGGCGCCCAGCAGCTTTATGGGGTTCTTGCCGCTCGGCGTCGCTGAATCGATCACATGGACCTCGCCTTCCGGGAATCGGTCGGCGTAGCGCGTTGCGCGCGAGTCGGTCGCAAGCGCCACTGTCCAGCCGCGCGTCTTCAATTCATGCGCCAGTGCTTCGGCGGGGAACAGGTGACCGCCCGTACCACCGGCACTGATCAGTATCAGACCTTGAGATGTGTCTTCATTCATAGTGCGGGTTCGAAGCCGGTAGCCTTGTGAAACCTGACATGGCCTGCGCGACTTTCTGGGTTGCGCCGTGTCAGCGCCAGGATCATCCCGGCAGTCACCGCGACAGCGATCATCGACGAACCACCGTAGGAGACGAAAGGCAGGGTCATACCCTTTGCCGGCATCAATTGCAGATTGACGGCGATGTTGATGGTGGACTGGAAGCCGACAAGGATCACCAGCCCGGAGACTGCGAAGCGTTGGAAGGCATCCTGATCGCGCATCGCGCGCGCAAGCCCGCGCAGAACGATAAAGGCAAAGATCGAGACCAGCACAGCGCACAACACAATGCCGAATTCCTCAGCGAGAACCGAGAACACGAAATCGGTGTGGCTGTCGGGAAGGATCCGCTTGACCGTACCCTCCCCGGGGCCCTGACCGAACCAGCCGCCGCGCACGATCGCCTCGCGTCCCATATCGACCTGAAACGTATCGCCCTCGCCCGTCAGGAAGCGGTTGATCCGGTCGGCGACATGCGGAAACACGAAATAGGCGCCAGCCAGGCCGACCGCGGCAACACCGGACAGGATTGCGATCCAGAGCCAGGAAAGGCCGGCGATGAAGAACATGCCGCCCCAGGTTCCGGCAAGCAGCACCGTCTGGCCGAGATCAGGCTGGGCGATCAACAGCGCCGCCATTGCCAGGAACAGTATCATCGCGATCAGGCTACCCGGAATCTCCGGCCGCCGCTGATGTTCTGCGAACAGCCAGGCACAGAACACAACAAAGGCGGGCTTCATGAATTCCGAAGGTTGCAACGAAACGCCGAGAATACGCACCCAGCGCCGCGAGCCCTTGATCTCGACGCCCAGAAACAACACCGCGATCATCAGTGTAACCGAGACCAGCAGCAGGACGAGTGCAAGCCGGCGCACCTGCCGCGGGTTGAGAAACGATACGCCCACCATCATTGCGACGGCGGGGATGAGGAAAAGCGCATGCCGCTTGACGAAATGATATGTGTCGAGCGGGATTCGCTCGGCAACTGCGGGGCTTGCGGCGAAGGACAGCACCATGCCGAACGCGATCAGCGCAAGAAAGGCGGCGAGCAACCATCGGTCGACGGTCCGCCACCATTCGGCGATCGGGCTTTGGTCACTGCGTGCGTACATCGCCTTTCATCCCCTCAAGATCGCTCAACCTTATCTTCGACACCATCCAATGCCATGACCGCATTAACAAACGCTTCACCACGTCTTTCGAAGTTCGGAAACTGATCGAAGCTCGCCGCCGCCGGCGCCAGAAGCACCACTGCCTCGGCTGCCGTTGAACGCTCCGCATCGCGGGCTGCATGATCGACGGCCGCTGCAAGCGTTCTGGATATCTCGTAGGCGACATCTTCGCCCAGCGTCGCAGCGAATTCCGGCGCGGCCTCGCCAATCAGATATGCCTTGGCAATCCGGCCGAACAATGACGCCAGTGGCGCTATCCCACCTTGCTTCGGCAATCCGCCGGCAATCCAGAAGATCGTTTCGAAACTCGCGAGCGACTTCTCCGCTGCATCGGCGTTGGTCGCCTTCGAATCGTTGACGAACGCGACATGCCCCTTGCGCGCGACAATCTGCATCCGGTGGGCAAGACCGGGAAAGCCGTTCAGGCCGGCGGCGATTTCACTGGCGCTCAAGCCCAACCTTTCGCAAACGGCCTTGGCCGTTAGCGCGTTTTGAAGATTGTGATCGCCGCGAAGCGCCGGCGCGTTCGAGAGATCGATCCCTGCCCGGTCACGCGCTACCGATACCGTGACGACCGGCTTGCCTTGGTGCGAGAGAGCGTCGGCGACACCACGCGAAAAGGCGTCGTCGATGCCGCAGACGGCATAGTCCGCGTTTTCGACCAGCCGACCTTTGATCGCAGCGTAAAGCTCGATCGTGCCATGACGGTCCAAATGGTCCGGCGAGATATTGAGCAGGACGCCGACGGCCGGATCGAGCGACGGCGCCAGGTCGATCTGATAGGATGAACACTCTACCACATGAAAGCGGCCTTTGGCGGGCGGTTTGAGCGCCAGAACCGGGGTACCAATATTGCCGCCAAGTTCTACGTCCCGCTCAGAGGACCGCAACACATGGGCGATGAGAGCTGTCGTGGTTGACTTTCCATTCGTACCGGTAATGGCGATGAATGGTGAATCAGGCGCCCGTCGGCGCCGCTCGCGACAAAACAACTCGATGTCGCCGATCACCTCTACGCCGGATGCCCGCGCCAGATCAACGGTCCAGTGAGGCTTGGGATGGGTCAGCGGTACGCCCGGCGCCAGCACGAGACTGTCGAACGCCGCCCAGTCCGCGGTCCGCAAATCGACGGCCGGGATACCGGCTGCCATGGCCCGCGCCACGGTGTCAGGATTGTCGTCCCAAGCGGCAACGGTCGCGCCACCTTCGATCAACGCTTTCGCGGTCGCCATTCCGGACCCACCGAGCCCGAACAGCGCAGTTTTTCTGTTCTTGGCAGTCGTGATCGGGATCATCTGAGCTTGAGTGTCGCAAGCCCGACCAGCGCCAGGATGAACGCGATGATCCAGAACCGGATCACGACCTGGCTTTCGGTCCACCCCAATTTCTCGAAATGATGGTGAATCGGCGCCATTAGAAAGACCCGTCGCCCGGTCGCCTTGAAATAGCCGACCTGGATGATCACCGACAGCGCTTCCATGACGAAAAGCCCGCCTACGATCGCCAGCACGATCTCGTGCTTGGCCGCCACCGCGACAGCGCCGATCAGGCCGCCGAGCGCCAATGACCCGGTGTCGCCCATGAAGATCGCCGCTGGCGGTGCATTGAACCAAAGAAAACCCAGGCTCGCACCGATCACAGCACCAAGCACAACGGCAAGATCGCCGGTTCCCGGGACGAAGTGGATCTGCAGATACTCTGCAAAGATCGCATTACCGGAAAGGTACGCGATCACGCCGAACGTCGAGGCGGCGATCATGATCGGTACGATCGCGAGACCATCCAACCCGTCGGTCAGGTTCACCGCGTTGCCGGCGCCGACCATCACGAACGCAGCGAAGGGAATGAAGAACCAGCCGAGATTGACGAGCCAATCCTTGAAGAACGGAAAGGTCAAACTGGACGAGAATGGTTCATTGCCGGTCCGCATTATGATAAACGCCGCGGTTCCGGCGATCAGAAACTCCAGCGCCAACCGGGCACGCCCGGAAAACCCCTTGTCAGTCTGCTTGGTCACCTTGAGATAGTCGTCATAGAAACCGATAATCCCGAACCCGGTCATGACCATTAGGACAACCCAGACATAGACGCTGCCAAGGTTCCCCCAAAGCAACGTTGAGCCAATGATCCCAAACAGGATCATCAATCCGCCCATGGTTGGCGTTCCGGCCTTCTTGAAATGCGTTTGCGGCCCGTCGGCCCGGATTGGTTGACCCTTTCCCTGACGCAGGCGGAGGGCGGAGATGACGCGCGGCCCGAAGAGGAAGACGATGAAGGCGGAGGTGATCAGCGCGCCGCCGGTCCTGAAGGTGAGGTATCGAAACAGGTTAAAGAGCTGAATCTGGTCGGAAAACTCAGTCAGCCAGTAAAGCATCTTCACAACCCCTCTTGCCGGCCGCGCCGGTTAATGCTCGTCGCGATCTTCGCTTTCGCCCGGATACTTGTCGAGCAGCGCCCGAACAATCCGGGAAAACCCGATCCCGTTCGATGACTTGACCATGATCGCGTCGCCCGGACGCGGCGCCGCGACAACCGAATCGACCAGCTCGTCAACGACGGTTTCGTATTTGCACAAAACCGTGTCGGGAACCACGTCCGCAAGCGGTTTGATTTCAGGACCCGCAAGAAAAAGCTGGTCTACCGCAGTGTTTTCGATCGGTTTTGCGAGTCCGGCGTGCATCTCCGTCGAATGATCGCCGAGTTCGAGCATGTCGCCGAGCACGGCGATCCGCCGCCCGTTGTCGCCGATCGGCGTGGCTGCAAGCAGGTCGAGCGCGGCCTGCATGGATGCCGGATTGGCATTGTAGCTTTCATCGATCAGCGTGAAAGTACCGCCGTCGACCTTGAGCGTATGCCGCTGGCCGCGTCCCTTTTCGGCCGACAGTGTCGACATGGCGTGCCCGACACGCTCCATGTCCGCGCCTGCAATGCTCGCCGCGCCGAGCACCGGCAACATGTTTTGAACAATATGGCGGCCCGGAACCCCGATCGTCGCGCGGACTTCCTCGCCGAACACCTTCGCGGTGATCGCCGACGAGCCGTTCATGTATTTGGCGGTGAGAAGACGAATATCGGATCGCTCATGGGCGCCGAACCCGGCAATGTTCTCGACCCCGGCCTTCTTCGCCAGTTTTTCCAGCAGCGCGTACCGCGCGTCGTCGCGGTTTATCAGCGCCCAGCCGGTCGGCACGACCCCGGCGAAGATCTCGGCCTTGGCGTGAGCGATTTCGTCGAGATCCTTGAAATGCCCCAGATGGGCGGCGGCGATCAGCGTGATGATCGCGACATGCGGCCTGACCAACTTGACCAGCGGCGTGATCTCGCCCGGATGGTTCATGCCGATCTCGAAAATGCCGTACTGCACGTTCTCGGACATGCGGGCGAGTGTCAGCGGCACGCCCCAGTGATTGTTGAAGGAGGCGACGGAGGCGTGCACGGTCCCGGTGTGCGAAAGCACGTGACGCAACGCTTCTTTTGTCGTGGTCTTTCCAACCGACCCCGTAACCGCGATGATCTTCGCCTTGGTCCTCGCGCGCGCAGCGGCACCCAGCCGCGACAGGCTCTCCAGCACGTCGCCGACCACCATGAGCGGCAATGTGGCACGGCCGAGCGCCGGCAGCCGCCCTTGCGAAACCACCAGAACGGAAGCGCCCGCCGCAGCTGCGGCAGTCGCGAAATCATGGCCGTCGAAGTTCTCGCCTCGAATGGCGAAGAACGCATCGCCGGGTCGCAGCGTGCGTGAATCGATGGAGATGCCGGTGACCGCGTCGGGCACACCGTTGATCGGTCGCGCGCCCATGGCATCGATCATGTCCTGACCTGTCCAAAGCGGCTCGGCGCCAAGAAAGGTTGGGACCGGGACTTCGCTCACCGCGCTGCCTCGCTCAACGCGGCGCGCGCTTCTTCGTGATCGGAGAAGTGAACCGTCTTGCCCTTCGCTGTCTGACCGGTCTCGTGCCCCTTGCCGGCGATGATCAGCGTATCGCCGCGCTCCAAGTCGGCGATCGCGGTGCGGATCGCCTCGCCGCGGTCGCCGATTTCCGCGGCCGTCGGCACCGCGCCGAGGATTTGCGCGCGAATGGCAGCTGGTTCTTCCGATCTCGGATTGTCATCTGTGACATAGACGCGGTCGGCCAGCCGGCCCGCCACCTCGCCCATGATCGGGCGCTTGCCGGGATCGCGGTCGCCACCGGCGCCGAACACCACCGCCACCTTGCCGGTGGTAAAGGGCCGCACCGACAACAAGACCTGCTCAAGCGCATCCGGCTTGTGCGAATAGTCGACATAGACAAGCGCCCCGTTGAATGTCTGACCGACAAGATCCAGCCGGCCGGGCGCGCCTTTGAGATGCTCCAGTGCCTCAAATGCGGTGGCGGCCGGTACGCCGGTCGAAATCGCAAGTCCCGCCGATACAAGGGCGTTGGCGATCTGGAAATCACCGGCCAGCGGCAATTCTATCCGGTAGGTCACGCCGTCGCAGGCCACCTCCGCGCTCTGGCGGTGCCGCTCGTGTTCGACCCGCTTGAGCGCGATGAAGTTGCCCTTTCTGCCGACGGTCAGTACATTGAGCTTCGCGTCATTGCTCGCAGCGATTGCGGCTGCCGAGAATGTGTCGTCGGAGAAGATTACCGCCGGTTTGCCTTTGGCAATCAGCGTATCGAACAACCTCATCTTGGCCGAAAAGTACTCGTTGATCGTTGGATGGTAATCCATGTGATCGCGGCCGAGATTGGTGAACGCGCCGGCCGCGAGCCGCACCCCGTCGAGCCGGCACTGATCGAGGCCGTGGCTGGATGCCTCAATGGCGACATGCGTCGTGCCAGCGCCCGCGAGGTCATTGAGGATCCGGTGCAGGTAGACCGGATCGGGCGTTGTCAGCGAACTGTCGATGCGCAGCTTCGGCGAGTCCACGCCAGTCGTTCCGATGCTGGCCGCATTGAGGCCCGCGTGGGCATAGATCTGCCGCGTGAACGAAGCGACCGAGGTCTTGCCGGCGGTTCCGGTCACGGCGACCACCGTTTCCGGCTGAGGTGCGCGCAGGCGGGCGGCGATCAAGGCGAGATCGCGCCTCGGTTCCCGGCTCTTGTAGACCGGCACCGATATGTCGCCAACCGCCGCGTCCGGGCCGCACAAAACAGCGACCGCCCCCTGCGCGACCGCGGCGGCTGCGAACTTGCCGCCATCGGTCTTGCTGCCGGCTACCGCGACGAACAGATCGCCCGGCTGAACAGTGCGCGAATCCGACGAGATTCCCTGAAACTCGATTTCGGCGGATTCCCGTTCGGCCTCCGCTACAGATAACTCGTCTAAATCGCGCAAACGCATAGGCATTCCCGGTTGATCCCGATCCATGTCGTTGCGTCTCTATACCGGTTAATACGACACAAGCATGGCATCGCCGTTGTCGCCGAATTTCGGCGTCAATCCAAGCAGCGGAGCGCTGCGTGCAATGATTTTGTTGACCATGGGGGCGGCATTCAGTCCGGCGGTGGCGCTGCGCGCGCCTTCCTCGGGTTTCGGCTCGTCGATGATCGTCAGGACCACATATTGCGGATCGTTGATGGGAAACGCCGCGAGGAACGCATTGAAACGTTTGTCGCTGGAGTACCGGCCGTTCACAACCTTCTCGGCGGTGCCGGTTTTTCCGCCCACATTGTAGCCGCTGACCTCGGCAGACCGGCCCGATCCCTTCTCGACATTCAGGCGGAACAGGTAGCGCATCGCGTCCGAAGTTTGCGGATGAAGGACCGGTGTCGCGAGCGCCTGCGCCTCATTCGGATCGCGCGGCAGGAATGTTGGCGACAGCAGGCGGCCGCCGTTGACCAGCGCGGCAGCCGCGACCGCGGTCTGCAATGGCGTCGTCGACACACCGTGACCGAACGAAATCGTGATCGAGTTGATCTTCTTCCATTCCTTCGGCTGGCTCGGCGTCGCGACCTCGGGCAGTTCGGTCGACATGCGGCTGAGCAAACCGAGGCGCGTCAGGAACGCCTTGTGGCCCTCGATCCCCACAACATCGGCCATCTTCGCGGTGCCGATATTGGAAGAGTAGATGAAGATTTCCGGGACGCTCAGGACACGGTGCTTGCCGTGGAAATCGTTGATCGTGTGGCGCGCGATGCGGATTGGCCGGGTCGCGTCGAAACTGTCGCCGAGCGATACCTTGCCGCTGTCGAGCGCCATCGCCGTCGTGAAGGTCTTGAACGTCGACCCCATTTCGAACGTTCCCGCTGACATGCGGTTCAGCCGGTCCTTGTCGAGCGCGTTGTAGGGATCGTTGGGATCGTAGTCGGGCAGCGACACCATGGCGACGACTTCGCCGGTCCGGGCGTTCAGCACGACACCACCTGCGGCAATGGCCTGATAGCGCTGCATGCCGTCGACGAGCACGTCGCGGACGACGTGCTGAATGCGACCATCGATCGACAGCCGGACAGGCGCGAGATCGGTCTGCACGTCGAGACCGAGATCCTGAAGTGTGCCGAGCCCCTGATCGTCGACATATTTCTCAAGCCCAGCAATGCCGGCATTGTCGATATTGACCAGTCCCAGCACATGCGAGGCGACGGGCCCGCCGGGATAGAAACGGCGGGTTTCGGTCCGGAACCCGATGCCGGGAATGCCGAGCGCCATCACCTTGGCCTGCTGGCCGGGCGTAAGCTCGCGGCGCAACCATACGAATCCGGCGCCCGATGTCAGCTTGCGGTGCCATGATTTGTAGTCGACATCAGGCAGAACAGAGGTCAGCGCTTCAACCGCCTCGTCGGCATCGACGATGCGCCGCGGTTCGCCGAAAAGCGATGCCACCCGAATATCGGTCGCCAGCACATTGCCATGGCGGTCGACAATGTCCGGCCGCGCGGCAAGGCCCGGATCGACGGCGGCATAACGGCTCGTGTTGTCGACTTCCGCGATCCCGTATTGCACAAGCCGCGCGCCGACGACCGCATAGACGGCCAGAAAACAAATGGCGGCAATCGCCAGCCGCGACCGGATCTGCGCGCCGGCCCGGTCGGCGCGAACGGAAACAGCCCGCTTCTTGGAGCGAGCCGCCGAATTCGGGGCGTAAGGCGCGTCAGCCAATCAGTTGCCCTCCACGCTTCCGGTCGTCATCGGATCCGCCGCGCCGCCGGCAATGATATCGGCCACCGGGTCGCCGATGGGCGTGACGGGCGGAGCGGGAAGCTCGCCGGGATGGATAATCTGCTGGGCGGCTGTCGACTGCAGTTGCAACTCGCTCGCATAGCGGTCGGCCAGCGTTTGCAGCCGCGCCGGCTGGCTCAGATAGGCCCAGTCGGCCTGTAACAGGTCGATCGTGTCCTTCTCAAGCTCGATACTGCGCTCCAGCCGCTTGATTTCCGAAACCTTGTTTTCGGCAATGTGCTTGACGCTGTAGGTCCAGGTCGCCGCCCCGAGCATCACGAGAACCAGCACGATATTGACGATGCGCATCATGGGCGCGGCCTCCCGGTTTCAGTTTGCATTGCCGGCCAAGGAAGGTCCGGCAGTCCGAACAGCGCCATGTCCTCCGGACCGGTTTCAGCTCCGGTCCTGGTGCCAGCCCGCAGCTTGGCCGACCGCGCGCGCGGGTTGCGCTCAGCCTCGGCCTCGGATGCCTTGATCACGGCTTTCCCTTCGATGACGAAGGTCGGCTGGCGCATGGCGACCTCCGGCAAATGCCTGGAGCCACCGGTTCCGCCGGTGCGGTCCTGAAAGAACCGCTTGACGATGCGATCCTCCAGAGAATGGAAAGTGACAACCGCGAGCCGGCCGCCTGGCTTGAGCACCGATTCGGCGGCAAACAATGCCCGCGCCAGTTCGCGCAGTTCGTCATTGACGAAAATCCGCAGCCCCTGAAACGTCCTTGTGGCCGGGTGAATGCGGTCTTGGGGACGGCGGCCCACAGCTTTCTCGACGATTTCGGCAAGATGACCGGTGGTGTCGATCGGCCCGTCGGCGCGTGCCTTGTCGATGGCCCGCGCGACGCGGCCGGCATGCCGCTCTTCGCCCAGAATGCCGATGATGCGGGTGAGATCAGCGACCGACAGGCGATTGACGGCATCGGCCGCGCTCATGCCCGATTGCGCCATGCGCATGTCGAGCGGCCCGTCCTTCTGGAACGAGAATCCCCGTTCGGCCTGATCGATCTGCATTGACGACACCCCGATATCGAGAACCAACGCATCGATGCTGGCCGGTGCGATCCGTTCGCCGATCTGCGAGAACGGCGCCTCGACGAGCGACAGGCGACCGGCGAATTCCTCCAGCATCGGCGCCGCATCGGCCACTGCATCGGGATCGCGGTCGAAACCGGTGACGCTCGCGTCCGCAGCCAGCAATGCGGCCGCATAGCCGCCGGCCCCGAAAGTGCCGTCGATCGCCTGCTCGCCTGCGGCAGGCGCGAGCGCTGCGACCACCTCGTCCAGCATCACCGGAATATGGCGCGGCGTGGCGTTCAAGCGGCGGCCTCCCGCATCGCACGCAGACGCGCCCGTGCCTCGTCCCGGAATGCCCGGAACCGCTCCGGCTCCCACATCTGGAAGAAATGCCCGCGCCCGACAAAGGCGACCTCGTTGGCGATGCCGGTGTGCTCGCGGATGAAGTCGGTGACCGTGATGCGTCCGTCGGAGTCGATCTTCAGGAATGCGCCATCCCCGTGACAGAACATCGATATGTCGTCGGAAGACGGAAGCAGCGGATCTTCGGCCAGGCGCGCCTCGTAGCGCTCCAGCAGATCCATGCCCCCGGCATCGATCGCATCCATGTCGATGGCCTGCAGGGCATAGAGCTCGCCCAGCCCGCGCTTCTGCAGCACGCCGCGAAACAGCGCCGGAACGGACACCCGCCCCTTCGAGTCGATCTTGTTGACTGCATTCGACAGAAACCGGTCCACGCCCAACATCCACCGTTTCCGTCCCCCTGAAGGCCCGTCCCAAAGCCATCGCCGAAGACTTTCCGCTCACCGCACCGGTCAGGAACGCCGCATGCCGGCCAACCCGCGCTGCCTTTGCGGGACCGGCTTGCGGCGGCCTCATCGACCCAGACGGTCCGCCTTGGCGGATGACATGAATATCTGGGTGGAAAGGGCCGCCATGCCCGGTTCGTAATCCAGATTATGGGATAACATGGGAACAAATGGGAATCAATGGGCTAGACAGCCACCAACGATGTTTCCGGCTGTCGCCGCCGGGACGCGGCAAGCATCCGGGACATTGCCCGATCACGCTTAAGGAAGGATTGAACCGCATGCATCGCTCGGTTTTCCGCACCGGGCGACTGCGGCCATACGCCATGTTGCCGCGCCAACAACTTTCATATTACGTGAGGTAATTTCAATGTTCGGGCGTTACGGACTGCCGCGCCCGGTTGCAGTTGATCGGGAGGACGAGCATGCGCATGAATGGCAAGACGCTGATCACGCTCGCGTCCGGTGCCGCGTTCCTGGCGGCAAGCTCCACGGCCGTCCAGGCGGCCTCATACAAGAAGCTGAAATCGCAGGGGTACGCGACAGGACAGCTGACGAGGGCAGCATCGGGCAAACACGGATGGGTCGTGACGGGAGCGGACAAGCGATATTTCTGCAAGATGAATGCGACCATGGCTTATGTCGGCAGCAAGAAAATGGTGGCGTTCACATCGTCGGGTCGGCAAATACCGATGGACCGCGCCGTCTTCGAGAAAAGCCTCGGCAACAAGAAAGTCCGCATTCCCAACATATCCGACCTAAAGGCAGGCCGCCCCGACCCGCGCGATGTCGGCAGATGCAGCAAGATGAAATAGCCGCAGTTGCGAGTTCCAGCCGGCCTGTAAGCCGGGTTCTGTACGGCCGGGGCAAGCCCCGGCGTGGCGACCATTCCTCTGGGACGGACATTGCTGCCCGCCTCGTGCAACCTACCCGGACGGCGTTCCGGAAACTGAACCGGACCGCAAGCGGCCCTGTGCCATCCCTATTCGGTCTTGCTCCCGGTGGGGTTTGCCCTGCCATGCCTGTTGCCAGTCATGCGGTGGGCTCTTACCCCACCCTTTCACCCTTGCCCCGCCAGCCCTTGCGCCGGATGATCGGCACAACGGCAGGCGGGGCGGTTTGCTTTCTGTGGCACTTTCCCTAGGGTTGCCCCCGCCGGATGTTATCCGGCACCGTGTTTCCGCGGAGCCCGGACTTTCCTCGCGCGCCGCCTTTCGGCCCTGACGCGCGCGGCCGCCCGGCCGGCTGGAGAGGCACAGATAGACGCTGGCCCGCCCGGTTGCAACTCAGGCGACGCGGATGCAGGCGCGATCGCCATAAGCCGCGATGATATCCTCGCACCGGGCCGGCGCATGGAAATGAATGCCCTGGAACAGCCGGCACCCGGCGATCGAGGCGCGCTCGACGTCGTCGACAGTCTCGATTCCTTCCGCGATCACGACGCGTTCCAGCCGCTGCGCGATCTGCACGACCGCGCTAACGAACACGTCGGTGACGCTGTCGGCACCGATGTTCTGGATGAACGACTTATCGATTTTGATGATGTCGAAAGGCAGCGCGCGCAACTGATTGAACTCGCTGTAGCCGAGCCCGAAATCGTCGAGCGCGATCCTGAATCCCGCTTCCTGCAGGCCGGCGATCCGCGCGACCACCGGACCGGACGTCTCGAGCATGGCGCTTTCGGTGATCTCAAGGATGATCCGCGCCGGATCGACACCGGCCTGTTCAAGCGTGTCGACATAATCCTGCTTGAATCGCTGCAATCCGATTTGTCGCGCCGAAACATTGATGTTGATGGGCACCTTCGGAAGGCGCGGGATGTCCCGACATACATGCCGCAACACATCGAGGCCGAGATCGTGGATCAGCGAGGATTTTTCCGCGATCCGGATGAAATCGCCCGGGCTGATGATCCCGCGCACCGGATGATCCCAACGCACCAGCGCTTCCAGCGAGTACAGTTCGCCCTGCGCATCGACAATGGGCTGATAGTGAACCGTCAGCTGATCAAGAATGATCGCCGCCCGCAACTCCCGTTCGACAAAACGCTCGTGACGCGCGTCGGCAAGGATCTTCTTGTCGAAGCGGGCATACCTGCCGCGCCCTGCCCGCTTGGCCTCGTAGAGTGCCATGTCGGCGTAAGACAACAGCACATCGACATTGGTGTCGTCCGACGGCGCCATTGCGATCCCGATCGACGCGCTGAGCTGGTGGCGGCGGTGGCCGATTGGCAAACCGCGCCGCAGGAACGAAAGGAAGCTGTCGCACGCATCAGAGATGTAGGCACCACCGATCGGCTCGCTGTGGGCGAAGAAGACAGCGAATTCATCGCCGCCGAGTCGTCCGACGACCGCATCGTGAAAGGTCGACTTGGCCGCCTGCGCGCAGAAGGTCAGAACGTCATCGCCAGCTGGGTGACCAAGACTGTCATTGATCTGCTTGAAGTGATCGATATCGAAGACGATAAGGGCGACCGAACCGAAATCTCCGCGCTTCCGAATGGCTTGATCGAGCATGCGTAGAAATTCGGTTCGTGCATAGGCACCGGTCAGGGTGTCGACTGCGTTTTCCTTGTTTGCATCCGCGTGAGCACCGTGAAGCTGGATCAGTTTTCGGCTCAGCGAAGTGTAGATTTCGGACAGCACGACGACGGAGACCAACGTGGCGGATGCGCCGGCAAACAATGCGATTTCGGTCCAGCCGAGACTGCCGCTGCTGGCGAAGCCCAGGAACAGCGGTACACAGGCAAGCGCCGCCACAATGGCGAGCATCAGAATCAGACGGCGTTCCTTGGAAAACCTATCGAGATAGCCGGTGTCCGGAGCGCCGCGGAAACGACGCCCGGCCGCAGGAGGATATGGTACGCGGGAATGTACAAACATAACCAATTTTTTTGACCGATTTCAATAGCTTGACGTTTCAAACTGAGGCGACTTGCAGCGTTCTGGCTTCGCTGAATATTGGCGAAAAATCAGAAGATTTCTTTAATGTCGGCGAATGAAATTCATGACGAAAGAATCAGGATTCCTTAGCAGCATCCAGGCATGAAAACCCCGGAAAAACTCGCTGGCGAGCTTCGCTTGACGACTGTCTGCGTCACTGCGCCCCGAGGTCCGTCGTCATCGTGTAACGCCCGTCATGACCGGCGAGGCCGTTGAGCGCGAGCGCGGCCTCGGTCACATGCAACGCCTCTCCAGCCAACCGGGATTTGGCGCCCACTGGTTCCGCTGTACATTCGACCGCCGCCATAATACCGGCCGCGAAGTCGATCTGCGACGGATAAGCGGGAAGCGCCGGCTGCCCGCTTCTGTCTTGGGACTTCACGCGGCGACCAGCGGGCACGCTCAGACCCGAGGCACGACCCCGCATCGCCTCAAGACGCCGTAAAAGCCGAAACGGCAGCGACGGGTTCTCGTTCGGCTTTTCCACGCGAACCGTCGACCGGTGATCCCAGAGATCCGCTACGGTCAGTGTCCCCTTCTCGCCCATCACCGTCAGCGAGCGGTCGCGCGGTGCGCAAAGCCCACAGGTCAGCCGCGCGATGACGCGGTTGTCGAACTCCAGCACCGCCGTCGAGAAATCCGGTCCCATCGCAGTCTCCTCCAGATCTGCGCCCTTGTCCTCGAACGCCAGCCCGGAAACGCCGGTCATCCGGCGGATTGGGCCGAACAACCCGATAAGCCAGGTTAACGCGTATCCCGCATGTTCGAGCGTACAACCGATCTTGAACTCGTGGCGTCCCGGCCAAGGCGCGCCCGACAGGGACCGCCAGTCGCGCCAATTCTGCCGGAACACGGCACCGTCTTCCATCTCGGCATAGACGAGGCGGGGCCGGCCGATATCGCCGCTTTCCAGCGACAGACGGGTCAGCGCAAAGGCGTCGCTCAGCGCATTGGCCGGCGCGCCCGCCAATACTAGTCCCGCCTGGATTGCGCACTCGACCAAAGCCTGGGCTGCGTCGAGCGACATCGCGAGCGGCTTCTCGGAGTAGACATGCTTTCCAGCTTCGAGCGCGGCAAGAGTAACATCGAAGTGACTGTGCGGATCGGTCAGGTTGACGACGAGTTCGACCGCATCGTCGTCGAGCACGGCCTTGAGCGTTGGATAGGATGCGACACCGTAGTGATCGCAGAATTGCTTCAGGCGCGCCGCATCGCGATCATGGACACCGACCAGTGTCAGTGCCGGATGATTGGCGAGCGTAGTCATGTAGTAGTCGGCAACAAATCCCACGCCGACAAAGGCGATCCGCATTCGATTGGTCCCCAGTGCGGAGACGATCTTGCGGGAAATGCCTGAAAATCAGGTGAACGCGCCTAAGAGCGTATCGGGATAAGACTGAACCGCCCCAAACGCACTCTAGTCGGTGCTCGCATCTTCATCGGCTTCGGAAACCGGAATGACATAGGCCCCCGACAGCCAGCGATTGAGATCGACATCCTTGCAGCGCCGCGAGCAGAACGGGTAATTGTCGCGGGTGCTGTCTTTGCCACACTCCGGGCATTTGCGCTTGGCGCGCAGCGGTTCGACCGTAGCGCTCATTGCTTATGACCCGCCCGACAACCAGTTGAGATGCACCTTGTAGCCCTCGCCAGTCAGCAGCGACACAGTCTCGTAGAGCGGCAACCCGACAACATTGCTGTAGGAGCCGACCAGCCTGACGACGAAGGTTCCCGCGAGCCCCTGGATGGCGTAGCCGCCGGCTTTTCCGCGCCACTCGCCGGACGCCAGATAGCTCTCCATCTCGTCGGCGGTCAGTCGCTTGAACCTGACCCGGGTTTCGACAACCTTTTGGCGGATCTTGTCGCGCGGGGTGATCAGGCAAACACCGGTATGGACGCGATGCGTCCTGCCCGACAGCAGCCGCAAGCATTGTGTCGCCTCGTCGACCGCTTCCGCCTTGGGCAACGATGTGCGCCCAACGGCGACCACTGTGTCTGCCGCCAGTACGTAAGCGCCCTCGTGCTCGCCGTCGGCACGCAGTTTGTCATGTGCCTTTTCGGCCTTCGAACGCGCCAGGCGCCGTGCCAGCGACCGGGGCAGTTCGGATCTGAGCGGCGATTCGTCGATATGGGCCGGCAGCAGTTGCGTCGGCTCCAATCCCGCTTGCGAAAGCAGCTCGACGCGGCGCGGCGAACCGGATGCAAGCACGAGTTTCTGTAGCACGCTCATCGGATAATCGTGGACTGCCCCGGCCTGACAAAACAGGCTTCGGGCGGCCGCAGCCTATTTGAAGCGGTAGGTAATACGGCCCTTGGTCAGGTCGTAAGGTGTCATTTCGACCAGCACCTTGTCACCCGCCAAGACGCGGATGCGGTTCTTGCGCATCTTTCCAGCCGTATGCGCAATAATTTCATGGTCGTTTTCAAGTTTAACCCGGAATGTGGCATTGGGTAGCAACTCGGTCACCACGCCCGGAAATTCGAGAACTTCTTCTTTCGCCATTCGATCTCTTTTCTCTACAACGCAAAAAAGGCCGGCGCCGGGGCACAGCCTGTCGTGGCGAGACTAATATCCCTTCGAACGTGCGCCGACAACCGCGAATTCGGCCACCGGCCCTTCATCCGCGCCAGTGCAGCACGCAGACCAGCGTAAACAGCCGCCGCGCGGTGTCGAAATCGATCGCCAGCTTGCCGTCCAGCCGATCCATCAGGGTCTGCGATCCGTCGTTGTGGACGCCGCGCCGCGCCATGTCGATGGTCTCGATCTGGCCCGGCGTCGACATCTTGATCGCCTCGTAATAGCTGTCGCAGATCATGTAGTAGTCCTTGATGATCCGCCTGAATGGCCCGAGCGCGAGAATATGCGTCGCGACCTTGTCGCCGTTTTCGCGCGCCACGTCGAAGACCAGCCTGCCCTCGACCAGCGACAGCGCCAAGCGGTAAGGGCCGCCCTCTTCGTCGCCGACCACGTGGAACTTGTTCTCCTCAAGCAGATCGAAGATCGCGACAGCGCGCTCATGCTCGACATCGGGCGTCGACCGGCCGATCGAATCGTCGAGCACGACGTCGACCAACCGCGAATTTGCCCCGAATGTCTCGTCCATCGACATCTGCCGCCTGTTCGATCCTACAGGTTGAGCCGGACGGCAACCGAATGACCATGGGCGTCCAGCCCCTCCGCCTCAGCCAGGCGAATGGCCGCCGGCCCAAGCATTCGTAGCTGGTCCGCGTCGAGTTGCAACAGGGACGTTCGTTTGACGAAATCCAAAACCGACAGCCCGGAAGAAAAACGCGCCGAGCGTGCCGTTGGCAGGACATGGTTCGAACCGCCGACATAGTCACCGATCGCTTCCGGGGTATGCCGCCCGACAAAGATCGCGCCCGCATTGCGAACGCGCTTCGCCAGACCCTCGGCGTCGGCGCAGGCAATCTCCAGATGCTCGGCGGCGATGCGGTCGGCCAGCGCGACAGCGAGCGCGCCGCCGATCTCCGGCACGAGGATCACCGCGCCGAAGTCGCGCCAGCTCGCGGCCGCTGTTTCGGCGCGCGGCAATATCTTGAGCTGCCGATCGACCGCCGCCGACACCGCATCGGCAAACCCGCTGTCATCGGTGATCAGGATGGATTGCGCGCTTTCGTCATGCTCGGCCTGCGCCAGCAGGTCAGCGGCCACCCAATCCGGATCGTTGTCGCCGTCGGCCATGACCAGCACCTCGGACGGACCGGCGATCATGTCGATGCCGACGGTGCCAAACACCTGGCGCTTGGCCGCCGCGACATAGGCATTGCCCGGCCCGACGATCTTCGCGACGGGGGCGATGGTCTCCGTTCCATAGGCCAAGGCTGCAACCGCTTGCGCGCCACCGACGCGGTAAATCTCGGTCACACCAGCCAGATGAGCCGCCGCCAAGACCAGTGGATTGACCTCGCCGCGCATCGCCGGCACCACCATGACGATGCGCTCGACACCCGCCACTGCAGCAGGGACCGCATTCATCAAGACCGAACTCGGATAGGAGGCCGTACCGCCTGGAACATACAGGCCCACCGCCTCGATCGCCGTCCAGCGCGAACCAAGCGTCACGCCGATCGGGTCGGTGTAGATGTCGTCCTGCGGCAACTGCCGCTCGTGATGCGAGCGGATTCTGTCGCGCGCCAACCGCAATGCTTCCACGACCGACGGATCGGCTTCCTCAACCGCCGCCGCGATCTCGGCCGCTTCGACGCGCATCGGCTTCTTTGTGAAATCGAGCTGATCGAACTTCAGCGTGTACTCGGCAAGCGCAGCATCGCCACGCGCCCGCACATCGGCGATGATATCGCGAACGGTCGCATCGACATCCGGCGAGACCTCGCGCTTGGTCTGCAGGAAAGCGCCGAACCGGCTATCGAAATCGAAATCGGTGGCGTTCAGGAAAATCGGCAAATCTGGGCTCCGGAAGAACGTGGGCGATCAGGGATGGCGCGGCTTGAAGCGCGTTTCCCATGCCGCGCCGATATCCTCAAGCTGCGCTTCCACGCATTCGACCTCGAGATGGATCAACGGCCCGTCGGCAAACACAAGTTCCAGCGTACCGGCCGGCGTGTCGCCGTCGATGAAACGCACGGCCAGAAGCGACAGCACCTGCTCGTCATCATTGCGCCGAATCCCGACCGTGCGCGCTTTCAAAACGCGTGCAAAAGACAGCACTGCCTGACGCCGCTCATGCGCACTGCTGCCAGCGCTGGGGCGACCCTCCGCGTCCCACGCGAAACGGTTCAAAACCAGCGAGAAACGCTTGTTTCGCGGGCTGTATTCAATGACGCCGGGACGTGTGACCGCATCCTGCACCTGCGCCGAGATCACGGCCAGGTCTTCGGTGTCGAGCGCTAACAGTTTCAGCAGGTCCATGATTGGCGTCCGTAACTCGCGTCATGTTGCCTGACGAGAAGGCATCAGGGTGCTGATACGGCTTTCCATGCTGCAACGCAACCAGAGCGTTTCCGCCGCCAGCCGGGACCGGCCGGTCAGTGCGAAATGCGCGAGATGTCGGCGCCGCAAGCCTGCAGTTTCGCCTCGAGACGCTCGAAGCCGCGATCGAGGTGATAGACGCGGTTCACTGTCGTCTCGCCCTCGGCCGCCAGCCCGGCGATCACCAGCGATACCGAGGCGCGCAAATCGGTCGCCATCACCTGGGCGCCCTTCAGAAACGGAACGCCGCTGATCGTCGCGGTTTGCCCGCTGAGCGAGATATCGGCGCCAAGCCGCGCCAGTTCCTGCACATGCATGAAGCGGTTTTCGAAGATTGTCTCGGTGATGCTGGAGGTACCGCTCGCCATCGTCACCAAGCCCATCAGCTGCGCCTGCAAATCGGTCGGGAAACCCGGGTACGGCTCGGTGCGCACATTGACCGGCATGATACCGTTGCCATTGCGGTAGACGCGGATGCCATCGTCGACTTTGGTGATCTCGATGCCGGCCCCGCGCAGCACGTCGAGCGCGTTATCCAGAAGATCGCTGCGCGCGCCCTTGAGCAGGACATCGCCGCCGGTCATGCCGACAGCCATCGCATAGGTGCCGGTCTCGATCCGGTCCGGGATCACCCGGTGGCGTGCGCCCGAAAGCGACGTGACGCCGGTGATGCGGATCTGCTCGGTGCCCGCGCCCTCGACCTTGCCACCCATGGCGTTAAGGCAGTCGGCAAGGTTTACGACCTCCGGCTCGCGCGCCGGGTTGTCGATGATGGTGTCGCCCTCGGCAAGCGAGGCGGCCATCATCAGCACATGCGTCGCGCCGACCGAGATCTTCGGGAAGCGGTAGTGTGCGCCCTTCAAACCGTTGCGTGCGACCGCATGCGCATAGCCGTTTTCGATTTCGATATCCGCGCCAAGCGCCTCAAGCGATTCGATGAACAGGTCGACCGGGCGTGTTCCAATCGCACAACCGCCCGGCAGCGACACGCGCGCCTCGCCCACACGCGCCAGAAGCGGGCCGATCACCCAAAAGCTGGCACGCATCTTCGATACAAGTTCGTAAGGCGCGGTGATGTCGACGATATTGCGCGCGGTGAAATGCACCGTGCGCGCATAATTGCTGTCCTCGGCCTGGCGGCGGCCAGTTACCGAATAGTCGACGCCGTGATTGCCGAGAATGCGGATCAGCGATTCCACATCGGCCAGATGCGGTACGTTTTCCAGCGTCAGCGTGTCGTCCGTCAGCAGCGAGGCGATCATCAGCGGCAGGCTTGCATTCTTTGCACCCGAAATCGGGATGACGCCATTCAACTCGTTGCCGCCGCTTATTCTGATCTGGTCCATTCTACTTGTCCCACCCTTCGCATGCGCCCCTGCCCGGTCACGCGGCCATCCCTGACGGCCGATTGTGGCGGTCGCGAGGCTTTAGCCGATAGTCGAAAACGGTTCAAGGTGACGACCGTGGCCGCAGCAGCGGGCAGTTCCGCCGATCGTCAGTGTTCGGGCCGCTCGGCCCAGCCGGCGAAGGTCCGCTCCAGAAACACCACCGCGTAGTAGAGGACGATACCGAGAAAGGCGAGCGCGATCAGCACCGCGAACATCAGCGGATAGTCGCCATTCGTCTCGCCCGACTTGAACAGCGCCCCAAGCCCGCGCCCGTGCGGCGAGACGATCTCCACCAGATTGGTGCCGATGAAGGCGAGCGTCACCGCCACCTTCAGCGCGCCGAAGAACTCGGGCAGCGTCTTGGGCAGCGCGATCTTGGTGAAGATCGTGAACCGGCTGGCGCCCAGCGAGCGCAGGATATCGCGGTATTCCGGCTCCAAGGTCGACAGGCCGATGCCCACCGACACGGCGATCGGAAAGAACGAGATCATGAACGCCATGAGCACGGTGTTGAAATTGTGCTGGCCGATGAAGATCAACGCGATGACGGGCACCAGCGTCGCCTTCGGGATCGCGTTGAAACCAACGAGGATCGGATAGAGCGCATCGCGCATGATGCGCGAGAAGCCCATCAGCATGCCGATCAGCGTGCCGACCAGTACCGAGATGAGCAATCCTGCAACGGTGCGCCACAGCGTCTGCCAGCCCATGACAAGGAACAATTCGCCATACTTCCAGAAGGCCGGCGGCAGGTCGGACGGCGAAGCCATCTTGTAGTTTGGCCAGCTATTGACCCAGACGAGAAACTCCCACCCGGCCAGAAACAGTGCGATTGCCGCAACCGGCACACCAATCCTGCGCAATAAATTCATGCGGCCTCCTCGTCGGACCGGCCCTGCGCAATGCGGATCTGATCGCGCAGCGCATGCAGCATGTCGGTGCATTCCGGCGAATAGAGCCCGTCTATCACGCGCTCGCCCGGATAGGCCACGTCGAGCACATATTGCGTCGTTGCCGGTCTGCCGGAAAGCACGATCACCTGATCGCCGAGATAGACGCTTTCGCGCAAGTCATGCGTGATCAGCACGCAGGTAAACGGCTCCTTCTCGCGCAGATCGTGCATTGTCTGCCACAGATCCTCGCGCGTAAACGCATCGAGCGCGCCGAACGGTTCGTCCATGATCAACACGTCGGGCTTGTGCACGATGGCGCGGCACAGCGAGGCGCGCTGACGCATGCCGCCCGAAAGCTCCGACGGCCGCTTGTTCTCGAAACCCTCAAGCCCGACCAGCGCAAGCAGTTCGTGAGCCCGCGCCTCGCGGTCGCGTTGCGGCATGGAAGGCGCGACGATCTCCAATGGCAGGATCACATTGTTCAGGATCGTCCGCCATTCCAGCAGGACCGGGTTCTGAAACGCCATGCCGACCGTCTTGCGCGGGCCCTTGACCAGTTCGCCATGCAGCCAGACCTCGCCCTTGTCGGGCCGCATCAACCCGGCGATCAACCGCGTCAGGGTCGACTTGCCACAACCCGACGGGCCGACGACCGCGCAGAACTCGCCTTCCGGCACCGCGATATTGAGATCATCGAGCACGGGCAACGGCCCGGCCGGTGTCTTGTAGGCGTGGCTCACGCCCTTGATATCGATGAGATTGGTCACGCCGGCCCCGGGCAGTTGCGCCGCCCGGCCGTGGTCAGGCCGGGCGACTGCAGGATCATTGCAGCATCAGGCCCGCCGGCAGGTAGGACGCATCGAAATAATGCGATACATCCGGCTCGGCGGCAAACTCGTAGACTGTCTTGGTCTGCTCAATGGCCTCTGCCATGCGACCGGCATCGATACCGCCGAAGCCGTTTGCCTTGACATAGTCGGTCAGCACATTGGCATCGATCGCCATCTGCAGGCGCTCGGTTTCCAGCGCCTTGTCGGCGGCGGGGTTGCGCTTGATCAGGCTGTCGATGGCGGAGCCCGGATCGGCGATCGCACCCTTCCAGCCGGCGGCGACGGCCTTCAGGAAGCCGGTCACCATCTCCGGGTTCTCGGCGGCGAATTCGGTGTTGACGATGATCGCGTTGCCGTAAAGCGAAACCCCGTAGTCGGCCATCAGCAGCACCGAGAGGTCGTCGGCCGGCACGCCCAACCGCTTCAGGTTGAGCGTCGAAGAGAAGGAAAATCCGGTCACCGCGGCGACCTTGCCTTCGGCCAGCATCGGCTCGCGCGTCGGAAAGCCGACTGGCTCGACGGTGATCGCGCCGCTGTCGATGCCGTTCTCTGCGGCGAAGATCGGGAACTGCGCCCAGGCGCCATCCGGTGGTGGCGCGCCAAGCACGCGGCCCTCAAGATCCTTCGGCGCCTCGACGCCCAGCGACTTGCGGCCAACGACCGCAAAAGGCGGCTTGTCATAGACCATCATGACGGCGGTGACCGGTGCGCCGGGATTCTGGTCTAGGAAGCGCATCAGCGAGTTGATGTCGGCGAAGCCAACCGGGAATGCGCCGGTCGCGACCTTCGGTATGGCGTCGAGCGAGCCACGGCCCTCGGAAATCTCGACCGACAGGCCTTCGGCTTCGAAATAGCCTTTGTCGATGGCCATGAAGTAGGGCGCGGACGGACCCTCGAACTTCCAGTCCAGCGCGAATGGCAGTTTTTCCTGTGCCGTACCCTGGGTCACGGCAGCTGCCAGCATCGTGGCGGCTACGAACATTGTCCTGATCACTTCGGTCTCCCTGCGGTTTTGTGTTCTGCGCCGCATCAAACCCGTTGATCAAATTTTGATCAAGTGGAAAAAGCGCACAAAAACAGATCATTCAATCGTCGAACGATCGGGGTCGGGGCCTTGCGGCACTCCGCCGTCTCCCGTTTCGCTGGAGGTCTCGCCTTCGCTCGAGCCGGGCCCGTGCGGGCGCGTGTCCGGTTCGCCGGCACGTTTGGCCCGCGCCTGCGCCTTGCGGCGTGCAAGATTGGCCCTGAGCTGGCCTGCGAGCCGGTCCTTGCGCTTGTCTTTGGGAGAGTTCGAACTCATCGTGCCGGTATGCCGCAAATCCGTCCGCCGGAAAAGCGCCGCAGCGCTGTGAAAATCCCCAAATCGGATGCGGAAACGACCCCGGATTATGCCTTGCGCTCGCAAACCGCTTGTGGCAGAAGCCGCTCACCGTTTTCCGGACGACGCTGCCGTAGCTCAGGGGTAGAGCACTCCCTTGGTAAGGGAGAGGCCGAGAGTTCAAATCTCTCCGGCAGCACCAGTTTTCTTCAATAAAATCAATAACTTAGATTGTCTGCCGGTGTTGGTAGATTTGTTTGTTTCTCTTGTTTCGCAGCAGTATTTTTGAAGATTATGATACTTATGTCGGCCAACATAACTTTTGATGCCAATTTTCCGTTTGAAATCAACGAGTTGACTTGTCGTTTTTGTTGAAAACGGCACAACTTCTATCATCGCGCTATCGCAGTGCGAAATGGGTGCGCTGGATGAGCATTTGCGTGAGACACGCGCGCATCCGATACCAAAACACATTCGCGGCCGCTCCTACCTCATAATCCAGAATGCAAACCTCCCGAAAAATCCGGGAGATAGCGTCGTTAGAATTTTTAGCACGATTTTAATTGACAGTTAACATCTACCTATCATATTGATAGGTGCATGATGAACGATCCTTCCTCCCAAGGGGTCGCGAAGCTTGCGCCGCGGCACAGTGATTTCGAAAACCGTATTCGCCGTATCGCGGCGAAATCTGAAAATGTGAAATGGACATTTCACGCGAGAGAACGGATGCGCGAACGGGACATCTCGATCCGTGTCGCGCTAACCGTAATAAGGGAGGGTATGTTGACTGGAAAAATAGAACCTGGGCAGAAGCCTGGTGAATGGAAAGCAAAAATTGTGCGGAACGTGAAAGGACGTAGAGACGTTGGTGCTGTCGTTTTGCTGATGCAAAATGACCGGATCCTTGTCAAAACCGTAGAATGGGAAGACCTCAGATGAACATCCAACACTTTTACAGGCCGGAGGAAGCGATACAGTCCGATCCGCTTCATTATACGGATTGTGGATTGGATAATATCTACCTGAGCAATGGATTTGAAATTGAAGAGATAGACGGTGAGCAAACCCTGTCTGTTGCCAACCTTGATGGCCTGCATGCGGCAATTGGTTTGCACATTGTTCTTGAAAGAAAAGCTCCCTCTCCAAAGGAACTGCGCTTCCTGCGCAATGAACTTGACATGTCTCAAGCTGAGCTTGCGCAGGTACTTGGCGTATCCGATCAAACGGTTGCGCGTTGGGAAAAAGGACAATGCGATGCCAATGGTGCCGGCGTATTTGGTTTGCGCATGATTTATCTGCTGTCTCTGACACCAGAGCGCGACCGAGATGCCCTGCTGAACAACATTCTGGAGAGGTTGAAGCGCCTCACAGAACGCGACGAAACGGATGACAATATCACTCTGACTTACTTTGGTCAGAAATGGCATTCGCCGAAGCTACATGCTGCTTAGAGGAAGGCGGGCAGATGCCCGCCTTCCTCTACACTAGATCTGTCTCGACAATTTGAACCTGCAGAAAGGCGTCTAGCTGTCTAGGTGTCTAGGTGTCTAGGTGTCTCCTAAATTAAGCGCGTGAAGCGTCACGTAAACCGACATTTCACCACCAAACGCGATCAACAGATACCACATGTCTAGTCACCTAATTCATAGGGGCGACTTCCCAAAATACGGTATTGATTTTCGCAGGAGTTTTCGCAGCACTTTATACCTAAGACTGCTGCATCGCATGACATTTTTGTCGGCCAACAAAAGGAATGGTGACGCTTAAAACCGTTGAAATCCCGGAGCTCCGGTGTCTGCTTTGTAGGGAGTCGGTGTCTTGGTAAGGGAGAGGCCGAGAGTTCAAATCTCTCCGGCAGCACCATCTCGATGAACGCTCACACTTCCAGACATGTGCATTGTACCTTTGCGAGTACCTGATCGCTCACGCGTCGCTCTCCCGAGCCTAGCGCGCCGCTGAAAAAGATAGTGCGCGGATAAATCTGACTGGCAAAATTTAGCCTAGCGGGTTAAGTGTCGGTCGATTCTACTTTTTTATTCTTTTTTTAATATCCATTTTTCCGGAGGGTGCATTTTGCAAACTCGTCCAAGCCATCAGCGACACGCATGTGTTAATTTCCCTAACGGCAATTCGTTTTCCTTACCCACGCCGCTGGACTGTCGTGGCGGATCTTCGAAGTTTAGAGATCGACCATGACGCGGTCCGAAAAGGCCGCCGGCAAGGCGGGCGCGGATCGCGATCTCGCTTGCGAGGCAGCACTGCTGGAGCGCTTCAAGGCGCTGGTGGTGAGTGCGATCGAGGAAGGCTGGAGCCGCGACGAGATCGCCAACGCGATGCTCAGTCTGACGCAGAATTACCGCTTGGCGATCGAAGACTTTGAGACCGTCAATATTCACCCGCACAGCACCAACCGAACGATCCAGTAGTTGACCGGCTAGTACCATCTCGACCTGGACGGTCGTAAACCAGCCCAAGGCTGCAGATGCCCGGCAGGTCGCGCTTCCCGGCCAAAAGCGGATCGTTTCTTGGCAAACAAGCGAGGGCAGGGCTGGCTTACGCTAGGCAACTTAATGCCTGCAATTTGTTGTCATCCACAATTGACTCCGTTGATCCGCCATGGGTAAGTAATGACAAACACACGAGCCCGGCGCCGCCGAATTCTGCTGGGTAACATATCTAGGCAACTGAATAATCGCCATTCACTGTGATCGCATGGGACCGGCGGGCGTCTGATTTCACCTTGGACCAGATGGTGGAAAGGCAATGCGGAGGAGCAACTCCGCTTGGGGGACACATGAGCAGTTCGGTTTCTTCGAAAATCCTGATCGGCTTGGTCTGTCTCGGCATTGCGGCTCCGGTTCCGGCCGCCGCACAGACCACCACATGGTACCGCGATGCCGATGCCGACTTGTTCGGCAATCGTTGGCACACATTGGAAGCCCTCGCCCAGCCTGCAGGCTACACCGATAACAACAATGATTGCGACGACAGCGACATTGCAGTCAATCCGGGCGAAGCTGAGATCCCCAACAACGGCGTGGACGAAAACTGCGATGGCCAGGACGACAACGGCTCCGGCGGATCAATACCACTCCTGACCCAACCGACCGATCTGTCCGTGTCGATCGGCGCGAACCCCGATCCGGTCACTGCCGGTGGCGAAGTAACCTATACCGTCACCGTGACCAATCTCGGCGCGACGCCGGTCACCGGCATCACGATCGTCAATGTCTTTCCATCGCAATGTACCTCGGTCGCCTGGACGTCCACGGCCTCCGGCGGCGCGTCTTCGGGTTCCGGCACCATCGACACCACGTTGAACCTGGCCTCCACGGCCAACGCCACCTATACCGCGACCTGCCAGGTCGATGCGGCCGCCAGCGGCTCGTTTACCAACCGGGTGACGGTTGGTCCGCCGGCCGGCTTTTCCGAAACGAACTCCTCAAACAACGCCGCCAGCGCGACCGTGTCGGTCAACGCGCCCGTCGAACCGGCCCCAAAGAGCAATGCCGAAGGCCTGATCGGCGACCTGCAGCGCGAACGCGCCGGCCTGATCCTCGCCAACGGCCCGGACTCCAGCCGTCGCATCGGACGGCTGAATGGCGGCACTGGCCGTTCCGGGCCGCTCGCCTACAGCGCCGGCAGCGCGCTTTCCGGCCTGATGGTCGCACCAGGTAACGCCGAGTTTTCCTACAGCCTGCGGCAGTCTGGTACGCCGGTCGCTGCCTATGCCGGCGAGGATGGCACGGCCTTTCCGCTTGCCCTGTCCGGTCGCGGCCTCGACGGCATGGATACCAAGCGTTCCGATGTCTGGCTCGAGGGCCGCTATTCGCGGTTCAATGCGACGACCGGTAGCGGCAATTTCGGTATCCTGCACACCGGCGCCGACTATCTGGTGACGCCGAACCTTCTGGCCGGCATCGGAGCGCAGATCGACTGGATCGACATGGATGCGGCCACCGGAACCGGCAGCGCCAGCGGCTGGGGTTTCATGATTGGGCCCTACATGACCGCACGGCTGGCGCCGGCGCTCTATCTCGACGCGCGTGCGGCCTGGGGGCAGTCCTACAACCGGGTCAGCCCGCTCGACACCTTTACCGACCGCTTCGACAGCCAGCGCTGGCTCGCCACCGCCGCCCTGATCGGCGATTTTGCGGCCGGCGCCTACACGCTGAACCCGGAACTGCGGCTGTCCTGGCTCCGCGAGCAGTCCGACGCCTACCAGTCGACAGACGACGTTGCGGTGCCGTCGGTAACGGTGGAGACCGGTACCTTGGAGTTCGGGCCGACCGTCTCGCGCTCCGTCCTGCTCGACAATGGCGTCACGCTGACGCCATTCGCCACGGTTTCCGGCATCTGGGTGTTCGAACAGAAGAACACCGCCGGCGCGCCGTCTGCGCAACCCGGCATGACCGGCGAACATGTCCGCGCCCGTACCGAGGCCGGCTTCGACATCAAGGCAAGTGATGGCGTCAGCCTGTCGATCTCCGGCAATTATGACGGCATCGGCGTTTCCGGCTATGAGAGCTATGGCGGCAAGGCGCGGCTCGGCAAGACGTTCTAGCGCGCTACAGCTTCGACCGACCAACCCATTGATCCCGTCTCCGGGCGGTGCCTTGATCGTTGGTGTTTGACCGTGTTTTGACAGACAAACGCGTTTGAATCCGCGGCCAGCAGCTTGCGTCTGCGCAATGCTCTGTCTACCACGCAACCATCTTTCCCTACCCGGTGTTCCCAATGACCGACCAAGATGACCGTCTCGCCTTTGCCATCGACCTCACCCAGCGCGCCGGCACATTTGCCGCTGAATTCTTCTCCTCCATCGATACATTGGAAATCGAATCCAAGGGCCATCAGGATCTCGTCTCCAACGCCGACCGCGATACCGAGACATTCATCCGCAACGCCATCGCCGAGCACTATCCCGAAGATGGCATCTTCGGCGAAGAACATGCGCCGGTCGCCGGCACCAGCGGCCGTGTCTGGGTGATCGATCCGATCGACGGCACCGCCAATTTCGTGCGCGGCATCCCCGCATGGTGTGTTACGCTGGCCTGCGCCAACCGGGGCGTTACCGAGATTGGCGTCACCTGCGAGCCGTCCTCCGGCGAGACATTCTGGGCGGCCCGCGGCAAGGGTGCATTCGTAAACGGCAAGCCGATGCGTATTTCAAGCTCGCAGAGCCTGTCGGACGGGTCGGTGGCCGTCGGCTTCTCACGGCGGGTCGCAAGCGCCCCGGTCATCACCATCGTTGAAGACATTCTGGCCCAGGGCGGTGTGTTCTTCCGCAACGCATCCGGCGCGCTGATGCTCGCCTATGTCGCGGCCGGACGGCTGATCGGCTACATCGAAGAGAACATGAATTCCTGGGATTGCCTTGCCGGGTTGCTGATGATCGAGGAGGCAGGCGGCCGCGTCATGCCGCTCGATCCGGAAACCGTCGTCGAAAATGGCGCCCAAATCGTCGCCGCTGCTCCCGCCATCTATCCGCAACTCGGCGAGATCGCCACCAAAGCGTTTGGCAGCTGCCCGCAATAATCCCACCACAGCTTTCCTTTTCTCCATCGTACCGATTGACGACCGTCATCGCTGACGCTGTCAGCCGGTTTACGATTCTGTTTGTCGCCCAACTCTTACCGGCTTGGGCAGCATTTGGAGGTATCGAAGGAGGAGAGTTATGACAGTGCGAACTGTTTTAGCGCTTGCCGCTCTTGCAGCGGTAACCGCGTTTCCCGCCGTTGCGCAGATGACCGCAGGGGAGATCGAATTCCGGCAGGCTTGTGCGTCATGCCACGGCATGTCCGGAAAGGGCGACGGGCCGGTTGCGAGCCATATGAGCAAACCCGTTCCCGATCTTACCAACATCAAGGCGCGCAATGACGGCGACTTTCCGTTCCAGCGCCTGCTCGAGATGGTCGATGGCCGGCTTTCGGAGCGCCAGCCAGGACCGCATGGCACCGCCATGCCGGTGTGGGGCGATCGCTTCATGATGGACAGCGGATCGGCGGACCCGGTCGAAAACGAGATCAACACGCTCGGCCGCATGACATCGCTGATCTACTACGTGTACAGCTTGCAGCAATAAGCGAAAGCGGCGGGTCCTCAATTGGGCCGCCGCGATGCCACCGACATCGCCCTATTGTCAGCCGGCCCGCCGCGCGATCGAGAGGCGCAACTGCTTCTCGGTTTCGACGATTGCAAACAGCGCCGCGCCGACGGCAACGATCAGAAGTCCGTCGCCAAGCCGAACCGGTTCGGTGCCGAAGATCCGTTGCAACGGCCCTACATAGGTGATCGCAAACTGCGCTACCGCCACCACGCAGATGGTCAACCAAACCACCCGTGTGGCCCTCACCGCGTCCCAGGTCAGCGACGTTCCGTAGATGTTGCGGATGAAGAACAGGTAGGCGATCTCCATGACCACCAGCGTGTTCAGCGCCAGCGTCCGCGCATAGGAAACGTCATCGCCCCGGTCGATCGCATAGGCAAAGATGCCAAAAATGCCGACAAAGAACAGCCCGGCGACAAACACGATCTGCCACACCGTCTGGCCCGAGATGATCGGCTCACCGCGCGGCCTGGGCGGCCGCCGCATCGTGTTCTCCTCGGTCTTCTCGAAGGCTAGCGCGATGCCGAGCGTAACGGCGGTGATCAGATTGACCCACAGGATCTGGACCGGCGTGATTGGCAGCGTCATGCCGAACAGAAGCGTCGCGATGATCGTGATCGCCTCACCGGCATTTGTGGGCAGCGTCCAGCTGATCACCTTCTTGATGTTGTCGTAGACTGTGCGTCCTTCGCGCACGGCGGCTGCGATCGACACGAAGTTGTCGTCGGCGAGCACCAGTTCGGCAGCCTCCTTGGCCGCTTCGCTGCCCTTGCGCCCCATGGCGATACCAGCGTCCGCTCGCTTTAGCGCCGGGGCGTCGTTGACCCCGTCGCCGGTCATGGCAACGGTCAGGCCCTGCGCCTGCAATGCCATCACCAACCGCAGTTTGTGCTCGGGCGAAGTGCGCGCGAAGATATCGGTATGCAGCACCGCATCGGCGAGTTCGGCATCGTCCAGCGCGTCGATTTCCCGACCGGTCAAAACGGCATCCGGGTTTTCCAACCCGATCAACCCGCCAATGGCGGCGGCCGTGCCGGCATGGTCGCCGGTGATCATCTTCACGCGAATGCCGGCCTCGTGACACTCGGCGACCGCCTCGATCGCCTCGGTGCGCGGCGGATCGATCAGGCCGACCAACCCGACCAGCACGAGGCCGCCTTCGACATCGGCGAATTCGAGCGTTGTCTGCTGCCGGTTGACTTGGCGTGTCGCGATCGCGAGCACTCGCTGGCCCTGCCCGGCCATGGCCTCGGCGAACCCGTGCCAACCCGCCTCGTCCAGCGCTTCGGTCTGGCCATCGGCGCCGCGCTGCTCCGCGCACATCGCCAGCACCTGTTCCGGCGCGCCCTTCACGAAGATGTCGGCATGGTCCGGGTGGTCGTGATGCAGCGTCGCCATGAACCGGTGACGGGCGTCAAACGCGATGGCGTCGGTGCGGGTACGCGCCGACAATTCCTGACGCACATCGACCCCGACCTTGAAGGCGAACGCCAGCAACGCGCCTTCCATCGGATCGCCTTCCACAGCCCAGTAGCCGTCGCGATGATGCAGTGACGCGTCGTTGCAGGACGCGGCGGCGCGGGCGAGTTCGGCGAGATGCAGATGATCCAGCCCGTTGACCTGCGTATCAGCCAGCATGACCGCGCCTTCCGGAGCATAACCCTCGCCGCGCAGCGAAAAGACATGCTCCGACACCGCCACCGAGGCGACCATCATTTCGTTGCGGGTCAGTGTCCCGGTCTTGTCGGTGCAGATCACCGACACCGAACCGAGCGTCTCGATTGCCGGCAGCCGACGGACAATCGCATTGCGACGCGCCATCGCCTGCACGCCGACGGCGAGCGTTATCGTCAGAACAGCGGGCAGTCCCTCGGGTATCGCGGCGACCGACAGCCCGACGACCGCCAGGAACATCTCGGCAAAGGGATAGTGCGCGATGTAGTAGCCAAAGGCCAGCAGGATCGCGGCAAGCATAAGGATAAGCACTGTCAGCCATTTGGCGAAGATGTTCATCTGCCTGACCAACGGCGTCTGCAACACGTCGACATTGCGCAGAAGCCCACTGATGCGGCCGATTTCCGATTGACCGCCTGTCGCGACCACGAGCCCGCGCCCCTGCCCGCTGGTCACCAGCGTCCCGCTGAACGCCATGCAGGCGCGGTCGCCGAGCGCGGCGTCGGCTTCCACCGGGTCCGGCGACTTGTCGACCGGCACAGACTCGCCGGTGACGATCGCCTCCTCGATTTGCAGTCCGTGGCAGCGGAACAAGCGCAGATCGGCAGGCACCCGATCGCCGGCTTCCAGCAATACGATATCGCCGGTCACCAGATCGTCGCCAGCAATCGTCCGGCGTTCGCTGTCGCGCAGCACCGCCGCCTTGGGCGCGAGCATGTCGCGGATCGACTCCATCGCCCGTTCGGCTCGCCCTTCCTGGATGTAACCGATCACTGCATTGACGATGACCACCGCCAGAATGACGGCCGTATCGGCGATGTGACCCAAAAGCGTGGTGATCACAGCCGATCCGATCAGCACATAGATCAGCACGTTGTGAAAATGCACAAGGAACCGCAAAAAAGCCGGTCGGCGCGGCGGCTCGGGAAGCCGGTTCGGACCCGCGACGCGCAGCCGCTCGGCGGCGGCTGCCGAGGTCAGGCCGCCAGCCGTCGCATCGAATGCGTCGAGGCAATCGTCAATGGGTCGGGCATGAAACTGAATGTCTGTCACCGCTTCTACCACTGTGCTGAGACGGAATTCGCGGCCGACGGATTGAAGTTCAACCGGCAACCGGGCCGGGGCCGCCCCTGATCGGGGCAGTCATACCGCCGCTCCCGACATATGACCATGCGTCAAGACGGCACTGGCGTCGGGCAGTTGTTTCCCTTTGCCATCGCATTGCTGGTCGCGCTAACACTGTCACGTGATGACCCAACCGTCTGCGCCCGCCATCGTTTTTACTGATCTGGACGGGACCCTTCTTGATCACGAGACTTACTGCTTCGATCCCGCGCGGCCGGCGCTCACCTTTCTGCGCGAGCGTGGCATCCCTGTCATCCTCGCCAGCTCCAAGACCGCCGCCGAAATCGCCGATCTGCGCGACCGCATCGGCTTTGCCGAATGCCCGGCCATAGTCGAGAACGGCGCCGGCATTCTTGAACCCGGCGAAGCACCCGATGACATGGCTCCGGTCCATGCCGACCTTCTTTCCCGGCTGTCCACGGTATCCGAGACTTTGCGGCGTCACTTTTCCGGCTTTTCGGACTGGACAGTTCCCGAACTGGTCGCGAGGACCGGCTTATCCCCCGAAGCGGCCGAGAAGGCGGCGCAAAGGCGGTTCACTGAGCCCGGCGTCTGGTCGGGAACCGCCGCAGAGCGCGCCAGCTTCGAGGTGGCGCTTGCCGAACGGGGTGTCGCTGCACGCTTCGGGGGCCGCTATCTGACACTGTCATTCGGCGCCACCAAAGCCGACCGAATGCGCGAAATCACCATGCGCTACGCGACGCCGGATTGCAGACCGTTCGTTATCGCGCTCGGCGATGCGCCCAATGATGTCGAAATGCTCGAAGCCGCCGATCACGGCGTCCTCGTTGCCAATCCGCATGGCGTGGCGATCCCTACTTTTGGTGGTGAGCGCAATGGTCGCGTCGTGCGGACAGAAAAACCCGGCCCCACCGGTTGGAATGACGCCATACAGCGTCTAATCGAAGAAAAGCGCATGAACGGAGAACTGAAAGCCGATGGCTGATTTCCACCAGAACGGCCGCGTCGCGACGTTGCACAATCTTCGCAGCGGCAAGCCGGAAACGATCGAGCGCGAACTCGAGGTTCTGGCTGCCAACCGCCGCATCACGCTGATCCTGCCATCGCTCTATTCCGAACTCGAAGGCCCGGCGCTCGCCAACATAGTCGAGCAGCTAGCCGGCGCGCGCTTCATCAATAACATCGTGATCGGGCTCGACCGGGCGAGCGAAAGCAAATACCGGCACGCCCGCGAGTTCTTCTCCGTCCTGCCGCAGAACCATTCCATCCTGTGGAATGACGGTCCGCGCCTGAAGGCGATCGACGCACGGCTGGAATCCGCCGGCCTGTCGCCGGTCGAACCCGGCAAAGGTCGCAATGTGTGGTACTGCATCGGCTACACGCTGGCATGCCACAATTCCGATGTCGTCGCCCTGCACGACTGCGATATCGTCACCTACTCGCGCGAGATGTTAGCCCGGCTTGTATATCCGGTCGCCAATCCGGATTTCTCCTATCTGTTCTGCAAGGGATACTACGCGCGTCATGCCGACGGGCGGATGAATGGACGGGTCAACCGGCTGCTGGTCACGCCGCTTCTATTGGCATTGTCCAAGACCCTCGGCCACAATGATTACCTGGCCTATCTCGGCGCCTTCCGCTATCCGCTCGCCGGCGAGTTCGCGATGCGCGTTTCAGTCCTGCCAGACATCCGCATTCCCTCCGACTGGGGCCTGGAGATCGGCTTTCTTTCGGAGGTGTGGCGCAACCTGTCGACCAACCGGCTGTGCCAGGTCGAGATCGCCGATGCCTACGATCACAAACACCAGCCACTGTCGCAGGACGATCCGCAAAAAGGTCTGTCGCGCATGTCGATCGACATCTGCAAGGCGATCTATCGCAAGCTGGCGACCGACGGCACGATCTTCTCGCAGGAGACCTTCCGTACCATCAAGGCGACCTATTTCCGCGAGGCGCTCGACCTGATCGAGGCCTATCACAACGATGCGCGCATGAACGGCCTGCATGTCGACCGTCACGTAGAGGAACGCGCCGTCGAACTGTTCGCCTCAAACATTGTCGAGGCGGGACACACTTTCCTAGACAATCCGATGGAAACGCCGTTCATCCCCAACTGGTCGCGCGTGCAGGCAGCCGATCCCGACCTGCTGCGCAATCTGCGCGAGGCAGTCGAAGCCGACGACGCCGAGTTTGGTTAGAGCGTGACGTTTTTGGGCATTGGCGGCGCGTCCGGTCACGCGGATGCTGCCAGCGGCTCCAACGACAGTTGCGCACGCGCTTCCTTGATGATCGCATCGGCGACAACAGAGTAGACGTCGTATTGTCCGTACACGGCTTCATCACCGAATTTCTCGCGAACCCAATCGCCGGGCGCCGATGAAAACATCCAGCAATCTCCCGCATTGGCTTCTAGCACGTAAAGCTCGCCGGTTTCGTTCGACTTGATAATGTCGATTGCGAGCACCGGCGTCGAAAACACCTTGGCGACTTCGCGTGCGAGGTTGTTGACGATTTCGTCTTTCTCGAGCCAGCACTCGCGCTCGCCCGTATTCGAGGCGATCTTCTCATCGAGGATCATTCGCGTCGACGGAGCGTTGAAGGGTGTTTTCGCCGTGTTGATCTGAAACCTGCTGTGGACCACCCGGCCCATGAATGTGACGATCCGGTAATGGCCGGCATTCTCGCCGGTATTGATGAACTGCTGGACAAGCGGCGCGGAGCGCTCGAACTCGTCATACTTGCGGGCGTGTTCATCACGAAATGCGGGAAAATCGGCGGTTCGGATGAGAACGATGCCGCGACCGAAACTCGCGCCTCTCTCCGTGGACTTGATCATCACGTGCTCGCCGAAAACGTCCGGGGCGAGCTCCGTTTTGCGCTCCAACCGTGTCCATGGCGGAACCGGCACTCCGGCCGATTCCAACATTCTCAACTGCTTGGCTTTATGCGTCGCCGAGGCCCTGAGTTGCGGCCCCGTAAAGTCTGGAAAGACCCTGTCCAGCGCGCCATATCCATGAAACTGGATCATCACCGAAGGGAGCCTGGGCAGGCGTCGCTGATTGAGGCTCGCATGCCGCTTAAGTTCGACCATGCACCAATGCAGCGTCGGATCGCGTTCGGCGATGCGCGCACCGATTTCGGTCAGATCGGCTGTTGACACAAGATGACGAACGAAAGGAACGATGACTGAGTATTGATAGTTCACGGCAGTTCTATGTAACCTCTGGACGCGTCTTTGCACCGGAAGAGCCGAAACGGGACGCACTTCCAAACGGCAAGATGCTTACCCGTTCTGCTGCACAGTAGATGGTATTGCGCAACATGCCGACCGCAGCGCTCGGGAAAACTGTTGGCCCGGTTTTCTCGAAACGAACATGCCCCAGCAAGAACAGCAACCGGTCGGTCACCCTTCCTGGCGGCGCGCCAGCAGCCAGATAAAGAATAGTCCGCCCACGAGGCCGGTCACGATACCGATCGGCATGTCTTCCGGAGCCATGATCACCCGTGCCGTGACATCCGCCCATACCAGAAAGATCGCTCCCAGAAGCGCGGAAGCCGGGATGACGCGCATGTAGTCGCCGCCGACCAGGAAACGCACGATATGCGGCACCATCAGTCCGACGAATCCGATCATGCCCGAAAAGGCGACCATCACGCCGGTCAGCAACGCGCCAACCACGAAAACGGTGAGACGAAACCGCACCACCGGAATGCCGAGCGTCGATGCTGTTTCGTCGCCGATCATCATCGCGTTCAGGTCGCCCGAACGCAGCCAGAAATAGGCGCCGCAGCCAAGAAGCACCACCAACGGGTAAACCAGATGTGACCATTGCGCCAGGCCGAGACCGCCGAGCATCCAGAAGACTACGGTGTGGTGGGCGCGCGGGTCGCCGAGAAAGACCAGGATATTGGCACAAGCCATCACGACGAAGGATATGGCGACGCCGGCCAGCACGAGCCGGCTGGCGCTGGATGCCCCCGCCATCCGCGAAACGCCAAGCACGAGCAGCGTCGCGCCCAGGGCGCCGACAAAGGCGAAAAGCGGGACAGTCAGCAGGCCGACCACCAATCCGACATGCAGCAGTGCGAGAATTGCCCCAAAGGCGCCGCCCGACGAGATGCCTAGCAGATGCGGATCGGCGAGCGGATTGCGCGTGACCGATTGCAGTGCCGCCCCGACAAGCGACAGGCCGGCGCCGACCAGACAGGCCAGCAGCGCCCGCGGCAGCCTGATATCCCAGACGATGGCCTCGCGGCCCGCACTCCATGTCACCGGCACCGTGTCCGGCGCGATCTGGTTGACGATGACGCCCCACACGGTCGAGGACGGGATATGAACAGCACCCACACTGACCGCAAAGGAGATCGACGCCAAGAGCACGACAACGCCGCCCGCCAGCATCAGCGCGAAGCGCAAGCTGGCGGACTGACCACTCAGATGCGTGGTTGCTGTCCGGTTACTGCTTCCAGAAACCATTCGCCAGCTTCCGGACCGCAGAAATGTTGCGCGGTCCTGGCGTTGCCTCGACATACTCCAGAACAACGAAGCGGTCATTCTTGACCGCGTCGAGTTCGGCGAAGGCAGGATTGTTCATCATGAATGCGCGCTTTTCTTCAGCCGTCACGTCGCCGTAATTGACGATGACAACTACCTCCGGATTGCGCTCCACCACGCCTTCCCAGCCGACCTTCGCCCAGCTTTTTTCGACATCGTCCATGATATTGCGGCCGCCGGCCGCCTCGATCAGCGCCGTCGGCATGGCATAGCGCCCGGCGGTAAACGGCGTGTCCTCGCCACTGTCATAGACGAAGACGCGCAGCGGTTCGCCATCGGCCGCAACATTGGCGACGATGTCCGACAGCTCCTTGCGGTAGCCGGCAACCAGGTTCTCTGCATGATCGCTGACGCCGAAGATCGCGCCCAAATTGAGCAGGTCGTTATACATGTCGTCCATGGAGACCTTCGGCTTTTCGCCGATATGGATGCAGGATTCGGTCAACTCGTAGACCTTGATGTCGAACGGCTCGAGCGTCTCCGGCGTCACCTCTCCGCCAACCCGCATGCCATAATTCCAGCCGGCAAAGAAGAAGTCCGCATCCGCGCCGATCAGGACTTCCTTGGTCGGATATTTCGCAGCCAGTTCCGGCAGTTCGGCAACACCTTCGCGCATTTGCTTATCGAGTGTCTTCCAGCCCGAGATGCCGGTGTAGCCGACCATCCGGTCGGCCAGACCGAGAACAAGCATCATCTCCGTCAGATTGACGTCGTGTGAAACCGGCGCACTCGGCGGCGCGTCGAAGGTGACCTCGCGGTCGCAGCTCTTGACGGTAACCGGATGCGCCTGTGCCGCAGCCGCAGCCACGCAAAGTGCAAGTCCGAGGCCAAGCGTTTGCTTCTTCATCATGATACTCCGTGCTCTAGATGGAATGTGAAATGGGTTTGCTCGCTGGGAACCAGCCTTTCAGAGCGTGCCATGACCGAAAATGCGCCGGAAACGAGTTCTTCGGTCAGTACCTCGCCTGCCGGGCCGGCCGCGAGCGTATAGCCGTTAGCCAGTACGATCACGTCGTCGGCGTAGCGCGACGCGAAATTCAGATCGTGCAGGCTGGCGACGATCGTGATGCCGAGGTTTCGGATGAGGCCCAGCAGTTCCAGTTGATGGCGGATATCGAGATGATTGGTCGGCTCATCGAGGATAAGCACGCTTGGCTCCTGCGCCAGCGCGCGCGCCACCATGACGCGTTGCTTTTCGCCGCCGGAAAGCGTGGCGAAGGTGCGGCCCGCCAATGCCGACAGTTCAAGCCTCTCCAGCGCCGCCTCAACGACGAGGCGGTCCTTCGCGCCGCCGACCACGAAGCCGGAATGGTAGGGCGCCCTCCCGAGCTTGACGATCTCGGCGACGGTCAATCCGAATTCCTGCGGTTGCTCCTGCAAGACGGCGGCGATTCGGCGCGCCGCGTGGCGCGCGTCCATCGACCAGATATCCTCGCCATCGATCAGCACCGCCCCCGTACTCGGCCGGCGGTAGCGGTACAGCATCCGCAGGAAGGTTGACTTGCCGGCGCCATTTGCGCCGACCACGGCGAGCGTGCGCCCCGGCTCAACCGTGATGCTCACCGGATGCAGCACCGTGGGTCCGTTTCGCGGCGCCCAGGAAACATCGCGGGTTTCGATACGGGCTGCTGTCACGATAGCGGCCTTTCGTCGGCACCGGTCACGATCACCGCAGAGGGCAGGCGCGCCAGCGTCGTCAAGGCGAGCTTGCCCGGCCGGTCGCCCGCCTTGGTCCATCCATCAGGCGTGTTGGCATAGGTGCCGGCAAATTCCACGAGATCGGCAATGTCGGTTTCTGGATCGATATCGCCGAACAGGTAGGCTGTCTTGGCGGATGCCTGATAGGCTACTGTGCAGGGCCTTCCGCATCCGGCCATGCAGGCCGTGCCGGAAATCGTGAAATCCTCGGGAACCGCGTACCCGGCGTCCCGGATCGCCTTCGACAGCTTGTCGATAAGGTCATAGCCAGGCCGGCAATCGCCGCCATTGTGGCTGCATGTGGTGCACACCAGGATCCGGTGTAGACACTTCGATCCCATCTCGCCCTCCGCGAATTGGCAGGGACGGAGAAAGGTCCGAAAGAGGCAACGGCAAATGTCGTTAAACCATCTCTTGGCTCCTCCTGGACACCCCGCCAGGGTTGAGTAATCGCAAGATGGCAGGTCTCCTGGCTCGCGGATCAGCGCATCAACCCACCTTCCCGGCCCGGTGGCCAGTGGTCTTCGGGCGATGCTCTCCGCTCACAGTTGCGGGGGCAGCCACGGCATCGGTCCCTGATGGGTACGCCTCACCGTGTTCCCTATTAATCCGCCGTCTCGTTCGATTCAGCGGAACCATCGAGTCCCGCTTAGCGCGACAAGCGCGGCGTTAGCAAGTGCCGTGGCGGCGTTCACGTGAATTTCCGCGACACCGCATCAGCTTCGGTTCGAAATCCAGCGGCACTGATAGGGCTCGAACTCGATCTCGCCATGCGCCGGATCGATCGCTTCGCCGGTCAAAAGATCCGTCCACGTCATCCCGGTGATCAGATTGATCGACAACGCCGGCACCGTGATCGTCTCCGCCGTCACATTGTGGATAGCGAAGATCGATTGTCCCCGGTCGAGGCTCTGCCGCCAGAAGCCGAACAGCTGTTCGCCGAACTGCATGGTGAACTGTGTCGCATTGGGGTGGAAGCCGGACTGCCGGCTGCGAACCCCGATCCGCCGCTTCATCTCGGCCAACACACGCGCATGCACGCTTCGCGGATCGTCGAGCTTGCCGCGCAACGACGGATAATCCCAGCGATGCCGGTTGATCGCCCGATTGTGGCCGGTCTTCTCGACCCCGTCATGGTCGTTGCCGGTCCCGAGCAGCGAATGCACATAGAACGCCGGGATGCCCTCCAGTCCCATCATGATAGTCTGGCTGCAGATGAAGCGCTCGAACTGCCATTCGTCGGGGCCAGCGACGGTTCCCTTCATCGCGTCGAAGAAGGCGATGTTCAGTTCATAGGGCTTCTGCGACCCGTCCGGCATGGCGCGCATGCTGACCCGGCCGCCGAATTGCTTGACCGTCTCTATGGTCTCCGTGATTTCGGCGTCGTCCAGCAGCCCCTCTGCCGGCCGCATGCCGATCCCGTCATGCGAGGCGGTGAAGTTCAGATAGGTGCAGCCCAGCTGCGCCGGCGGCATGCCCATCTGCCAGTGGTTGAGGTAACGCGACGTTCCGTGCAGCAGCGCATGCAGGATCAGCGGCGGCAGCGAGAAATTGTAGATCGCATGCGCTTCGTTCCGATTGCCGAAATAGCTAAGGTTCTCCGCGTTCGGAACATTGGTTTCCGTCAGCAGCACCACCCGTTCCTCGGTGTAGTCGCATAAAAGCCGCATCAATCGCACGATGTCGTGGGTCTGCGGCAGGTGAATGCAGGGCGTACCGATCTCCTTCCAGATGAAGGCAACCGCATCCAGCCGGATGATGCGCACGCCGTGATCGATATGCAGCCGCATGATCCGCAGCAGGTCGATCAGCACGTCGGGATTGGCGAAGTTGAGATCGACCTGGTCGTGGCTGAAGGTGCACCACACATGGCGCGGTCCCCGGCTGGTCTCCACCTCGCGCAACAACCTATGCGCGCGCGGTCGCACCACCGCGCTCAGATCGTCGTCCGGCGATGCCTCGAAGAAGTAGCTGTCGTAGGGCTCGTGCCCCTGCCGGTACTCGTTGAACCAGCGCGACTGGCTGGAAAGATGGTTCAGCACCAGATCCGACATCAGCCGAAACCGGTCGCCGATGCGGTTTATGTCAGCCCAGTCTCCCAGCGTCGAATTGACCGCTTCATAGTCGGTGACCGCGAATCCGTCGTCTGAGGTGAACGGAAAGAACGGCAGCACATGCACCCCGGTGATAGCGTCGCCGAGATAGCGGTCGAGAAAATCATGCAAGAGGTCGAGCGGCTTGTGCTCACCGTCTATGAAGGAATTGCCGTAGGTGATGACGACGCTGTCGGTTTGCGACCACAGCGAATTGCCGGGCGGACGGGCCCGCTGGCGCGGTGCGGCGCTATCCGGCCAGAAGGTCTCGAGAATCCGCCTTGCGATATGCGGCGCGTCGCCATCAGGATATATCGATTTGACGAGTGCCAGCAGTTTTCTTCGCAACTGCGAATTGAATGCGAACATATGTCGAGGCTTTCGATGCGGTGCACAAACCCGCATCGTGCATCAGGCGAATGCGCGGTTGCAAGTTTTGTTCGCGGCCCTCCTATGTTAAACGATTAAAATTCGCGCCGGTGGCGGTAATGGAGGACGGCCATGCATCTCGGAATACTGACCGGCGGGGGCGATGTGCCCGGCCTCAACTCAGCCATCAAGGCGGTGGTCAACGAAGCGTTTGCGCGCGGCTGGACGGTCACCGCTTTTCGCCGCGGATGGTCCGGTCCGCTGGAGACCGACGCCACCGATCCACAGGCGACGCCGGATTCGCACTTCTCGCTGACGCCGACCTTCGTGCGGTCGATCAACCGCAGCGGCGGCACCATCCTGCACAGTTCGCGCACCAACCCGTCGCGCACCAAAAAAGCCGCGCTGCCCCCCCACGTCACCCGTATCGTCGAGCATTCCGATGCCGGATATGTCGATGCCACGGGTCATGTGCTGGCGGTTATCGAAAAAATGAAGGTCGATGTGCTGATCGCCATCGGCGGTGACGACACACTGTCCTATGCCGCCCGCCTGCACGAGGAAGGCGCGCCGACCATGTGCATCCCCAAGACGATGGACAACGACGTCTTCGGCACCGACTACTGCATCGGCTTTTCGACCTGCAACACCCGGTCCGTCGAAATGATCCACCGCCTGCGCACCGCCGCCGGCAGCCACGAGCGCTTCCTGATCGTCGAGATGTTCGGCCGCAATTGCGGCATGACCGCGCTTGCCGCCGGTTTCCTGTCGGATGCCGACCGCACGCTGATCGCCGAGGTTCCCTTCGATCTCGAGCGCCTTGGCGAGTTGATGACCCGCGACCGCAACGCGAATCCCTCCAACTACGCCGTCTGCGTCGTCTCGGAGGGCGCCATGGTTGCCGGCGAGGACATCATCGAGAAAGGCGAGGCCGACGCATACGGACACAAGAAGCTTGGCGGCATCGGCGAACGCGTCGGCGTCGGATTGAAAGAGGTCACCGGCACCGACATGATGATCCAGAACCTGGGCTATCTGCTGCGTTCCGGCCCGCCCGATGCGGTCGACCTGACCGTCGCCAAGAATTTCGGCACCATGGCCGTGCAACTGATCGCCGATGGCAAGACTGGCCTCATGATGGCGATCAATGACGGCCACTATGCGACGCGTCCCGCCAATATCAGCACGCAGGGCATTCTACGCGTCAATGTTGATGCCATGTACGATGCCGAGAACTACCGCCCGACCATCTCGTCGGTTCTGGGCTCGACCATGTATCTGCGTTAATGAATCTGACACATTTCATTTAAAGTAGTGCGTACAGATCTGATATCGCTTTATAAAAAGAAACCGCCAATCCTTAACACGAGGGTTGGCGGTTTCCGTTTTTCAAGCACTTTATCCGGACAACTCTTCGTCAAGCAGCGCTCCCCGAAATGACGGCGGCGGCCAGGAAGCAGCCGGCGGCCACAAGCGAAGCAACAGTGCGGACATGGTTCCACTGGGTCCAGCGCCGGGCATAGACCCGCCAGTAGGCGCGGGCCTCGGCGCCAGCATGGTCCATCGCGTCAAGCCGCTTGTTCATGGGCACGTTGCACACGGCGGTCACCGCAAATACGCCGGAGAGATAGACCAGCGCGCCGGCGATCGCCCAAGCCGCCGTCAGCTCCGGTACGGAGCCGGGCGTGAAGACTGCCATACCAGCCGAGACCGGAACCATGCCCATCAGCAGCACCATGAATACCGAGCGATAGACCTTCCGGTTGATGAGTTGCATGGCCTCGATTCCCGCCGTCGGATGCGCCGATGAAAGCGAGCGCATGACGAAGTCCGAGAAGGTCAGAAATACGCCGGCGACCAGCCCGCTGGCCAGTGCCGCGCCCGAAAGCATGTAGAGAGAAACAGTCTGGGACATGATACATCTTCCCGCCTCTTGATTTGCGTTCAGTTGGATATGCCGACGGCGCGGCGCATATAGGTGACATCGCCCAGCTGCCCCGAGAGGAACGCCGCGATGTCGGCGCGCGCGATTGTCAGCTTCAGGCCGCGCAGATCTGGCGCGAAATCCTCCATGAAACGGCCGCTGGCCGGACCATCGGCAAAAGCGCTCGGGCGTACGATTGTCCAGTCGAGACCGCTGGCGTGCACCAGTTTCTCCTGCAACTCGTGATCCTTGAACACCGGCCGCAGCAACGCGCCGAACATGATCCGCTTCCAGAAGAAGTTCAGGTTTCCCCAGCTCTCATGCGCGCCAAGCGTCGACTGCACGATCAAGCGGCGTACCCCGTGAGCCTGCATCGCCCTAATTGCGTTCAGCGTGCCCACCGAGCGGACGACGCTCTTGCGCGACATTCCGGCACCGAGCGTCACCACCACCGCGTCATGACCAGCGACGGCGTCCTTGACCGACTGCGGATCGAGGACGTCACCCGCAACGAGCGTCAGGCGCGGGTTATTGATTTCCAGCGCTTCCGGCCGACGGGCAAACGCGGTGACGGTGTGGCCGTCGCTCAGCATACGCTCCACGGCCAGCTTGCCGATGTTTCCAGTGGCACCGAGGACAATGACTTTCATGACTGCATCCTTTCTGGGTTGGTTCGATTGCTTGACACGGTGTCAAGTTGACATCATGTCAAGTATGTGGTTCTTGACATCATGTCAAGCGAAAATATCGAAACCCGAACCCGAATTCTCGAAGCTGCGTGGAAACTGCTCGAGGACGGCACCGGCAGCGCGGTGCGCATGTCGGACATCGCCAAGGCGTCCGGCATCAGCCGCCAGGCGGTCTATCTGCACTTTCCCAACCGGGCGGAACTGCTGACCGCGGTCACGCGGCATATCGACGAGGTTAAAGATGTAGAAGCGATGCTGGTTGAAAGCCGCGCCGCAAAGACAGGATTGGCGCGCCTCGATGCCTTCATCGATGCCTGGGGCAATTACATCCCGCAAATTTACGGGGTCGCAAACGCGCTGATGTCAATGCAGGACAGCGATGCCGAGGCGCGGCAGGCTTGGGGCAACCGGATGCAGGCGGTCCGCCACGGCTGTGCGGCGGCAGTTGCAGCGCTTGAGCACGATGACGCGCTTGTGCCCACGCTGACACCGGAAACGGCGACAGATCTTCTGTGGACCCTGCTTTCGGTTCGCAATTGGGAGCAACTCACCCGTGACTGCGGCTGGAGCCAGGAAGCCTATATCGATGTGATGAAGGCGCTCGCCAGCAAGGCACTGGTTGTTTCGGAATTTGGTTAGGCGGGCAGTCCGTAAACCATCACCGGCCCTTCAACACCGCGTATCTCGACTTCCGAGATCGCGCGCAGCGGCCGCGTTGCACGCGCCGCCGCCCCTGGGCCAACCAGCATCGTCTCGCCCATCTTCTTGGTTTCGCCCTCCAGCCGGGACGTCATGTTGATCGCGCCGCCGATTGCCGTGTAGTCGATGCGCTGCTCGGTGCCCATATTGCCGACCGAACAGATCCCGGTTTCGACCGCCGCCACCGATTCGATTGCCGGTAGGCCCTGCGCTTCGAGCTGCGGATTGGCGGCCTGCACCGCGGCAAGGACGGCACGGGCGCAATCGATGGCCCGGTCGGCGTGATCCGGCACCTCCATCGGCGCATTCCAGAAAGCAAGCACCGCGTCGCCCATGTATTTGTCGACGGTGCCATTGCGCGCGAAGATCTCCCGGTTGGCAATTTCAAGAAAATGATTGACGACCTTGACCGTTTTCTCCGCGCCGAGCGTGCGCGACATGGCTGTAAATCCGCGCAGATCGACCAGCAGCGCGGTGATCTCGCGGTCCTCGACCTTCAGCGCGGCCGCAGCATCGCTTTCCGCCAGCCGGCGCACCACTTCCGGCGACAGAAACTGCGAGAACTGCTTCTGCAGCAACCCGCGCCGCCGTTCCGCCTCCCGATAGAGCATGTATCCGCCCGTCGCGCCGAGCACCAGCAGGCCGCCGGTTGGCTGCACCCCGTCGATCAGCTCAGTGCGCAAAAGAAAGGACGCCGCGCCAGTGGCGAGCGGCAGCGCGATAATCGGCACCGATAGAGCTCCGGCAAGGATCGGCCTGCGCGCAAACACCGTCAGCACCGCCAAGAGCAACACCGCGCCGCCGGCAAACTGGGTGCGTTCGATCCAACGGGCGTTTTCTGCTTCCAACAAATACTGGCCCTGCAACATCTGGCTGAGCAGGATCGCATGCACATCGGCGCCAAGCCTGTGCCTGCCCCGCGCTGTCAGGTGATACTGGTCGACACCCGCCACATCGACGGCGAGCACGACGACACGTCCCGCCAGTTCCGGAACCGTGCCTTGGTCGAGCAGCCGCGCCGCCGAAACATGCGCCACCGGCACATCTGTATCGATGAAACGGATGCGACCGTCCTCGCCGAGCGGCAAGGTGGCCGCGCCGACACGCACTGCATCGCTGGGCAGGCCCTCGAGCCGCAGCGTGTAGCTCGGCGCGTCCTGCGCCACCCGCAGGATCTCCATCGAGAAAGCCGGCCACAACCGCGCCTGCCCGTCATCGGTCATCTCTGCCCAAACCATCGGCACCTTGCGGATCACGCCGTCGCTATCGGGGATCGTACGCACAATACCGAGTCCGCTGGCGGCATTGGCAAGCAGGTCAAGCGGGGCGATCCCGCCGGTCACTGTTGCGGCTGCCGCGGGATCGAAGCCGACAGCCGTCCAGCCCGCCTTTTGGCCGACGGTCAGCGGTCCGCCGGCCGGGTCGAGCGACATCGCCAAAACCGCCGGCGCCCGTGACAATGCATCGGCGAACGCCGCGTCGCTTTCCGCGCCGCCTGCCCCGCGGTCGGCTTCCGAGAAAAAGAGGTCGAGTCCGACCGCCGCCGCACCGCTATTGGCCACACCGAGTGTCAGTTTCCCGACAAGCTCACGCGGCCACGGCCAGCGTCCATGGGCCGCCAGGCTGGCCTCGTCGATCGCCACCACCGCCACCTGGCCGGAATCGACGGATATCGGCGACACCCATTGGTAAAAGTCGTAGGTCTTCTCGCGCAGGGCGGCGAAAGTGCTGTCGGCAACGATATGCACGAGGCTCAGCAACGCCGTGCCAATCAGGAATATGACGATAAAGCCTGAGAACTTGCGCATTAGGACTTGTCCGCCAACGACAGCGTCAAACCCGGCTCAAGGCCGGCAGGCTGACACTCGGTCTCAGCCATCAATGAGGCTTACTGGCTTACGAGAATACCGGGCGAGTCGCAGGGTTCGCCGCCACAATCGCCACCATATTCGTCCTGCACGCCGCCCGAAGCGCCGCCCCCGTTCTGGGGTCCGCCGGGGTCGATGCCGGGACGCGGCAGGCCCCCATCACGCGACTGGCAATCGGTGGAGCTAAGACTGGACGCGCTGGTGCAATGGGCCGGGTCATAGGTGCCGCGCCCGCCCTGTCCGCCTTGTCCGCCGGTCGTTTCCGTCAACAGGTCCGGATTGCCGTCTAGCAACCGCACGATTTCCAGCGTCGTACCGTTGGAAACACAGGCATAACCCGGATTGGTGATAATCCGCCTCTTGTTGCCGACCCGGCATTCCATGATGCCGCCACGCAGTGTCACGATCGATTCGTCGCCATCCACGTAGCTGTCGACAATACCGCCGCGCACCGCCAGCACGATATGCGGTGTGCGCAGTTCCGATTTGCCGCGTTTCGAAATCTGCCCGCCGTAGATGCGGGCAACGCCGGCGTTCTGGCGCAGGCGGATCGTGCCGTTACGCCGCGACGGATTGTAAACGAATTCGTCGATCGTCAACTGTGCGTTCGGACCCATGCGCGCGCTCGACTGGTCGTCGAATACAATCATGCCCGATCCCGACGCATTGCTGGCAAACCGGTCGCCAAGCGCCACGCCAGTCCCGGCTCGCACGCGGTCGCCGGCGCGTGTGATCGTCGCCTTTTCCGCTGTCAGCGTGCCAACATCCTGTGCGACCGACGCGCCTGGCACCGCCAGAGCCGCGCTCATGGCCGCGATGAAAGTGCCGGCGATGATCCCGCTACTGCTGGTCCGCATGGCCTCGTCCCTTAATTGAACCGGTAGGTGATACCGGTCTTGATGCCCCAGAAATCGTTGTCTCGGTCGGCGCTGAAGAACAGAAGTGTGTCCGAAATGCGCTCCTCGCCATAGCTTACGCGCAGATTGACCTCGGCCCGTGTGGCAACTTGCACAGTGTGATCCCAGTAGACCTCCCAGGTCTCGCGGTCGATCAGGTCCACCTGGAACGGGCTCACCGAGCCATAGTCGAGGACCCGTTCGTTCGCATAGCGTCCGCCAATTCGGTGTACCCAGCTTTTGCCGTCTTCGAACACATAGAGAAGATGGCCGATCGAACCGCCGAGTTCATAGCCGTGCGCCGTATAGCTTTGCGCGCCGAAAAACTGCGGAACCTCACCCCATTCATTGTATCCCTTGATGCTTCCGCCAACGACGACGCCTGGCGCCACCCGCATTTCGCCGGCCACGCCGTACCGCACGCGATGTTCGCCGAACAGGTTCTGCGAATCGCCGAGCCATCCATAGCCGACGAAATAGCGAACGCGGCTCTCGACGGTCGGTTGCACCGAGAACTCGGCTTCCGTGCCCAGTTCGCGATGCTGCCGGCCCGCGCCCAGTTCACGCAGGAAACCGTAGCCGGTGATCTCGATTCGCGCTGTGTCGGACAGCTCCGGCACGCCCTTCGAATAGGTCACATGGCCGCGCAGAGCCGTTGCGTCAAAGGTCTCTAGATCGCCATCGAAATCGAGATCCGACAAGGCCTGGTCATAGGTTGCCGTTCCGCCGAACCGGACCTCGTCGCGCGTTGGGCTGTCGAGAAGCCGGACAATCTCGCCGTCGATAATAACATAAGGCGTGTAAACCGAGCGGGTCGTCGTGAACGGGAAAAATCCCTGCACCCTCTGGGTCGCCTCGCGATAGGCGCCGCCGGCCGTCACAGCAAGCCGCGTTTCCCAGCCATTGCGCGCACGCTCGATCAGACGTTTCAGTTCCTCGACCTGACGCGCGATATCTTCGTCGGCGAACAGGTCGATCTGCTCAAGATGGGCGGAGGCCACATCGTAGGAACCGATGTGATAGTAAAGTCGCGCCAGTGCGAGGCGTGCATCGACATCGTTCGGCGACGCGAAAAGCACTTCCTCCAGCGTCGATAGCGCCTGGTCGTACTGGCCCTCGCGCACCGCTTCGATGACGTAGGTGTCGAGCGCGCTGCGGCTGCCGGAATCGCTGACGCGGCGATCGAATGCGTCGTCCAGGGCCGTCGATTGTGCCAGAGCGGCAACTGGCAGCAATGCCGCAAGCAAAAGACCGCCAAAAATCGATTCCCGCCAGTGCTGCGTCATTGCGGCCCCACCTCTTGCCACGAGTTACGCTTGGTCAAAGAAAAGCTTATAGACCGACGCCTGTACTGCTTACCAGTGCAAATTGGCAACAGTTGCAGCCTGTAAACCGGAAAGTAACGGTTTTGGCAGGGCTTATGTGCAGTTCCCGCAGAAACGCTGGATTCGCTTGCAGGCCTCCTCAAGCAATTCTTCGGACGTCGCATAGGAAATACGGAAATTCGGCCCGAGCCCGAATGCCGAACCATGCACCACTGCCACGCCTTCGGCCTCCAGAAGCTCGGTGACGAAATCCTCGTCCGTTTCCATCACCTTGCCGGACGGCGCGGCCTTGCCCATAAGCCCGGCGCAGGACGGATAGACGTAAAACGCGCCTTCCGGCGTCGGGCAGGTAATGCCTTTGGCCTGGTTGAGCATCGACACCACCAGATCGCGACGACGCTGGAAAACTTCCTTGTTCGTCGGGATGAATTCCTGGGTTCCGTTCAGCGCCTCCACGGCGGCCCACTGCGCGATCGAACAGGCGCCCGACGTTTGCTGGCCCTGTATTTTGTCCATCGCCTTGACCAGTTCGAGCGGTCCACCCGCATAGCCGATGCGCCAGCCGGTCATCGCATAGGCCTTGGACACGCCATTCATCGTCAAGGTGCGGTCATAGAGCTTGGGCTCGACCTCGACCGGCGTCACGAACTTGAATTCGCCATAGGTCAGGTGCTCGTACATGTCATCCGACAGCACCCACACCTTTTCGTGGCGCATCAGCACATCGGTCAGCGCCTTCAATTCCTCATGCGAATAAGCGGCGCCCGACGGGTTGGACGGCGAGTTGAAGATCAGCCATTTGGTTTTCGGCGTGATCACCGCCTCAAGCGCCTCTGCGCTGAGCTTGAAGTTGTCCTCCAGGCGCGTCTCGACAAACACTGGCGTGCCGCCGCAAATCGCCACCATGTCCGGATAGCTCACCCAGTAGGGCGCGGGAATGACCACCTCATCGCCGGGATTTAGAGTAGCCATCAAGGCGTTAAAGAGAATCTGCTTTCCGCCGGTGCCGACGATGGTTTGCTGCCAATCGTAGGCCAGTCCGTTCTCGCGCTCGAACTTGGCCGCAATCGCCTTTCGCAATTCGGGGATGCCGGACACCGGTGTGTACTTCGTTTCGCCGCGGCCGATCGCCTCGATTGCCGCCTGCTTGATATTGTCGGGCGTGTCGAAGTCCGGTTCGCCGGCGCCCAGGCCGATCACATCGCGTCCCTGCGCTTTCAGTTCGCGCGCTTTCTGAGCGACCGCGATGGTGGCGGAGGGTTTCACACGGGAAAGAGCGTCGGCGAGAAAAGCCATCGGATTGTCTCCGGTTTCATTGCTTTGGGCGGATTTGAAATCTATCTGCGCCATCCGGCGGCAATGCGCAAGCGTTGCCGCAAGCAGCCAATCGCGCTAACCATTCGTTTACCATAAATTCATCGACTGGCGTCTAGGCTTGCTACGACATCAGACAAGAGGACAGTCCGGCATGGCCCCGCTGCAGATCGAGACGCTGGACGACGGCGATATCGTCGCCCGCCACGACGGGTTGATCCTGCGCACGGCCTTTCAGCCGATCTTTCGCTACACCGCCGGGCGTCTCGCGCCGATCGCCTGCGAGGCACTGTTGCGCGTCTATCGCGACGAAACGCCTGTCCTCACCGAATCGTGGTTTAACGAAATCGGCATAGACGCGCTGCGCGAGATCGAACCGCAGCTTTTCCGGCTGCATATCCGCAGCGCCCGTCATCTGCCGCCCGACATGCGCCGCCTTTTCCTCAATATCGATCCGCGCGTCTCCGACGATACGGCAGCGTTCGACACCTCGCTTCGCATCCTCGGCGAGGAACTGCGCGCCGCCGACATCTCGCCGTCCGACATCGTCTGCGAAATCACCGAAGCCGAGAACGCCGACGCTGCGGCGCTGACCCGGTTCGTCTATGAATTGCGCGCCCGCGGATACCGCATCGCCGTCGATGATTTCGGCGCGCATGCCTCGCGGCTGGCCCGCATCGGCACGCTGGCGCCCGATATCGTCAAGTTCGACGCCAAGCTTGTTCGGCGGCTCCTGTCGACCCGCGCCGGTACCGGGACGCTTGCCGCCCTAACAGCGCGGTTCAGCGGCGACGGGATCGAATCCATCTTTGAAGGCATCGAGGCATTGTGGGAGATCGAGGCGGCGGAATATGCCGGCGCCGGCATGGTGCAGGGCTATGTCCTGGCCGCCCCCCGCCTCGCCGGCGCCGGCCTCGCGCGCTGGCTCGACCAATACCGCGCAGCCGATATCGAGCCAACAGGCCAGATGGTCAAGCGGTTCCGCTAAGCGGGACCAATCCCACCTTACCTCCCTGAAATCGCCATCAAATTTTCCGCGACGCGCCTTTTTGTGTGCGCGAAGCGGCCCCATTCGAAAGCCATTGTGCAAATGGGCACAGATTCGCGCCGCAAAGACCCGTCTAAGGGAAAGCGGAATTGGTTGGGAACCGCGACATGTTTACAAGATTCAACAGGATGCGCGGCCGGCAAGTGCGCCGCGATGCCAGAGCGACCGCTCTCGTTGCCATCGCCGTGCTGCTGGTCAACCTGATAACGATCGCAGGACTCGGCTCGACCGCGTTGGCCGGCGGCATTCACGCCATGACGCCCTACGCGCCGCTCGACTGGGAACAAACCGCACCGCAGGCCGCGATGTCGAAGACCGTCGACATGGCAAAGCCGCCGGCTCGCAAAGCCGCGGCCTACGTTCCGGCCGGCCGCATAGCGTTGACCAGCATTATGGAGCAGGATGCCCGTGTTTTCGTTGAGCGCCCGGCTGATCGGGGCCGCGACCACGCCCTCTTGGTTGCAATCATGACGATGGCGCTTGGAGCGATGATCGGCCTCAGCCTTCGCATGTTCCGCAGCCTGGCGCACAGCGTCGCGGAGATCGAGCGCCGCCGCAAATTTTTGCGCTAGTGGTCTTGGATTAACCCTGCGTCGGCCTATCTGCGCCCTATGCGATTTATGACCCGGACATCTTTCGCCGTCATGGCAGCGCTTATGCTGGCATCCGGCCCCGCCACCGCCCAGTCGGTAACCGAAACCACCGACCGCGTGACGATCGAGGCAAGCGTGATCGCCGCCGGACTTTCGCATCCTTGGGGCATGGACTTCCTGCCCGACGGCTCGATCCTCGTTACCGAGCGTGACGGCCGGCTGCGCGTCGTCCGCGATGGCGAGTTGTCTCAGCCGCTCTCCGGTCTTCCGCAAATCGCCGCGCGCGGCCAGGGCGGATTGCTTGATGTCGCCGTGGCGAATGATTTTTTACAAAGCGGCGAGATCTTCTTCACATTCTCCGAACCCGGCCGTGGCGGATCGGGAACCGCGCTTGCAAGGGCTGTTTTGTCCGGCTGGACTGGAGACCGCCCGGAGCTCACAAACGTCGAGACCATCTTCTCGATGGCGCGCAAGACCCGTTCTGGCGTGCATTTCGGCTCGCGCATCGTACTGGCGCATGACGGCACGCTCTTCGTCACCACCGGCGATCGGGGTGATGCCGACCGCTCGCAGGACATGGACGACCATGCCGGCGCAGTCATACGGATTGCCCGCGACGGCGCGGTTCCCGCCGGCAACCCGTTTGCCAATGGCGGCGGCGCGCCGGAAATCTGGTCGAAAGGCCACCGCAACCCTCAAGGCGCGGCGCTCGACAGCGCGACCGGGCAGTTGTGGACGGTCGAACACGGCGCGCGCGGCGGCGACGAGATCAATCGGCCCGAGCCCGGCAAGAATTACGGATGGCCCGTTATCTCCTATGGCCGCCATTATTCCGGGGTCGCCATCGGCCGCGGCACTGCCGCCCCTGGCTACGAGCAGCCACTCTTTTACTGGGACCCGTCCATCGCGCCCTCCGGCCTTGCCGTCTATCGCGGCGAGATGTTTCCCGAATGGGACGGCGATCTCCTTGTCGGCGCCTTGAAGTACCGTCTGCTGTCGCGGCTCGACCGCGACGAAACCGGAGCGATTGTCGGCGAGGAGCGGATGCTGGCCGGCGAGTTCGGACGCGTTCGCGACGTTACTGTCGCGCCTGACGGCTCTGTCTACCTGCTGACAGACGAGGATCCCGGTGCAATCGTACGCATCACCCGCAAATGACATTCGGAAGAAATCCATGACGACCACCCTTGTTCTCGCCGGCATTCTCGCCGCGTTGATCGCCGCCTTCTTTGCCATCGGCCCCGCCAATGTGTGGAAACGCATCGCCGGCGATCCCGATTTGGGCCCGTTCGAGCGCAGCGCGCCGTCGCGCACCGGCCGTCCCAATGACGCGCTGATGTGCACGCCCGGCCTGTGCAATGGCGTCGAAATCGACCGCGAACTGCCCGGCTTCGACCTTGAACCCGAAGCGCTGATCGCCCGCATCGACACCGCGCTGAAAGAGACCGGCGAGACCGCCAAACGCGTTGACGACGGCAGCAATCCGGCACGGTTGCGTTATGTCACCTGGACGGCGCGTATGGGCTTTCCCGACACCAACAGCTTCGAGGCGGTCAAACTGCCGGATGGCGGTACCGGCCTCGTCGCCTATGCCCGCGCACAGCTCGGTTATTCCGACGCCGGCAACAACAAACGCCGGCTGAACGGGATCGTCAAAGCGCTGCAGCGGTGACGACGAAAACAGGCCCAATCGCCGGCCGCGATCAATAGCGGGTGCCGCTGATATCGATGTCTGACATCGCGTTCAGGCGCGCGATATCTTCGGTGCTGAGTTGCACCTCTCCTGCTGCAACGTTCTGTTCCAGATAGGCAATCCGCTTGGTGCCCGGGATTGCGGCTATGTCGTCGCCCTGCGCCAGCACCCAGGCCAACGCGATCTGTCCCGGTTTGACACCTTTTTCTGCGGCGATTGCTTGCACATCGGCGACCAGCGCGTGATTGGCCGCCATCGCATCCTCGGAGAAACGCGGATTGCTCAGCCGCCAGTCGCCCGGTTGCAGGTCGTCGCGCGAACCGATCGCGCCAGTCAGAAAGCCACGCCCGAGCGGCGAATAGGCGACGAAACCGATTCCGAGCCGCCGCAGCGTCGGCAGGATCTCTGCCTCGATCTCGCGTGTCCACAGAGAATACTCCGTTTGCAGCGCCGTGATCGGATGCACCGCGTGTGCACGCTCGATTGTTGCCGGATCGGCTTCGGAAAGACCGATGTGATGCACCTTGCCGGCTTTTACCAATTCGGACATCGCACCCACGGTCTCTTCGATTGGCGTCGCTGGGTCGACCCGGTGCTGGTAGTAAAGATCGATATCATCGACGCCGAGCCGCTTCAGCGACGCGTCGCAGCACGCCTTGACGTAGTCCGGGCGTCCGTCGATCTGCCGCTCGTTGCCCGCAAGCCGTACGATCCCGAATTTTGTCGCCAGCGTCACCTTGTCCCGCCGGCCCTTGAGTGCCTTGGCGAGCAGTTCTTCATTGGCGAACGGGCCATACATGTCGGCCGTGTCCCAGAAGTTGCTGCCAAGCTCCAGCGCCCTGTCGAGCACCTTGAGGCTCCGCGCCTCGTCGGCATCGCCGTAGAACTCCGACATGCCCATGCACCCCAGTCCGATGGAGTGAACAGTCAGACCTTGACCCAATTGGCTATTGCGCATTGATCTGCTCCCTGTCGAGAACTGCTTTGAAGGTGCGTGGCCACGAAGGCCCGGGACTTGCAGATAGGGGCGCCGCAACCGTCGGCGGCCCAGAACACCGGGCGTGAAGCCTTTTATGCGCCCTCACGTCAGATAAGCCGATGACCGCCGTCTACAACCAGCGTGATGCCGTTAACGAAGTCGTTGTCGATCAGGAAGGCCACGGCCTTGGCAACGTCCGCGGCTGTGCCGACCCGCCCCACCGGCAACGAGCCCGCGAACCCGGCCTTTGCCTCGGCAGCGGCCTCGTCGCCCATCAGATTGGCCCAGACCGGCGTGTCGATAATGCCCGGTGCGATGGTGTTCACCCGTATCGGTGCCAGTTCCAGCCCCCATATGCGGGCCGCCGCCTCGGTCGCTCCACCCGCGGCCGCGAACATCGTTGCGCCCGGCAGTGGCTTTTGCGTGACCGTTCCGGAAAACAGTGTGATCGATCCTTTCTCGGAAATCTTGCGGACACCATGATGCACGGTCTGCAATTGGCCCCACTGCTTGGATTCCAGGATTTCGCGGGCGGCAGGAAAGTCCATCTCGCGGATCAGTGCGAACATGCCGGACGCCGCCGGCGTCACAAGATGGTCGAATTGTCCGACCCTGTCGAAAAAGGCGGGAATGGCATCGACGTCGAGCAAATCGAGCACGTGGCCAGAGACCGGTCCGTCCAGTTCGCCAAGCGCCTTGTCTAGCTTTGCCTGGCTGCGCGCCGAGACGAACACTTCGGCTCCCCGCGACAGCAGCAGTTCGGCGCTTGCACGGCCGATCCCGCTGGTTATGCCTGTGATGACGACCTTCTGGCCGGTGAGATCCGGGTTCATGGTACGATAACCTTCGCGGTTTTGCGCTGGCCGTCCGGGCCGCGCTTCCGTGCCTTCACCTAGCGGCGGACTTGCATACCCGCAATGGAATGTTATTCATATAAACTATGACAAAATGGAATTTGGAAACCTTGCCTCTTCTCGCCACCTTCCAGGCGATGCTGGATCATGGCGGTGTCACGGAGGCGGCCGAGGCACTTGGGCTTACCCAGTCGGCGGTAAGCAAGCATCTGGCAAAACTGCGCGCCGCCTATGGGGACCCGCTTTTCATTCGCACACCCGAGGGCATGCGCCCGACGCCCCGCGCAACCTGGATGAGCGCCCATGTCGCCACCATTCTCGCCGAGGCCGAAGCGCTGTCGGAGGCTCGCCTGTTCCAGCCGCGGCTGCTGGACGGGATCCTGTCGATATCGACGACCGACGAAGTCTGCGAAAGCCTGCTTGCCCATCTTGTGCCGGCCCTTGAGGAACAGGCGCCCGGCTTGCGCCTCACCTTCGTACCACTCAATCCCGATTACTCCTTTCAGGACCTCGAGGCGGGTCGGGTCGATCTGGTCGTCAGCGTCAATTGGCATGCGCCAGAGGGGCTCAAACAGAGCCGCCTGTTCGATGACCGCTTTGTCTGCCTAATGGGCGCAGGCCATGCTTTGGCCGAATGCGCTTTCACAATTCAGGAGTTCGCCGAGCACGAGCATGTCATGGTTGCTCCGCTCGGCATGCGCGAAGGCCGCATCGACGAGGTACTTGCCGCCCATGACCTGCGTCGGGTGATCCGGCTATCGGTCCCGGTCTTTCTTCAAGTCAACCCTACGCTCCTCGGCGACCGCTATCTGGCGACCCTTCCGGCCCGTGTCGCAGAGGAACTGTGCCGCCGTCACCCCGGCACCATGATCATCCGGTCACTGCCTTTCGACATTTCGGAGATTTCGTACTATGCGCTCTGGCATACCCGCTTCGACCGGGATCCTCGCCACATCTGGCTAAGAAACCTTGTTCGCAAGTCGCTGAACACGCCATCTCGGCCGACCTGACAAACCGGAAATCCAACCGGCCGGTCGCTTATCCCTCCGGCGGCCAGAGCGCGGGCCAGGTCTCCGGCCCGCCGGCCACATCGCCAGCACAGTCGGCCTTGGCGCGGCTTTCTTTCAAGACGAACGCGTCGCCTTCGGCCCCAGTGCGCCAGACCCAACGGTCATAGCTGCCGCAATTGCCCGCGGTCTGTCTCTTGAACAGTCCGGTAAGCTGCCGGTTTTCTTGGTCCCAGACGACATTCCAAGCCGTGTCGGTCGTTGTCGGCCCTTCCGGCGACATCGCCGGCAGCGCCACGCGGCGGATGGCGGCCACATCGCGCCGCCAGAATGCATAGGCCTGGTTTTCAGCGCTCCCCGTACCGCAGGGCAGGCCGAGCAGCAGCGCACCATCGTCCAGTTGCGCCTCGAAACCGCCGAGTGTCGCGAAACGGCCCTCATCGAGCCCAGCACAGACGCCGGTAACCGGATTTGTGAATTCGGTCCGCAATCTGAGCGGCAATTGCGAGAATGCGGAGATTGTGCGGACGGCGGGTTCATTGTCGCCAACGCTTGGTCCGCCGCCATGCAGCGCATCGGCGCGCCCGGCCCGGCCCTGCACCTCATCCATGAACGCCAGCCCGTCGACGAAGCCCGCCAGCGAGAATGCCGATACCGTATCAAGGCTGCGGGCACGGTAGCTGACACGCAGCGTTCGTCCGCGCTTGGCGGCGGCGATCAGCGTAGCGATCTCGTCCTCGCCGCCATAGAGATATTCATAGACCGCCGCCCGATATCGGAGATCACCGACCGGCAGCCGCAAAACCGTCGCACCATCGATCTCGAAGGTCACATCCGAGCCGGCCGCCAGCGTCTCGCGCACGCCTAGCACCAGCCGCACAGGCGCGTCGGTCGCCGCCCCGCGCCGAAACGCCAGCGTATAGAGTTCCGATTGGGCGTTGTAGGCGAACAAGTCGCAGCTGAGCGCATTGGTGCAGCGGACCGAGATATCGCGGATGCGCTTGAACTGGCTGGCGTCGGCATCGCCGACCGCCCAGCCCTGCACGGCGGCTATGATCAGAAGCAGGGAAAGCGCCCTTGCCGGGCTTCGCAACGCATCGGTAAATCCGGTCGCGGATAAGCGCATGATGTTTCTTTGTGGGTTATCTCGGTTCTTGGCCGCCACGCTATCCCAGCGCGGCCCTGCAAGCCAGTCCCTACCGCGTCCGCGCCTAGGCCGATTTGTCCAACAGCTCTTCGCGGTCCGTTGCGGCGGCATCCGCTCCGTCTTGTATCTGCTGCTGCAGCAGCATGGCGCGATTGCGTGCGAATTCCTCGATCGCCTGTTGCGCCTCGACGGGCTCGCTCAGATAGTATCCCTGCGCCTCGTCCACGCCCAGTTCGATCAACGCGGAGAGTTGCTCGGCGTTTTCCACGCCTTCGGCAATGGTCTTCATGCCGTAATCGCGCGCCACGCCAACCAGCATGTGGATCAGGGCCGCCGCACGTGGGTCCCGGTCGACCGTGTCGACGAACAGCTTGTCGATCTTCAGGACGGATGCGCCCAATCGCTGCAAGGCGGCAAGGCCGTTATGTCCGGTACCGGCGTCGTCGATAGCCGTTGCGATCCCGCGCCGCGCCAGTACGGCGATATTTTGGATGGCCATTTTCTCGTCTCTGATAGCCTCGCGCTCGGTGATCTCGATGACGACGGTAGAGGCATCGAGACCCGCTTCATTCAGCGCCCCGGCCAGCTTTTCCGGAAAGTCGCGGTCAATGATCTGGCTCGGAGTGACATTGAAGGCAAATCCCGTCTGCGGCGACGCGTCTATGATCTCGCGCATCAGCCGCCCGGTCTCACTGACCATGGTTTGTAGGAGCTGTCCGGTCAGGCGGTTCTCCTCGATCGCCATGATGAAGGAAACCGGCGACAGTGTCGTCCCGTCGCGCAAACGCCAGCGCGCAAGGACTTCGTAGCCGCTGATCCTGCCGGTTTTCAGGTCGTAGCTGGGCTGGAAATACGGCAGGATCTCCTTGCGCTGAAACGCCTTGCGCAACGGGTGGTAAGGCGTCGGCGGCATGATGCCGCGCGCGACCAGGATAGCGAGGACAACACAAACGAAAATCGAGGAGGCCACCCGGACCGGGTTGCGTTCCATGTTGAACTCGGCGAGCGCATCGCTCGAAACACTGACATATGTGGCGAACGGATAGCGTTCCGATTGCGCATCGAAGCGCATATTGTCCATCGAATTGAGTGCGCCCGCTCCCTGAAAGGCACCAAGCTCGATGCCATCCGCCAGATACAGCACCGCTCGGCCCTGGTCGCGCAGCTTGAGCGGCAACGCATCGAAAACCAGCGCCTCGGTGTTGAGAATCACGGTGGCCACGATCGTCTCAGACACGGCCCAGGTAACGGCTGAGGCCGGAACGCCTTCGATATCGAGCGCCGAGACACGGAAATCGGTATTGCGCGCCGGGAACCCGCCGCCCGGTGCCAGGGCCGACACGGCGGCCAGCCCGGACGCTGTCGCCGAACAGGCTGTGCCATTTGCCTGCACGACGATGTCCTTGACCATTCCAGACACGAATACGGTATGTTTTAGTGCTACGACCGACTCCGGCCCGCAATCGATCAAACCGGTCTCATGCAACGCCGCGAGTTTGACGACAGTATAGTCGAACGCCAGTTCGCTTCGGTTGACGAGGCTGTGGGCCAACGCATCCATCGTGCGTTTGTTCTGGTTTGCAACAAACATGTCGCGTGCTGCGAAGATGCTGACGATGAAAATCAGGGCGAGCACCGCGGCGAGAAGACCGGCACGCGGTGACATAGTCCAGCGGCTTGCCAAATTCACTTGCATTGGCGATCAGTACCAGCCGAAACATAACCAACGCATTAAGTTTCCCTTGGGAATCCTTCGAGGCGGAATCCTCCCGTTTTCCCTAGGTTATCTGCAAGTTACCCGAACGACGGATCCGGCAATGAACCGTGCAAACGCCAATCTCCTGCTGTTGACCGCCGGTGCGATCTGGGGCGGCGGCTTCATTGCCCAGGCAACGGCCATGCAGAACATCGGCCCGGTCTTCTTTACCGGTCTGCGCTTCGCCGCCGCTGCGCTGACAGTGCTGCCGCTCGCGATCATCGAGGCGCGGCGCGCCGGCTTGCCGCTGTTTCCGGCGCCGCGCCGGTCCGGCCGCTACGTGATCCTCGGCTCGCTGCTATTCCTGTCGCTCGCGGCCCAACAGATCGGCCTTTTGACCACAACGGTCACCAATTCCGGCTTTCTGACCGGCCTCTATGTCATCATCACGCCGATGATCGGTATCGCGGTCTGGCGCATCTGGCCGCATCCGGTCATCTGGCCCGCCGCCATTTTGTCGTTGGGCGGCATCTATCTCCTGTCGGGCGGCAACCTGACCGCGCTCACGGTCGGCGATTGGCTGACCGTCTTCTGTGCCTTTGCCTGGGCTTGCCACGTCCAGTATTTGGGCCGGGTCGTCGGTGACGACCGGCCGTTCCGACTCGCCTGCGCACAGTTTGCCGTCTGCGCTGTGCTTGGCATCCTGATTGCCCCGTTCGTCGAGACGATCAGCCTGTCGATGATCCCGCCGTCGCTGGGCGAGATCCTGTTTGCTGGCATCATCTCTGGCGGCATTGCTTTCACCATCCAGGTTGTCGCACAGCGCTACACGACCGCGCCGCAGGCAGCGATCTTCCTGTCTTCGGAAATGCTGTTTGCCGCGCTGTTCGGCGCCTGGCTACTGGGCGAAAGGATCGGTCCCACCGGCTATGCGGGCTGCGCGCTGATCTTCCTTGCCATGTTGACCGTCGAGATCGTCCCGATGTTCCGGCGCAAGGCCGGTGAGCCGGTTTGAGGCGCTGCGCCGTGCTTGTGGACAAGCCATGACCGCCGCAGCCTGGCGGCACAGTTTTCGGACAACCGTGATGACCTTGCGCAACCTCGCCACAAGGCGAGGCGGGACCCGCCGCCGGGCTGCCACATTTGCGCCACGGCAAGTGCCTGTATTCTCCGGCGAATGTCTGTCGCGCGTCGCAAATGTGGCGCAACAACGGCAACATAGGGCAATTATGTCATTGTAATCATTAAGATAATTTCACCGAACGTGATTTGAAACCACACCGCTTGCGGGCCTAATTCAGGCCGTCGCCGGCACGCTGTCTCGCCCCCTTCCCGACTGGAACCGGATGGCGTGGCCGGCGGCATCAAACCGAAAACGAAAGGCTTCGATTATGAAATATCTGATGACAGCGATCTTCGCCGGTTCGGCGCTCGCGGGTTCGATGCTGGCATCCATCGCCGCCGAAAGCGACGGCGTTGTGGCCAGTGTCGACGAGGCGACGCGCACGATCGTCCTTGAGGACGGATCGACCTGGACCGCCGCCGAGGGGATCGACCTGGACGCGCTGGCCGCCGGCGACGTGATCAAGGTTACCCACGAGGACGGCATGGCCGTGGTGACCGCCGTTCAAAAGATGTAACGGATCGGCGCCTTCCGGCGCCGGTCGGGATGGCGGCGCTCGTGCCCGCCATCCCGACGCGCCTGCGTCCTAAATGTGCGGTTTGAAAACCGCCGTTTCCGGATCGCCGGTGTTCGGCGTTCCCGCCGGCTCGATCAGCAGCAGTTCGGCCTCCTCTTCAGCGACAGGCCGATGCTCGACACCCTTCGGCACGACATAGATTTCGCCCGGCCCGAGTTCCACATCGCCGTCGCGCATCTCGATACGGATCCGTCCGTTCAACACTTGGAAGAAATCATCGGTGTCGGGATGCGAGTGCCAGACGAACTCTCCCTTCACCTTGACCACCATCAGATCGTGCCCGTTGAACGAGCCGACGATGCGTGGTTGCCAATGCTCAGTAAACTGCGCCAGCTTGTCGGCGAGATTGATTTTTCCGTTCATCCATTCCCCTCCGGTTGCACCGGTTCCTCCGCCATGCCGAGATGCAGATGCGGCCCGTCATAAGGATGGGCCCGCGCCACATCCTCGTCGACTTCCACGCCAAGTCCCGGTGCGTCGGGCACGATTGTGTAGCCGTTATCGAGCCTTAGCGGTCGCTTTAACAGTTCGCCGTGAAACCCGCCCCAATCCTTGATCGCTTCGAGGATCAGGAAATTCGGCAACGTTGCGGCAAGCTGGATATTGGCCGCGGCGACGACCGGCCCGCAATAGCAATGCGGCGCCACTGTCGCGTGATGCAACTCGGCAATCGCCGCAATCTTTTTGGTTTCCAGAATGCCGCCGGACCGCCCGAGATTGGGTTGCACGATCTGCGCCGCGCCAAGCGCCAGCAACCGCGCGAACTCGTATTTGGTGGCCAGCCGTTCGCCGGTCGCCACCGGGATCGAGGTCTTGGACGCCAGTTCCGCCATCGCTTCCGGCATGTCGGGCGGCACCGGCTCCTCGAACCAAAGCGGATCGTATGGTTCGATAGCGCGCGCCATGCGCGCCGCCCCGGACGGGGTGAACTGGCCATGCGTGCCAAACAGGATGTCGGCGCGCGTGCCGACCGCTTCGCGTATCGCCGCGAGCATCGCCGCCGAACGCTCGATGTCGGTCAACAGCGGCTGGTGCGGATCGTGGATCGTGTACGGCCCCGCCGGATCGAGCTTGACGGCCGTAAATCCCTGCTCCACCCATTTGACCGCGTTTTCGGCGGCCATATCCGGATCGTTGTAGACCGTCTTGCCGCTTGTTTCGTCGGGATAGATCGAACCGTCGGCGGGGTAGAGATAGGTGTAGGAACGCAGCGCCTCGTGTACCCGGCCGCCGATCAGCTTGTGCACCGGCTTGCCGGCCTCCTTGCCGATGATATCCCAGCAGGCCATCTCCAGCGCCGAGTAACACCCCATCATCGACAAGTCCGGGCGCTGCGAGAAGCCGGAGGAGTAGCAGCGCCGGAAGAAAGCCTCGATGTCGTGCGGATCGTGCCCGGCGAGATGCCGCCCCGCCGCGTCCTCGATCATCACCGCCATGGCATGCGGACCGAAGGACGCGCCATAGGCCTCGCCCCAGCCGGTCACGCCGCCATCGGTCGTAAGCTTTACGAAGATGAAGTAACGCCCGCCTGGCGCGCTGTCCGGCGTCCCGACGACGAAGGTTTCGATATCCTTGATATGCATTTCGTCCCTCGTGGGTTAGACTGCCCGGCGGATGACATGGAGACCGTTCATGGCATTGCTTCACCTGTCGATCAATGCCGCAGATCCCGAAGGCATTTCCGCGTTTCTCGCCACGATCCTCGGCGGCGAACATCTCCCTTTCCCGCCCTTCCCGGGATGCTGGATCGCGTTTGCGCAAGCCGATGACGGCACGGCAATCGAGGTCTACCCGCTGACGCACCGGCTCGTCCCAGGCCCGGAGACAATCGAATGCAGCGTCGGCGCGCCCGACGGATTACCGACCTTCGCCCACGCCGCCATCGCTTCGCCGCTTCCACGCGAGGCAATCGTCAGGCTAGGCCAGGAACGCGGCTGGACGACGCAGATCTGCAGTCGCGGACCTTTCCATTGCATCGAAATCTGGCTGGAGAACCGGCTTCTCGTCGAGGTTCTCGACCCGGCGATGCTGTCCGAGTACCGGGCCGGCATGACCGCTGCCAACTGGAAAAACATGTTCGGGATAAGCTGACTTCGATCGCAAGCGACCACGTTGCGCATCACCACCCGATCTGGTCGCGCCTGAACCGGCCGGATCGAAAGACGGCTCTGCGATGGCCGCTTGCACCCGCGCGGCAAATCGCCTTGAAAGGGGCAAGACGAACTGAATGGCAGAAATAATGGCAAACCCCACCAATGACGAACCGCAAGGCGCGCTGACACTGCGCACACTGGCCATGCCAGCCGATACCAATGCAGCCGGCGACATTTTCGGCGGATGGGTGATGTCTCAGATGGACCTGGCATCCGGCATCCGTGGCGCGGAGATCGCCGGCGGGCGGATCGTCACGGCGGCGGTCAACGAGATGTCCTTCGACATGCCGGTCAAGGTCGGCGACACGCTGTGCGTCTACACCGATATCGAGCGGATCGGCCGTTCCTCGATGGTGTTGCGGGTGGAAGCCTGGGCGCAGCGCTATCTGACCAAGCTGCGCGAGAAGGTGACCGCGGCGCGCTTCGTGATGGTCGCTCTCGACTCCGACGGCAAGCCGACGCCGATCCCGCGCTGAGACTGTTCAGTCGAGCGCGCCCGAAAAGCCCTCGGCGAGATAAAGCCGGTAGCTGTGCATCGCAAACCCGAAGCGGGTGATCGTGAACTCGTGCACCTTGGTCACCCGCTCGAATGCGCCTTCCAGTTCGTCATCGACCGGCAGGTAATCGTCGGCAAGCAGCAGCATGTCGGCGCCCTTGTGGGCGCTCGCGTCGAACCAGAAGTCGAACTGATCACGCCTCGGTCCGATGCTGACGATATCGAGGCGCTGTGCGCGGTATGCCAGCAGCGCGGCAGTACGATAATCGGTCGTCGCTATGAGATCGACGCCGATACGTTCTTCCTCCGCCTCGACGATCTCCGCGATTTCTGCCGTGCCGAAGGCGATGTCGTTGTCGCGGATCGCCCCGCCATTCATCTTGTAACCCGGATAGACCGCCTGGAGCGCAACGATCCAGATCCCGATGAGCACGCCGTAGGCGGCGTGGATCGAGAACTCTAGCCGGCTATTCAGGTAGAAGACCGCGACCGGCAGGAAGAGCAGATAGGCGGCCAGGTTCCAGTAGTGCAGCACCGTGTTGGACGCACACAGCGCCGTAAAGACAAGCGTCGAGACAATGAGGACCCAGCGGCCGCTGGTCTCGAATGGCGTGTTTCGAACGCCTCGGCCGGCCACGAACCGAACCAGCGCTACCACGACGACCGGCGACAGCATCATCACCGACATGAGCGCGAAACTTGTGAAGCTCCCCAAAAAGCCATCATGCAGCGATTGGCCGATGCGACTGTCGAGATTGTAGCGGAAACTCGGCCAGTCATGCGCAACATTCCACGCCGCTACCGGTGCCTGCATCGCCACGGCCAGCGCGGCTCCGGCCCACAGATGCGGCGACAATAGCAGGCCGCGCGCCCGTGCCGTCAGCAGCACCCAGGCCGCAAATCCGAGCCCGATGAAGACGCCGTTATACTTGGCAAGGCCGGCCAACCCCAGCGCCGCGCAGCCGAGATAGAAGAACCGCCAGCGCCGTTCGCCGTTTTCCAGTCCGTCATGGAACAGCGCCCAGAAATGGCCGGCCAGTACGCCGAACAGGATCAAGAGGTGATCGGGATGGGCCAGCGACTGGATGCGCGTCAGCATCGGGATCGCCAGCCACACGATCACGCCGGCGAGAAACACCCGCATCGCAACCGCCCGTGCAAGCCGCTGCGACCAGTACCAGACCACAACCATGCAGGCGATGAAACTGGCGGCCGGCGCCGCCCGCAGCCCGACCAGGGTCCACCCGAACAATTCGGCCGACAGCCGTTGCACCCAGCCGACAAGCGGCGGATGGTCGTAATAGGAAAGCGCCAGTCGCTGCCCCCACAGCCAGTAATAGGCTTCGTCGGCGGTCGGTGGCGTGAGCACCAGTTGCGCGAGCTTGAGCGCGACGAGCGGCACGGCCAGCAACAGCAGCCACCCCATCGTCGGCACCGCGTCGACGGGCTGTCTCCGCCCATCGTTTTCGCCAGTTTCGATGTTACGCATCCCGCGGTCCACTCGCCTAGCTGCAGAACCGGCGATTGCTCCTGCGCTCTCTCAAATCGAAATGGAAGTGATCGCGATGGTCGCGGTCATAACCCGGCCCGAGCACCGTGTTGAAGTGGCCACAGGCCTTGCCGCGCGCCGAGTTCAGCAAGCTCCGCGCCCGGAACGCGAACAGCCCCTGCCGTCGGACGTCGATGACATGGCCGTTCTTCAGCTTGATGGCGCCGATATCGATGGCATTGCCGGTCGAATGCGACGACCAGCGCGTCGTGCCCCTGATGCGCCGGCACGAATAGGACGATGTCTGGCGTATCTCGGCGATGCCGGTCAGGTAGCGCGTGCGCGCCGCCGGCGCGAGATCGCCCTGCACCCAGCGCGCCATTTCTTCGGCCATGTCGCATGTCAGCGTCGCCTTGGGCGTCAGCTTCACGCCGCGCGCCAGCGCTGCCACTTCCACGGGGTGGTCGATCCCGCATGTGGCGGTTTCGCGGATCGGCGGCAGATCGCGAAACGACACGCCCAGCCTTTTCAGACGCTTGCGGCATCGCTGTTCGGCAGGCGGAAGTGGATCGCGCTCGCCGAAGCCCGGAAGGGGCATGCCGGGCAGTCCGAAGGACGGCGCGATGGCCGAGGTCTGCGTGCGGTCTGGAAACGGCACGGCGATGTCCTGCAGTCCGCAAGAGGTCAGCAATAGGCTGGAGATCAATAGTGCGGCGCAGCCGGCCGCATGGCTTGCCTGCATCGGTCCATTCCATCCGTTGGGGGATCGTCGATCCCGGGTCCCGCGGGAAGGATAGGCTCACAAGGTAAACCGGGCCTTGGAAAACGCCGTTAATGGCGGGTTAACGCGGCTGCGGCCTATTCGGCCAGCAGCGCGTATTCGTCGGCGATTTCCAGCGTCGCCATTGCGTTGACCGTCAGGGTCAACTGCACAGCGTTCGCGCCGAGCTTGGCGAAACGCGCCGGCACATAAACCGCATCATGCAACACGCCGTCGCCAGCCGGCTCGAGCAGCAATTCGTCGAGCGTACCGTCCTCGTCGATATAGGCGTCGGTTACATAGCCGAGATAAACGCCTTCTTCGCTGACGACCGACATGCCGAGCCACGCATCGTTCGACTCGTGCTCACCCTCGAAGTCGAACTCCGGCTGCGGTGCGAAATCCTCGCGCAGCATCATGCCGAAACGCTCCGGCATCGGGTCGGAATAGGCCGTCATGTAAGCGATGCGGTCGGTGGTGCGATCGGCGTTCAGGTCGAAGGCCTGTGCGGCGGGGGACGCGGCGATTGACAGGCCGGCAAGAAGCGAAATGGCAGCAATTACAGCACCGAAAGCGGTGCGTTTTGCGGAAGCCGGCATCGTGGTCTTCGTGTTGCTTGTCATGGTCTTGTCCTCTGCCCTGGCAGCGCCCCGGAGCTTTCCGCGCGCCTTTGAACAGAAGATAGGATGCCGGCCGGCCCGCCGATGTGCACTTCCGCACACATCGTTGTCACAGTTGCGTTAGAGCGTTTCCTGGTCGGGTTTTTCGCTCTAGCCGGTTGCCTGGTTTCTTTGGCCGCACTTGCCGGGCAGCACGTCCAGACCGCTATGCGTCAGGATGAATATGGCCAGTTCGTCCTCCCGGATCGGCTTGCCAAGAAGAAAGCCCTGGCTGTAGGTGCAGCCCACAGCATCGACCATCGCCAGTTGCTCGGCCGTCTCAACCCCTTCGGCGGTTGTCCGCAGGTTCAGCTTGCGGCCCAGTATGGCGATCGTTTCCAGTACATCGCCCGCCGAAGCGCTGTTGGTCGCGGTGCTCACGAACGAGCGGTCGATCTTCAGCTTGTCGAAGGGGAAACGAAGCAGATAGAGCAAACTCGAGTAACCCGTCCCGAAATCGTCGAGCGAGATCGTCACGCCAAGCGACTTGATTTCGCTCATGCAGCGCAGAATCTCTTCGGGATTGTCGGCAAACACCTGCTCGGTGATCTCGATCTCCAGCCGTTTTCCGTCCAGGCCGGTCTGTTTCAGCGTATCGCGCACCGCCGTCACGATACCGTCCTTGTGAAACTGCGGCACTGAGACATTAACGGCGACGGACAGGTGTGGCGGCCACCCGGCGGCCACCCGGCAGGCCTCGCTGAGCACCCAGTTGCCCAGTTCGCCGATGATGCCGATCCGCTCGGCGGACGGAATGAAGCGCGCCGGATCCACATCGCCGAGTGTCGGATGCTTCCAGCGCAGAAGGGCTTCGAAACCGGCCAGCGTGCATTCGCTGGTTCTAAAAAACGGCTGGAAGTTCAGGCTGAATTGCTCGCGCTCGATCGCCCTGTGCAACTCATCTTCCAGATGAAGTTGTTCGCGCACGACGGCATCGAGTTGCTTGTCGAAGAGGACGACCTTGCCCTTCCCGGTTTGCTTGGCACGGTAGAGCGCGATGTCGGCCGCGCGCATGAGCGCGGCGGTGGTAACACCGTGGATTCCGACTTCGGCGATACCGATCGAAACGCCGACGCTACAGCTGTTGCTGTCGATGGCAAACGGCCGCTGGATTTCGTCGATCAGGCACTTCGCCAGCGCTTCCGTCTTGCACAGCCGGTCGTCGGCCTTCACCAGGACGGCAAATTCGTCACCACCGATGCGCGCTGTAATGTCATCGTCTCCGGCGCAGTCGCGAATACGGCCGGCGACCTGTTGAAGCAGCGCATCCCCGACCGCATGCCCGAACATGTCATTGACCGCCTTGAAACCGTCAAGATCGAGATAAAGGACCACGTAACGCGAGCGCCCGCTGCGAAAGTCGCGGATCGCCAGTTCGAGGTTTTCCTGAAATGAAACCCGGTTGGTCAGGCCGGTCAACGGGTCGAAATGGGCCAGAAAATGGACCCTGCGTTCAGCCTGTTTCTCCTCTGTGACATCGGAGATTACACCACGGTAGCCACAGAACAGGTGTTGATCGCAATACTGCGGTTTTCCATTGATCCGAAACCAGTGTTTTGCACCGTCCTTGCCGGTCACCGAGACCATGTAGTCGCGGATGATCCGCCGCTTCTGGAACATCATGTTGAGTTTGCTCAAGCCGGTGATCTCGGCAGCAGCACTCTTGGGGTGGCGCACTGCATTGATCATGATGGCTCGCGCCATGGCTTCCGGCCTGAGCCGGCAGGCCGCGGCCAGTTCATCCAAACCGCGCCTGACTGCGATATCGCCGTCGACTTCCCAGACCCAGTCGCGTCCGCCTTGCTCATATTCCTTGAGCATGATGTCGATCGTGGCCGCCTGCTCGCGCAGCCTGGTTCTTGTCAGGAACGAACCGGCGAATGCCCGCCCGTTGGTGTTGACCGACTGGACCAGCAACAGCCCGAAGCCGATGGCGACCGGAATGGCGACAATCGACTCGAGAGTCCGGTTGAGCAGCAACACGACACCGCAGATGGCGACAGACACCACGACGTAGGTCTTGGCCGCTATGGGAACCGACGCCAGCGTCATGGCGGCGGCACCGATCATGGAACTGACGACGAGCACGATCAGCAAGCTCAAATGAAAGTCTTGAATGCCCAATGTCATGACCGGCAAGACCGACCAGAGGACCGCATAGACACAGGTCATGCGAATGAGGCGCGACAGAGTATCGAGACCGGTAGACTCGGCATCCGGCTTGCGATTCCTGTTTCCCGCATTGTGCAGGCTGTGAATCGAGTAGATGCCAACGGCGACGAACCAAGCCAGGATCGTGCCGCCCTGTCCGTGAGCCAGGAAGCTGATCGTCACGGCCAGGCTGCACACCAAACCGAAGAAGATCAACAAAGGGGCGACCGAGCACAGCCGGTTCTGCTGTACAGCTCGAAGTCGGCCCATCGTTTCCTCGCCGATATCGAGATCATGCAAATGCGCGCGTTCCAGCGCGGCAAGCCTGCGTGCTACAAATCCCATTTTGCCCTTCGAGGCGAAATCACTTAATCAAAACGGGCTGGCTTGTAACGCAGAGGCAATAACAAAGACCTAACGTGACGTCCGCTGCGGCAGTCAGTGCGCCGAAGGCGAAGTCCCGGCGCCTGCCTCGAACAATGCCCGCGTCGCCTCGTCGGCGGGAAACAGCATCTCGATACGAAGATCGGCAAGCGCGATATCCTCCGCCGAACCGAACTGCGCGAACACAGAAAACACTGAATAACGCTGTCCGCCGATTATGTAGCGAGCCGGCAGCACGGCAGGCAGCGGCGCATGGTCCTTGCGATCTGCAATCTCCGGATCGCCGGCAAGTATGGCAATCGCCGCATCGAGAATGGCATCGCCGCCCAGATGCGCGCTTTCGGTACGCAGCCGCGCCAGCATGTGCAGTGCGACCTCGCCCCAGTTTTCGATCATCGCCGCGCCGCGCCCCGGCTCGGTCATTGCATCCAGCAGGCTTTCGTCGGGGCCAATTCCAAGGCCGCCCGTCACGAGCGCGCCGGACTGGTTCGCGCCGGCAAGCCGCCAGTGGCGGTCGAGCAGAAACGCCGGATAGGGATCATGACGCGACACGATCCGCTCAATGGCAGCAGTCACCGGCGCCATCTCCCTGTCCTGCATCGACCCCGACGCATAGGCGGCGCTGAAACCCGCCGCGTTGAGCAACTGGTTGCGCGCAGCGCGCGGAATGTCCAGCGTTTCGGCCAATTGCAGCACCATTCCCCGGCTCGGTCGCGACCGCCCGGTCTCCAGAAACGAGATGTGCCGCGCCGACACATTGGCCGCCAGGCCGAGATCGAGCTGGCTCATCCGGCGCGCGCCACGCCATTCCTTCAGCACATCGCCAAACGCCGTATCCATGCTGCCCTCCATCGGCTGCCGCACATTCGCCCGAAACACGGCCATCCACACTTACCTGCAAGGTAATTGTATTGCGCATGTGGGCGGCAACAATGCACCCATCATCGGAGAAAGGAGATAACTCATGTCGGAAAATGCGGCCGTCACCTGGTTGAAATACGCGTCCGGGTTCATCATCGCGACCGGCATCCTGGTCGCGATGGCCTCCCATCCCGCGGCATCCTGGCCCGCCCGGGTGCTGGCGGATGTGATCTTCTGGCCCGTCGACGGCGCACAGGAGATTGCCGCACGCGAGACGCGCCTGCTGGCCGCGATCGGTGGCGGCGTCATGGCCGGCTGGGGCGCCATGATGTGGCTGACGGCAACGCGCGTCTATCCAAAGGACCCGCAACTCGCCCGTTTGCTGATCGCGGAAGGCGCGCTGATCTGGTTCGCTGTCGACAGCATTGGATCGGTCGCCGCCGGTGCCCCGCTGAATGTCATCGGCAATCTCGGCTTCCTCGCCTTGATCCTGGCGCCGCTGGCGCAGCGGGCGCGCATCAGCGCCGCGTAAGCGGCCGGAACACCTATACATTCCGACCGAATCTCGAACACCCGCCCTTGCGAAAGACGAGTCGCACGGCGGGTCTCCGGCCGTGCGCCCTTCACAAAAGCCGCTCCGGCCACAACTTCCGCTAGAAACTCACCGACAGCCGGCCGCCGCCGGTCGTAGAGATGTAATCGGACCTGGCAAGTCCGCTGACCGTGCCCGAAAACGACAAGCTCACCGCCTCCGATATCGCCAGATCGATGCCGGCGGTCACGCTGGCGTCGAAGTCGCTTGTATCCGGCGCCATCGAACTGGTCGCCGTTGTCGAGCGTTCGAAGATCCACTCGCCTTCGGCCTCAAGGCTCGGTTCCACGCTCACGCCGTTATCCATGACATGCGTGTAGGCGGCCTTCGCACCAAACGACACCGAACCGGTCCGCGTCGTCGATGCCGCATTGAATGTCGCAAAGGAATCCGTATAGGCGTCGTCCCGCTCCTGGCTATAGCTGATGCCGACGCTCGGCGCGAACTGCCAGTCGCCGGAGAAATGATAGCTCGTGACTGCCAGATTGCCGGTCCATTCGCGCGAGTCATAGGCAGCCGTCACGACCCCCGACCCAGCTTCGTTGTCGGTCCAGATATGCAGCACCGAACCGGTCATGATCACCGTGTCAGTCAGGAAGACCGCGCCATAGCCGCCAGCGCCGAGGCCACGCGTCGACGAACTGCCCGGCACGAACACATTGTCGATATCGTTGCCGCTGTGAACACCGAGCACGCCGAGGATCAACCGTTCGCCGAAGGATCGGTCGGCGCCGGCAGTTACGATGAACTGGGTGCCATCATAGGCGCGCAGCGGAGCATTGTCCTCCAGCCGGCCGCCGCTGGCCTCCAGCCACAGATTGACGCCAATCGGCTCCGGCGAAGTGTCCTCCGCCGGAACCTGCCCACCCTCGCCGTAAAACAATGGGGCGATGTCCTGCCCATCCGGGTCCATGCGCCGGTGCAGCAGCTCCGCGCTGCGATTGCGCATGATCCGGCGCAGTTCGCGGGCCCGCTCCAGCGCGAGCTGCGGTTTGATCACCGCCTGGATTTCGTTGAATTCCTGTGCCGAGGCCGCTTGCAAGCCACACGCCAACAGCGCGCCCGCCGCGAGCGCCACGATCGATCGGAGCATTGCGTATCGGAGCATTGCCTGTCGGACCATCAAGCCATCCGCCTGCTGCAAACCGGACTTCGAGTGTACGGGCTTGCCACGGTATTCGCCAGCAACGCCGACGAATAAACCGCGCGCGTGATCTTTGCGCAACAAGAAGCCCCGCCGGGCCCGGCGGGGCGTTACTGCTCATACGGACAGGATCAGCACTCGGAGTGGAAGCACAGGTCCTGCATGTTGGTGGCAGGCCCGGTGGTGCGCTCCTCGATATAGGTCGACAACACATCGTGCTGCGTGAGGATCGGTGTTCCGCTCATCATGGTACCTTCGGTGGCATGGTCGGGCGCGGCCGGCAGCACCTGGTTGGGGCTCTGGTCGGTCAGGTCCTTCAGCGTCACGCCCTTGGGCTTGCCGCCCTTCAGGATGCAGTCCATCGACTGGCAGCCGCCGGGGCCGGTGTAGTCGGGATTGACCAGCCGTGTCGGGGCTTCGGGATCGGTTTGCCACATGCGATGGTAGGGCTGCTGTGTCCGCGGACCTCTGTGGTTCCACCGGTAACCGCCGGTCTCATCGAACATGACCACGCCGTGGCTGAAGGGTGTCCTTCGGGATTCGACGATGAAGCCATCTTCATACACTGTGCGTCTCCCTAGTGCTTCGGTGCCATCTGTCCGGTAGGTCACCGAACTCTCGGCAGTGGCGACTTCGTGGCCGTTGCGGGCAGGCGCCTGCGGATCGGAATCGATCTTTGTCACGGTCACGGTGCCATCCGCCCTGGCCACCTTGAGATGCAGGACGCTGCCCTCGACGTAAGTCGTGGTGGTGCCCGCGATACCCGCCATGCCCGCGGCGATTGTTCCCGGCGTCACGGCCCAGGGATTGGCCGGCGTCTCGCGCGAATGCGAATTCTGCGGCCCGCCGATCGAACCGGCGCCGGCGATGTCGTCGCCGAAGGTCCAGCCGGCGCGCTCCACCTGCGGTGCGCCCAGAAGGTCGCGGTTCGACGGAATCTCGCGGTCCAGATCCGGCATGGCGAGACCGAATTCCGGTGTCGCGCCGGCGCGCATGTCGCCGAGACGTGCGGCCTCGCCGGCCTCGCGGGCGGCCTGTGCGGCATTCGCCGCACGCGCGGCATCGGCGATGGCGCGGGCATGCGCCTCGATATCGGGTCGGGCGGTCGGGATCACGGCGACGAAATCGGCGCGCGCGATCTGGTGGCGCGGTCGCTGGTCCTGCGGGCTCGACCGGTTCGCCTGCTGTTGCGGCTTGGCCCGTGCGGCGGCCGGCGCGTTCGCGACAACGGCCTGCCGCTTCGGCTTGACCTTGATTTGCGGCTTGACTTTCACCTTCACGCGCACCCGCGGTGACGGGATGTCGACGTCCGGCGAAACGGAAACCTGCGGTTTGGGCTTGAACTTGATGCCCCCCGCATCGGCGGTGTCTGTCAGGGGCAGCGCGATCGCGGCGGCGATGGCGGCAAATGCGACTGGACGGATGCTCATGGCGGTTCTCCTTCGCTTTCGCTTCAGGATGCCCCGCCGGGCCCCGGCAATCTGTGCACACGCGCACAGGATGGATTCAGCGTTTCAACGCCTCGGCGAGCAGGTCGAAAACCACGCGGATGCGCCGGCTGGTGTTGAGTTCGCGATGCGTCACCAGCCAGATCGGCACCGGTATCGGCGCCAGCTGCGGCAGGATCGGCTCCACATCCGGGATTGCCGCCGCCAGATCGCGGATCATCACGCCGATACCGAGTCCGTGGCGGACCATCTCCGTCGCCGCCACGCCATTGTCGGTCGACAGCCGGAAGTTCTCGCGCCTAAGCCGCAGGCCCATTTGCTCGAAGGCAGCGATCAGCCTGCCGGTGTCCTCGACCCCGATGAACTCCTTGTCGGCGACATCCTCAGGCGTCTGGGGCCGGCCATGCCGCGCAATCCAGCCCTGCGAGACATAGAGCACCGCCTCGGTCTCGCGCACCAACCGGCCGATCAGGTCGGGCTGGTCAGGCCGCACATGCCGGATCGCGATATCCGCCTCGCGCCGCCTGAGATCCCGCACTGCGTTGGAGACCATCAGATCAATCTCGATCTCCGGCGCCTGCGCGCGGATTTCCGCCAGCACCGGCGGCAGCACATAGGCCGCCATGCCGTCGCTTGCCGTTATCCGCACCTGTCCGCCGATTGCTTGCGCCCGGCCCGACGCGGTCAGCGCCAAAAGGTTCGCCGCCTCGCCCATCTGGCGCGCATGCTCCAGCAGGTCGAGCCCCGTTTCGGTGATCTCCAGCCGATTGCCGACGCGCTCGAACAGCGTTACGCCGAGTCGCGCTTCCAGTGCCGCCACCTGTCGCGACAATGTCGGCTGCGTCAGTCCTAGCATCCGCGCCGCCGCTGACAGCGACCCGGCCTCGGCCGCCGCCAGAAAGCCGCGCGCCTGGTTCCAGTCGAACTCTTCCATACATATTCGTATAGCATGACTTCGAATTTCGGCAATTTCCGTCTCGTTTTCGCATGGATAAGTACGCGGCAACGAAACGGGAGCGCCTTTGCCCCGCCTGCCCGATATGCAAACCTGAAAGGACAACCGCCGTGACCGCCGCCTTGGAAACCGCCATGCCCACCGCCAGTTTCAAAGCCAGTTTCTGGGATCGTCTCGCCCGCAAATACGCCGCCCAGCCCATCGCTGACGCGGCCGCCTACGAAAAGACGCTTCAACGCACCCGCGCCTGGCTGAAACCGGAAGACACCGTACTGGAACTGGGCTGCGGCACCGGCTCGACGGCGATCTTGCATGCGCCGCATGTTCACCACATAACCGGCTCCGACATCTCGCCGGAGATGATTACCATCGCCAATGAGAAGCTTGACACAGGTGGTCCGGCGAATGCGGATTTCATCGCGGCCACGCCCGACGATACGCGCTTTCAGGCAGGCGCCTATGATGTCGTGCTGACGTTCAATTTCCTGCATCTGGTCGAAGACCTGCCGGCAACGCTTCAACGCATCCACACGCTTTTGAAGCCCGGCGGATTGTTGATCGCCAAGACGCCCTGCGTTGGCGACATGGGCATCATGCCGCGTCTGGCGGTCCCCGTCATGCGCGCGTTCGGCCGCGCGCCCTTCGTCAACTTCTTCTCCAAGGATCGCTTCGCCGCCGCCGTCGCCGAGGCTGGCTTCACGGTCGAGGAAAGCGGGCTGCACGCCGCAACCGGTCACAGCCTGTTTGTTGTGGGGCAAAGGGGGTAATGCTGACAGGCAATTGACTAAAGGGAACGCTAGGGCTTTCATGACCATCGGCCATGAAAACCGTGTTCTATCAAAAGCCTGACAGCGGATACGACGATGTTAAAGGGGTGCGATATCACTTCCCAAGACAGTACCTATCGCGTGTCGAAAATGCGCTTGATGACTTGGTTGTGTATTACGGCCCGCTAACTGGGAAAAAGGGCCCTCACTATTCCGGCGTCGCCGAAGTCCGGGGCATCCGCAAAGATCCCAATGCAGCAGATCACTTCTATGCAGACTTGGCTAACTACATCGATTTCGACACCGATGTTTACTACCGCCAAGATGGCGGCTTCGAGAGGTCACTGGTCTTGCCATCCGGGGCGGTCAGCGGCGGTAGGGCGGTGCAGGCGGTACGAAACATCTCTGATGCAGAATTCGCAGCGATAGTTCAAGCCGGGCTCTCTGCACCCGAAGAATGGCCGGACCGCGATGAGTCGGATCCGGCCGATGGCACAATCGAAAGCGGGCTTGATGAAAACCCGCAGGCCGCGTTCGAACGCCCGACCACAACACAGATCATGAATCGCAAGTGGCGCGATCGTAAATTTCGTCGAAACGTCCTGACGGCCTATGATCGGACTTGTGCGTTTACCGGCCTCAGGCTGATCAACGGTATGGGACGCCCCGAAGTTGAAGCTGCGCATATCCGGCCAGTCGAAAAGGGCGGTAATGACTCCGTCAGAAATGGAATAGCGCTATCGGCAACGGTCCATTGGATGTTTGATCGCGGCTTGCTGTCGATTGGCGATGATTTCTCGATCCTCCGTTCTCGCCACCTCAACCACGATGTCTCGCACATTCTAAGGGTCGACATGAAAGCGGAAGTGCCATCCGACCACCGCTTCCAGCCTCACCCCGAATACCTGCACTGGCACCGACGGTGCATCTTCAAGCAATAGCCCCCACATTGCCGCTCCCGCGCACCGCACCTATATCCGGGTCTGAACCGGGCGGACCGGTCCGCCCCTCCGGAGATGCGCCATGCACATTCTCGGCATTCTTGCCGTCGCGCTTTTGCTTGCAGCCGTCTTCGGCCCGCAGCTCTGGGTGCAGCATGTGCTGCGCCGCCACGGCGACGACCGGCCCGATTTTCCCGGCACCGGCGGCGAGATGGCCGAGCACCTGATCGAGCTGCACGGGCTCGACGGCGTCAAGCTGGAGACCACCGAGGCCGGCGATCACTACGATCCGCAAAGCCGCACGGTGCGTCTGTCGCAGCAGAACTATGCCGGCCGCAGCCTCACCGCCGTCGCCGTTGCCGCCCATGAGGTCGGCCATGCGCTGCAGGATTTGCGCGGCGAACGCGGGTTGAAGCTGCGCCAGTCGCTCGCCAGCGTGGCCGCCGTCACCGACCGCATCGCCGCAGTGTTCTTCGTCGCCGCGCCGGTGCTGATGGTTATCGCCCGCTCGCCCCTCGCCCTGCTGGGCCTGATCGGCATCGGCGTCGCGCTCTTGGCGATCCGCGTCGTCGTCCACCTCGTCACCCTGCCGGTCGAGTTCGACGCCAGTTTCGGCAAGGCGCTGCCGATCCTGAAAGCCGGCGAATACCTTTCGGACGAAGACATGGCCGGCGCCCGCTCGGTGCTGCGGGCCGCCGCGCTCACCTATGTCGCCGGCGCGCTGATGAGCCTGCTCAACCTCGCCCGCTGGATCCGCATCCTGCGTTAGATGCCTGACGCCACCGCTACTTGCGCAGCCTTGTGATCAGGTCGGCAATGGTGCCGACGGTCGGTTTATGCAGCCATTTGTCGATTTTGCCGAGCCCGCCCCAACCAGCGAGAATACCGGCAAGCGGCGTCAGGATGCCCTGCACATTGTCCGTGGTCACAGCTCCGTCGGTGCCGGGTATGTTCGACAACACCGTGATGAAAGGCGCCAACTGCGGCAGGAAAGCCGAGACAATAAGCCCGGTCACGCCCAGCGCCGTCTTGCGGCCGTTAAGCAACCGGCCGATCGGCGCACCGAGCGCCCGGTTGATCGGCGTCAACCCGTCCGCCGGCTTGATCACGCCGGCCTTTTCCAGTTGCGTGATGATCTCCGTCAGGCGCGCAAGCGTGTCCGCGTCGTCCGCCGAACCGCCGAACATGTCCTTCAGCCGGTCGGCCGGCGTAGGCTGGGGGGGTGTCGCCGAAGCGCCTGAAACCGTCTCGATCAGTTCTCGCAGCAGATCCGCCAACTCGCTCTCGCGCTCTTCGACATCGGGCCCGGCAGTGCCCCCACCTCGCCAGTCCGGCCAGGATCGCCCCCCAACGCCATGCGGCAGGTCCGGTTCGGACAACTCCAGCGCCCGCAGAAAGGTTTTTGCATAGCCGGCGATCAGGCCCGCCTTGTCCTGTACATTGACCGTTCGCCGCGCCCCGACGAAATCCTGCCGCGTCTCGTTGACGTAATGCGCTAGTCCGTGCCCCTTCCCGTTGAAGTCGCCGTCCATCATTCCGTTGACAAGGACCTGAATGGCGACACCGGTCTTCAGCGCATCCTCGGGATTGCGCACCAGGTCGATTCCCAGCTTGCGGCTTTGGGCTTCGTAGTTGCTCAGCCAGGTCAGTTGCACAAAGCCGCGCCCGTAATAAACATGGCCGTGCGGGCCGGCCGGCCAGCAATACCAATCCGAACCCTTGTGGCCGTAGTGTTTCTGGACGTAGGCCCGCGCGCTCGCATCGGTCTTTTTGAACCCCTCGCGCACCGGACGCATGTTGGAACCGACTTCGTGGCGCACCGTCGCCAGCACATAGGCGAGTTGGTTCAGCGGATTGTCGGGATAGGTCTCCAGCCAGTAGCCGACGATCTTGTTCATGTTGTCGACCGCGGACTGCGTCAAGCCGCCGCCGAACAGCGGGCCGCGGACCGTATCGAAAAACACTTTCGGCAATGCCATATCATACCCTCCGGTATCGTCTTGCGCGTCGGGCGCATCCTCCGCATCGTAACCGGTGTCGGGTTCCGGTGGATCGACCGCGTGCGCATCCCACCCCTTGACGGTCGGCCAGTCGATCCCGGTGCCGATCTGGTCCGGGGTCACCTCGATCTGGAAATGCATCGCATCTTTCAGGCTGCGCCAGTCGCCGCCCCAGCCGAACACCTGGTTGCCGCCATTGGTCCGGATCGCCAGCGCCGCGTCGACCATCGCCCGCGTCATGTCGGTGTCGGCCTTGCCGAGCTTGACGTCCTGCGCCCGGTCACCCTGCGTCACGCCATCGGAGAAACGTGGCTTTCGGGTGCCGGCATGGTCGAGATACGGGTTCGTCTTCCAGTTGACGTCCAGCGCGATACCGTAGGAATGCAGGCTGCGGGCACCGCCGGCCTTCGTGTCCCGGCAGTTGTAGCTGTCGGTATCCTCGACGCGGGTGTGATAGCCGAATGCCGCGAGGACGCATTCAAGTGCTTTCCAAGCATCGACGGTTTCTGGTGCAACGTAAATGATGTCAGCACCAAAATCGATCCGGCGCATCTTCTCGCGCTGGCATTCATAGGCCGCCCAGGCGTTTCGCATTTCTTCGGAGATACTCGACACACATGCCTCCCAATGCCGCATGAACTATGCGTTTATCGAGCAATAAAAGCAAGATAAGGCACTTCGCTCACATGGCTGGGCAGAAACACGACGTAAACCGATAGGCAAAACTTCACGTAGTCTTGGCCGCGCTTCAGCGACATCCGCCGGCTGGATTTGACTGCCACTGCGGCTGGACTGCACGATGCGCCGAGCCGAACACCACCGGAACACCGAGATGAAATTCCTTTACCTGCTGCGCCACGCCAAGTCCTCATGGGACGATCCGGCGCTCGATGATTTCGACCGGCCGCTGGCGAAACGCGGGCGCAACGCGGCGCCACTGATCGGCCAGTTGATGGCGGAGCATGGCTGGGTGCCGGATCTTGCCCTTGTCTCGCCGGCGCTGCGGACCCGCGAGACCTGGGCGATCGTCGCCGAACAGTTCGACGTGGCCGTCGAAATGCATCTCGAAAGATCGCTCTACATGACCGATCCCGACGCCATCCTGACCCTGCTGCGTGGTCTTGAAGACTTGCCCGATGCGGTCGTGGTGGTCGGCCACAATCCGGGCATGGAGGAATGCGCGGCGCTGCTGGCCGGGCCGGGGTCCGATCCCGTCGCCCGCGCCCGCATGGAAGAAAAATTCCCGACCGCCGCGCTCGCCCGCTTCGAACTGTCCACCGGCCCGGCCGCACTTCGGCCCGGCAGCGCGGCCCTGACCGATTTCATGCGACCGCGCGACATCGCTGAGCCCCCGCCCTCCTGACACCCCCCTGTCAGCAGCCGGACGCGACGGCCAGGCTTTGCCCTTCCAATCGCCGCGCCATTTTCCCATATTGGCCGCATGGCCAAACGAGAGAAGAAAACGGGCAAGCCCTCCGGGTTTGAAGAAGCCCCGCAAGCCGAGTTCGAAGGCGCTCCCTTAAGCGGGTCCGTCGAGGACTGGGTGCGCGAACTCGAGGCCGAGGCGGCGCGCGAGGCCCGCGACGCCGAAACGCGGGAAATCAGGTCGAAGGCTGGGAAACACAGGCGAAAAGCTTCTGGCGACAGAGCGCCGGCGTCCAGCGAACCTTCAGGCAAGAAGCAGGGCCGGTCCGCCAGCGCCGAGCGAAGCGAGAAGCTTAAGGGCGGAGCAGAACAATCCGGCCCGCAGGGCCGCAAGGCCGACCGGCCGTCCGAGCCTTCGCGAGGCCCCGGCGGAGCGAAGCGGCGGAGCCGCGACAGCGCGAGCCGATATGAAGTCGGCGACAAGCGCACCGGCGGCGGTGCCTCGATCGGCGGCTCGAACGATCCGCGCCAACGCGCCGCGGCAGGCCTGATGCCGGTCGCCGGCCTCGACGTGTCGCTGGAAGAAGCCGGCCAGCTTGCGTCTACCACCGGCGTTACGGCGACTGTGGAAGCGCTCAAGGCGCTGATCGATTCCGGCAATCCGCTGCACAAGAACGGCGAGTTGTGGGTGCCGCACCGCCCGGCCCGGCCCGAGAAGTCCGAAGGCGGCATAGCCATCCGCATGCAGACGCCGTTCGAGCCGTCCGGCGACCAGCCCACCGCCATCGCCGATCTCAGTGAAGGCCTCGCGGGAACGTCGCACGTGGAACCGCAATCCAAAACGCACGTTGACCGAGCGCCAGGCGAGGGAAGCGCAAGTTTTGGATCAACAGAAAACCTGGGCGAACGCACCCAGGTCCTTCTGGGCGTCACCGGCTCGGGCAAGACTTTTACCATGGCCAAGGTGATCGAGGAGACGCAGCGCCCGGCGCTGATCCTCGCGCCCAACAAGACGCTCGCCGCCCAGCTTTATGGCGAGTTCAAGAACTTCTTCCCCGACAATGCGGTCGAGTATTTCGTTTCCTATTACGATTATTATCAGCCCGAGGCCTACGTCCCGCGCACCGACACCTACATAGAAAAGGAATCTTCGATCAACGAACAGATCGACCGCATGCGCCACTCGGCGACGCGGGCGCTTCTGGAGCGCGACGACGTCATCATCGTCGCCTCGGTGTCCTGCATCTACGGTATCGGCTCGGTCGAGACCTACACGGCGATGACCTTCCAGATGCAGGTCGGCGACCGCATCGACCAGCGCCAACTGCTCGCCGATCTCGTCGCCCAGCAATACAAGCGCGCCGACGTCAATTTCGTGCGCGGCTCGTTTCGCGTGAAGGGCGACACGATCGACATCTTCCCGGCCCACCTGGAAGACCGCGCCTGGCGCATCTCGCTGTTCGGCGACGAGATCGAGACGATCGACGAGTTCGACCCGCTGACCGGCAAGAAGACCGACGCGCTGAAGTCGGTCAAGATCTACGCCAACTCGCACTACGTCACCCCGCGCCCGACGCTCAACCAGGCGACCAAGTCGATCAAGGAAGAGCTGGCCCTGCGCCTCGACGAGCTGAACCGCGCCGGCCGCCTGCTCGAAGCCCAGCGCCTCGAACAGCGCACCCGCTACGACCTGGAGATGCTGGAGGCGACCGGCTCGTGCGCCGGCATCGAGAACTATTCGCGCTATCTGACCGGCCGCAATCCCGGCGAGCCGCCGCCCACCCTGTTCGAATATGTCCCCGACAACGCCATCGTCTTCATCGACGAGAGCCACGTCACCATCCCGCAGATCGGCGGCATGTATCGCGGCGACTTCCGCCGCAAGGCGACGCTGGCCGAATACGGTTTCCGCCTGCCCTCATGCATGGACAACCGCCCGCTGCGCTTCGAGGAATGGGACGCCATGCGCCCGCAGACCATCGCCGTCTCGGCCACACCCGGCGAATGGGAGCTGGAACAGTCCGGCGGCGTCTTCGCCGAACAGGTCATCCGCCCGACCGGGCTGATCGACCCGCCGGTCGAGGTGCGCGGCGCCAAGACCCAGGTCGACGACGTGCTCGACGAGATCCGCCAGGTCTCGGCCGCCGGCTACCGCACGCTTGTCACCGTGCTGACCAAGCGCATGGCCGAGGACCTGACCGAATATCTGCATGAACAGGGCGTCCGCGTCCGCTACATGCACAGTGACATCGACACGCTGGAGCGCATCGAGATCATCCGCGACCTGCGCCTCGGCGCCTTCGACGTGCTGGTCGGCATCAACCTGCTGCGCGAGGGCCTCGACATTCCCGAATGCGGCTTCGTCGCCATCCTCGACGCCGACAAGGAGGGTTTCCTGCGCTCCGAGACGTCGCTGGTCCAGACCATCGGCCGCGCCGCGCGCAATGTCGACGGCAAGGTCATCCTCTATGCCGATCATATCACCGGCTCGATGCAGCGCGCCATGGACGAGACCAGCCGCCGTCGCGAAAAGCAGATGGCCTGGAACGCCGAGCACGGCATCACGCCGCAATCGGTCAAGGCCAACATCGCCGACATTCTGGATTCGGTCTATGAGCGCGACCATGTCCGCGCCGACATCACCGGCGCCAAGGGCCAAGGAAAGGGATTCGCCGCTGACGAGGGCGCGCTGATCGGCGCCAATCTCGAGGCCCACCTCAAGGCGCTGGAAGGCCAGATGCGCGACGCTGCCGCCGATCTCGACTTCGAGACCGCCGCCCGCCTGCGCGACGAGATCAAGCGCCTGCGCGAGACGGAGCTTGCCCTCATGGACGACGCTTTGGATAGAGACGCGGGCGTGGAGAACACGAAGGCGTCACGCAAGCGCGTCGCGCAGGGCAAACCGCCGAAAGGCGGCAAGCGCGACCGCGCGTCGGCCGGTCAGGCCGCGCCCGCGCAGGCCAGCGAGCAAGGCGAGCGCTCGGCCGTGAGCGGAGAAAACGAGACCGAAAGCTATTTCCACAAGCCGCATCTCGACGAGATGACCGTCGGCCGCACCGAGAAGCCGGTGGGCAGGACCCCGCCGCCGAAACCGCTCTCCCCCCTCGCGGGGGAGATGTCGGCGCAGCCGACAGAGGGGGGGCGCGATGGTGACGTTAAGCCGATAAAACGCCACAAGATCGGCGTCGGCAGCTACGAAGACCCCGCCGACGAACGCGCTCGCAAGCGCAAGCCGGGCAAGACTGGCCGGCCGGGGCGGTAATCCCACCCTCCGTCATCCTCGGTATCGAGGTAAGGATGACAAAGGATGGGAACTTAGCATCTCTGCAAGATTATGAGAGTTGATGGCCCGAACTCAACCTAGGATTGCGCCGCCAAACCCAAGGACTACCAATAGAGAGACCAGAAAGAATAGTAGAATCACCGTCCCGACGGCGAGCCTTCCGGACGCATTAGCTTCAAAGCTCTGCCCGATTTTTATCAGCAATTTATCACGTTCTTCAGCCATGGTCGTGCCTCGTGCTCAGGCCGCTCGTTTCACAAAGTTAAAATGAACGAACCACAGAGTCTGAATAAGCCAACTTAGAGCGTTGGTTCCCTAAACTTGGGTACAAAAAACTCTCCCCGTACTTTTGTACGAGCGCAAATCCAACACTCAATTCTGGCGTTTAGTTCCCTTCTTAGGGGCTATACGTCTAACCTAACAACCTAGAGGTTAGAGTTTAAAATCAGGCTAAGTCCTATTCATCTCATTAGCCCGCTTTATCGTTTTCCGATATGATGCCCTTTGAGACGTATGTCAATCGTAGAGAAGCATTGCGCGAAATTTACGTACCAATATTCGCAACAATTTCAATATGATAAAATCAGAGAACTGCTCTCACCATCAACGATAAGCGATCCTCACTTCGGCAAAAATGCCTAAACGAGAGAACCTTTGAAAAGCGAACCTAACGTTGAAAAAGTGCGTTTGAAGCTCTCTGAACGCTGCGCTTCCCCTGAAAAATACTCAACCATGCGCTCTGAGAAATCTTTTTTTCTTCCAATCTGCGGCTGATACAAGAACTTGAGAATTGAATCGTCCTCAATCGTGAAAAGTGAATTAATACCACTTCCTATTAATTCTTGCTTTTTTGCGTTAGTTAGTGATCTGAAAATCATTTCATTTGATTTTTTAGTTAGGTAGTTTGCTTCGAAAAAGGCCTTCCATATTTCATCTGGCGCAAACCATTCCAAACAAGGGTTCGGCAAAAATCCAAATATTTTTGCATCTGCAACAATGCTTTGGCTTGGTTCATAATATGAAATCTTAGCCAGCCTTGTTTTTTCACCCTCTAGCTTTTCATTAAACTTCGTATTTGCATCATACCCCGCATCATCTTTATCGAGCAAGCCGACTGCTATTGCTCGATCTTTAACCTCCAATCCTTTTTGAAAGTGATGCCATCCAACTAAATTGTCCGCCACTTGAGAAGCTGATGCGTTACCAGATGAAATTGAACTTACAATTGCCACATCACTCAGAACATCGATTTTTTCTCTCACGATTTTAAGTACCGCGAGATCTGAATCTCCTTCGCAAAAAAGAGTTTTCTGCCGAGGATTGATCGTTTCATTTTCAAGGCGCTCTCTTAAAGAGTCCAATGACTGGGTTAGTTCTCTAATTCGACTCTTACTTTTTTCGATGAATGGAGAAACCACACGTAAAACGCCCATCTCGTCCCATATGTCGCCTTCATTGTCCGAAACGCGCGTAATTCCTTCGAGCTTTGAGAAATATATTGCCTGCACGCTCTCACGCTCCTCGAGGTGAAAAAATATTGGCGAATGCGTTGCTAAGAACAATTGATACTCGCTCTTAAAGGCGATTTCAGCGAACTGTTCGCGCAGATCAAAAGCGGATATAAAATCAACGCTATTTTCTGGTTCCTCGAATCCCCAAATGTGAAATGACTGATAATGGCCGGCACGTCGTGCTTTCAGATCGCATAGAAATTTTACCAATGATGGCACATGGCGAACTCTTATACCGTCACCGCGCCGATCCAGATCGATACCCTCCGACTCAAACTGGATTAAACGAAAAACAGATCTAAGATTTGTCGGTAGTTTCGGATTACTCTCGGTTTTAAGGTAACCCGCTAACTCTTCAGAGACTTCACCCAAGACATTCTCTACGGCCGTTTGCAACGGTTCAGATGCATCCTGTAAATCATCCTCAGACACCTCCGACAGCACATCATATATGTCAGCAAGAAGCTCTGAGAAAAACTCTTTACCTTTCAAAGCGGGTATATAATGAAAATCGATATTTTTTAGATATGATCTGATTTTTGATCGGCCACCTATTTTCTCTTTTTTATTACCACTAAGAACAAAAACAGGATCTACCTCACGTAAGCCGTCGCTTCTCCAGCGCTTCGTATATTGAATTTGCCTGGCTCCTGAAGGAGATGTATACCCATTCGGTATACTAAATGTAAGGTCCACACGAACCTCTGGCGCTTTCCCTTGTCCGGTGATCGCGTGAGTCGAAAAATCTCTGTTAAAATTAAATTCGGTTCTGAAGTCGGTTTGTCCATTAAAAAACAGATTAATAGCCCTAAGTATATTACTCTTTCCGGTATCATTTCTCCCAATTAGTATATTTAAATCACAAGCATCCAGTGTAATGTCTGAGATAGAACGAAAATTGCGAATTCTTATTTTCTCAATCATATGTTCCGTTTTCGAAAATTGGCGCCGATCCGGCAGCATTCCTAATCCTGATTCTTAGCATTTTGATTTTCTTCGCCCTGTTTGTCTATAACTTGCAGGTTAGTCGCCTCAACACGCCCATGCCAATGGGCCAACTAGTTGAGATGGTTGCCCCCCCCCACTTGCACCGCCCCCTCCCCCCACCTACTTCCCCCTCCTCCCCCACCCTCCCCCGCTATTCGTCGAGCTCGTCTCGGCTATCCGCAAGCTTTACGGCGCCCAGGTCGCCGAGACCGGCGCGGGCGTATCCGAAAAAACTTGTCCACCGCCCCGCAACCTCCCGTACAATCCCTCCTGCCCTTTCGCGGAAGCCCGGCGTGCGCACCGGCTCACGGGGAGAGGTACGGTGCAGGTCGGGCGGTGCATGTCTGGATGTCGGCGATTAGCCGCGACGGAAAAAGACGGTCGTCATCCTAGGGCTTGACCAACGACAAGCGAAGCGCCGTCGGCGCGTTGGGATCCATTCCGTCATGGCGGAGCTTGGCACAGGAGTTGGCAGAATGAGATTCATTCTTCGATACTCTGCGACTCGCAACCATTCTGGAATGGATCCTCGGGTCAAGCCCGAGGATGACGATCTTCATCTAATTCACTCGCTACTCGCCAAATTCGCCGCACGGGGAGAGATAGATCCCGCGCCCGTTGCATAAGTTCTTCGCCTGTTTTTGCGTTTCTCCAACGAATTCAATCGCATGGGCAGCACGCGCCGCGAAACTTATGCAACGCGCTCAAACCTCCCGTACAATTGCACTTGCCTGCTCACGGAAGTCTGTCGTGCACACCGGCTGATGGAGAGCAGGACGGTGCCCGGTGGGCGGTGCAGAGGTGTATCGCTGGGTGATGAACCCCCACGCCGGGGCGGCATGAAGCGGCGCGCGCAGTCCTGTTTTCCCGGACATTACGATCCGGGCCGCCGACCGAAGCTGCAAGAACACCGAGCGGGCGGTCCGAGGATCGCTATACTTAACAGACGTTGCGATGCTTTGACCGCCCGTCTTCCAGTTCTTTGACAATCCGGTCTCGAAGATGAGGCGCGGCGGCGATGGAGTGCGCCTGGATGGTGGAGATTAGCCGCTATGCAAAAAGCAGGTCGTCATCCTCGGGCTTGACCCGAGGATCTATTCCGTTCTGGCAGAGCTTGGCACAGGAGCAAGCAGTGTTGGAATCATTCTTCGAAATCCGGTGTTTCGCAACCGCTCTGGAATGGATCCTCGGGTCAAGCCCGAGGATGACGCTGTACAAAGTTTCGCGCGCTAGTCGCCAAGGCACGGATGCCATTTCGAAAGCAATGGCAACGCAACATCCCTCACCCCCCGGCCCCGGTCACCGTCAGGCCGAGCATGTGCCAGGCCTGCATGCCGCCGCGATACCAGTAGATGCGGTCGCCGGGATAGCCGGCATCCAGCATCACGCGGATTGCCGCCGGCGACTGGCCGCACCACGGTCCGTTGCAGAACAGCGCCACCTTCTTGGCCGCCGCGCAGTCCCAGCCGTCGAAATCCGGCTCGCAGCCCAGTTCCGTCAGCCGTTCGCCCATCTCGAAATAGGGCAGGTTGACCGCGCCGGGGATCGAGCCGGCGATATGCAGGTCCGGCATGCGGCTGTCGACCACCGCCATCTCGGGCTCCTGCAGCATGGCGATCAGCTCCAGTTCGCCGATCGTCGTCACGCCGCCGCCAAGCGCCATCGGCCGGATGCAGAACGGCGGACAGGCGCGCGACGTCTTGGCGAATTCGCCGCTCAGCACGTGGTTTTCTTCCTGGTTGCGGCGGATTTCCATCGGCCCCTCTTCGGTCTCGACCGTCACGCTGCCGATCTCCGGCGTGATGCCGACTGTGAGGTCCGCGCCGGCCGCCGGCTCGGCCAGCGCCAGCCCGGCCAGCATCAGCCCGAATGTGGCCGCGACGATTGCTGCGATGCGCATGAAGTCCTCCCGTTGATGGTTCGGACCAAGACATATCATTTTCTGCATATGTCGCCACCCCCTTTCGCCCGCGGCGCGGGGTTGCGCGCAAAGAAAACGCTGTCGCGCCGGCGCGGCTTCTGGCATGGTGGATTCGCCCCAACCGGAATACCGCCCATGCGCCTTGCCCCGTCCAAGCGCTTTCTCACTGCCCTCCCATTCGCCTGTTTCGCCCTGCCCGCCGCCGCCCAGACCACCGATGCCGAATGCGCGGTCTATCGCGGCCAGGCGCTGGTCGAGCAGAACGCCTGCCGGCGCATCGTCGAAAGAAGCGGCGCGGCGCTCACCGACGACGGCGCCGGCGGCCCGTGGATCATCCGCTACCGTTGGGCGTCCGGCGGGTCTACGGTCACCGAAAATGTCGAGGAGTACTTTCGCATCAACGGTCAGCCGGGCGAAACCACTTGGATAGACGATGGCGACTGGTCGCTTTGCGTGAAGAATCTGACCTCGGGCAACACCTTTTGTGCGAAGTTCTGAAATTTCGCTGGCGGAAATTGGTCAAGACTTCCAATTCCCTTGCGTCCCGTGCGCCTAAAAACGCACTTCACAAAAGTTTTGCTTTACTTCTGCGGCGGTTTGACGCATCGATTGCTCCGTTCGGGCAATTTGCGAACAACGGATAACGGAAATACGGCGACCGGCACGCTTTAACAATAAGCCGGACGCGGGCCTTGGCCGGCGTGAGAACTGGTTCCTTTCCAATCCTTCGAGAACTGCCTGCCCCGCCGTTTCGCATGGTGCGAGCGGCTTTATTGATCGCGGCAGAAGAGGGCGGCCGCGCGATACAACGGAAAAGGATCCGGCACAATGTCACAGACAGGTACTGTCAAATTCTTCAACACCGACAAGGGCTTCGGCTTTATCAAACCGGACGATGGCGGTGCGGACATCTTCGTTCACATCTCGGCGCTGCAGGCTTCCGGCCTCGCCTCGCTGATGGAGAACCAGAAGGTTTCCTTCGAAACGGAACCCGACCGCCGCGGCAAGGGCCCGAAGGCGGTCAACCTGCAGATTGCCGACTGACGGTTTTCTGGAGCGGCTGCAATCCGGCCGTTTTCGAGGGGTAAACATTCTGGGGCGCGGGTCGCGATGCGACTTGCGCCCTTTGCCGTCCGGGCGCGGGTTTCCGGGGTTGGCCGCCGCGTTCAGCTTGCGTTCATGTTGCCGGTCCGACAATGCCGGCATCTGACGGGCGGTTCACGCCCGCTGTCCCATGGAGGTCATCGACGATGCACACCCTTGTCAAATCAGCACTCTGCGCGCTCGCCCTGCCCGCGCTCGCCCTGACGCCGGCCGCCGCCCAGGATCGCGGCGCCGATGGCGATGGCGGCGGTTGGAATTCAGTTCAGGAACGCGGCTACAACAAACACCGGCGCATCCACCGCAAGAAGGGTGTGGTCCGTTACCGCCCCTACAAGGTCCGCCGTCATCACAACAACGACGCCGCCATCGCGGCCCTGCTCGGTATCGCCGGCGGGGCGATCATTGCCGGCTCGATCGCCAACTCGCATCGCGCGCCACGCGAGATCTATGTAGTGCCCGATCGCGGATACTCACGCAGCCGCAATCCGCGCATCATCACCTATGAGAGCACGCTCGAACCGTGGACCCGCGGCTGGTACCGGTGGTGCGACGACCGCTACCGGTCGTTCAATCCGCGCACCGGCACGTTCCGCGGCTATGACGGCCGCGACCATTTCTGCGTACCGAAGTAAGCCAACGGTCCCCGCGCCGTGAACCGGCCCCGGATGCGGTCAACGTATCCGGGGTCGCCTTGTTCGCCAGCCGGAGCCGTCTGCGCCGGATCAGTTCAGGAACGGATTGGTCTGCCGCTCCTCGCCGAACCGACCGCCGGGGCCGTGCCCGCAGACAAAGCCGATATGGTCGCCCAGCGGCAACAGCTTGTCCTTGATCGAGGCAATCAGTGTCGCGTGGTCGCCGCCCGGAAGATCCGTCCGGCCGATGGAACCGCGGAACAGCACGTCGCCGACATGCGCGAACGCCGCTGCCCGGTTGTAGAAGACGACATGGCCCGGCGCATGCCCCGGGCAGTGCAGCACCTCGAACTCGTGGCCGCCGAACGCCAGCCGGTCGCCCTCGGAGAGCCAACGGTCCGGCGTGACATTGCGCACCGCGTCGGTGATACCGAACATTTTGGCCTGGTCTTCGAGCGCCTCGAGAAGCCCCTTGTCGTCCTTGTGCGGCCCGATGATGTCGACACCCAGCTGGTCTTTCAGGTCCATTGCGCCGCCGGCATGATCGATATGGCCATGCGTGAGCCAGATCGCATCGACGACCATGGCGTGTTCCTTGATCGCGTCGAGAATGACCGGCACGTCGCCGCCGGGATCGATCACCACGCCGTGCTTGCTTTCGGAATCGTAGATAAGCGTGCAGTTCTGCTGGAACGCCGTTACCGGAACGATCACGCCCTGGATTGTGCCTGTCATGAAAACTCCGAATGCGTTGCCGGCCTGAGGTCTCCACGGTGTAACCGTAGCGTCGCACAAAGAAAAGGCAGGCCGGATGCTCTCCGGCCCGCGCGTGCTACAGTTCGTGTGCGTTACTCGGCGGCTTCCGCCCGAAGCGGACGTACGGCATCCGCGTAGTCGTTCATCAGCACCCGCGCGATCTCGCCGACCTCGAACCGGTACGGGCCGATTTCGGAGACCGGCGCCACTTCGGCTGCGGTGCCGGTCAGGAAGCACTGCTCGAAGTCCGCCATCTCCTCGGGCTGGATGGACCGTTCGACAATCTCGATACCGCGCTTGCGCGCCAGGTCGATGACGGTGCGTCGGGTGATTCCGTCCAGGAAGCAATCCGGCACAGGGGTGTGCAAGACGCCGTCCTTGACGAAAAACACGTTGGCGCCGGTGGCCTCAGCGACCCGCCCGCGCCAGTCCAGCATCAGCGCATCGGCATAGCCCTTGGCTTCCGCCGCATGCTTGGACAGCGTGCAAATCATGTAGAGGCCGGCGGCCTTCGACCTCGACGGTGCGGTCATCGGATCCGGCCGCCGGTACTCGGCCATGTCCAACCGCAGGCCCCGCAGCCGCTCCTCGGGATCGAAATAGCTCGGCCACTGCCAGATTGCGATCGCCAGGTTGATCTTGTTCTTCTGTGCCGAGACGCCCATCATCTCCGAGCCGCGCCAGGCGATCGGGCGGACATAGGCGTCCTCGAAGCCTTGCATGACCAGAAGGTTCTGGCACGCTGCATCGATCTCGGCGACCGAGTACGGAATCTCGAAGCCAAGGATTCGCGCAGATTCTTGCAGCCGTTCGGTGTGCTCCGTCAGCTTGAAAATCTCGCCGCCATAGGCCCTTTCACCCTCGAAGACCGCACTGGCATAGTGCAGCCCGTGCGTGAGCACATGCACCTTGGCGTCGCGCCAGGCAATGAACTCGCCATTCATCCAGATGTGACCATCCAGTTGGTCAAATGAAACTGAAGCCATGAGGGTACTCCGTCTATCCGCCGTGACACTTGTCTTGTGGTCGGCCCATGCCTATGGCATGGCGCCGTTCCAGCGTCTTTTCGCGCGCCCTACGCAATATCCGGCAACTGTCGTGCCGGTGATGTTTGCGAATGCTGCGCGATCGCGCCGGTGATTTGAAGGAAATTACCCAATGCGGGAAAATATGTCAACATGGCTGACATAAAATTGCGACTGATGTAGAATTATACCTGAACACCATCCCGACAACGCTTGCAGACAGTCCATCATGCCCCTTCCCACCGAAAACCTGATCGAGTTGCTCTTCTTCGCCTACCGGGATTTCGTCTCCGATCCCGACAGCATTCTGGAGGAGATCGGCTTCGGCCGGGCCCATCACCGGGTACTGCACTTTGTCGACCGCAAACCCGGTCTCACCGTCGCCGAACTGCTGGATCTGCTGAAGATCACCAAGCAAAGCTTGGCACGCGTCCTCAAGCAACTGGTCGATGCCGGCCATATCGAGCAACGACCCGGGCCCGTCGACCGCAGGCAGCGTGAACTCTATCTGACCGACACCGGCCGCGCCCTGATCCAAGACCTGCGCGAGCCACAGTCTCGCCGTATAATCGCGGCATTGGAGAAATCCGGCCGTACGGAACAAGAGATCGCGCAGTTTCTGCTCGCGATGGTGACGGCGGAAGCGAAAGACCAGATCGACACGCTCAACAGGGCCGGCGAGCCGGCGCTGGTAAAGGCAAGGGAAGAACCGGGCGGCAGCCAATGAATGACAAGACCATCGCCACGCCCGATGACGACGCAGCACATGTCCTGATTGTCGACGACGACACCCGCATTCGCGAGTTACTGACTGAGTATCTGGGCCAGAACGGCTTTCGGGTCAGCAATGCCGGAACTGCGGAAGAGGCCTGTCGCAAGATCGACGGCCTGGAGTTTGATCTTCTCATTCTAGACGTGATGATGCCTGGCGAAAGCGGCGTGTCGATGGCCCGGCGCCTGCGCGAAGAACGGCACGACGTCCCGATCCTGATGCTGACCGCACGCTCGGAAACCGACGAGCGCATCGAGGGTCTAGAAGCGGGCGCCGACGATTACCTGCCCAAGCCATTCGATCCGCGCGAGTTGCTGCTGAGGGTACGCAACATTGTCCGGCGCGGCGCACCGCAGGCGCCGATGAAGATCGAGCAGATCGTTTTCGGCCCGTTCACCTTCGTGATCCCCAAGCGCGAATTGAAGAAAAATGGCGAAGCCGTCCACCTGACCGACCGCGAGCAGGAAATCATGGTCCGCTTTGCCGAGAAAGCGGGCGACACGATCCCGCGTCACGAAATGTTCGCCGCCAACCCGGGGATCGGCGAACGCACGATTGACGTCCAGATCAACCGCCTCCGCCGCAAGATCGAAAGCGATCCGGCTAACCCGCGTTATCTTCAAACGGTCCGGGGAATAGGCTACCGTTTGTCGGTGGAATAGCGGCCTCGTTATGGACGGGCCGCGCAAGCGGCGGTAACCGGACACATGGCCACGTCGGAACTCAACCGAAGCCGATCGACACGCTCGCGAACGCGAGCCGTGTGGTTGCGCGCGCGCCGGCTCTACCGGATCACCAATTTGTGGATACGGCGCTACGCCGACCGGATCACCCGGTCGATGCCCCGCGGGCTTTATGCGCGCTCGCTGATCATCATCATCGCGCCCATGGTGCTTCTGCAATCGGTGATCGCCTTCGCTTTCATGGAGCGGCACTGGCAGACCGTCACCCAGCGCCTGTCGACAGCCGTTACCCGCGACATCGCCGCCATCGTCGATATGATCGAAACCTATCCGAAGGATGGCGAGTTCGAGGAAATCACCCGCATCGCCCGCGAGCGGCTGGCATTGAATGTGGCGATCCTGCCGCCCGACCCACTGCCTGCGCCCGCGCCCAAACCCTTCTTCTCGATTCTCGACACGATCCTCAGTGAAGAAATTACGCGCCAAATCGGCAAGCCTTTCTGGATCGACACAGTCGGCAATTCCAACCTCGTGGAGATACGTGTTCAGCTCGACGAGCACGTGCTCCGGGTGCTGGCCCGGCGCAGCCGCGCCTATGCATCGAACACCCATATCTTTCTCCTGTGGATGGTCGGCACCTCGCTGGTGCTCCTGTTCATCGCAATCCTGTTCCTGCGCAACCAGATCAGGCCGATCCAGAAACTCGCTGAAGCTGCGGAGAGCTTCGGCAAGGGCCGCCCGCTGCCAGAGGATTTCCGCCCACGGGGCGCCATCGAGGTACGGCGCGCCGGACTGGCCTTCATCCAGATGCGCGAGCGCATAGAAAAACAGATCGAGCAGCGCACCACGATGCTGAGCGGCGTCAGCCACGACCTGCGCACCATCCTGACCCGGTTCAAGCTGCAGCTTGCGCTGTCGAAGGACCATTCAGTCACCGAGGCGCTCGATAAGGACGTCGCGGACATGCAATCCATGCTCGAGGGTTATCTCTCATTCGCCAAGGGCGACGTCCGCGAGGAAACCGAGGAGTTCGACATTCACGTCTTGCTGGACGAAATCGCAAAGGACGGCGAACTGCGCGGCAAGACCGTGCGGACCAGCCTGGTCGGACGCCCGGGGATCGTCGTGCGGCCCAGCGCCTTCCGTCGCCTTGTCAGCAATCTGACTTCGAATGCTTTTCGCCATGCGCAAAGGGTTGAAATCGTCGCCCGTCACTCGAAAGGCTGGCTGACGATGACCATCGACGACGACGGCCCCGGCATCCCGGAAGATCGGCGCGAGGAAGTGTTCCGGCCGTTCTACCGGCTGGATGAGGCACGAAACCTGAATGAGACCGGAACCGGCCTGGGCCTTTCGATTGCCCGCGATATCGCGCGCAGCCACGGCGGCGATATAGAGTTGCAGTCCAGTTCCATGGGTGGCCTGCGCGCCGAATTGCGCCTGCCGGTGTGACCCCTAGAGCAGCCGCTGACCATTCGGCACGGGCTTGTCGACCGCCGCCAGCACGATGGCCCCGTTATCATCCTCAAAGCCGAGCGTCAGCACTTCGGAGCGGATCGGCCCGATCTGGCGCGGCGGGAAATTGACAACCGCCATCACCTGCCTGCCGACAAGCTCTTTCGGCTCGTAGTGCACGGTGATCTGGGCCGACGACTTCTTGATGCCGATCGCCGGGCCGAAATCGATCAGCATCTTGATCGCCGGCTTGCGCGCCTCGGGAAAGGGCTCCGCCTCGACGATCGTGCCTGTGCGGATATCGACCCGCATGAAATCGTCGAACCCGATCTGCTCGGCTATCGCGTCCTGATCCACCATGTTGGTCGCCCCGGAACCCTCAGGCTTCTCCCACCGTGTCGAACATCGTGCTCTCGAGCGCCTCGCGCGCCAAGACACCCGACCACAGGACAAACTGGAACGCCTGATAGTAGGATTCGCAGGTCTCGATGGCGCTTGACAGCATCACCTCCACCTGCGCCTCCGTCGGCTCGACCCCGCCTGCCAGGATCAGCGAATGGCGGAACATCACCGCGCCTTCCTTCTCCCACAGGTCGAAATGGCCGATCAGCAACTGCTCGTTGATCAGTGAGATCAGACGCATCAGTTCCAGATAGCGATTTTCGTGAACCTTCACGTCGAAGCCGCAAGCAAAGTGCAGCGACTCGAAATCTTCCATCCACGCATAGGAGATGTGATAATTCGTCCAGTGCCCTTCCACAGCCACAGCGATTTCGTCGTCGCCAGTGCGCTCGAAGTTCCAGTCGTTCAGATGCGCAACCTGCTCGATCACATCGACGGGATGCGCGGCGCGATCAAATTCAAGTTCTACCAGGCTCATGGCCATATATGCTCCGTTCCGCTCGCCTCGCGGCGTTGCTTCCAAAACCGGGTTTTACAAAACCAATCGGTACGATGAAGGCGAACGAGTGCTGCAACGGATCACACGCGGCTGCGCTATACTTTCATTCGCAAGTTCGAATCACTCAATAATTTCAGTCTATTGATCCGCCGCCTGCGGAAAACCCCCCAGACCCGCTTCGCGGAAAATCTCGTGTGGAAATCACTGGCAAATCGCTAACCCACTGAGGGATAAGCGACTCTGAAAGCACGGTTTTTTGCCGACTGCAAATGCACGAAAAAAAATGTGAAATTTCAGTGCAACCCCGGCCCGCGGGACTATTTCGCAGCGCCGGAACCGATCTTCTCTTCCAGTTCGGCGATGCGTTTGAGCAGAAGATCGTTGTCCTCACGCGCCTTTGCGGCCATCTCCTTGACCGCTTCGAACTCCTCGCGCTTTACGAGATCCATACCCGCGAGAAACTTCTCGGCCTGATGCTGGAAGGCCGTCTCCATCTCCCGGCGCAACCCCTGGGCGCTGCCGGCCATATCCGTCATAAGCTTGGCGAAATCGTCGAGAATTTTGTTCGGGCCAGTTGTCATCACGCGCACTCCGGTGTTCAACACCTACCTATTGTCCGCGCGCCCGCTTTACAAGGACGACGCTGCGGCCGCTACGCCCCGAAACCGCCGTCTAAATCCGGACTGCCATGTTACCGCTGAGCCTGCCGCAACTCGCCATCGCCTTTCCGGCCATCGATCCGGTCATCGTGCAGCTGGGACCGGTCGCAATCCGCTGGTACTCGATGGCCTATATCGTCGGCATTCTGCTCGGCTGGCTCTATGCCCGGCGCATCGTGCGCAACCAGCGCTTGTGGGGCGGCCGCGAAGCGCCGCTGACGATCGACGATCTCGACGACTTCCTGCTGTGGGCGACCATCGGGATCGTCGCCGGCGGCCGGCTCGGATTCGTTTTGTTCTACGATTTGGCGAACTTTCTCGCCGACCCGGCCCAGATATTCGCCATCTGGAATGGCGGCATGTCTTTCCACGGCGGCCTGATCGGAACCACCATCGCGATGTTCGTCTTTGCGCGGCGGCGCGGCATACCGGTGTGGAGCCTCGTCGACGTCGTCTCCGCCGTTGTTCCCATCGGCCTGTTCTTCGGACGCATAGCCAACTTCATCAACGCCGAATTGTGGGGGCGCGTTACCGATGTGCCGTGGGGTGTCGTCTTTCCCGGCGCCGGTCCGTTTCCGCGCCACCCGAGCCAGCTCTACGAGGCGTTCCTGGAGGGCATCGTGCTGCTCGTCGTCTTGCGCGTCTGCACGCACCGCGGGTTGCGCCTGCAAACGCCGCGTTTCGTGACCGGCGCGTTCATCGGCGGCTACGGCGTCGCCCGCACGGCGGTCGAATTCGTACGCGAGCCGGACCAGCAATTGGGCTTCCTGTTCGGCGGCTGGCTGACGATGGGCATGCTGCTGTCGGTACCGATGGCGATACTCGGCCTCGTCCTGATCGTTTCGGCGCGGCGCACCGAAGCCGGCGGCGCAGCCCCGCAATGACAACGGACGACAGGCTTGAACGGCGGATCAGGCACTTGATCGAAACGGCGGGCCCGATCCCGGTATCCGATTACATGGCGACCTGCCTATTCGACCCCGAACTCGGTTACTACACCACGCGCGAACCCTTCGGCGCGTCCGGCGATTTCATCACCGCGCCCGAGATCAGCCAGATGTTCGGCGAGATCGTCGGCGCCTGGCTGATCCATGCCTGGCGCATGATGGGCCGACCGACGCCATTCGCGCTTGTCGAAATCGGCCCCGGCCGCGGCACGCTGATGCGCGACATCCTGCGAACCGCCCGCCTCGACCCGGCCTTTGCGGAAGCCGCCCAGCCATGGCTGGTCGAGGTCAGTCCCCGCCTGCGCGATATCCAGCGCGACACACTTGCCGAGGCAACGCCGCGCTGTGAGTGGAGCGATGATGTGTCCGGGCTGCCGAACCTGCCGATGCTGATTGTCGCCAACGAACTGTTCGATGCGGTGCCCTTCCGCCAGATCGTCAAATCAGCCGATGCCTGGCGCGAGCGCATGGTCTCTGTGGCCGATGACGGCAAGCTTGCCTTCGTGGCCGGTGCGACGTCGGTCGTGGGCGACATTCTGCCGCCCGGCGCGGCCGAACAGCCCGATGGGGCGGTTTTCGAGTTTGCGCCGGCCCGCGAGGCGCTGGCCTCACGCATCGCTGCCCGCCTCACCGAAACGACCGGTGCAGCGCTGTTTCTTGACTATGGCCATGCCGAACCCGGTTTCGGCGACACGTTTCAGGCATTGCGCGGCCATGCACCCGCCGGCGTGTTCGACACACCGGGGCAATGCGATCTGACGAGCCATGTGGATTTCTCTGCGCTGACGTTTGCCGCAACCGCCGCGGGGGCGTCTGCGAAGCCTGTGATCACGCAGGGCGAATTCCTGCTCTCGCTGGGCCTTGCCGAGCGCGCCGGCGCACTCGGAGCCAATGCCGATGCGGCGCGCCGGGACGAGATTCGCGTTGCCGCCGGAAGGCTCGCAGGAGCCGGCGAAAATCAGATGGGAAGCCTTTTCAAAGTGTTGTGCATCGCGGGTCAGGCACTGGATCTGCCGCCCTTTGCGCGCCGCCCCGATCAGCGCGGTTGACATGGCAAGGACCCTGAAACAGGGTGCGCCTGCCTCGGAGCCAGCAAAACCGATGAACATGGACAGCCCGACAGCCCCAAGACCGGTCCTTTCCGAGTTGCTATCCGCTTCATCCGGAATTCGTCACGGCTTCTTCACACGCGAGGGTGGTGTTTCCACGGGTCTCTACTCCGGTCTGAATGTCGGATTGGGCTCCGGCGATGATACCCGGCGCGTGCGCGAGAACCGCAACCGTGTGGCAAACTGGCTGGGCAAGCCCGGCGCCGGCCTCTCCACGCCGCACCAGGTGCATTCCGCAGACGCCATCGTTGTTTCCGAACCGATCGGCGAAACCCGGCGGCCAACCGCCGACGCCGTTGTTACAACGACGCCCGGCCTCATCGTCGGCGTGCTGACCGCAGATTGCGGTCCGGTGCTGTTCGCCGATCCGCAGAACCGCGTTGTCGCCGCCGCCCACGCCGGTTGGAAGGGCGCGCTCACAGGCGTTCTGGAAAACACAATTGCGGCAATGCGCGAAAATGGCGCATCGCCAAGCTCGATCATCGCCGAACTCGGGCCGACGATCGGCCAGGCCAATTACGAAGTCGGACCGGAATTCCGTGACCGCTTCATCGACGCCGACGCGGCCAACGGAGTTTACTTCCTGCCCTCTGATCGCGAGCAACACTACCGCTTCGATCTGCCGGGCTACATCATGGCGCGTCTTGAACGCGCCGGTGTCAGGGCCTCGCAAACCGGCACCTGCACCTATGGCGACGAAGCCCGTTTCTTTTCCTACCGGCGCACAACGCACCGCAATGAACCCGATTACGGCCGGCAGATCTCGGCGATCATGCTCGACGACTGATCAGGACCGTCAACGATAAGGAGTACCCCATGGCTTTGCATTTCGATGGGCAGGAACTTGCCGACCGAAAATCGCTGCTGCTGGCCGAAATGCAGACGGCCAAGCTGGATGCGATGCTGCTGTTTGCACAGGAAAGCATGTACTGGCTGACCGGTTACGACACGTTCGGATTCTGCTTCTTCCAATGCATGATCGTCGAGAAGACCGGCGAGGTGACGTTGCTCACCCGCTCCGCCGATCTTCGTCAGGCACGCCACACGTCCAATGTCGAAACCATCGTCATCTGGGAGGACCGCGCCAACGCCAACCCGGCGCGCGAACTGAAAGAGTTGTTGACCGAACGCGACCTGCTCGGCGGCCGCATCGGGGTCGAATACGACACGCATGGCCTGACCGCTAAGAACGGCCGATTGCTGGACGATGCTCTCAATACATTCGCAAAGCTCGACGACGCGTCGCAGATTGTTCCGCGGCTGCGGGCAATCAAGTCGCCCGCCGAAATCGCCTATGTGAAGAAAGCCGCTGAACTTGCTGACAACGCATTGGATGCGGCGATCCCCCTCATCAAGGCCGGCGCCGATGAAAGCCGGATCCTGGCCGCGATGCAGGGCGCGATCTTCGAGGGCGGCGGCGACTATCCGGGCAACGAGTTCATCATCGGCTCCGGCGAGGACGCACTGCTGTGCCGCTACAAATCCGGCCGCCGCGTGCTTGAGGACAACGACCAGATCACGCTCGAATGGGCCGGCGTCTACCGTCACTACCATGCCGCGATGATGCGCACGGCGCTGACCGGCAAGCCGACCGACCGTCATCTGGAACTCTACGAGGCGGCGAAGGCCGCGCTTGCCGCCTGCGAGGAGGCGATGCGGCCTGGCAACACCTTCGGCGACGTTTTCGCCGCCCACGCCCAGGCCATGGCCGACGCCGATCTCATCCGCCACCGGCTCAATGCCTGCGGTTATTCTCTCGGCGCCCACTTCACGCCGTGCTGGATGGACATGCCGATGTTCTTTGCCGCCAACCCGGAACCGATCCAGCCGAACATGACGCTCTTCGCCCACATGATTATCATGGATTCGGAGACCCAGACGGCGATGACGCTTGGGCAGACCTACCTGACCCAGGAAGGCGATCCCGTGAACTTGTCGCGCCACACGCTTGATTTGATTGTGGGATAGGGTATTGCCTTAAGCGGGGGGCAGGCGCCGTGTAAATGAAAGACCTGGCTGAATACATCCTGGGGCAGGCTGTCCGGATTGCAGGTATCGCACTCATCGCGATGTCTCTTGTCGCCTGCACGGGGATCGACAGCACTTTCGGGATCTTTCAGGACGAAGACGAAAACGACCCCGGCTCCGCTCAATTCCCGGATCTTGGAACCGACACTACGGCAGTCGGCGTGGCTGCTGTGCCACCGGGAACCACGGTCATCGGCCGTGTCTATTTTTCACCGATCATCGGTGCCCCGGCCGAAAAGGTCGGCGTCCTGTCGAACCGCCTCGGCAGCGAAACCGGCGCGCGCGGCATCGTCGTGATCAGCGCGACAGATGCGAACCGGACCCATGAGATCAAGGGGTACTTCTCCGCCATAGCCGACAACGGCAACACGGTGGTCGTACACGTCTGGGACGTGATCCTGCCGAGTGGACAGCGGGTGCATCGCATTCAGGGCCAGGAAACCGTGCCGGGAACGAGCGCGGATCCTTGGGCATCGGTTCCCGATACGACCATGTCTACAATCGCCGACAGGTTGATCGCGGACTTCATGGCATGGCGGGCAACCCAGGCGTAGAGCGTTTCCCGGTTGGCTTGGAGCAGCTTGATGAAAGATGGTTTTCGCAACCGGCCAGGAAAAGACCGCAGAACATTACTGATGCATCGGTCGAGGATTTCGACGCCGCCGGGGCGAAATCCAGCCTCAAGCTGGAGGGTATGTATCTGAGTACGCTGCGAAGACTCATATCGCCTGAACCTGGTTTTTTGCGCGGGGAGCGGCGTGGCGAAACGCTCTCGACCGAAAAATACTGCAAGAAATGGGTGTGAAGTTGTTCAACCGCCTTGCAAAATCAAAGATTGGTTGCAATACCCCCGCCCAACTCCCCAAGATACGCACCGGCAGGGCGCAATGAAACTATTTGCTGGCAACTCCAACCGCCACCTCGCTGAAAATGTCGCAAAGTACCTTGGAGTGAGTGTCGGTAGGGCCAGCGTCCGCCGATTTGCCGATGAAGAGATTTTCGTCGAGATCCAGGAAAATGTGCGCGGCGAGGATGTGTTCATTCTCCAGTCGACTTCCTTCCCCGCCAATGACCACCTGATGGAACTTCTGATCATGATCGATGCGTTCCGCCGCTCGTCGGCGCGACGCATCACGGCGGTTCTTCCTTATTTCGGTTATGCCCGCCAGGACCGGCGCATGTCCGGGCGCACGCCGATCTCCGCCAAGCTGGTCGCCAATCTGATCACCGGGTCTGGCGCGCACCGGGTACTGACCCTCGATCTTCATGCCGGCCAGATCCAGGGATTCTTCGACATTCCGACCGACAACCTCTATGCCGTTCCGGTCATGGCGCGCGACGTCCGCTCCCGCTACAAGGATCTTGCAAGCGTGATGGTGGTATCGCCGGATGTCGGCGGCGTGGTGCGCGCACGCGCGCTTTCCAAGCGTCTAGACGACGCACCGCTGGCGATCGTCGACAAGCGGCGCGAACGCCCCGGCGAATCGGAAGTGATGAACGTGATCGGCGATGTCGCTGGCAAGGATTGCTTCCTGATCGACGACATCATCGATTCCGGCGGTACGCTGTGCAACGCCGCCGATGCCCTGCTCAACATGGACGCAAAATCCGTGACCGCCTACATCACGCATGGCGTTCTGTCCGGTGGCGCCGTTAACCGCATCATGGATTCACGGCTCAACGAGCTGGTGATCACCGATTCGATCCAGCCGACAGCCGCTGTCGATTCAGCGCCCAATGTCCGCGTTCTGTCGATCACCGACCTGATCGGCGAGGCAATCGCCCGCACTTCGCACGAGCAGTCCGTCTCCAGCCTCTTCGACTGACACCCTCAGGCGGCCAGAAGCCCGGCTATCGCTGCCGCGGCCAGCACCGGCACCATCCCGATCCCCCGCCCGATCAGCGCAAAACCGGCCACAACGGCGATCGCCAGCGCATAGAAATCGAGCGCCTGCCAATCGGGTACGGGCAAGACGAACGGACCGACCTGCCACTCGCCTGGCGCGCCGAACAGCACATGCAGTCCGAACCATAACGCCAGATTGGCGATCACGCCGACCACGGCGGCGGTAATCGCCTGCAGCCCCGCCGCCAGCCAGCGCACATTGCGCAATTGCTCGACGAATGGCGCGCCCGCGAAAATCCACAGGAAGCAAGGCGCAAAAGTGAAGAAAGCGGCGGTCAATCCGCCGAGTAGACCACCTGACACAGGGTCCAGTTCGCCGGTGCGCGCGCCGCCCAGAAAACCGACAAAGACCAGCACCAGCACCAGTGGTCCGAGCGTCGTCTCCGCCAGCCCGAGCCCGGCCAGCATTTCATCGGGCCGCAGCCAGCCATGGATGTCGACCGCCTGCTGGCCGACATAGGCCAGCACCGCATAGGCGCCGCCGAAGGTCACGACCGCGGTCTTGGAAAAAAACAGCGCCGCGTCGGCGAAGAACTGCCCAGGGCCCGGAAACGTCACAAGAACAGCGAGCGGCACAAGCCAGACAGCCGCCCACGCGCCGGCGGCGGTCGCCGCCGCGCGTCCGGCCGGGCCCCTGACACCGGCCCTTGCCTGCGGGCCGGCCTCGGTCGCGCCAACGCGGTCCTCCAGCCCCAATTGCTCAGGGAAAAGCCGATAGAGCACCGCACCGCTCAGCCCGGCGCCGATTACGATCAGTGGAAATGGCGCGCCGAGAAAGGCAATGCCGATGAAGGCAGCGACCGCGACCGCGACCATCAGGTTCGTCTTGAGTGCGCGTCCGGCCACCTTCATCAGCGCCGAAGCCACCACCGCCAGAACCGCCGCCTTCAGCCCATAGAGCAGCCCGGCGATCGCCGGTACCTCACCGAACGCCACGAACAATGCCGCAAGGACGAGCATCATCGCCAGTCCCGGCAAAATGAACAGCAAGCCGGCGACCAGCCCGCCGCGCACGCCATGCATCAGCCAGCCGGCATAGGTGGCAAGCTGCATGGCTTCCGGCCCCGGCAGCAGCATGCAGAAGTTGAGCGCATGCAGGAATTGCGGCTCGCTGAGCCAGCGCTTCTCCTCCACCAGGATGCGGTGCATGACGGCGATCTGCGCCGCCGGGCCGCCGAACGACAACAGCCCAATGCGCGCGAAAGCCGTCGCGACCTCGCGCTCCGGCACTGCGCCCCCGCCCCCTGTCAGCTCCGTCATGTCTGCTTTCCTTCCCCCGCCGCCTCGACGGGCAAGCCAAAGTCTCTCCAGCCCTCGAATCCACCTTCCAGGTAGTAAGCGTCAGCGCCGAGCCGTCGCAACACTGCGCAGGCACCCTGGCTGACTTCGTGCCCATGAACGCAATAGACGACGACCGTGTGACCCGAAAGACCGCCGGCCGCCGCCTCGACTGACTGCGGTGGAATGCGCATGGTGGCCGGGATCGCCAGGCCGCTCTCCGAACACGCCAGGTCCTTGCGCGCATCGACGACGATCGGCGGCGATACGCCCGCCAGCATCCTCGCCAGTTCTGCTGCTGATACCGAATTGCCCATGTTTCCTCCTTCCGCCTCCCGCAGGAGGCGGCGCGTGGAGGATGACTTGGGCACAAGGCCTGTCGCGGGGCGTCATCCGTTGGCCCCGAGCCAGCATCATATACCGCCGCGCATCCCACTGCCAGCCAGCTTTGAAACATGACCAATCGTTAAGTTGTGCGCCTCCGACCCGGCAGCTACCGTCTTCGTCCAGGGGATGACGAACGCTTGAAGAAGGGCACGGAGATGAAACCGCTCTCGCTCGTACTGCTTTCGTCACTGGCCGTGATGGCGCTGCCGGCTGTTGCCGCCGCACATGACAATCAGGTCTCGATCACCAAATCCAACGGCCAGATCTGCATCCGCACCAACGGACTGCCGAACCATTCAACCGGTTCGTTCCCCAATCGCGGCAATCCGCACTCGATACGCGCCCAGCGCGCCACCTACTGCGTCACGCAGAACCCGCGTAAATCGGCCAATGCGCGCTGGCACCGCGGCACCATCGGCGTCGCACTGAACGGCGTGGCGATCCGGCCCGGAACCGCCGACTACTGGGACGCAAACTCGCCGCGCGGTCACAGCCGTGACCGAAGCTCCGGCTGGAACCTGGAAGGCATCGGCGCGGCGCGCATGCTCGGCATGGACCGCAACAACGCCCATGTCGACCGGCGCGGCCTCTACCACTATCACGGCGTCCCGACGGGCTATCTCAAATCGGCGAAAAGTTCGCTGGTCGGCTATGCCGCCGACGGCTTTGAGATCCACTATCTCGGCACCAAGGTGAAGTCCGGCTGGACGCTCAGGAAGGGAACGCGGTCGAGCGGCCCCGGCGGGCACTATGACGGTACCTACAACGAAGACTGGCAATACACCGGCGGCGCGGGAACGCTCGATCAGTGCAATGGCGGCACGCTTGACGGCAAGTATGTCTACTTCGCCACCACCACCTATCCGTTCTACCCGCGTTGCCTGTGGGGCCGCGCCAGCGCCGACTTCCGCCGCTGAGCATTTGGCCCGGCGGCTTGCCTCCTGCCTCGCCTTGCGCTATAGGCCCGCCCAGCCATGCGGACACCCTTGGAGGCCGCGCGGCTGGGCCGGCCTTCCGGTCCTGTTTTTCCGGCAACGGCAAGACACTCCATAATCACGTCCTCGAAAGGAAAAGCCATGAGCGAAGGTTACGTGCTCAAGGCCGAGGCGCGCGAACGGGTCGGTAAGGGGTCCGCCCGGGCTATTCGCCGCAACGGCAAAATTCCTGCTGTCATCTATGGTGACAACAAGCCCCCAATGTCCATCACCCTTCCCTACAAGGAAGTGTCGATGCAGATCCACGGCGGCGGCTTTCTGACCACGATCGCCGACATCGAGATCGACGGCAAGAAGCACAGCGTTCTGCCGAAGTCCTTCGACCTCGATCCGGTCCGCGACTTCGTCATGCATGTCGATTTCCTGCGCGTGTCCTCGAAAACCGAAGTCACCGTCAACATTCCGGTTCACTTCGCCAACGACGAGACCTGCCCCGGCATCAAGCGCGGCGGCGTTCTCAACGTCGTGCGTCACGAAATCGAGGTCACCTGCCCGGCCAACTCGATCCCGGAATACTTCACTGTCGATCTCGAGCCGCTTGATCTCGGCGATGCCGCCAAGATCTCCTCGGTCGAGATTCCCGAAAACGTCCAGGTGACGATCACCGACCGCGACTTCACCATCGCGACGATCGCCGCTCCGGCCGGCCTGAAATCCGAAGAGGAAGAGGGCGAGGAAACCGCGCCGGACGAGGTTGCAGTCGTCGGCGAGGAAGCAAACGGCGACGAGTCGGAGTAACAACTCCGGCTCTGCCCTGGAGGGTCCCGACCGATGCATGTCATTGCAGGCTTGGGCAATCCGGGCGCCCAGTATGCCGGTCATCGGCACAATATTGGCTTCATGGCGGCGGACGAGATCGTTCGCCGCCATTCCTCGTTCGGGCCCTGGCAAAACAAGTTCAACGCGTTGGCGAGCGAAGGCAGGCTGGACGGCGCGAAGATCCTCGTCATAAAGCCGCAGACCTTCATGAACCGCTCCGGCCAGGCGGTCGGCGAGGCGCTGCGCTTCTACAAGCTTGGCCCGGAAGACCTCACCGTCTTCTACGACGAGCTTGACCTCGCACCCGGCAAGGTGCGCATCAAGACTGGCGGCGGGTCCGGCGGCCACAACGGCATCAAGTCGCTCGACGCGCATTGCGGCAAGGACTACCGCCGTGTCCGCCTCGGGATCGGCCATCCCGGTTCCAAGGAGCGCGTCCACGGCCATGTGCTCGGCGACTTCGCCAAGGCCGACCGCGACTGGCTGGAGCCGCTGTTACAGGCGCTGGCCGACAATCTCGGGCTGCTCGTTGCCGACGACAGCGCCGGATACATGAACAAGATCGCGCTCGCATTGGGAGACAACGCCGTGGCGAAACCGGCCCGCAAATCGCAAACCGCGACCGCGCCTGCCAAAGACGCGCCCGTAAAGAAACAGAGCCACATCCGCCAGGCCCGCCAGTCGGGCCCGACCGCCCAGCCGAGCGGTCCGATGGCGGAAATGCTGAAGCGAATTCTCGGAAAGAAGGACTGACCCGATGGGTTTCAAATGCGGTATCGTCGGCCTGCCCAATGTCGGCAAGTCGACGCTCTTCAACGCGCTGACCAAGACGGCCGCCGCGCAGGCCGCCAACTATCCGTTCTGCACCATCGAGCCGAATACCGGCGAGGTTGCCGTGCCGGATCCGCGCCTTGCCGAGATCGCCGCGATCGCCAGGTCGAAGGAGGTCATCCCGACCCGCATCAACTTCGTCGACATTGCCGGCCTCGTGCGCGGCGCGTCGAAGGGCGAGGGTCTCGGCAACCAGTTCCTCGCCAATATCCGCGAGGTCGACGCGATCATCCATGTGCTTCGTTGCTTCGAGGACGACGACGTCACCCATGTGGAAGGCCGCATCGATCCGGTCTCCGACGCCGAGACGGTCGAGACCGAACTTATGCTCGCCGACCTTGAGAGCTTGGAACGCCGCATCGTGCAGATCCGCAAGCGCGCCACCGGCAAGGACAAGGAAGCGACGACCGTCCTGCCGATGATGGAGCAGGCGCTGGAACTGCTGCAGGATTCCAAACCTGTCCGGCTGCTGCTCGACGGCATCGCCGCCGAGGATCTCGCCATCCTGAAGGGTTTGAACCTGCTGACATCCAAGCCGGTGCTTTATGTCTGCAATGTCGCCGAGGAAGAAGCCGCCGACGGCAACGCCCATTCTGCCGCTGTTGCCGCAATGGCTGCCGCACAGGGCGCCCGCACTGTGGTCATCTCGGCCGCCATCGAGGCCGAGATCGCCCAGCTCGACGATGCCGAGGCGACCGACTATCTCGAAGCCATGGGCCTCGAAGAGCCGGGTCTCGACCGGCTGATCCGCGAGGGCTACGCCCTGCTCGACCTGATCACCTTCTTTACCGCCGGGCCGAAGGAATCGCGCGCCTGGACAGTCAAGAAGGGCGCCAAGGCGCCGCAGGCCGCCGGCGAGATCCACACCGACTTCGAGAAGGGCTTCATCCGCGCCCAGACCATTGCCTATGGCGACTATGTGGCGCTCGGCGGCGAGACGGCGGCCAAGGAAGCCGGCAAGGCGCGCGACGAGGGCAAGGAATATGTCGTTCTTGATGGCGATGTCATGCTGTTCAAGTTCAACGTCTAGCCCGTTCACCGAAAAGTGGCTTCCCATCGCGCTGAGGTGGTCTAGGTTCGAGCGGCCATGATGTCGCAGACACACATCCTGATGGCCGCGGCGCTGTTCGCGCGTCCCGGCAGGCCGCGCCAGAACGCTGCGCTTGTCGCCGGCGCCTTCGCGCCGGACGCGGCGATCTACGGGCTGTTCTTATGGTCCAAGCTGGCCGGCATTCCGGAGCGCACGCTGTGGCGTGAGATCTATTTCGCCGAGCCGATGCTGACCCTGACGGCCATCGGCAATTCGCTGCCGCTCTATGCGGGTTTTTTGGCGCTCGGGATCACGCTGATTTCGCTGCGAACAGCAAATGGCGGCGAGGCCCTGCCCCTTGGCGATACGCCGACGCCACTTGAGAATACCTGGCAGGCCGTGCGCAACAGCGCGATCGCCATGTTCGCACTCGGCGCCATCGTCCACCTGGCCGGCGACTTTCCGGTCCATGCCGCCGATGCGCATCCGCATTTCTGGCCTCTCTCGGACTGGCGGTTCCAGTCGCCGGTCAGTTATTGGGACCGAAACTATTACGGCGACACATTCGCGTTCTTCGAGATGTTGCTCGGCGTCGCGCTGGCGGTGATCGTCTTCCGCCGCTTCAAGGCGCTGTGGGTGCGCGCACTGTGCGCGCTTGCCATCTGCGCCTATGTCGGCGTGCCGCTCTACTTCACGCTGATGCTGGGATAAGCGTCTTTGGGCCTACTCGCCCTCGAACTCGACCAGCGTGCGCACCGGCACGCCAAGCGCCTCGATCTTGGCGCGGCCGCCAAGCGCCGGCAGGTCGACCACGAAACACGCCGCGACCACTTCCGCGCCCATCTGCTGCAACAGCTTGACCGCGCCCTCGGCGGTGCCGCCGGTGGCGATCAGGTCGTCGACCAGGATGACGCGCTCGCCCGGTTTCACCGCGTCCTTGTGCATCTCCATCTCGTCGACGCCGTATTCGAGGCTGTAGGCGATGCGCACCGTGTCGTGCGGCAGCTTGCCCTTCTTGCGGATCGGCACGAAGCCCGCTGAAAGTTGGTGCGAGATCGCGCCGCCAAGGATGAAACCGCGCGCCTCGACGCCGGCGATCTTGTCGATCTTGGTGCCTGCATAGGGATGCACCAGTTCGTCGATGGAACGGCGGAACGCCCGCGCATCGCCAAGCAATGTGGTGATGTCGCGAAACACGATCCCTTCCTTTGGATAATCGGGGATGGATCGAATGGCGGCCACCAGGCTTTCGCGCAAATTCATGTCGGCTTTCCGTATCATCTAAAATATCTCCCCGTCGGATCATGTCCGCAGTCAGGGCAAAAGAAAAGGGCGCCGAAGCGCCCTCTTGGCCAGTCCTGTCCAGGCTTAGTGCTCGACGCGCGACCACACCTGCTTTTTGGTCAGGTAGAGAAGCGCGGCAAACAGCACCAGGAAAATCATCACCCGGAAGCCCATCTCCTTGCGGTCTTGCAAGCTCGGCTCGGCCGCCCACATCAGAAACGCGGTGACGTCCTTGGCCTGTTGCTCGATGGTCGCCACGGTCCCGTCGTCATACTCGACACCCTCGTCGTAGAGCGGCGGTGCCATCGCCAGCGCCGAACCGGCGTTGAAATACGGGTTGTAGTAGAGGCCTTCCGGGACCTCCTTGTGTGCCGGCGCTTCGTCCTTGTAACCGGTCAGCAGCGAGTAGAGATAGTCGGGACCGTTCTCGGCATACTGCGTGAAGATGTCGATCACGAACAGCGGAAAGCCGCGTTCCACCGCGCGCGCCTTGGCAATCAGCGACAGGTCCGGCGGGATCGCGCCGTTGTTGGCATAAGCCGCAGCCTTTTCATTTTCGAACGGGCTGGGGAATTTGTCCGTCGCGCGGCCCGGCCGCGTGAACATCTCGCCCTCGTCGTTCGGTCCGTCCTCGAACTCGAACTCGGCGGCGAATGCCTTGATCTGTGCATCGGAATAGCCGAGGTCCTCAAGGGTACGGAACGCCACGCGCTCCAGACCGTGACAGGACGAGCAAACCTCTTGGTAAACCTTCAGGCCGCGCTGCAGCTGTCCCTTGTCATAAGTGCCGAACGGTCCGGCAAAGCTCCATGACTGCTCTCGCGGCTTGTTCAGCGGGTAGTCGGCTGCCATTGCCCCGGAAACGGCAACGGCGATCGCCAGACCCGCAGCGCCAATAGTGGCCAGGATGTTTCTCATTCTCAAGTTCCCGTTTCTGTGGGCAGAAAGAGGCCCAGTCCCCTATTCCGCCGCGACCGGCGCTTCTGCGTTGCGTGCCTTGTTCTTCTCCAGCACTGCTTCGGTGATCGAGTTCGGCAGTCGCCGTGGCGTTTCCACCAATCCGAGCAACGGCAGAATGATAATGAAGAACCCGAAGTAGTAGGCCGTCGAAAGCTGCGCCAGCGTCGTGTAGACGCCTTCCGCCGGCTTGGCGCCGAGCCAGCCGAGGAACACGGCGTTGGCGGCGAACAGCCAGAAGAACAGCTTGTACCACGGACGGTAGACCGCCGACTTGACCTTCGAGGTGTCCAGCCACGGCAGGATGAACAGCACCGCGATCGCGCCGAACATGGCCAGAACGCCGCCCAGCTTGGAGGTGATCGGGCCGATGTCGAAGGTGATGGCGCGCAGGATCGCGTAGAACGGCAGGAAGTACCATTCGGGCACGATATGCGCCGGCGTCACCAGCGGGTTGGCCACGATGTAGTTGTCGGCATGGCCGAGATAGTTCGGCATGTAGAAGACGAAGTAGGCGTAGGCGATGAAGAACACCATCAGCGCGAACGCGTCCTTGACTGTCGCATAGGGCGTGAACGGCACGGTGTCGGTCTTCGACTTGACCTCGATGCCGGTCGGGTTGGTCTGCCCCGTCACATGCAGCGCCCACACATGCAGGATCACCACGCCGGCGATCATGAACGGCAGCAGGTAGTGCAGTGAGAAGAAGCGATTGAGCGTCGGATTGTCGACCGAGTAACCGCCAAGCAGCAACTGCTGGATCGGCTCGCCGACCACCGGGAATGCGGTGAAGAAGCCGGTGATCACCTGCGCGCCCCAATAGGACATCTGGCCCCACGGCAGCACGTAGCCCAGGAAGCCGGTCGCCATCATCAGAAGGTAGATGATGCAACCGAGGATCCACAGCAGTTCGCGCGGCGCCTTGTAGGAGCCGTAATACATGCCCCTGAAAATGTGCAGGTAGACCGCGATAAAGAAGAACGACGCGCCGTTGGAGTGCAGGTAGCGCAGCAGCCAGCCGGAGTTCACGTCGCGCATGATGTGCTCGACGCTGTCGAATGCGAGCGCCGTCGATGCGGCATAATGCATCGCCAGCACGACACCGGTGACGATCTGCACCACCAGCATGATCGAGAGAATGCCGCCGAAGGTGTAGGCGTAGTTCAGGTTGCGCGGCACCGGATAGGCGACGAAGGAATCGTACATCAGGCGCGGCAAAGGCATGCGCGCGTCGATCCATTTGCCGAATCCCGAAGTCGGCGTGTAGGAGCCGTGGTGTTCCAGATTGCTCATTCTCAGGCTCCTGCGGTCTCGGTGCCGATGACAAGCGTTTCGGCGCTTGCGAATACGAAAGGCGGCAACGGTAGATTGGTGGCGGCCGGACCACGCAGAATGCGGCCGGTCGAATCAAAGACCGAACCGTGGCACGGGCAGTACCAGCCCTCAGGCGCGTTTTCGACGGTTTTCGGAATGCAGCCGAGATGCGTGCAGTTCGCCGATACGACAACCCACTGGTTCTCCGCATCGGCCGGTCCGCTGATACGCTCGTCGGACGGCTGGAAGTCTTTCATGTCGCCCGCGCCGAGTTCACCCGAGGCAGCGATTTCCTCACCGGTCAGGCGGCGCACGAAATACGGCTTGCCGCGCCAGGTCACGGTGATGGCCTGACCTTCCTCGATCGCCGAGATGTCGATCTCGACCGGCAGCCCGGCTGCGCGCACGGCGGCGTCTGGGCGCATCTGGTCGATAAACGGCCATGCAACGGCGGCAACGCCGACCGCGCCCATCATCCCCGTGGCGACGTATATGAAATCGCGGCGTGTCGGCTCATCGGCAGTGATTGTCTCTTCGCTCACAAGAGCTTCCTTTCCGGTACGGTCGCAGTCCCCCGTGACTGGGCGCGCCAAGACGCATCGCGCCCGCAACCAGCCACGTTTCCGATGTGACTTATTTCGGTTCTAAACTCTTGTCCAGACTCGACAAGGGTATGATGGCAACATGTCGCGCCAGGCGGGAGCCGGCGCACCCGGCGTCACTCCGCCGCTTCGCCGACCGCCAGAAATCCGCCGGACTGGCGCGCCCACAGCCGCGCATAGAGACCGCCGCGCCTGACAAGCTCCTCATGGCTGCCGGTTTCAACCACGCGGCCCCGGTCGAGAACAATCAGCCGGTCCATCGCCGCGATGGTCGAAAGCCGGTGCGCAATGGCTACGACCGTCTTGCCGGTCATCAGCGTCTGCAGGTTTTCCTGGATCGCGGCCTCGATCTCCGAATCGAGCGATGACGTCGCCTCGTCGAGGATCAGCACCGGTGCGTCCTTCAGCATCACGCGGGCGATCGCCACACGCTGTCGCTGGCCGCCGGACAGCTTGATGCCGCGCTCGCCGACATGGGCGTCATAGCCGTGCCGGCCTTTCGGGTCCTCAACGGCAGCGATGAAATCGTGTGCATGGGCCCGTTTGGCCGCCGCCGCAATATCCGCATCCGTCGCATCCGGGCGGCCATAAGCGATGTTGTCGCGCAGCGACCGGTGCATCAGCGACGGTTCCTGGCTGACCACGCCGAACTGTTCGCGTAGCGACGCCTGGGTGACATCGCGGATGTCGCGTCCGTCCACAAGAATGCGTCCACCTTCGACTTCGAACAACCGCAGCAACAGGTTGACGAAGGTCGACTTGCCCGCACCTGAAGGCCCCACCAAGCCGACCTTCTCGCCCGGGCGGATCTCCACATCGAGACCGTCGAACAACTCGCCGTGCTTCTTGCCGTACTGGAACGACACGTCCTCGAAGCGGATATGCCCGGCGGTGCGCGGCAGCGCCAATGCGCCCGGCCGGTCGCGGATCGCAGGTTCCACGGAAATCGTCTCGGTTGCGTCCTGCACCGTCGAATAGGCGCGGATCAGCCCGTTGATGTTGAACATCATCCAGCCCGACATCTGGTTCAGCCGAAAGATCAGACCCATTGTGGCGGCAATCGCGCCGGTGGAAAGCGATCCGCCGATCCAGGCGGAGACGGCGAGCGCCGCCACCGAAGTCATCATCACGCCGTTCAACACAGCCAGCGACGCCCGCACCGCCGTGATCATCCGCGTCAGATGCGTCACCGCGCCGAGATAGTTTGTCAGCGATTCGCGTACCACCGAGTGTTCACGGCGGCCGCTGTCGAACAGCTTCACCGACAGGATGTTGGTGAACACATCGACCATGCGGCCATTCAGAATGGCGCGCTCATTGGCATTTTCCTTGCCGGCCTGGCGCAGCAGCGGCAGCAGGTAGCGAATGATCAGCCCGTATCCGACCGCCCACACGGCGACCACGAGCCCCATGCGCCAGTCGAGCACGGCGAGGATGGAAGCGGTCAGCACGACAAACGTCACGAAGGACCAGAACGACTGCAGCGAGGTGACGATGAAATCGCCCGTCGATTCGCCGGCCTGCATGATCTTGGTGGCGATCCGGCCGGCGAAATCGTTCTGGTAGAACGCATAGGGCTGTTCGATCACCCGCCGGAACGATTGCCACCGCACCATGGAATAGAACCGCGGCACGATCACCTGCTGTTCGATGATGGCCGCGCAGATCATCACGATGGCGCGCACCACCAGCAAAAGCGCTCCCATGGCCAGCAGCGGCTGCCAGTGGTCGGTAAGCAGCGCCTGTGGGCTCGACGCGTCAAGAATGTCGATCAGCCAGCCGACCGACCAGAACAGCGCCGCCTCGACGAGCCCCATCATTCCGCCAACGAAAAGCAGTGCGATGAAAGGCCACCGCGCCTGGCGTGCGAAGTAGGCGATGAAGCCCCAAGCCGTTTGCGGCAACACCTGCCTGTCGGTGTCCGCAAACGGCTCGATGAACCGCTCCACCCGGTTCCACACCGGGTGGTCGGTATTGCGATAATGCGGTTCTGCTTCCTGCACTTGCCTGTCGTTTCCGTTCATTCGGCGGCAACGGCCTCCGTCACACCAAGGAAGCCGCCGGACTGCCGCGCCCACAACTGGGCGTACAGTCCACCGGACTTCGCCAGCTCCTCATGCGCGCCCTCTTCCACGATATCGCCCCTGTCTAGGACGACAAGACGGTCGAGACTGGAGATCGTCGACAGCCGGTGCGCAATCGCGATCACCGTCTTGCCCTCCATCAGCGCATTCAGGTTTTCCTGGATCGCCGCCTCGACTTCCGAATCGAGCGCCGAGGTCGCCTCGTCCAGCACCAGGATCGGCGCGTTCTTGAGGAACATGCGGGCGATCGCGATACGCTGGCGCTGGCCGCCGGACAGCTTCACGCCGCGTTCGCCGACATGCGCGTCATAGCCCGTACGGCCGCCCGGATCGCTCAGGTCCATGATGTAGTCATGCGCATTGGCGCGCTTTGCCGCCTCGATGATTTCCTCTTCGGTCGCATCCGGGTTGCCATAGGCGATGTTGTCGCGCACCGAACGATGCAGCAACGACGTATCCTGGGTGACCACGCCGATCTGGGCGCGCAGCGAATCCTGCGTGACGTCCGCGATGTCCTGGCCGTCGACGCGGATCGCCCCGCCTTCCAGGTCGTATAGCCGCAACAACACGTTCATCAGGGTCGACTTCCCGGCTCCCGACCGGCCGACAAGGCCGACCTTCTCGCCCGGTTGTACGGTCAACGACAGGTCTTCGATCACGCCGCCATCCTTGCCATAGTGGAACCGGATGCCGTCGAACTCGATGCGGCCTTCCGGAACCGACAGGGTGCGCGCCTGCGACTTGTCCTGCACGGTGTGCGGTTTGGCGATCGTGCCCATGCCGTCCTCGGCCATGCCAAGGTTTTCGAACACGCCGGCCAGTTCCCACATCACCCAGTGCGACATGCCTTCCAGCCGGAACACCAGGCCGACGGCGACCGCGATCGCGCCAATGCTGGCCACGCCGCCCATCCACGACCACAGGCCGATTGCTGTAACCAGGAACAGAAGCAGGATGTTGCTGATGTCCAGGGTCGCGTTGAGCCACGTCACCAGCCGCATCTGCGGATGTACGGTCTGCAGGAAGTCGTCCATCGCCTCGCGTGCGTAGCCTTCCTCGCGGCCGGCATGGGCGAACAGCTTCACCGTCATGATGTTGGTGTAGCTGTCGACCACGCGCCCGGTCATCGTCGAACGCGCATTCGACTGCAATTCGGAGATGGCGCGCATCCTCGGCAGGAAGTGGCGCAGCAGCGTCACATAGGCGACGAGCCACAGGACGAAAGGCACCATCAGCCAGACGTCGAGCGTCGCGACCAGCACCAGCGCCCCGATGAAATACACCAGGACATAGACGAAAACGTCGATCGCCTTGGTCACCGTCTCGCGAATGCCGAGCGCCGCCTGCATCATCTTGGTGGCGACGCGCCCGGCGAACTCGTCCTGATAGAAGGAGAAACTCTGGCCAAGCAGGTATCGGTGCGACTTCCAGCGAATCAGCATCGGATAGTTGCCGAAAATCGTCTGGTGCATGATCAGTGAGTGCAGCAACGCGGAACCCGGCAGCAACACCAGCACGACAAACGCCATCCAGACGAGCGTGCCTCCCTGATCAGCCAGGAACGTCTCAGGATTGGCCTCCGTCAGCCAGTCGACGATGTTGCCAAGAAAGCCGAACATCATCACCTGGATGACCGAGATGAATGCCGATGTTGCCGAAACCGCAGCCAGCCACGGCCAGATCGCCTTGGTATAGTGCCAGCAGAAGGCGAACAGCGTCGTTGGCGGCTGCTCCGGCTGTTCGGGCGGAAACGGATCGATTCGATTTTCAAACCACGAGAACATGGGGGACCTCACATGCATGAATGTGGTGTCGCGTCGGCAAGTTGCCAGCGAATACGAAGTACGGACCGGATTGCGGCTCAGGCCGGGATCCGGTTTGGGGACGGCGCGTCAGAACGCGGTAACAGATGGAATGCGAAGTATTGGGCATGACCGGAATCCGATTTGGAGGAACCAAAACCGGCGGTCATCGACCCTGAACTGGGAGTAGCGGAACCGCTGGTTTGACTAACTGCGCCGGGCGACTGGTGGGAATCCCCAGGCCAGACGTGCCTTGTCGAGGACAACTGGGGCGATCGAAACTGTCATTTCCATTGTCCTCTCCTTCGGATTGCGGTTGAGGCGCCCCTCATATACCGGATGACCCTGCGTATCAAGGCGGCCGAAGCCAGGTAATCGAAGCTGATGACATCAACTGACCTTAAGAGAACAACGCGGGGACCGGATATCGCGCTGTTCCAGCCCGATATTCCCGGCAACACCGGCGCGATCCTGAGGCTCGCCGCCTGTATTGGCGCTACCGTTCACATCATTGAACCGGCCGGCTTCGATCTCTCGGACCGCGCCCTGAAGCGCGCCGGCATGGACTATCTGGAAATGGCGGCGATGACGCGGCACGTAAACTGGGAAGAATTCGAGGCATGGCGTGTGGTCGAGGCCAAAAGCCTAGTCCTGCTCACTACGAAGGCTGATACGCCCTATGTCGCGCACGAATTCCGGCCGACGGACATCCTGCTGTTCGGCCGCGAAAGCGCCGGCGTCCCGGATGCGGTGCATGATGCCGCCGATGCCCGCTTGGTGATCCCGATGGTGAAAGGCGCGCGCTCGATCAACCTCGCCCTTTCAGTGGCGATGGTCGCCGGCGAGGCGATGCGGCAACTCACTTGGCCCTCCTGACGCTTCATGCCGGCCTTGCGACCGGCCGGCGGCGCATGGCCATCCCGTCGCGCATGTTCAGGCCTAGCAGCGCGATGTTCGCGGCGCCAGCGACGAGCTCGATGCCCTGCACGATGACGAAAGCGGTATCGAAATCGCCCTGCCCGGCTTTCATCGCCAAGAAGATCGCAGCCGGCGCGAGTACGAGAATACCGGTCGCTGCGATGACCTTCATGCGCGTCATCTTGCGCTTTACGACCGGGCTTTTCCATTTGGCGCCGAGCGACGCGCCCGAAGCGCCGGCAATGGCCATCATCGGGATCAGAACGGCCAAGCCATAGGCGATCGCCTGTTTGACCGCCACGACCTGCCCGATGTCACCGAAGAGTTCGACGGTGACCGTCGCAGTCCAGAACGACAGAATCGTCAGCAATGCGAGTGCACCTGAAATTGCGTGAATGTGTTTCTTCATGATCGCCTCCTTTACATAGCACGCTATATAAATAGGATTGAATAGCATACTATGCAATGCTATTTCGCATCATGACATTCAAAAAAGACAAATCGGCCGGGTTCCTCGCCAACCACATGGCCCGGCTGTTCGCATCGGGATTGCAGGAACGGATATCGGAGCTCGGCCTGGCGCCGGCGCAGTTCATGGCGCTGCTCGAATTGTGGGACGAGGACGGCCTGACCCAGAAGGACCTTGTCCAGCGCCTGGATGTCGAACAGGCGACGATGGCCAACACACTCAGCCGGATGCAGCGCGATGGCCTGATCGTCCGCCGGGCTCACTCCGAGGACCGCCGCGCCCAGAGGATTTTCCTGACCGACAAGGCGCGCGCTGTCAGGGATGACGCGACACAGGCCGCGCGCCAGCAGAACGAGCGCGCTCTTCAGGCGTTCTCAGAAGCCGAGAGAGGTCAATTCCTGGCTTTCATGCAACGCGCGATCCGCTCGATGCGCGGTTGACCGTTGCCGGCCCTGCCGCCATCCGCATGTCGCGGTGCGGAATGCCGGCCTCCATGTATTCGTCGGAGCAGATGCCGAAGCCGAGCTTCTCGTAGAACGGGATCGCCGACGCCTGACTGCTCAGGAAGTAGTCGCGGCCAGCCGCATCGTCCTGCCCCAGTTCCGTCATCATGTAGCGCATCAGCGCATCGCCAATCCGCTTGCCACGGACTTCCTTCAAAACCGCAACCCGCTGGAATTTGCAGACCTCGTCGAGCAGGCGCACGCGCGCCGTGGCGACCGGCTTGCCGTCGACGAAAGCAAGGAAATGCAGGCATTCGCCCTCCAGGCCGTCGCGTTCGAGATCGGGAGCCACCCCCTGTTCGCGGATGAACACGATATCGCGGATTTCCAGGCAGCGGTCGATTTCCTCGGGCGCGGTCGCGCGCCGGCAAACAGGCGTCTCTGCAGTCATGGTCGCAATAGGATCTTTCAATCGGCGGTCGGCAGGCGGCGCATTGTGAACTCTATGACGTCGTCGTCAAGCACCCGCCAGCTTTCCACCTGCGTCCAGTATGCGGCTTTCGGATAGCGGTTGAACCATTCCTTCGCCTTCTGCCGGGCGGCGGGCCGCTCGAGCCGGAATGTCTCACGCACGAAGCTGTCGCTTCGCGCCGCCGCGATTTCTCGGCTTTTCTGCAGCTGACGGCTGACAACCGTCCGAGGCGGTCTCGGTGGAAGCATGATTCTGTCCCCCGCGATAGACTGATCTTATTTCGTGAAACCTATGTGTCAATTGTACAACTGCTTCGCCGCTGCCGCTCTTGGAATCTCGGCGACAGCAGGCTAACCGCATATTGAGCCAAGATATTGGGGGGTATCCGACCAAAATGCACGAGCGTCCCGAACTGCCGGTGGGCTTGCCGGACGACATCGAGATCAAGAAGGAAATGGCGCGCCGTTGGTTCGAGGAGCTGCGCGACAATATCTGTGCGGCGTTCGAAAAGATCGAGGACGAGGTCTCCGGTCCGTTTACCGATTACGCGCCGGGCCGTTTCCAGCGCACGCCGTGGCTGCGCGATGAGGGGCGCGGCGGCGGCGGCGTGATGTCGATGCTTTATGGCCGCGTCTTCGAGAAGGTCGGCGTTCACACATCCACCGTCCAAGGCGAGTTCTCCGAGGAGTTCCGCGACCGCATTCCCGGCGCCTCTGAAGACCCTCGCTTCTGGGCGTCCGGAATTTCGCTGATTGCCCATCCGCAGAACCCGAACGTACCGGCGGTTCACATGAACACCCGCATGGTGGTGACGACGAGTTGGTGGTTCGGCGGCGGCGCCGACCTGACACCGGTGCTTCACCGCCGCCGCAGCCAGGACGATCCGGACACCATGTCGTTTCACAGGTCCTTCGAACTCGCCTGTTCCAAACACCCGGTCGCCGACTATCCGAAGCTCAAGCAGTGGTGTGACGATTACTTCTTCCTGCCACACCGCAACGAGCCGCGCGGCGTTGGCGGCATATTCTACGATTGGCAGCATTCACCCGATGAAGCCGGCGGCTGGGAAGCCGACTTCGCTTTCACGCAAGACGTCGGACGCACATTTTTGATCGTTTACCCGCATCTCGTGCGCAAGAACTTCAATACCGGCTGGTCGGACAGCGAGCGCGAGGAACAGCTTGTTCAGCGCGGCCGCTATGTCGAGTTCAATCTGCTCTACGACCGCGGCACATTGTTCGGCCTGAAGACCGGCGGAAACATCGATTCCATCCTGTCGTCGCTGCCGCCGGCGGTCAGGTGGCCGTGATCAGCCTGCAACGCAGCCACCCCTGTCATTGATTGAAAGCAATGATCCGGCCTGTGGTCGGATGGTATTATTACTCCGCCGAACGGAGGATAAGACCATGAAACAGTATGAATGCCTTGTTCCCGGTTGCCACTGGAAGACCCACGCCGAAGAGGAAGCCGAGATCGTGCGCCGCGCTTCCGAGCACCTTCGCGGCGCCCATGAAGAACAGACCGTGCGTCCCGGCATGGTCGAACAGATAAAGCACCGGATAACCGAGGAAGGGAAACCCTCAGCCTGACGGTTTGTCGACTGCTTCGAGAAGCGCCTCGCGGGTCAGTGCGAAGCCGCTGTCGATCCAGCGGGTTTCCAGTTCGCGCAACAGGTTGCCAAGTGCGTTACCTTGCACGTGGCCGACTGCTTGCAGGTCACGCCCGCTGACCGGAAACACCGGCTTCGTCCACTGAACTGCGAACCGCTCCAGCCGCACCATTCGCGCCGCCGCCTCCAGCAGGGCGGCGTCGTCCTCGGCTTTCGCCCGCAATCCGGCAAGCGAAAGACGCAGCTGGTCGAGGACGGGCTGCCGGGCGGTCCGGTACATGATTTGCGCCAATTCCCGCTCGTCGCAATCGTCGCCGATATCCGCGCCCTTCGCCCATGCCTCCAGCCGCGCCTTGTCGGCATTGGAGAGTTTCCAGCGCGTGGCGACGGCAGTTGCCCGATCGACGCGCGGCGCAATCATCGTCATCAGCCGCGCAAGCGGGTCAGGCTCCCATCCGAGTGCCTTTTCCGCCGCAATATAGGCCGGAAGACCGTCGATTCCCCATTTCTCGGATTCCGGAAGCACCTGGGTCAGGACGCCGGCCTGACGCATCCACAACAGCGTCCGCGACGGATCGGGCGCGCTCAACAGTTTGCGCATCTCCGACCAGATCCGTTCCGCCGACAGCCCGGCCAATCCGTCCTTCAACCGCGTACAGGCCAGCAGGCCTGCAGCATCGGGGCGTCCGCTGCCATACCAGGCGAAGAACCGGAAAAACCGCAAAATACGCAGATAATCCTCGCGGATTCGGTTGTCCGCCGTCCCGATGAAGCGGATCGTCCGGTTTTCGATATCCGGAAGTCCGCCAACCAGATCGACAATGGTGCCGTCCGCTTCGCAGTACAGCGCGTTGACCGTGAAATCGCGCCGATGGGCGTCATGCTCCCAGTCGCGGCCGAACGCGACCACCGCCCGGCGCCCGTCGGTCTCGATGTCCTCGCGCAGCGTCGTCACCTCGAAACCGTGATGATCGGCGACGACCATCACCGTGCCATGCTCGATGCCGGTCGGCACGGTCCTGAAACCGGCCGCCTCGGCCCGCCGGACGGTCTCCTCCGGCAGGCAGGTCGTGGCGATGTCGACATCGCCGATCTCCTCGCCGAACAGGTGGTTGCGCACCGCACCGCCGACGATCCGCGCCCTCTCACCGTCCCGGTTGAGAAAGCCGAGTATGGCTTGCAACGCCTCGTCGTGCAGCCACGCAGCATCGATCCTTGTCGTATCGTCCGTCGTCGCGGTCACCGGTAGAGCCTCTCATACATCATCCGGATGATCCCGGCGGTGATCCCCCAGATGTAACGCTCGCCATAGGGCATTTCGTAATAGTGGCGCTCCTTGCCGCCGAGAACCCGGCTGCCATGGCGATGATTGGCAGTGTCCATAAGAAACGCCAGGGGCACGTCGAACACGGCTTCCACCTCGTCCGGATTCGGCACCAGATTGTAGCCCGGGCGAAGAACCGACAGGAACGGTGCGATCCGGAAGCCCGAACCGGCGATGTAGTCTGGCAGTCTGCCGACGATTTCCACATGGTCGCGGCCGATCCCCGTTTCCTCCTCGCATTCGCGAATGGCCGCAAACTCCGCCGTCCCGTCCTCCGGGTCGATGCGCCCGCCGGGAAAGGCGATCTGTCCGGAATGGGTGCGCAGATGTTCAGTGCGTTGGGTCAGCAGCACCGACGGACCGTCCGGCCGGTCGATGATCGGGATCAGCACTGCGGCTTCCTTCACAGCGTTTTGTATCACCAGGTCGGTGAACTCCGGGTTCAGGATGTGGTCGCCGAACACAGGATCGACATCGGGCGCGGCGGTCGACGCCCGTTCGCGAAAGTCGCCAATGGTAAAGCGGGCGCCGTTTACGCTCACCGGGCAGCCCTTTCGAGTTCGTCGGCCGGCATGACGGCGAAGACCTCGCCGCCCGAGCGCACGGCAAACATCTGTTCGCCGTCGATCTCCACGGTCTCGCCGAGTTCGACGATGTCGTACATCACCGCCCGGCTGACCAGCGCCTCCAGCCTGCCGCGCACATGCAGATAGGGTTTCAGCCCGTCGCTTTCGGCCTCCAGCTCGAACCGCAGCGCATGCTCCGGCCCTGCCTCGACCACGTCGCCGACATTGGTCCTGAATGTCAGCACCTGATCCGGCCCGCGATCCCGCACATGCATCTCCACGGCGACGAAATGCGCATCCTCGACTGTGATCCCGATTTTCTCGACCGGCGTCACCAGATAGGTTTTGCCGTCCTCGTCCTTGCGCAGCACCGTCGAGAACAACCGCACCAGCGGCGCGCGGCCAATCGGCGTGCCCATGTAGAACCAGGTTCCGTCGGCTCGAATCACCATGTCGAGGTCGCCGCAATAGTCCGGATTCCATCTGTCGACCGGCGGCAATCCCCGCTCCGTGTCGACTGAACGCGACAAAAGCGCCTGCAGACCGGAGATATCCGACACGTCCGAGAGCGCCTTGCGATTGCCGGAATTTGTCATTTTCTTCGCCATGTCATCAAATCGGCGTGGATAAGCCTTTCGAGTCACGAAATAGTCAGTCACCGACGGCTTGTCAGCACCTGTTCCTGATTTACCTTCGCATTACTAGGCGACCACGGAGAGACACATGAGCATTCATAGCCCCGCCGGCACACCGGACGAGAAGCAGGTGATCGCCGAGGCGGAAGCTGCGCTCAATGGCATCAAGGCGATGCGCGCCGAGATCGGCAAGGTGATCTTTGGCCAGGAGCAGGTGGTGGAAAACGCCATCGTGGCCATCCTCTCGGGTGGCCATGCGCTGCTGGTCGGCGTGCCTGGCCTCGCCAAGACGAAGCTGGTCGAAACGCTGGGAACCGTCCTTGGACTGTCGGAAGGCCGGGTGCAGTTCACGCCGGATCTGATGCCCTCCGACATTCTCGGATCGGAAGTGCTGGAACAGGACGAGGACGGCAAGCGCAGCTTCCGTTTCGTCAAGGGCCCGATCTTCACGCAGCTGCTCATGGCCGACGAGATCAACCGCGCCAGCCCGCGCACCCAGTCGGCGCTCTTGCAGGCCATGCAGGAATACCACGTCACCTTTGGCGGCCAGCGCCATGACCTGCCGCAGCCTTTCCACGTGCTGGCAACGCAAAACCCGCTGGAGCAGGAGGGCACCTACCCGCTTCCCGAAGCGCAACTCGACCGCTTCCTGCTGCAGATCGACGTCGACTATCCCGACATCGAAGCCGAGCGCCGTATCCTGCTCGAGACCACCGGAACCGAGATCGGAACCGCCGAGCCGGTTTTCACGGCCGCACGCCTCGCCGCACTGCAGACGCTGGTTCGTCGCATGCCGGTACCCGAATCGGTGGTCACGGGCATTCTCGACCTCGTTCGCTCCGCAAGGCCGGGCACCGGCCACGCCTCGACCGACGCCCATGTTGCGTGGGGACCGGGACCGCGTGCCAGCCAGGCCTTGATGCTGTGCAGCCGCGCCCGCGCGCTCTATGACGGGCGTTTTGCGCCGTCCATCGACGACGTGAAGGCGCTCGCCGCGCCCGTCCTGCAACACCGCATGGCGTTGACCTTTGCCGCGCGCGCTGAAGGCGTCAGCATTCGCAACGTTATTTCTGAACTCGTGGACTCGATGGAGTAAGATCCAGCCCATGGCGAGATCTGTCGGCATCCGCAAACCGAGGGAAGACAGGAACGACGCCCTGGCGCGCGCCCGTCTGCGCGCCGCGCTGGTGCCCGACCTGTTGATCGAGGCGCGCCGCATCGTCTCCACGGTCATCGCCGGCTGGCACGGGCGGCGCAAGCGCGGCATCGGCGAGACCTTCTGGCAGTTCCGGCCTTATGTCGCCGGCGAAACGCTGGCGAAGATCGACTGGCGCCGCTCGGCGCGCGATGACCACACCTATGTCCGCGACATGGAGTGGGAGGCCGCCCACACGGTCTGGCTGTGGGCCGATCCGAGCCCGTCGATGCTGTTCAAGTCCGAATTGGGGACCGTCGCCAAGGAATCGCGGGCCATCGTGCTGACCCTCGCGCTGGCCGAACTTCTTTCGCGCAGCGGCGAACGCATCGGCTATCCCGGCTTGCTGAAGCCGGTCACGTCGCGCAACGGCGCCGAACGGCTGGCGATGGCCTTGGCCAGCGAACATGCGCTGGCGCTGCCCGACACGCCCAATCTGGATCTGGTGCAAAAACACAGCGATGTCGTACTGGTCGGCGACTTCCTCGATCCGCCGGAGGAGACGATCGCCTTTCTCGACACGGTTGCGATCCGTGGTGCGCGCATTCACCTGCTCGAAGTCGCCGATCCCGTCGAGGAGGTATTCCCCTATTCCGGCCGCACCGAATTCGAAGACCCAGAGACCGGTGCGCGTCTGACCGCCGGCCGCGCCGAGAGCTGGGGCGAGGCTTACAAGGAGATCTACAGCGCCCGTCGCGAGATGCTGCGCGATCATTGCCGCAAGCTCGACTGGAGCTACACCGTCAACCGCACCGACCGTCTCGCTTCCGAGGCGCTTGTCGCCCTGCACGGACGACTGACCGGTCAGCCCGCGGCGGTGCCGGGCCAACCCGTTCGCGGGGCTGCCTGATGTTCGGGCTGCCAATCGTCTTTGCAGCCCCGGCCGTATTGTCCGGTCTCCTGGCGCTGCCGGTCATCTGGTGGCTGCTGCGGCTCACCCCGCCGAAACCGAAGACAGAAGTGTTTCCGCCGCTGCGCCTGCTGGCGATGATCGCGCGCCGCGAGGAAACGCCGGCCCGCAGCCCCTGGTGGCTGACATTGCTGCGCCTGACGATTGCCGCCTTGGTGATCGTCGCCCTCGCCCGCCCGGTCATCAATCCGCTGGCCGATGTCGCGGCCGGCGAAGGCCCGCTCGCCGTCATGGTCGACAACAGCTGGGCCGCCGGCGACGACTGGGATGTGCGTGCCGCACAGGCCGCCGCCTTGATCGAAAAGGCGGCCGAGGCCGGACGCCCGGTCGCACTTGCATTCACCGTCGCGCCGGACAATGCCGAGGTGTTGCTGCGCAACGCCGCCGACATTCTGCCGGTCCTTGCAGCTACCCAACCGCTCGCCGCGCGGCCAGACCGTCCGGCGGCGCTGGCCCGCTTGACGGAGGCGCTGGACGACCGGCTCGGCGCAACGCTTGCATGGCTTGGTGACGGTGTCGCCACGCCGCAGACACCGGAACTGGTCGCGGCGATCGATGCGGCCGGCTTTGCCGAGGTCATCGTTTTCGACGAAGGGATCGCCGATCTCCGCGCCATCTCCGATATCGCCAACACGCCGACCAGCTTCGACGTGACCATCGTCGCGCCGTCATCCGGCGGCGATCCTCTCGCCGTTGCGGCCTATGACGAAAAGGGCCGGCTCCTGGCCGACACCATGGCCGAGTTTCCCGCTGGCGAAACGACTGCGACCGCGCGCTTCGATGTCCCGTTCGAGCTGCGCAACGACTTCGCCAGCCTGCGCCTCGACGGGCAGGCCCATGCGGCAGGCGTCTGGCTGGTCGATGAAAACACCCGCCGGCGCCGCATCGGTCTTTTGACTGGACAGGCCGGCGATCTCGACCAGCCGCTGCTGTCGCCGCTGTTCTATATCGGTCGGGCGCTGCAGCCTTACGCCGATCTTGTCGAAGGCAAGACCGGCGACCTGGCCGTCGATGTCCCCGCGCTTGTCGAGGAAGGGCCGGCGGTCATCGTGATGGCCGATATCGGCGTTCTACCCGAAGACGCCGCCGACCAACTCTCCGACTGGATTGAGGACGGCGGCACGCTGGTCCGCTTCGCCGGACCGCGCCTCGCGGCGACCGCCGTCGACGACCCGCTGCTGCCGGTCCGCCTGCGGCTTGGCGAAAGAACCCTTGGCGGCACGCTGTCCTGGACCGAACCGCAGCCGGTCGCCCCCTTCCCCGCTACCGGCCCGTTCGGCGGCCTCGATGCGCCGCGCGAAGTCTCGGTCAACCGGCAGGTGCTGGCCGAGCCCGATCTCGAACTGGCGTCGCGAACCTGGGCCAATCTCGCCGACGGAACGCCGCTGGTCACCGGCGCAGCGCGCGGCAAGGGCACCATCGTGCTGTTCCACGTAACCGCCGAGGCCACCTGGTCGAACCTGCCGATTTCGGGAAGCTTCGTGGAGATGCTGCGCCGGATCGCCAACCTGTCGCGCAACACCGGCACATCGCTTCAGGCCGGCGCTTCAACGACCGCGGAAGCATTGCCGCCCTATCGCATCCTGTCCGCCAACGGCGAACTCGGCACGCCGCCGAGCCATGTCCGTCCGCTCGACACGCCCGCTATTGCCGGTGCTCCCGATTTCGACCATCCCGCCGGGCTTTACGGCACCGTCGACGGCTTTGTTGCCCGCAACATCCTTGCCGAGGGCGACCGGCTCGAGGCGCTCGGTCGTCCCGATCTCGAAACGCCCGCATCCGTTGCCGCCTACGACCGGGGCGAGGAACAGGACCTGCGCGGCCCGCTGTTCCTGGCTGCCCTGCTCCTGATCGCGCTCGACACCGCCGCCGTCTTGTGGATCAACGGCCGTTTCCGGCGTTCGCCCATCCGGCCCGCGCGCGGCGCCGCTGCGATTACCTCGCTCATTGCCTTTTGCGCGCTGATGCTCGCGGCCAGCCAAGTGGACGCCCAGCAATCGGACGAGAAGCCGGGCGATGACGCGATCATCGAACTGCTCGAAACGACCCGGCTGGCCTATGTAAAATCCGGCAATCCCGCCACCGACGATGTCAGCGCCGCCGGCATGAGTGGCCTGACGCGCTATCTGCAGAGCCGCACCGCGCTGGAGCCGGCCGATCCTGTCGGGCTTGATCTGGAAACCGACGAACTCGCCTTCTACACGCTCATCTACTTTCCGATCGATGTCGATGCGCCAATGCCCAGCGCCCGCGCCGTCTCGCGGCTCGACGCCTTCATGCAGGCCGGCGGCACCGTGCTCTTCGATACCCGCGACCAACTCACTGCTTCGTTCGGTGGCACCTCCGGTTCGCCCGAAATCCAGCGTCTGCGCGACATCCTGCGCGATCTGAACGTGCCGCCGCTGGAGCCGGTCCCGCCAGACCACGTGCTCACCAAGGCGTTCTACATTCTGGACCAGTTTCCCGGCCGATATGCCGGTTCGCCGCTCTGGGTCGAGGCAATCGCCGCAGAAGGCAGCAATGGCGACCGGCCGGTGCGTTCCGGCGATGGCGTCTCGCCGATCATGATCACCGGCAACGACTTCGCCGCCGCATGGGCGCTCGATGAACTCGGACGGCCGATGTTCCCGACGATCTCGTCGGATCCGTTGCAGCGCATCTATGCGTTCCGCGCCGGCGTGAACATCATGATGTACATGCTGACCGGCAACTACAAATCCGACCAGGTGCATGTTCCGGCTATCCTCGAAAGGTTGGGACAGTAGCCATGGTCACGCTGTCACTCGAATTCGCCCCGCTGGTCGCATGGCCGCTCCTCGTCCTGTTCTGCGTGCCCGCTGCCCTGCTGATTGCCTATGCCGTCTATGCCCAGGCGCGCGGCGCGGCACTGCGCGCTGCGGCAGCCGCCGCATTGGCGTTTGCCGTGGCCAATCCGGTCGTCAACGAGGAGGAGCGTGCGCCGCTTTCCACCACCGTGGCACTGATCGTCGACCGCAGCCAGAGCCAGAAGCTGGACGACCGGCCCAATGTCACCGACACCGCGCTCGACACGCTGCGCCGCCGGCTCGAGCGCTATCCACAATTCGATGTCCGCGAAGTCGAAACGCCACCGCCGGGCTCGAACACGGCCGCCCCCGAGACCCGCCTGTTCGAGGCGCTCAATTCGGCGATCCGCGACGTTCCGCCCTCGCGCGTCGGCGGCGCGATCATGATCACCGACGGCCAGGTGCACGACATCCCCGCCGGCGCGACCGGCCTGCCGGACGGCGTTCCGGTCCACGGGCTGATCACCGGCCGTGCCGACGAGTTCGACCGCAAGATCGAGTTCGTGGAAGCGCCGCGCTTTTCGATCACCGGCCAGCCGGTCTCCTTCTCCTACAGCGTCACCGATGCGGGCGCCGATCCGGAAACCGGGCTGGTCGCCGTCGAGGTCTATCTGAATGGCGATCTGGTCTTCGCCGACACCGCGATCATCGGTGGCGAAACCCCGCTCGAACTGGAGCTTGACCGCGCCGGCACCAACATCGTTGAGCTGGCCGTTAGACCCCGCGACGGCGAGCTGACGACCGCCAACAACCGCGCCGTGGCGCAGATTCAGGGCATCCGCGAGAACCTCCGCGTGCTACTCGTCTCCGGCGAGCCGCATTCCGGCGAACGCACCTGGCGCAACCTCCTGAAATCCGACGCCTCGGTCGATCTTGTCCACTTCACGATCCTGCGTCCGCCCGAAAAGCAGGACGGCACGCCGATCAACGAACTGTCGCTGATCGCCTTCCCGACCCGCGAATTGTTCGTCGAGAAGATCGAGGATTTCGACCTGATCATCTTCGACCGCTACCAGTACCGCAATGTGCTGCCGACGCTCTATTACGACTACATCGCCGAATATGTGCGCGCCGGCGGTGCGCTGCTGGTCGCTGCCGGCCCGGAATATGCCGGTGCCAACTCGATCGCCCGCACGCCGCTGATCACGGCGCTGCCGGCCACGCCGACCGGCATCGTCACCGCCAAGGGCTACTATCCGCGCGTTTCTGAGGATGGCATGCGCCATCCCGTCACCCGCGATCTCGATGGCGGCGGCATCGAGCCGCCCGGCTGGGGCCGCTGGTTCCGAACCATCGATGTCGAGCCGCCGGATGGCGTCATCGCCATGCAGGGCGCCGACGCGCGGCCGCTGCTCATCCTCAACCGCTTCGGCGAAGGCCGTGTCGGCATGATCTTGTCCGATCATGGCTGGCTGTGGGCGCGCGGCTTCGAAGGCGGCGGGCCGCATGTCGGCCTCTACCGGCGCATCGCCCATTGGCTGATGAAGGAACCGGAGCTTGAGGAAGAGGCGCTGACGGCGGTCGCCGACGGCCAGTCGCTCACCATTCGCCGCCAAACCATGGAAAATGCCGCGGGTACGGCCCGGCTCACCGCGCCGTCGGGAGAAGAGATCGAGGTCGAGCTGACCGACAATGGCAACGGCATCTTCTCGGCCCGCGTCGACACCGACGAGGTCGGCATCTACGAAATCGCCAATGGCGATTTCACGACACTCGCCCATGCCGGTCCGGTCGACGCCGCCGAATTCCGCTCCATGATCTCGACCCCGGACCTCCTTGCGCCCGTCGCGGAAGCAAGCGGCGGCAGTGTACGCCGCCTCGCCGATGCATCCGGTGGATTGAATGTGCCCGGAATTCTGCCGGTGCGCGCCAATCTCAGCGCCAGCGGGCGCGACTGGCTCGGCCTGCGCACGACCGACGAGACCGAACTGCTTGGCGTTACCCGCTATTCGTTCTTCTCGGGCTTCCTTGGGCTTGCCCTGCTGTTGATGATCCTCGCCGGAACCTGGATGCGCGAGGGGCGATAGCGGATCGACGCCTATCGCTTCTTGAGCCAGGTCATCGCATTGCGGTAGCCGGCGGCCTCAAGCAGCGCGGTTTTCGACGTCCACGCTGCCGGGCACACCGCAAAGGCCGCATCGTAACCCCGCGCTTCGAGCGCTGCCTCGGCCGCGCGAAACAGCTCGGCCCCGCACGTGGTCTCTTCGGGTAGCGCAGACGGATCGCGCAAATCGACGTGATAGAAATCGTCGATCACGCCAATAGCGCCGATGTCATGCGGCAACGGGAAGTGCAGATGCGTTGCGGGCTGAGCGATGGCGTAGCCGTGAAACGCGTCATCGCTTTCGCAAACGAACATGTCGCGATCGTCGAGCGTGAGGCTCTTTCGCATCCAGTTGGCGAAATGGGTGTCGGCAGCGTCGGACGGTTTCCAGAACACGTTCAGATGATTGAGGATGCGTCGATGCTCGGCACTGGCGGTCACGATGTTTGCGATATCGTCATCATTCGCTTTGCGAATCGCCGGAGAGCCACTGGCCTTCCGGAGCCTCGTTTTGGCAAGATACAAGGTCAGTGGCTCGTAGCCTCGCCTGACATACTCCCTTTCCAGATCCCCTCCAGCGGCAGACTGCGCCAGCAGCGTTTCGGCGCCGGCCCGCCGCAGGTCGGTTTCAGCCGCCTCGACCAAGGCCTGATAGGTGCCCTCCGGCGCATCGTCGGTGACAAAGCAGGCCTCCAGGATGATCCCGGGAGGACCGAGCGAGCCGCCGGCATAGATCGGCGGCACCGGTAGAACGAGGACGTTTGCAATCCCGACAACACCGCCATCGGCCTCGGCGAGCAACAGTTCCTGATACACGCGCCGGGATTCTGCCGCCAGAAATGCCCTGACAAGGGGGAGAACCTTGGCGCGCGGATCGGCTTTCACCTTCCAGAACAACGGGTCCGTCTCCTGCCGACGCATGGCATCGGCAATGAGAAGATCGACTACCGTATCGAGGTCGGTGACTTCAGCCGGACGAACCGCGATTGACATCGTATACCCCTCAAAAGATGACGCAACGTCATTCGCGAAACTAGCGCTGGCGGCATGGTTGTCGAGCGGGGCTTCCTTGCTTGGAGGACAATCGCATCACCGGCCATTTCTTCCTACCGGATTTTCTGGGCCTCCCCGGCTGGCGATGTTCGCCACCGAAACCGGATTGTGCGGGGTTCTGCCGTGCCCGACCACGACCACACCTTCGCTTGACAGTGCAAGACAAGCATCGCACATGTTCCGTAAGGAAATATCTTCCTTTCCGGCAGATAAGCTTGCCAAGCAAAGTATTGACTGCCCTCAAAGGCTGACGAACTCGGCCTTCTGGAAACTACAGCACGATGACCGATGCAGAACGACCGGATACCTACGTGCCGATTTTCAGGCCGACACCGGTGTTCCTGTTCAGGCCGGCGCGCACATACAAATCATCGGATGGAAGTGTTCTGCGGCAGGCGAGTTCATGGATCGCATGGGCCGGGACATCGCGCTGGGTTTTGCTGCGCCGCACACTCGGTTGGCTGTATCGCTTTCCGTTTACCGTGATCGAGCAGATGCGCAGCCATGCGAGATCGACAAGGACAGCGCTTGGCCGCAGTCTCGCCGGGCAGCTCTGCGACATCGTTCGCGTCGCCGCACGCGCGAACGTTCAACCGTGTGATTACTACCGCTATGGTCTGGCCCGTTATCATGGCGGCACGGAGTTGAACGACTACGTCTCCTACCAGTTCTTTCTCGCGCCGGCCTACGCGGTAACCGGGCAACGTGTCGCCGCAGCGAACAGCAGGCAGGACTTCTGGAGCAAGCAGGATTTCGAACGGCACTGCCGGTCGCACGGTTTTCCATGCGCGCAAACCATCGCGGTCGTGACGCCGGACGGCGTGTCTGACATCTATGGCAAGCCTGTCCCAGCCTCATTGCCGCCAGGCGATCTCTTCACCAAACCCAATCGCGGAGCCCAGGGTTACGGCAGCGCGGTGTTCCGGTGGTTGGGCCCCGACAGCTATGACGACGGCAAGGGCGGAACGCTAACCGCCGCCGCCCTGTTCGAGCTGATCCGCAAATCCGCTGCGGGCGCCGGATGGCATGCGGGCAATCCGTCGAGGTTCGGCATTCCCTGCGATCAACCGGAAAGCATGGTCGTCCAATTGGCGTTGAAGAATTCAGCCTCAATGGCTTCCATGGTCGGCAATGCGTTTGCCACCTTGCGGATCATCACCCTGCGCGACGAGCATGACGATCCCGAGATCGTCTTTTGTGCGCTTCGCACCGGCGGCACCCCGGATGCCATCGTCGACAACTTCCATGGCAACGGCGTTGCCTTTCCGGTCGACATCGAAACTGGCCGTCTGCGGCAAGGCCGCATAATGAACTTCTTCGCCGATCCCCGGTTTTTTACGGTACACCCGGTTACCGGTACGCAAATCGACGGCTGGCGATTGCCGCAGTGGGACGAAGCAGCGCAACTCGCCCTCGACCTGCAAAAAAGCTATCCGGAACTGCTGCTGGCAGGATGGGATATCGGCATCACCCCTACCGGGCCCTGCGCAGTGGAGGTCAACGCTCCGCCTGGCACGCAGATCGTCCAGATGGAGCGCGGTTTTCTCGGCACACGGTTTTCGCGCCTGCTCGAGCACCACATCGCCAAATGGCTGGATGATCAGACAGGCTGACCGGCGGTTTGTCCTGACCCGCACCACCTTACGTCGCCGCCGATCCGCTGCGTTGCCCTCGGATCGAATGCACAGACCAGGAGCCGCGCCGGATCGACAGGTCCCGGCATCCGCACCTGTCCGGCCGGCACGGTCTTGAACCCGAAGGGCTCGTAGTAAGGCTTGTCGCCGACCAGCAGGATATAGGGCGCGCCGCTTGCATGTCCGGCATCGACCGCATTGCGCAAAAGCGCCTTGCCCACACCCTTGCCCTTCAGTTCCTCCATGACGGCCAGCGGCCCGAGCAGCAGCCCGCGACAGCCGGTCCCGGCGGTCTCGATCCAGGTCAGCCGCACCGAACCGACCAGCCGATCGCTCTCCGCCTCGACTGCGACGAAGGACAGCGCCGGGTCGTGCGATCCGGCTTCGCGCACCCGGAACGCGGCGCGCGCAAAACGGCCCGGTCCGAAGGCTTCGGCATGCAGGGTTTCGATGGCGGTGTCGTGGGCGCCCGTTTCGGGCACAATGGCAAAGGCAGTCATGTTGGCACCAGGCTGGATCGGCGAAGAAAACGGCGGAATTGGCGGGCGGCGGCGGGGCCGTCCCGGTTCATCGTCGGATCGCGATTGCCTTCAGTGCAGTGCTCATGCTCGCCGCCTAGCACCGCAAGCCCCTTCAGGTCCACATGTTTTTTTCGCCCGCTCGGCATACGCCAACGCCGCGGTGACGCATTGTTTAACGTTTGCGCTCCTGACGGCGCGCAGCCCGCGGACTAGATATCCGGCCAGCGAAACGAATGCGGACCGGACAGATACGGGAGCGGGAGCGCAACAATGGGTCTTTTGATCGACGGCGAATGGCACACGCGCTGGTACGACACCAAATCGAGCGGCGGACGTTTTGTGCGCCAGGATTCCGCATTCCGAAACTGGATCACGCCTGACGGCAGCGCCGGTCCGACCGGCGAAGGCGGTTTTGCGGCCGAGGCCGGCCGCTACCATCTTTACGTGTCGCACGCCTGCCCTTGGGCACATCGCACCATGATCTTCCGGCGACTGAAGAAGCTGGAAGACCTGATCACGGTCTCCGTTGTCGACCACTTCATGGGCGAGGATGGCTGGACATTCGAGCGCTCCGAGGGCGCCACCGGCGACACGCTGTTCAACTCGCGCTTCCTGCGCGAGATCTATGTGCGCGCCAAGGCGGATTATACCGGCCGTGTCACCGTGCCGATCCTCTGGGACAAGAAGCGTGAGACCATCGTTTCAAACGAGTCTTCGGAGATCATCCGCATGTTCAATTCGGCTTTTGACGGGCTGACCGGCGACAACGCGGATTTCTATCCCGCCGAACTGCGCGCCGCGATCGACGAGATCAACGCGCTCATCTACCCGAACATCAACAATGGCGTGTACCGCTCCGGCTTCGCCACCACCCAGGAAGCCTATGAGGAAGCCGTGCTCGACGTCTTCGAGACGCTCGACACGCTGGACGACCGCCTGTCGCGCCAGCGCTATCTCGTCGGAGACCGCCTGACCGAAGCCGACTGGCGACTGTTCACAACGCTGGTGCGCTTCGACCCGGTCTATGTCGGCCACTTCAAGTGCAACATCCGCCGCATCGCCGACTATCCGAACCTGTCGAACTATCTGCGCGACCTCTACCAGCATCCGGGCGTCGCTGGCACCGTCGACATGCACCACATCAAGGCCCACTACTACGCCAGTCACGAGACCATCAATCCGACACGGATTATCCCTGTCGGACCGGCTCTCGACCTCGACGCTCCGCACGACCGCGCCCGTTTCGCCGCCTACCAGTAGTGGTCGGCCGGCTCCAGCCCCTGGCACTCGCGAATCCGTCTCAGCGTTGATTTCGTCGTGTCTTCGGGCAACTGGTCGAGCGCGAAAAACGCCGCTGCGGCAATCTCCAGATCCCGTTCCTTTGGCTGCGTCTGCACGACATCGTCGCAGCGGAACACCACCACGTGGTCGCGTTTCGACATGCCCTGATTGAGATGGACGGACATCAACTCCGGTGTGCCGTCGAAGGCGGCATTCGCCTCCTCGCGCAATTCCTTGTGCAGCGCCTCATAGACCGATTCGCCACGGTCCACGCCACCGCCGGGCAAGTGCCACCCGCGAACATAGGTGTGCTTGACCAGCAGCACGCGCCCCTCGCCGTCAAAGGCGATCGCCCGAACGCCGAGCGTTTTCGGCCGCACCAGCAGAAACAGGAAGTTGATAAACTCGTTCCGCAGTCTTTTCCCAAGCCCCAAGTTCCGCTCCCTCGCTGTCTTCCGCGCGTCTCTACGGTTGTAATATCACCCGGTTGACTTACGAAAGGGCGATGTCGTTCCTGCTCGCCCACATCTCCGACGTTCATCTGGCGCCGCTTCCACCGGTCCATCTTGGCGAGTTATTCTCCAAGCGCATCACCGGCTACGTCAACTGGCAGCGCAACCGCGCCGGCGCGATGACCGGGGAAACGTTGTCGCGGCTGGTATCTGCAATGCTTGAGACCGGCCCGGATCACATCGCCGTCACCGGCGACCTGACCAACCTGTCGCTCGACGCGGAATTCGCCAATGCGGCGGACTGGCTGCGGCAGCTCGGTCGGCCGGCAGATGTCAGCGCCGTCCCCGGCAACCACGACGCCTACGTTCGCGGCGCGCTCGCCCGGGCCGTCTCGGCTTGGTCGGCCAATATGGCCGGAGATGACGGTGAGGCTGGCTTCCCCTATCTGCGCAGGCGCGGCGAAGTTGCGGTCATCGGCGTCAATTCCGCCGTCGCCACCCCGCCATTCATTGCCGCCGGCCTGTTCGGCACAGCGCAAGCGGCCCGCCTCGCCGAGATCCTCGACGAGACGGCAGCCCTTGGTCTCTACCGGGTCATGCTCATTCACCATCCGCCGGTCCGTAGCGCCATCGGACCGCGCAGCCGGCTCTATGGCATTCGCCGGTTCGAGCGCGTCATAGCCCGCCACGGTGCCGAACTGGTCCTGCACGGCCACACCCACCTGCCCCAGCGCCACATGCTGGATGGCGCACACGGCGGCCGGGTGCCAGTGATCGGTGTACCCGCCGGCTCCGCCGCGCCCGGGAACAGCCCGAGAGGCGCGGCCTTCAACCTGCTGCATGTTTCGGGCGGCCCCGGCGCGTGGACGTGCCGGCTTGAACAGCACGCGCTGGACGCAAGCGGGCAGGCAACAGCGATCACCGATCGCATGGAACTTGCTGTCTAAAGGATCGCGTCGCGATAGCGCCAGGCGATCGCTGCCCCGGCGATGACCACGACCGAGAAAAGCGCGATCCCATAATTGCTCTTCCGCCGGGCCTCCGGCTGCGCGGTTGCCGCCGGTTCGGTCTCGGCGACGAACGGCTGCTCAGGCGATGCGGCCGGTGCAGCCGCCTGTCGGTCCTTTCGTGTTCGGGCGTCGGCGAGGTTCCGCCGGCGCGGTGCCAGCCCGGCCAGCACTTCACTGTCCAGGTGCGCAAGCCGGTCGGCCGGCGGCGGAACCTCGCCGTCAGCCGTCTGACCCTGCAGGAGGCTGGTGTTTTCATGGCCGATGGCGCGACCGCTTGCCAACTCGCGCGCGGAGAACGTTTCGCCAGCAAGCACGAGTTCGCGTTCATGCACGCGCTCCGCGATATAGACCGTCACCCGGGCGGCGACCTGTACGCGGTCCGGCGTTTCCGCCAACACCACCCGGCCGAGCCGCGTATCGCGCACGAAACGGTAGGTCCTCCGGTCCCGGCCCATCGCCACATGCGCGGTCGCATCGATCCAGAAGCGCGGCTGCAATCCGCTGGAAATAGCGAAATCGAAGCGGTCATCTTCGACCGGAACCTCTTCGATGACATCGGCAAGTTCGTGGGCGAGCAGTTCGAGGCGCGCCCGGTCGGTCTCGCGCAATTCGACCACCACATCGGCCCGCTCCGCCGCGGCCAGCCGGATCTGGCGGATCGCCTCGCCCAGTGTGCCGGACGGTCCGGATGTCGTCTCTTTCGGTCCCTTACCCATCGTTACGCGCACACGTGAAGCCTGTTCATGCTTTGTAAACGACTATGACAAGCATTCGCGACTCTTTTTGGGCGCTTGCTGCGCCGGTCTCGTCGCTATGGCTCGGGGCCGTCAGGCAGTGGTGCCGGCTTCCCGTTTTGCCCGACCGATTGCCGCGGCCACCGCTTCGGGCGCTTGGGCCAGTAGCATGTGCCCCGCACCCGGCAATGCGGTCAGCCGGAACGCCTCCGGGCGGTTCTCCGACTGCTGGAACGGCACGATCGGATCGCCGGTGCCCCAGACGATTTCGACGGGACAACGCACGTTTTCAAGCATTGCGCGCGGGATCATGCCCTGAACCCCGCCCTTGAAAAGCCGCTCGCCAAGCAGGCGCTGCGCTTCCGCAAGCCGGGGGTCCCGCCGTTGCTCGACGGTACGCTGGATTATCGATACCGGCAGATCGAAGTCGGGTCCGGCCATCATCTGAATGGCCATGGCAAGTTCCGTTTCGCTTTGCGCCCCGCCCAACTTGTCCAGGATTTCCGCCCCGATTTCCGGACCGAAGCCGCCGGGCGCGACCAGCGTCAGCGACCGGACGCGCTCCGGCGCGCTCATGGCCATCAGACAGGCAATCGCCCCGCCCATCGAAAAGCCGCACAGGTGAAATGTTTCGACGCCGGTGTTCTTCAACGCGGTAAGGATCGCTTCGCTGGCGGCCTTGGGATGTCCGGGAACCGTACAATCGCGCGAACCGCCATGCGCCGGCAGGTCGAACGCGAGGATACGGCCGGACGAAGCGAGCCTGTCAGCGACCGCGATATAGTCCTCGGCCTGGCCGGCGAAGCCATGCAGCAACACGATCGGCGTCTCGTCGCCAATCGCATCGGAGCCGGTTTGTGCCCCGCCGCTCTCCTTCCAGCACAGCTTGGTGTCCGGATCGATATGTTGTGTGCTCCACATGCGGCAATGGAGCCTCAGATTGCCGCCGATTTCAAGGCTTCGGCAAGCTTGGCCGCCGCTTCCGGCGGCATCGAACGCTGGTAGAATTCGTACGCATTGCTCATGAAGTCGGTATGCTCGTTCGAGTTGAGCGACCTGGCCAGCGCAGTGCGGCGCTTCTCGTTTCCGTCCACGTCGGCGGCAATCAGCCGGGCAGCGATGAATTCCGGCTCCTCGTAACCGGCCAATGCCGCGGCCGCCCGCCCGAACGAGTCGGTACGACCGGTCTGGAAAGCCGCGACGAAATAGGCGTGATCGAGCCAGGGCCGATGGGCGGGCAGCGCGCGCACGGCCCGGTCGAGCAGCAGATAGGCATCGGCGAAACGGCCGGCGCGGTTGAGCGAAACACCGTAAACGCCGGCAATTGTCAGGTCGAACGGGTTAAGCGCGTGCGCCTCGGCGAATTGGCCGAGCGCGACAGACTGCTCGCCGGAGGCGTCAAACGCCATCGCCATGGCCAGATGCCCGACAGACGAACCGGGATCGAGTTCGATTGATACCCGTGCCGCCGCCAGCGCGTCCCGGGGGGTCGCGTCTGCCGGATAAGCGTAACCTTCGCGCAGCTTGTGGACTGTCAGGATACCGATCGAGGCATGCGACAGAGACGATTCCAGTCCGCCTTCGATCAGCCGCTCATGACATCGGATAGCGCGCAGGTGCCGGGCTTCGGTCGGGCGCGAGAGATACGCTCGCGTGCTGACGACACAGTTTGTCAGCGGATTGAGGTTGGCCTCGGAAATCAGGTGGCCGTAAAGCGCGCCGCTGGAAGGCAGGATCTTCATCAACTGGCCGCTCAGCTGGGTGGCAAAGTCGGGTTCGCTGGTATCGGCAGTGACCGTGCCCGTCGTCACCAGCACGCCGGTTTCCGCATCGACGAAGCGCAGCACCGTGTCGCCGTCGCGCATGACGACATTCAGAAGAAATCCAGGCGTCTCTGCATGATCAGCAACATCTTCCCCATGGATAATCTCTATGGTTTCGAAGCGGCCGACCGCATCCTCGATTTGCGTGATGTCGATCTCATCGTCATCGGCCGTAACCATCACCCAGGGCATGAACCGGCTGGCGGGCACGCCATCGAACAAGGCGACCTGTGTTTCGTCATGCGGGTGAGTGTGATCCGGATCACCCGGACGGAATATCATCGACTGCACGATCATGCCGATCATAAGCGCAAAGACAGCCGCCAATCCGAACCAGGAATAGCGAATATTGCGAATGATTTGGACGAGATGCTCGTGGTTCGCGGGCGGCACCGCATCCGCTGGTTCCCGCGAACGCTGAACCTCAGCGGCTGCCGCCGGCGAGTGCGGTTCGGTCGGTTCTTCTGCGGTTTGCGGGCGCTTCGCCCCGGTATATTTGTAGCTCGGCACATAGCCGCCGCGCGGCACGTCGATGCGCACCGGGTCGTGTGCACCTTCGCCGGCATAATAGGTATCCAGAAGCTCGCGCAGCCGTCCGGCCTGCACCCGCACCACCGAGGCCGTGGAAGCATCGAAATCCTCGGCGCGGTCGAAAACGTCGAGCGCGATGGCAAACCCTTTGAGCCTGTCGCTTTCGCCCGCCAAATCGCGTGACACGAGATATCGTAGGAGTTCGCGCGATCGTTCCGATCGTGCGAACGTCTCGCTCGCAAGTATTGATTCCAGCCCGGCGCCCACATCCGCCGGATCGACCCTTTTCATTCTTGCCTCGCCTCCAATCGGTATCGCAGGTGCTCGGCAGATCGGGGTATCCCGATGTTACATGTAGAGTTTAGAACATGTAACATCGGTCGGGAACACGCCGGCACTGCAATGCTGGCGTGTCGTTCATGCCCGGTGATCATCAATGAATCAGTGGCCGATCTTGCGGTTTACCGCCGAAAGGATAGCCTCCAGCGAGGCCGCCACGATGTTCTTCTTGATCGCCGCGCCATACACCCGCTCGCCGTTGAACTCGATCTCCATGTAACAAATTGCTGCCGCATCGGAGCCGCGCTGCAGCGAGTGCTCCGAATAGTCGACCACCGAAATCTTGCTATCCAGGTAACGCGCAAGGGCGTCGACAAAGCCGTCGACCGGTCCGGTTCCAAGGCCCTGGATCGTCCGCGGCTCGTTGCCGTCGACGATCTCGGCTTCGACGAGTCGCTGCTCATCGCCGTCCTGCGCCACGCTGCGATGCGTGATGAAACGCAGGCGCGGGTTCGCGATGTCGACATAGGTCGACAGGAACTCGCTATGGATCCGTTCCGAGGACAGCTCGCGCCCCTCCTTGTCGGTTATGCCCTGGATCACGTCGCGGAATTCCACCTGGAGGTTCCGCGGCAGGTTCAATCCGTGATCGGCTTCCATGATGTACGCAATTCCGCCCTTGCCGGATTGCGAGTTGATGCGAATTATCGCTTCGTAACTGCGGCCCACATCTTCCGGGTCGATCGGCAGGTAGGGCACCTCCCACATGGGCTCGCCGCTTTCGCCGGCCGCCTTCATGCCCTTGTTGATCGCGTCCTGGTGCGAGCCGGAAAACGCCGTGTAGACCAGTTCGCCGACATAGGGGTGGCGTTCGGGAATGGCGAGCTGGTTGCAATGCTCGTAGACGTCGCGGATGCGGTTGATGTCGTGCACGTCGAGTTCGGGGTCCAGCCCCTGCGTGAACATGTTCAAGGCCAGCGTCACGAGATCGACATTGCCGGTCCGTTCGCCATTGCCGAACAGCGTGCCCTCCACCCGGTCGGCGCCGGCCATCAGGCCGAGTTCCGTCGCCGCGATGCCGGTGCCCCGGTCGTTGTGCGGGTGCAGCGAGACGATCAGGTTCTCGCGATTGTCGAGATTGCGGCACATCCACTCGATCTGGTCGGCATGGATGTTCGGCGTCGACATCTCCACGGTCGCCGGCAGGTTGATGATCAGCTTGTTGTCGGGCGTCGGCTTGACGATCTCGGCGACCGCGTTGCAGATATCCAGCGCCACCGGCAGTTCGGTGCCGGTGAAACTCTCCGGCGAGTACTGGAAGCGGAACCCCGGATGACCCGATTCCTTCGCGGCCTTCGCTGCCATGTCGGTGATCATCTTGGCCGCGTCGGTGGCGATTTGCCTGATGCCTGCGACATCCTTGCCGAACACCACCCGGCGCTGCAGCTCCGACGTCGAGTTGTAGAAATGCACGATCGGCTTGTGGGCGTCCGCGAGCGCCTCGAAGGTCCGGGTGATCAGTTCAGGCCGGCACTGCACCAGCACCTGCAGCGACACGTCCTCGGGCACCGCGCCTTGCTCGACACACCAGCGCGCGAAGTCGAAGTCGGTCTGCGAGGCCGAGGGAAAGCCGATCTCGATTTCCTTGAAACCCATGTCGAGCAGGAGCCGGAACATCCGCGTCTTGCGCTCGTGGCCCATCGGGTCGACCAGCGCCTGGTTGCCGTCGCGCAGGTCGACGGAACACCAGATCGGCGCCTTGGTGATCGTCTTCGACGGCCATGTCCGGTCGGCGAGATCGACTTGCGGATAGGGGCGGTATTTCTCGGCTGCTTCCGGCATGCCGCGCGCGGCGTCCGCTTGGCTTTGAACGGTCATTTTGTTGTCTCTTGTCGTTCGCGCCGGCCTGCCTTGTCATCTGGCGAGGCGACGCGGCCCTCTTAGGGTCAATTCATCGGTCATGTAAAGCTTTGTCGGGAGCTATTGGCCTAAAGGCGGAACCGGCCGCCGGGCGCTCCTCAAAGGACCCGGCAACCGCGGATAAGGCCAAGCAGCAGCAGTGCTGGCGAGGAAAGACGCTCGGCAAACGCGCGCGTTGACGCAGCGGCCAAAACGGCTACCGGCGTGAAAATCTCATCTGCGCGCGCGAGTGTCATGGACGCAAGGGATACAGGGAGGGGAAGGGGCGGGTCAAGTGGGGGATAACAAGACACCGCGCGCCAACGAAGCTTGATCCCTTCACCAAACGGAAACTATCCTTGCAGATGTAATAACTCATAAATCAAAGATGAAGTGCGCTGAGAGGATGAAATGAGACCTAGCTATCTGAAGCAGGGAGAACCAGCTCGCCTCTTTCCTGTGTTGGCAACAACATCTAAAGAGGGCAGAACAACATCAATTCTCTTGGCATGCATGCGCAGAGTTGATGAGTTCGGTCACGATCTACTCGCAACTATCGGGCAACGAGTGGGCAAACGCGCTTCCGTAGAATGCTTTACCGAGATTGTATTCTCAAACCAAAGCTCGGATAGGAACGACCGTCCGGATGGTCTCATTGTCCTATCTACTGGACAAAAGGTCTGGTCCGCGTTGATCGAGGCAAAAGTCGGGCTGTCACAACTCGATGCGGAGCAAATCGAACGCTACCGGCAAGCCGCAAAAGAAAACAAGGTTGATTGCGTTATCACAATCTCGAACCAATTTGCGACGCGCCCCGAACATCACCCATTGGTAGAGGTTAGAAAAAGCCGCTCCAAAATCCCGGTTTTTCATTGGTCTTGGATGTCGATCCTCACTACGGCTGATCTCCTTCTAAATACGGGAGCGATCCAAGATAATGACCAAACGCTGTTACTCGAGGAATTTCACAGATTCCTGACACACGAAAGCGCCGGAGTGAAAAGCTTCGATCGAATGCCGCCAGAATGGAACGAACTAAACAAACACGTCAGTGCTGACGGCAAGATATCGGCAAAGTCGGATGAAGCTTATGCTGTTCTTGGTGCATGGCATCAGGAAACCAGAGACTTAACACTGGTTTTGAGCCGGCAAACTGAGACCGTCGTAACTGAAAGACTCGCTCGTAGGTATCGAAACAATCCCCCGGCGCGTCTCAAAGATGACTTTGCCGAACTCCGAGACAACTATCGCCTAACTGCCTCGCTCGATATTCCTAACGCCGCTGCCCCATTGGAGATCACGGCTGACCTAAACAAGCGAACTGTTAATGTGGGGATGACGTTACGCGCACCCGAAGACCGCAAATCATCGAGAGCGCGGGTAAACTGGTTGTTGAAGCAAGTTAAGGGGGAACCGCCGGAAGGCCTGCAAGTTAGGCTAAACTGGCCCGGTCGAAGTGAGGCGACCCAGTTCTCGTTTAACAGCTTGAAAGAAGACAGCTCCATCGTTGAGAAAGACAAGGAATCGCTACAGGTCTTGGGCTTTCACATTTACATTAGTCGAAGATTGGGTGGCCGCTTCGTCCAGCAAGCGAACTTTATTTCCGATCTAGAAGACATTGTGCCTGAGTTCTACAGAGAGATAGGTCAGAACCTCTCAGCATGGCGCAAAAGCCCGCCAAAAATAAAAGATGAGCAGAGCGAACAAGCGCCGGAAAACGTGAACGAAGAAGACAATTTGGTAGACGAAGTGAGTTCGTAGACCTGTCGGCCTCCCCGTCCATCCGCTATCATTTCGTTAGGGCTTCGAAGGGGAAACCTAACGGTGAAGCAATCGCTTGTTTCGGCGCCCCGTATCACGCGATGTAGCAACCAGACTGAGTCTGCAGCGATCCACTTTCCATTAGGCTCCCTTTGCCTCGATTTCGAACCTCTCTGACATTCCCAACAATCACAGCCTCTTAACCTCCCAGCCTCGAAAAGCTCATCCACCGCTCCAAAACCTCCCTCACCATCACACTCGCCCTCTCAGGGAAGTCTGGATGCGCACCGGCTGATGGAGAGAGGGATGGTGCCCGGTTGTTCGCGCAGAGGTGCGTTGCTGGGTGATGAACCCCCACGGCAGGGCGGCATGAAGCGGCGCACCTATCTCCCCCCTTGCGGGGGAGAAAGCGATTTCAACATCTTAGCGCCAGCTAAGTGTTAGAAATCGCAAGAGAGGGGCAATGCGCCGAGGTCTGAGACCCTGGTGTTTTCTTCAACATCGCGAGCCCCTCTCTGGCAAAAACCAAGGACTTGGCTTCGCCAAGCCCAGGTTTTTGCTTTCTCTCCCGCACGGGGAGAGATAGATCCCGCGCCCGTTGCATGAGTTTTTCGCGCATTTTCGCGTTTCTCTAACGAATTCAATCGCATGGGCCGCGCGCGCCTTAAAACTTATGCACCGCTCCCGAACCTCCCTTACCATCACACTCGCCCTCTCACGGAAGTCTGTCGTGCACACCGGCTGATGGAGAGAGGGACGGTGCCCGGTTGGTGACACAGAGGTGTGTTGCTGGGTGATGAACCCCCAAGCCGGGGCGGCATGAAGCGGCGCGCGCAGTCTTGTTTTCCCGGACCTGGTTCCGGGCCGCCGACCGAAGCTGCAAGACCACCGAGCGGGCGGTCCGAGGATCGCTATACTTCTAAGACGTTGCGATGCTTTGACCGCCCGTCTTCCATGTCTCTACAATCCGGTCTCGGAAACGGGGCGCGGCTGCGATGGCGTGCGCCCGATGGAGATGACGCGCTACCTCTCGCCCCTGGTGGGAGAGAAAGCGATTTCAGCGCCTTAGCCGCAGGCTAAGTGCTAGAAATCGCAAGAGAGGGGGTGGTGCAGGGGACGCAAGGCGGAGAGGGGGCCTTCGAAGTCCCCCCTCACCCAACTTCGGCTAGTTCGCTTCGCTCACAAGCCTTCGTATCCCTCTCCCCGGTGGGGCGAGGACGAACCTGCCTCGATGACACGCGCCTCTCCCTCTCGGCGGGGGAGATAGGGGCCCGCCAGCGACGGTCCGCAGGACGGGTCGAGACCCGTGGCTCGACCCCAAAGCGAGGAGCTTAAGGGTGGGACAAAGACCCCCCTCACGCCGCTGCACCCTTGTCGCCGCGTTTCGCGCCGGCGGCCAGATGCGCCACCACATTCTCGATCATCCGCATGCCGGCATTGCCGCCGAGCGTCATGATCGATTCCGGGTGGAACTGCACGGCTGCCACCGGCTCGCTCCGGTGCTCGATGCCCATCACCACGCCGTCCTCGGTTTCCGCCGTCACAGTGAATTCGTCGGGCAGCCGCGACGGGTCGGCGAAGATCGAGTGGTAGCGGCCGACGGTGATTTCGCGCGGCAGGCCGGAAAACACGCTTCCGGGATGGTTGATGCGGATGCGCGACGGCTTGCCATGCATCGGCAGGCCGAGCTGGCGCAGGCTGCCGCCATAGGCTTCCGTCAGCGCCTGCAGGCCGAGGCAGACACCGAACACCGGCAGGTCGCGGTCGCGCGCCTTGCGGATCGTCGCCTTGCAGTCGAAGTCCGACGGCATGCCCGGCCCGGGCGACAGCACCACCAGGTCGGGCGCATAGTCGTCGAGCAGGCTTTCGGCGACCGGCGAGCGCACCGTGCGCACCTCCGCGCCGGTCTGGCGGAAATAGTTGGCGAGCGTGTGGACGAAACTGTCCTCGTGGTCGACCAGCAGGATCTTCGTATCGGCGCCCACCTTCGCCGCCTCGCGTCCGCCGGCGGGATCGTTGCCCTTGCCGGTGTCGCGGATCGCCGACAGCATCGCCGATGCCTTCAGTTCGGTTTCGGCCTCTTCTTCGGCCGGGTCGGAATCGAACAAAAGCGTTGCCCCGGCGCGCACCGAGGCGATCCCGTCGCGCACATGGATGGTGCGAAGCGTCAGCCCGGTGTTCATGTCGCCGTCGAATTTCACCATGCCGATCGCCCCGCCATACCAGGCGCGCGGGCTGCGCTCGTGTTCCTCGATGAAGCGCATCGCCCACAGTTTCGGCGCGCCGGTCACCGTCACCGCCCAGGCGTGGGAGAGGAACCCGTCAAACGCGTCCATGCCGTCGCGCAGCCGGCCTTCCACATGGTCGACCGTGTGGATCAGCCGCGAATACATCTCGATCTGGCGGCGGCCGATCACCTTGACCGTGCCCGGCTCGCACACCCGGCTCTTGTCGTTGCGGTCGACATCCGAACACATGGTCAGCTCGGATTCGTCCTTCTTGGAATTCAGCAGCTTGAGGATCTGCTCGGAATCCGAGATCGCGTCCTCGCCGCGCCGGATCGTGCCGGAAATCGGGCAGGTCTCGATGCGCCGGCCGGTCACCCGCACGAACATCTCCGGCGATGCGCCGATCAGGAACTCGTTGCGGGTCAGGTTCATGAAGAACGAGTACGGCGCAGGGTTGGTCGCCTTCAGCCGCCGCGAGATTGCCGACGGCGTCGTCTCGCAGCGCTCGTTGAAGATCTGGCCGGGCACCACCTCGAACAGGTCACCGCGCGCGAAGCTCTGTTTCGCCTTCTCCACCAGCCTGGCGTACTCGCCTGGCTGATGGTCGCCGCGCGGCGGTACATGATCGGCCGGCTGGAACGGATGCGCAGGGCCCTCGCCCGCAATGCCTGCGGTCGAAACCTCGCCATCGTCGAACTCGTAGCGGTCGATCCAGGCGCGCGCGGCGTGGTTGTCGACAACCAGGATTTCGTCTGGAAAGAACAGCGCCAGGTCGCGCTGCGCCGTATCGCGCTGCAGTTTGCGTTCCACGGGATCGAACTGGAAGGCGATGTCGTAGCCGAACGCGCCGAACAGCGCGAGATCGCTGTCGTCGGGCGCATGGAAGTGGTCGGTGATCGCCCTGAGCGCCGAAAACACGCTTGCCGCCCTTGTCCGCTCTTCTTCCAGCGTGACTTCCGCCGCCTCGGCGATCTGCACCGTCAGCAGCCGCTCGCTGCGCTTGACACCGGCGACATGCTCGGCGCCGGCAAGCGCCTTTTCGATCATCGCCAGCATCGGCACGCCGCGGTCGTTCAGCGCCTCGATCGTCATGTCGCGGCGGTGCGAGGAGATCAGCACCGGCGGATCGACAATCGCCGTGTCCCAGCGCGTGTAGCGGCCGGGATATTCGTAGTTAGACGACAGGATGACCCCCGGCCTGGTATCCAGCCGGTCGGTATAGTCGGAGATCGCGTTTCTGTAGTCGGCGTCACGGCGATAGCGGCGCACGGTCACGCCGCCGCGCGTCACATAGGTCAGGTCGGGCTCGCCGGTTGTCGTCTTGCTCTCGGTGTCCATGCTCTTTCCCTTGCCGGGGCCCGGACAGCAAAAAACCGCCAAGGCCCGTTTGCTCCTGGCGGTTTCGGATTTTCGCGCGCGCGTGACCGTGTACCGCCTGTTAGCGGGTCCACCACCACTTCGTCTGTGCGCGCAGCGTGTTCATCGGTCGCATTCCTAATCCGCGATGCCGCATGGTGCAATCCCAAATTTCACCGCTTGCCGTTTGACCACCGTCAAAGCGGCCCGCCAGCCGCTCCGCTAGCAGTCCGAGACGGCGGAACGACAAGAACACAGATCGTTTGAAGGTGGATTGAGCAGATGCACGACGATCACCGCGACGGGACTGGCGGAGGGCCGGAAATGGCCCCGCCGTCAACCGACTGCATCGAGGCATGCCGCGCCGAACTGGCCGAAAAAACAGCCGAGATCGACGCCGAGTACCGGCGTATTCTCGCTGATTGGCTGCCGCACATGGAGCGCGCTGCATTCCGGGGCGGGGCGGAAAACCTTGCCTATTACCTTGCGGCCCGCCAGTACGATCTCACCGGTTTGCAAGGCGATCTCGCAGCCCTTGGCCTGTCATCGCTCGGCCGCTCGGAATCGCACCCGCGCCAGTCGCTGGAGATGGTCGGCGCGGCGCTCGACCGGATGACTGGCCATGCGTGCAAATGGCCGGACGCCGGTCGAATGGCTGCAGGCATCGAATTCATCACCGCCGAGCAGGACCGCTTCTTCGGCGACTATCCGGGCGGGCGCAGCACCCGGATCATGGTCACCATGCCGGAACAGGGCGCCCGCGACGCAGCCTATGTCGAGCGGTTGGTCGCTGCCGGCGCGAGCTGCTTCAGGATCAACTGCGCCCATGACGGCCCGGAGGTGTGGTCGGCGATGATCGCAAACATCGCCGCCGCGGCCGGCAAGGCGGACCGGCGCTGCCCCGTCCTGATGGATGTCGCCGGACCGAAATGCCGGATCGAAAGCATCGACAACGCCAATGCGAGGCGACTGCATCGCGGCGACCGTTTTCGCCTTTCCGCCGACAACACGGTGGCCGGCGACGACATGCCCGCCTTCTCCATCAGCTTTCCGCATGTGGTCGCCAAGCTCAATCCCGGTGCACTGGTCTGGATCGACGACGGCAAGATCGGCGGCCGGGTCATGGACAACACCGCTGACGGCGCGATCCTCGAGGTCATCGTGGCCCGCGACAAGGGCGAGAAGCTGAAGCTGGAGAAAGGCGTCAACTTCCCGAGCGTCGATCTGGAAATCGATCCGCTGACCGCCAAGGACCGCGTCGACATGGAGTTCGTTGCAAGACACGCCGATCTCGTCGGCTGCTCCTTTGTGCAGCGGCCAGAGGACATAAGGCTGATCACCGCCGAACTCGCCCGCCATCGCGGCGGCCGGCCCCGCCAACCGCTGCTGCTGAAGATCGAGACCAGCCTTGCCGTGCGCAATCTGCCACGGCTGATTGTCGAGGCCGGATCGCATCAGCCCGTCGCCGTGATGATCGCGCGTGGCGATCTCGCCATGGAGGTCGGCACCGAACGCCTGTCGGAAGTGCAGGAAGAGATTCTCTGGCTGTGCGAGGCAGCCCACATCCCCGCGGTCTGGGCGACGCAGGTCTTGCAGACCTTGCTGAAGACCGGTGCGCCGTCGCGCGCCGAAGTCACCGACGCCGCGATGGGCCAGCGCGCCGAATGCGTGATGCTGAACAAGGGTCCTTATGTCGAGAAGACGATCGCGTTTCTCGCCGGCATCCTGCGCCGGATGGACCGCCACCAGTTCAAGAAGACGGCCCGATTGTCGGCGCTGACCTCCTGGCGCGGGCCGCAACCCATTGAGTGATGGCCGGCGCGCTCGGCACCGGCCGCACGCTGGTTAGAACAAGCCTTCGACGAAGCCTTCGTCGTTGATGCGGATCGTCTCGGAGGCCGGTTTGCGCGGCAGGCCCGGCATGGTCATGATCTCACCGCAGATCACCACGATGAAGCCCGCGCCCGCCGAAAGCCGCACTTCGCGGATCGGCACCGTGTGGCCGGTCGGCGCGCCGCGCAGGTTCGGGTCGGTCGAGAAGGAGTACTGCGTCTTGGCCATGCAGATCGGGAACTCGCGGTAGCCCGCATCTTCCCACTCGCGCAGCTGTGCCCGCACCTTCTTTTCGGCGATCACCTCATCGGCATGGTAGATGCGCTTGGCGATGGTCTCGATCTTGTGGAACAGGTCCATGTCGTCGGGATAGAGCGGCGCGAAATTGTCAACGCCGCTTTCGGCCAGCTCGACAACCTTGTGGGCAAGATCCTCGATCCCCTCCGATCCGTGCGCCCAGTGCTTGCACAGAAAGGCCTCGGTGCCCTGCTCGGCGACATACTCCTTCACCGCCTCGATCTCGGCATCGGTGTCGGACACGAAGTGGTTGATCGCCACGACGACCGGAACACCGAAGCTCTTCACGTTGGCGATGTGGCGGCCGAGGTTCGGGCAACCGTCACGCACCGCATCGACGTTCTCCGCGCCGAGGTCGGCCTTGGCGACGCCGCCATTCATCTTGATGGCGCGCACGGTAGCGACCAGCACCACCGCCGATGGCGAGAGGCCAGCCTTGCGGCATTTGATGTTCATGAATTTCTCGGCGCCCAGATCGGCACCGAAACCGGCCTCGGTGACGACGAAATCGGCGAGTTTCAGCGCGGTCGTGGTCGCGACCACCGAGTTGCAGCCATGCGCGATATTGGCGAACGGGCCGCCATGCACGAAGGCGGGGTTGTTTTCCAGTGTCTGCACGATGTTCGGCTGCATCGCGTCCTTGAGCAGCACCGTCATCGCGCCATCGGCCTTGATGTCGCGGCAGTAGATCGGCGACTTGTCGCGGCGATAGGCGACAACGATGTTGCCGAGGCGCTTCTGCAGGTCGTTGAGATCCTTGGCCAGACACAGGATCGCCATCACCTCGGAGGCGACCGTGATGTCGAAGCCGGTCTGGCGCGGGAAACCGTTGGCAACACCGCCCAGCGACACGACCATGTCACGCAGCGCGCGGTCGTTCATGTCCATGACGCGGCGCCATGCGACCCGGCGCTCGTCGATGCCCAGCTCGTTGCCCCAGTAGATGTGATTGTCGATCATCGCCGACAGCAGGTTGTGGGCGCTGGTGATGGCATGGAAGTCGCCAGTGAAATGGAGGTTCATCTCCTCCATCGGTACGACCTGCGCGTAACCGCCGCCGGCCGCGCCGCCCTTCATGCCGAAATTCGGGCCGAGAGACGCTTCGCGAATGCAGATCGCGGCATTCTTGCCGATCCGGTTGAGGCCGTCTCCGAGACCGACAGTGGTCGTCGTCTTGCCTTCGCCGGCCGGCGTCGGGTTGATCGCCGTGACCAGGATCAGCTTGCCATCGTCGCGGTCCTGCACCGACTTGATGAAGTCGGCGGAAACCTTGGCCTTGTCATGGCCGTAAGGCAGCAGATGCTCGGCTGCGATGCCGAGCTTGCCGCCGATCTCCTGTATCGGTTTCTTGGATGCCGCGCGCGCGATTTCGATATCGGATTTGTATTCGGCCATGATGCTCTCCGCTTGATGCCGCCGGCAGCGCCCTCCTGCCGTCCTGCGCGGTACAAAGCCTATGCGCAATCCATCGGCAATCGCGATTTGGCCGTCTGCTGCACGAATTGCGACAATCTGACCATCTTGCTGACCACCTCAGCGATCGAGGATATCGCGCATCTCCACCAGATTGGAACGCACCCGCAGCAAATAGAAGCCCATGGTCGCCAGATGCGACGGCATGATCCAGCTCGCCTCGTTGCCGTTGGAAATGATGAAGGGGTGCATGTCGAGCGAGGCGCGCAACTGGTCCTGCGTGCGGTCCCACACATTGTTCAGTCGCCGCTCTTCGAACACATCGCGGAAATCCGACTGCGTGGCCGACAAAATGCCGTGATAGGCGTAAAGCTGGCCATAGGTGAACCAGAACCGGTCGTCGGCGCGCGGGTCGAACCAGCCGAGATCGCTTGCCTCCATGCGGGCCCGCAGGATGTCGGATGTCGAGCCGATGTCGCCCGTCACCCGGTCCATGAACTGCAGGAGATTGTCGGAGCGCGTGTCGAAATAGGCTTCGCAGCGTCCAAGCTCGTCATTGAAGGCGTCGAGCGCGCGCATCGCCTCGCGCTGGCGTTCTTGCGTTGTCGGCTGGATGAAGGGCGGCGTGAATGTCAGCCACCACGCATCCTCGATATAGGCCATGGCCTCGCGCGCATCCTGCAGGTTCTGGTTGAACTGCGACGTGCCGCGCACGCGGCCCAGCCGGTCGACCAGTTCCACGGTGGTCCGCCGGATCACCTGGTTGATACCAAGCTGGAAGGCTGCCTTGTTGTCGAGAAACGGCGTATTCTTCCACGGAATGCCGAAAAGCCCTGCCTTCGAAAGCGGATGCGACGGCATCCAGGTGTTCTGGTTGACGTTGTAATCGACCAGGTCCCGTGTCACTTCAACAATCGCCGATGGCGCGCATTGCGTCGCCGAGCCGGCCGGCAGTTCCTCGCCCGCGCCCGCCGTACGGCTGGTCAGATCATAGGCGGCGACGTAGTCCTGGTCCCAGTTGACCCAGCGCTCGGCTGACCAGATGAAGTGCCCGTATCCGAACAGCAGCATCAGGATGACAACCAGCACCGGCCCGCGGATCAGCCAGCTTCGGCGCTGGTACCACTGTCCGAAGGCGACGAAGGGCCAAAGCAGCCAGGAGATGAAGATGCCGATCCCCCGGCCGATCATCTCGAAAACCCTGGTGAAGAACTGAATGATCGGATCAAGCATATCGTCCCCTTGCGGAATTACAGACCGTAAAGGCGTTTGCGGAAACCCGCCTTGTCCTTGAGATAGGTGGTTTTCAGCATCTCTACAACATGGTGGCGGAAGGCATCCGGATAGGCCGCGTAATCGGCATAGAAGCCCTGCTTGTTGAACACATAGCGCGACACGAAATCGCCCGGCACATATTCCGAGATCAGCCGGTTGGTCAGCCACGCATCCTTGTGGCCGGGTTTCGCCCGCGCCAGTTGGAAGCGGAAGCGTTCCGGCAGGCGCGCCATGTCGATCTGCCCGGATTGGGCAATCTCGCGCTTCGCCGTTTCGAGGAACGGATAGGTGCCGTCGCTGGCGATCATCGCCGCGTGGCGATGCATCCAGGTTTGCAGCCACACCGGATCGATCCGGTTCAGATCCGCGTCGGGCTCGGCCTCGCGCAACAACCCGCGGATCGCCATCTCGGCGCGGTGTTCCAGAAAACCCGATCCTTCCAGCCAGGAGGCGCGCGGCGGATCGAGCCGCCCCGTTTCGGCGAGGAACCGAAACACCCGGCCCGTATCCGCAATCGACAGGTAGCTGACCTGCCAGGGCCGCGAGCGGCGGAAACCCGGTGCCTCCGGATTGCCGATCACGGTCGTCATGCGGTCGTCGACGAACACATAGCAGCCGCCGAAATGGCTCGTCCAGAACGCGTCGTGGCGAAACACAACCTGCTCGGGCACCAGCGTGTTTTCGCGGATATCGCCGGCCACCTTGGCCAGATCGACCATGTGCTCCAGCATCGCATCATCACGCCAGGCGTTCGGCTCGTTGGTCAGCCGGTCGACCAGCACGCGCAGTTCGGCCGCCTTGCCCAGCACATCCTCCGCCGACAGCACCCGGAACTCCACCTGCTCGATCGACAGCAGGTCCTCGATGTCCTCGACGCGCGACACATTGTCCTCGATCTCGCCGAAGATCACGTCCTTGATCGTCAGCGCATTGATCGCCCGCGTGTTCGCGTTGAAGAACTCGAACATCAGCGCGTCGGTGTTGGAAAACCAGGTATGGACGACGGGCAGCGTCGCCTGCGCCGGCGTCAGGATGATGAAGCGGCGATTGACCCCGTTCGGGTCGAGATAGTCGGCATCGCCCAGTTCGCTGGCGATCTGCGGCGAGAAGCCCGTCTTGTCGATGTCGAAACTCTCGAGCTTGGTCGGCGGCAACCCGAACGCGGCAAGCGCCTTGTTGTAGCGCTCGATCAGATGCGGCTGGCTGACGGTCAAGAGCCGCCCGTAGATCAGTTCATTGTCGTAGAGGCGTTTCATTCTTCCGGGATTCTCTGCGCCCGTACCAGTTTCCCTTCAGCGATACGGTCCGAAAGTGCATCCTGGTCTCGAACCAGTAGTGGCACCAGTACCTCTCGGTCACTCGGGTATCTCTCTAGGATTTCTAACGCATCCCTCGCATTTTGAATTTTTAAAGACTGAAGCAATTCACGGTCGCGCTCTAGCTCAACACGTCTCTCTTCTGTCTCTATTGACGCTTGAATATCGCGCTCGCGTCTCATGTGCCGCTCGTCGTAATAAGTTACCATCCGGCCAATAGAGTCAGATATGACTTCAACAACCTTGCCAAGGCCTACGAAATCGATCCAGCCCGGCGAAGCGTACTCGATCCGACCAACCATTAAACGCGCAGGCTGCGGGACTTCGTATCGAGCTATCTCCAACAATCGGCGATTTGTATAATCCAATGCGCCTTGGATCGATGATCCGACGAACTCAGGAAACTCGGAATAGTATTCGTCGGGAAAAGGAAATCCTAAATAGCCGTAGTGACGATATTTATTGAATGATAGTTTGTAGTACATCGACTCTATAGACTGGAGTACGTCAATAAAATCTTGAGGTTCCCAATTTTCAGCAATTTCAACTCTTAGCATCTTTTGCTCCACAGCCCCTTCGCCTTCAATTCCGCGATCTCCGCCGCCGCTCGCTCGCGCAGCCGCTCGTTGCGGATCATCGTCTCGATCGCCGCCTGGTCGGACTTGTCGGTGTAGCGGAACTCGGAATCGGCGTAGCGGTTGATCTCCTGCATCACCATTGCCATCGTGAACGGCCCGCGCAGTTCCTCGATCATCGCCTTCTTGTCGTCGTAGGACTTGTGCATGAAGGTTTCCGGCGCCTCGAACCAGTCGTCCGGCAGGTCGATATCCATCGCCCGCATCTTGATCGCATCCGTGATGTTCTTGATCGCCCGGCCGGTAAAGCGCGGCTCGGCCAGCTTGATGCGGTGCAGATAGTCACCGACATCGGCCATGGTTCTTGGCTCGCCGCGCTCTTCCAGGAAGCGCTCGTAGACAGCGACCAGCCCGTCCTCCTTTGGCCGGTCGTGGCCTTCGTAGGCGGCGGCGACCGCCTGCTTGATCGCCTGCGCTTCATAGAGGTCGTGCTCGCCGAGCGGGATGTCGTGGTTCTTGCCGGCCAAGAGCACGAAAATGTCGACGTAATCCTCCAGCGTCTGCGGCCCGTCGACCAGCCAGCGCGCGCCGGCCCGCTGGCGCAACGCGTCGTCGACATTCTCCGGATAGTTGGAGAACATGCCGAACGAGCAATTGCCGCGCACCACCGTCGTCGCGCCGGCAAAGCTTTCCATCAGCACCGCCGTCACCTCGTGCTGGCCGGCCGAGGCGCGGTCGTCGGAGCGCTTCGCCGCCACTTGGTCGATATCGTCAACCGTGCCGAAACCGATCGCCTTCGGATTGACAATGTTGTTGACGAATTCCTTGCAGTTTTGGCCCGACTTGCCCTGGTAGGAGGAGATCTGGTCGACGCCGAAATTCTCATAGTGGAACGGGTAACCGGCAATCTCGCAATAATCGTTGATCAGCCCGGCGATCATCTGGATCAGGATCGTCTTGCCGGTGCCTGGCGCGCCATCGCCAACGAAGGTGAACAGGAAGCCGCCGAGTTCAACGAATGGATTAAGTTGCCGGTCGAAATCATAGGCAACCAGCATCTTCGCCAGCTTGGTCGCCTGATATTTGGCGATGTGGTTGCCGATGATCTCGTTCGGCTTTTTGAACTGCATGACCAATGGCTTGCGGCGTTCGCCGGGAGCGACGTCGAAACCGTTGATCGTGAAGTCGTCGGCCTCGATGCGGATGTGGCTGTTCTCGAACGCGCCAAGCCCGGTGAAGCGCCCGCGCCGGCCCAGAAGACCGTCGACGGCGACGCGGGCGAACGCCTTGGCCCGTTGCAGCATGGCGGTCTCGTCGGCTGCGCCATCGATGGCGTTCGCCAGTCCGGCGATCAGCCCCTTCAGCGCATCCTGTGCCGTGTCGAACAGGAAATCCGGCTCGTCGGGATCGTTGACAGGCTCGGTGCCGCCATCGAGCATATGCAGCAAGTATGCGGACAGCGTGAAGGCCGAAACATAGGCCGCCGCATTGACCAGCGTCTTGAAACGCACCGCGTCATCGCCCTGCAGCGGCGCCGACAGGTTGCGTGCCTGCAGGCTCTCCAACTCGGTCTGGCGGGCATAAGCATCGGCGACGGCGAGTGCCACGGCAATGCCGCGCCGCGTGCGGTAGAGCAGATTGTGCTGCATCGGCGTCAGCATCTGGTCGTCGGGCCGGATGGCGGCGATCTGCTTGGTCAGTTCGACCTCGCGGGTCCGCTTCATGCCGCCGGTCGAAATCGTCGAAACGAAACGCCGCCCGGTGCCGGCCAGCGCCGTATCCGAACGGCCGCCCGTTTCCTTCATGACGATGACCCGCGTGACGAAGCTCTGCGCCGTCGAGCGGTGTTTGGCGATGTCTTCCTCGTCGATGCGTGTCAGGCCGATATCCATGAAGACGTCTCCTGTTGGCGGCACGGGTCAGACATCGCTGATCACCTGCCCGCCGGAAATGATGTGGGTTTTATAGCCGGCAAAAACCGTCTCCGCCTCGCCGGCCGCATAGAGCGCCTGATACGCCTCATGCGGGATCAGCGCATGTTTCTCGTAGCTCGACACGCCCATGCGTGCGGCATCCAGATCGTCGGTCTCGATGTGAAACTCCTCGCGCGCCGGCTGCGACGACCACAGCCCCTTGCGGGCCGGCTTCTCGGCCTTTGAATAAATGTCCTGGATCGTCCAGGTCAAAAGCCAGGCATTGGCCGGATCGGCAACGTTTTCGAGGATCGCGTTGACCCGCGCATTGTGCTCGGTGATCCCCGCCGAATAGAACGGGCCGAGCACGATGCGCCTGAGCTGCTTTGGGTGCAGCAGTTCGAAATCCTTGTCCATGTTGGTGGCGATCGTCGATGGCGACAGCGAATAGGCGGAATTGCGTTCGACGAAAGCGTCGAACTCGCGCGCCAGCTCAGGGTTCAGCAACCCGCCGACCGGCAGCGGTATCTTCACCTTCTCGTTCAGCTTGCCGTCTCTGGTCACCAGCATCTTGACGAGGTCGGGCGAGGAATCCTCCACCGTCACCGAATAGACCATCGGCAGATTGGATGCGCCGTCGAACGCGCCCCAATGGGTCAGGTAAAAGGGCCGTTTCGTCTTCGGATTGACCGACACCTTGACCGTCTCCGGCAGCACCAGCGGCGAAAACACATGCCCGTCCTGCACCGCCTCCAGATAGAGCCGCTCGGCCATGGCGCGCTGCAGATCCTTGGGAAACGCCTTGTGGCGCAGGATGAAGTCCGCCATCTCGCTGCGCAGCGTGTCCGGATCGGCGATCTCGGCCAGCCGCGCCTTGGCGGTGCGGCGGTCGTTTTCCAGTTCCAGCACGTTCTGGAACACCGGAAACCCGCTTTCGGCGCGCGAGATGCGAAACGTCGACGCGTAGTCGAGATGGTGCCGCCAGCAGCCGAACGAGGTTTCCAGCCGCTTTACGTATTCGGTAACGATCTTCGCCACCAGCCCATGCCGGTAGAGCGGCGAACGGTCGTCGCGCAGGAAGATGTCGAGCCCTTCGAGCGCCGCGCTGATCGACGCGAAATACCGCCCGACGGGCGATGTCGGATTTGCATTCGGCTTCACGGCAATGGTGCTTCCGTCTGGTGTCTGGCCGCCGCGCGCCGCTTACTGGTGCACGTATTTGCCGGCGTCGTGCGTCTTCATGACCTCGTCGAAACGCCGCGCGAAGGCCTCGTCGGCGAGCTTCTTGCGGCGCTGGATATCCTGCGTGGCGACCATGTTCTTCTCGTGCATTTCCAGGAGGTCGCCGATGTGTTTCTGCGCCGCCGCACCGATGCCGGCCATCGTCGTTTCGGCTGCGGTGTCGACCTGGCTGCCGAGCGTGTTGATCTTGTGGGCGACATCCTGCTGCGCCGCAGTCTTCAGCGAGTCCTCAAGCGACTTGTAGAGCACGATGCGCTGTTCGGTATCGATCGTCAGCTTGTTGATCAGCGTGCTTTGCGCCGCGATCTGGTTGTTGAGCGAGTCGACAAAGGTCTGGAACATCGATGTATAGCGTTCCAGCGTCTGGCTTTCGGCGAGCAGCTCTTGTTCCTTGGCCTGCTTCTGGTTGTATTCGGTTGCCAGTTCGGAGCGCTCGCTCTCCAGTTCGGTACGGTCCTTTTGAGTGGTCGTCGCAGCGATCCGGTTCTCGATGTCCATCAGCATCGGGTTGAGTTCCTCGATGCGCTTTTGTGTTTCCTCCAGTCCGGCCATCGTGCCCTTGCGACGTTCGATCACCGACTTGAGGCTCGCCTCCGAGGTCGAATAGCGGCTATCGAGAATGTCCTTCTGGCTTTTCAGAATGCCGACGATCGTGTCGGATTTCGCCAGCAGTTCCTGCAGATTGCCGGCCAGCGACATGTTTCGCACCCGTTCGGAGCGCATGCGCTGCATTCGCTGTTTGGAAAACAGGCCGATGAACTTCTCCATGCCGGAGTAGGACTTCATGCTCTCGAATTCGCTGCCGAAGACGTTCGTCGCGTCTTCCAGCCCGATGATCAGGTCGGCGATATTGCCCTCCATGACCTTCTGCTGTTTCAGCACGTCCTGGATGCGGGCGTTCTCGATATCGAAGTCTGCATCGCCCAATGCCACGTCCGCCTGGGCGAACTTGTCGAGCATGGTGCCGGACTGCTCGATCTTCGAGCGCATGTCCTCGACGACCTGCCTTGTACTTTCGATTTCCGCATCAAAGTTTTGCAGTGTCGCCATCAGTCGGTCCTCTCCTGTCAGATCGCGGCGCGATGCCCCAGCGAGATATAGACGCTGATCACGACGTTTTGAAGATACGGCGTCGGAGCACGCAGACTAACTACCGGTAAAGCCGATCAGATCCTCGGCGCGCACGCGTCCCATTTCTTCTTCCCAGTGCTGCCGGCACAAGGACACATAGACATCCTTGCCGATCGCCACCTGATCGCCTTCCTGCGCCACCTTGCCGTCGGGACCGAGCCGGACGACCATGGTCGCCTTGCGCCCGCAGCGGCAGATCGTGCGCACTTCGCGCAACTCGTCGGCAATCGCCAGGAGCCTCTGCGAACCGGCAAACAGGTTGCCCTGGAAGTCCGTTCTCAAACCGTAGCACATGACCGGTATGTTCAGCCGGTCGACAACACGCGCCAACTGCCAGACCTGCTCGTCTGTGAGGAACTGCGCCTCATCCAGGAACACGCAATGGGTCGTCTTGGACTGGTGATGTTCGGCAATCCGCGCATAGAGGTCGTCGCCGTCGCGAAACATCTCGGCGTCGGACTCCAGGCCGATTCGCGACGAAATATAGCCGACATCCTCTTCCTTTCGGTAATGGCCGGCGACAAACAGCAGCGTATGCATGCCGCGCTCGCGGTAATTGTGCGAGGCCTGCAGCAACATGGTCGACTTGCCGGCATTCATGGTCGCATAGTGGAAATACAGCTTCGCCATGGGCCTCTTTCGCGCGTCTTTTCCCAGATACCGTTCAGTGACATAAACGCTAATCGCATTCGCAGCCATGCACGCGTTGCACCAATCAACAGCCTGATAAGACACGAGGGGCGATCATGGCGAAAGCCGCCAATATCATCCGCGAAACCGACCCGGAGGCGATTCGCCTCGCCCGCACACTGATCGCCACCGCCCGCCATGCCGCGCTCGGTGTGGTGCTGGGCGAGACCGGCCACCCCGGCGCCAGCCGCGTGGCGCTCGCCACCGATTTCGACGGCGCGCCGATCATCCTCGTTTCCGCCCTGTCCTGGCACACGCAGGCGCTTGCGGGCGACCCGCGCTGCTCGCTGCTGGTCGGCGAGGTCGGCAAGGGCGATCCACTGGCCCATCCGCGCATCACGCTGTTCGGCCGCGCCGAACCGGTGACACGCAACAGCGAGGCCGGCCAGCGCGTCAAGCGGCGCTACCTGTCGCGCCAGCCCAAGGCCGCGCTTTATGCGGATTTCGGCGACTTCACCTTCTTCCGGATCATCATAGACCGCGCCAGCCTGAACGGCGGCTTCGGCAAGGCTTACGAACTGACATCAGACGACCTCGCCATGCTTGGCGACGCCGCCGGTATAGCCGCCATCGAAGCGGGAGCGGTTCAGCACATGAACGAGGACCACGCCGAAGCCGTCGGCCTCTATGCAACCGTCAACGCCCGCGCCAAGCCCGGCCAGTGGCGGCTCGCCGCGCTCGACAGCGAGGGCATGGACCTGACCGACGGCGACCGGACCTGTCGTGTCTGGTACTCCGCGCCGCTGGCGGCAGCAGATAAGCTGCGCTCCGTCCTCGCCACGATGGCAACCGATGCCCGCGAGAAAAGGGAGGCTCAATCATGACAACGCTCGCCCAACGCCACGAAACATTCCAGACCCTGCATGCCGATGGCTGCTTCGTCATCCCCAACCCGTGGGATATCGGCTCGGCGAAGGTCATGCAGGCGCTCGGCGCCAAGGCGCTGGCAACCACCAGCGCCGGCTTCGCCTTCACGCTCGGACGCCCCGATATGGGCCATGTCACGCGCGACGAGGCGCTGGCTCATGCCGCAGATATCGTCGCCAACACCAACCTGCCGGTCTCCGGCGACTTCGAGAACGGCTTCGCCGATGCCCCCGACGATGTCGCAGAGACGGTTCGCCTTGCCGCTGAAGTGGGCCTTTCGGGCTGCTCCATCGAGGATACGATGATGGAAGACGGTAACCCGGCCTATCCCTTCGATCTTGCGCTCGAACGCATCAAGGCCGCGGTTTCGGCAGCCGGTGCGGTCGGCCGGCCTTTCGTGTTGTGTGCCCGCGCCGACGGGGTGATGAACGGCTCCTACGACACCGCAGATGCCATCCGCCGTATCCAGGCCTTCGAACAGGCCGGCGCCGACCTTCTCTATGTGCCGATGCCACCCGGCATGGACGAACTGAAACAGGTGGTCGACAGCGTCTCCAAGCCGGTCAACGCGCTTGTCGCCGGGCCGTTCGCGGCGCATGGTTTCGAAGAATTTGCCGCCATGGGCGTGCGCCGCATCAGCCTCGGCTCGGCGGTAGCCCGGGTCACCCACAAGGCGTTGGTCGATTCGGTCGCGGCGATCTGCTCCGACGGTGATTTCTCGCTACTCAAACAGGCCGCAAGCGGCGGACGTATTGACCGGATGCTGAGCGCTCCTGCCACACCCGATGCCTGAGCCGGAAATCGTCCGGATCGGCGATCCCGCCGATCCGCGCATCGAGGCCTATCGCGACATCCGCGAGCGCGATCTCGTCCGCCGGCATGGCGTGTTCATCGCCGAGGGCCGGAGCGTGCTGCAGGTGCTGCTGCGCCAACAGCGCTTTGCCGTGCGCTCACTGCTCATTCTGGAAAACCGGGTTGCCGGTCTCGCCGGCCTGCTTGACGACGTGCCGCCCGGTGTTCCGGTCTATGCGGCGTCGCAAGCGGCACTCGACATGATCGCCGGTTTTCACCTGCATCGCGGCATTCTCGCCGTCGGCGCGATACCGCAAGGGACTGCCGGCCTGCCCGATCCGCTGCCCGAAACCTGGCGCACCGTGCTTGTCCTGTCGGGCATCTCCAACCACGACAACATGGGCGCGATCTTCCGCAATGCGGCGGCCTTCGGCGTCGACGCCGTGCTGATTGATGCCGATTGCTGCGATCCGCTCTACCGCAAGGCGATCCGTGTTTCGGTGGGCGGCGTGCTGCGCGTTCCCTTCCACCGCTTCGACGGTCTAGCCGAAGCGCTTCGTGGCCTCGCCGAGCGTGATTTCGCCGTCACCGCGCTGTCGCCGGCTGGCCGCATCGACATTGCCGAATGGACACCCAGGCCCCGGCAGGCGCTCGTACTGGGCAGCGAAGGGCATGGCCTGCCCGCGGAATGGCTGGATCGGCTGGAAACCGTCTCGATTGCCATGGCTAATGGCTTCGACAGCCTCAACGTCGCCACGGCAGGCGCGATCGCGCTGTTCAGGATGCGGTCTGGCGCCGCTCAGGCGGATTTTTGATCGGCAGCCTTGCGCTGCAATTCGCGGATGCGCTCGGCAAGGCTGACGATGTCGCCGGGCGGCGCATCGGCCTCTTGCGCAAGGAGTTCGTTGATCCGCGATTCCGGCCCTTCGATGCGCGCCGACACGGCGACCACCTCGGCCGCCAGCTGGTTGAGCTGCTCGCGCAGCGCCGCGTCGCCCTTGGAACCGGCTTGCGCCTCGCCGGCCTTCTCCAGCGCGGCGCGCAGATCGTCGCGTTCCTTGAGAAGCGCCTCGGTTTCAGGTTCGCTTCCCGCAATCCGCCGGTTGAGCGCCTCCGGCAGTTTTTCGAGATCGCGCTCGCCGAGTGTGGCTGAAAACTGGTTGATCATCAGCGTCATTTCGCTGGCCTCATCTTCCAACGCGCGGCGCTCCTCCTCAAGCTGGGCAATCCGCTCGTCGCGCTCCGCGACTTCAGCCTCCGCCCGTTCGACCCGGTCCTGAAGGTGCTTGAAATCGGCTTCCCGGTCTTCCAGCCGCGCCTTCCACTCGGCATTCTTGGTGGTCGCCGCCTGCAACTCGGTTTCGGCGCTTGTCCGGCCCTTGCGCTCGGCCGCCAGGATCTCGCCGGTTTCGCGCAGTTGGTGTTCCAGCGACCCGACATTGTCTTCGAGTTCCTTGCGCACCGTTGTAAGCTCGGCCACGTTCGCCGAAAGCGCCCCGACCTTCACATCGCGCTCCGCCACGCCGGAAAGCGCGGTCTCGAGCTTCTCGGTCAGCATCTCGTTCGACTCGATCTCCCGGTCGAGCGCATCGGTCTTCAATTCGAGTTCGGTGCGCGCCGCCTCGAACATCACAGCGGTCTCGGAATAGGACGTCGTGCGCTCGTCCAGCGATTCCGAAAGCTCGGCGACCTCGTTGTCGAGTTGTGCTCCACGCGTCAGGCTTTCCGCAAAACTTTGCTCCAACTCACCGATCCGCGCGCCCTGGTCGGTGATCGTCGCCCTCTGGACCACGTCCTTTTCCTTCAGCCGCGCAAGCTGCATCTCGAGCTTGCAGACCGCCATCGCGTGTTCGGCGCGCAACGCGTCCTTTTCGGCATTGAGTTCATTGAGAGACAGCGGCAGCGAGCTTTCGATCCGCTTGCGGGTCAGGAACACCGCGCGTTCCCAGACCGCAGGCGCCGCCACCATTGCGATAAACAGCGCCGCAAGAAATCCGAGAGCGAAGATCAGTATGGTCTGAATCAAGACCGACACCCGTTACGGTTGTTCCGAGACGAAACGCATCTCGCACGGAACGCGCAAACAATCCAGTGCGCTCGCGCACAGGCCGACACCGTGTCGGTGCCTGCGATTGTCGCTTTCGAAGCAAAAGCGCGGGCGTGAACTGCATCGTCCGCCCGAGCCGAAAGCTGTCTGGATCCGACTGGATTAGGTTCTAGAACGGGTTCCAGGTCGGGTACTGCGTGACCTTCAGATAGCCCATCGACACGCCCAGCCGCGCGCCAACGCCGGTCCGTACAGGCACCAACAGCACATTGTCGCGCTTCAGCACGTTGAAGCCGAGACCGGCGACAAGGTAGGCGGAACCGGCCACGCCGCCATAGCGACCATGCAGGTTGGAAATGCTGTCGAGATTATAGACCAGCATCATCGTGCGGTTGCCTTCGGCACCGAAATCCCAGCCCAGCGACGGACCTTGCCAGAAGACGAAATGGTCGCCCGCGTTCTTCGTGTAAAGCGTTCCCTCGCCGAAGGTCAGGCCGCCGACAAAGGCGCCGCCGCCCTCCTGGCCGAGAATGTAGCCGTTGGGCAGACCGTATTGATGGAAAATCTGCTCGACCAGCGACGCAAGCCCGCCCGAGGTGGCGCCGAAAAACGTGTGTCCGGCATCAACGATTTCCTGGGCGGTGTAGGCACTGCTGGCCTGCGCACGCGCCTTCACGGGCGCCATGGCGGCCAGAATGACCATTGCAAACGCCAGCATCGCCCAGATCGCGGCGTGCGGCCGGACTGCGTGTGTCGCAGCCTGCGGTTTGCTGAAGTGACTCATCACGGTTCCTTTTTTGCTAGACCAAGCGTTGTCGCGCCTCGCCGCAGTTTCTTGCCAGCCGCCTGTCCCTGAAATCCCGCTTGGGCGGGTTCTTTCTGCCTTAAGAAACCATTACGCCGGTTGAGTTTACGCATTGTTAAGACGGCCATGAGGTAAAGGACCTGGTATCGATTCATACACCCTGATTGCCTTGAAAGTCGTGTCGCCAGAGTGCTACTGCGTCGCAGCAAGCCAAATTCCCCTAAGTAATTTGTTCTTCGGAGCCGCCTGATGTCCCCCCCGCTTTCTCTGTCGCCATCCGATCTCGCATCGCTTCTATGCAGCCGGGTTTGCCACGACATCATCTCGCCGGTCGGCGCCATCAACAACGGTCTGGAATTGCTCGACGAAGGCGGCGCCGACGAAGCGGCAATGGAGTTGATCCGCGCCAGCGCGCGTAACGCATCCGCGCGCTTGCAGTTCGCCCGTATCGCTTTCGGCGCCGCGGGTTCTGCCGGCGTGCAGATCGACACGGGCGATGCGGAGGCCGTGGCATCCGCGTTCATGGCCAGCGAGAAACCGGAATTCAAATGGACCGGCGAGCGGGCCTACCTTCCCAAAAACAAGGTCAAGCTGTTCCTCAACCTCATTCTTGTCGGCAATGCGGCCATTCCGCGCGGCGGGACACTCGACGCGGTGTTGCACGACGCGAACGGAAACCCGACTTTCGACGTGACAGTCACCGGAAAGATGCTGCGCGTACCGCCGAAATTCCTTGAACTGCATTCGGCCCTGGCATCGCAAAGCGATACCGAAGAGGCCATCGACGCCCACACTGTGCAGTTCTATTACACATTGTTGCTCGCCAACGAAGCCGGCCTCGCGATCGACATCAAGGTCGACGACGAAAAGATCGTGTTCAGCGCGACCTGATTACCCTACGCGATTTCCGGGTTAACCATACGTTACAGCCGCACCTAAAAACCGGCGCGCCGGTTTTCGGGTTCGTTCAAACATGCCTGCTACAGTGGAGGCTGTAATACGGGGGCGTTCCGATTTTCTCGGAACAATGGAAAAGGACGTAGAAAATGACTCGCTGCATAATTGTCGATGGATCGAGCGTCGTTCGCAAAGTTGCGAAACGCATCCTGACGACTCCGCAGGATGTCATCCAGGAAGCGGAGAGCGGTCAGGAAGCATTGCAGGCACTCAAGATCAGCTCGCCCGACATCATTTTTGTCGACGGCAGCTTGCCGGACCTGGACCTGACCGAATTCATCACGAAAGTGCGCACGATCTGCGAGCTCGCACAGCCGTCCATCGTCGTCATGTTGACGGAGATGGATCTCGTGAAGATGACCAAGGCCAAACGCGCAGGCGCGGACAACTACCTGCTCAAGCCGTTCGACCGCGAGCAGCTCATGAGCCGCGTCGAGAAGCTGAACGAAGCCGCCTGATCTGGCTTCGGCGCTTCGACTGCTGGAAATCTTCGCCTGAAAAAGAAAACCGGCCGCAATCGGCCGGTTTTTAGATTCCGTCAGCGGGGGTCGGGGCGGCTAGGCCTCAGGCGCTTTCCGCCATGGAAAGCTGCTCGGGCTCGCGCAGGACATAGCCACGTCCCCACACGGTTTCGATGTAGTTGACGCCGCCGGATGCCGCGTCGAGCTTCTTGCGCAGCTTGCAGATGAAAACGTCGATGATCTTCAGTTCCGGCTCGTCCATCCCGCCATACAGATGGTTCAGGAACATTTCCTTGGTCAACGTCGTGCCCTTGCGCAGCGACAGCAGTTCCAGCATCTGGTACTCCTTGCCGGTCAGATGCACGCGCTGTCCGCCCACCTCTACGGTCTTGGCGTCCAGGTTGACGATCAGGTCGCCGGTCGTGATCACCGACTGGGCGTGTCCCTTGGAGCGGCGGACGATCGCGTGGATGCGCGCCACCAGTTCATCCTTGTGGAACGGTTTGGTCATGTAGTCGTCGGCGCCGAAACCGAGGCCGCGAACCTTGTCTTCGATACCGGCCATGCCGGACAGGATCAGGATCGGCGTCTTGATCTTCGACAGTCGCAAGGTGCGCAGGACTTCATAGCCGGACATGTCCGGCAGATTGAGGTCGAGAAGAATGATGTCGTAGTCATACAGCTTTCCGAGGTCGACGCCCTCCTCACCAAGGTCGGTGGAATAGACGTTGAAACTTTCGGATTTCAGCATGAGCTCGATGCTCTGAGCGACCGCGCTGTCATCCTCAATGAGCAATACCCGCATTTCTTTCCCCTTTTCCTGCGCCCGGCGCCCATGCGAGGCGATCCCGCCGCAGAATCAAACCCGCTCGCACGAAGGCTGCCACGGAATGGTTAACAAAATATATTCCGGCTCAGCAAGGTTTCATTCCTTGTTAACTTTCCCTGTCATACATCTGAAATTGCAGCCTTTTTCATCCAGAAAAACCGGACACTTCACTTGAAGAAACCCGTCCAACAGACTCATTAGACTCATCAATTCCGGCACCTTCGACAGCGTTTGCGATTTACCCTGCCTTAAAGGTTACGCCCTATCATTAACGCAGGACGTAAACGAAGCGTTACCAACACGACTTTTCCGTCGGTGTGGATACGAATCGTTAAGAGGATGCACGAACATCCTTTCGCGTCACTTGCCGCGTAGGTTTTTTTGGAGTTGTGCGTATGAAACCGAAGGACAACATGATCCGGCTTCGCCAGTTCAAGGTAGCGGAGAAGCATCGGCAGGTGATGCAGCTCGACACCATGATCGCAGAGTTTGAGCGAATGGCCGGCGAACTCGAGGCCCAGATCCAGGCAGAAGAGAAGAAAGCCGGCATAACCGACCAGAATCACTTCGCTTATCCGACCTTCGCCAAGGCCGCCCGCACCCGCCGCGACAATCTCGAGGTCTCCATCCGCGACCTGCGTCAGCAGAAGGAAACTGCGGAAGCCGATCTGATGGAAGCCGAAGCCGAACTGCAGAAGGCCGAGCGGCTGGAAGTGCGTGAGGCGCGCGGCCCGGAGACTGGCGTTGAAGCAGCCGGCAATCGCAGCGCGATGATCGGCTGACACCGCCGGTCAGTCGGCCTCGCCTTGCTATCGGCGATGCGCATCGCTAGGTGCGCGCATGCGCTTTTTCACTTCGGCCCTTCTCGCCGCTTCGGCGTTCTTCTTCGCGCTCGGCATTACCCAGCCGCTGTTGCGCTTTGAACGGCTTGTCTTTTTTTCCGAAACACCGTCGCTGATCGAAATCGTCGCGGAACTGTGGTCGTCGGGCGATGCCCTGCTGGCAGCCGCCGTCGGTTTGTTCTCGATCGTCTTTCCCGCCTTCAAGATCCTCGCCGCCCACGCGCTGCTCGCCGCCGAAAGCGCCCGGCCGGAAGCCGGTGCGCGGTTGCGCGCGCTGCTCGGCATCGTTTCCAAATGGTCGATGATGGACGTGCTTTTGGTGGCGCTGGTGATCTTCGCGGCCAAGACGACAGGTCTGGCCGATGCATTTACGCAGATCGGGCTCTGGTTTTATGCCGGTTCGGTAATGACGACGGCGGTTGCTACGGCGCTGCTGAAATGAGCGCCGTCTGAAACGGGATCAGTGCCGGTATTGCTGGATGCGGGTCGTGCGCAGGCCGGCAAGCCCATGCTCGTCGATCGACGCCTGCCAGGAGAGATACTCTTCGACGGTCAGCGTATAGCGCTGGCATGCCTCTTCCAGGCTGAGGAGCCCGCCGCGAACGGCTGCAACAACCTCGGCCTTGCGGCGGATGACCCATCGCCGCGTCGAGGCAGGCGGAAGATCATTGATCGTCAAAGGGCTTCCATCTGGCCCGATCACATATTTGACGCGTGGTCGGATCTGCTCGGTCATTGCACTCACTACACATTCAAGACCAATCAACGTCGCCACATTACGGCCACAGCTTTAAGAAACGCCTAAAGGCCGGGTAGCAATTTGGTAATCTCCGTGAATCGCGGGTAACCGCTGCATGGTCGCCGCACACTGGAATCGCCGGCGGCTTGGCGTTATATGCGTGCTTTGCCAGCCGGGCCCGAACCATGAACTCGCTCGATATCGACAAGCGTCCAGAAGACACCCGCGTGGTCGTTGCCATGTCGGGCGGCGTCGATTCGTCCGTTGTCGCGGGCATGTTGCATGCTGCGGGCTACGAGGTCATCGGTATCACCCTACAGCTCTATGACCACGGCGAGGCTGTCCGCAGGACCGGCTCGTGCTGCGCCGGCCAGGACATCGACGATGCGCGCCGCGTCTGCGAAACACTGGGCATTCCGCATTACGTGCTCGATTATGAGAGCCGCTTCCGCGAGGCGGTGATCGACAATTTCGCCGATTCCTACCTCGCCGGCGAGACGCCGATCCCCTGCGTGGCCTGCAACCAAACCGTCAAGTTCGCCGATCTGCTACGCACCGCCCGCGAGCTCAACGCCGACGTGTTGGCGACCGGCCACTATATCGGCTCGCGCATCGAGAACGGCCGCCGCATTCTCTACCGGCCCGCCGACGCCGACCGCGACCAAAGCTACTTCCTGTTCGCCACCACCCGGGAGCAGGTCGACTTCCTGCGCTTCCCGCTCGGCGCGCTGACCAAGGACCGCACCCGCGAACTGGCCGCCGAGATGGGGCTTGAAGTGGCCGGCAAGCCGGACAGCCAGGACATCTGTTTCGTGCCGAACGGCAATTATGCCGAGGTTATCACCAGGCTCAGGCCCGATTCTGCGCTTTCCGGCGATATCGTGCATATCGACGGCCGCGTGCTCGGCCGCCACGCCGGCATCCTTCATTTCACCATCGGCCAGCGCAAGGGCCTCGGCGTGGCCACCGGCGAGCCGCTCTATGTCGTCAAGCTTGACGCGCGCACCCGCCGCGTCATCGTCGGCCCGCGCGCCGCGCTCGACACCCGCATCGTGCATCTGCGCGAAGTAAACTGGCTCGGCGACACGCCGCTTGACGAGATCGGCGCCGCCGGCCTCGATGTTATGGCGCGCGTCCGATCCACCCGTCCGCCCACCGCCGCGCGCATCGTCTTTGAAAACGGCGCGGCCCGTGTCGAACTGCCCGACGGCGAGGCCGGTGTCGCACCGGGCCAGGCCTGCGTGCTCTACGACAATGCCGGCGCCGGCGCGCGCGTGCTCGGCGGCGGCTTCATCGACCGCACCGAACGCGCGCCCGAAGCCGAGCGCATGCTCAAGAACCTCGAAATGGAACTCGCCGGAACCGGCTAGGCCGCTTCCGGGCTGAGCCTACTCGGCCGCGAAGATGCGGGTCGGGCTGGCCAACACGAATTCGCGGATCTCACCGATCACGCGGTCCTGGTCGGCCTCGCTCAGATAGGGATGCATTGGCAGGCACAGGATCGACTTCGGCTTGGCGTCGGTGACCGGCAGCCCGCCGGGCGCGACCGGAAACCGCTCATAGGCGGTCTGCCGGTGCAGCGGCTTGACGTAGTAGATCACCGACGGAATGCCCTGCGACTTCAGATGCGCCTGCAATGCGTCACGCTCCGGCAGTTCGATGGCGTATTGCGCCCAGGCCGAGGGCGAACCCGCCCGGTTGGCCGCCGCCATCACATAGTCGGCGAGGCCCGCATGGTAGCGCTCGGCGACGCGCCGCCGCGCTTCCATCTCGTCTTCGAGGATCGCCAGCTTCTCGATCAGGATCGCCGCCTGGATGGTGTCGAGCCGCGAGGTCAGGCCGATGCGCACATTGTCGTACTGGCTGGCGCCCTTGCCGTGGAAGGCGACCGAGCGCATCACCTCGGCAAGGTCCGCGTCGTCGGTCATCACCGCGCCGCCATCGCCGTAGCAGCCGAGTGGCTTGGCCGGGTAGAAGCTGGTCGCCGCGACATCGCCGAACGCGCCGCAGCGTGTCTCGCCGGCAGCCCCGCCGATCGACTGCGCCGCATCCGAAATGACGAACAGCCCGTGTTTCCTGGCGATCGGCCCGATTGCCGCGTAATCGGCGGCAAGGCCGAACAGGTCGACCGGGATCACCGCCTTGGGCGAAAGCCGGCCCTCGGCCACGATCATGGCGATCGCCGCTTCCAGCGAGGCCGGGTCCATGTTGTAGGTGTCGGCCTCGATATCGACGAAGACCGGCTCCGCGCCGGCCAGCGCCACCACTTCCGCCGTCGAGGCGAAGGTGAAGCTCGGCACGAACACCGCGTCGCCCGGCCCGATGCCCTTGGCCATCAGCGGGATCAGCAGCGCGTCGGTGCCGCTGGCACACCCGATCACGTGTTTCACGCCCAGGTAATCGGCCAGCCGGCGTTCGAATTCGGCCACCTGCGGGCCGAGAATGAATGCGCCGCTCGACACGACTTTCGCGATTGCCGTCTGGATTTCGTCTTCAATGCGGGCGCGCTGAGCGCCAAGATCGATAAATTGCATGCTGTCCCCGGATTGGCCGCGCCCGCGATATGCCAGACGCACGAACCTCTCGCCCACTTCGCGCATAACGTGATATCGCGACCCCGTAAAGCGTAACGAAATCAATCCACCGCACCCGCTGTAATGCTCGGTGATCGGTTCTCGCAGTCATTTCTGGCCCGCGAAATGAAGCGTCAGCGCCCCGCTGCCTCCAGCACGCGCAGCACCGCCACCCCCTGCCGGCCGTCGGTATGCGGCACGTCACCGCTTTCGATGCAAGAGATGAAATGCCGCAACTCGTCGGTCAGCGCCATGTTTGCCTCGAGTGGAACATAGTCGGCTTCCGACAGCGCAAATTCGAAGCCCGTGTCGTTTCGGTCGATGCGCTGGCGGCAGATGGCGAGCTTTTGCGGCCAGTCGAGGAAATCGTCCCACACCGCCATCCCGTCCGACCCGATCACCGCAAACCGGCGCTCGCGATACGGGCTGTGGCGCGACACATGCACATGCGCGCCCATGCCATTGGCGAAATCCATGTGCACATGGGCGAAATCCGTCGAGCCGACCGAGACGTCGCGGCGGATGCCGGTCACCCGCTCCGGCTCGCTGCCGGTCAGCGTCAGGATCAGCGAGATATCGTGCGGCGCGAGGTCCCACAGCGCATCGAATTGCGCGTGGAACTTGCCGAAGCCGAGCCGGTGGCTCTGCACATACTTGATCTCGCCGAGCGCCCCGGACGCGACTATCTCCTGCAGTGCCACGAAGGCATTGTGAAAGCGCAGGATATGCCCGGTCATCAGCACCCGGCCGGCCGTCGCCGCCATGTCGGCCACATGCGCCGCATCGGCCGATGACAGCGCCAAAGGTTTCTCGACAAAGACATGCTTTTCGTCGGCGAGTGCGCGCAGCGCGAATTGTGCGTGCAATTGCGCCGGCAGCGCCAGCACCACGGCGTCGATGGCCGGATCGGCGAACACGTCGTCGGGCGCGCATGCCTTCGCGCCGAACGGCGCGGCAAGCTCGGCCGCACGCGCCAGATCGAGGTCGGCGACGGCGGCCAGAACCCCCAATTCGCCAAGCGTGCGCACATGGTTGGCGCCCCAATAGCCGCAGCCGATCACGGCGATTTTCAGGCTGGATGGCGTGTCGGCATTCATGGTGGGCGGCGCTTTCGGCAGGGCGTGGCGAGTGTCGCCGCCTTTAAGCGGTTTTGCGGCGCGAAAACAAGGCTGGCGCACGCCGATCGCCGCTTGACAGCCAGACGGCCCGCACCTTATATCCGCGCGTCTTCACGCTTCGGCTATTTGTGGCCGCGTTGGCGGAGTAGCTCAGTCGGTTAGAGCAGCGGAATCATAATCCGCGTGTCGGGGGTTCAAGTCCCTCCTCCGCTACCAAGTTTCGCGAGCGAAATTGTAGCGCGCCGCGCGGTTTTGCCGTTTTTGCCAGACGGTTTTACCCCAGTTTTAACGCCTACACCTTCGGGATAACGCTGCTCGCAGCAGCTAGGTCCTTCGCAAGACCGTAGATGCCGAGGTAGACGGCAGATGCTAGAATTACGGAACAAACAAACACTAACAGCTTCCCCGACCGCGACTTGGTGTGGGCCATGTCGACGGCGAGATAGGTTAAGACCACCGCCACGATTCGCGAGCCGAGCGCGATCGCCAGCATCAGGAAGACGCCCCAGCAGGCGAAATTGATCGCGCGTCCTAAATAGCCCTCGGCAGAAGCGAGCTTGGCAAAAAAATAGCCGGTCCCGAAGACAATGAAGGTGAAGCGCACGATCATACCAACGAAATCGGAGACGAGCTTAGCTTCCTCAAAGATCGTTTTCGTTTCCCCTTTAATTCCCTCTTCATCTGCATTGAAGAGGCGCACAAGCATCCGGTCGCTGTGCCAAGCCTTTACGGACTCGATGATTTTTCGAAGGCGTTCGCGGGGCATCGTCTCAGTGCAAGGTTTTAAGTAGTGCGGACACCCGTTGTTCGGCGTCTTCGGGCACTTTGAAGCTGATGGCCCTGTGGGTAGCGAGCTGCCTAATCGCGCTGCGCGCCTCGGCGTCGTACCAGCCGGCGTGAACCGCCCAGGCGGCAAGCGACCTCAGGCGCTCTGCGAGTAGACTGTCATCATCCATGGAGAACGATGCCTGAAGAACGGCCTCCGCCGCCTCCTCGGCAGCGCAACCCGTGTTTTCGAGATCATCAACAATTGTAAGGAAGGCCGGCTCCAAAGCTTCCTGACCGTCGATCTCGCGATCGTCATGACCTCCGGGATATTTGGGCGCTCTGATTGTCATCGGCCTATTCTGCCCGATCCGACGGGCTTGGCAAGCTGGCCGGGTCAGTGGACCGGGCAGGCGGGATGATCGTCGGTTTCTGCTTCATCTCAAATCCGCCGAGACCGTCGATAACGATGTCGGCGAGCGCGCGGCTAGCCGAGACCAGGGCGGCAGACTTCAAACGCATCTCGACTTCATCTCCTCGGTTGCACCGGTTTTCGCACCAGCCGATCCAGTAGCGCGCCATTCGCGCCACAGCACGGACCCGACTTCAGAAAAAATTATCATAAACAGAGCCGATAGCGAGAAGTAGTTGTAGGCAGGGCTATTTGAAGCATAAGTTGTTCAGTTCTCCCTCCATGCAATGTGGAGGAGTGTAGCTATTGCTACTGGTACAGAAAAATCCCGTGAGGATCGAAATGGCAGAACTTGCTGTACTCGACGAAAAGATTAAGCGGCTAATGGACGAGCGCCAAGCTGCAATCGATGCGCTTCGTGCGGTCAAGGACGCGGACGAGAATCAGTATGATCTGGCGCATGGCTACGGTGACAGAGCTTTATCGTTTACCGACGCTGATGCGAGGATTATCGCAGTCTGCGAGATGCTTGGGGGGGCGAAGGCCAAAAAAGACGCCTTACTTGTCCCGCAGGAGTACGTCGACCACGTTGCCAATTCACTCGATACGATCGTCAACCGATATGGTCAGATTTCGACCGGCTTAAGAAACGTCCAGGACAATGGCGGTGTAGGCCAGCTAGATTTAGAAAACGGGGTCCTGACGAGCGCGAACAGCCAAGCCACATTTAAGCTCGCGGGACAAGCTCAGAATCTATGGAACGAGACAGAGTCGGCTCTAATTTCGCTCTATCCACTACTGTTCGCAATCGACATCAAGGGGCAAGCCGATTTCACGCCGCTGCTTCAGTCGTTTAAAGCCGCTACGAAGCAAGCCAAGACACACGAGGGAGAACTTTCGAAAATAGCCAAACAGGCCCGCACGTCTCATGATCAGTTAATCCAGCTCGAACAACAAGGTACGAAGCTCAGAGAAGAGATCGAACGACTCCAGACCGAGGGTGCACGGGATCGTACGACATTATCTGAATATGCCGGTGAAGCCACTCAATCGGTTAGTTCTATCAGATCCACGAAAGAGCAGGCAGAGCAGCTGCAAAGCGAGGTGGAGAGCTACAAGGCCGCCTTCGAGAACTTCCAGAAACAACTGAAACAACGGGAGAATGCGCTTTCGACAGGTACAGAACGACAAAACAAGTTAATCACAAGAGTCGAAGAGATTCAGACAGAGATAGAGGGCTTAAACCAGAGGGCTGAGGCAATGCTGTCTGGCGCTACCGTCGCCGGTCTGGCCAGCTCTTTTGGAAAGCACAGAGACGACCTTAATAAGGAGCTATTGTGGGCACGAGCTGGCTTCTATGTCGCAATTGGATTCCTCTTCATTTCGGTCGTCCCTTTAGCACTATACATCATTCCGGGTCTTGGGGAGTATTTCACGGGGCCGGAGGCAACGGAGGCGGCAGAAGCCGCGAGCGCGTCAGAATTGATCGGTCAGATTGCCGCTCGCGCATTGCTGCTACTGCCCGGCGCGTGGCTGACAAAATTCGCGGCAAGCCGCTATGCATCCCTGTTTAAGCTCAAAGAGCACTACGTGTATAAGCTCTCCGTTGCCTCGTCTGTTGAGGGTTTCAAGAAGCAGGCGGAGCAGTATAAGGATGAGATCGCAGCGGCGACTTTTTTCGAGCTTACGTTCAATCCAGCCAATCGCCTCGAAAAAACAAGCGATGAAGAGCGCCATCCAAATCCCGTCATGGAATACTTGATGAAGCGGATTGGAGCGACGCACGATGGCAAAGGGTAGCAGGCGAAGTCGGCGGTCTGAATGCGCCGCTGTCATCTTCTGTTCCGGTCAATAGTTTCCGAGCTTAGAACGGTTGCTCGTCGCCTCAATATTGAGTTTTTACGTTCTTTCGGCTAATCGGGTACGGCGGGTGAATCATAGCCTTCGGGCTCCGCTCGGCCACATCTGGTTGGCGAGGGACGTAGCGGCCCTCCACCCGCAAATCACATCTCTTTTCCGATCTGGTTCTCAAAATAGCGGCGACCGCGCGAGCTTTTAAAGATCGTGCGCAAGCTCCAGTACCGGCCGGCCGCCGGCGGATCGAGAACTAGAAACATGCCTAGCGTTTCATCGAACAGCCGGATAACGCCGCTATCGTCCCGCTTCGCCCTGCCGCGCATCAGCGCCTTTCCGATCTCTTTCCATGTCGAGATTTGGGGTACGCGGCGACGGTCGGCCGCGTGGCCGATCGTAGCGCCGTCGATCACCACCGGGAGATGATCCGGCCCAAATCGCGACGGCGCGACAGCAACCGGAAACCGGCGTAGAGGGTATTCACCTAAACAGATATTCCGACCCTCCTTCTCTCCAACTGATCCAATCACCCAGCACCATAATTGCACGTAGCTCCCACAGCTTTTCTAACGCGGCGCACCGCTGCAGCACCCAGTTCCCGACACATTCAAGCGCAAACAGGACTTCTTGCGCTAGGATCGACAACAGCCCTACCGCCAGCCCCACCCCCGGCACACCACCCATTGCCGCGCCGCGCTCTCCGGGTCAGTTCGACAGGTCGCGCCCTCCGGCGAGCGCACCAGTTCCGACCGCCGCTGGCGCTCGCGCCAGATCGTGTAGATCGCGGCCGACACGATGATCGCCGCCCCGACCAGCGTGCACCGGGTCGCCATCAACCGCGCCGCTAACAATCCCCCCCACCAAAAACATATCCACCCCTCCCAAAACCTCCCTTACACTTCATCCTGCCTTCTCACGGAAGTCTGTCGTGCACACCGGCTGATGGAGAGAGGGACGGTGCCTGCCGGGCGGTGCAGAGGTGTATCGCTGGGTGATGAACCCCCACGGCAGGGCGGCATGAAGCGGCGCCGTATCTCCCCCCTTGCGGGGGAGAAAGTGATTTCAACATCTTAGCGCCAGCTAAGTGTTAGAAATCGCAAGAGAGGGGCAATGCGCCGAGGTCTGAGACCCTGGTGTTTTCTTCAACATCGCGAGCCCCTCTCTGGCAAAAACCAAGGACTTGGCAAGCCAAGCCCAGGTTTTTGCTTTCTCCCCCGCAAGGGGGGAGATACGCGACCCCTCCCGTTGCACAAGTTTATCGCCCGTTTTTGCGTTTATCCAACAAATTCAATCCCATAGTCCACGCGCGCCAAAAAACTTGTCCACCCCTCCCAAAACCTCCCTTACACTTCATCCTGCCCTTTCGCGGAAGCCCGGCGTGCACACCGGCTCACGGGGAAAGGGACGGTGCCTGGCTGGTGGCGCAGAGGTGTGTCACTGGGTGATGAACCCCCAAGTCAGGGCGGCATGAAGCGGCGCGCGCAGTCTTGTTTTCCCGGACAGAGTTCCGGGCCGCCGACCGAAGCTGCAAGACCACCGAGCGGGCGGTCCGAGGATCGCTATACTCAAAAGACGTTGCGATGCTTTGACCGCCCGTCTTCCACTCGCGATGCCCCGGCTGGCGCAGCCAGACCGGGAAAGCTTATCGCGAGCAGGAAAAAGACTTTGAACAATCCGGCCCCGAAAAAACAGGGCGCGGCGGTAGTGACGCGCGCCCTCTCCCTGCCGGCGGCGAGCGGCCGGTTCGCAGAAGCAAATCCGATGCAGGTGGCCTGTTGAAGGGTCGCAGCGACCGCCGGCGGGATCGGGCGAAACCGACATCCGAGGCCCGACCTCTCCTGACGTAAGAGAACGCTTGCATCACATGCCATGAATGCTAGCGTTTCGACGTTTCGAAAGGGAAGGTTTCACCATGCAGGTTTCATCATCCGGTTTGCGGCTGGCCGTTGCGCTCGCGGTTTCGGCCGGGCTTGCCGGCGCGGCGCAGGCGGCGGGCGCCAAATGCGCCGTTCACGACGACAATTTCGTCGTCCGGCTGCCGCAACTAACCGGCGGCAACGTGCCCTACAACGACAGTTGCGGCAATCCGCACCATGTCGCCGGCACGGTAGATGTCGGCATCAATTCGATGTGCATCACCTATCTGGAACCAGCCGAAAGCGTGGTCGCGGCCTGGGATTGCGGCGGCACGCCGGGCATGGACCCGACGACGAAGCTTTATCACCGCACCCCGTCAGGCGTCGACATCCACCATATCAAGATGAGCTGTTTCGAGATCCAGGGCCGCAGCGACCGCAGCGACCTGTCCTGCCCGGAGCCGTGAGCCGGCCAATCACAAGTCGCAGCGATAATCGAAAAGACTGTTCTCGAAGGCTTCGAGAAAGTCGAGGGTCAGGAGCGACGGCGGTTGATGGATCGGCCGCACGAGCGAGAGCTTGTGCGGAACGTTGGGAACGAACGGCCGGAAGCTCAACCCGCGATGCTGGTAGCTGCGGGCATCGAGTTCGCTGACCACGGACACGCCGGTTCCCAGGCACACCAGTTCGCACGCGCAGGTAAACTGCCGCGTCTCGACCAGCGCCTCGATCGTCTTGCCGGTCTGCGCGAACGCCTCGGCGACGCCCCGGTAATAGGTGCTGTCGATCGTGTCGTGGATGAACTTTTCGCCGGCAAGATCGTCGGGGGTGATCACCGCGTTGGCCTCAAGCCTGTGGCCCTTCGGAAAGATGCACACTGACCGGATTGAAATCCCCTGATCCTCGATCGCCGGGTGCCCCGTGAAATCGTCGGTGATCCCGCAATCATATTGTTCGCCGATGATCCATTCCAGGATCCGCTCGGGGCGGTCCGGCTCGATGGTCACCGTCACGTCGGGCCTGTCAGTCAAAAACGCGGCGATGACGCCCGGCAGATGGCACACCGCAAATCCGGGCAGGCAGGCGACCCGCAAATGCCCGGCCTTGCGGGCGGGAATGTTGCGGCCGACCTGGGCGATGTAGTCCATCGATTCCAGCACGCGGCGGATTTCCGGCAGCAGGTGACGCGCTTCGGCCGAAAGCACCAGACGCCCATCCATGCGATGATACAGCCTGAAGCCGAGATCCTTGGCGAGATCCGACAATAACCGGCTGGCGGCTGGCTGCGAAACGCCGAGCATCGCGGCGGCGCGGGTGATGTTGCCGGTCCTGGCGACCGCATCCAAGGCCTCCAACTGCCTGATCCGCAGGTGCTCTCTCATTCCGGCTTCTCCGCAGCATGTTTGCCGATCAGACAGTAATCATAATGTTGTGTTATATATAAGTCAATGAAATGTCACTTGAATTATGAGTTGGAATGCTTTTAGCTGCTGACAGCGATTGAACGCATCCGGGATAGCTCTGAGGGAGGCGGGACCAAAAAGGGAAGTAGATGCCACGCGCCAGCGGTAACGAACCGCGCGCCGGTTCCGGCAATTGTCGGCGGACAATGCACCCCGAAAAGATGTATGCTTCCCCAAGGCGAGACAGCGCGAAAGAAACAACAATAAGACTCCGGTACCGCCCTGCTTTGCTGCAAAGACGGTCAAGGAGCGCCAACTGATACACCAGATCCAAAACCGTGTTTCACAGATAGGAGTCATCATGGTTTCTCGTTCCACGCTCAAAGCCTCGGCCGCAGCCGCGGTCATCACCATGGTCGCCGCGCAAGGCGCCAACGCCGACACGCTGCGGCTGCTCACCTGGGGCGGCTACGCGCCCGAAGCCGTCATCGAACTGTTCGAGAAAGAGACCGGCCACACGGTTGAAGTCACGAAATCCAACAACGAAGAGATGATCGCCAAGCTCCGCGCCACCGGCGGCGGCGGCTTCGACCTCGCCCAACCGAGCCAGGACCGCATCGCCGGCCCGCAGGAAGAGTTCGGCATCTACAAGCCGATCGACATGTCGAAGATCGACACCTCGCAGTTCATCACTTCGATGCTCGACGCCACCAAGGGCAACACCATGATCGGCGGCGATGTCTACGGCGTCCCGCACGTTTGGGGCACTTCGGGTCTCGTCCTCGACACCAACATGGCCGGCGCGGTCAAGGACTATGTCGATCTTTGCTCGGATGAGTTCGCCGGCAAGGTTTCCTATCGCCTGAAGCGCCCGACCCTGATCGGTTTCGCATTCTCCATGGGCATGGATCCGTTCGCCGCTTATGGCGACGAGGATGCCTACAAGGAAATCATGTCCAAGGTCGAAGCCAAGCTGATCGAGTGCAAGGCCAACGTCAAAGCCTATTGGGGCGGTGGCGACGAGCTGATGAACCTGCTGCGCTCCGGCGAAGTTGTTGCGTCGATGGCCTGGGACACCGGCGGCTGGAAACTCAACTCCGAGAAGCCGGAAGTCACCTTCGTCGCTCCGTCGTCGGGCGCGCTCGGCTGGATCGACACCTTCGCCCTGCCGGCAAAGGGCAAGGCTGACGATGCGGCCTACGCCTGGATCAACTTCGTGATGCGTCCGGATATCGCCGCGATGATCACCGATGTTGCCGGCAACTTCACCGCCTCCAAGGGCGCCGACGCGATGGTCTCCGAAGAACTGAAGGTCAAGTACCAGAAGTCCTTCCCGCCGGCCGATGTCGACAACATCAACTGGTACCCGACGGTGCCGGCTGGTCTCGAGGCAATTGAAGGCGCCGTGCTCGACCGCGTCAAGGCGGCCAACTAAGCGCCTTTACATTGTTCGGAAACCCCCGCCCACGGGCGGGGGTTTCTGTATTCGACAGGAACCGAGAATGCCCGCTCCCGATCTACGCTGCTCCGATCTCACCAAGGCTTTCGGCGATGCGCTGGCCGTCGATCACGTCAACTTCGAAGTGCCCGCGGGCTCCTTCTTCTCGATCCTTGGCCCGTCCGGCTGCGGCAAGACGACGATCATGCGCATGGTCGCAGGCTTCCTCGAGCCGACATCGGGCGACATTGCCATCAAGGGCAAGTCGGTTCTCGACGTTCCGCCCAACCGACGCCCCGTCAACATGGTCTTCCAGCATCTCGCGCTGTTTCCGATGATGAATGTCGCCGACAACATCGGCTACGGCTTGCGGCGCCAGGGCATGGGCCGGGCGGATATTGCACGCAAGGTGGACGAGGCGCTCGATCGCATCGGCCTCCCCGGTATCGGCCCGCGCAAGATCGACGAACTCTCCGGCGGCCAGAAGCAGCGCGTGGCGATTGCCCGCTGCATGGTGCTGGAGCCGGACGTCCTGCTTCTCGACGAGCCGCTCGGCGCGCTCGACCTCAAGCTGCGCGAGCAGATGAAAGTCGAACTGAAGAAGCTCCAGGCCGCCTTCGAGACCACATTTGTCTATATCACCCACGACCAGGGCGAGGCGCTGGTCATGTCGGATGCGATCGCTGTCATGAACAACGGGCGTTTCGAGCAGACCGGCAGCGCGCAGGATCTCTACTACCGCCCGCAGACGGCTTTCGTTGCCGGCTTCGTCGGCGATGCGAACGCCTGGAGCGGCCAGGTCGCGCGCGCCGAGGGCGGATTCGCCGAGATCGAGGTTTCGCCGGAAACAACGGTCCGCGGCGCACTGCATGGCAGGACGCTGGGCCAGTTCGATCCGGCACGGGTGTTCGTGCGACCGGAAGCCATCCGGCTCGCCTACTCACCAGCCGAACTCGAACACTTCGACAATCGGCGGTCGGGAACCGTCGAGCAGATCCTGTTCAACGGCGCCGCCAGCCGGGTTCAGGTCAGTGTTGCCGGCGGGCTCAAGCCGATCGACGTCAGCCTGCCGCAGTCGGGCGAATACCACAGCCTGGCGATCGGCCAGTCCGTTCACATCGGCTGGTCGGCCGAGCAATGCAACGTATTTGCAGCGGAGGCTGACGCATGACGGCGCAGCGCTCGCTCGGCTTCTACCTGCTGCTCGCGCCGATTGTGCTGTGGCTGCTCCTGCTCGTCCTGATCCCGCAGATCGACCTCGCCCTGCTGTCCCTGCAGGAGCGCGTGGGGGTGCGCCAATACACGACGAGTTTCGCCAACTACTGGTCCTTCTTTGAAGAACCGCTCTATCTCATGACGTTTGCGCGCACGGCCGTCATGTCGATTCTCGCGACCGCGTTGACCCTGATCGTCGGATTTCCCGTCGCCTACTACATCGCAAAGATAGCCCGCGGCCGGATGCGCTCGATCCTGTTTGTGCTCTGCCTCGTGCCGTTCTGGGTCTCGGAACTGGTGCGCACATTCGGCTGGATGATCCTGCTGCGCGAAACCGGTGTCATCTCGTCGTTCCTGCAATGGTCCGGCCTGGCGGCAGGGCCTGTCGAAATGCTCTATAACGACGTCGCCATCATGATCGGTCTGGTCTACACATCCATGCTGTTCATGGTCGTGCCGCTGGTAACCACGCTCGACAGTCTCGACAATGCAGTCATCGAGGCGGGTTACGATCTCGGTGGCACCGGCCCGTCAATCCTGCGCGAAATCGTCGTCCCGCACGCCATGCCCGGTATCGTGTCGGGCTGCATCGTGGTGTTCATGCTGACGCTCGGCAACTACCTGACGCCGATCATGCTGGGCGGCAAGGACAGCCTTTGGTTCACCGAACTGATCTACTCGCAGTTCATCGTTCGCTTCAACTGGGAACTCGGCGCCGCCTTCGGCTTCATGCTGCTGTTCCTGTCGACGGCGATCATCTGGGGCGCGCTGCGGCTGTCCGGCCAGACCCTTCAGAAGACGATGGGATAGGACGCCGGTCATGCTCCCGACAATCCCGCACAACCGAACGGTCGACTGGATCTACAACGCCTATGTAACGTTGTTCTTCCTTTACCTCGCGCTGCCGCTGACCGTCGTCGCCGTATTCGCGTTCAACGACAGCCAGTTCCCCGCACTGCCCTGGCAAGGATTCACCTGGAACTGGTTCTTCGGCGACGAGCGCCCGATGATCGGCGTCTTCCACGAACGCCCCATCCTGCGCGCCATTGGCACCTCGATTTTTGTCGGCGCCTGCGTGTCGACACTGTCGGTCGCGGTCGCGACCACCAATGCCTTCCTGTTCAACCGCCACGACTTTCCCGGCAAGAGCATCCTCTATTTCCTGATGCTGCTGCCGCTTGTCATTCCAGGCATTGTCCTCGGCATCTCGATCCTGGTGTTTTCCTCGACCATGGCCAATGCGGCCTGGGACGGCATGCAATGGGAGATCGAGGCGCTGCGGCCAGGCGTCCTGCTCGTTGTTCTCGGCCAGTTCTCGTTCATCGCGACCATGGCAACCCTCGTCGTTTCGGCGCGACTGAAAGGGTTCGATCAGACGCTTGAAGAGGCCGCGATGAATCTCGGCGCCAGCAGGCTCACTGCGGTGCGCACGATCACCCTGCCCTATCTGCTGCCCGCATTGCTCGGCGCCTTCATCGTCGCGTTTCTGATGAGCTTCGAGAATTTCAATACCACATTGATGCTGGTCGGCTCCGACGCGCCCCTGACCATCGCCATGTTCGACCGGCTGAAGGAGGGTTCGACGCCGCTCCTGAACGCTGTCTCGCTGCTGCTGATGGTGGGGTCGAGCGTGCTCGCGCTGATCATGATCGCGTTGCAGCGTCGGTGATGCCTTGCGAACCGGATAGGCCAGATGCTTCTTGAGAGGTCTTCAGAAACGAACCGATGAACCTGAATGACGCGAAATTCTTTCTTCTGCTGATCCCGCAGAAACCCAGCCGGCCCTTCTCGCTGGACCGGCCGGCGGTTGCGGCGGAATCCGGCAGACAGAGCAACCGCGTCACCGACCCCGCAGACTGGCGCGCTTCCGGATCAGGTAAACTTCCTGAACAGCCGCGTCCGGTCGAAGGCCGCTTCCAGTTCATCCGTTCGCTTCTTGACGCTGTCCCAGCGCAGTTCCTGAACGGCGGCAATCGCGCATTCGGCAAGCAGCAGCGTCGCCATTCCTGAATCCCAGGCGGAAGGCACGGCGATCCGCGCCGCGAAGCTGTATTTGGCGACCCGGTCGATCGGCGATCGCCACTGGTCGGTGAACAGCACCACATCGGCGCCGCGTTCATGCGCCATTTCGGCCATCATCAGGGTCGAACTCTCGTAACGCCGTACATCGAAGGCGATGATCATGTCGCCTTCGCCAATATCGAGCATGTGATGCGGCCAGGCGCTGGCCTGCGACGGGACGAGGAACACATCCGGCCGGATCATCTGCAGGTGCAGAAAGAAGTAGTGCGCCAGTGTACCCGACAACCGTCCGCCGGCGATATGCAAGCGCCGGCCGGTGTCGGCGACGGCGCGGCAAAACGCATCGAACTGCGTCGGATCGATGTGTTCCAGCGTACGCCGCACATTGTCGATCGTCGCCAGCGCATAGCGGTTCAGCACATGCTCTTCGGGCACGTCATGCACCCAAGTTTCGCGCTTGATGATCGGGTTTGAAACAACTGCTTTCAACTCGTCGCGCAGCGCAGCCTGGAACTCCGGATAACCTGAAAAACCGAGCTTCTGAACCATGCGGGCGACGGTCGGCGTCGACACGGACGCGCGCTCGGCCAGTTCGGTGATGCTGCCCAGCCCCGAAACGGGATAATTGTCGAGGATAGCGTCCGCCAATTGCCGTTCCGCACGCGTCAACTCGCCGAGCCGCGCCTGGATTGCCTCCGATACCGTCGCTGCCTGCCGCATCGCTACCTCGTCTGTGGGAACGATTTTTTACATGAAAATCAGAGGTGAAGCAAATTCTTCAGAAGAGGAGTTGACAGGCGACATCGACATGAAGAAAGTTTTTCGAATGACACGGCAAGACCACCAGACAGTCGACTTCGGTTCCGCCGCGCATGTGCGGCCGGCTTCCGCTGCCTCGCCCTTCCTCGTCGTTTGCGAACACGCGTCTGCGCGCATGCCAGCGTTCCTTCAGTCGCTCGGGCTGCCCGGCGAACTGCTGCACAGCCACATTGCCTGGGACCCCGGCGCGCTCGGTGTCGCAGAAGCCCTGGCCGACCGCCTCGCCGCGCCTCTCGTCAGCGGCGGAGTGTCCCGCCTTGTCTATGACTGCAACCGGCCGCCGGAAGCCACTGACGCCATCCCGTCACGCAGCGAGATCCACGACATTCCGGGAAACCGCGATCTCGATGCAGCGCAGCGTAAAGCCCGAATCGAACACGTTTACGAGCCGTTCTGCCGGACCCTGGCCGCCGAGATCGCCGCAAACCCGCAACTTCGCGTCCTTGTCACCGTGCACAGCTTCACGCCGGTCTACCGGGGCGACCGCCGCGAAGTCGAAATCGGCATCCTGCATGGCGACGATCCGCGCTTCGCCCGCGCAATGCTCGCCGCCTCGCCGCGTACCAACAGCCATGTCACCCGGCTGAATGAACCCTATGGACCGGGGGACGGTGTCGACCACACGCTTAACCGGCACGGCGTCGCCAACGGCTTGCTGAACGTGATGATCGAAATCCGCAACGACCTGATCGACACGCCGAAACGCCAGGCCGCGATGGCGGACCTGTTCGACGACTGGATCGTTGCGACCCTGAACAGCCTCGAAACGAGGGCCGCGTCATGATTTTTCTTCTGCGTCGTTATGTTCGGGTTGTTGACGGATTGAACTACTGGATCGGCCGGGTTGTGATGTTCGGCCTGTTTTTGATGGTTGCGATCCTGCTGTGGTCGTCGATCTCCAAGGCGGTCTATGTGGTGCCTGCGTTCTGGACGCTTGAGATGGCGCAATATGCGCTGGTCGCCTACTACCTGCTCGGCGGGCCCTATTCGATGCAGCTCGGCTCGCATGTGCGCATGGACCTGCTGTATTCGAACTGGTCGGACCGCCGCAAGACCTGGTTCGATGCGTTCACCGTCTGCCTTCTGATCTTCTATCTCGCCGTGCTGTTGTGGGGCGGCTACGATTCGCTGGCCTATTCGCTGCAATACAACGAGCGCAGCCCGTCTCTGTGGCGGCCGCTTCTGTGGCCGGTCAAGACCATCATGGTCATCGGCATCTTGCTGATGCTGCTGCAGGCGGTCTCCGAGCTCTTGAAGGACATCGCCAAGCTGGCCGGCATCGCGCTTGCCGACACCCCTTCCGATCCGGAGACGCCCAATGTCGTATGAGGCCATCGCCATCGTCATGTTCGCATCGATGATGCTGATGCTGTTGACCGGGCAGCGCGTGTTCGGCGCCATCGGCGCGGTGGCGGCGATCGCCGCGTTGACGCTGTGGGGCACCGGCGGCCACGACATACCGTTCTCGTCGGCGATGAAGCTGATGAAGTGGTATCCGATGCTGACGCTGCCGATGTTCATCTTCATGGGCTACGTGCTGTCGGAAAGTCGGCTGGCCGACGATCTCTACCGGATGTTCCATGTCTGGATGGGGCCGATCAATGGCGGGCTGGCGATCGGCACGATCGGGCTGATGGTGCTGATCTCGGCGATGAACGGGCTGTCGGTGGCCGGCATGGCGATCGGCGCGACCATCGCGCTGCCGGAACTGCTGCGGCGCGGCTATGACAAGCAGATGGTGACCGGCGTGATCCAGGCCGGCTCCTCGCTCGGCATCCTGGTGCCGCCGTCGGTGGTGCTGGTGCTGTATGCGATGATCGCCCGCCAGCCGGTCGGCCAATTGTGGCTGGCCGGGGTTGTGCCGGGGCTGATGATGGCGGGCATGTTCATTCTCTACATCGCCATCCGCTGCCGCATCCAGCGCCATCTGGGCCCGGCCCTGCCGGCGGAAGAGCGCAACGTGCCGATGGCCGAGAAACTGCGCCTGTTGCGCGCCGGGGCGCTGCCGCTCGGCATCTTCGCGGCGATGATGGTGCCGTTCATCAATGGCTGGACCAGCCTGGTGGAGAGTTCGGCCATCGGCGCGATGACGGCGCTGGCGGCCGCCATCGTCACGCGGCGCATGACGCTCAAGGTGTTCGAGACCTGCACCCGCCAGACGCTGGCCATCTCCTGCATGTTCATGTGGATCATCCTGGCCGCGCTCGGCTTCGGGGCGGTGTTCGACGGGCTCGGCGCGGTGCGCGCCATCGACAACCTGTTCACCGAGCAGCTCGGCCTCGACCCGTGGATGATCCTGATCCTGATGCAGCTGTCGTTCATCCTGATGGGCACGTTCCTCGACGACACCGCCATGCTGGTGATCGTCGCGCCGCTCTACGTGCCGCTGGTCAAGATACTCGGCTTCGACCTGATCTGGTACGGCGTGCTCTACACGATCACCACCCAGATCGCCTACATGACGCCGCCCTTCGGCTACAACCTGTTCCTGATGCGCGCCATGGCGCCGCCAGAGGTGACGCTCAAAGACATCTACACCTCCATCATACCATTCGTCGGCGTCATGATCCTCGCGCTCGCACTCGTCATGACATTCCCCCAGATCGCACTGTGGCTCCCAAACTACGTCTACGGGAAATAAACCTATAAGAGCTCCGTCAAGGGGCCGGTCAACGGCAAGGAGAGAAACCATGACCACAAGACGTAAGTTTTTGAAGACTGCCGGTGTTGCCGCAGCCGCTGCTCCACTGGCCACCCCTGCTCTTGCTCAATCGTCCATCAAGTGGCGAATGCAGACTTATGCCGGCCCGGCCCTGGCCGAACACGTGATCAAACCCGCGATTGACATGTTCAACAAGGTCGCCGGCGATCGCATGCAGATCGAACTGTTCTTCGCCGACCAGTTGGTGCCGACCGGCGAACTGTTCCGCGCCATGCAGCGCGGCACCATCGATGCCGTGCAGTCGGATGACGACTCCATGGCCTCACCGACGGAAGTGACCGTTTTCGGCGGCTACTTCCCCTTCGCATCGCGCTACTCGCTCGATGTCCCAGTTCTGTTCAACCAGTACGGCCTGAACGAGATCTGGGACGCCGAGTACTCGGCGCTCGGCGTCAAGCATGTATCGGCGGGCGCGTGGGACCCCTGCCACTTCGCCACCAAGGACCCGATCCGTTCGCTGGAAGACCTGAAGGGCAAGCGCGTCTTTACATTCCCGACCGCCGGCCGCTTCCTGGCGCAGTTCGGTGTCGTGCCGGTGAACCTGCCCTGGGAAGATATCGAGGTTGCGGTCCAGACCGGCGAACTCGACGGCATCGCCTGGTCGGGCATCACCGAGGACTACACGGTCGGTTGGGCCGATGTGACCAACTACTTCCTGACCAACAACATCTCGGGTGCCTGGGCGGGTTCGTTCTTCGCCAATATGGATCGCTGGAACGAGTTGCCGGAAGACCTTCAGACCCTCTTCCAGGTCTGCTGCGACCAGTCGCACTACTATCGCCAGTGGTGGTACTGGGGTGGCGAGGCATCGTTGCGCGTCAATGGCACCAAGATGGAACTGACGACGATACCCGACGAGGAGTGGGCGACGGTCGAAGCGGCCGCCGTCGATTTCTGGGACGAGATCGCCGCCGAAAGCCCGGTGAAGGCCAAGGTGGTCGAGATCTTCCGCAAGTACAATGCCGACATGCAGAAGGCTGGACGGCCCTATCGCTACGGCTAAGTTGAACGGATGCAGGCCCGGGCGGAATTGTTTCGCCCGGGTCGTTTATGTGGAGATTGCGCAATGGCCGTTTTGAGTTTCGAACACCTCAAGGAGCAGGTCGCTGACGGCCTTGTCGATACTGTCCTCGTCTGTCTTGTCGACATGCAGGGGCGCCTGATGGGCAAGCGGTTTCACGCCGCCAATTTCGTCGAGCACAGCCATGCCGAAACCCATTGCTGCAACTATCTGCTGGCGACCGACCTGGAGATGGCGACGCCCGACGGTTATGCCTCGACCAGTTGGGAAAGGGGCTACGGCGACTATGTGATGCAGCCGGACCTTTCGACCCTGCGCCCGGTGCCATGGCTCGAAGGTACGGTGATGGTGTTGTGCGACATCCTCGATCACCACACTCATGCGCCGGTACCGTTCAGCCCGCGCCAGGTCCTGAAAAACCAGATTGCCCGCCTCGAGGCGCTCGGCATGACCCCCATGATGGCAACCGAACTGGAATTTTTCCTGTTCGAGGGCGGTTTCGACGAAATCCGCAAGAACGGTTTCCGCGACCTGACCCCGATCAGCGGCTACAACGAGGATTATCACATCCTCCAGACGACCAAGGAAGAAGCCGTGATGCGGCCGATCAGGAACAACCTGTTCGCTGCCGGTATTCCTGTCGAGAACTCCAAGGGCGAAGCCGAAATCGGCCAGGAAGAGCTGAATATCCGCTATGCCGATGCGCTGGCCTGCGCCGACCACCACACCATCGCCAAGCAGGCGGTCAAGGAGATTGCATGGCAAAACGGTGTGGCGGCGACCTTCCTGCCGAAATGGCATCACGATCGCGTCGGCTCGTCGAGCCACGTTCACCAGTCGCTCTGGAAGGACGGCACGCCGCTGTTCCACGACGCCGACCGTCCTTACGGAAAATCCGAACTGATGGACCGCTACATGGCCGGGCTGATCGAATATGCGCCCGACTACACCTTCTTTCTGGCGCCCTATGTGAACAGCTACAAGCGCTTCAAGAAGGGCACGTTCGCGCCGACCCGCTCCGTATGGTCGGTCGACAACCGGACCGCCGGCTTCCGGCTCTGCGGCGACGGCACCAAGGGTGTGCGTATCGAATGCCGCATCGGCGGCTCGGACATGAATCCCTATCTCGCCCAAGCCGCCATGCTCGCCGCCGGCATCAAGGGCATCGAGGACGGGCTCGAACTCGCCACACCGACAACGGGCGACGTCTATCACGCCGATGGCTCGACGCCGGAGGTGCCGCGCACCCTGCGCGCGGCCATCGAAACGCTGCGCGGTTCGTCGATGCTGCGCGAGGCGATGGGCGACGAGACCGTCGACCATTACGTGCGCTGCGCCGAGTGGGAGCAGGAAGAATTCGACGCTGTCGTCACCGACTGGGAAATCGCTCGCGGCTTCGAAAGGGCCTGACAATGCCGACATTGCAATGCATCTCGCCGATCGACGGATCGGTCCACGCCTCGCGCGAAACGCTGGCGCCCGACGCCGCCGACGCTGTCGCCAAGGCGGCGCGCGCAGCACAACCCGCATGGGCCGCGCGGCCCATGTCCGAGCGGATTGCGCTGGTTCGCCGTGCCGTGGAGATCGTCGGCGAGCAGACCGAACGGATGACCACCGAATTGGCGCATCAGATGGGCCGCCCGGTGCGTTATGGTGGTGAGTTCGGCGGCTTCACCGAGCGCGCCAATCACATGGCCGACATTGCCGCCGAGGCGCTGGCGCCGATCGTCATCGAGGACAGCGACGCATTTTCGCGCCGCATCGAGCGCGAGCCGCTCGGCGTCGTGCTCGTCGTCGCGCCCTGGAACTATCCCTACATGACGGCGGTCAATACGATTGCCCCCGCGCTGATCGCCGGCAATACGGTGGTCCTGAAACATGCCACCCAGACCCTGCTCGTCGGTGAGCATCTGGCCGAGTGCTTCCATGCCGCCGGCGTTCCCGGCGATGTGTTTGCCAATGTCTTCCTCGATCACGAAACGACATCCGGCCTGATCGCCGGCAAGGCGTTTGATTTTGTCAACTTCACCGGCTCGGTCGGCGGCGGACGGGCGATGGAGCGCGCTGCCGCCGGCACGTTTACCGCGGTGGCGACCGAACTCGGCGGCAAGGACCCCGGTTATGTCCGCGCCGACGCGGACCTCAATGCCGCCGTCGACACGCTGATCGACGGCGCGATGTTCAATTCCGGCCAGTGTTGCTGCGGGATCGAGCGCATTTATGTACATGAGAGCCTGTACGACGCCTTCGTCGAAAAGGCGGTCGCGCTGGTCAAAACCTACCGGCTCGGCGACCCGCTGAAGCAGGAAACCACCATCGGCCCGATGGCCAATGTCCGCTTTGCGATGGAAGTACGCGCGCAGATTGCCGAGGCCGTCGAAGCCGGCGCGGTCCCGCATATCCCGGTCATGCCGGGCGATGACGGCGCGGCCTACCTGTCGCCGCAGATCCTGACGAACGTCACCCACGAAATGCGCGTCATGCGCGACGAGAGCTTCGGCCCAGTCGTCGGCATCATGGCGGTGCGCGACGATGAAGAAGCCGTTCGCCTGATGAACGACAGCCAGTTCGGCCTGACTTGCTCGCTGTGGACCGACGACATCGACGCGGCCAACATCATCGGCGCGCAACTGCAGACCGGAACGGTCTTCATGAACCGCTGCGACTATCTCGACCCGGCGCTCTGCTGGACCGGCTGCAAGGACACCGGCCGCGGCGCCGGCCTGTCCGTCCTCGGCTTCCACGCGCTGACCCGACCCAAATCCTACCATCTGAAGAAAGGCTGACCGATGAAGCTAGTCGGCAACTGGTCCTACCCCAATCCGATCCGCTTCGGCGCCGGCCGGATCTCCGAGATTGCCGAGGCATGCGCGACCGCCGGCATGTCGAAGCCGCTCCTGGTCACCGACCGCGGCCTCGCCGACATGGAGATCACCACCCGCACCTGCGCCCTGCTGGCCGAGGCGGGCCTTGGCGGCGACAAATTCGCCGATGTCGATCCCAATCCGAACGAGGCCAATCTCGAGGCCGGACTGAAGGCCTATCGCGAAGGCGGCTATGACGGCGTCGTCGCCTTTGGCGGCGGTTCCGGCCTCGATCTCGGCAAGACGCTGGCCTTCATGGCCGGCCAGACGCGGCCGGTCTGGGATTTCGAGGATATCGGCGACTGGTGGACCCGCGCCGATCCCGATGGCATCCACCCCATCGTGGCGGTGCCAACCACTGCCGGTACGGGTTCGGAGGTCGGCCGCGCCGGCGTGCTGACCAATTCCGTGACCGCCGAAAAGAAGATCATCTTCCACCCGAAGATGCTGCCGGCCCAGGTCATCTGCGATCCGGAACTCACGGTGGGCATGCCGCCTTTCATCACGGCTGGAACCGGGCTCGATGCTTTCGCGCATTGCGTCGAGGCGTTTTGCTCGCCGCACTATCATCCGATGAGCCAGGGTATCGCGCTGGAGGGCATGCGCCTCGTCAAGGACTACCTGCCGCGCGCCTATGCCGACGGGACAGACCTTGAAGCCCGCGCCCACATGATGTCAGCGGCCGCTATGGGCGCGACGGCCTTTCAAAAGGGGCTAGGCGCCATCCATGCGTTGTCGCACCCGATCGGCGCGATATACCACACCCACCACGGCACGACCAACGCGGTCTGCATGCCGGCGGTGTTGCAGTTCAACCGCCCGGCGATCGAGCATCGGTTGGCGCTGGCCTCCGCCTATCTCGGCATCGAGGGCGGCTACGAAGGGTTCTGCGCCTTTGTAGACGGCTTCAACGACAGCTTCGATATCCCGAAAAACCTGACCGGGCTCGGTATCGAATCGCCGGATGTCGGCCGCATCCTGGAAGGGGCGTTGAAGGACCCGTCTACCGGCGGCAATCCCGTTGCCATGACGGCGGAAAACACCCGTCAGTTGATCGAACAGTTGCTTTAGTTCGGCGGGGGCGCCGTCGGCGACGGAAGAAGGCGGGCGATTGGCCCGCCTTTTTAGTCAGCTGCGAATAATCATCGTTTCCGGCCCATAGGGAAAATTGGTGATGTTCTCCGCGCCATCCTCGGTAATGATGAAGATGTCGTGCTCGCGGTAACCGCCGGCGCCCGGCTGGCCCTCCGGGGTCATGATCATCGGCTCCATCGACACCACCATACCCGGTTCCAAGACCGTATCCACGTCCTCGCGCAGTTCCACGCCTGCCTCGCGGCCGTAATAGTGAGACAGCACGCCAAACGAATGGCCGTAGCCGAAGGACCGGTACTTCAGGAGGTCCCAGCCGCGATACATGTCGTTGAGCGCCAGCGCGATCTCCGAGCATGACCGGCCAGGCTGGATCATCTCCGAACCGGCCTTCATCACCGCGCAGTTCTTCTCCCAAAGATCGAGATGGGCGTCGGACGCCTCTTCGCAGAACAGCGTGCGTTCGATCGCGGTGTAGTAGCCGAAAATCATCGGGAAACAGTTGAGCGACAGGATGTCGCCGCGCTGCACCTTGCGGTTGGTCACCGGATTATGCGCCCCGTCGGTCATGATGCCGGACTGGAACCATGTCCAGGTGTCCATCAGTTCGACAAAGGGAAAGCTCTCGCCAATCGCCCGCACCATGGCCTGGGTCGAGGCGAGCGCCACCTCGTATTCCGGCACGCCTTCGCGCACCGCCTCCATGACGGCGCGCGCGCCGATATTGCAGACCCGCGTTCCCTCGCGGATCAGCGCCTGCTCTTCGGCGGACTTGATCGTGCGCATCCACATCGAGGCATCCGCGATGTCGACGAACTCGACATTCGGAAAGGCCTCGCCGAGCAACCGCCGGTAGTCGAGCGACACGTGGTCGAACTCGATACCGACGCGTCGCGCACTCTGCGGTACCAGCGTCTTCAGCGCGGTGAAGAAGTTGTCGCGCCGCCAGTCGGAGTAGATGACATTGTCGCCATGCGTCCGCCGCCAGGGCTGGCTGCCATCGATGCCGGCGGTCACGGTCGTCGCGCTGTCCCCGATCAGGACAAACGCATATTTCCGGCCGAAATAGCAGTAGAGGAAGCCGGAATAGTAGCAGATGCCGTGATAGGAGGTGAAAATCGCGGCGTCGATTTCCTCCGCCGCCATATGGCCGCGCATGGCATTCTGCCTGCGGTCCATTTCCCGATCTGAAAACGGTGACCATTCCTTGTCACCATTCTTCCACTGGAAGACATGCAGCATGTCTTCGGTGCTGTCTCTATCCTTCATGTCTGATAATCGCGTCGTTGGGCCTGATGGCCCGCGGCGCTATTGCCGCGAACGTTGGCCTCGCCGGAAACGCAGCCGGCATGACCAAGTCTAGCAGCAGCGGCGCATCATCGCCAACTGCCAGCGACACAGCCCGGTGCAGGGACGTCATGAAATGTACTGAATGGCACGGTACCGGCCCCGAAATGTCAGGCACAGGCGCTGTTTAGCCCGGCGTCATCCCACGCAGCCGTTCCGAACGCCGGCGCAGGATTTCCAACGTCGCCAGCAGGACGATGGAGATCGCCACCATCAACGTCGCAACGGCGAGGATCGTCGGCGATATCTGTTCTCTAAGCCCCGTGAACATCTGCCAGGGCAGCGTCTTCTGTTGTGCGGAGGCAAGAAACAGCACCACGACCACCTCGTCGAACGAGGTGATGAAAGCAAACAATCCGCCCGAAATCACACCCGGCAGAATCAGCGGCATCTGCACCTTGAAGAAGGTGCGCGTTGGATCTGAGCCCATCGACGCCGCCGCGCGGGTCAGCGACCGGTCAAAACCGACCAGCGTCGCGGTCACTGTGATGATCACGAAAGGTGTACCAAGCGCCGCGTGGCCGAGGATCACCTTGACGTAGTTCACGAATGTCTGGTTCACGCCGACATCGTTGATCAGGAAATTGCCGACCGACGAATAGAAGAAAAACATCCCGGTTGCCGAGATGATCAGCGGCACGATCATCGGCGAAATCAGGATCGCCATGATCACGGACCTGAACGGCACATGGCTTTGCGACAGTCCGATCGCTGCGAGCGTTCCCAGCGATACGGCGATTATCGTCGCAAACGGCGCGATAATGAACGAATTGCGCAACGCCAGCTGCCAGTCGCTGTTGGTGAAGAAGTTCTCGTAGTGCTTCAGCGAGAAACCGGCCGGATCGAACGCCAGCATCTCCGGCGTGAAGGTAAAGAAGTCTTGCGAGTTGAACGACAGCGGCACGATCACCAGGATCGGGAAAATCAGGAAAAAGAAGATCAGCCCGCAGATGAAGCGAAACGTGTAGAACCAGGCGATCTGCAGCTTCGTCGAATAGGGAGGGAGCGCGGACATCTGTTCTAACCCAGCTTCACGTTATCGATGCCGACAATCTTGTCGTAGACGTAGAACAACAGCAGCACCAGCACGAGGAGGATCGCGCCGAGTGCGGCAGCCAGTCCCCAGTTCAGCGATGACGAGATATGATAGGCAATCCGGTTGGAGATGAAGATGCCGCTCGTGCCGCCCACCAGTTCCGGCGTGATGTAATAGCCGATCGCCAGAATGAACACGAGGATCGCGCCCGCGCCGATACCGGGCACCGTCTGCGGGAAATAGACGCGCCAGAACGCCGTCCAGTCATTGGCGCCGAGGCTCTTGGCGGCACGCACATAGGAGGGCGAGATGGTCGACATCACCGAATAGAGCGGCAGGATCATGAATGGCAGCAGGATATGCGTCATCGCGATGATCGTGCCGGTTTGGTTGTTGATCAGGATCAGCCGGCCGGCATCGTCGATCAGCCGCAACCACACCAGAACGTCGTTGACCACGCCCTGTTGCTGCAACAACACCTTCCAAGACGCGGTGCGCACCAGAAGCGATGTCCAGAAGGGCAGCAAGACCAGGATCATCAACAGGTTCGATGTCCGCATCGGCAGATTGGCCAGCAGATAGGCGACCGGAAAGCCGAGCACCAGGCAGGCGACGGTGATGACGATCGACAGATACATTGTGCGCCCGAACAGGAACAGATAGATCCGCTCCTTCTCCGGCAGCATTTCGACACCTTCATTGGTGCGGTGCGCGTCTACGGCGGCGAGGAAGTAGCCGTCGGTAAACTGCGGCGACGCGCGCTTGATGACAGCCCAGGTCTGAACGTCGCCCCAGTCCTCATCGAACTCGATGAACGCTTCCTTGTAGGGCGCTTCCATGCGCGTCGACGCGCGCCCGGACTTGCGGAACAGCCCGGCCATGCCCGGTTCGTCATAGTTCAGCCTGAGGCCGAGCCGCGTGTGGCGCTTGTTCTTGAACGCGGTGACGAAATCGGTGTGGAACGCGGTGTAGACGCTTTCATCCGGCAACTCGCCCGAACTCGGGTCCCAGTCGCGCAGCGCCTCGACGGTAAGCGGGATGGTCTCCTGGACGATGCTGTTTTCCACCGAACGGAACAGCATGTCGGTAATCGGCGCGATGAAGGTCACCACGATGAATGCAAGCAGCGGCAACACCAGCATGAAACTGCGAAACTTCTCGCGCCGCAACGCTCGCGCCAACGATTGCTTCAGCGGCGTGCCGTCGGCGGCGCGCATGACGCCGTCTGCGGGCGGTGTCTGCATTCCGGTGATGGTGTCGGTCATTGCGGGTCGCTGCCGGTAATAGGTCGGCGCGGCGGCTGCCCGCCGCGCCGTTGGTCAGAAGATTACTTCGCCAGCCAAGCCTGGAACTTGGCGTCGACGTCGTCGGCGTAAGAGGACCACCATTCGATGTTGTTGACGATGATGTTGCCCATGTTGGCCGGGTCGGTCGGCATGTGCGGACCCATGTCGATGCCGAGTTCGGCGTGCTTGCCGACGAGTGGCGCCGAGGAAGCGCGGGCCGGGCCGTACGAGATGTACTTGGCCTGGTCAGCAAGGCGCTGCGTGTCGGTCGCGAAGTGCAGGAAGTGCATGACGCGGTTCAGGCGGTCTTCCGGCAGACCTTCCGGGATGATCCAGCCATCGAAGTCGAAGACCTGGTAATCCCACAGCATGGCGACTGGCTGCTTCTGCTCTTCGATCACCGAGAACAGGCGGCCGTTATAGGTCGAACCCATGACGATTTCGCCGTCGGCGAGAAGCTGCGGCGTATCGGCGCCCGCCGACCACCAGATCACGTCGTCCTTGATGGAGCCGAGCTTGGCAAGTGCGCGGTCGATACCTTCGTCGGTCTCCATGACGTCATAGAGATCGCCCATTGCAACGCCGTCGCAGACGAGCGCCCATTCGATGTTTTTCTTCGGGCGTTTTTCAAGCGCGCGCTTGCCCGGGAACTTCTCGGTGTCGAAGATGTCGCACAGCGAAGACGGCGTTGCGCCGCCCCATGCGTCGACATTGGTGCGGTAGCCGAAGGTCGTGGAGAACACGATCTGCGGAATGAAGCACTCCGAGACCAGCGACGAGCCGAAGTCGTCGGCCGGGCTCGAGCCGTCATCGCCCGGCGCCATGGTGTTGATGTCGACTTCAGCGGCGAGGCCTTCGTCGCACAGGCGCACGGCATCCGGGCCCTCGACGTCGACGAGATCCCACGTGATGTTGCCGGCTTCGTTCATGGCGCGCAGTTTGGCGACAGCCTCGTTCGACGATTCGTCCCAGATGAACTTGACGCCGGTCTTCTCCGCATAGGGCTCCGAATAGGCCTTGATCTGCGAATTCTGGTAGGCGCCGCCCCAGGAAACGACCGTCAGTTCGTCGGCGCAGTTGTCGCACGCCGGCAGATCGTCGGAAACGACCGGTCCGGCAAACGCCACGGATGCGGCAGTCGCCAGCATGAGTGTCTTCAGTTTCATTGCTTTCTCCCTTGCTTCAGGTCGGACAGGACAGCCGTCCCGCCACAACCGGTTTTATCCGCCGCACCGCAGCGCCGGACAATTCCCATAAATCAGGCAACGGCATCCAGTGCCTTGCAGTCCGAGGCCGCCCAGCCGATCCGCACCGTCTCGCCTTCGGCGAGCTTGTTGCGTTCGCCGCGGTTGCGCACCTTGACGATGAACTCGTCATTGCCCGCGACATTCATGCGCACGCGGATGTGGTCGCCGAGATAGATCAGTTCTTCGACCCGCCCGTCGACCATGTTGTCCATTTCGTCCGCCGGCTGCAGTTCGACTCGCTCCGGGCGCAGCGACAGCGTGGTGTTGGTTCCCACCCCGGCGATGTTGACCGGATCGGCCTTCAGTTTGACGCCGCCGCTCACCTCCACGGCGCAGGCTCCGTCATCGACTGCCGTGACAAGGCCGTTCAGCTTGTTGTTCTCGCCGATGAACTGCGCGACGAAGGAATTCTGCGGTGCTTCATAGAGCACGTCCGGCGTCGACAGCTGCTGGATGATGCCGTCGTTGAAGACCGCAACCCGGTCCGACATCGTCAGCGCCTCGGTCTGGTCGTGCGTCACATAGACCACGGTCACGCCGAGGTTTTCGTGGATGTGCTTGATCTCGTACTGCATCTGCTCGCGCAGCTGCTTGTCCAGCGCGCCCAGCGGCTCGTCCATCAGCACCAGTTCCGGGTCGAACACCAGCGCGCGCGCCACCGCTACGCGCTGTTGCTGGCCGCCGGACAGTTGTGCCGGTCGGCGGCTGCCGAAACTGCCCAGCTCGACCATCTCAAGCGCGCGCTTGATCCGCGTTTCCTGGTCGGCCTTGCTCATGCCGCGGACCTGCAGCGGAAACGCCAGGTTTTCGGCCACAGTCATGTGCGGGAACAAGGCGTAGTTCTGGAAAACCATGCCGATGCCGCGCTTGTGCGGCGGCACATTGTTGATCGGCCGGTTGTCGAGATAAATCTCGCCATGCGTCGCCGGTTCGAAACCGGCGAGCATCATCAAGCACGTGGTTTTGCCCGATCCCGACGGTCCGAGCATCGTCAGGAATTCGCCCGGCGCGATGTCCAGATTGAGGTTTTTTACGACAAGCATCTCGCCGTCATAACTCTTTTGCACGCTGTCATAGCGCACAGCCGCGCCGTGCGTATCGGCCATTCCGTATCCCTGTATTGCCCCGCGCGCTTCTGCGCCAAGAGAAACGCTTTCGCGCAACAAAGCTCTTGTGATCGGACTTGTAAAGAGCCGGATTGCCTTTTTTTCGCACAGCCCGTCGCGGCTGCCCTAAACGTAATCTTACCTAATGGAATGCTCTGCGATCAGGCGTCCTGTGCGAAGATCGAATACCAGCAGCCGCTCGCCATTTCCGGGCAGTTGACCGAAGAAAAGAATCCGCTCGGCAGACACCGCGGTATCGCGCACATCGAAACCTTCCGGCAGGTCGATGACGGCGTTTGCGACCGTCTCCGACGCACCGCCACCCGAGGCTCGGTAGACAACGGCACCCAGCACCGCCATAAGGCCCACCAGCATGATGCCGATCGAGACCACCATCAGCCGCGCCAGACGGCGGCGCACCCGCTCCATGGCCGGGTCGAGTGGCGTTTCATGTTCCGGATCGTCGAAAGAGGTCGGCATGTCAGGGGCGCCGGTAATGATGAGAGCGGTTGGTGCATGTCATGGCAGACGGCCATAACGAAGCCGGGACGGAAATGGAAGTCCTGACCGCCGGTTCCGACGCAGCGGGGATGCGGCTCGACCAGTGGCTGGCGCTGCGGCTCGCCGGAACATTGTCACGCAGCCGGCTGAAGCAACTGATCGGGAACGGCCAGGTCTGCCTCAACGGGATCGCTGTGACCGAGACCAAGCGCAAGTTGAGGCTTGGCGACGTCATTACCGTCGAGTTGCCCGAGCCGGAGCCCGCCGAGCCGGAGCCGCAGGCAATCCCGCTGACGATCCTGTACGAGGACACCGATGTCGTCGTGATCGACAAGCCCGCCGGACTGGTGGTCCACCCCGGCCCGGGGAACCCGTCCGGCACGTTGGTCAATGCGCTTCTCCATCACTGCGGCGACAGCTTGTCGGGCATCGGCGGCGTCCGCCGGCCAGGCATCGTTCACAGGCTCGACAAGGATACTTCCGGCGTCATGGTGGTCGCCAAGAACGACCGCGCCCATCAGGCCCTGAGCGCCCAGTTTGCCGATCACGGGCGCACGACGCCGATGCGCCGCAGCTATCTGGCGCTCGTCTGGGGGGTGCCAAGCCGCATGGCCGGCACGATCGAGACGCATCTGGGCCGTTCGCCGCGCGACCGGCTCAAACAGGCGGTTGTTTCGCCGTCACAGCCGGATGCGCGCCATGCCGTCACCCATTTCCGGGTCGCCGAGCAGTTCGGAGATCATGCCTCTGGAAACGCGCTGGCAAGTCTGGTCGAGTGCATCCTTGAGACCGGCCGCACACACCAGATCCGGGTTCACATGGCGCATATCGGGCACCCGCTGATTGGCGATCGCGACTACGGCAAAAGTTTCGCCACAAAGGTCAATACAATGGAAGAACCGTTGCGCGGACGTTTCGCGGCACTCGGGCGACAGGCACTGCATGCCGCCAGTCTCGCCTTCGTTCATCCGTCCAGCGGCGAGGTGATGCGTTTCGAAACCGCGCTGCCGGATGACATGGCAACGCTGGTTTCAGGCTTGCGTGACGATTTGTAACAGGGCTTGAACCGAGCGCCGGCAATTCCTATCTGCAAAATGCGCCAATTCGCCGTTTTTTTACGGCATGCGGCGCATTGGCGTCCGGTCGAATGCGACGGAAGCGTCAATGGTTCGCCGCAATCATGCGGGACCGTAACATCGATGAAAGGGTGCTGACTTATGGCCCAGACTAATCTGCCCAGCCTTTATGGCGGCGAAGGCGGCCTCACGCGATATCTCGAGGAAATCCGCCGCTTTCCCATGCTCCAGCCGCAGCAAGAATACATGCTCGCGAAGCGCTATCGGGAGCACGACGATCCGGACGCCGCGCACCAGCTCGTAACCAGCCATCTTCGCCTCGTTGCCAAGATCGCAATGGGATACCGGGGCTATGGTTTGCCAATCGGCGAAGTGATCTCCGAAGGCAATGTCGGCCTGATGCAAGCTGTCAAGCGGTTCGAGCCCGAGCGCGGCTTCCGCCTCGCGACCTACGCGATGTGGTGGATCAAGGCCTCGATTCAGGAATACATCCTGCGTTCGTGGAGCCTCGTGAAGATGGGCACCACCGCTAACCAGAAACGTCTGTTCTTCAACCTGCGCAAGGCCAAGAACAAGATCCAGGCGCTGGGCGACAGCGACCTCAATCCCGATCAGGTCAAGAAGATCGCGACCGAACTCCAGGTTTCCGAGGACGAAGTCGTGTCGATGAACCAGCGCATGGCTGGCGATGCCTCGCTCAACGCCCCGATCCGGGCAACGGACGGCGAGAACGGTCAGTGGCAGGATTGGCTCGTCGACGAAAGCGACAGCCAGGAGAAGATGCTGATCGATGAGGACGAGCGCGAACAGCGCAGCGCCCTTCTGCATGACGCGATGGATGTCCTGAACGACCGCGAGAAACGCATCTTCAAGGCGCGCCGCCTGTCGGAAGATCCTCTGACGCTCGAAGAGCTGTCCGGAGAGTTCGACATTTCCCGCGAACGCGTTCGCCAGATCGAGGTTCGCGCGTTCGAGAAGGTTCAGCAGGCGGTCAAGGCCGCCGCGATCGAAAAGGCCAAGGCCTTGCGCGGCAGCGAAACTGCTATCTGACCGGCGCTGTTAAGCTTTCGGTCAACCGTGAAACAAAGCCGGGTCGGTCGACCCGGCTTTTTTGCTGCGATGAAGAAGCTTTACTGGCCGGCGGCGGCCAGGCGCCACGCCTCGATAACCTGATCGAACACCTGCTTGCCCGGAATACCCTTCTCCAGCGTGATCAGGGCGCGGCGGCCGCTGACATACTGCATCGGGATATCGATCCACTCCTGCTGCTGCATCAGATTGAGATTGGTCTCGATCGCCGTTTCGGCGTCTGTCAGCGCAATCAGGAAGATGTTCGTGTCGATCGGCGCCGCGACACCGATCAGCGCATTGCCCGGATCCTGCTCGGTCGACTTGTAGGTGATGCGCTGGACGTCGGCGATCCCGCGCCCTTCGAACGTTTCGGGCACCCGGAAGAACAGCTCGATCATGTGGCTGGCCGGGAATGTCGTGTCCGTGTTGCGCCGGATCGTCAGTTCCAGGGTCAGGCCCAATTCGGGAACGTTTGCTTCGGCGCGGATCGCCGGTTCGAGCGGTGCGTCGCCGCCGGGAGATTCCTGCACGATCGACCAGACGGTCGCACCTGCCTGCGCGGTACCGGCCTGCGAACCTGTGCGTTCCTGATAGAAGATCGCGCGCTGGCCCACGGGAAGCGCGCTGTCGGGTCCCGCCGCCTCTTGCCCGCCTGCGTCGGTGGTGCCGCCCGCAGCCGGCTGGCTACCGGTATCGTCGGCGGTCTGTCCGGCGACCGTCGTACCCTCGCCGGCACGGTCAGCGCCACTGGCAGGCCCAGCGTCGATCTCGACGCCGTCCTCCGTCAGACGCTGCGTGAACTTCGTCGTATCGTCGGTACCGTCGGCGCCGGCATTCGCATCCGCGGTGTCTTGCGGCGCGGTCACCGTGTCATCGGGCGTCACTGTGGTGCTGGGGACTGTGCGCACCGGAATACCGTCGGAATTCGTTTGCGTAACTGCCCGCTCCCCTCCGCCGAACAGAGCAGCAACGGTTGACCCGCCGAACATCACTGCGAGCACGATCACGACGAGTACGCCGGCCACGATCGCTGCCGGGACGATCAGCCCGCTGCTCCGTTGCAGCAGCGAACCTTCCGGTCTCGGAATATCGCCGCCATCCATGTGGATATGGTCGACCGCCGGTTCCGCAGCCGGACCGGGTGCATGCCCTGCCGCCGCTTCCGCGCCTGGCCGCTGGTCCGTCAGGAATGCTTCGAGCGGGTCCTCTCGCCGCGCCTGCGCGCGTTGCGGCTGCTGCGTGGGTGCGCTGATTGCAGGCTCGTTGAACAATGCGTCGAGATCGTCGACATCCGGCTCGAATGCCTCGACGTCGAAACCCGTCTCGATTTCGGCAATGGCGGCATCCAGCTTCTCGAACTGTCGATCGATGGCCGCCTGGGGCGGCGGCGACGGCATGGCCTCAATCTGGCGCCGGATTGTCGCACGGGCACGTTCATAGACCTTGGCCCGCATCTCCGGTGTCGGGTTCGCCATCCCTTCCAGGGTCTTTCGCAGGACGGCCGAAAAATCTGCCATGTTATCAATCCGTTGTGAGTCGGGATTCGCGTTAAACTAGTCTTGAAAGGGATCGGTCACAAGTATCGTGTCGTCCCGCTCTGGACTGGTGGACAACAATGCAACCGGCGCGCCGATCAGTTCTTCGATGTGACGGACATATTTAACGGCCTGAGCCGGCAAGTCGTTCCAGGTTCGCGCACCGGCTGTCGTCGCCTTCCAGCCCTCGACCGTTTCGTAGATGGGTTCAACCCGCGCTTGTGCGCCCTGACTCGCGGGAAAGTAGTCGATCTTGCGCCCATCGAGCATGTAACCGACACACACCTTGATCTCTTCGAGACCGTCCAGCACGTCCAGTTTCGTAAGCGCGATGCCGGTAATACCGTTGATCGCGACCGCCTGGCGCACCAGTACGGCGTCGAACCAGCCGCAGCGGCGCTGCCTTCCGGTCACCGTGCCGAATTCATGCCCGCGCTCGCCAAGGAACTGGCCGATCTCGTTTTGCTGTTCGGTGGGAAACGGCCCTTCGCCGACCCTCGTCGTATAGGCCTTGGTGATGCCAAGCACGTATTCGACGCTGCCGGGTCCGAGCCCTGACCCGGTCGCGGCCTGTCCCGACACTGTGTTGGAAGAGGTCACGAACGGGTAGGTGCCGTGATCGATATCCAACAGAGTGCCCTGCGCGCCTTCGAACAGGATGCGCGCGCCGCGTCGGCGGTGATCGTCCAGAACTTTCCAGACGCGGTCGATATAGGGAAGGATGTCGCCGGCGATCGAGCGCAATTCCTCCATGATGGTCTCATGCGACACTTCCGGCTGGCCGAGGCCGCGCCGAAGCGCGTTGTGATGTGTCAGCATGCGGTCGACCTTGGCCGGCAATGTTTCCATATTGGCGAGATCCATGACGCGGATCGCCCGCCGGCCCACCTTGTCCTCATAGGCAGGGCCGATGCCGCGCCGCGTGGTGCCGATCTTGGTTCCCGAGTTCGAAGCCGCATCCTCGCGGATGCCGTCGAGCTCTCGGTGCAGCGATAGGATCAACGACGTGTTTTCGGCGATCCGCAGCCGTTCCGGGCCGATGGCGACGCCCTGCTCGCCAAGCCGGCGAACCTCCGCGACAAAGGCATGCGGGTCGAACACCACCCCGTTGCCGATGATCGAAAGCTTGCCCTCGCGTACGACACCGGACGGAAGAAGCGAAAGCTTGTAGCTGACACCGTCGATGACCAGCGTGTGACCGGCATTGTGCCCGCCCTGGAATCGCACCACCACATCGGCCCGCTCGGAAAGCCAGTCGACAATCTTGCCTTTGCCTTCGTCGCCCCATTGGCTACCGATTACAACTACATTGGACATGTGCCCGCTTTCATCCTCATCGTGTTAAACCCGCAGCCTTTTAGACGCAGCGTCGTCAAAGTGCGATAGCTGCCGGGGCAAAAACCGGCGGTTGCAGGCAACGCAGGCGGTTTACCGCGCCGGTCCGATCGTTTAGCAGGACGCTTCGCCGCCGAAACGGATCGCCTCATGCCTGCTAAAGGTTCTGATCGCATCGCTTATGCGCTCCTGTTGTTTACCGCCCTGTTCTGGGGCGGCAATGCGATCGCGGGCAAGCTGGCCGTCGGCCACATCTCGCCGATGACGCTGACATTCGCGCGCTGGTTTGCCGCCTTCTTGATCATGGCGGCGTTCGGCTGGCCGCAACTGCGGCGCGACTGGTCTGCGGTGCGCAACCATGTGCCGTTGTTGCTGGCATATGGGATCTTCGGCTTCGCGCTGTTCAACATCACTCTCTACACCGCACTCAAATACACATCGGCGATCAACGTCGCGATCGAGCAGTCGGCCATGCCGATGTTTATTTTCCTGGCCAATTTTGCCCTTTTTGGGATGCGCGTCAGTCTCTCGCAGATTCTTGGCTTCTGCCTGTCGGTCGTCGGCGTGGCGCTCGTCGCCTCCAACGGCAATCTGGCGCGATTGGCGACACTCGACATCAATCGCGGCGATGCGCTGATGATCTTCGCCGTACTGCTTTATTCCGGCTACACGGTGGCGCTCCGCTACAAGCCTGCGATCGACTGGAAATCGCTGATGTCGGTCATGGCGTTTTCGGCCATGGTCACTTCGCTGCCCTTCGCGATCTGGGAACAGATGTCGGGCAACGGCATCCGGCCGGACATGCGCGGCCTGGCGGTCGCCGGCTACACGGCGATCTTCCCGGCCATTCTCGCCCAGGTCTTCTACATGCGCGGCGTCGAGATGATCGGCGGCAACCGCGCCGGCCTGTTCATCAACGGCGTACCGGTCTTCGGCGCGTTGCTGGCCATCGCCATTCTCGGCGAGCGTTTCCAAACCTTCCACGCGATGGCGCTGGTGCTGGTGATCGGCGGGATCTGGATGGCCGAGCGCAATCCGGCAAGAGACAAGCCCGTCTAGCCGCAAACGGGAAAACCGACCGCCAGACAAAAATCCGGCGGTTGACGTCGGACCGCGCGATAAGGTCAAGAACCTGCCCATCAGTGAGGCGCGTCCGGGCAACCACCGGATTTGACGGGATCATAGCACAAAAACGCCGCCGGCCGAAGCCGGCGCCGTTCACGATTTCAGGCTCCCGGTTGCACCGGCGCCGGCTGCCGGTTCACGCCACGTCGAACACGAGCGACTTCGCCGACAGGATTTCCGGGAAGTTGCGCACCTCGTCGAGCACCTCTTCGCGCACCGCTTCGTCGACATAGAGCAGCGCGATGGCGTCGCCGCCGGGCCGGTTGCGGCCGAGCTGGAAGTTGGCGATGTTGACGCCGTGCTTGCCGAAGGTGGTGCCGAGAATGCCGATGATGCCCGGCGCGTCATTGTTGGTCGTGTAGACCATGTGCTGGCCGATCTCGGCATCCAGGTTGATGCCCTTGATCTGGATGAAGCGCGGCTTGTGGTCGGAGAACACGGTCCCGGCCACCGAACGGGTCTGGTTGGCCGTCGTCACCGTCAGCTTGATATAGCCGTCGAAGACGCCCGACTTGTCGCGCTTGACCTCCGAGACGATGATTCCGCGTTCCTTCACCATCACCGGCGCCGACACCATGTTGACATCGGCGACCACCGGGCGGATCAGGCCGGCCAGCGCCGCGCTGGTCAGCGCCCGCGTGTTCATCTCCGCCGTCGAGCCGTCATAGAGGATCTCGACTTCCTTGATGGCGCTTTCCGTCACCTGGCCGACAAACGCGCCAAGCACCTCCGCAAGCTTGACGAAGGGCTTCAGCCGCGGCGCCTCCTCGGCGGTGATCGACGGCATGTTGATGGCGTTGGAAACCGCGCCCTTCAACAGATAGTCCGACATCTGCTCGGCGATGTGCAGCGCCACGTTTTCCTGCGCTTCGGTGGTCGACGCGCCCAGATGCGGCGTGCACACCACATTCGGCAGATGGAACAGTTCGTTCTTGACCGCCGGCTCGACCTCGAACACGTCGATGCCCGCGCCTGCCACCTTGCCGCTTTTCAGCGCTTCGACGAGATCGGCCTCGACGATCAGGCCGCCGCGGGCGCAGTTCACGATCCGCACCCCGTCCTTCATCTTGGCGATCGCCGCCGCGTCGATGATGTTGCGGGTCTTGTCGGTCAGCGGCGTGTGCAGCGTGATGAAATCGGCGCGTGCGAACAGGGCGTCGAGTTCGACCTTCTCGATGCCCAGTTCGACGGCGCGCTCCTCCGACAGGAACGGATCGAAGGCGATCACGTGCATCCTGAGCCCGACGGCGCGCGCGGCGACAATCGACCCGATATTGCCGCAGCCGATCAGGCCAAGCGTCTTGCCGGTGATCTCGACGCCCATGAATTTCGACTTTTCCCACTTGCCGGCGCTGGTCGAGGCATGCGCTTCGGGCAGTTGCCGGGCGACCGCGAACAGCATCGCAATCGCGTGTTCCGCCGTGGTGATCGAGTTGCCGAACGGCGTGTTCATCACGATGATGCCGCGCCGCGACGCCGCCGGAATGTCCACATTGTCGACGCCGATGCCGGCCCGGCCGACCACCTTCAGCTTGTCGGCTGCGCCGATCAGCTTCTCGGTGACCTTGGTCGCCGATCGGATCGCAAGACCGTCATACTGGCTGATGATCTCCAGCATCTTGTCCTTGTCCTTGCCGGCCTCCGGCAGGAAATCGACATCGATGCCGCGATCGCGAAAGATCTGTACGGCGGTTTCGGAAAGCTTGTCTGATACGAGTACACGCGGTGCCATGAAGGCCTCCCTCGCTGGAATTGAATGATCGGATAAAAGGGCGGCCGGCGGCCTCCCGCAGGAAGTTCAGGCGGCCGGTTTCAGTGCCGATTTCGCGGTCGCGAATGCCCAGTCGAGCCACGGCATGAGCGCCTCCAGATCGGAGGTCTCCACCGTCGCGCCGGCCCAAATCCGCAAGCCGGACGGTGCATCGCGATAGGCACCGATATCGAGCGCCACCTCGGCGCCGTCGAGCAGCGCCACGATTGACTTTGCAAACGCCGCCTGCTCGTCGGACGGCAAAGCAGCGATCTCAGCATCGACGATCTTCAGACAAACGGACGTGTTGGACCGCGACACCGGATCGGTGGCCAGGTTCTCCAGCCAGCCGCTGGCGTCGACATGGGTCTGGATCGCCGCGAAGTTGGCGTCGGCGCGCGCCATCAGCGCATCGAGGCCGCCAATCGACTTGGCCCAGTTCAGCGCGTCGACATAGTCGGCGACGCACAGCATCGACGGGGTGTTGATCGTCTCGCCCTTGAAGATGCCCTCGATCAGCTTGCCGCCCTTGGTCATGCGGAAGATCTTCGGCAACGGCCAGGCCGGCGAATAAGTCTCGAGCCGCTCGACGGCGCGCGGCGACAGGATGATCACGCCGTGGCCGCCCTCGCCGCCCAGCACCTTCTGCCAGGAGAAGGTCGTGACATCGAGCTTGTCGAAGTCGAGGTTCTGGGCAAACGCCGCCGAGGTCGCGTCGCAGATCGTCAGCCCTCCGCGGTCGGCGGGGATGAAATCGCCGTTCGGCACGCGCACGCCCGAGGTCGTGCCGTTCCAGGTGAACACGACATCGCGGCTGAAATCGATTGTCGAGAGATCGGGCAGCGCGCCGTAGGCGGCCTCGATCCGGCGCACATCCTCAAGCTTGAGCTGCTTGACGACATCGGTCACCCAGCCGGAGCCGAAGGACTCCCAGGCCACCATGTCGACGCCACGGGCGCCGAGCAACGACCAAAGCGCCATTTCGACAGCGCCGGTGTCGGATGCCGGCACGATGCCAATGCGGTGCGTGTCGGGAACGCGCAACAACGCACGCGTCAGCGCGATGGCGTTCGCCAGCAACGCCTTGCCGGGCTTGGATCGGTGGGAGCGCCCGAGCGTCGACGTATCGATATTGCCGATCGCCCAATTCGGGCGTTTCGAGCAGGGGCCGGATGAAAAACGGGGATTGGCCGGACGCACGTCCGGCGTGGGGATGTTCACAGTCATAGTCTACCCTTCCAGATAGTAGCCTCTCGTTGGGGAGAGGTGTCCCACGTCGGGCAGTACTGGCTGGACGTGTCGCGGTCAAGACAGTTTTCGGTCGCATCGCGCCAAAATCGCATCAGCGACATCACTAACGAAAAAGGGCCGCATCAGCGGCCCCGGAGCGTTCGTGTGTCGCCAACCCTACCAGATGTTGTAGCGCATGCCGAGATTGACCTGGTGTGTTCCATAGCCGGTTGCCGAAAGCGACGATCCCGTCGTGGCCGACGACGACAGCGACGGACCGCCGAAGTTCATGTAGCGATAGGCCGCCTCGACCACCACGGCTTCGGTCACTTCATAGGCAAGGCCCGCGGTCACCGCCCAGCCGAGACGGTAATCGACGCCGTTGCTGACCGTGCCAGGCTGGGTGTAGGGCTGGTTCGCCGCCGGCTGGTCGGCGACGCCATAGGCGCGGCAGCCTTCGACCCGTACATCCTCCGATTGCGGTACGCACTCCACCGAGTCGAGCTCCTCGCGCCAGGAAACGCGGCCGACGCCGATGCCCGCGCCAACGAACGGCATGAAACCGTAGAAATTGCCGAGATCGGCATAGGCGTTCACCATGCCGTAGGTCACGTCGTATTCGACCGTGTCCTTGTTGATACAGTTGGTGATGAAGTCGTCGTCGATGTATTCGACGTCCGTCACCGTATCGATGAATGTCCCCCACCCGTTACACGGGTTCGGGTCTCCCGGCAGAACGATTAGTTCAGCCGGCGTACCGAGCGGCTCGGTTCCATCCTCATACATCAGCTGCGACGACGAGTAGTCGGTGCCGGCAAGCCGTCCGAGACCGGCATCCATGCGCAGGAAACCGTTGAACCGGTAGCCCGCACCGATCGAGAAATGCGTCTTGTCGGTGAAATTGTTGTCAAGGTAAGTCGACTCCACCGGATTGCCGCTGATGCTGACATCGTGATGGCCATCGAAATTGATCCCGATATCGCCGCGTATGTACCAGCCCGATCCGAGTTCGGCCGGCCGGGCGAAATTGGCGTCGTCGGTGAAGATACCGCCGTCGACATCGGCCGCCATCGCCGCGCTGCCGGCAAGGCATGCCGTGACCAGACCGATCGCGCGTATCCGTTTCAGCATGTACGTCATGGCTCGACTTTCTCACTTTGTCCGGGACCGGGCGGCGAAGCACCGCGGGTACGCCTTCTTCACGCACTATTAAGGACAACAGTTAAGCGCCGGTTAAACATGTTAATTAACTTGGGTAATTATTGATCAGCATAAAAAAACCGGCCGCCAAGGCGACCGGTTTCTTTGTCGGAATTGTCTTTGTGGTTACTTGTAAACCGGAAGCGGTGCGGGCTGGTAGACAACCTCGACCGGCTTCTCGGCGCAGCCACCGAGTTGGTAGCGCAAACCGGCGCGAACCTCGTGGGTGTCGATACCCTTGTCGTAGCCGGGGCCGGTGTTGGCCGCGTAGCTGAACATGCTGCCGGCTTCGATGCGGCGCCAGCGGTAGCCGACATCGGCGGCAAGGTTGCAGGTCACGTCAACCGAGACACCGGCCATGAGGGCATAGGCGAAGCGCCATGAGGCGTGGCCCCAGTGAACGATCTCCGGATCGCAGTTCGCCGGGTTGCCGACTTCACAGGCGGTGTTGGACAGGTTGCCCCAATCGAGATGCGCGCCACCGAAGCCGCCGCCGACGTAAGGCGTGAACTTGCCGTAAGTGCCGAGGTCTACATAGGCGTTGACCATCAGGGCCAGTGCCGAAACCGATGCGATGTCGGTCGACACGCAGTCCGCCGCGACACCGCAGGAACCCCTGGTCGTGCCGTTGAAATCGCTCTCGTACCAGTCGACCGTCAGGTCGGTGCGCAGATGGTGGTTGATCTTGTAGCCGACGCCGGCGCCGTAGGTCAGCGTGCCCTTCAGGTCGCCCGAAAGCGTGTTGCTGCCAACGGAGAGCGGCGCACAAGGACCGGCGGTGCAGAAGGTGTAGTAATCGGAGCCGCGGAAACTGCCCCACGCATAGCCGATATCACCGCGCAGGTACCAGCCGGACGCTGCGGCGGGCACATGTTCGGGCACATCGAATACCGGAGCTTCGATAATCGGCGGGACAATCACGTCCGCTGCCATCGCCGGTTGGTACCCGATTACGGCGATCGCTGCGCCGCACACAAGGAGTTTCACCGCGTGTCTCATCATTCAATCCTTCCACCAGCCCGAGAAACGAAACAGGCACGTTGCTGTGTCGGGGCAGATACTGGCGGTGAAAGGTTAAAACGCGCTTAACCCTGTTTTTTTACTGTAATTATTAGCCATAACCGGCGCGCGCCTTCCGTTGCGGGAGGCGAATCCGCCGGAAGCTCAGGCCGCGGTCTTCAAATCGGCAATCGCACTGACAATGTCGTCGACCACCGCTTCGACCGTACCGCGGTCGTCGCCTTCGGCCATCACCCGGATGACCGGTTCCGTACCGGACGGCCTGATCACCACCCGGCCGCTGTCGCCAAGCCGTTCGCGTCCCTCTTCGATGGCCTCTTGCACGTGGTCGTCCTCAAGCGGCGCGCCGCCCTTGAAGCGCACGTTCTTGAGCACCTGGGGCACCGGCTCGAACTTCTTGCACACTTCGCTCGCCGGCCGGCCCGAAGCCTTGATGCAAGCCAGTACCTGAAGGGCCGAAATCAGCCCATCTCCGGTCGTCGAATAGTCTTTGAGAACGATATGGCCGGACTGCTCGCCGCCGACATTGTAGCCATGCTCGCGCATGTGCTCGACCACGTAGCGGTCACCGACCTTCGTGCGCACCAGATCGAGCCCCCTGCCATTCAGGAAACGCTCGAATCCGAGATTCGACATCACCGTGGCGACAACGCCGCCGCCAAGCAGGCGCTCTTCCTTGTGCCACTGCTCGGCGATCATCGCCATCAATTGGTCGCCATCGACCAGCACGCCCTTCTCATCGACGATCAGCACGCGGTCGGCATCGCCATCGAGCGCCACACCGAGATCGGCGCGCACCTCGTGCACCTTCTTCGACAGCGCGGTCGGGTTCGTCGAACCGCAATTGAGATTGATGTTGAGCCCGTTCGGCTCGTTGTTGATGTTGACGACATCGGCGCCCAGTTCCCAGAGCGCGGACGGGGCGGCCTTGTAGGCAGCGCCGTTGGCGCAGTCGACCACGACGCGCATGCCCGAAAGGGTCATGTCGCGCGGAAAGGTTCGTTTGGCCACCTCGATGTAGCGGTAAAGATCGCCCTCCACGCGGTGGGCGCGGCCGATCGCCTCTGATCGCGACATCCGTCCGGACAGGTCCTTGTCGATCATGCTTTCGATCTTCAACTCGATCTCGTCCGACAACTTGTAGCCATCGGGACCGAACAGCTTGATGCCATTGTCGTAGAACGGGTTGTGCGACGCCGAGATCATCACGCCGATATCGGCGCGCAGCGTGCGCGTCAGCATGGCGACGGCGGGCGTCGGCACCGGCCCCAACAGGAACACGTCCATGCCGGCAGCGGTGAAACCGGCCACCATCGCGTTTTCTAGCATGTAGCCGGACAGCCGCGTGTCCTTGCCTATCACCGCGCGGTGGCGGTGGCCGCCGCGCCGGAACGCCACGCCGGCCGCCATCCCGACCTTCATTGCGATTTCCGGTGTCATCGGAAACGCATTGGCGGCTCCGCGGATTCCATCGGTTCCAAAGTACTTGCGGGTCATGTCGTAGGCAGCTCTGTTGTGGAGGCGTCGTTCGCGTCACGTCATAATATATGCCGCTGCGAACAGGAACACCGCCATGCCAGCAAATTTGCGAACAGCTGCGAACATGGTTGATTTCGTCGGCAGGCTCAGTCGATCTGAGCGATCCATTCGCGCAGCAGTTCGACAGCGCGGTCGTCTGTGACCGAACGCCCCAGTTCCGGCATCATCACACCCGGCTCGCTGCTCTCCACGCGCAACAACAGGATCGAGGCATCGGGATTGCCGGGCTCGATATCATAGGTCCCGCCGCGCGCCGCCCGGCCGGCTGCGACCGGTCGCTTGCCGATCCCGAGCGCCACCGGGTCGTCGACATTCCAACCAAGAAACAAGCCCGAATTGCTGGCCGGACCGTCGGCCCGATGGCAATGCGCGCAGTTGATGTCCAGCCACGCGCGGGCCCGCGCGTTGAGCGGTGCATCGGGATCGAACGCGTCGGGCATGGCGGGCACACTGTCGAGTGTCGGAACCGCTGTCAGGATCCCCGCATCCGCCCAGCCCGCAATCTGGTTTTGCGGCCCGTCTGAATAGGCAAAGGCATGGTTGAGGTTGCGCGCTTTCGGCCCGATGGGCGCAACCTCGCCGCCGACCTCGTGACATCCCTTGCACTGGTTTCGGTTCGGTACGCGGTAGGTGACATCGACCGTCTCGCCGCCCTCCGTCGTCGCCACCAGGGCGAGCGTCTTGCCGGCGAGTGCCAGCTTCGCGTCCGTCTGCTCCTCGTTCCACACATAGGCCGAGGCCGCCCAGCCATCGCTCTGGCGCGCCAGCACGCGGGTTTCGATCAACCTTGGTGGCGATGCCGGATCGCCCGGCACCGACGGATAGGCGAATGTCTTGACGAGCGCCGAACCGACCGGAAACGCAAAAGCCTCGCGGTCGCCATAGACCGCCGCCGCGCCTGTCGGCACATAGACGAAACGCATCTTGCGGGCGTGATCGGTGAAAAGTTGCGTCGACGGTTCGAACGGCAACACCCGGCCGGCCGGAACCTGCGCTGCGAGGTCGGTAAAAAAGCCGTACTGCGACAGCATGCGCGGCGGCTTGGCCGCGTTGATTGCGGTTTCGTCGACCGCGTGTGCGGACGCGCCCGCAAAAACCGCCGCCAGCGCGACGGCCATCAATGCCGCGACGGCCCGCCAGGGCCTTGTCACGAGCGCTCGTCCTGCGGCAGCACGACAGGCGCCGGTTCGTCCAGCGCGCCGCGGTGGGTGCTGATATTGCGGTAGGGCGATACGTCGAACGGCAGGACCAGTTGCGTGATCATCCGCAGATTGGCGAAGGTCGTGTCGGCGGCCTCGTCGATGAAGATACGGTTTTCGCGCGCCGTCCAGGACAGCCATTCGGGAATGCGCGTCACCCCGTCCCACACGATGTCGGGCACCGGCTTGCCGGTCAAGCCCGCGATCAGCTCGCCGACCTCTCCGGTCGGGTCGCCACCGCCCTCGCCATACGCGTTGGAGTGGATATAGACCCCGCGCGGCACGAACATGTAGTCTTCATCTTCATACGCGTTTGGGTACGCCGCCACCAAAACATGCGTCGTCGCATTGCCGGCAAGGCGGTTGCCGAAGACATGCACATTGCGGTTGGCCATCACCATGATGCCCATGCCGCGCGGCACGATGCCGACAATGTTGCCCTCGGGCGCGAAATTCGCTGTATCGTTGTCGAACACGTCATTGTCGAAGACGCGGATATCATGGCCGCCCTGCTGCGGCAGGTTCGGCAGGTCGAAAATCAGAATACCGCCGGTATTGCGGGTGGCGACATTGCCGTAAACGTCGGCGCGAAACGAATTCTCGATCTCGATCCCGGCGACGTTGAATTCGGCACGGCTGCCGCGAACGATGATATTCTGGCTCTGCCCCACATAGATACCGGCATCCGACGCACCGCGCACCGTCACACCTTCCACCAGCACATTGCGGGAAGAAACCGGGTAAATACCATAGGCGCCATTTTCTGGGTCGGGACCATTGGTCCATTCAACCCGTAGATCGCGAAACGTGATCTCGTCGCTGCCCTTCGCCTTGATGCCATCGCCCTTGGTGTCCTCGACGGCGAAATCCTCCAGCACCACACGGTCGGATGTCACGAGAAGCCCCTCGCCGCCGCCGGCTTGGCCCTTGAACGACAAGATCGTCGCATCGGCGCCCGCACCGCGCAGGACAACTCCGTCGGCGTCCAGCGACAGGCCGTCATCGAGTTCGAAACGCCCGACACCAAGCGCAATCGTATCGCCTTCCTCTGCCAGGATCAGCGCCTCGATAAGTGCCTCGGCGCCATCTTCCGGCGTCACTCTCACATCGGCCGCGTTGGCCGCACCACTGATGAAAAATGCCGTAACGGCAGCGATCAAAAGTGCAGTCCGCTCGGTTTTCAAGGGTTTCCTCCCGACTGGATTTGAGTGATTGTAGCGAAAGCACGTCAAAAATGAATCTTCTTCACTTTCATGTCAACAACATCGATTCTCGAACCTGTCCAAAACCGGGCACGCAAGACCCAGGCACAACTTCTGACCGCTGTCGAGAGACTTGCCGAAACCGAGGGCTGCGAGGCGGTGACCACGACCCGCATCGCCTCGCTGTGCGGCGTCGCGGTCGGCACGATCTACCGCTACTACCCTGATCGCAATGCGCTACTGGCGGCCGCGTACGACGCGACAGTGTCGCGCATTGTCGCACAATGCGCGGAAGAGATGTCCGCACCATTGGCGGATGGCGAGCCGCTGCAGTCCATCGAGCGCTTGCTGGACGCCTATATCGGCGCGGCCGAGGCAATTCCGGCACATACCTTGCTGCTACGGGAAATGCGCCGCCTCGATCCGGGGCTGACGAACCGGGCCGGCGAGGCCAAAATCATCGGTGAGCTGATCGCGCCGGCACTGGCCGGGCTCGGCGTCCCTGCCGAACGCATCACTGCGGGCCGCCTTAATATCCTGTTCGCCATCCTGTCGAATCTGGTCGACTTGTACCTGATGCGCGATGCGCCGGCGGATCGCGCGGAGATCCGGCGCGAACTCGGGGCCCACGCAAGCCTCGCATTTCAGAGGATGTTCCAAGAAAAAACCCCGCCACAAGGCGGGGTCTAGAGGGCCAGCGGCCCGGTTTCTTCGCATTCGTCAGCCCTGCGGCTGCGGCTCCATGCCACCGGTATCCGGTTCGCCGCCGGGCTTGCGGCTCGACCCGGTTTTCGGCACCGCCGAACCGCGCGACGGCGGCGTGTCGTCACCCATGTCGCGGTCGGGCTTCTTGCCTTCGATGAGGCCCTTGACCTCGTCACCGGTCAGCGTTTCGAACTCCAGCAACCCTTCGGCGATTGCAATCCAGCCGTCGCGATACTCGGTCAAAATCCGGCGCGCCTCGGCATAGGCCTCGTCGATCAGCCGACGCACTTCGCCGTCGATAATCTGTGCGGTCTCTTCGGAGACATTCTGGGTACGCGCAACCGAATGGCCGAGAAACACCTCCTCCTGGTTTTCACCATAGGCAACGCATCCAAGCTTGTCGGAAAAGCCCCACTGCGTGACCATCGCCCGGGCAAGTTTGGTCGCCTGTTGGATGTCGGATGCGGCGCCGGAGGTAATGCGGTCCTTGCCGTACTTCATTTCCTCGGCGATACGCCCGCCCATCATGATCGCCAGCCGCGACACCATCTCGGTGTAATTCATTGAGACGCGGTCGCCTTCCGGCAACTGCATCACCATGCCCAACGCCCGTCCGCGCGGCACGATCGTCGCCTTGTGCAGCGGATCGGCCTCCGGCACCTTGATCGCAACGATGGCGTGACCGGCCTCGTGATAGGCGGTCTTTTCCTTTTCCTGCTCGGTCATGGCGAGCGTGCGGCGCTCGGCGCCCATCAGGATTTTGTCCTTGGCGTCCTCGAACTCCTGCATGGTCACCAACCGCTTGTTGCGGCGTGCGGCCAGCAACGCGGACTCGTTGACCAGGTTCATCAGGTCGGCACCGGAAAAGCCGGGCGTGCCGCGCGCCACCACCTTGAGGTCGACATTCGGCGCCAGCGGCACGTTACGCACATGCACGCGCAGAATCTTCTCGCGGCCCGAAACATCCGGGTTCGGCACAGTAACCTGGCGGTCGAAGCGGCCTGGCCGCAGCAGCGCCGGATCGAGAACGTCAGGCCGGTTGGTGGCGGCAATCAGGATGATCGATTCGTTTGCCTCGAAGCCATCCATCTCGACCAGCAACTGGTTCAGCGTCTGCTCGCGTTCGTCATTGCCGCCGCCAAGACCAGCACCGCGGTGACGACCGACTGCATCGATCTCGTCGATGAAGATGATGCAGGGCGAGTTCTTCTTAGCCTGTTCGAACATGTCTCGCACGCGGCTTGCGCCAACGCCGACGAACATTTCGACGAAGTCCGAACCCGAAATCGTGAAGAACGGAACGTTGGCTTCGCCGGCTACGGAACGCGCCAGCAAGGTTTTACCGGTTCCGGGCGGTCCAACCAAAAGCACACCGCGCGGGATTTTGCCGCCCAGCCGCTGGAACTTCTGCGGATCGCGCAGGAATTCGACGATTTCTTCAAGATCCTGTTTGGCCTCGTCGACACCGGCGACATCCGCGAAAGTAACGCGGCCATGCGCTTCGGTGAGCAGCTTGGCGCGCGACTTGCCGAATCCCATGGCGCGCGAACCACCGCCCTGCATCTGGCGCATGAAGAAGATCCACACGCCGAGAATGATGATCATCGGCAACCAGGTGATGATGTAGGACAGGAACGAGTTCGAGCCGTCGGTTTCCGGGCGCGCCCGGATCTCGACGCCCTGACCCTCAAGGCGCTCCACGAGCGTGTTGTCGCCCGGCGAATATGTCTGAAACGGCGCGCCGGAATCGTTATAGGTTCCGCTGATCCGGTCACCCGAGATCGTCACCGACTTGACTCGCCCGGAAGCAACGTCATCAAGGAATTGCGAATAGGCGACGTCGCGGCTCGCAGCCGATTGCGGCTGATTGTCGAACATGTTGAACAAGGCGATCAGCATAAGCGCGATGATCGCCCAGAGCGCGAAATTCCGGTAATTGGGGTTCATGATCTTCCCTTGACTGCCCCGAAATACACTCGGGGGATTTATCGACCAACATAGGTACGAAGCCGGTGATTGCCAAGGCGTTCCCATGCGCCAGGCCGGCGAACTTCTTCAAACAGGGTAACTGGCGAGCGGAGGCTCCGGCAGCGGCGGTCGCCCGCAGCGCCGGCCAATGGCATCGGCGAGGGCAAGATCGGGTAATGGAACAAGCGTATCATAGGCAAATCCGGCACGTCTCGCGTTACGCGCTTCCGGCTCGATTGCCGTAGCACCGGCCCGCTTTACAAGCAGGCAACCGGACACGGTCAGCCCTTCACCATTGTCCGCCGAGCCGACGAACCGCAACGCCTCCTCCAGCCGCTGTCCGCCCGGCAGATGCGCACAGTTTCCGACCTTGGCGAGAACCGCCGCCAGCGCCAGGGCAAAGCCCTGCGTTGCGGCCGGCGAACCAGGCAAAAGCAGCGCCCTAGCGCCGCCAGCCTCGAAGCGCCATGTCCGTTCATCGGCGACGATGCCGGCTGCGGCCTGCGCGGCGGCACGCCGGGCTTCGAACAGCGCCCGGTGGTCGGCAGCGGTCGACTCCACGCCGGATGCGGCCAGTTGCCTGCGCATGCGCACGCGTTCGAAGACCGGATCCTCGTTCGACGGGTCGTCGATCCAGCACTCGCCGGCCTGGCGCAACCAGTCGCGCAAGTCATCACGCCTCATGGCCAGCAACGGCCTGGCAAACCAGGTTTGCTGCGCGAAAAGCGTCGCCGGCGCGATTCCGGAAGCGCCCCGTCCCGCCCCACGCATCGCGCGCATGGCGATCGTCTCGCATTGATCGTCGAAAGTGTGGCCGGTCAGCACGCAGGCCGCGCCGCGCACGGCGGCCGCCTCGGCGAGCAGCCGGTAGCGCGCTTCGCGGGCCGCTTTCTGGAGCCCGGTGGCCGGTTTTTCCTGGTTCCATACACGCGTTTCGTGGGGAATATCGTGTTGCGCGCAGAACGTGGCGGCGCGCTCTGCTTCTGCCGCCGATTCCGGGCGCAATCCGTGGTCGACGGTCACCGCGACGAGCCTTTGCGCCATGTCCCGCGCCGCCAGCGCCTCGCGTATGAGAAGCACAAGTGCTGTCGAATCGCTGCCGCCCGAAAGCGCGGCAACCAGGGGTTCGTCCCCGGCAAGATCGATGAAGGGAAGAGATCGCCCGTCAGGCGATGCGGCAGGGCCGTTGATCAGCACTTTGCCTTTGTGCGCTCTTCACGAATACGCATTTGTACGGACTGCGACATGGTCGGATAGCTGGTCACGGCATCGTCGAAAGTCACGCAGGCGACGTCGCGATTGCCGAGCGCGGCCATGATCTGGCCGATCTTGAGAAGCGTTTCAGGCGCTTTCTGCATCTGCGGGAAATCGCTTTGCACGGCGATAAAAATCTCGACCGCCTCTTCAAGGCGGCCCTGCCCGGAAACGCTCTCACCCAGCCAGAACCGGGCATCTGGGGCCAGCGGGTCACTTGGAAACTGCTCGATGAACGACCGGAAGACACCTTCGGCGTTGGCGTAATCGCCGGCCAGCACATGCTGATAGCCTTCCCGATAAAAGGCTTCGGGATCGTTCGTGCGAATGACGCTGGCCACTGAATCGTTATCGAGCGCCGAACCAATTGCCTCCTGCGAGAAGTCCATTTCACCGCCAACCACGTTGCCGTCGCCGTCGACGATCAGCTTGCCGAGATTGCGCGGCGGCGCGCCGCGTTCCGACGAACCCTCCGCGACTGCGGCTCCCGACGCCGCTCCGTGCGTCGGCGCCAGAGCGGGCGCAGCGGCAGGCGGCATAGGAGCCGCCTGTGCCGCGTCGTCGGCCGGTGCGCTGCCGCCTCGTCCGGGATTTTCGAGTTCCTGGAAACGGAACTCGTTATCCTCCTGCATGCGGCGCATCTGCTCCTGCATCTCCAGCAGTTGGAATGTCAGTTCCTCGATGCGCCCGTTAAGTTGCCGGACCTGCTCCTCGAGCGTGAAAACCCGCGGATCCGAGACCTGCGCGATCTCATAGGAACCGGCCGGCAATCGTTGCCGCTCGGTGGCGGTCGCAGCACCGGCGCCTAGCACGGCAAGCGCCAGCCCGACAATCATCCCGCGAACCGCAATGCATTTGCATGCTGTCATTTCGTGTTGCACTCCCCACAATATTCTCGAGCCCCGATCTGCCCTACCACTAAGCGTCCAACTTCGACAAAACTTTGTCTGCTGTCGGAACGAAAAAGGCGGCCCGCGGCCGCCTTTCGAGAGTTCATGTCGTCGCCGGTTAACTCGCCGGACCGCCCAGCACCGTGACGGCGCGCCGGTTCTGCGACCAGCAGGAGATATCGTCGCAGGTCGCCACAGGACGCTCCTTGCCATACGAGATCGTGCGGATTCGCGACTGGTTGATGCCGCGCGCCACTAGGAAGTCCCGAGTCGCCGCCGCACGGCGTGCGCCGAGCGCGATGTTGTATTCGCGCGTACCGCGCTCGTCGGCATGCCCTTCGATGGTGATCGCGTAGTTGGGATACTGCGCCAGCCACTGCGCCTGGCGTGCCAGCGTCTGCTGGGCATCGAGGCGGATCGACGAGGAATCCGTATCGAAGAAGATCCGGTCGCCGACATTGACGGTGAAGTCCTGCGAGGTGCCCGGCGACGCACCGAGACCGAGATCGCCCGGATTGTTGGGCAAAGCGTTTTTGCGGTTGGCGCAGCCGGCTGCTGCCAGCCCGGCCAGCAGGACAATCGCCACCGGCTTGATTGATGCGAAGCGAATTCGGCGCATGGCCGCTTCTCCTGGGCTTTTATCGATTGCGTTGATGGTTCGGTAACTCATTTGCAGTTAACCGCCGCTCAAGAATCGCGGTTAATCTTTCGTAAACCCGCGCCAGTTTCGGCACTGCCTGTGGCGCAATTTGGGCGCTTTACTCCAACGATGGCGACCATGCCGGATCCGATCCGTAGTCGGGTGTCGGCACTTGTTGTTCGTTGCGGCCGGTCAGGTCGATAGAGTGGAGCCGCGGTCCGCCACTGCCCGCCTGCTGGCGGAAGAACATCAACACCCGCCCGTTCGGCGCCCAGGTCGGCCCTTCATTGTGAAACCCGGTCGTCAAGATGCGCTCGCCGGACCCGTCGGGCCGCATGACGCCGATGGAAAACTGGCCGCCAGATTGCTTGGTGAAGGCGATCAGGTCACCGCGCGGCGACCACACCGGCGTCGAATAGGAGCCGTTGCCGAACGAGATACGCTGCGGTTCGCCGCCCAGTGCGCTCATGACGTAAAGCTGCTGGCGGCCGCCGCGGTCGGACTCAAATACGACCCGTGTGCTGTCCGGCGAAAACGACGGCGAGGTGTCGATGGCCGTTGTGTTGGTCAGCCTCGTCGTCTGGCGCGTCGAAAGGTCCATCGAGTAGATGTTGGCATTGCCGCTTTGCTCCAGGCTCATGATGATGCGCTGGCCATCGGGCGAGAAGCGTGGACTGAAGGTCATGCCCGGAAAATCGCCGACCAGTTCGCGCTGTCCGGTTTCCAGTTGTAAGAGATAGACCTTCGGTTCGCCGCCGGCAAAATCCATGTAGGTGATTTCCTGGCGCGTCGGCGAGAAGCGCGGCGTCAGAACGATGTCGTCGCCACGGGTCAGATAACGCACATTGGCGCCGTCCTGGTCCATGATCGCCAGCCGCTTGGTGCGGAAATCGCGCGGACCTGTTTCGGCGACGAACACGATGCGGGTGTCGAAATAGCCCTTCTCTCCCGTCAGCCGCTCATAGATGGCGTCGGCGATGATGTGCGCGACGCGGCGCCAGTTTTCACGCGTTGTGAAGAACTGCTCGCCGAGCATCTGCTCGCCGGCAAACGTGTCCCACAGCCGGAATTCGGCGCGCAATCGCCCACCCGGCTCTTCGACGACCCGGCCCGTTACCAGCGCCTGCGCGTTGATAACGCGCCAGTCCTCGAAACGCGGCACCACGTCCGGATTGGTCACTTTCTCGATGAAAGCGCCCTTGGCGACCGGCGCGAACAGCCCGGAGCGTTTCAGGTCGGCGATGACCACGCCCGCGATTTCGGCGCCCATGGTGTCACTCGCCAGGAAATCGGTGATCGCGATCGGCAAGGGCGCGACATTGCCTTGGTTGATATCGATTTCCACCAGCGCCCGCGCCGGCAGGCAAAGCGCCGCCAGCCCCAGCAGCACCGCCGCAATGCGAACCACGAATTGCTTCATCATATCTTCCTTCCAGCCCCTCGCTGCGAGGTGTGAACCGCCAGCCACGGTCACCGGAACATCTCGCCCGGATCGAAATTCACCACAACATCGCGCCATGAGTCATACTTCTCGGCGGGCAATTTGTAACCGCGCTGCCCGCAAATCAGGATCGCGCGCCTCGCACTGTCGTCGGCGGCCCGGTTTCCCGAGCTGCGCGTGACGTCCGGCCGGCCCTCGACCATACCTGACGGGTCGAGCTTGAACCGCACCGAAACCTTGAGTTCCTCCGCCCCGAGCGCGGCCGGCGGGTTCCAGCAGGCCTGGATCTGGGCGCGCAATGCGTCCATCTCGCTTTGGGTCAGTTCCGAGCCGCCGGTGTTGCGCAAGCCGCCAAACGAGGCATCGCGTGCCGAACGTTGCGCGCCACCGCCTGAAGCCTGCTCCTGATTGAGCAGCGCAGCCACCTCGTCTTCCTGCGAATCGCTGTCGGGCGCATTCGGCGCGGTTGCCGTCTGCGGCTCCGGCTCGCTGGCGCGCCGCTCGTTCGTCTTGGCCGTCTGCGCCGGAGGCTGTTCCGGGCGCAATGCGGGAACCGGCACGTTGTCTGGGATTCGCGAGGTTTCCGTCAGCTCCTCCGGCAGCGGCTCGGCGGCCTCGATCGCCTCGCTGACGGGATCCGGCGTCACCTCCTGGCGCGGTTCGGGGAGTGCTGCGACCTCGGTTGCCGGCACCGGTTCGGGTTCCGGCGCCTGGATGTCTTCACGCACCGGCTCCGGGCGCTCCACCGGCTCCGGCACCGGCGCTTCCGACGGCTTGGGCAGCACGGCCTGATCCACCTCGACCGGCTTTTGCTCGTCGGTTTCGGGTGCGGCCTGGTCGCGTTCCTTGTCGCCGACATTCTCGGCGTCCTCGACGGTCGGCGCTTCGATGGTCGGCTCGGGCGCAGCCGGACCGTCCTTGCGGGCCTCTTCCGCGCCGCGCTGGATCTGCGTCAGTTCGGCAATCGACACCAGTTCGACCGGCAGCGATTCCACATCCGCCACGTCGAACTGCTCCGGCGCCCGCATGGCGAACATGCCCCATCCGAGGATGACGGCATGTAGCATGCTGGATGTGGCGAGGCCGACACGCATGTCGCGCTAGCCGTCCTGTTCCTGCAGGGTGACAAGGCCGAGATTCTTGAAGCCGGCCTCGTTGATCCGGCCCATCACCTTCATGATGGTACCGTAGTCGGCATTCTGGTCGCCGCGGATGTAAATCCGCTCGTCATATCCGGTCTGGGCGATGGCTTCCAGTTTCGGCACCACCTCGTCGATCGGGATCGCCGTTTCCTGGACGAAAATCTCGCCGCCGTCGCCAATCGAAATGGTGATCGGCTGCGTGTCGGAGTTGAGCGCCGCGGCGCGCGTTTCCGGCAGGTCGATCGGCACGCCGACGGTCAAGAGCGGCGCCGCGACCATGAAAATGATCAGCAGCACCAGCATCACGTCGACAAACGGCGTGACGTTGATTTCGGATATCATCTGCGCACGGTTGTGGCGGCGCGCCCTGCGCCTGCCGCGTCCGCCGCCGCTATTGTTGAGTGACATCGCCATGGCTTGGCTCCCGGCGCGCCGTTACTGTGCGGCCTGGGCGCGCGACGCCGGCGCATTGGAGCGCTCGTCGATCTGGCGCGACAGGATTGCCGAGAATTCGTCGGCGAATGCCTCCATGCGCCCGGCGAGCTTGGCGGCGTCGGCGCTCAGCTTGTTGTAACCGATCACCGCCGGAATGGCCGCCATCAGGCCGAGCGCGGTGGCCAGCAGCGCTTCGGCGATACCCGGCGCAACGACCGCCAGATTGGTCGATTCCGATCCGGCGATTGCCTGGAACGATGTCATGATGCCGATGACGGTGCCAAACAAGCCGATGAACGGTGCCGCCGAGCCGATCGAGGCGAGATAGCCGAGCCGGCTTTCGATGCCGTCCATCTCGCGCGACAGCGCCACGTCCATCGCCCGATCGATCCTGCTTTCAAGGCTGATCGGCGAACGCGCGCCGCGCTCAAAGGATTTCTTCCATTCGCGCATCGCGGCAACAAACAGTGCACCCATGCCGCTAGGCTTGCGCTCGGCCAGTGTGCGATACAGTTCCTCCAGCGACTGGCCGGACCAGAACGTGTCCTCGAAACGGTCGAAGGCGCGCCGCAACCGCGTAAATGACAGCCACTTGTCGACCATGATCGCCCAGGACCAGACCGATGCCAGCACGAGCCCGATCATCACCAGCTTGACGACGAGACCCGCTTCCATGAACAGCGCCCACAGCGAAACCTCACTGCCTGGTGCTGCAAGGGCGATGTTTTCCATATGACTATCCTCTGGTCATCGATCCGGGGAGTTTCGGTCTGGCCAAATGGCGCAAGAGGTTCCTGGCTGTCGCTCATACCCGGCCTGAACCGGCTCTCGACGATAATTTGGTTCAAACAAAGGCGTTGGAAAGGCACTTTGCGAACCTTTCCATTCATGAATCGTTATCCTTAACGCGTCGTTAGCGAATCGCGGTCAAACATGTTCTTTTCATGACATTTTCTGCTTCGCGGGTCAGTGCCGGGCAAACAGCGCCGCCCATTCGCGCGGAAAACGGCGCGGCCGGCCGACAGCATTGATCAGCGCCGCCTCGACCCGCGCATCAATCAGCCGCTCGTCGCCACGCATGATCTCCTGGGCCATGCGGATGCGCGCGCCACCGATTTCCGCGACTCCTGTCCGTACGGTCAACACATCGTCGATCCGGGCGGCTGCGTGAAAGCCGATCTCCATGCGGCGCACCACCCAGTAGACCGTCTCGCCGGTCTGGCCCTTCTCCAGTTCGGTATGATGTACACCCAACAGCCGAAGGAAGTCCGACCGTCCGCGTTCAAGGAACTCCAGGTAACGCGCATGGTAGACCGCACCGGAAAAATCGGTGTCGGCATAATAGACGCGGGCTTGCAATTCGTGGCCGCTGCCGGTCAGGCTGCCGGATAGATCGCCGGACTGTTCCGTCATACCTGTCCGTTTCCCCCGCCTTCGCCGCCGAACAGGTTTGCCTGCATCGCGGCAAGGTCTTTCGGCGCGTCGAGGCCCAGATGCGTCCAGGCATTGGCCGTCAGCATCCGCCCGCGCGGCGTGCGCTGGATGAAGCCCTTCTGGATCAGATAGGGTTCGATGATATCCTCGATGGCGTCGCGCGGCTCCGACAGGCCGGCAGCGATGGTCTCGATGCCGACCGGCCCGCCGCCGAAATTCATTGCGATCATCGAGAGATAGCGCCGGTCCAGCATGTCGAGGCCGATGGCATCGACATCGAGGCGCGACAGCGCCTCGTCGGCGATTTTCCGCGTCACCTCATCGGCGCGTGCCACGTCGGCGAAATCGCGTACCCGCCGCAGCAGCCGCGAGGCGATGCGCGGCGTGCCCCGCGCCCGGCGCGCGATCTCCAGCGCCCCGTCATCGGCCATCGCCATCCCCATGATCCGCGCCCCGCGCCTGACGATCGCCTCCAGTTCCGTCTCGGTGTAGAAATCGAGCCTGACCGGAATGCCGAACCGGTCGCGCAGCGGCGTCGTCAGAAGCCCGAGCCGCGTCGTCGCCGCCACCAGCGTGAATTTGGCCAGGTCGATCTTCACCGACCGCGCCGCCGGCCCCTCGCCGATGATCAGGTCGAGTTGGAAGTCCTCCATCGCAGGATAGAGGATTTCTTCGACCGCCGGGCTCAGCCGGTGGATCTCGTCGATGAACAGTACGTCGCGCTCTTCCAGATTGGTCAGCAGTGCGGCCAAATCGCCCGCCTTGGCGATCACGGGGCCCGACGTGGCGCGGAAATTGACACCGAGTTCGTTGGCCATGATCTGCGCCAGCGTTGTCTTGCCGAGGCCCGGTGGACCGACGAACAACACATGGTCGAGCGCCTCGCCGCGGTTCTTCGCCGCCGCGATGAACACTTTCAGATTGGCCCGTGCCGCCGCCTGGCCGGTAAAATCGTCGAGCGACCGCGGCCGCAGTGTCGCGTCGGCGTCTTCGCCGCGTTTGTCGGGCGAGATCAGCCGAGCCGAATCGCTCATCGCAGAAACTCCATTGTCGCAATCGATTTCGCCGCGTCCCGGTCGAACGTAACTGTGGCCGAACATCCGGCCCGCTCATTCGCCCATGCGATCAGGTAATCCGCCGGATCGCAACCGGGCGCCGAACTATCGTCCAGAAGGATGACCAGCCGGTCGTGCTCGGCAAAAACGAAATCGGAAGAATCGAGCAACAACGCGAAGGACTGACGTATGCGCTCCCAAGGATAGCGAAGCCGCTTCCGCAGCACCCATATTGTCTCGGCGAGGGTCACAAGGCCGATATATGCGGGATCGTCAGCGCTTCGCTCCCGCATGAAGCGGATGGCGGCGGAGCGTTGCGCGGCATTGTCGTCCTCGACGAGGAACCGCAGCAGCACGTTTGTGTCGACACCGATCATCTGCGACCGTTTTCCTGCCCGCCTGCGATGCGCACATCGTCCTCCGCCACCGCATCCGCGATAGCCTCGTCGATTTCCTTCAGCGTCAAGGAATCTCCGCTTGGCGGCGGACCGAGAACGCCGGCGAGGTCGGCAGCCCTGAGATTGCGCGCACGGATAACCGTCTTGCCGTCGATCTCGATGAACTCGACCCGGTCGCCCGCCTTAAGCTTCAGTCTGTCGCGCACACTTTTCGGGACCGTCAACTGGCCTTTGGAGGTAATCGTCGCGCTATCGCCCATGCTTCTTCTCCTTACTTTTCGAAAATAGTAAGGAATACCAGGAATAGCAAGGAAGCCTTCACCGCGCCAGTTCCTTCAGCCCCAGCCGAATCAATGTGGCCGCCTCAGGGTTCTCGCCCGCGTCCTTCAGCGCTGCGGCGACCGCATTTGCCGCCTGATCGCGCGCATAGCCCAGATTAGCGAGTGCCGAGACCGCGTCGGCGACAGGCGCCGGCGCCGCGCCTTCGCCGAGCTCCTGCTTCAGCCCGATGGTCCCCGCCTCCGCGCCCGCAGCCGCCGGTGCCTTGTTCTTCAGTTCGGTGACGATGCGCTGCGCCACTTTCGGGCCGATACCGGGCGCCCGTGCGATCATCGCCTTGTCCTGCAGCGCGATCGCATTGGCGAGATCGGCGGCTGTCAGGGTCGACAGCACCGCCAGCGCCACCTTGGCGCCGACGCCCTGCACGCTCTGCAACAGCCGAAACCACTCACGCTCCAACGGCGATTTGAAGCCGTAAAGCCGGATCATGTCTTCGCGCACATAGGTCTCGATAGATAGAACCGCCGCCTCGCCTTCGTTGAGGCCGGCAAGCGTGCGCACCGAACAATAGGCGACATAGCCAACCCCGTGCACGTCGATGATCGCGTGATCCTCGCCAATCTCGTCGACCGTCCCTTTCAGCTTGCCGATCATCGATGCGCTTCCCGAGCAAGAAACTTTGTCCCCGCAAAACGGGGTCTAAGCGTGACCGCAAGCTCCATGTCCAACCGCCTCATGTCTATGCAGAGCTGCCTGTTACATTCACCGGAACAAGTCAAAAACATTTACGCATACGCCGCCCGCGCTGTCACACCCAAGCGGTTGTGCGCGTGACAGATGGCGATCGCCAGCGCATCTGCCGCGTCGTCGCTGTCGAATGTCGCCTTCGGCATCAGCACGCGGACCATCATGTGGATCTGCCGCTTGTCGCCATGCCCGGCGCCCACCACCGCCTTCTTGACCGCGTTCGGGGCATATTCGGCGACCGGAATGCCTGCCCTTGCCGGCACCAGCATGGCGATGCCGCGCGCCTGGCCAAGTTTCAGCGTCGCCGTCGCATCCTTGTTGACGAAGGTCTGTTCCACGGCGGCTTCCATCGGCATGTGGACGTGCATGATGTCGGACAGCCCGTCATGCAATTGGCACAATCGCGACGCCAGATCGGCCTTGTCGTTGGAACGCACGGTGCCAGAACCGACAAAACGCAGGCTGTTGCCGAGGCTCTCAACCACGCCCCAGCCGGTCCGGCGCAAGCCGGGATCGATACCGATAATGCGAATCGCCTGTTGCATGCGCCCTCCGCCGCCAAGCTATCCCGAATGCTGTGTCATTGTCGCGCAAAATGTGAACAAAGAGAAAACGCCGGCCCGCTCGCTTGTACCATTGCCATCGTCATGCCATGGCATCGCGTCTGTTCTTCGAGGCTTGTTTTTGGCGGTTCTCTCAATCCCTGTGGATCCAGCGCTCGTGGCGGTGCTGATTGCAGTCTTCGCCGCCGGTGTCGTGCGGGGTTTCTCCGGCTTTGGCGCCGGTATGATCGTTGTTCCGGTCGCAGCCGCCGCCTACAGCCCGCAACACGCTGTGGTGGTGTTCCTGGTGCTCGACACGCTGCCTGCACTGCCACTGGTCATACCGACGCTGCGCAAGGTCAGCTTGGCCGAACTCGCACCAGTTGTCGCCGGATATGCCTGTCTACTGCCGCTTGGCATCTGGTTCTTGAAAACCGGAGACACCGGCGTGCTGCGCTGGTGCATGTCGGCTGTCATCATCCTTGCGGCGGTTTGCCTGTGGTCCGGCTGGAAATACACCGGGCCGCGTAGCCTGGCCGTGCGCGCCGGTGTCGGCGGTCTAGCCGGTTTTCTCGGCGGCTCCATGGGCGTGCCCGGTCCGCCGGTTGTCCTCTACTGGATGGCGCAGTCAAATGGGGCCGGTTTCGTGCGCGCCCATCTGATCGTCTTTCTGACTGTCGCACAGTGGTTCGCTGGCATCGGGTTGATCAGCGCCGGCCTAGTCACACGTGAAGCGTTAACGCTCGGCTTCATAAGCGCGCCGCTCTTTCTCGTCGCGCTGCTTATCGGCGCCCGCATGTTCGGGCAAGCAACCGAGACAGCCTATCGGCGCATCGCCTTCGGTATCATCATCACCGCGGCGGTGCTGACCCTGCCGGCGCTCGACATGCTGCGTGGCTGAACGGAGCTGGTCAGGCCGACAGCTTCGTCAACACGTCGTCGGCGATGTCTTCGTTGGAGTAGACGTTCTGCACATCGTCATCGTCGTCAAGCGCGTCGAGCAACTTCATCAGCGTGCTGGCGCGGTCCTCGTCGACAGGCGTGCGGTTTTGCGGTTTCCAGACCGCATTGACCGATTCCGCATCGCCAAGCGCTTCGCCGAGCGCCTTGGAAACAGAACCGAGTTCCTCGAATGCGCAGGTAATCGTGTGGCCTTCCTCGCCGCTCTCCACGTCGTCAGCGCCAGCCTCGATGGCCGCTTCCATGATCGTGTCCGCATCGCCGGCTTCCGGCTTGTAGACGATCTCGCCAACACGGTCGAACATGAACGAAACCGAGCCAGTCTCGCCCAGCGACCCGCCATTTTTGGAGAATGCAGCGCGCACGTTCGACGCCGAGCGATTGAGATTGTCGGTTAGCGCCTCGACAATCACAGCGACGCCGCCGGGACCGTAGCCCTCATAGCGCATTTCCTTGTAGTCCTCGCCGTCACCGCCAGCACCCTTGTTAATGGCGCGCTGGATGTTGTCCTTGGGCATCGACTGGCCCTTGGCGTTCTGGATCGCAAGGCGCAGGCGCGGGTTCATGTCAGGGTCGGTGGTGCCGCCGCCCATCTTCACCGCCACGGTGATTTCCTTGGAGAGCCGCGAAAACAGCTTCGACCGCGCCGCGTCCTGGCGGCCCTTGCGGTGCATGATGTTCTTGAATTTGGAATGACCTGCCATGATCCAACGCCGAAATCTGATGATGCCTTGAAGATTGGCGGGCTTATAGTGAAAGCGTGACCGCTCGTCCAGCGCTCGCGGCCGGTATGGGCCAAGGCCGCCAATTTGCGATTCGACTTCGCCGGCAATCCCCCTACACTCTCCTGCATGCACCCCGACTTCGGAGCGATCATCATGCGGTTCGTGCAGTTTCTCCGTGTAGCCTTCATTGCGGTAGCCGTACCGGCCGGCGCGACAGCGCAGCCGGCGAACGAGCCGCCGGTCAGTCAGTGCCTGGCCGTCGCACAGGCTCTGCCGGGCGTGATCTTCGTCTCGACGGCCGACACGCCGCTGGCGGTCACCGGCGAAGTCGCCATCACCTTTGCTGGCCATTCCACCTACCGCATCGAAACGCCCGCCGGTGTGACCATCGCCACAGACTTTTCCGGCGTCTATGGCGCAAATCCGATACCGCGCGTCATCACTATGAATCGCGCCCATTCAACCCACTACACGCTGTCGCCCGACAGCCGTATCGAGCACGTGTTGCCGGGCTGGAACCCGGACGGGCCGGAACCGGCCGAACACCGGACAGTCGTCGACGATGTCTATATCCGCAATGTCACCACCGATATCCGCTCCTGGGAGGGCGGCATGGTGCCTGAGGACAATTCGATTTTCATCTTCGAGGTCGCCGGCCTTTGCATCGGCCATCTCGGCCACCTCCACCATGCATTGACCGATGCCCACTATGCCGAAATCGGCCGGCTTGACATTCTGATGGTGCCGGTCGATGGCGGGTTGACCCTGTCGCATGCCGGCATGGCCGAGATCACCGGGCGGCTGCGCTCATCCGTCGTCCTGCCGATGCATTTGCGCGGCAACAGCATAACCAGCTTCATATCGATGATGGGCCCGGACTTCGCCGTCGAGTTTCTTGACACCAGTACGGTGACGATCGGCATTCGCGACCTGCCGAAACGCCCGACCATCATGGTGCCGGCGGGACTGGCCACCCGCGGATAGAAATCAGGTTCCGGCTCACCACCAGTCCGGCGAAGTCTCCTCGAGCCGCGGCCCGATGCGCAACGGCGCCACCCGCTCGGCAAGCCCGGTGCGGTCGGAGATCTCCACCACGACGCCGCAGATCGTGGCAGCACCCGTCGCCGCCTCGAAGCGTCCCTTGGGGATCTTGTTGAGAAACCGGTTGAGCGGCTCTTCCTTGTCCATGCCAAGCGAGGAATCATAGTCGCCGCACATGCCGGCATCCGACAGATATGCCGTACCGCCGGAAAGGACTTGGTGGTCGGCGGTCGGTGTGTGCGTATGCGTGCCCACGACGAGGCTTGCCCGCCCGTCGACGAAATGGCCGAAGCACATCTTTTCCGACGTCGCCTCGGCGTGAAAATCGAACACCACCGCATCGAAGGCGGCACCCAGACCGCCATCGGCAAGCTGCGCCTCCGCGCAGGCGAAGGGATCGTCGAGATCGGGCGCCATGAACACACGGCCCATGATGTTCGACACCATCACTCTCGCGCCGTTCTTGGCTTCATAAACCCCCATGCCATGGCCGGGCGTGCCCTTGGGGTAGTTGGCCGGTCTGAGAAACCGCGTCTGCCGGTCTGCGAACACCAGCGCCTCGCGCTGATCCCAGACATGGTTGCCCGTCGTCACCACGTCGGCGCCGGCACTCAGCGTGTCGTTGAGGATCGCCTCGGTGATGCCGAAACCGCCTGCGGCGTTCTCGCCGTTGACAATTGTGAAGTCGATGCCGTGATCGGCAATCAGACCCGGCAAGCGCTCCTGCACCGCCACGCGTCCGCTGCGCCCCACCATGTCGCCCAGGAAAAGAAGTCTCATTCCTGTTTACTACGTGCCTCCGGTAAAAGAGCGCAACCCATCCTCGGTCAGAATTGCGTCGAGACCCACATCGTGGGGCTCCGCCGGCGCAGCGTCCGTCTCCTGGCAGGCAAAGGCGATGCCGATCAGCTGCGGCGCCCGGCCAGCGGCGCGCAGTCGCTCGATCGCCCGGTCGTAAAACCCGCCGCCATAGCCGATCCGGTTGCCCTTTCCGTCGAAGGCGGCCAGCGGCATCAGCATCAATTCCGGATCGAGTTCCTCGGCCTCGGGACCAGGCCCATGCGTGCCGAAACCCATCTCCACCAGAGCCGCACCGCGTACCAGTTCGCGGAACACGATGGTTTCACGATCGATGATCGCCGGCAGACAGAGCCGCGCACCCCTTTCGCCGAGCGCCGCCATCAGCGGCCGAATGTCGGCCTCCGAACGCATCGGCCAGAATCCCGAAACGATGCTGCCCGGCTCGATTTCCAATCCCGCGCCGTGGTCGCAGATCGCCAGACTCTTCTCGATGCGGATGTCCGGCGGCAGCGCATCGCGCTGCGTAAGCGCCGCGCTGCGCAGGCTCTTCTTCAGGTCTTTCGGCAAATCGTTCAGATTGTCGGCCAAGACGGACCTCGCGGGAGACAGGGAGACCGACCACGACAGCCGATGGAAAGCGGCATCCCGGGAACCTACTTAAGTAGGTGGGCGCCGTGTATCCGGGCCCACGAGCCCGGTCAGGGACAGCTCCCTTGAGATGCGTAAGGCCCCGGGGATAGTGTTTCCTGTCGCGATGCGCAGTCGGTCAATAGGCGATATAAGGCCGCGCCAGCACCAGCACCAGAGGCAATGCCGCCACTGCCGCTTTTTACCGGGACATCCGTCCCGAATGAGATCCCCCGCCGGAATGACTGCCTATGACATCTTGGCGGCGATCGCCTCGATTTTCCCGGCCACGCCCGACAAGCGCTCCAGCAGATGCATATCCGCGCTGTCCGCCTTCTGCAACGCGTCGTCGCGGGTGCGCCTCAGCGAATCCATCTCCGATTCAAGGCCTTGCACCCTTTGCTGCAGCTCGGCCAGTTCGTCCATCACCATGATGCCGGCCATCACGGTCAGCCGGAGATCCCCGATTTCGCCGAACGACCCCTTGAGATGTCCGACATAGCGGTCGAACCGGCTCGCCAGTTCGGTCAGATGCTCCTCCTGCCCCGGATCGCAAGCCATCCGGTAGGATTTTCCGTCAATCGTAACTGAAACCTGCGACATGGGACACCTATCGGTCTATCACTGCGCGGATGGTCTCCATCGCGCTGACCAGACGCCGCGATACTTCCTTGTTGACATCCTCGAGCCGTTCGGCGCGAGACTCGGCTGCATCAAGTTCTTCCGCGAGGCGTCCACGGTCGGAATTCATCCGTTGTACCTCCTCCTCTGCATCCCTGTAGTTTTCCCGAACCTCCATATGCCGATCCACGGCATCGTCCAGCGTTTCCAATGCTTTGTCCAAGCGACCCAATACTTCGGTAAGCGTTTGTGGTGAAGCCATTCAGATAAACTCTCATCGTCTTCGAAAAGACGTACTCCTTTCGAACTGAAGACCTTACACACGGCACATAAGGCGGAGTTACAAATTACCCATTTTGACGGTTCTTTTCAAACATCCACAAGCGCTAACCCACAGGTGAATGCCCTTTCGCGCTGGGCCTTGCGCGTTTTTCTTCCGCAGCGGCATGGAATTACGACTTACGCACCGAAAGATCGCCTGCATCACGTCATTGTCATGGAGCGGTGGCGGGTTTGTTGACTCGCACTTGCGAAATGCTATGTGTCGCGCGGTTCCCTCTGAATAATGGCCGGCGCCACTCTCCTGGCCGGTCTGGGATAATCAGGACAGGTCATGACAACTCGCGAAAAACACGACCGGATGGCGAATGCGATCCGCTTTCTTTCCATGGATGCCGTACAGGCCGCAAATTCCGGGCACCCCGGGCTGCCGATGGGCGCCGCCGACATCGTCACGGTGTTGTTTTCGCGTTTCATGAAATTTGATCCGATGAATCCCGCTTGGCCGGACCGCGACCGTTTTGTGCTGTCGGCCGGCCACGGATCGATGCTGCTTTACTCGCTGCTGCATCTGCTCGGCTACGAGGACATGACCATCGGGCAGATCGAGAACTTCCGGCAGCTCGGCTCCAAGACCGCCGGCCACCCTGAATACGGCCACGCCGCGGGCATCGAAACCACCACCGGCCCGCTCGGTCAGGGCCTTGCCAACGCCGTCGGCATGGCGATTGCCGAGCGCAAACTGGCGCAGGAATTCGGCGGCGAGCTCGTCGATCACCACACCTATGTCCTCGTCGGCGACGGCTGCCTTATGGAAGGCATCAGCCAGGAGGCGATCGCGCTTGCCGGCCATCTCGGTCTCAACAAGCTGGTCGTCTTGTGGGACGACAACAACATATCCATTGATGGCGATGTTTCGCTGTCCGATTCCACCGATCAGCGCGCCCGCTTCGAGGCGTCCGGCTGGAACACCATGGCCGTCGACGGGCACGACCCCGACGCGCTGGCCGAGGCCATCGAACGCGCCCGCACCTCCGACAAGCCGACCATGATCGCTTGCAAGACGGTGATCGGTTACGGCGCGCCCAACAAGTCCGGCACCTCGAAAGTGCACGGTTCGCCGCTCGGCGACGAAGAGATCGCCGAAACCCGCAAGGCGCTTGGCTGGACCGCCGAGCCTTTCGACATCCCGTCGGAAATCCTTGACGACTGGCGGCTGGTCGGCCTGACCGCCGGCAAGCAGCGCCTCGCCTGGGAAAAGCGGCTGGCCTTGGCCGAGCCGACCGCGCGTGGCGAGTTCGAACGCCGCATGCGCGGCGCCCTGCCGCCGGCGCTCGACACCGCGATGGCCGCCTACAAGAAGCAACTCGCCAAGGACAAGCCGAAGGTCGCCACGCGCAAGGCCTCGGAGATGGCGCTGGAAATCATCAATGGCGCGGTCGCCGAAACGCTGGGCGGCTCGGCCGACCTGACCGGTTCCAACAACACCAAGACCAGCCAGACCGCCTCGATCACGCCGGACGATTTCTCCGGCCGCTACCTGCATTACGGCATCCGCGAGCACGGCATGGCGGCCGCGATGAACGGCATCGCACTGCATGGCGGCCTTATTCCGTATGGCGGCACCTTCCTGGTGTTCTCCGACTACGCCCGGCCGGCCATGCGCCTCGCTTCGCTGATGGGCATCCGCTCGATCTTCGTCATGACGCATGACTCCATCGGTCTCGGCGAGGACGGGCCGACGCACCAGCCGGTCGAGCATCTGGCCGCGCTGCGCGCCATCCCGAATCATCTGGTGTTCCGCCCGGCCGACGTCACCGAGACCGCCGAATGCTGGCAGCTCGCCCTGCAGTCCGCCGACGCCCCGTCGACGCTGGCGCTGACCCGCCAGGGCCTGCCGGCGCTGCGCCCCGAATTCGATGACGAAAACCGCTGCGCCACCGGCGCCTACGAGTTGGCCGACGCCAGCGGCGACGCCGTGGTCTCCATTTTCGCATCCGGTTCCGAAGTCGAGATCGCAATGGAAGCCCGCGACGCGCTGGAAGCCAGGGGCCGCCCGGCCCGGGTCGTCTCCGTCCCCTGTCTCGACCTTTTCTACCAGCAGCCGCAGGACATTCAGGATGCGATCGTCGGCAACGCCGCCGTCAACATCGCCGTCGAGGCTGGCGTCCGTCAGGGCTGGGACCGCATTCTCGGCCGCGAAGGCGTGTTTGTCGGCATGAGTTCGTTTGGCGCATCCGGCCCCTACAAGGAGCTGTACGCCCATTTCGGAATTACCGCAGAGGCAATTGTCGACGCGGCAGAAAGCCGTCTTCACCACGACGGCTAAACTGGCTAAGTAACGTACAATCCGAAGTCCACCAAAACGGAGTAGATATCGATGACCGTGAAAGTCGCCATCAACGGATTTGGCCGCATCGGCCGCAATGTACTGCGCGCCATCATCGAGGACGGCCGCAATGACATCGAAGTTGTCGCGATCAACGATCTGGGACCGGTCGAAACCAATGCGCATCTGATGCGCTACGATTCCGTGCATGGCAGATTTCCGGGCACCGTCACGGTCGATGGTGACACCATCGATGTCGGCCGCGGCCCGATCCGGGTGACCGCCGAGCGCGATCCCAGGCAACTGCCCTGGTCGGATGTCGATATCGCGCTCGAGTGCACCGGCATCTTCACTGCCCGCGACAAGGCGGCGATCCATCTGGAAAACGGCTCCAAGCGGGTGCTCATCTCCGCGCCGGGCGCCGGCGCCGACAAGACCGTCGTCTACGGCGTCAACACTGACGCGCTGACCGCCGACGACCATGTCGTTTCCAACGCGTCCTGCACCACCAACTGTCTCGCCCCGGTCGCCTATGTGCTGAACAACGCCATCGGCATCGAAAAGGGCTTCATGACGACGATCCACTCCTATACGGGCGACCAGCCGACGCTCGACACCATGCACAAGGATCTCTACCGCGCCCGCGCTGCGGCAATGTCGATGATCCCGACCTCCACCGGTGCTGCCAAGGCTGTCGGCCTCGTGCTTCCGGAACTCGCCGGCAAACTCGACGGCGTCGCCATTCGCGTGCCGACCCCGAACGTCTCGGTCGTCGATTTGACCTTCGTCGCAGCCCGCGAAACCTCGGTCGAAGAGATCAATGACGCCGTTCGCACGGCGGCCAACGGTCCGCTCAAGGGTATCCTCGGCTACACCGACGAGAAGCTCGTCTCCATGGACTTCAACCATGACAGCCACTCCTCGGTCTTCCACACCGACCAGACCAAGGTGATGGAAGGCACGATGTGCCGCATCCTGACCTGGTACGACAACGAGTGGGGCTTTTCCAACCGCATGGCCGACACCGCCGTGGCGATGGGCAAGCTGATCTGACCGGTTCTCAACCGACTGAAATCACTGAAAGCCGCCCCGCCCGGGCGGCTTTTTTGTTGCCGCGACACCATCGCCGCGCACGACTTCAAACGGCCTGCCAACTTGCCGCCGCAAACCTCCGGCGGTACAAATCGAATGCGAATGCGCAATCGCCGAAGACGAATTCGGGACAACGCCATGGCAGCAATCACATTTCGCAGCCCCGCCCCGCATTTGCAGCCGTTTGTTTCGACCTACTGGCACCTTGAAGCAGACCTGCCGGACCGAACCATCCAGAGCTACATTCCCGGCATCACGGTCGCCTGGATCTTCAACCTCGATGATGCCGGCCTGATCAGGCATGCCAACGGCTCGCCAGGCGCATCCGACGATCTGCCGGCGTGTTTCGTCAAAGGCCCGACGACCGTGGCGAGCCATGTAGAACCGGCCGCCACGACCCGCAACTACGGCATCGCGTTCAAGGCGGGCGCGGCTTCGCTTTTTACGGCAGTGCCATTGGGGGAACTGCGTGACCGCATGCTCGACCTCTTCGCCCTCGACGACCGAGACCTGGCGCTCCTCGCTAGGCTGGTTCAGTCATCCGGATTCGACGACGTCACACGGCTTTTCGACCGCTTCCTGTCATCGAGGCTAAGCGATGCGACCGACATCCATCTCGGCCGGATGCTCTATCACGGTCTGTGCCGCAGCGCGGGTTCCGGCCAGTCGCGGTTCGTCCTTTCGTCGGGCTATTCGGAGCGGCACCTGCGCCGGCTGTTCCAGGACAAGCTCGGCACGTCGCCCAAGACCGCGGCGCGCATTGGCCGGCTGCGCTACACGCTTGACGCCATGCAGCGCGGCGTCCAGCCGCTTTCGCAGATCGCCAGTTCGGCCGGCTATTTCGACCAGGCGCATCTGAACCGGGAATTCAAGGCGATGATCGGCGCGAGCCCGATCGTCTTTCAGTCCAATCTCGCGCCGCTCGCCCGGCGGTTCAACGAGTTTGAGGCATCGCCTAAGCCTGATCGAGCTTCGCGTTGAACGCCAGCACATAGCCCAGACCATCGCACAAGGCGAAAGAACGATCGCCCCAGAACCGGTCGCCGATCGCCTCGACGATCTCCACGGAAGGGGCAGCGGAGATCTTTTCATGGATCGCATCGATGTCCATTCCATCGACCCTGAGCCAGAGCCAGATGCCGCCACCGCCTTTCGCGGCGTCCGCGGGATTGCGATTGAACATGATGTGATTGTCGCCGAAGCGCACCTGACCGCTCGCGAAAGCGCCATCTTCGCCCGGCACGCGAAACTCTTCCTCGAATCCGAGATCGGCAACATAATGGTCTATCGCGGCGGCAATATCGGCGACGGGCAGCACGGGCAATATGGCCATGGGAACTCTCCTTGTTTGCACAAGGATGCGGGCTACCCGACTGCGCGCGCGATGGATTGGATAAACCGGCCATGAACAGTCCAACATGAGCCGACATGCCGTCCTCGGCAGCCAGCCTTAATGTAGGACCGTCACGCCCTTTGCCGCTCGGCATGGTCTGAGACGACCTTGGCGAATGCGCTGGGCTCCAACCCGGCGTCCAGCGCCTCAGCCATGATCTCGGCCTGTGTCTTCGGCGCAAGTCCGCCAACCGGCGGGTCGCGGTCGAGATTGGTTGGAAAGGCGTAACCTTCCGCGCAAGCGGCAATCGCATTGGCGGCATGTGCGCGCGTCAGCCCGCCATTCACGAGGCCCTCCTTGAGCGCCGGATAGAGCGTCACCGCCATACGGGCGCGGTCGACACTCTCCATCGCCCGTCCGAACGCCGACGACGCCTGCAACAGGTTGGCCATCCTGTGGACATCGCTCGTGCGGTTGTCGCCCGCGCCATGCATCAGCGCCGGATTGAAAAACACCGCATCGCCCTTTTCGAGCGGCAGCTGCACATGGTTTTCGGCAAAGTAACGCTGAAACTCCGGGCGTTCGAAGGCGAGATAGCCTTCGAAGAAGCCCTGCGAATAGGGCAGGAACAGCGTCGGCCCGCTTTCCAGCGGCATGTCGCAATGGGCGACCGCGCCCTGCAGCGTCAGCACCGGCGAGATGCGGTGGATGTGGCCGGGAAAAACCTGCATCTGTTCCGGCGACATGAAGCCGAGATGATAGTCGCGATGCGGCTGCTGCGCCGCGCCGCCAGGATTGACCCGGTTCATCTGCGCCGTCATCTGGTAGCCGCGCCCCAGCCAGGCTTCCGCAGCCATCGCCAGCGTGTCGGCAGCATAGTAGCGCGCAAAGTTGTCCGCATCGGCCAGGCAATGCTTTTCCAGCGCATTCCAGATCCGGTCGTTCGCGCCCGGCTTGGCGAAGTGGTCGCCGCTGCCTTGGCCCTGCTCCCGTTCCGCCGCGACGATGCCTTCGAACACCTCTGTCGCGCGGTCGACGACGTCCGTCTCCGGCATGGCCCGCGTGATGACGATCACGCCGGGTCCGGTATCGAACGCGCCGACCCACTCGGCCATCAGTGCGCGCCGGCTACGGGGATTGCTGGCGGCGGCACGAACCGCTTCGCCGTCATAGATCAGGACGCCTTTCTCCACCGCCGCCGCGAACGGCCACTCGGACGGATCGGTGCCACGTTCCATGCTCGCCTTGAAATCCTCGAAACTGCCGCTGTCGGCCGAAAGCCAGACCTTTTCGCTGCGATCCGTCGCTATCCTTGCGTCCATGATCTCTCCTCCCCGAGGCCGGACTGAAACATTTCCCTGATCCTACGCGGCCAATCCGCCGATTGAAGGTAGCAATCACCTTAAAAACACCTCAGAATGAGCCATGAGATCCCGTTTCCCGATCAAGGATATCGCGTTTCAGGCGGGGCTGAGCCTTGCCACCGTCGACCGCGTGCTGCACGACCGGCCCGGCGTCCGGCCGGTCACGGCGGCGCGCGTCCGCGCCGCGGTCGCCGAGCTTGAACGCCAATTCGCCGATGTGGAACTGGCCGGCCGACGCTTGTCGATCGATGTCGTCATGGAAGCGCCGCGCCGCTTCACCAATGCCGTTCGAAGGGCCTTCGAGGCCGAGGTGCCGGGTATGCGTCCGACCGCATTCTCAGCCCGCTTCCATCTGGCTGAGCGAGTGGGCGAGGGAGAGCTGCGCGCGCTTCTGCGTGCGATCGGCAAGCGCGGCAGCCATGGCGTGGTTCTCAAGGTGCCGTCGACACCGCAAATGGCCGCCGCGGCGGCCGAACTGATGGCCGCGCGAATCCCGGTCGTCACCCTTGTCACCGATCTGCCGGAAGCCGTGCGCATCGGCTATGTCGGCATGGACAACCGGATCGCCGGCGCGACGGCAGCCTATCTGCTTGGCAGGATGATGCCGCGGGAACAGGCCAGTGTGCTGCTCCTGCTCTCGAGCACAGCCTTTGCCGGCGAGGAGGAACGCGAAGCCGGTTTTCGCGCGACGCTGAAGGAAAGGTTCGCGCATCTCCATGCCGTAACCATATCCGAAGGCCACGGCATCGACCGCACCACCCAGGCATTGGTCGAGCGCGCCCTGGGCGCCGATCCAGCCATCCGCGCCGTCTATTCGATCGGCGGCGGCAACCGTGCCGTCCTTGAGGCATTCGCCGAACGCAATCGCACTTGCGCGGTCTTTGCGGCGCATGATCTGGACGCCGACAATCGCGCATTGCTGGCTGTCGGCAGGCTGGATTTCGTCATCCATCATGACTTGCGCCAGGATGCACGCAGCGCCTGCCAGATGGTCCTCGCCCATCACCGCATGCTGCCGACAGAATTTCGCATTGCGCCGTCTCGGGTGGCAATCGCGACGCCATGCGATGTCTAAATCAGCGCAACGTGGCGAATGGTCATTATCACGCATTGCACGCCTTCGCCGGGCAAGGCTATAGATTTTGAAACACCACCGGAGCGAGGCCCCATGAGCTTCAAGACCCTAGACGATCTGCCCGGCGATTGCGCTGGCAAGCGCGCATTGGTGCGCGTCGACCTCAACGTCCCGATGGCCGATGGCATCGTCACCGACCGCACCCGGATCCTGCGTGTCGTGCCGACGATTTCTGAACTGTCGCAAAAGGGCATCAAGGTCGTCCTGCTCGCCCATTTCGGCCGACCGAAAGGCAATGTGGTGCCGGAGATGTCGCTTCGCCCGGTCGCCCAGGCGCTCGAAGAAGAGCTCGACCACCGCGTGGATTTCGCCGCCGATTGCATCGGCGAGGCCGCAGCGAAGGAGATCGGTGAGATGGCTTCCGGCGATGTCGTGCTCCTGGAAAACACCCGCTTCCACCCAGGCGAGGAGAAGAACGACCCGGATCTGGCGCGTGCCATCGCCGAAAACGGCGACATCTATGTCAACGACGCCTTTTCCGCCGCGCACCGGGCCCATGCCACCACCGAGGGGCTCGCCCGGCTCTTGCCCGCCTATGCGGGCCGCGCCATGCAGGCCGAGCTGGAGGCGCTTGAAAAGGGCCTCGGCACGCCGGCCAAGCCAGTCGTCGCAATTGTCGGCGGCGCCAAGGTCTCCACAAAGATCGACCTTTTGCAGAATCTGGTCAGGAAAGTCGACGCACTGGTGATTGGCGGCGGCATGGCCAACACATTCCTCGCCGCCAAGGGCGTGAATGTCGGCAAGTCGCTGTGCGAACACGACCTCGCCGAAACCGCCAACGCGATCCTGAAAGAGGCCGCCGAGGCCGGTTGCTCCATCGTGCTGCCGGTTGACGCGGTAGTCGCGCGCGAGTTCGCCGCCGGTGCCGAAAGCGAGACGGTCGATGTCAATGCGGTCCCCGCCGACGCGATGATCCTCGATGTCGGACCGGCCTCGGTTGCCAAGGTCAATGGCTGGATATCGCAGGCCGCCACGCTGGTCTGGAACGGGCCGCTCGGTGCCTTCGAGATCGCTCCCTTCGATACCTCGACGGTGGATGCGGCCAGACATGCGGCAGCCGAAACTTCGGCCGGAGCGCTGGTCTCGGTCGCTGGCGGCGGGGATACGGTCGCAGCCCTCAACCATGCCGGCGTCGCCGGCCAGTTTACTTATGTGTCGACGGCGGGCGGCGCCTTCCTGGAATGGATGGAAGGCAAGGAGCTGCCAGGCGTCGCGGCCTTGTCGGCATAATGCCGCGGACAGGCGCACCGGCCTGTCTGTTTTTCAACCGATGCAACGCGATTGAATCCCATTTAATCGCTTCGCATCGGCCACCTTCATATTCCTTCCGGGGCGCCCCTCTGGTAAGCCCCGCCATAGAGCAGAGGAGACTTGATTGATGACGCAAGCGGACATGGCGGCGCAGGTCGCAGGCAAGGAAGGCTTTATCGCGGCCCTCGACCAGTCGGGCGGTTCCACCCCCAAGGCGCTGAAACTCTACGGTGTCGAGGACGATGCCTGGTCCAACGACGGCGAGATGTTTGACCTGATCCATGCGATGCGCACCCGCATCATCAAGTCTCCGGCCTTCACCGGCGACAAGGTGATGGGCGCGATCCTGTTCGAGCAGACCATGGACCGCGAAGTCGACGGCATTCCTACCGCCCGGTACCTCTGGGAGAAATGCGGCGTCGTTCCGTTCCTGAAGGTCGACAAGGGGCTTGCAGAGACCAGCGATGGCGTCAAGCTGATGAAGCCAATGCCCGATCTCGACGCACTGCTGGAGCGCGCCGTCGCCAAGGGCGTGTTCGGCACCAAGATGCGCTCGGTCGTCGATGCCGCGAATCCGGCCGGCATCGCTGCCATCGTCGACCAGCAGTTCGAGGTCGGCAAACAGATCCTCGGCCATGGCCTGGTGCCGATCATCGAACCGGAAGTGACGATCTCGATTGCCGACAAGGCGGAAGCCGAAGACCTGCTTCTTGCCGAGATCACGCGCCATCTCGACGCGCTTCCGGATGACCGGCAGATCATGCTCAAGCTGACGCTGCCGACCAGGACCAACCTTTACAAGCCGCTGGTCGACCATCCGCGCGTCATGCGGGTCGTCGCACTGTCCGGCGGCTATTCGCGAGACGATGCCAACGCCAAGCTGGCGGAAAACACCGGCGTCATCGCCAGCTTCTCGCGCGCGCTGACCGAAGGCCTGTCGGCAGGCCAGAGCGACGCGGAATTCGACGCCATGCTGGCTGAAGCGATCAACAGCATCTTCGAAGCATCGCGCGCCGGCTGACAGCGCCTCGTGCTAATGACCCTGGGCGGCCGGTCTTTCATGCCGGCCGTTTTCTTGTTTCCCGCCCCCGGAACGCAACGGCAGGATTGACGTGCCGGCGAATACTTCGGCGCAGCGATGCAAGACTTTGTCCACCCATCGCTGTCATATTGCTGAGACAGAGCGGGAGCTCTATATGGATATGATTCCGCGGTGACGCCGAGCCGCCGCGGGTCCACAACGCCGGATACGCATATAAATGGTCTACAAGGCGCTCTACACTTGGCTGGCTCTACCCATCTATGCGTGGCAGGGCGTGTCGTTGCGCATGCGGATCGAGCGTCTTCTGCCGCCCAATGTTGCGCCGGAGGGCCGCTTTGCCGGCACCGGCGACGAGGTCAGACTGCTGGTTGCCGGCGACTCTTCGGTTGCCGGGGTCGGCATGACCCGGCTCGAGGACACGCTGACCTTCAACATCGCGCAAATGCTGAGCCGCCGCACCAATCGGCCAATATATTGGCGCGCCGCCGGTGCCAATTCGGCGACTGCGGCCGATCTGCGCGACCACATCATTCCCAATCTCGACCGGCGCGACTACACCCATGTCGTGCTGGTGGTCGGCACCAACGACATGAAGAACTTCCATGCCGTCAGCACCTTCAAGAAGCATTTCGGCTCGCTGGTTTACGCAGTGCGCACGCGCTTTCCGCATGCCCGCATTCTGTGGTCGCCGGTCGCCGACATGACCCGTATCCCCGCGCTGCCGAAGACGCTCGGCCGCATTCTCCAGATGCGCGCGGAACTGATCAACGCGATGGGGGCCCGGATGTGCCGCGAACGCGGCATCGAGATGGCCGGCCCGCTGCCGATTGACGGTCCGGCCGGCTTTGCCCGTGATGGTTTCCATGCTGGACCGGAAGGCTACCGCACCTGGGCCGATCACCTGGCCGATTACATCGTACCCGACCTTGCCCCGGCATCGGCACAGCTTGCCGGCGGCTCAGATCTGAAGCGCCGTCAAAAGCACGATCACGAAAAGGCCCGCCAGGGGAAGTTTCCAGAAATCGCCGCGCTTGCGCAGGCCGGGCAATCCCAAGGGTTTGATGATCTGAACTAGCATCGCCAAAACGACGAAGATCGAAAACAGCGTTGCCAAAACTTTTTCCTGCCCGTTTCCCCAGCGACAATTTGACTTAGGCATAAGTCACATGGACGGATAACACCGCTTCTGTCAGATAGAAACCATTGTCCGGCGGACAGCCGGGCGAAGGTTCATTCAGTTGGGGAGGTTGCGTCATGTCGGAGGAGAGTGGCGTGAATTCGTCCGGTTATCGCGAAACATATGCCGGCTGGAAGGATGACCCGCAGGGCTTCTGGGCGGAAGCCGCGGCATCGATCGACTGGTTTGAGCCCTTCGACACGGTTTTCGACGCCGGCGACGGCGCCTATGGCCGCTGGTTTTCCGGCGCTACCTGCAACACCTGCCACAACGCCATCGACCGCCATGTCGCCGGCGGCCGCGCCGAACAGGACGCGATCATCTACGACAGCCCGATCACCGGCGCCAAGCGCTCCATCACCTATGGCGAACTGAAGGCCGAGGTCGAGGCGCTTGCCGCCGTGTTGAAGGAGCGCGGCGTCGCCAAGGGCGACCGCGTATTGATATACATGCCAATGGTACCCGAGGCCGCTGTCGCCATGCTGGCCGTCGCCCGGCTCGGCGCGGTTCACTCGGTCGTTTTCGGCGGTTTCGCCGCCAACGAACTAGCCACCCGCATCGACGATTGCCAGCCGCGCGTCATCGTCTCGGCTTCCTGCGGCATCGAGCCGTCGCGCATCGTTGCCTACAAGCCGCTGCTTGATGCTGCGATCGATCTCGCCGCTGCCAGGCCGGAAAGCTGCGTGATCCTGCAGCGCGAGCAGCATCCCTGCGATCTCACCGAAGGCCGCGACTTCGACATGCGCGAGACGATGGACGCGCACCGCGCCGCCGGCACTGAAGTGCCCTGCGAGCCGGTCGCCGCCACCGATCCGCTTTATATTCTCTACACGTCGGGCACCACCGGTCAGCCCAAGGGCGTCGTCCGCGACAATGGCGGCCACATGGTCGCGCTCAGCTGGTCGATGTCGGGCCTTTACGGCATCAGGCCGGGCGAGGTGTTCTGGGCGGCCTCCGATGTCGGCTGGGTCGTCGGCCACTCCTATATCGTCTATGCGCCGCTGATCTTCGGCGCCACCTCGGTGTTGTTTGAGGGAAAGCCCGTGGGTACGCCCGACGCCGGCACCTTCTGGCGCGTCATCGAGGAGCACAAGGTCGTTTCGCTGTTCACCGCGCCAACGGCGTTCCGCGCCATCAAGAAGGAAGACCCCACCGGCGAACTGATCGGCAGATACGACATGTCGAGCCTGCGCTCGCTGTTCCTGGCCGGCGAGCGCGCCGACCCCGACACCATCGAATGGGCGCAACAAAAGCTCTCCGTCCCGGTCATCGATCACTGGTGGCAGACCGAAACCGGTTGGGCGATTGCCGGCAATCCGCTTGGTCTTGGCGAACTGCCCGTCAAGATCGGCTCGCCCACCGTCGCCATGCCCGGCTATGACGTACAGGTGCTTGACGACGCCGGCCACCCGGTCGCAGCCGGCACGCTCGGCAACATCGTCGTCAAGCTGCCGCTGCCGCCCGGCTGCCTGCCGACGCTGTGGAACGCCGATGCGCGCTTCCGCTCCGCCTATCTCGAAGAGTTTCCCGGCTACTACAAGACGGCCGACGCCGGCTACATGGACGAGGACGGCTACCTGTTCATCATGGCGCGCACCGACGACATCATCAATGTCGCCGGCCACCGCCTGTCGACCGGCGGCATGGAAGAGGTCATCGCCAGCCATCCCGACGTCGCCGAATGCGCGGTCATCGGCGTCGCCGATGCGCTGAAGGGCCAGATGCCCGCCGGTTTCGTGATCCTCAATTCCGGCGTCACCCGGCCGGCAGGGGAGATCGAGAAAGAGGTGGTGAAACTGGTGCGCGACAAGATCGGCCCCGTCGCCGCGTTCAAGACCGCGATTGCCGTCCAGCGCCTGCCCAAGACCCGCTCCGGCAAGATCCTGCGCGCCACCATGCAGAAAATCGCCGACGGCGAGGACTGGAAGATGCCGGCAACCATCGATGATCCGGCCATCCTGGACGAGATCCGCGAGGTGCTCGAAACCCGCCACGTCGGCAGCTTCGCCTGACAGACGGGCCAACCTCCGCGCTTCCATCCGCAGGCGAAAGGCACTAGCTTTGCTTTGACTAAAGAGCCTGCGACAAGGAGCAAGCGGACATGGCACTGGACGGCAAGATCGCGATCGTCACCGGCGGCGCGAGCGGCATAGGCTACGCGATCGCCAAGCGCTTGTTGCAGGACGGCGCCAGGGTCGCCATTGCCGATATCGCCGAAAAAGCCGGCCGACAGGTCGCCGAGGACCTGTCTCCCCTCGGCGAGGTGGAGTTCATCGCCGCCGATGTCGGCGACCGGCTGTCCGTGCACAACATGATTGCCTCGGCACTCGATCTGTTCGGCGACATCGACATTCTCGTCAACAATGCCGGCATCGTCCACGGCGCCGATTTCCTCGACATCACCGAAGAGGATTTCGACCGCGTCATGCGGGTCAATCTGAAGGGCATGTTCCTGTGCGGCCAGGCCGCCGCCCGCATGATGGTCGAGAAGGTCAACAATGGCGGGCCCGCCGGCGCCATCGTCAACATGTCGTCGATCAACGGCACCGTGGCCATTCCCAATCAGGTGCCCTATTGCGTGTCGAAAGGCGGCGTCAACCAGCTGACCAAGGTAATGGCGCTGTCGCTCGCGCCCTACGGCATCACGGTCAATGCGGTCGGCCCCGGCTCGATCATGACCGAAATGCTCGCTGCCGTGAACAACGACCCGGCGGCCCGGAACCGCATCCTGTCGCGAACCCCGCTGCTGCGCATCGGCGAACCGTCGGAAATCGCCTCCATCGTCGCCTTCCTGGCATCCGGCGAGGCAAGCTACATCACTGGCGAGGTCATTCACGCCGATGGCGGCCGCCTGGCGCTCAACTACGCCGTCGAGGTACCTGACGAAGAGTAACTTTCCTCCTGACAGAATGCTGTCAGGAGGGGTATGAGACAGTATGGCGGTAACCCAAACCCCAAGGAGCTGCCCCATGCCCGAACAGCCGAACAACACCGCAGTCTGGTTCGAAATCCCCGTCACCGATCTCGACGCCGCCCAGAAGTTCTACGAACAGGTGCTCAAGATCGAGATGCGCCGCGACGACAGCAACGGCCCCAACCCGATGATCTGGTTTTCCAGCGCCGACGACATGGGCGTTTCCGGTCATCTTTATCCCGGCACGCCATCGCCCGCCGGTGCCGGCAGCACCATCCATCTGGCCAGCCCGGATGCGCTCGAAGAAGCCATGCAGCGCGTTGGCCCCGCCGGCGGCACGGTCGTCTCGCCGGTCATCGACATTCCCGGCGGCCGCTTCGTCTATGTCACCGACCCGGACGGCAATTCCGTTGGCCTGTTCACGCCGAAGGCCTGACACCGATGCGCCGCGCCGACCGCCTGTTTCAAATCGTCCAGCATTTGCGCGGCGGGCGGCTGGTGACGGCGCGCAAGCTCTCCGAGGTCCTCGAGGTCTCGGAGCGCACCATCTATCGCGACATCGCCGACCTGCAGTCGACCGGCGTGCCGATCGACGGCGAGGCCGGTGTCGGCTACATCATGCGGGAGGGTTACGACCTCCCTCCCCTGATGTTCAATCGTGACGAGATCGTTGCGCTTGTCGTTGGCGCCCGTCTGGTCCGCGCCTGGGGCGGGGCGACCATTGCCCGCGCCGCCGAAGAAGCGCTGGTCAAGATCGGCGCCGTGCTGCCGGAGGCCGAGCGCGACCGCATCCGCACCACCGAGATCCACGCCCCGGCCCACCGCATGTCCGACGAGGACCGGCTCAAATTCGACCTGCTGGAAACCGCCGCCGACAAGCGCAACGTGGTGCGCTTCAACTATGTCGATGTCGAAGGCCGCGCCACGCAGCGCTCGATCCGCCCGCTCGGCCTGTGGTTCTGGGGCGGTGCCTGGACATCCATCGGCTGGTGCCTGCTGCGCGAGGATTTCCGCATGTTCCGGCTCGACCGCATTGCCGCAATCGAGACATTGAAGGAAACCTTCCGTCACGAGCGCGGCAAGACGATGCGCGATTTCTACCGCCAGATGGAAGACGAGGTCGGCCATACGCCCCCCGACCCGACCAGTTGGCGGTGAGCATGACAGACAAAGCAACAATGAAGGCGATCGTGTTCGACCGCTACGGCCCGCCGGAGAACCTGTCGCTGGCCGAGGTGCCGGTCCCCTCGCCGTCCGCCGGCGAGATTCGCATCCGCGTCCACGCCTCGACAGTCAATCGCACCGATACCGCGACGCTTCGCGCGCATCCGTTCTTCGCCCGCGCGATGACCGGGCTTTTGCGCCCGAAGATGCACACGCTCGGAGTGGATTTCGCCAGCGAGGTCGATGCCCTCGGTGACGGCGTAACCGAGTTCCAGCCCGGCGATCGCGTCTTTGGCCTGTCGCCGGAAACGTTCGGCGCCCACGCCGAATATCTGTGCGTCCCGGCCGCTGGCGCCATTGCCCGCATTCCCGCCGGCATCGAGTTTGCCGAGGCGGTTGTCGGCGAAGGCGCCTGGTATGCCAATTCCACAACGAAGCAGTTGCGGGCCGGCCAGAGCTGCCTGATCTATGGCGCCTCCGGCGCCATCGGAACCGCGGCGGTCCAGCTTGCCAAGGCTGCGGGCGCAGAGGTCACGGCGGTCGTCGGAACCCGGCATCTCGACCTTGCCGAAAGGCTCGGCGCGGACCGTGTCATCGACTATCAGCAGCAGGACTTCACCGCGATCGGCGAGACCTTCGATCTGGTGTTCGACGCCGTCGGCAAGACGTCGTCCTTCGCCTGCCGCCAGCTTCTGAAAGAGAACGCGCTGTTCTGCGCCACCGACCTCGGCCCCTTCTGGTCAAACCTGATACTGGAAGGCTGGTTCCGGCTGACCGGCAGCCGCCGGGTGCAATTGCCGTTTCCCGAAGATGCACCGGGATTTGTCCGCGATCTCTCCGGCCTTATGGCCGACGGGCTTTTTGATGGCGTCTTTGACCGCAGCTACCCGCTTGAGGAAACCGTCGAGGCGTTCCGCTATGTGGAGACCGGCCAGAAGACCGGGATCGTCGTCATCGAGATCCCGTAGTAGAGCGGCCGGCCCCTCGATGGCGCCTTCGCAACTCCCGGATGAGACCATACGCGGCCGGAAGCGCGGCCCCGGCCAGCGTGATCGCGATACCGGTCGCCGCGGTTGGACCGATGGGTGTGCCGAAGATGAATGATGCGGCCAACGCGCCCGCGCCGGGACCGGCTGCGGAGATGAGGCCAAGCTTTGGTGTGGTAAGCTTCGAGAGCGCGAAATTGTAGGCAAAGTAACTCGCAGCCGTCATGCCCAGCGCCAGATAGAGAAACGCCCCCAGATTGCCCACCAGCGCATCCGCTTGAAGGGTCGCGCCTGTCGCCAGAACGCCAACCCACGCAACAGCGGCCGCACCGGTTACCTGAAGCGGCGCCAGCAAGTACCAGGGCAGCACGGCAGCTGTATTGAACACCCGACCAACCAGCACACTTCCGCTCGCAAGCGCCAGGCCTGCGACTCCGAGGACATAGCCCATTGCCTCGCTTTCCCCGGTAACCTGTCGCTCGGAAACCAGCACAAACAATCCGGTCAAGCTGACCGCGATGCCGATAAGGGTAACCGGCCGCAATGGCTCCCTGAGAAAAACGCGGCCTCCGGTCGCAATGAGCGCTGGCATGAGTGCGAGCATGACGACAGCCGTCACGGAATCGAGACGAGCGCTCGCGAATGTGTAGACGATCATGAAACCGCCGGGATGGGCGATTCCCAGTCCGAAACCTCTCGCAATCGCCGTTCGGGACAAGGTGTGGGCAGGAAAGAACGCAACGCGAATCGTCCACAAGGCGGCAGCGCTAATGCTCATCTGGACAGCGATGATCAGGAAGGCGCTAAATGATTCGACCAGCAGCTTCTGAACGGCGACCCCGGTCGGACCTGCGCTGAAGCAGAACAGAGCGGCAAGGATCGCAAGTCCGCTGCCCCGGCGCTGATCGCCTGATGCCGGTTTGCTGTCTGTTTCGCGCGACATGGTTCCGTTCGATGTCGTTTCGCCGGCTCAGGCATTTCATGCAACTTATAGAGTTACGTGATTTACGCAACATTTCCAGTTACGGAATAATGATGAAGCGCAATTCGAAGCTGTCCCTCGCGCTGCACGCGCTGGCGCAAATGGCGGAGACATTGAACAGACCGAAGACATCGGCGGCAATCGCGTTGCACAACGACACCAATCCGGTTGTCGTCCGTCGTGTGTTGGGTCTGTTGCGAGAGGCAGGTCTGGTTACATCCGAGAAAGGGCACAATGGCGGCTGGCTCCTCGCGCGACCGCCGGACCGGATTACCCTTGCCGATGTCTATTTGGCTCTGGGAGACCGTTTTTTACGCCCGGAATATGACGGCGAGGACAATCCGCCCGAATGCCTGATTGAGCGCGCGCTTCTTGGTCGTGTTGAATCCGCGCTGCAAGCGGCGGAAAACACCTTGGTTTCGCGGCTCCAGGACACGACCATCGCCGAACTTCGGTCGACCGAACTCACCCCTGTCGATTGAACGCTCCCGCGAAAAACGGGACGTCCGGCCCCTCGGCCGCATGGTTTACGCCGACGGTTCGATCGGCGGCAGCCGCTCGCCAAAGATCGAGGATTTGACGACCGACGTATGCGTTTCGGCGCGGTCGTGCAGTGGCAGCAGCACCTCGTCCAGTTCCACCACCTCTTTCAGCGCCAGCCGCGCCACGAAACAGTCTTCCCCGGTCACACGGTCGCATGACAGGAACCGTGGCTCCTCCAGTATCATCCGTTCGACGGTGTGCAATTGCCCGCTGCGCGGCTTGATCCGCACCAGCGCCTGAAGCGTGTAGCCAAGCGCCCTCAAATCGATGCGCGCGCCGAAGTTGGCGACGATACCGACATCGCGCAGACGCCTCAGCCGCTCGCCGACCGCCGGGCCGGACAATCCGACCTGCTTGCCGATATCGGCGAGGCTCGCCCGCCCGTCCTCTTCCAGGATGGCGATGATGGCGCAGTCCAGTTGATCCAGCGGTTTCGACATGAAAGCAGTTTATCGATTGTACCCCCCAACGGAAGGTACTTTCCCGCATTCGCCTTTCGTGCGGCGGGGACAAGGCACAACTCTTCCCGTTAGGCTTGTCACATCATCGAACGCCGGTCTCATCGATTTGGAGCACATCATGAATATTCAGAGGATCGCGGCATTCAGCCAGGACGAAGATGGCGGCAACCCCGCCGGCGTCGTCCTGCTGGACACGCCGCTGGAAGACGCGGAGATGGCCCGCATCGCCGCCGAAGTCGGCTATTCGGAGACGGCCTTTGCCGTTTCGCAGGACGCAGAAGGCCGCAAGTGGCGCGTCCGATACTTCTCGCCGGAATCCGAGGTACCGTTTTGCGGTCACGCGACAATCGCGCTCGGCGCGGCACTCGGCCAACGTGCCGGCGGCGGCACCTACGACCTGACGCTCAACGACGCGTCGATTTCCGTCGACGCGGAACCCACGGACGCCGGCATGGTCGCCACGTTGTCGTCGCCGCCGACCGATAGCCGGGCCGCAAACCCCGCCGAACTGGCCGGCGCGCTTGGCCTGTTCGGCCTGACCGCCGCCGATCTCGACGAGCGGCTTGAACCGGCGCGCATCCATGGCGGTGCCGATCACCTCTTGCTGGCGTTGAAGGATCGCCGCCGCCTCGCCGAAATGACCTACGATCTGGATCGCGGGCGCGACATGATGCGCCGCTACGGCCTGGTGACGATCATGCTGGTCCATATCGAGGACACACGCACCTTCATCGTGCGCAACGCCTTTGCGTCCGGCGGCGTGCTGGAAGACCCGGCCACGGGTGCGGCGGCCGCCGCCTTTGCCGGCTATCTGCGCGACCGCGGCTGGCCGCATGGTGGCGAATTTGTCATCCGCCAGGGCGAGGACATGGGCGCTCCGTCCCTGATCCGCGTCAGGCTGAGCGATGCTGCGGGATCGCCAGTCCATGTTTCGGGCAGCACGCGACAGATTGGGTAGTCCGGCCGCGCGCCGCAAAGAAAAAAGGCCCGCCACAACGGCGAGCCTGGCTTTTGAGAGGACCGGTCATCCGGCGGCAACAGACCGCCGCCGGTGCCAACCAATCCGCGATCAGAAGTGAACGACCGCCGAGACGCTTCCTGTCGCGCCCATCGGCTTGAGCGAGACCGAGTCGCCGGGAACCGGTGTTTCGCCGATCGCGCTGAACAGGTTCTCGCCGATAGAGATACCGTATTCGCCACGCACACTGACCCGGTCGCTGACGAAGGTCTCAACGCCGCCACCGAATTCGACCACATCGATATCGACGGTTTCGCCTATGTCACCTTCGAAGTCCGCTTCGATGAACAGGCGGTTCTGCGCAACACCGCCATAGCCGTAGATCAGGGTCGACGGATTGACCAGCACACCGCCGCGCAGCCGCGCATTGATGCTGGTTTCCGCGCCAACCCGGATAAACCCTTCCGGGCCGCCGGTACCAAAATCAATCTCATGTTTCAGTGTGGTCGCGCTCGCGCCGACCTCGACACCGACGACAATTTTCTCGCCGATCTGCTGATTGTAACCGACAAAAGCGCCGGCCATCACGCCATGTGCGCCAAAGCCATCGAAAGCGAACTGGCCGCCTTCTTCCATTACGCTGAGATCGGTGTTTGCCATGTCATGACCGGCCTTGACCCCACCGAAGAAGCCGGTCCAGCTTGCCGGCGCATGCGCGTAGCTGTGCGGAACGCGAGACGGTTCGCCGAAGCCGTAGATCAGCGAGACCTTGGCCGAACCGATGATCGGCGTGACGTCAAGTGCAGCCTCTTCGAAGTTGAAAGTCTGCGTGTTCAGGTAACTGGCGACATATTCGAAGCGACCGCGCACATTGCCGCTCAGGACCGTCTCCACGCCCACGGTACCGAAGGCTACGCCGTAGAAGAATTCGCGTTCGCTGTCGCTCTCGTCGATCCGCGCTTCAGGGTCCATGTAGTGGTAGCTGCCGACACCATGCGCCACGGTCACGCCGAGCGAACCGAACAGAAGGGTTTCGGGGTTGGTCAGGTAGCCGGCCCTTGCGGAAGCCGTCGCAAACCAGTCTGTCTTCAATTCGCCTTCAAAGAACTCGCCCTCTGGTCCCGGAAGTGAAACCAGGATCTGGCTGCTGATATCGGAAACGGAAGCGCCGATCTGACCGCCGATCAGGAAGCCGTTATCCAGCAGGTGATCGTAGCCGATGAATCCGCCGGCCGAGAAACCGTCCGCGCCCCACCCGTTGAAGTTCACCATGCCCTCTTCCGGCGAATGGACGCCGAGCTTGTTGTTGGCCAAGCTGTGGGCGACTTCGGCGCCAATGTACCAACCGCCAAAGGGCGTTTCAGAACCGCTCGATGACATGTGATCGTCGGCATGTGCTGCCGCAAAAGCCTGCGCACCGAGCGCAAGACCGATCGCCGGTGCAAGTTTTAGTACCCGCATGAATTTCGACCCTTAATAATAATTGGTAAAATATAACCCGTGACAGCGGGACATTGACGATACTTTACCTAGGCGTCAACGCGATTTTTTCGTCCTGCACCGATTGCGACGATACCTGTGGCTCAATTGCAACAGGTAGCCCGTTCGAGCGTGTCAGCTTTCCGGTGACCGCGGGCGCGCGCATTTGCGCAGCTATCCGTCTCAGAAGGCTGTGGTGGCATTCCGCTACGTTGCAACCGGCGGGAATGCCGGGGTCCGTCGGTTCCACGAGTCGGCCATCGCCGTGTCACCGGTGCCGGCCTTACCGCAGCCTCCCGAGAAGTCCGTTCATCAGATCGAAGAAACCGCCAGCATCCGCCTTAAGGGCGACATCCGTGTGACGGTCCTTGCCCGCGATGTTCCAGATATCGTGCACCGTACGCCCGAAACTCAGGCCGGTATTGGTCTCGACATCGACGCGCATGCTCCGCGTCTCGAACAATTCAGGCTGCAGCACCCATGCCACGGTGCAGGGATCGTGCAGGGCCGGGCCTTCAAAGCCAAGGCTGTGATAGATTTTCTCGAAGAAGCCGCACATGTCGGCAAAGACGCGACCGGTATCGTTGCCGAGATCGTGCATCGCCTGTTTGCGCTGCGGCGTAACAAGAACCTGATGCGTCAGGTTCAGTCCGAACATCGTCTTGGGAACATCCGCATCGAGGACAATCTGCGCGGAGTACGGGTCGCACATCATGTTGAATTCGGCGGCGGGGCTGTCATTGCCGTAATCGGTGGAGCCGCCCATGAAAACGATCCGCTCGATCTTCGCCGCAACGTCGGGTGCCAGACGGAGCATCATCGCAAGATTGGTCAGCGGACCGGATGCCACCAGCGTGATCTTGTCTTCGGATTCCCTGAGCGTGCGGATCAGGAAGGATATTGCGTCTTCGGCCTGCGGCGTGGTCGTCGGCGGGCCGATTTCGGGCGCTTCCAGCCCGGTCGCGCCGTGAACCGCAGCGGCATCCACCACTTTGCCGAGCAGGGCCTGGTCGATGCCCTTGTAGACGGGAATGTCCGAGCCAAGCCAGTCGAGAACCCGCAATGCGTTTGTCGTCGTCAATTCCAGGCCGACATTTCCATAGGTCGTCGTGACGCCCAGAACGTCGAGATCGTCCGATGCGACCGCCATCGCCAGCGAAAACGCGTCGTCTATTCCAGGGTCGCAATCGAGGATAACCGGTATGCCCAATTCATTGCTCCGAAAAAATACCTTCAAGAATTGGGCGCACCCTAGTCGCGATGATCCCGTACTGCAACGCCACGGCTTGCTAACAAAGCGGCAGGATCGCCTTACTTGCCCCAACAAAAAAGCCCGCCTTCAAGGCGGGCTTTCATTGTCGTGTTAAGGTGCGTTCTCGGGATCAGCTCTCTGTACCGTCGCCTTCGGCGTCGTCGCTGTCCGGGCCCTTCAGCGATTTCAGCTTGGCAAACACCGCCTCCGCGTCCAGTTCTTCTTCCTCGCGTGGCGGCGGCGGGGTCATCGCATCGCTGATCGGCAGACCTTCGGTTTCGGAGGCAGGCAGCAGGCTGTCGCCCTGTTCGCCTTCCGGCTCCGGCGGGCGCGATTTGGCCGCCTTCTGCACTTCGAAATCCAGGTCGATCTGCGAGCACAGGCCGAGCGCCACCGGATCGACCGGCTGCAGGTTGGCCGAATTCCAGTGCGTGCGGTTGCGGATCTGCTCGATCGTGTTCTTGGTCGTGCCGACAAGGCGCGAGACCTGCGCATCCTTCAGTTCAGGATGGTTGCGCACCAGCCACAGGATAGCATTCGGGCGGTCCTGCCGCTTGGAGACCGGCGTGTAGCGCGGTCCCTTCTTGCGCAGTTCGGGAACCGCATATTTGGCATCTGCGATCTTCAGCGCACGGTTCGGGTCGGCCTCGGCCTTGGCGATTTCCTCGCGCGACAACTGTCCGGTGTTGATCGGATCGAGACCCTTGATGCCCTGCGCCGATTCGCCATCGGCGATCGCCTTGACCTCAAGCGGATGCAGTTTGCAGAACTGCGCGATCTGGTCGAAAGTAAGCGCCGTGTTGTCGACCAGCCAGACTGCGGTCGCCTTGGGCATCAACAGCGTGTTTGCCATGGAGAAACCTTTCCTGTTCGTCCGCGCCGGTGCCGCGGGCGTGGTGTAACCACATGATTTCCGGAGTATGGCCGCTCTATAACCTGTCGCGCTGCCGGGCGCAAGAATCCGTAACGCCTCCCCCGGCGGGACAGGGCGGATTTGCCACGCGCTTGAATGCGATGCGTTTCGCGAGCTCTAGCCGGTGGCCGATGCCTGGAGCGGTTCGTCGCCGGCGGCGGCATATTGCTCGCGCAGCAGATAGGGCGCCACGGCGTCGGCCGGCAGCGGTTTGGAGAAGAAATAGCCCTGCACGCAATCGGCGCCGGCTTGCCGCAGCGCGCCAAGCTGGTGCTCGGTTTCCACGCCCTCGACCACATTCTTGATGCCAAGCGTGGAACACAGGCCGATCATCGCCTCGATCACTTTGCCCGCGCCAGCGCCTTCCTGCATTCGCGACACGAAACTGCGGTCGATCTTGATCGTGCCGACGCTGAGCTTGTCGATGTATTCGAAGTTCGTGTAGCCGACACCGAAATCGTCAAGCGCGATGGAAGCGCCAAGTTCGCGAAGCGCGGCGAGCGAGCGCTGCGCCTGCTCGAAATCCGTCATGATCAGCGTCTCGGTGACCTCGAACTCCAGCCGTTCCGCCGAAAAGCCGCTGTGTTTGACGACATCGCAGATCGTGTCCACCGTCGTCGGCGAGACGATATCGCGGATCGACAGGTTGAAGGACAGCTGGAAATCCGCCGGCCAGGTAACGGCTGCCTCGAGCGCCTTGCGCAGCAACAGCGGCGTCAGGAATTCGATCAGTCCGGTCCGCTCGGCGGTCCGGATGAACACATCCGGCGGCACCATGCCAAGCTGCGGATTGTTCCATCGCGCCAGCGCTTCGAAGCCCTGCGTGCGTCCGGTGTCCATGGCCACCTGCGGCTGGAACATGATGTGCATCTCGCTGTCGAAATCGGCGTTCTTCAGGGCATGGCCGACGGCGTTTTCGTTGCGCCGGTCGGTGTCGTGCTGCGACGTGTAGACGACGACGCCGCGATTCGTTTCCTTGGCGCGATAAAGCGCATAATCGGCCCGTTCGATCAGTTCGCCTTCGGTCAGCGCGATATTCCGGTTGAGGGCCAGGCCGACCGAGATCGACACCGACATGCTGATACCGACGATATGATAGGGCTGGGCAACGGCATGGCGGATACGCCGGCCGAGTTCGCGCAGTTCCGGTTCGCCCTTCGGCAGGTCGACGATGATGGCGAACTCGTCGCCGCCCAACCGCGCCAGGATGCAGTTCTCGCCGCACGCGGTACGCAGCCGGTAGCTCACTTCGGTCAGCAGCTTGTCGCCGACCGCATGACCATAGGTGTCGTTGATCGGCTTGAACCCGTCCAGGTCGGCGATGGCCAGCGCGAAGTTGGACGACGCGCTGGATTTGCCCGACAGCCGGTCCTTCAGGCAGTGGAAGAACCGCCGGCGGTTCGGCAATCCGGTCAGCATGTCGGAGCCGGACACGATTTCCGCCGAGTCGCGCAGCGATTCGGCCAGCAGGCTGGCGTCGATCTCGCGCCGGATCGTCATCCGCACCAGGCAGGCAAGGCACGTGGCGATCACGGCGGCGCTCAGCAGCACGAACCCGAATTCGGTCGCCAGGCCGGTGTTCCAGGTGAACATCAGTACGGTTGCCGACGACATCGCCATGGCGACGACGACACCGCGCAGGCTCACCGAAGTCGTCGCGAACACCAGCGCCAGCAGCACGAAATCGAGCAGCCGCGGCGGATCGAGATGCAGCGAGTGATGCGCGATCAGCCCCAGATGGCAGATCGCGTAGACCGCCAGCACCCGCAACTCCAGCTTGCGATAGGACAGCGTATGCCGGCCAAGTTCCAGATAAACGGCAAGCAGCGCCGCCGCGCTGACCGCCGACATGCCGCCAAGCACGACGGCATCCGTCAGATTCTTGCCGATCACGTAGAGCGCGCTGAGCGCCGAAAAATACAACATCGCCGCCAGCAGGACGATGCGGGTCAGCTTCTGGTAGGAAACCGCCATCAGTTCGCGCCCGCGGTTCGCGGCCACACCCGCGTGGTGCCGCTCCTCGGCCAGAGCCCTGCGGGCATCCGCTGCGGCCTCGTCGGGGCCTGGGGATCGTTCCTTCTCTTGCGGGATGCGGGCGGCGCCGGGCGGCGACTCGGCATAGGCGCCGGACAGCTTGCGGGCCATACGCGTGATTTCCGCGCGCTTCGCCTCTTTGATCGAAAGTACCATGGCCCGCCCAGGCTCGCTTGCAAATTCAGTTTCACCCCCTGCCCGGCTTGACCGGGATCGACCGGCGAAAACCGGTGGGGAGCCTTGGGCACGAACCTAAACGCGTTGGTTTTCCAGCACCTTAACGGCGTCATACAATCCGCCTGATGGTTAACGATCCGTCGATCACCTAGCGTCACGATTCCCGGTTTCGAATACAGTTCGAAAACGTCTCCACCGCTTTCATGCGGCTTTCGCCAAAATGTCATGCCTCTGTCACACCTCTTCCAGACAAGTTCTGCACTGCGTTGCCGCAGGGGAGACAACAGGGATCGGGAGCAAAGTAATGACCCGCAATTTCACCAGGCTCGCCGCCGGAACAGCTTTGGCTGTACTGGGTGGCGCTTACGCAATGCCGGCGGCCGCCGACGGACATATGGTTTTCAACCGCGTCGCGTCGTTCCCGGTTAATCTGAACATTCCGGCCGACAAGGGCCAGGAATCGGAGAGTTCCGCCGAGATTATAGCGGCCACCGAAGACGGCATGATGCTCGTCTATTCCGACAGCCCGCTCGGTGGCATCGGCAAGGTCGACATCTCCGACCCGGCCAACCCGGCCGCCGCCGGCTTCATCGCGCTTGACGGCGAGCCGACCTCGGTTGTCGTCCAGGCGGGCCATGCCTTTGTCGGCCTCAACACGTCGGAAAGCTACACCGCCCCGTCGGGCGCGCTTGTGTCCGTCGATCTGGAAAGCGGCGCGATCGCCCAGTCCTGCGACCTCGGTGGCCAGCCCGATTCGGTCGCGCTGTCGAAAGACGGTTCGCTGGTGGCCGTCGCCATCGAAAACGAGCGCGACGAAGACCTGAACGACGGCGTCATCCCGCAGATGCCGGCCGGCTCATTGGTCATTGTCGGCGCCGCCAATGGAGCGCTCGACTGCGGCTCCATGAAGACCGTCGACGTCACCGGCCTCGCCGCTGTCGCCGGCACCGACCCGGAGCCGGAATTCGTTGACTTCAACGACGCCAACGAAATCGCGCTCACCCTGCAGGAAAACAACCACATCGTCGTCATAAACGGCGAGACCGGCGATGTCGTCTCGCACTTTTCGGCCGGCGCCGTCGATCTCGTCAATGTCGACACCGCCGAGGAGCGCGCGCTGACTTTCGACGACACGCTGACCGGCGTCGTGCGCGAGCCGGACGCCGTCAAGTGGCTCGACAACGACCGCCTCGTCACCGCCAATGAGGGCGACTGGAAGGGCGGCTCGCGCGGCTTCACCATCTTTTCCAAGACCGGCGAAGTCCTCTACGAATCGGGTCTCGCCTTCGAATATGAAGTGGCGATGGCCGGCCACTATCCGGAGAAGCGCTCCGGCAACAAGGGCGCCGAGCCGGAAGGCATGGAAGTCGGCACCTTCGGCGACACGACCTACATCTTCCTTCTGTCGGAACGCGGTTCGGTCGTCGGCGTCTATGAAGACACGGGCGGCACGCCGGTACTCAAGCAGCTTCTGCCGACGGCGCTCGCGCCGGAAGGCGCGGTCGCCATTCCGGGCCGCAACCTGTTTGCCGTCGCCAACGAGAAGGACCTGATCGAGGATGGCGGCGTGCGCAGCCACGTCACGGTCTACACCTACGGCGAAGGCGAAGCGGCCTACCCGATGCTGGTCTCCACCATGGACGGCGACCGTCCGATCGGCTGGGGCGCGCTTTCGGGTCTTGCAGCCGATCCGGCCGAACCCGGCATCCTCTATGCAGTCAACGACTCGTTCTACCGCTCGCAGCCGACCATCTTCACCATCGACGCCAACCAGCAGCCGGCAAAAATCACCAGCGCCACCCGCGTCACCCGCGACGGCGCCAATGCCCAGCTGATGGACATGGAAGGCATCACGTCGGATGGCGATGGCGGCTTCTGGATCGCGTCTGAGGGCCGCACCGGCCGCCTCGTGCCGCACGCGCTCTACCACGTCAACGCCAAGGGCGCGATCAAGCAGCAGGTCGCCTTCCCGGCCGAACTGCTCGCCGTCGAAAAGCGTTTCGGCTCCGAAGGCGTCACCAGGGTCGGCGACACGCTGTGGATCGCCATCCAGCGCGAGTGGAAGGACGATCCGGCCGGCCAGGTCAAGCTCGTCGCCTACAACACCGATACCAAGGAATGGGGCGCCGTGCGCTACCCGCTCGAACCAAAGGGCAAGGGCTGGGTCGGCCTGTCGGAGATCACCGCCCATGGCGATCACGTCTACATCGTCGAGCGCGACAACCAGATCGGCGCCGCCGCCAAATTGAAGAAGCTGTTCCGCGTGCCGCTTTCCGAGATGGTGCCCGCACCGCTCGGCGGCGACCTGCCGGTGGTCACCAAGGAGGAAGTCCGCGACTTCATCCCCGACCTGACCTCGACCGGCGGTTACGTGGTCGACAAGATCGAGGGCTTCGCCATCGACGCGGCCGGCAACGGCTTCGCGGTGACCGACAATGACGGCATCGACGACTCCAACGGCGAGACGCTGTTCCTGAAACTCGGCGCGATGTGAGCGCTGATAACAGACTGGCAATAGCGACCGGGGTGCGGGCAGCCGCGCCCCGGTTTTTTTGTTTGCTGGCGAACGGCCTATCGGGCCATGAAATAGCGCGTCTCGCCACCCATCTCGCCGCTGCGCGCTCCGCCGGTTTCGGCGAGAAGCCGCAGCACTTCGTCGACACGGTCCTTGCGTTTGGACGTGTTGCGCCCGTCGAATGTTGCCGAGACTTCGGCGGGTGAGGCGGGCGCGGCGGCCTTCGCCAGCACGTCCTTGACGATGCGGATCTGCTCGAATGGCTCCTTCGGCCATTTCGGCTTGTCGGCTACGGCAGCCGTGATGGCGATATCGGCCTCGATCTGCTCCTCGCCGGAAGGTTTGGCGACCTTGTGGCCGAGTTTTTCGATCTGGTAGTCGGGCCTCAGCCAGCGCACCAGCCCGCGCCGTTCCTCCGCCTGGCGTTCGAGGTTGAGCGCGACCAGCCGCGTCAGCAATTCCTCTTCCGCCGCTTCCTGGTCTTCGCTCTTGTGCGGCGAGGGCATCGTCGCGCCCGGTCTGCCAACCAGCCGCTCGCCGAGATCGGTCCAGCCATAGGCCTCGAACACCGCACGGTCGATTTCGTCGTGGATTTCCTTCAAGACCGCGATCAGCCCGGCATCGTAGATGTCCTTCTCGGCATCGGTCAGCGGCGTGGCACCACTCTCCCCCCTCGCGGGGGAGATGTCGCCGCTTGCGGCGACAGAGGGGGGGCTTTCGCCCCCGGCCCATTCCAGCTCTCGCACCCGCTCAAGAACGTTGTACATCGCCGTCATGGTCAGGAAGTCGTGCTTTGCCAGCCGCTCCTTGCGGAAAGCGTCGAACCGTCCGCCGAGGTCGGCGAGCTTCTGCTTCAATGCCGGATCGCTGTCGTCGGTGACGCAGGCGGGGAGGGGGAAGGGATTGTAACAGTCAGTGTGATTATAGGTTGGGTCGTTTCCTACGCCCAGCCAGCCACCTGTACTTTCCGCAAACCAACAATGTAATCGGGATGACATTACCGCAAGCGCTTCTGAGGAACACAAAGCTACTCCGACGACTTTGCTCTCGATGATTTCGCTGGAAGGTAATGTTTGGAAAATTCGGTGTTTCGAGGTTCTCGTCGTTACAATGAAATGATCCAATCCCGAAATAGCGTCACGCCATTCCTTTCTTGGTTCACCCCAAATCCACCAATTGTCTCGATAGTAATCTCGCCGATTTTCATCTCTTTCAGGCTTAACATTCACAAGAACATGTTGAAAAATATCGGGAAATCGATTTTGAGCCTCGTCGGCCGTAAAACCATAAAGGTCGATGACGGAGGCACCTCTCCGTTTTTGCGCGAGGTCTCTACCATTTACAAACGGGTGAATGACTGTCGCGTCTTGAAATCTCGCCTTGGTAGCTGTGTCCACGATAAAGCCACCACCGTGCAGTTTCACACCCATGTGGGCCAATCCGGCATTAGATGTAAGGTCGCCCAGTTTTGCTAAGTCCGCCCCAATCGTCAGTTTGGCCGTGATCTTTCCCTCACGCTTCTCCAGATCGACGCGCGGCGTGTCCGTATTCAGCCCGTCCTCGCGTACCGTTTCGGCAAGCACGCCCTCGTGTTCTCCCTTTTCCGCTGCCGTCATGGCGATGCGCACCGCCGCCTTGTCAGTGGCCTTCATCCACGGATGGTCCGGCACGGCGAAGACGAGGGAAACCGGCTCCTTGGCCGACAGGTGCTTCTCGATGATGCGGCGGGAGAAGGTCTGGGTGATCGAATTGGTGGTGATGAAGCCGAAGCGGCGCAACGGGTTTGGCGCTGATCGTTCTCCACCAACCGTATGTTCGTTTAATGCGCTTCCGCCGAGCGTTCCGGATCCGGGAATTGGGATGCTTCTTCTAGTTAGTCTTCGCGCGGCCTCGTCCCAGAAATGCATCACGAAATCCGCGCCGCCTGGCATGTGGGGTCGAACTCTCCAACAGGCTTCGGCATAGCCGTCGTCCAGTTCGGCGCGCATGTCCTTGCCGCCGATAAACGGCGGGTTGCCGACAATGAACTCCGCCTCCGGCCAGTCGGCGGGTTTCGGATTGGTGTAATCGTAAAGTTCCACTGTCGCATCCGGGTCTGGGATTTCCTCGCCGGTGACTGGATGCAACTTCTTCGTTACGCCATCCCAGCGAGACAACGGCCTGCCCTCACCGTCGCGGCGCAGCTCTTTGCTGTCATAGGCCAGGATCGCATCCTGTTCGCGGATCGTCCCGTAGGCATGCAGGATTGGTTCGGAAATCGCGCCAAGCCCGCTGGTCTTCAACTGCCATTTGATGAAGCCGATCCATAATACCAGATCGGCAATTGGAACGGCGCGCGGATTGATTTCCAGCCCATAGAACTGGCTCGGATTGACGGTCTCGCCCTGGAAGCTGAGGCCCACATCGCCCTCGATGTTTTCCAGCGCCTCCAGCGTTTCGCCTTCCAGCTTCTTCAGAAGCTCCAGCGAGACATAGAGGAAGTTGCCGGTGCCGCAGGCAGGATCCAGCACGCGTATCGTGCACAGCCGATGGTGGAACTCATCGATCAGTCGCCGTGCATCCTTGAACTTTCCGGCCGCAAGCTTTTCCTGCACCGCCGATTGCACTGTTTCCCATTCTTCCCGCATCGGCTCGATGATCGTCGGCACCACGAGGCGTTCGACATAGGCGCGTGGCGTATAATGCGCGCCGAGCTTGGAGCGTTCGCGCGGATCGAGCGCGCGTTCCAGGAGCGTGCCGAAAATCGCCGGTTCGACGTCCGACCAGTCGCGCGACGCGGCCACCCGCAATTCATGGATGCCTTCGGCGTCAAGCGGCAGCGCCTTCCGGGATTTGAAAAGCGCGCCGTTGAAACGTTTCAGCAATGTCATCATGTGCGGCTCGTAGCCACCTTCGTCCATCACCTTCCAGAGGTTCTCGAGCGCCGGCACGAAGGCGGAGGGGTTGTCCTTCAGCCCTTCCAGCAATTCCTCGAACGAGTGCTTTGGCAGCAGTTCCACGTCCTCGGCGAACATGGTGAAAAGGCAGCGCATCAGGAATTCGGCGACATCCTTCGGATCGTGCTTGCCCTCCAACCGCTTTGCGATCCGCGCCAGCCGTTCGGCGATGTCACGGGTGACTTCCGCCGATCTTTTTGCCGGGTCGAGCGAATGCGGATCGGTCCAGATCGCCCGCAGTCGCGTCTGGATCTCGTCGCATCGCAGATCGTCCATCGCGATCCGGAAGCTGCGTCGATCCGGAAAATGGGCGTAGTTTTTCCCCTGGCCCGAGAAATCCGCGTAGACTTCTATGACATTGCCGACATCGCAAACCAGCAGGAACGGCGGATAGCCGTGCTCAACCGGCAGCGCGCGGGCATATTGCTCCGCCTGTTTGCGCGCCGACAGCATGACCTTGTCCCACTGCTTCGTCCCCTGCGTGGCATGTCCGGCCTTTCGCTGCCGGGCATCCTCCGGCAACAATTCCATCTGGTCCGGGCTTAGCCGCTTGGCGCCGCGTTTCACCGACTGTTTGGCCTCAAGCACGAAGCAATCGCGCTTGTAACAGTCGATCCGGCCTGTCGAAGTCGTGCCATCCGGATGCTTGAAGGTAACCGTGCGCTCCAGCACGTAGTCATTGAACGGGTTGTCTTCGCTGGCGAAATCGGGGGCGGGCAGGTCAAGCGCGTTGCACAACCGCTCGATGAAAATCCCGTAATTGGCAAGCTCGGAACCGCCCGACGCTTTCGCCTCGGAAATCAGCTTGTCGAGTTTCTCGGTATCGATTGTGGGCTGCTCGGACATGGAACCAGTTTACCTTGGGTGTAATCTCTACCGTCAAAGCGGAAATTGGTAAAATTCTTGTCCACCGCCCTAAAACCTCCCTTACCATCATCGGTGCCCTTTCGCGGAAGCCCGGCGTGCACACCGGCTCACGGGGAAAGGGACGGTGCCTGCTGGGCGATGCAGAGGTGTATCGCTGGGTGATGAACCCCCACGGCAGGGCGGCATGAAGCGGCGCGCGCAGTCTTGTTTTCCCGGACAAAGTTCCGGGCCGCCGACCGAAGCTGCAAGAACGCCGAGCGGGCGGTCCGAGGATCGCTATACTCAAAAGACGTTGCGATGCTTTGACCGCCCGTCTTCCAGTTCTTTGACAACGCTGGTCTCGAAGATGAGGCGCGGCGGGGATGGCGTGTGCCCACTCTCCCCCCATCGAGGGGGAGAGTGAGAACCGCCCGCGAAAAGCCAACGATTTGGCTTTTCGAGGTTCGAACGATTTCAACAGGTTAGCCGAGCGGAACGCGAAGGCTAAACGTCAGAAATCGCAAGAGAGGGGCGACTGACAACCACGTGAGGGGCGGAAAAAAAGCCCCTACTCTCCCGTCACCCAGCCTTCGTCGTCCGTCGCCTCCCAGATCACCTTGTCCTGGTCGAGGAAGTCGATCGAATGCACAACCGTGGCATGCGGCTCGATAAAGCAGACATTGTAGTTCGGCTGCAGCGCGCCGTGGCCCATGCGGTCGGGATTGCCGGAAAAATCCGGCCAGCACACATGGTTGGTCGAGCGCGGCGCGGAAAACGGAATCCCGGCCACCGTCCCGCTCAGCGTGTAGTGGCAATGGCCGAAGAAGATGTGGCGCACCGTGTCGCGATAGCGCGAAAGCAATGCCTGCACCTCGGCCATCTCGCGGATGCCGATCAGGTCGGAATTGGCGACATGCACCCTGACCGGATTGTGATGCATGAAGAGCCAGACCGGCTGGCCGGTGTCGCGCGCCGCCGCCAGCACGCGGTCGAGCCAGGCGCGCCGTTTTGCGCAATAGGCGCCGGCATGTGTGCCCTCCTCCACCGTGTCGGTATAGACGAACAGCCCGGCCGGCGTTTCCTCCGTCCACTGGATGAAGCCGTTTTCGTCGCGCGCGGCCTCCGGAAAGGCGGCGGCGAAATTTTCGCGGTCGTCGTGATTGCCGATCATCAGCCGCGGCGCACGCTCGCCGGCAAGCGGGCTTGCCGCCAGCATCGCCTTCAGCGTGGCATAGCTTTCCGCCTGCCCGTGATGGGTCAGGTCTCCGGTGACGATCACCCGGTCGGCATCGCCATTATGCGCCTCGACATGGGCAAGGCAGCGCCGGAAGCTTGCCACCGGGTCATGGCCGAGGATCGGCCCGCCATTGATATGGATGTCGGAGATATGGACGATTTTCATGGCGCGGACCCGGTTGCGAGAAGTCCGCGCCTATTAGAATTGCCGCTTGTCAGGCCGATGACAGGATGTGGAGCCTCAGGCGGCCTGCTGGGCGACCGATTTGGCGACGGTCTCCACGGCCCATTTCTTGATCTGCTCTTCCAGTTCCACATTGCGCTGGCGCAAGAGGTCCATCTCTTCCTCGACCTTGGCGCGCTCGGCGGCGTGGATCGCGTCGAGCTGCTCCTTCAGCTGCCGGTTTTCTTCGGCCAGCGCCTCGTAATCCTTGCCCATGACCATATCGAGCGAGTTCTGGATCGACGAGAAGCGCGATGCGGCCTTCTGCTGCACATCGTCGATCTTGGCGTTCAGCGCCTCGGTATCGGCTGGAATGTCGGGCGCCTTGGCGCCGCCCAGGAACACATGCGCCAGCCCGCCGGCGAAAAACAGCGCCAGTGGCGCCCAGGCAAAGCCGAACACGATCTCGCGCAGCCCGAAATGGCCGATATCGTAGATGCCGGCGATCAGCACCGACGCCGAGACCAGTGCCAGCGCGCCCATGATCTTGCCGATCAGGCCCATCAGCCCGCCGCCGCTCTTCGACGCCGGAGCGTCCGCCTTCTTGTCCGCCTTTTTCTTGTCGGCCATGTCCGTTTGTCCGCCTTGCGCCAGGGAATCCGTCTTGTGCGCGGCAGGTTAGGGCCGGGCCATTAAGGAAGCGCTAATCATGATCTCGCGATTTCTGCTTTCAGAGCACTTCCAGCACGATCTTGCCGATATGGCTGCCTTCCTCCATGCGCTCATGCGCGCGCCAGGCCTCGGCCAGCGGGTAGATGCGGTCCATCACCGGCGCGATCTGCCGGCGCTCCAGCAACGGCCAGACCTTCTCGGCCAGTTCGGCGGCGACACCGCCCTTGAAGGCGATCGAACGGGGCCTGAGCGTCGAGCCCGTGTGGACCAGGCGCTTGATCATCAACTGCGAGAAATCGGCTTCCGCCTTGCGGCCCTTCAGGAACGCGATCTGCACGATGCGCCCGCCGGTCGCCGCCGCCACATAGTTGCGGCCGATATAGTCGCCGCCGACCATGTCGAGGATCACGTCGACGCCCTTGCCGCCGGTCGCCTGGCGCACCGCGTCGACAAAATCGCTGTCACGGTAATTGATCGCCAGATCCGCCCCGAGCTTCACACAGGCCGCGCATTTCTCGGCGCTGCCGGCGGTCGCAAACACGGTCGCGCCGAACGCCTTGGCAAGCTGGATCGCCGTCGTGCCGATGCCGGAACTGCCGCCATGCACCAACAGGCTTTCGCCGGGTTGCAGCCCGCCGCGCTGGAACACGTTGTGCCACACGGTGAAATAGGTTTCCGGCAAGGCGGCGGCCTCGGTGAATGTGAAGCTCGCCGGCGCCGGCAGCGCGTTGGTTTCATGCACGGCAACGAACTGTGCATAGCCGCCGCCCGCCGTCAGCGCGCACACCATGTCGCCAACCGCAAACCGGCTTGCGCCGGGGCCAAGCGCCTCCACAGTGCCGGAAACTTCCAGCCCCGGCAGGTCGGAAGCGCCGGGCGGCGGTGCGTAATTGCCGGTGCGCTGCAGCACGTCGGGCCGGTTCACGCCGGCGCATTTCACCCGGATCAGGATTTCGTCTTCACCGGGCATCGGCACCGGTCGCTCCGTCATCGCCAGCACCCGCGGCCCGCCCGGCTCGGTGATCTCGATCGCCTTCATCGTGTTCATTGTGCCGGCCCTGCCCGTGTCTTTCCTCTTCGCCCGCCCGATTGTAGGATCGCCGGGCCAGTGCGACAACCGGGAGGAGCCGATGGACGAGGAAGAAGCCAGGAAGAAACCGCCCTACGAACTGGGTCAGGACCTGTCGCTGATGTCGGCCGAGGAATTGCGCGCCACCATCGCCGCATTGCACGAGGAGATCGCCCGGCTGGAAGCCGATCTGATCTCCAAATCGGCCAGCCGCGACGCCGCCGAGGCGTTTTTCAAGAGCTAGGCCGCGAAGAGACGTTTTGCTCCGCGGGCCAAGTTGTCGAGCCGACAGCCGCGAAAAAGACTGCTGTGGACTTGGAAAACCAATTGTTAATCATGTGGACTGCAAGATTTTACCATAGCGTTAACCGTCCGTTAAGCTTTACAGATGTTAACTGCGGTTGTTCGGATTCGTTTCGAACTCATCCAGAGCGACATCGTTGCTTTGTTTGACGCCTCCCTGTTTAACTCCTGAGAGCCGCTTTTGCGGCTCTTTTTTTCTTTCGCGCCGGCCGTGCGCAGACCGGCACAATCCTGCCTGCCGGCGTTAACCTTGCATTAAGCACGTTGTTGCGCTGAACTGTGAACATCAGCATTATGGCGCTGTGTCGAGGCGCCGCGGCACTTAGATAACAATCGGCGGGGCGCACAGAGTAGCAGGGTAGCAGTATGTCGGAGTTGCTGGAGCGGTCCAACACAATCAATTTCATTGAACGCAAGGCATCGTCGGCGGCGTTCAAGAAGCTTTATTCGGAAGGAATGGGACTGGTCGAAGAGACAGCCGCCTACCTTGACGGCGATGGCCGCACGGAGGCCAAAAGGCTCGGCCGCGTCGCCGCGACCTTGTATGCGGCGGAATCCATGCGCCTGACCACGCGCCTGATGCAGATCGCCTCCTGGCTGCTGCTGCAGCGCGCGCTCAATTCCGGCGAAATGAGCCGCGAGCAGATGCTCACCGAAAAGAAGAAGATCCGCTTTGACACGGCGTCGGCGAAGGCCGATGTCGGCGGCTGGGACGAATTGCCCGACGCGTTCAAACTCTTGGTCAATCGCTCGCTGCGCCTGCAATCCTATGTTTTCCGGCTGGATCGCGACCTCTTTGAAACGGACGCCGAGGTCGCCAAGGTCGCCGTGCCGCGCAACAATCCGGTCGGTTCCCAGCTGGAGCTTCTGCGCACCGCATTCGCGCAGGGCTGATCTGCCGCGCACAACCCAGACATGGAAAAGCCCGGGTGATTTGCCCGGGCTTTTTTGATTCTGCGATGAACGGTCGCGCTGCGACCGACCGCCCGGTCAGATGCCGAGGCCGCCGAAACGCTTGTTGAATTTCGAAACGCGTCCGCCGCGGTCGAGCAGGTTCTGCTGGCCGCCGGTCCAGGCCGGATGCGACTTGGAATCGATGTCCAGGTTAAGCGTTTCGCCTTCCGAGCCCCAGGTCGAGCGGGTCATGTACTCGGTGCCATCGGTCATGACGACCTTGATCATGTGATAGTCGGGATGAATGTCAGCCTTCATTGTACAATCCTGCCTTGCGTGCGATGCGGGCAATGTCCGGCGCTACCGCCCGCATTCCCGGTTCCTCAAATCATGAAAGCCGCGAACGCGAGGTCACGGCTTTTCAAAAAGATGGCGAGCCTATACATCACCTGCGACCGAAGCTCAAGACCGGCAGCAGGAGCCATGACAGACAACAATACGGGCCAAATAAACAACATCGCCCGCCGCGATTTGCGCCCGCTTTCGCGCATCTTGCCTTACCTTCTCCGTTACCGGGGGCTTTTGGCCGGAGCCATCGTTTTCCTGTTCCTCGCGGCCGCTGTGACGCTGACGCTTCCGACCGCTGTCCGGCGGATGATCGATCACGGCTTCACCGAAAATGACGGCACGCTGATAAACAGCTACTTCGGAATGCTGATGGTCATCGCTGGCCTGCTCGCTGGCGTCAGCGCCTTGCGGTACTACTTCGTCATCACGCTCGGCGAGCGGGTCGTTTCCGATCTTCGCCGCGATGTGTTCGCGCATGTGATGACATTGTCATCATCCTTTTTCGACACCGCCATGTCCGGCGAGATCGTGTCGCGCCTGACCGCCGACACCACACAGATCAAATCCGCGGTCGGTGCCACCGCATCGCTGGCGCTGCGCAACACCATTCTGGGCATCGGCGCGCTGATCATGATGATCGTCACGAGCCCGTCGCTCTCAGGTATCGTCATCCTGGCGATCCCCTTCATCGTTTTGCCCCTGGTCTGGTTCGGCCGACGGGTAAGAGCCCGCTCGCGCGCTGCCCAGGATACGCTCGCCAACGCTACCGCCTATGCCAGCGAGGCGATCGGCGCGGCGCGCAGCTTCCAGGCATTCACCAACGAAAAACTCGCGACATCGCGCTACGCCCGCAGCATTGAGACCGCGTTCGAAGCTGCCCGCACCTCAATCCGGGCTCGCGCCGGCCTGACCGCCTTTGCGATCTTGATGGTGTTCGGCAGCGTCGTCGCGGTGCTGTGGTTCGGCGCGCAAAACGTCCTGAACGGCACTATGTCGCCCGGCACGCTTGGGCAGTTCCTGCTTTACGCCGTGTTTGCCGCCGGTGCGTTGGGCGCATTGTCGGAAGTCTGGGGCGAACTCCAGCAGGCCGCAGGTGCGACCGAAAGACTGACGGAACTTCTGGCCGAGACACCGGCCGTCACCTCACCGGCACAACCGGTTGAACTGCCCGCCCCCGCGACGGGATCGGTGGCCTTCGACGATGTAACATTTGCCTACCCGACACGCCCGGATGAGAGCGTCGTCTCCGGCCTTGGCTTCACAGTCTCTCCCGGCGAAACGATCGCAGTCGTTGGCCCCTCGGGCGCCGGCAAGAGCACGATTTTCAGCCTGCTGCTTCGTCAGTACGATCCGACCCAGGGACGCATTCTGATCGACGGGGTTGATGCGCGCGATGCCGCGCTCGAGCCGCTGCGCGAACGGTTTGCCATCGTGCCGCAGGACGTGACGATCTTCTCCGGAACGGTAGCCGAAAACATCGGTTTCGCCCGCGTCGATGCATCAAGCGAGGCGATCATCGAGGCGGCGCAAGCCGCGCAGGCACATGATTTCATCGAGGCACTGCCCGACGGCTACCACACCCAGGTCGGCGAACGCGGCATGACGCTGTCCGGCGGCCAGCGGCAACGTATCGCGATCGCCCGCGCCATTCTGCGCGATGCACCGATCCTGCTGCTCGACGAGGCGACATCAGCGCTCGACGCCCAGAGCGAAGAGCTGGTGCAAAAAGCGCTGGAGCAGTTGATGAAGGGCCGAACCACGCTGGTGATCGCCCACCGCCTTGCGACGGTCCTGAAGGCCGACCGGATCCTTGTGATGGAGAATGGCCGCATCGTCGAGGAAGGCACCCACGCCACGCTTTCGGCGCGCCATGACGGCGTCTATTCCCGGCTGGCCAAGCTGCAGTTCGAAGCCGGCGCCCAGGCATTGCTGGGTGCCGCCGAGTAGGCCAGACGCAATCAGCGCTCGGTCAGCTTGAGTTCGATGCGGCGGTTGCGCGACCGCGCCTCATCGGAATCGGTATCGTCGAGCGGCTGAAACTCGCCGAAGCCCGCCGCTACCAGTCGGCGCGGCGGCACACCTTCGCCGATCAGGAACTTGACCACCGATGTCGCGCGCGCCGACGACAGCTCCCAGTTGTCGGCAAATCGCCGCCCCCCTGAAACCGGAATGTTGTCGGTGTGCCCGTCAACGCGCAGCACCCAGTTGATTTCATCGGGAATCTCGCGTTGCAAATCGATGATCGCGCTAGCCAGCTTGGCCATCTCCTGCGCACCGGCCACGTTGAGATCGGCCGAACCCGAACCGAAAAGAACCTCCGATTGGAAAACGAAACGGTCGCCGACGATGCGGATATTGTCGCGGTCCGAGAGGATTTCCCGCAACCGCCCGAAAAAGTCCGAGCGATAACGGTTGAGTTCCTGCACGCGCTGCGCGAGCGCAACGTTAAGCCGTTTGCCGAGATCGGCGATCTTGGCGTTGGATTCCCGGTCGCGTTGCTCGGAAACCTCGAGCGCGTCCTCCAGCGCGGCAATCTGCCGGCGAAGGGCAAGGATCTGCTGGTTAAGCAATTCCACCTGGTTGAGCGCCCGTTGGCTGATCTGGCGCTCCTCGTCAAGCGTCTCGGAGAGCGCGCCGATGCGATCTTCGGCCGCCTCGCTGATGCCCGCGCCAGCCGCCAACATGTTCTCCAGCCGCGAGCGCTCGTCCTCTAGGCCCGACAGCGACGCCTGCAGGCTGAGGATCTGGTCTTCCGCGTCCTGCCGATTGGACTGCTCCAGCGCCAACAACTGGGTCAGTTCGTTGATCTGGGAATTGAGCCGGTTGAGGACCTCGTCCTTGCCGGTGATTTCCTCGCTCAGGAAGAACTGCGCCAGCACGAAGACCGACAGCAGAAACATGATCGCCAGGAGCAGAGTGGACAGGGCATCCACGAATCCGGGCCAGTAGTCGACACGCGCGTCCCGACGCCTGTTTCGCGCAAGTGCCACGGCTACTTCCTGCCGCCCTTCTCAATCGCCTTGGTCAGCTTGTCGAGCGTCTCGCGCACGGCCTTCTGCTCTTGCGCCTGGGTTTCGACCCAGTCGCGCATCAGCTGCTGCTCGCTGCGCATGTTGCGCACCAGCCCCTGAATGCCTTCCGCGAGATTCGCCATTGCGGCCGTGGTGCGCTGGGTGCCGCCGCTGCCGCTTTGCAGGGTCTTCAGCGTTTCGGCCACCGTTTTCATGTCCTGACCGCTGGCGGCGCCGGCCGCCACGCCAGAGCTGAGGCCGGCATTCGGATCGGTGACGGAGGAAAGCCAGTTTTCGAGTTCTGTGTAAAAGCGGTTCTGCGCCCGGCCGGCCTGAAGATCGAGAAATCCGAGCACCAGCGAACCGGAGAGGCCGAAAAGCGAAGACGAAAACGCCGTGCCCATACCCTCAAGCGGCGTGCTCAGGCCGGAAATCAGCGCGCTGAGGATATCGTTGGCTTCTCCCGAACCCGGATCAAGCGAACGGATCGTCGCGCCGATCGATCCGATCGTCTGCAACAAACCCCAGAACGTGCCGAGCAGGCCGAGAAACACGAGCAAGCCTATCAGATAGCGCGAGGTGTCGCGCGTTTCGTCCAGACGCGTGGCGATCGAGTCGAGGATCGAGCGGGTGGCCAGTGTCGAAAGCGTTTCGGCCTGCTGGCGGCTCAGAAGCGCCCGCATCGGCGCCAGCAGAACCGGCTCGCGCCGCGCCGCGCGCAGCGTATCGCCGGACCGGAAGGAGTTCACCCAGCTGACCTCACGGAACAGGCTGATGACCTGCATGAAGACCAGGATCACGCCGACCCCCAGAACACCAAGGATCAGCCCGTTCAGTCCGGGGTTCGTGACGAACGCGTCGGAAACCTGCCGAATGAGGATGGCAGCGAGGAAACCGACGATCACCAGAAAGATGATCATCGACAAAAGAAATACTTGCGGATTTGAGAGCTTGTAGGGATCGAACCGCCCTTGAGGCTGCAAGCCTGCGGCCGATTCTTCCTTATCCGTGAATGCCATGCGAATCATTCCCCGCCGGTTGGGCGCCAGCACCGTCGCGAGATTAACCACAAGTATGGCAGAAATAAATGAAAGCCTTGGCAGTTCCCGATAAAAGCTCTCGGCGACCCTAAATCGGCTTGCTCAGCGATGACAGCAGCGCCTTGTGAATGTGCTCGTTGCCCGCCACAAGCTCCCGACGCTCGTAGATGTCTGGCCCGCCAATGCCGTCGCTGACAAAGCCGCCGGCTTCTCGAATCATCAGGATACCGGCAGCCACATCCCAGGCCGACAGCGTCTCCTCCCAGAATCCGTCGAGCCGCCCCGACGCCACATAAGCGAGATCCAGCGCCGCGGCACCCATGCGGCGCACACCGACAACCTCGCCCATCACGTTGCGCAATTGCACGAGGAATCGTCCGTGGTCGCCACGACCAAGATGCGGCACGCCACATCCGATCACAGCTTCGGAAAGCTCCCGTCGGCCAGAGACGCGCAGCCGCCGGTCGTTGAGAAACGCACCGCCCCCCCGTTCGGCGGTGTAAAGCTCGTCCGTTGCCGGGTTGTAGATCACACCGGCAACCAATTGCCCTTGCCGTTCCAGTGCCAAAGAGATCGCGAATTGCGGAATACCATGCAGGAAATTGGTCGTTCCATCCAGCGGATCGATGATCCAGCGATGCTGCGGGTCCTCGCCGGCGATCTCTCCGCTTTCCTCCATCAGGAAACCGTATTTCGGCCGCGCCCGCTCGAGTTCCGTGCGCAGTATCTGCTCGGCACGCAGATCGGCCTGGCTGACAAAATCGCCCGGCCCTTTCACGGACACCTGGAGGTTTTGTACCTCGCCGAAATCCCGCGCCAGTCCGCGACCGGCCTTCATGACCGCCTGAACCATGACATTCATCAGTGCGGAGCGCGCCATTGTCTGGATATCCTGATTGTTGCTGAGGGTGAGTTGCCGGGCCTGCTCAGTCGGCGCGGCGGATATAAGAGATGTCGTTGGTATCGACCAGGATCTTTTCGCCAGCCTCGATGAACGGCGGCACCATGACCCGCACACCGTTTTCCAGCACTGCCGGCTTGTATGACGAGGCCGCAGTCTGGCCCTTGACCACCGGATCGGCCTCGGAAATCTCGAGAACCACCTGATCGGGCAGCGAGACGCCGATCGGGCGTTCCTCGTGCAATTCCACGGTCACGGTCATGCCGTCCTGCAGGAAGGCCGCGCGATCGCCGACAAAATCCTTCTGCAGTTCGAGCTGGTCGTAGGTCTCCGAATCCATGAAAACCAGCGAGTCGTCCTGCTCATAGAGAAACTGGAAGTCCTTCTGCTCGAGCCGGACCTTCTCAACGGTCTCGCTGGAGCGGAAGCGTTCGTTGAGTTTCGTGCCGTCGATCAGGTTTTTGAGTTCGACCTGGTTGAAGGCTCCGCCTTTGCCCGGCTTGACCGCATTGCATTTGACCGCGACCCACAATCCGCCATTGTGCTCGATCACATTGCCCGGCTTGATTTCATTTCCGTTGATTTTCATGTCTTGCCACCAAATCCACTGCGCATGGCTGCGCCGATCAATCGGCGGTTCAAGATCACACTTGCAGCGATCTTTCAACCACCGCGCAGAAAAGCGGCTGGTATCGGTGCTAGCGTAGCTTGTTGGCCCGGTCTATCGCGGCCCGGTGCTGCTCGACGGTCAGACCTTCCCAGAAATCGTCAAGCGCCTTGTCGCGGAAACCCGCGCGGCGCGCGATCACGAACCACGCGGCAGCTTCCGCTTCGTCCGGCTCGATCCCGAGCCCGCCCCAATAGAGGCGCGCAGCCGAAGCCTGTGCCGCGACATTGCCGGCTCTCGCCGCGCGGATCGTCCAGGCAAATGCCCGTCGCAGGTTCCGTTTGCCGCCAATACCATTCAGATACCATTCGCCCAGTTCCAATTGGGCGATATCGAAGTTCTGGCGCGCTGCCAGCGTGAGCCATTTGCGCGCTTCCTCGTAGTCGCTCTCGATACCGGCGGTACCGTTCGTCAGATACTGGCTGACGGCATACTGCGCTTCAGGAATGCCCTTTTGGGCAGCCCGCATGAAATACGGATAGGCCTTGCGATAGCTGGCGCTGGTTGGGCGGTCGGTGACCAGCATCTGCGCGTAGTTGAACTCGGCATGAGCGTTGCCGGCGTCGGCGGCGGTCCGCATCATGTTGCGCGCTTTCAGCAGTTCAGTATCGCTGGCATTCTGCTTGTTGCTGAGTATGAGGGCATATTGCAACAGCGCCTCGGGCACGCCCTGCTCGGCTGCCTTCATGTACCAGTCGGCGGCAACCTGTGAGTTTCGCGCCACGCCAAGGCCGCGCGAATAAATCTCGGCAAGCAATGTCTGCGCTGCAGGATCACCGGCCTCGGCGCGCGGCAAAGCCAAATTGCGGGCCGTAAGATAAAGACCACGCTGAAACGCGCCGAACGCCTCGTCCGGCGGCCGCTCGCCGAAACGCGACGGCGCGACCAGCCCGGCATCAAGATCACCGCCAGTCCGTCCGGAGGCATCTTGCGCCGGCGTATCGCTCCGTGCCGCCGTGGCCATCGAAATCGCAAGACCCAGCACCACAATTGCCCGTATCGGTTCGCGGATCATGCTCCGTCCGTTCAAGCACCCTCTCCCAATAGATGTTGCTCCAGGACGCCGTTGGCCTGCACAACAGCTGCGTGCGGATCGACACCGGGCCCGAATACCGCCCTTGAAAGCGCGACGAACTCCGCGCCCGTGGCCGCTGCCTGATCGAGGCTATCGAGCGCACCGCCACCCATCAGGATGCAGGGAATCTCGACCATACCCGCCCACCAGTCCGCCAACGCCACATTCTTGCGATGCGGATCGGGGAACGTGTCCTGGCCGAACCGGCCAAAAAACACATAATCGGGCTGTAACTCACCGATCTCCAACGCTCGATGCCGTGTCTCCGCTCCTCCAGCGCCAACAATCGCGTTGCTGGCGAATTTCTCGATCGCCGCACCTATATCCGCAACGCCGCCATCGGCATGCAAACCATCGGCACGCGAACGGCCGAATGCGCGCGTATCGTTGACCGCAATCGCGGCAGCATCGTGATTCTGCGCGATAGTCACATTGATTTCCAGGTGCCGCTGATAGGCGGCTTCATCGAGGCCGTAAGCCGGCAGGATCACGGAAGCCACGTCTCCGGCACGGAGTGCCGTTTCGAGCACCCCGGCGAAATCGTTTCCATACTGCCCCTCCGGCGCCACAAGCACGAGGCGGCAGCGTTCGGTGTTTTGTTGCGTCATTGCCGCTTACTATGGTTCGTTCCCACTGCCATCAACCGCTAATACGACCGATTCATGGCGTCGTAGCGAAAACCTGGCGACATGCCGGCCCCTCCATGGCGTCCCGCCGCCCCTGTCCGGCCGCACTTTCGCGCCCGGAAACGATCGTCTAGAACCACCGCGTCACGCGATCCCGGTATCCCATGCACCTGATTTCCGACCCGGCCTTCTATGCGGTAGCGATACCGGCGGTTCTTTTTGTCGGACTGTCGAAGGGCGGGTTCGGCGGCGCGATGGCGCTGCTCGGCGTCCCGATGATGGCTCTGGTGATATCGCCCGTCCAGGCGGCTGCGATCATGCTGCCGATCCTCATCATCATGGACATCGCCAGCCTCTGGATATGGCGCGGACGGTTCGACCCCCGCACGCTGTCGATCATGATTCCCGCGGGAATACTCGGTATTGCCATTGGTTGGGCGACCGCCGCCTGGATCGCCGATCCAGTCGTTCGCCTGATCGTCGGCACAATCGCGATTGCCTTTGCCTTGGATTATCTGCGCAAGCGCCTCGGCGCGGCGACGGGTGCTCCGGCCTCCCACAACCGGCTGAAGGGCACATTCTGGGGCACTATTGCCGGCTTCACCAGCTTCGTCTCGCATGCCGGCGGCCCGCCCTACCAGTTCTACACGCTGCCCCTGAACCAGGACCCGCGCACCTACACCGGCACGTCCGTCATCTTCTTTGCCGTGATGAACGCGATCAAGCTGATTCCGTTTTTTGCGCTCGGCCAGTTCGACTCAACCAACTTGACCACGTCTTTCGCGCTGATGCCGATCGCGCCGTTCGCCACGGTCGCCGGCGCATGGCTCGTCCACAGGATGAATCAGGCAATATTTTACCCGTTCATGTACGCCATGGTTTTTATTGTTGGACTCAAGCTTGTATTCGACGGGATTATTTACTTGGGTACTTGACGCTGCGTAATTCAGCATCTTACGTGATGAAATGATGACTGCTGATCCGTTTCAAGCAATATCCGACCCGCACCGCCGGACGATGCTGGAGGAATTGCGTCGTGCGCCGACGACTGTCGGCGAACTTGCAACCAAATTGCCGGTGTCACGCCCGGCGGTGTCGCAGCATATGAAAATCCTGCTGGACGCCGGGCTGGTTACGGTGGAATCAAGCGGCACGCGCCGCATCTACAGTTTGAGCGAACAGGCGTTCCTGCCGCTCAATATCTGGTTGGACCAGTTTTGGGAAACCAGCTGAGAGTTCGGAAAACTACCGCCTAATGTCTCGTTTCTGACCTGATCCGTTCGATCTCGTCCTTGAGACGCAGCTTTTCTCGTTTTAGTTGTGAAAGCTCTGCCTGATCTGGAGCCGGCCGAGAGAGCATCTGTGCAATCTGCGACTCAAGAAAACCATGCTTGCGCACGAGGGATTCAAGGTGAGCTTCAATTGACATGTGCAGGCTCCTTTCGCTTTGCCCGGAGAATGTCGCCGGACACAGCATGCTGGCACGATTCATCTGCGCTGTCGAACACGACCCTGTGGATATGGATGAAGAAATGTTGCAAACATGCGTTGAACACAGACCATGATTTGGCGGCGGGAAAAGGGTTCCCTAGCGTCACGGGGACAGGGCATGTCTGAACAGGAACAGGCGGATTTGCGGCTGGCCTTCGCAAAGCTGAAGCAGGAACACGCGGACTATGATGCGGCGATCACCGCGATGGTCAAAACGGGATGTAACCGCCTGCAGATCCAGCGGATGAAAAAGAAGAAACTGGCGATCAAGGACAAGTTGCAATCGCTTGAGGATCAGATAGTTCCCGACATCATCGCCTAACCCGAGACAGACGGTCGAATGCCAACGCCCCCCAAAGTCGCCATCATCATGGGCAGCCAGTCCGACTGGCCCACCATGCGTCACGCCGCCGAGGTGCTGGACGAACTGAATGTCGCCTACGAGGCGCACATCGTCTCCGCCCACCGCACGCCCGACCGCATGTATGATTTCGCAAAGATGGCGCGCGAGAAAGGCTTCCAGGTCATCATCGCCGGAGCCGGCGGCGCCGCCCACTTGCCCGGCATGACAGCGGCATTGACGCCGCTTCCCGTGCTCGGCGTCCCGGTGCAATCGAAAGCGCTTTCGGGTCAGGATTCGCTGCTGTCCATCGTCCAGATGCCCGCCGGCATTCCGGTTGGCACATTGGCCATCGGCACGGCGGGCGCCACCAATGCGGGCCTGATGGCCGCCGCCATCGTCGCCCTTCAGGACCAAGACCTCGCCGGACGGCTGGATGACTGGCGCGCCGCGCGTACGGCGGCTGTCGGCGACAGGCCGGTCGATCAGCAATGACCTCGCTTCCCCGGGGCGCGACCATCGGCATCATCGGCGGCGGTCAGCTTGGCCGCATGCTGGCAATGGCGGCAGCCCGACTGGGCTTTCGCACTCTCGTACTGGAGCCCTCCGCCGACTGCCCCGCCGCGCAGGTCTGCAACATCCACATCGAAGCCGCCTATGATGATCGCGCCGCTCTCACCCAGCTCGCGAATGAATGCGACGTGATGACCTACGAATTTGAGAATGTGGATCTGGAGGCGGCGCGCTGGCTGGAGGGACGCGTCACACTGCGCCCTGGCTCGCTGGCGCTTGAAACCGCGCAGGACCGGCTTGTCGAAAAGCGCTTTCTCATTGACTGCGGCATCGCCACCGCCGGGTTTCGCGACATTGCCGACGAAGAAACGCTCGCCGCAGCGCTTGAAGACTTCGGCGGCAAGGGCATCCTGAAAAAGCGCCGGTTCGGCTACGACGGCAAGGGTCAGGTGCGCTTCGGCGGCGCCGAGAACCCGACTCCGCGAGAGGCCATGCAAGAAATCGCCGGCGCTCCGGCGATTCTGGAGGAATTCGCCCCCTTTGCAGCCGAGATATCGGTTCTCGCGGCGCGCGCGCCAACAGGCGAGATCGTTTGCTACGACCCGCCCCGCAATATCCACGAGGCGGGCATTCTCGCCACCTCGACAGTCCCCGCCGGCGTGGCAAAGGCCGTCGAGACTGCAGCGAAAGACAGCGCCCGCAAGCTGGCCGAAGCGCTAAATTACGTTGGCGTTCTGGGCCTCGAGTTTTTCGTCATGGCCGACGGAACTCTGCTCGCCAACGAGTTCGCACCGCGTGTCCACAATTCGGGACACTGGACAGAAGCCGCATGTGCGGTTTCGCAGTTCGAACAACACATCCGGGCGATTGCAGGCTGGCCGCTAGGTGACGGTCGCCGCCACAGCAACTGCACCATGCACAACCTCATCGGCACCGACATCGAGAACACCCGGAATCTGGCCGGAACGCAGGATTTGCGCCTCGATGACTACGGCAAGGGCGAAACAAGGCCGGGCCGCAAGATGGGGCATTACACCCGCTTGAGCCCTCGCACAGCTTGACAATTGCATTCACTTGCGGCTATCAGCCCGCTACTGGATTTGCGCGCCTTTGGGCGCGTTTTTGTTTGAGCCCGCTGGCGGGCCGCATAGGCGAGACAATGAAGATCAAGAATTCGCTCAAGGCGCTGAAAACGCGCGACCGCAACAACCGCGTTGTGCGCCGCAAAGGCCGCGTATACGTGATCAACAAGCAGAACCCGCGCTACAAGGCGCGCCAGGGCTGATTGGCGGCAAGACGGACCGAATGGCCGTCGTCACGCATTTTTGCATTTGACGTTTGCATCGCGGTTAATACCTTAACCGCATGCGAATGCATCCGTGTATCTTCAAACTTTTACCTCTTCCGGCGCTGTGCCTGACCGCGCAACTGGCGTCTGCGCAGGGCTTTCAGGATCCAGAAGCCCAAGAGCCGCTTCCCGTTCCGGAGGAAAACCTCGTCGAACCGCCTGTCGTCTCTGACGATGTCCCGCTGACGGCCAGCCCCGAATTGTTGCGGCTCGATGAACTTTTCGCCGAACTGCGCAAGACCCGAAATCCCCGATATGCCAAGACGATCGCCGACGGCATCTGGAAGCAGTGGTTCAAATCCGGCAGCGCCACGGTCGACCTGATGATGAGTTGGGCCAACACTGCTTTTGAGGAAAAGAAATACAATGTTGCGCTCGACTACCTCGATCAGGTGGTTATCCGTGCACCCGACTTCGCCGAAGGCTGGAACCGTCGGGCGACGTTGCATTACTCGATGGACAACTTCGCAAAGTCGATGGCTGACATCCACAAGACACTGGATCTGGAACCGCGCCATTTCGGCGCACTGGCCGGAATGGCGTCGATCCTCGAGCGTACCGGCCGCAAGGAAGCGGCCCTGAAGGCTTGGCAGCGCGCGCTGACAGTCTATCCCGCCATGCAGTCGGCTCAGCAGGCGGTGATCCGCCTCACCGAGGAACTGGCCGCTGAACCCGTGTGATCGTCAACCGTGGGTTTCCTGAACGCCGCGCTCCTGGTCTTGCTCGCGATTCTCGTCTGCCTCGCGGTGGTCACCCGGGTCGGCGCTTGGATGATCGAGAGCCGGTTTCCCCCTTCGGGCGCCTTTGCGACAGTCGGCGAAACCCGCATGCATTATCTTCACGAACCCGCGGGTTCCGATGCCGACATACCGCCCATCGTTTTCCTGCATGGCGCCAGCGGCAACCTTGCCGACCAGGTATTCGCGTTCCGCGACAGACTGGCCGGTCGTGCCGAACTGCTGTTCGTCGACCGTCCGGGCCATGGCTGGTCCGACCCCGGACCTGACCGCAACCGGCATCCTGACGGCCAGGCCGCCACGCTGCGCGCGCTGATGGATTATCTCGGCATCGAGAAGGCGATTATCGTCGGCCATTCCTTTGGTGGCGCCATCACGGTAAACTTTGCGCTCGATCATCCAGACCGTACGCTGGGAACCTTGTTCGTGTCGCCGGTCAGCCACCCCTGGCCGGGCGGCATCGACTGGCACTACAAGGTCACCGCGCTGCCCGGTCTGGGCCATCTGTTTGCTCACACGATCGCGCTACCGGCGGGCCTGTTGCGCATCAGGAGCGCCATTGAGTGCGTCTTCGCGCCCAACCGGCCAACCAATGATTATCTCGCCAACAGCGGCGTCGCGTTGGTGCTCCGCCCGCGAAGCTTCCGGTCGAACGCCATCGACGTCGCAAACCTCTACGACCATGTCGCGCAGACTGCGCCCCGCTATTCGAAGATTGAAACACCGGCGATTGTGATCACCGGCGACAAGGACACGATCGTCCTTCCGAGGATACACTCCGACGGGTTGGCGCGAGATCTCCAAAACGTCGAACTCGTGCGCGTCAAAAACCTCGGCCACAAACCGGACTATGTGGCGACGGACTTGATTGTCGCCGCTATCGAGAAGCTGGCGGGCAAACCGCGCGACCTGGACGCACAAGCGCGCGCGCTGGAACCCGTCATCGCTGACGACCGCTTCGGGCCGGTCGAGCGTTGCCTCGAGTAGTTCTAGATACCGGAGAGCCCGTCGGAGCCGATATAGGCGATCCGCAGCATGTTGGTGGCGCCCGGCGTGCGAAGCGGCACCCCGGCGGTGATGATGACGCGGTCGCCGGGCTTGCCGAACTGTTCACGGAAGGCGATCCGGCACGCGCGATCGACCATGTCGTCCAAGTCGATAGCATCTTCGGTCACGACGCAGTGCAGTCCCCAGACCAGCGCCAACCGCCGCGCGGTCTGAACCACCGGTGACAACGCGATCACCGGTGTCGAAGGGCGCTCCCGCGAAGCGCGAAGCCCGGTCGTTCCAGACGAGGTGTAGCAAACGATCGCCGATAGCTCGAGCGTCTGCGCGATCTGGCGGGCCGCAGCCGAGATCGCGTCCGATCCGGTCGCCTCGGCTTCCGGGCGCTGCGAGTTGATGATGCCCGGATAGTTGGTGTCCAATTCCACCTTCTCGGCGATCCTCGACATGGTCTCGACCGCCTCGACCGGATAATCGCCAGCCGCCGATTCCGCGGACAGCATGACGGCGTCAGCACCCTCGAAGACGGCCGTCGCGACATCTGAAACCTCGGCGCGGGTGGGAACCGGTGCCGAGATCATCGATTCCAGCATCTGCGTTGCAACCACGACCGGTTTGCCGGCACGCCGCGCCGCCCGGGTGATCTGTTTCTGGATCCCGGGTACCGCTTCGAGTGGCATTTCAACGCCGAGGTCGCCGCGCGCAACCATGATTGCATCGGACAACTCGATGATTTCGTCCAGCCGTTCAACCGCCTGCGGCTTCTCGATCTTCGACAGCAGACCGACGCGGCCGCGCGCGATCTTGCGCACCTCGGCCAGATCGTCGGGACGCTGAATGAACGACAATGCCACCCAGTCGACATCCTCCTTGAGGATTGCGTCGAGGTCCACGCGGTCCTTCTCGGTCAGCGCGCCGACGCCGAGCGTCGTGTCCGGCAGGCTGACGCCCTTCTTGTTGGAAATCTTGCTTCCCGACACGACACGGGCGGTAATCGAATTGCCGTCGGTTTCTTCCGCCACCAGTGCCAGCCTGCCGTCGTCGACGAGCAACCGGTGACCGGGCTCGACCGCCTCAAGGATTTCCGGATGCGGCAAGTGGACGCGCGTGGCGTCTCCCGGCACTTCGCGATTGTCGAAGGTGAAGCTCTGGCCAGGTTCGAGTTCGACCGCCTCGTCGGCAAAACTGCCGACGCGCAATTTCGGGCCTTGCAGGTCGGCCAGGATGCCGATCGGACGGCCCACACGCGCCTCGACATTGCGTATCCGTTTGATGAGCTCGCGCATCAGATCATGGCTGGCGTGGCTCATGTTGATGCGGAACGCGTCAGCGCCTGCATCATGAAGTTTGCCGATAATGTCTTCTGTCGATGACGAGGGGCCGAGTGTGGCTAGAATCTTGACTTTTCGGCCACGTTTCACTGGCCATCTCCTTGCGGCGTTATCAAAGGTGCGGTGATCGAACCGCCGGCCGCCGGCTCCGGATCGTCGATTAGCTGTACCATCCAGTTGGATTGGTTGCCGGTGTCGTACTCGCGGAATCCGGCTTTCTGGAATCCCCGCGCGTAACAATCGTTCACACCGGTGATCTTGAACTGGAGTTCGGCTATGCACATGCTGATCGGCCCGTCCCAGCGCCCGCCGCGCACGCCGTCCTCGGCGTAGAGATAGTAGTAGCGTGACTCAAGCGGTCCCTCGATCAAAGTCTTGCAACTCGATCCCTCGATTGCCCACCAACCTTCGGTGATCCAACCAGCTCGGGCCCGGTAACCGATGGCGACTCCCACCAGTTCCTGGGTTGCATTGCAGACACGGAAATCGGCGCGCGCCTGGGATGCGCCGGCAAGGAAGGTCCCAACGACGGCCCCCAAAGCAAGCAGCAAGCGCATGCAAATCGATTTATTCGGCCCGCTTATCGGCATGATTGATGACAATGATATGACGCCAGGCAGTTTGCTTTTCCCCCAATAGGACGTTTGTCGCATGGCCGCACTTTATGTCAATCGTTAGATCACCTTTAGGCTGATTGCCCCCGAAAACCTTGAAGCATCCTGCCGTGCGGCCCTATCTTGCCAGCGAGCAGAGGAGCAGCCCATGAGCAAGATTTCACCACAGCAGAACACCGAATTGGAGGCCGCCGCCTTCCGGCGCCTGATTGCACATCTGCGCGAGCGCAGCGATGTCCAGAACATCGACATGATGAACTTGGCTGGATTCTGCCGGAATTGTCTTTCAAATTGGTATCGCGATGCCGCGGACGCGCAGGGTATCGAATTATCCAAGGATGAATCGCGCGAAATCATCTATGGCATGCCCTACAGCGAATGGCGCGACAAATACCAGACCGAGGCATCCGAAGAGCAGAAGCAGAAGTTCGAGGAGTCGATCACCGCGCACCGCTGATCGAGAACGGCCAAAGCATGTCGCGATAATCAGCCTTCGGGCGGATCGGCTTCCGGTGTCCAGCGGAAATCGTTGGCCCGGCCCGGCTGGGCCGGTGGCGGAACACCGTCCTGAACAAGCCGTTTGATCGCGGATCGCGCCTCGAGCGGGTTCTTGAACAATTCCGGCTCCGGCGCCGTGACATCGCCGAGAAGCGACGATCCGCCATCGAGTTCGGGATCATCGAGCCGGATTGGATTGAAACGCACGAGTTCCGTCTCCGACTGGAACTGCGGCAGCCGCATTGTCGAGAAGCTCTCCGGCGCCAAGGTCGCCAGCGATGGCGCCGACAGGTCGCCAAGCATCTGGCGGATCTGGCGTTCGACGTAAAACGCCAGCTTGCGCTTGCCGGCCTTGGAGAAATTGATGCCGTCGGAGGCTCGCAACCTGACATTGCGGCCATTGATGTCCGATCCGCGCACGGCAAAGGCGCCATTCGCGTCGACAAAACCGTCCCAGATATCGACGAACGAGCCGCCGACGGCCTCGGTGGCGGTGCGGTACATTTCGTTGAAGGCGAGGATATCCGTCGACATGCCCTTGAAACGGAACGGCGGTCCGCCGACCCAGACCAGCGGCGTGTTCGTCGAGGTGACCGCCTTGGCCATGCGCTCGACCCGCCCGACATACTCGGCGTTCCAGGAATCTGAGCGCACCTTGACGCTGCGCCCGCCGACCCGCATCGCTTGGCGGTCGTTGGATCCCAGAAGCACGACAACCATCGAAGGCGAGATCTCTTCGATGATCGCGCCGATGGAGCCCGGCCAGTTGTAGTAGTCGTCGCGCACCAGGCCCGAAGACCCGTTGGCGCGCACCACCACGGAAACGCTCGACACATCGTCGAACGCTTCTTTCAGGCCCTGCGCCATGCCGCCGGCGATGAAGTCGCCAACCACCAAAACAACCCGAGCGTTCTCGTGTTTCTCGACCGGTCCGCTGGGCGCGGCGGCTGCAGCCGCCGCCGGTGGTGGAGCCGAAGTGCCCTCATCCGGCCGTGTCAGCCGCTTGACGACCCGCGACGTTCTTCGCGACCGGGTGCTCCGGTTGGTGCGCGGCTTGATTACTGTCACGCTCGGCGAAGAACCTCTGTCACCGCGCAGCAGTTCCAGCAGCGTTTTCGGCTTACCTGTCTCCTGCGCCTGTGCTGTTGCGGCAAACGGTCCCGCATCCCAGCCGAGCACCGGCACAAGCGGTACGATGACCAGCGCAATCAGAAACCCGGCAATGGCACGTACGAAACGGAGCATGGTCTACTCGACATCCGGCGCGCGCGGCGCAAAACGGCCCGCGTTCTAGCGGCTCCGCAGCACCCTTAGCAGTTCCATCGACGCATAGCCATCCTGCTCCAGCCCGTATTGGGACTGGTAGGCCTTGATCGCCGAACGCGATTGCGGCCCGATCTTTCCGTCAACCGCGCCATCGTAGAAGCCGCTCTGTTTCAGCCGCGCCTGCAATTCTTCGCTCTCTGCGATGTTGAGCTTCGTGAACGGACGGTTCCAGTCCTTGCGCGGCGGCGACCCGCCGCCGATCTGGTCGGCCAGCAGCCCGACAGCAAGCGCATATTTGTCGGCGTTGTTGTAGCGCTTCAACACGAAGAAGTTCTTGATCATCAGGAAGGCCGGACCGTCGCGCCCCTGCAGCACCTTGAGTTCGGCCACGTCGCCACGCCGCGGGAACGGTTTCCCGCTTGCCCGGCGCACGCCGATGCCCTCCCATTTGGCGAGCGACATCTTGCCGGCCGGAAACTTGCGACCTGCCGGCAGCGTCACTTCGTAGCCCCAGGTCTGACCCGTCCGCCAGCCATTGCGCCGCAACAAGTTGGCGGCCGTGAACAGGGCATCGGGCACGGAGTTCCAGATATCGCGCCGGCCGTCGCCATTGGCGTCGACCGCATAGGCCAAATAACTGGTCGGGATGAATTGCGTGTGCCCCATCGCGCCGGCCCACGAGCCGACCAGGCCGCTGCGCGGCACATCGCCGCGCTGCATGATCTTCAGCGCGCCGATCAACTGGCCGCGCGCATACTTGGCGCGCCGCCTGTCAGCATAGGCGAGCGTGGCGAGCGCCCGCGGCACGTAATGCAGCCGGTCCCGGCGCTTGAGAAACTCGCCATAGTCCGACTCCATCGACCAGATGGCGAGTACGATGTTGCGGCTGACGCCGGTCTCCCGCTCGATCCGGCCAAGCAGGCGATTGTATCTGCGCAGCATGTCCCGGCCGGTCGCCACCGACCGTTCGTGCACGCGACTATCGATATACTGCCAGGCCTCGTCACGGAATTCCGGCTGGAAGCGCGCTTTCTTGAGCACCTCGGGATCGGGAGACCGCACATCGGCGAATGCGGCATCATAGGTCCGCCCCGATATGCCGTTGCGCAATGCCGTCGCTCTGAAATCGGCGATCCAGCGCCTGAAACCGGCATCGGCAGATGCCGGGCTCAGCCCTACCGTACCGGTCAGCAGTGCGGCAGCGCCGGCGGCAAGCAGTGTCCTGCGGGTGGTCATGTCGGTCATGGTTTCGTCCACATCGTTTCTCGGCCAGCATTTGTCTGCATGGGATGCGGTGCCGGGGAGTCTATACGAATCAATGGCAACATTTCGGCAACTCCCAATTAGCGCTGCAAGCGAAGGCCGGCGAAGGCCGACATGGAGCGTGATCGGTCCGTCGCCTCGGAACTGAATGTCTGCTCGTATTCGACCCTCGTCGTCACGCCTGCAAACCGGTTGAACCAGTAGGTGTAGGCCGCCCCGGCACGCGCCGTGATTTCATCGGTGCCGCCCTGGGCATCGCGGTAGTCGATACCGCCATTCAATTCTGCGGTCAGGTTGGCGAAGACGCGCTGCGTAACCGCGAGATCAGCCGCATACAGCACTGCGCCGCTCTCGCCGACCGCGCCGGAGGTCTCGGTGCTCGTGCGCAGGCCGAGACGTACATCCGTCTCGCGGACCGGCGACCAGTTGACTTCCGCATCGACGGCGACGCCGCTGATGTCGGCCAGCGCATTGTCGGCGATGTCCTCATGCAGGAACCCGGCCGAAACCTCGCCGTTCAGCTTTTCGCCGAAATCAAACTCCATACCGGCGCGAAGAACATAGCGGGCCGCGTTTCGGTCAACCCCGCCGCTGTCCGGCGTAACATCCATGCGCCGCAGGCCCAGTCCGGCCTCCACGAACGGCGAATACACCGCCGACGCCGCAAAACCTGCCCGCAGCCGGCCATCATAGACAACATCGTCCAGGTCGCCCTGCGATATCACCGTGTTGTCGCTCAACCGCGCATCGCCATAGACGGTGCGCGTGACCGTTCCGCCAATCTCGCCATACAGATTGCCGAAGTCGTGACGGAGATCGAGCGAGCCGTTCAGCGATTGGGTTGCCGGTTCGTTGGTTCCGGTGACGGCCGGAATCAATCCCGGGTCGGTCGCCGCGAAGAAGGCGCTCGATTGCGGGTCCTCGCGGAAATAGCGGTATCCGGCACTCGCGTTCAACGTGGTCGCATCGCTCACGTCGAAGCGCCCGGCAACGTCGATATCGAGTCGCGGCTGCGCCTCCGCATCGCCATCCAGCGATGTCTGCCAGCGGCCGTTTGCATCGACGGAAAGTGAATGCCGGTTCCAGTCGGAGGCGAGATTCAACCGAAGCACACCCTCGGCGAATACCGAGCTTGTGTTGACTTGCGACGTGGTCGTGCCGTCATCGACGGTATCCGTGTCGAAATCGCCGATCACGCCCAGTTCAACGGTTGGACGCAAGATAAACGTGCCGAGGCGGATGCCGGTGGCGGCAAACGGATCATCGTCAACAGATACCGCACCGCCCTGCAGCGGACCGATGGACCCGGTCGCATCGACCCGGCCAGTGGAAAAACGAGCTTCCGGCGGCACGTCGACCGTGATCTCGGCCTCTTCCGCGGGATCGGGAACGGCGAGCGGGGTCGGCAGTTCGAATATGCTCTCGCCGGCTGCCCGTCTTTCTTCCGCTGGGTCGGTTGCTGCCGTTATCGGCCGGTATTGCGGTGCCGGAATGCCGGTTCGCGCCTCTTCCGTTGCCTCATCCGCAGCGGTTGCCTGCGGGTTGCGAAGGAGTATGTCCTCCTCGACAGAGCCGCGCAGCGTGTTGGTCAGTTGAGCGTGCGCAGGCGACACTGTGCCGCCAATTGCAGCAACAATGGCCAGCATGCAGACCCGGCGCATGGCGCTTGTCCGAATTGTGTCGTTGGCATCAAACCGCACGTTCCGCCACCCGGTTATTCTTACCGAAACCTAAACGTGCAGAGTTAATGAATGCTTTCCGAAGAGCCACACGCAGTGGGAAATCAGGTGAAGAAGGTCATGACTTTACTATCGTTCATGGACAAATGCGCCGGTGTGGAGTAGCGCACCGCTATGAGCGATACGGCGAGAAAACCGATGGAACATGCGGAGCCCGTGCGATCGGCGCTGAAAACGCTGGCGGCCGGAGCAAACGGCCTCGCCGCGCTTGAGTCTGCGCTCACGAATGGTTTGGGCGAGCCATTCATGGAAGCGATCAACGCCATCAGCGGTATCAATGGCCGGGTGATCGTCGCGGGCGTCGGCAAGAGCGGTCATATCGGCTCCAAGATCGCCGCAACGCTGGCTTCGACCGGCACGCCGGCGTTTTTCGTCCATCCGGCGGAGGCCAATCACGGCGATCTCGGCATGATAGCCCGAGACGACGCGATCATCGCCATGTCCTGGTCCGGCGAGACCCAGGAACTCAGCGGCATTCTCCGCTACTCCCGCCGTTTCGAGATCCCCCTGATCGCGATCACCGCCGGCGCCGATTCGACGCTCGCGCGCGAAGCCGACATCGTGCTCGTCCTTCCCAAGGCCGACGAGGCGTGCCCGCACGGTCTCGCACCGACCACGTCAACACTGATGCAGCTTGCGCTCGGCGATGCGCTTGCTGTGGCGCTGCTGGAAAGCAGAGGGTTTAGCGCCTCTGATTTCAGGACCTTCCACCCGGGCGGAAAGCTCGGCGCCAACCTCACCCATGTCGGCGAGATCATGCGCATCGGCAGCGAAGTGCCTCTGGTCGCGACCGGCACGCCCATGTCGACCGCCGTCCATGTGCTGGCGGAAAAACGGGTCGGATGCGTCGGCGTGGTTGATCAAGCGGGTCTGCTGGTCGGCATTTTCACCGACGGCGACCTGGCCCGCAATATCGAACGCGACCTGACCGGCCACAGCGTCGATCACATCATGACGACCTCGCCGAAAACCGTCACCGAACAGACCCTCGCGGCATCGGCGATGGATCTGCTGAACCGCCACAACATTTCGGCGCTCATTGTCGTCAAAGGGCGCAAACCGGTCGGGGTCGTGCATTTCCACGATCTGCTGCGGATCGGCGTCGCCTGAACGCTGTTGTCAACAGCTTCGTCTAGACGCTTTCCACCTGAAGACGCTCATTGTCGCCGCCGAGGACGCGAACCGTGGTTCCGGCCGGCAGGTCCGGTCCCTGCACCCGCCAAAGCGTGTCGCCGAGACGCATCTTGCCGACGCCATTGGTGATCGGCTCTTCCAGCGTTGCCGTACGTCCCACCAATTGAGCGACGCGGTTGTTAAGAAGCGGTTCGTCGCTTTCCTTTTCGTTGCGCGCCAGCCACGACCGGCCTGCATAGGCGAGGAATAACGCCAACACGAGAAATCCGAGAACCTGCACCTGCCAGACCCACAACTCGGCGCCCGGCCCCCATACGGCAAGGGAGATCAGCCCGACAATGAGGGCGGCAATACCGAACCACAGGAACAGGATACCGGGTGCGAGGATTTCGAGGCAGAGCAAGGCCAGACCGAAGATGATCCAGCTCCAGCCGCCAAGCTGTTCGATCCAAGTCATGATCATGGCGTTGCTCCTTCGAAACTCAGCTTCCCTGCGTCACGCGCCCGGTCGGCGGCACCGTGCGTGAAGGCGACGATCCACCCGAAGGATTGTCGCCGAAAACCTCTTTTGCGATCGCTCCGATACCGCCGAGAGAACCGATCAGCGAAGACGCTTCCATGGGCATCATGACGATCTTCTGATTCGGTGCCGATCCGATGGTCTGCAGGGCTTCTGTGTATTTTTGCGCCACGAAATAGTTGATCGCCTGCGTGGAACCCGATGCGATTGCATCCGACACCGCCCGGGTGGCGTTCGCTTCCGCCTCGGCCAGACGCTCGCGCGCTTCCGCCTCGCGAAAAGCCGCTTCACGTTCGCCTTCCGCCTTCAGGATCTCCGCCTGTTTCAGGCCTTCGGCGCGCAGGATCTGCGCCTGACGCTCACCCTCCGCTTCCAGAACTTCCGCGCGTTTGTCGCGTTCCGCCTTCATCTGCCGCGCCATGGCGTCAACAAGGTCGGTCGGCGGATTGATATCCTTGATCTCGATCCGCGTGATCTTGATGCCCCAAGGGCTTCCAGCCTCATCGACCACGCGCAACAGGCGCTCGTTGATCGCGTCGCGGTTCGACAGCAACTCATCGAGATCCATCGAACCCATCACGGAACGGATGTTGGTCATCGTCAGGTTAAGAATGGCGTTCTGCAGACCCGCGACCTGATAGGCCGCCTTCGGCGCGTTCAACACCTGATAGAAGCACACGCCATCGGCTTCCACGGAGGCATTGTCGCGGGTGATCACAACCTGCGTCGGTACATCGAGCACCTGCTCCATCATGTTCATCCGCGAGCCCACCCGGTCGAACAGCGGAATGATGATGTTCAAGCCCGGCTCAAGCGTTCGCGTGTATTTGCCAAAGCGTTCGACTGTGTAGTTGAAGCCTTGCGGAACGGTCTTGATCGCCGCAAAAAGCAGCACCACGACCAGCGCGGCGAACACGCCGACGGCAATATCTAGACCGAACATCAAACCCTCCTTGCACGGCAAACGGCATTGCACGCTCAGGTTTAATATGGGGGGATGAAGGGTCCATTACAAAGTTTAGAGGGTTTTAGTCGATCCATCCCCGCAGCTCCCGGCGCACCAGCGTCTCGATCACAGCCATGCCTCCCTCGCTATCGTTCAGGCATGGAACATGGGTGAAATCGCCGCCGCCATGCTCGTGGAAAATCTCTTCGCCCTCGCCGGCGATTTCCTCAAGCGTTTCAAGACAATCGGACACAAATCCGGGATTGAAGACAGCCAGGCTCTTGGTGCCGTCGCGCGCCAGTTGCTCGATCGTCTTGTCGGTATAGGGCTGGAGCCATTCTTCCGGTCCAAAGCGCGACTGGAAGCAAGTCAGAAGCCGCCCTTTTTCCCATCCGAGCCTTTGCTCGAGCAGCCGCGACGTCTTGTGGCACTGGCAATGGTAGGGATCGCCCTTCTTGAAATAGCTCTGAGGAATGCCGTGGTAGGAAGCGATCACCTTCTCCGGCTCGAAATCGATGGCGGCGAAATGCTGCTCGATCGAACGGGCCAGCGCCTCGATGTAGACCGGCTCGTCATGGTAGGCAGGCACTGTTCTGATTGACGGCATGAAGCGCGTTTTCATCAACGATTCAAAGACTTTGTCGTTGACCGTCGCTGTCGTGGCAGCAGCATACTGCGGATAGAGCGGGAAAGCGACGATGCGGTCGCAACCCTGGTCGCGCAGCGCCGTGATACGCTCGTCGATCGACGGATTGCCGTAGCGCATCGCCCAGTCGACGATCACTTCCGGATGCGCCTTCAGCGCCTCGCCGAGTTTGTCGGATTGCGACCGCGTGTAAGTGCGCAGGTAGCTCTCATCGAGATCCTTGTTCCAGATCTCCTCATAGGCCTTGCCCACGCGACCGGGCCGGGTGTTCAACACAATTCCGAAGAGGATCGGATACCAGAGCGCCCTCGGCCATTCGATCACACGCTTGTCGGTCAGGAATTCCCGCAGATAACGGCGCATGGAGCGGTAGTCGGTGCCATCCGGCGTTCCCAGATTGATCAGCAGGACGCCGACTTTCTGAATCTTCACCGGCGGATGCCCGTCCGGCAGCGGCCCAATCGCTTTTGCGGCAGTGCGATCCAGCTTGGTTTCAATATTCATCAGATTGCCTTTTTCCGGAAACCTAGCCGCGTCGGCGCGGTTTTCAATGGGCTTCGCAGACTTCTCCGCAGCATGAAGAAGGGCGCGGACTATGCGTCCGCGCCCTCGCTTGTCGATAGCGCCGATTGGATCAGTTCGGGATTACCAATTCTGCGCCAAGCGGGAGGTTTTTCGGATTGATATCCGGGTTGCCATCCTTCAGCTTGCCCCACATCTGGGCGTCGCCATAATACTGCTTGGCGAGATCCCAGAGATTGTCGCCCTTCGCAATCACATGAGTGCGCGGCGGTACGACCGGAGCGGCGGTCGAAAGCGTGGTGGCCGAAAGTCCGGTCTGCGGAACTTCAACCTTCGCCTCCATGGCAGGTTTGGCTTCCTCTGCCGGCTTTTCTTCCATTGCCGACTTATCTTCCATCGTTTCCGTCATTGCCTTGGCGATGCTGATACGGCCATCGGTGTAAGGCGTGTAGGGGCTGTTTTCGCCGACATAGTCGGCGACGACCTGCTCGAGGCCCGGACCGTAGTCATAAGCGTTCATGCCGTTGGTGGCGAACATCTTGTAGCCGTCGCCGCCACCGCGCATGTAGTTGTTGGAAACAACGCCGTAGGTCGCGGCTGCATCGAGCGGCGCAAAGCCGCCATCGCTGTCAGCGACCATGACATCGGAAATCCGGCTGCCCGGTTCGGCTGCGGCGTCGAATGTGTACTTCATACCGGCAACCTGCGGGAAGCGCCCAGCGCCATCCTCAATCTGGCTGACGCCATTTTCCAGAGCCGCCAGGACGTCCGCGCCCTTGAGCTGGAACGTTGCCAGCGTGTTCTGGAACGGCAGCACGGTCAGCACCTCGCCCATCGTCACCTCGCCGGCGTCGATCGAGGCACGCAGTCCACCGCCATTCTGGATGGCGATCTGGATGCCCTGTTCCTTGACCCGTTCGAGCATCGCGTCGGCAACGAGGTTGCCCATCGAGCATTCCATCGCCCGGCAAACGTCGCGGCTGCCCTCGATGTTGTCGGACGAGGAACCGATGACCTTGCCTTTGAGTTCCTCGATCGGGGCACCGAGTTCGGCAACGCGCGCGACGATTTCCTGATCCTCGGCCACGGAAGCATCGAGTATGACGGTGTCACCGGTCGCCGATGTAACCTTGCCCGCATCGTCGAACACCAGCGTCAGGTGGCCGACATATTTGGAATAGGCGTAGGCCTGAACCACCGGCACATCACCGACCATCGTCGGGTAGGCCATCGCGCCTTCCTCGGTGTTGGAGAACTTGGTGTGCGAGTGGCCGCCGACGACCGCGTCGAGCCCGGCAACCGCCTCGGCGATCGCCATATCCTTGTTCACGCCGACATGGTTGAGCGCGATAATCTTGGTGATGCCCTCGGCCTCAAGCGCCGCGACATCGGCTTTCAGCGCTTCGATCTCGTTGGAGAAGACAACGGCATCGGACGGGCTCGAGGTTTCAGTCGTGTCGACCGCAAGCGCCGAAACGATGCCGATCTTCTCGCCACCGACCTCCAGCACGACATGGTTGTCGATCTTGCCGGCGAGAACATTCGACTGGCTGACATCGATGTTTCCGGAGATCACCGGGAACGATACGTTGTCGGCGAGCTTCGCAAGGCCTTCGTCGCCATCATCGAACTCGTGATTGCCCACTGCCATGACGTCGAAACCGATCTTCTCCATGAACTCGGCTTCGGAGTCGCCCTTGTAGGTCGTGTAGAAAAGCGAACCCTGGTACTGATCGCCCGCGTCGAGGACCACGACGTTCTGCCCCGCAAGCTCGGTGCGCAACTCGTTGATCTTGGTCGCAACGCGCGCCACACCGCCAAAGCACTTGCCTTCCGCATTGTCTTCGGCATTACAGGTCGAATCGTATTTGTTGATCGGCTCGATCCGGCTGTGCAGATCGTTGATGTGAATGACGTGCAGCGTGTAGTCGGCGCTCGCAGCTACCGCTCCGATCGCCAAAGCGGAAGCACTCAACAACATCAGGTTCAGGATTCGTTTCATATCTTTCTCCCTTTCTGTCGGCGCACTGGCCCTACCTCGCGCCGCTCTGCGGCGTCATCGCACCTTCGTGTGACGATTGCGCGAAAGCCGCACCACATCAACTTTTTCACTGCATCCGGCGCTTGACAAGATGCAATAGATCGCCGCCGGGCGTCCCGCGCCCGGCACAACGCTGTCGCTACGACCGCCCTAACTACGCGTCAGCGTGAACTGCGCACCCGAATCGCTGGTGCAGTTCATCTGGCGCGAACCGATGATCAGGCAGTTGGTTCTGATCCGGGTCTGGCGCACCAGCGACCTCATGTTGATCTCGATGTTGCGGGCATCGTTGTATCGATACGTGCCCTCCGCCAGCCTGTTGCCGGTATCATTGGCGAACGTGACGAAGGAGCCATTGTTGAAACGCGACGTCGCCACGCCGCTCGAATCGGCCCAATTCCCTTCGGCGGCGCCGGAATAGGTGCCGAAGCGCCCACCCGAGCCGGGCGCGTCGATCACGCAACCGCCCAATGCCGCCAGGCAGCCCGCCACAGCCGCGTATGTCGCTATCTTCTTCATGACCATTCGAAACCCCGCTTTGTGTTCGATTTTGATACACAATACGTGAGAAAGCCGCCGCTATGAACCCGCAATTCCAGGTTGCCGGCCATCGTACCAAATCAGTCGTGGACGAGCACGTTTCTGAACTGCCACGGATCATGTTCGTCGATGTCTTCAGGAAACATGCCCGGCCGGCCAGCCAACGGCGTCCAGTCCGTATAGTAACCCTTGACCGGACCGAGATAGGGCAACTGGATCTCCAGGCAGCGGCGATAGTCCATCTCGTCCGCTTCCACGATCCCGGCCACCGGGTTTTCCAGCGCCCAGACCATTCCGGCGAGAACCGCCGAGGTAACCTGCAGGCCGGTCGCGTTTTGGTAGGGTGCGATTGCCCGCGTCTCCTCGACCGATAGCTGCGAGCCGTACCAGAAGGCGTTCTTCGCGTGGCCGTAAAGGAGCACCCCGAGTTCGTCGATGCCGTCCTGCAATTCATGCTCGTCCATGACATGCAGTTCGGATTGCGGTTTGCCCGCCTGGCCGAACATCTCGTGCAGCGACAGCACCGCATTGTCGCAGGGATGGTAGGCATAGTGGCACGTCGGCCGATACTCGACCGCACCGCTGTCATCACGCGCGGTAAAGAAGTCCGAGATCGAAATCGCCTCGTTGTGGGTCACCAGGAAACCGTATTGCGCGCCTGGCGTCGGGCACCAGGTCCGCACCCGCGTTGCCGCGCCCGGCTGGTCGAGCCAGATCGCCGCCTTGCAGCCAGCGGCATGCTCGTGCGCATTGCCGGGCATCCAGGTTTCATGCGTTCCCCAACCGAGTTCCGAAGGCTGCAAGCCCTCGGCGATGAAACCCTCGACCGACCAGGTGTTCTCGAACACATCCGGCGTCTTCGGCGCCTTGGAACGCTGGGTGTCGCGCTCCGCGATGTGAACGCCCTTGACGCCGGCCTTCTGCATCAGCCGGGCCCAGCCCTCGCGGTCTTCCGGCGCCGGTTTCACGAAATCAAGTCCGAGGTCTTTGACCAGATCGACGAGACCCTGCTTGACGAACCAGGAGACCATCCCGGGATTCGCGCCGCAGCACGACACTGCGGTCGTGCCACCGGGATTTGCCTGTTTTTCGGTACGGACAGTCTCGCGCAACGCATAGTTGGTCCGCGACGAGTTGTCCGCCGCGTCATCGAAGTAGAAACCGAGCCAGGGCTCGACCACCGTGTCGATGTAAAGCACGCCGATTTCGCGGCAGTATTTCATGATATCGAGCGAGGACGTGTCGACCGACAGGTTGACGCAAAATCCCTGCCCCTCGCCTTCGGTGAGTAGCGGGCCAAGCAGACCGCACAAATTCTCCGGGGTTACTGCGTCTTCGACAAGCCGGATCGTGCCGTCATCGGCCAGCGACCGCAATAGCGCATCCGGCCTCGGTTCAACAACGAACAAGCGCGCCGGATCGAAGTCGAAATGACGTTGGATCAACGGCAACGTACCGCGACCGATGGATCCGAAACCGATCATCACGACCGGACCGGTGATTTTCCCGTGAACCGGATAGTCCGTTGTCTCGGCCAATCTCGCTCTCCGTGCAGTTGGTGCAGGTCCTCATCTGCCTAAAGCATGGCTGTCCGGCAATGGGAAGGCACAAGTCGGTCGTCCAGCCTCTCCCTGACCGGAAAACGAGGCAACTACCCCGGCAACAAAGGGCCGCAATATCTTTCGTTCCGCTAAACTTTGAACGGAGTTCTTTGCCAGTGCTTCACTGACTTGTGCCAACTTGGCGCAAACTTGGGACCGGCTTCCGGTTCGCGTCGGATTCGCAGCCCGGGGGCATATCTTGACACTGGCGAGTGCAAGCATCCTGATCGTTGACGATGATCCTGTTCAGAGGCGGTTGCTCGAAGCGGCGATCAGTCGTGCCGGCCATACGGCCTATACGGTCGACGGCGGCAAGCCGGCGCTTGCCGCGCTGACCCGAAACGATCCTGACGCATTCGACGCGGTGCTGCTCGACCTGAGAATGCCCGACATCGATGGCCTGGCGGTCATGGCCGCGATGAAGGAGCATGATATCGACATTCCGGTCATCGTCCTGACGGCCCAGGGCGGGATCGATGTCGTGATTGCGGCGATGCGGGCCGGCGCATTCGATTTTCTTGTCAAACCCGTTTCACCCGATCGCTTGAACGCGGCGGTTCGCGATGCGGTTCGCCTGAATGTCAAGCAATCGGAACGCAAGACAACTGGCCATCCCGGCGCGGCCTCCTCCGTGCAGCCCCTTGTCGCCCAGTCGGAAGTCATGGACCGGGTAAAACTGCTGATCGCCAAAGCGGCCGCGACAGATTTTCCGGTGCTTATCGAGGGCGAGTCCGGTGTCGGCAAGGAACTCATCGCCCGCGCCATCCAGGCCGGCGGCGCGCGCCGCAAGCGCCCTTTCATTGTCGTCAATTGCGGCGCGATCCCCGAAAACCTGATCGAAAGCATCCTTTTCGGTCACGAGAAAGGGGCGTTTACGGGCGCCACGGAACGGCACACCGGCAAGTTCATCGAAGCGGACGGCGGCACGCTTTTCCTTGACGAAGTTGGAGAATTGCCGCTCGCCGCGCAGGTCAAGCTGCTGCGGGCGATCCAGGAAGGCGAGGTAGAACCGGTCGGCTCGAAAACCGTCCGCAAGGTCGATTTGAGGGTCATTTCCGCCACGAATCGCGACCTGATCGCCGAAATAAAGCGCGGCCGTTTCCGCGAGGACCTTTTCTATCGTTTGAATGTGTTTCCCATTCTTGTCCCTTCACTTCGCCAACGCGGAACCGATATCGCACTGCTCGTCGATCATTTCATCGCGATGTCGCGGCAACGCGAAACGGGTTTCCGCGCAAGAGGCATCAAACCTGACGCACTGGCGCTGCTGCGCGCCCACGACTGGCCGGGCAATGTCCGGCAACTGCAGAACGCGGTATTCCGCGCGATGGTGCTGTGTGACGGCGATATGCTCGAGGAAGCCGACTTCCCCCAGATCGCGGCGCAGGTGCACGGCATCGACCCGCGTGAGCTCTCCGCTGTCGCAGTACCGGAGCCCGAACCGCAATCGATGGACGAGCCTGGCGGCCGTGACTATGTCGATGCGCCGGGTATCGAACCGAGTGACGACACTGCCAGCGCCTGGTATCCGGTCGTGGCGGGAAGAGCCAGCCTCAACATGCTCGACGAGACCGGCAATGTCCGCGCATTGTCGGATATCGAATCGGACGCCATCGCCTACGCCATAGAGCACTATGACGGCCAGATGAGCGAAGTCGCGCGACGGCTGGGGATCGGTCGCTCGACACTTTACCGCAAGTTGAAAGAATACGATCTGGGCTAGCGCTGCCCAAAGCCCGGCTCGCAGCCAATCGCCGTTTCCTATCCGACTTGAACCGAGCTTGTTAGTGATTTGGTAACCATAGTGGTTTTCCGGTCAGCAGTTGGATTTCGGCTGCCATCGTATCACCGCATTTGCCGCGCAGAAGCACTGATGGTTTGGGGAACTTCGGGGATCGACTGTTGACCTCCCGCCTCTTGGCTTGTTTCGGACTGGATTTTCCGGCCTATCGGTGCGATCACATCGCTAACATGCAATTAACCATGTTGCCGGTAGTCTGGGGGGCGGTGCTGTTCACGCAGGTTGGTGCGCATTGATACCGGGTACGATGTTTCGGGCCGAATTGGGCCTGCGCGAGATTGCGATGTGCGCCGCTTTGCGGGCGTTGATTGTCGCATGCCTGCTTGTTCCTGCGTTGCTGCTTGCCTCCGCCACCGCTGAAGCCGAAACCCGGACGCTCAAGCTCTACTACATCCACACGAAGGAACGGGCCGAGATCACCTTCAAGCGCAACGGCCGTTACGATCAGGCCGGCTTGAAGAAGCTGAACCGGTTCCTGCGCGACTGGCGGCGCAACGAACCGACCAAGATGGATCCGAAGCTTTTCGACGTCCTCTGGGAGGCCTACCAGCTCGTCGGCGCCCGCGACTACATTCACGTCGTATCGGCCTATCGCTCGCCGGCAACCAACGAAATGCTGCGCCGGACGCGCGGCGGACAGGCCAAGAAGAGCCAGCACACTGTCGGCAAAGCGATCGATTTCTACATTCCCGGCGTCAAACTGGCGAAGCTCCGCGAAGTCGGCTTCAAGCTGCAGGGCGGCGGCGTGGGTTACTATCCGAAATCGGGCTCGCCATTCGTCCACTTCGACACAGGCAATGTTCGAGCATGGCCGCGCATGAGCCGCAAAGAACTGAGCCGGGTTTTCCCGAACGGCAAGACGCTGCATCTGCCGCCTGACGGCAAGCCGCTGCCCGGCTACAAGCAGGCGCTGGCCGAATACAAGGCCCGCAAGAGCCGGGGCGACGCCACTGCCGACGTCAAGGGACGCCGCTTCCGCAGTACCGCACCTGCAACCGCGACGGCGCGCAGCGGAGGCACCGATGGCAAGGACGGAAACGGCAAATCGCTGGTCGCCGCGATATTCGGCGGCGGCAACGACAACGAGGCGCAGGCCCCTGCCCGGCGTCAGCCGGCGCCCGCGCAAGCGGCGAGACCCGCCGCACCCGTCGTTCCGGAACCCGAAACGCCAGGCACAGTGATTGCATCGCTTTCGGCCAGCGAAACCCCGCTCCCGGTATCGGCGCCCCGCGCACGGCCGATCATTCCGCTGGGCGACAACCGGCCCCTGATCGCCGATCGGCCGGTCGCCCTCGCCTCCGCCAATCGCGCGGTCCCGCGTCCGCTGGCGCTGGTGCCGGACAATGCAGGCGCCACGCCCGTAGCGCTCGTTCCCAGCCTGGAGAAGCAGAAACGGCCGGGACGCCGCAGCGCCTCCGAGATCGAGGCCGCTTTGAACGGCGTTCCCAGCGAAAACGCGCTCGCCCGCTCGACAATCGGCACGATCATGACATCGGCCAAGCCTGTCGCCGCGCCGCGGCAAGACAGGCCGGTGTTGCCGATCCCCATTCCCGCCCCCCGCCGGCCAGTCCCCGCGCAACCCGAAGTCCAGGTCGCTTCGCTGCCGGTTCCGGCACTGCGTGACCGTCTGAGTGACGCGGTCGACGCGCCGAAAACCGCTGTCGTCCCGGCGATCCGGCCGGCGCAATCCGGGACCCCGGTCACCGCCCTGGCGCCGAACGCCGATGCGCGCATTCGTGCCGCATACGATTCGGGCGTCGTCACCACAGCCAAGACCGCGCGCCCCGAAGCCGCACCAGCACCGATCGTCGCGCCGGCGGCAAGGCTGGCCTCGGCCGACGAGATCGATCCGGCGCGTTTCGGCAGCTGGACCACTTCGTCGATCAGCATCACCGATCACGGCCGCGCCGGCGAGCGGCCCGCCTTCATCCAGAACGCCCTGCGCGAAGCGCCGACGGCGGTCTATGCCGATGGTTTCCAGCACCTGCCACCACCCGATCCGCAGCGTTTCAGCGGCAAGGCCGTGACGTTTCTCGCAGTGGCGCGCTTTGCCGGCGGAAAGGGCGGCGACGGTCAGCCACTGACGCTGCAGATCCCGGCGAACAACTAGAACCGCGCTCCAGGTAACGACCGGAAGGCAGCCGGATGGTCGCCCCGACCGGCATGATCGGCATTTTTCGGTGTATTCCGGCAACAGATGCAATATCATATGACCTCAGAAATTCCTCAGGATGTTGAACGATCACATCCGAAAGAATAGATGGGGCCACATAGCCGATGACCCTGCGGAGCATGAGCAGTACAGCCACGAGTTTTGCTCGCCGTTGAGCAACCGGAATCCGGCATTGATCTATTTGTTCGAAGATTGCCGTCTCGATACGCACAAGGCCGAGCTTAGGCGCGATGGCGCGCTGGTCGCCATTGAGCCGCAGGTTCTCGCGCTGCTTGTGCTGATTGTCGAGAACCATGATCGCCTGCTCACCAAGGGCGAGATTGTCGAGAAAGTGTGGGATGGACGTGCGATCTCCGAGTCGGCTCTGTCGAGCCGCATAAAGTCGGCCCGTCAGGCCGTGGGAGATGACGGCACGACGCAAAAGATCATCAGGACCATCCACGGCCTTGGCTTCCGATGCAACTGTGAGGTCGAAATCGCATTGGACCAGATTGCCGCCCGGCCCGCTGTTGCGGCGGAACAAGCGGTCAGCCTCGGCAGCATTGAAAACAAGCCCTCCATCGCGGTGCTTCCCTTCGGCTTGCTCGGACAAACTGAAAATCATACCGCGATCGCCGAGGCGATACCGCACGAGTTGATCACCGCACTTGCCCGGCTGCGCTGGATCTCGGTGATCGCACGCGGCTCCACGTTCCGCTTTCGTCAACCGCAACCGGACCTACCGCGAATCGGCGCGGCATTGAACGCCCGCTATTGCCTGTCCGGCTTTGTGGAGATCTTCGGCAAGTCGTTGACCATCAGCGTCGATCTGACGGACACGCGCGGCGACATTCTCGTCTGGAGCGAGCGCTATTCGACGACGGTCGACGAGGTTCATGACGTTCGCGCCAGGATCGTCGCCAACATCGTCTCGGTGCTCGATTACCGGATTCCGGCCCACGAAGCCCGACGCGCCGACGTCTCGGTGCCCGAGAATCTCGACGCCTGGTCGGCCTTTCACCTCGGGCTGCAACACGTTCTCCGCTTCAACCAGAAGGACAACGAGGTCGCGGCCGAGTTTTTTGCGGATGCAGTCGCCAAGGAACCGAACTTCGCCCGCGCGCATGCCGGGCTGGCATTTACGGCATTCCGGACTGCTTTCCTTCGTCAGACAGACGACCTGAAGGCGCAGATCGAACTGACCCTGAGACGCGCCGAACGGGCGACCGAACTCGATCCGTTCGATCCATTCGTCAATCTCTCGCTCGCGCGGTCCTACTGGCTGTTCGGCGATTTCGACCAGGCGCATGTCTGGTTGGAGCGGGCTCTGACGCTCAGCCCCAATTATGCCCATGGCCTCTATGCGCAGGCCTTCACCGACACGATCTCCGGACGCAACGAAACCGGGCGCACCCTGGTCGATGCGGCGGTTTCGCTGAGCCCGCTCGATCCGTTTCTCTACGCCATGCAGGCGTTGCGCAGCATGACCCTCATTGCGGATGGCGAATACCAACTGGCCGCGGGCTGGGCCGACAGCGGAGCCCGGATGCCGGGTAATCACTATCTGATCCAGATGAACGCCGCCGCCGCCAACGAACTGGCCGGCAAGGCCGAGACGGCTACGAAGTGGGCGCATTTCGTCCGCACGCGGCGACCCGATGCGACGCTGAAGCACTTTTTCGAGGCTTTCCCGCTTCGCAACGACGCGGCGCGAGCGGCAGTTTATGCGGCGCTCAAGAAGCACGGCTTCGATTGACTGCCTTCGTTTCGGCGGCACCGTCTTCGTCCGGCGCGGCCTTCCCGGCCACGAAGCTTGCGGCTTCGGCTTTTTCTGCCTCGGTTTTTGCGGCGGCAAGGCGTGCCGCCTTCTCTTCGCCCCGCCGACGCCGGGCGATCCGGCCGGCGCGGTAGCGCACCTTCAGCCACCACAAGCGCTCCTGCACGTTTTCGATCTCGTCGGCATAGGCTTCCGAAAGCGCGTCGCGATAGGACGAGTAGTTTTCCATCGCCAGCCGCTCGACCCGGTGCATCAGGCTGGTCCACGCCGGCGAGACCAGAAGCGTGATCGCAGTCACCGCAATCGACAGGCGATAGATATCGTAACCGAGCGCGCCCGCCGTGAAACCGGCGGCGGCAAGCACGAAGGAAAACTCGCCGATCTGCGCCATCGACAGGCCGCCGACCAGCGCGGTATCGCGGTCGAAGCCGGCGAACCGCAGCAGGAATACATTGAGGATTGTCTTGACCGCCACCACCAGGAAGGCGGCGGCGAGCACCACGCCAAGATGGTCGCGGATGTAGGACAGGTCGATCAGAAGGCCGATCGACAGAAAAAAGATCACCAGCAGCACGCTCTGGATCGGCTCGATCACCGGAATGACGCGATTGCGCAGGGTCGAATGACCGATCACCAGGCCGGCGAGAAACGCGCCATAGGCCGGCGACAGCCCGACCAGCCCGGAGAGCGCCGCAGCCCCGAAACAGGCGGCGAGCGATCCAAGCGCCAGCAGTTCGACATTGTCGCCGACCTGCTCGTCGAACGGCACCTTGATCTTCGGAATGCGGCCGAGCCACCACAAAAGCGCGCCGAGCAAACCCACCGCAATCGCCAGCTTGAAGACCAGCGAAAACGTCCCGGTTTCGCCACCGCCAAACGAAGCGATCAGGATCAGCATCGGTGCGACCGCGATGTCCTGGGCGATCAGCACGCCAACGGTAATCCGCCCTGGCAGCCGCCGCAGAGCGCCCATCTCGTCGAGCATCTTCATCGCCACGACCGTGCTGGACAGCGCAATGATGAAACCGAGAATGACGCCCTCGGCAAAGGTGGAGCCGGCCAGCCAAGCCAGTCCCGAGGCGATCAGCATGGCCGCCGCAAGCTGGCCCGCCGCCACCGTGACCGCCGGCCGCAGGGTGGAAACGAATGCTTTCAGCGACAGTTCCGTGCCAATGAAGAACAGCAGCACCAGCACGCCCATTTCGGCAAGTGCCGTAACATTGTCGTTGTTGTCGATCAGGCCGAAGCCGGTCGGGCCGAGCAGCACCCCGGCCATGATGAAACCGACCAGCGGCGGCTGCCTGAGGCGCATCAGGCCGAGGCCGGCCAGAACGGCGATCACGATGACGATCGCGATTTCAACCAACGGAAATCCGTGGTGCACGTCCTCCAAAACCGATTCTCCCGCGCTGCTTGTTCAGTAGTACAGGTGCGGTCGGCTACCGGCAAATCCGGTCTTGGTTCGGCGGATTTGCCATGCGCGCGTGCATCATCGGCACCGCGTCCCGTTTTCCGTGACCGGATTTTCAAAGAACCCAGACGAAATCCGCAAGCGCGACCGCGCGACCGAGGGGAGCTTGTCCCACCCTTAAGCTTCGCTTCGCTCGCTGGCGGGCCCCTGATTGCGAGGCCCATGCGGAGGCGTTCACGCGCAGCGTGAACTGCCGTGAGCACGAAAAAATATGGAAGACGGGCGGTCAAAGCATCGCAACGTCTAAAAGGTATAGCGATCCTCGGACCGCCCGCTCGGTGGTCTTGCAGCTTCGGTCGGCGGCCCGGAACTAAAGTCCGGGAAAACAAGACTGCGCGCGCCGCTTCATGCCGCCCTGACTTGGGGGTTCATCACCCAGTGACGCACCTCTGCGCCACCAGCCAGGCACCGTCCCTCTCTCCATCAGCCGGTGTGCACGACAGACTTCCGTGAGAAGGCGGGAGCGAGTGTAAGGCAGGATTTGGAGGGGAGGATAATATCCGATGGAGAATAAGGCTAACGTGTTGGAATCATTGATAGACGGGAGTTAGCGTCTCGATATCTATCCAACAAGCGAGCAACTTACTCCGCAGCATCAGGCTCCGGCGCCATGCCGAGCGCGTGCAGATAAAGATCGAGCACGGCTTCCTGTTCCATGCGTTCGTTCTGGTCCTGCTTGCGGATCGAAACGACCTTGCGCAGCACCTTGGTGTCGAAGCCCATGCCCTTGGCCTCGGCATAGACATCCTTGATATCGTCGGCGATCGACTTCTTTTCTTCCTCGAGACGCTCGATACGATCGATAAATGCACGCAACTGGTCTCGCGCGACGCCGTTCACGTCGGACATGTGGCTTGCTCCTGGGACAGCGGAAAACAGCGCAACGGATGCCGCATCCGCCCGCCCCGGTCAACCGGCAGTCGACGTCATGCACAGACGGTTTCAGCGGTCGAATTACCCGCGCCGCGTATCGAAGATGTGCTCAAGCCTGCGCGACAGCACCCACGACAGCGGAATCGAAATCACCGCGCCAGCCACGGCCGCGATACCGATATATGACGCCGAAAACAGATCGGCAGTCAGCAATGCGATGATGATGGCGCCCATGACCGTCGGTGCGACCAACAGATAGGCGGCGAGGAAGAGAGCGAACATGGAAAGTCCCCTGCGTCACGTACAACGCAAGGGACGCTATCCGCAACGTCAGGCGCGTGCCTTGACCTCGCTCAATTGCGACGCAGTGCCGCGTTGGAGCGTTTTTCGGATAGACCGAATCGCTCTAGCGCGGCAGGACGGTCGAGCCCATCAGGAACTTGTCGATGGCGTGCGCGGCCTGGCGTCCCTCGCGGATCGCCCAGACCACCAGCGACTGGCCGCGGCGGACGTCGCCAGCGGCCCAGAACTTGTCGACGGTCGTCTTGTAGTCGGTCTCGTTGGCGTTGACCGAGGTGTGGCCGCGCCGGTCGACATCGATCTTCAGGTCGCTGCCCAGTTCGCCGAGCACGCCGCCGGCCAGCGGGCCGGCAAAGCCGATCGCCACGAAGGCCAGATCGGCGCGGATGAAGAATTCCGAACCGGCGATCGGCTTGCGCGCCTCGTCGACCTCGCAGCATTTCACATGCGTCAAATGCCCGGCCTCGCCGATGAACTCCAGCGTCGCGACCTGGAATTCGCGCTGCGCGCCTTCCGCCTGGCTGGACGAGGTGCGCATCTTTGTCGCCCAGAACGGCCACACGGCGAGCTTGTCTTCACGCTCTGGCGGCTGCGGGCGGATGTCGAGCTGCGTCACCCTGACGGCGCCCTGGCGGAACGCGGTGCCGACGCAGTCGGACGCCGTGTCGCCGCCGCCGACCACGACGACATGCTTGCCACCGGCCAGGATCGGTTCCGACGGCCAGGCAACGGACTGGATGCTGTCTTCGCCGCCGACGCGCTTGTTCTGCTGGACGAGGTAGTTCATCGCCGGATGCACGCCGCCGAGACCGTCGCCCGGAATGCCCGCCTCGCGCGGCGTTTCCGATCCGCCGCAATAGAGCACCGCGTCGAATTCCGCGGCCAGTTCGGCGACCGGCTTGTCGACGCCGATATTGACATTGACATGGAAGGTTACGCCCTCGCCGCGCATCTGCTCGGCGCGCCGGTCGATGTAGTGTTTTTCCATCTTGAAGTCGGGAATGCCATAGCGCAGCAGCCCGCCGATGCGCGCCTCGCGCTCGAACACATGCACGTCATGGCCGACACGGCCGAGCTGCTGGGCGGCGGCCATGCCGGCCGGCCCGGAGCCGATGATGGCGACGCGCTTGCCGGTCTTCTCGGCCGCCGGCTGCGGCACGATCATGCCATTCGCATACGCCTTGTCGGCCAGCGCCTGTTCGACCGTCTTGATGGCGACCGGAATGTCTTCCAGGTTCAGCGTGCAGGCTTCCTCGCACGGCGCCGGGCAGATGCGGCCGGTGAACTCCGGAAAGTTGTTGGTCGAATGCAGATTGCGGATCGCGTTGTCCCAGTCGCCATTGTAGACGAGGTCGTTCCAGTCGGGGATCTGGTTGTGGATCGGACAGCCGGTCGGCCCGTGACAGAACGGTATGCCGCAATCCATGCAACGCGCCGCCTGCTTGGCGACTTCGCTGTCGTCCGGGGTGATGGTGAACTCGCGGAAATGCCTGATTCGGTCGGCCGCCGGCTGATACTTCGGCGTCTGGCGGTCAATTTCGAGGAAACCCGTTACCTTGCCCATGTCTGTTCCCGGTCTACCGTAACACCACGGCCGTGCCCGACGCTGAAACCATCAGCATCGAACCGCTGCCCGCGGTGATGTTCTCGTAATCTAGGTCGACACCGATCACGGCGTTGCCGCCGATCCTGTGCGCCTCCTCCTCCATCTCGCGGATGGCGATCTCGCGCGCCTCGCGCAAAGACTTCTCGTAGGCGCCCGAACGGCCGCCGACGATGTCGCGGATGCCGGCGAAGAAATCGCGGAAGATATTGGCGCCGAGGATCGCTTCCCCGGTGACAACACCCTTGTACTCCGCGATCTCGCGGCCCTCGATCGCGTTGGTCGTCGTGACGATCATTGTGCCCTACTCCGCAGCGATGTTCATCTGCATGCGCTCCATCTCCTCGAGCGCGCGGCGGTATTCAACCGGCATGACCTTGCGGAATTTGGCGCGGTAGCTTTCCCAGTTTTCAAGGATTTCTGCCGCTCGCGCCGAGCCGGTGTGATGCCGGTGATTGGAGATCATCTGCACCAGCCGCTCCTCGTCGTGGCGGGTCATGTCGCCCGACACGTCGACACGACCCTTGTGGGCGAGATCGCCGCCATGGTGATGCAGCTTCTCGAGGATGTCGTCCTCCTCGGGCACCGGCTCGAGTTCGACCATTGCCATGTTGCAGCGGCTTTCGAACGTGCCGTCCTCGTCGAGTACATAGGCGACGCCGCCCGACATGCCGGCCGCGAAGTTGCGCCCGGTCGGCCCGAGCACCACCACGACGCCACCGGTCATGTATTCGCAGCCATGGTCGCCGACGCCTTCGACAACCGCCGCCGCGCCTGAGTTGCGGACCGCGAAACGCTCGCCCGCCACGCCGCGGAAATAGGCTTCGCCCTGGATGGCGCCGTAAAGCACCGTGTTGCCGACGATGATCGACTGCTCCGGCACGATGCCGGAATTGTCCGGCGGCCGGATGATGATGCGTCCGCCGCACAGGCCCTTGCCGACATAGTCGTTGCCGTCGCCGATCAGATCGAAGGTCACGCCATTGGCGAGAAACGCCGCGAACGACTGGCCGGCGGTGCCGGTCAGCGTGACGCGGATCGTGTCGTCGCCAAGCCCCTTGTGGCCATAGCGCTTGGCGACCTCGCCCGACAGCATCGCGCCGGCGGAACGGTCGGTGTTGTGGATCGGCGTGTCGATAATCACCGGCGTGGCGCTTTCCAGCGCCGACGCGGCCTCGGCGATCAGCTTGCGGTCGAGGATGTCGGCGATCGGATGATCCTGACGCTCTGTCCAGTAGATCTCGCTCTTTTCGGCCGCGGGCTTGTAGAACACCTTGGAGAAATCGAGCCCGTGCGCCTTCCAGTGGTCGACCAGCGCCTGCTGCTCGAGCAGGTCGGTCTCGCCAATGATGTCGTCGAGCTTGGTGTAACCCATGGCGGCGAGCAACTCGCGCACCTCTTCGGCGACGTAGAAGAAGTAGTTGACCACGTGCTCCGGCGTGCCCTTGAAGCGCTTGCGCAGAACCGGGTCCTGGGTCGCCACGCCGACCGGGCAGGTGTTGAGATGGCACTTGCGCATCATGATGCAGCCGGCCGCGATCAAAGGCGCGGTCGAGAAGCCGAACTCGTCGGCGCCCAGAAGCGCACCGATGACAACGTCGCGGCCGGTTCTCAAACCGCCATCGACCTGCAGCGCCACGCGCGAACGCAACCCGTTGAGGACGAGCGTCTGGTGCGTTTCGGCAAGCCCCATCTCCCAGGGCGAACCGGCATGTTTCAGCGAGGTCAGCGGCGACGCGCCGGTGCCGCCGTCGAAGCCGGAAATCGTGATGTGGTCGGCGCGCGCCTTGGCAACGCCGGCTGCGACCGTACCGACACCGACTTCCGACACCAGCTTGACCGAGATGTCGGCGGCCGAGTTGACGTTCTTCAGGTCGTAGATCAGCTGCGCCAGATCCTCGATCGAATAGATGTCGTGGTGCGGCGGTGGCGAGATCAGGCCGACGCCCGGCGTCGAGTGCCGCGTCTTGGCGATGGTCGCGTCGACCTTGTGGCCGGGCAACTGACCGCCTTCGCCGGGTTTCGCACCCTGCGCGACCTTGATCTGGATCATGTCGGCGTTGACGAGATACTCGGTCGTCACCCCGAAGCGGCCGGACGCCACCTGCTTGATCGCCGACCGCTCCGGATTCATCGAGCCGTCTGGCAACGGGTGGAAGCGGTCAGGCTCCTCACCGCCCTCGCCGGTGTTCGACTTGCCGCCGATCCGGTTCATGGCGATCGCCAGCGAGGTATGCGCCTCGCGCGAAATCGAGCCGAACGACATCGCGCCGGTCGAGAACCGCTTGACGATTTCCGATGCCGGCTCGACATCCTCGACGGCGACCGGCGCGCGGCCGGTTTCCGCAGCGTTGCGGATGGCGAACAAGCCGCGGATCACCCGCGAGTTGCGGGCATCCGCATTCACCTGGTCTGCGAATTCGCGATACTTTTCCGGCAATTCCTGGCGCACAGCGTGTTGTAGCGACGCCACCGCGTCGGGCGTCCACACATGGTCTTCGCCGCGCACGCGGTAGAGATATTCGCCGCCGACTTCCAGCGCATTGATCAGCACCGGATCGCTGGAGAACGCCGCCTCGTGGCGGCGCACGGTCTCCTCGGCGATTTCCGCGAGGCCCGCACCCTCGATCGTCGTCGCGGTGCCGCTGAAATACTCGTCGACAAAGGCGGTAGACAGCCCGACGGCGTCGAATATCTGCGCGCCACAATAGGACTGGTAGGTCGAGATCCCCATCTTCGACATCACCTTGAGGATGCCCTTGCCGATGGACTTGATGTAGCGGCTGACCACCTCGTAGCGGTCGACTTCCGGCGGAAACTCGCCGCGCGCATGCATGTTGAGAAGCGTATCGAAGGCGAGATAGGGGTTGATCGCCTCAGCGCCATAGCCGGCGAGACAGCAGAAGTGATGCACTTCGCGCGGCTCGCCGGTCTCGATGACCAGCCCGACGGAGGTACGCAGGCCCTTGCGGATCAGGTGATGGTGCACGGCGGCCACCGCCAGCAGTGCCGGAATGGCGATCCGGTCCGGACCGATCTGGCGGTCGGACAGGATGATGATGTTGTAACCGCCATGCACCGCCTTTTCGGCGCGCGCGCACAGCTTCGCCAGTGCCGGCGCCATGCCCGCCGCGCCGATGCCGGCATCGTAGGTGGTGTCCAGCGTCTTGGTGTCGAACAGGTCTTCGGTGTGGCCGATGGAGCGGATCTTCTCCAGATCGCCATTGGTCAGGATCGGCTGGCGCACTTCCAGCCGCTTGCGCCGCGATGCGCCTTCCAGATCGAAGATGTTGGGCCGCGGGCCGATGAACGAGACCAGGCTCATCACCAGCTCTTCGCGGATCGGATCGATCGGCGGATTGGTCACCTGCGCGAAGTTCTGCTTGAAATAGGTGTAGAGCAGCTTCGACTTGTTCGACATCGCCGAAATCGGCGTGTCGGTGCCCATCGAGCCGATCGCCTCCTGGCCGGTGGTCGCCATCGGCGCCATCAGGATCTTGGTGTCTTCCTGGCTGTAGCCGAACGCCTGCTGACGGTCGAGCAGGCTGACGTCCTCGCGCAGCGCCCGCGGCGCGACCGGCTTCAGGTCTTCCAGGATCAGCTGCGTGTTTTCCAGCCAGTCCTCATAGGGATGCATCTCGGCCATCTGCCGCTTGATCTCCTCGTCGGAGACGATGCGGCCTTCATCAAAGTCGATCAGCAGCATCTTGCCGGGCTGCAGCCGCCATTTGGTGACGATGTTCTCTTCGGGCACGGTGATGACACCGGCCTCCGACGCCATGATCACACGGTCGTCATCGGTGACGATGTAGCGCGCCGGGCGCAGTCCGTTGCGGTCGAGCGTTGCGCCGATCTGCCGGCCGTCGGTAAACGCCACGGCCGCCGGTCCGTCCCACGGCTCCATCAGGGCCGCATGATACTCGTAGAAGGCCTTGCGCCGCTCATCCATGAGCTGGTTGCCGGCCCACGCCTCAGGGATCAGCATCATGACGGCATGCGCCATCGTGTAGCCGCCCTGGAACAGAAATTCGAGCGCGTTGTCGAAACAGGCCGTATCGGACTGGCCCTCATAAGAGATCGGCCAGAGCTTCTCGATCTCGCCGCCGAACAGCGCCGAGGATACCGAAGCCTGCCGCGCCGCCATCCAGTTGACGTTGCCGCGCAGCGTGTTGATTTCGCCATTGTGCGCGACCATTCGGTAGGGGTGCGACAGTTTCCAGCTCGGGAAGGTGTTGGTCGAAAACCGCTGGTGCACGAGGGCCAGCGCCGAGATGAAACGCTCGTCGGCCAGGTCCTTGTAATAGGCGCTCACCTGATAGGCGAGGAACATGCCCTTGTAGACGACGGTGCGCGACGACAGCGAAACCGGGTAGAAGCCGCTGTCGCGGCCATCGGTCTCGGCATGGATACGCGCCGAAATCACCTTGCGCAGGATGAACAGCCGCCGTTCGAACGCATCGCCCGCCTCCAGATCGTCGGCCTTGGCGATGAACACCTGCCGGTGCACCGGCTCGGTGGCGACGATCTCCGGCGCCTTGGAAAGGCTGGCATTGTCGACCGGTACGTCGCGGAAGCCGATCAGCCGCTGGCCCTCGCTCGCCACCACCTCGGCAATGATGCCCTCGATATGGGCGCGCAGTTCCGCATCCTGCGGCATGAACATGTGGCCGACGCCGTATTCGCCCTCCGGCGGCAGGTCGACACCCTTGTCAGACCACTCGGCGCGATAGAGCGCGTCGGGAATCTGCACCAGCATGCCGGCACCGTCGCCCATCAGCGGATCGGCACCGACCGCGCCGCGATGCGTCAGGTTTTCGAGCATCGCCAGACCGTCGGCGATGATCTGGTGCGACTTTTCGCCTTTCATGTGGGCGATAAAGCCGACGCCACAAGCATCGTGCTCGTTGCGCGGATCATAGAGGCCGCGTGCGGACGGCAGGCCGAATGCTGTCGAATCGGCGCGCTCCGGCTTGGCCAGGGCTGCCTCATTCGCGATTTTCGACGGCGTTTTTCTCGTCACCATTTCACACCTCCATACCGACCTCGCGGTCCGCGCGCCCTATTTATCATGTCCACTCCCGTGCGCCAGCCCGTTTGGCGGTGGCGGCGCCGCGACCGTCGCCGGTGGCAACCGGTGACATCGATAGTGCCGTTCGTCGGGATCTGGAACCTGCCCCGCGTTTGCACACGCGTTATCGGACCATCACTCCGCGTGACTTGGTCCGAATTGTAAATAGGACAGCATTGCTGCCATATTCATATGACAGAAACCGGCTCGTTTCTCAAGACGCAATCGGAAAAAAATCGCGTCCATTGCAACACAATATGTCGCACAAGCGGCTCTGCGGATTATATCGTTGCGCGGCGGCGTCCGATCCGCCGACTGCGCTGGAAGGAGAATACCGCGTGCACTTTGCCTCAGACAACTGGGCCGGCGCCCATCCTGCCATCAACGCGGCGCTCACCGCCCATGGCGGCGGATTTGCGGCACCCTATGGCGGCGGCGAGCCCGACCGCGCCGCCGAGGAACGCTTTGCCGAGATCTTCGGGCACGCGGTCTCGGTATGGTTCCTGCCGACGGGAACGGCCGCCAACGCGCTGGCGCTGGCCGCGGTGCACAGGACCGGCGGCATCGCCTTCGCCCATCCCGACGCGCATATCCGCGAGGACGAGGGCGGTGCGCCGGAATTCCTGACCGGCGGTGTGCGCGTCCGCCCGGTCGAGGGGGCAAACGGCAGGTTCGACGCGGCGGCGCTGGAAAAGGCCGTCGCGCCGTTTGATCCGGGCGCCGTCAACATGGGGCGCGCTTCGGCCGTGTCGATCACCCAGGCGACCGAACTCGGCACCGTCTATACGCCCGGCGAGATCGAGGCGATTGCGAATGTCTGCCGCGCCCACGACCTGCCGCTGCACATGGACGGCGCGCGCTTTGCCAACGCGCTTGTGGCACTCGGCTGTTCGCCAGCCGACATGACCTGGCGGCGCGGCGTCGACATGGTCTCGTTCGGCGGCACCAAGAATGGCTGCTGGTGCGCCGAGGCGCTGATCTTCTTTGATCCGGCGATGGCCGCCGACATGGCCTATCTGCGCAAGCGCTCCGGCCAGCTCTTCTCCAAGTCGCGCTTTGTCGCCGCGCAGTTCCTCGCCTATTTCGAAAACGGACTGTGGCTCGACCTGGCCCGCCACGCCAACGCCATGGCGGCGTCGCTGGCGGCGGTCATCGACACCAGCGCAGCGCTGAGGCTGGCGCTGCCGCCGGAAGCCAACGAGGTTTTCGCGATCATGCCGGACGCCGAATACGAGCGGCTGCGCGACGCCGGCGCCGGGATTGGCGATTGGCCGATGCCGGCGGGCGGCGGGATCGCCGTGGCGGATGGCGAGGTGATCGTTCGCCTGGTCACCAGCTTTGCGACGCAGCAGGCCGACATCGACGCCTTCGCCGCCCTTCTGTGAGCGTCCGGATTGAAAAAGCGCATTGCGGACAGAACGAGCATTCGCGAAAGCTGGGTTATCGGCCGGAAGCGGCCCATAGCGGGCGTTTATCGGCTGACGAAATGATGTTGCAATGCGGCGCACCAAACTTCCCATTCACCGCGCTTGCGAAGTTCGCGCGTCGGGAGACCGCAGAAATACGGACGGATCCGCCGACCGATATTGTATAGCGAGGGTCCGGTTTGTAGAGTTTATGATAGATACACAGCGGTCTAAGCAAAAGCCATGTATGCGAAAAACCTGTCGCTTCTTCTTCATCGCCAACTTTCTGAACCTTGCTCATACGATGAAACACTAAAGCGCTTTGAAAGCCTGCGAAGCTATGGGCAGCTTCCACGTGGGCGAGACAAGGCAGCACAACGTCTCACCAATAGTGAGATCGCACGCGCTGTTTTAGGCTATGTGCCCACACTAAGTGGATGGGCTGGGCATGTAGCTCTGATCATGAGCGATCTAAGGCCTGTTGGCGGCGTCTCTGCGTCGTTCCAAGAGACGCTTTCCCTTTGTGAAGCGATGGCTGCTCTGCTTGGCAAAGATGAACACTGTAATGCACTCGTATCGCTCACGCTTTCTATAGCCCGAATTCCAGGAAACGATGAATACCAAGCAAAGCTGATTTTCGAGGAAGACGGTCAGCGGAAGGCAACCTCCTACGTTTCGAAATATGCTCTGTCTTTGGCGGCGGCAGGAGCGGAAAAAGAATTCGATCATGACCGACCGTTATCGACCAACACTCGCCAACTCGTCCTAAACCGAGAGTTTTTCCGAGAGCTAAAGCGTGACATCGACCTTTCGCGACATTGGAACCGGCCACTAGAAACGGATTGGCGTGAATATGAAACAGAGGAGGAGCGTAACGCTTTCCACGAGCGCCTCGGCGCACGCAGAGGTTCAAGGTTTCTGAACGCCGGCGTTGATACCACCGTCACTTGGCCAAAGGATCCGACGCGAATCGAGTTTGGCGGCCATCATTTCGTACTCTTCCCAAAAACGAAGGAGAACTCGCATTCAATCAGCATCGACCTGACCAGCGAGCGTATCAACACAGGAGATGCCAGGACCCTCCTAAACCGCTTTTTGAGTGTGCTCTCTTGGTGTGATGATCGTCACGCTATCCTGCGTGAGGGGTGGTCGGGAAACCCTGTACCCGTGCCTGTGCCAAAGCGAGACATGGCATTTTCCACAATGATGACTTGGATGTTCTATCGCTCAATGCCAGAGGATGCAGCATTGCTAAACTGCCTGTCCTATTACAGGGAAGGATTGAATGCTGCCGAGGCCGGAGTTTCGTCGCAGGCAGTGCTGAGCTTCTTCAAAGTCTTTGAAACAGGTTTCAAACACTTAGACAGCAGAAAAATCGGTCCAAAAACCCGCGAATGGATAAAGGGAGTCTTTGACGATGCTTGCAAAGACGTCCTACCTGTGCGCCTAGATCGCTTCAATGAAGACAGACAAGACAAATCAATTGAAAAATACGTTTATGAAAATTGTCGCGTCGCAACCGCACACGCCTCCAAGAAGTTTGAATCCGATGCAGATATGTACTCCGAAACGCAAAGATTGTCGGTTGCTGCTGAGATCATGAGGGCTTTGGCAAGGCACTATATAAGAACGAAGTATGACTTCTCAGAAACGTACTTGAGCGACAAAAAAGGCTAATAGCTGCCATTCGAATCCCGCACCGGACCGGCTGCCATCGTTCGCCTCGCGCATCGATATCGGCGCTCCGCCGGATCACTCGTCCTCGCCGGCGGGAATGCGCGGCAGGCGCTGTGCGACCGGCGATGACTGGATGATCGAGGTGTTGGTCATCGCATGGGGAATGATCATGTCGATGATCCGCTCCAGGTCGCCGATCGAGGCCAGATGGGCACGCGCCAGGAAACAGTCGTCGCCCGTGACACGGTCGCATTCAGAGATTTCCGGTATTGCCTTCAGGATCTCGGCGACCCGCTGCAATTCGCCGGGAATGGGCCGGATGCGCAGCCAAGCCGACACCGGCAATCCGAGCGCCGGCATCGATACCCTGGCGCCGTAGCCGGTAATGACCCCGGCTTCCTCGAGCCGCCGCATGCGCTCGGCTGCGCTCGGCGCCGACAATCCGATCCGCCGCGCCAGTTCGGCCATGGTGATGCGCGCATTGGCGGTCAGTTCGGCGAGGATCTTCTCGTCGACCCGGTCGATGTCTCCGTTTTCATATCTGAGGCGTTTCATCGATAAAGCCCCCGGAATTAAGGATAATCGCCAAATTCGGCGACCCATTGTCCATGGTGAATATCCATCATGCCTCCGATACTGGAAGTATGAGCAAGATGCGGCAGGATGTCGACCCGAAGCAGCAACCCACCCTGAACCGGCTGACCGCGAATGTGCCGCCCTATGCATGGTTCTGTGTCAGCGCGGTATTTCACTATCTCGGGCCATCGCTGGCCGTGCTGCTGTTTCCCGCGGCCGGCGTGTTGGGGATCGCCTGGTTCCGCATCGCCTCTGCCGCGCTGGTCTTTGCGCCGCTGACGAAGCCCTGGCGGACCCTGGGCCAAGCCGAGCCGGCGACACGGGGATTGCTGCTATCGCTCGGCGCCTGTCTGGCGGCGATGAACACTGCGTTTTATCTGGCGCTCGACAAGCTGCCAATGAGCCTCGTCGCGGCGATGGAGTTCACGGCGACGCTTCTCGTCGCGCTTTACGGATTGCGCACACCGCGAAACCTCTTTGCGGTTGGGCTTGCAATTGCCGGCGTATGGCTGCTGATCGACGTCAGATGGGCGACCAGTCCGGTCGGACTGTTCTGGTCGGCTATCAACGCCGCCTTGTTCGCCGTCTATATCATACTTGGCCACCGTGTATCGCAGACCGGCGCAGACGCCGGTATCAAGCGCCTCGGCGCGGCCATGTTCATCGCCTTTGTTTTCGTCACGCCGGTCGGCGCCGCACAAGCCGTTACCATATTCGCCAATCCGTTGCTGGTCCTTGCCGGCATAGGCGTCGGGATCTGTTCCTCGGTCATTCCCTATGTCTGCGACCAACTCGCGATGTCGCGTATCCCGCGCGCCTCGTTCGCGCTCATGCTGGCCTTGCTGCCGGCATTCGCGACCGTCATCGCGGCCATTGTCCTGGCCCAGATACCTACGTCGCGCGATCTTGCGGGTGTGGCTCTCGTGATGGCCGGCATCGCCATGCACCGACCGCGCTAGCGAAGTGTGATAGGGACGCCCATGCGACATGCCGTTGCCGGAGGAAACCCGATGAGTGATCGATCAGACGGATTGCGAGCAGGTGTGATCTTCGGATTTCTCGGCATGTTGGGATTCAGCGGCACACTGGTCGCGACCCGATTGGCAATCGCCGATTTTTCGCCGCTGGAGATTACATGCGCGCGCATCGCGATGGCGGGCGCGCTCGGCGCGGCGGCCCTGTTCGCGGCCGGTCGCACCGCGCTCCCGACGCGACACCAGTTGCGGGGTATTCTTGCAGCCGGGCTCGGCCTTGCGGTCGGCTATCCGTTCTTTCTGGCCCTTGCGCTGCAATCGGTGCCGGCGATCCATGGCGCCATGGCGACGGGTCTGGCGCCGGCGGTCACCGCGATCCTGGCCGTGCTTCGCGCCGGCGAACGTCCCCCCGCCCTGTTCTGGCTGGGATGCGCGGTGGGTTTCTGCGCGGTCTTCTACTATGCGTTCGACGCAGGCGGCGGCCGCCTGCATGTCGCCGATCTTTGGTTGTTATGCGCGCTTGCGGCGATGGGCTTCGCCTATGTGGAAGGCGGGAAGGTCTCCGCCGAACTGGGCGGCGCCAACACGTTGAGCTGGGCGATGGTCCTGCTGACGCCCGGTGCGATAGCCATACTGGTCTTCCAGGCTCCCGACGCCGGCTGGGAAACGGCCGGCGTCTCGAGTTGGGCCGCGCTCGCCTATCTTGGTATCATCTCCATGTTTCTGGCTTCCGTATTCTGGTATCGCGGATTGGCAATGGGCGGGATCGCGCGGATCGGCCAGATCAATCTGCTCATGCCGATTGTCTCGATCGCCCTGGCCGCGCTGATACTCGGCGAAGAGATAACGACGCCCGCGATCATCACGGCGTTTGTCGTCTTCGCCGCGATGCTGCTGTGTCTGCGCTCCCGCGTGCGGCGAGCGGCCTGAACCGCGCACGGCTGTTCTGTGAAAAATATTTTCCTGAGGTCAAACATGCCTCACACATATGTGAAACGGGATAACACGTGCTTGATTTCCCGTTGATCGAGCGGTTTGCCAAACATGTCCTACCGGTCCGGTGGATGGATCGGATCAAAACGGGCTTCATAGGAGTTAAGGATGTCCAAAGCTACTAAAACCGCATTCAGCGGCGCCGTTCTCGCCGGCGCAGTCGCAGCAGCAGTCTCGGGCGCTCAGCTCGTCACCGTGACCGACGCGCACGCAGCCAACGTGAAGTGCTACGGCGTTTCGCTCGCAGGTCAGAACGACTGCGCGGCCGGCCCGGGCACAACCTGCCAGGGAACGTCGACCGTCGACTACCAGGGCAACGCCTGGAAGTTCGTTGAAGAAGGCACCTGCGTTTCCATGGAACTCGAGGGCGGCCGCATGGGCTCGCTCGAGCCGCTTGACCGCGATCTGCCGGCATAAGCCGTCACACGAGTTGGTTGCAAATCGGAGACTGTTGATGACCGAGTTTTCCCATCCTCTAGGTCATATGTCGTTCGACCCTCCGAATGCACGCAAGACCCGGTTTGCAACCATGCCTTCCCGCATCCCGCCATCAACTGGCGTGGGCTTCAAGCACACGCATCTCGACGACATTCTCGCCGATACCGATCCGGTCGGATTTCTGGAAGTGCACGCCGAGAACTACATGGGCGACGGCGGTTTTCCGCATCGCGCCCTGGAACGCGTCAGGCAGGACTACCCGGTCTCCCTGCATGGCGTGTGCATGTCGATCGGCGGCCCCGAGCCGCTGAGCACTGACCATCTTGCGCGCTTCAAGGCACTGGTCGAGCGCTACGAACCGGGTCTGATTTCCGAACACCTCGCCTGGTCGACCCATGACGACGTGTTCATGAACGATCTGCTGCCGCTCCCCTATACCGACGAGACGCTCGCCCATGTTTGCGAGCACGTCGACCGGATGCAGTCCTTCATCGGCAGGCAGATGCTGCTGGAAAACCCGTCGACCTATGTTGTCTTCGACAACTCGACGATGAGCGAGACCGACTTCATCCGCGAGATCGCGCGGCGCACCGGATGCGGCCTGCTGCTCGACGTCAACAACGTTTTCGTCTCGGCCACCAATCACGGCTATTCGCCGCTCACCTATCTGATGGATTTCCCGCTCGAGCTTGTCGGCGAGATCCACCTTGCCGGCCATGCCGTTCAAGAGGACGACGAGGGCGAAACGCTGCTCATCGACAGCCACGATGCGCCGGTCGCCGATCCGGTCTGGGATCTGTTCGAGATCGTCGTCAAGCAGACAGGGCCGATCCCGACGCTGGTGGAATGGGATTCCGATCTGCCCGACTGGCCGGTCCTGAAATCGGAGGCGACCGCCGCCGAGCGTATCCTCGAGCGTGTCGCCAGCACGTTCATGATGGGCAAGCGCCATGCCGCCGCAGTCTGATCCCGGCCAACTGGACGCAAAAGGCTTTCGCGCCGCAATTCTCGATCCCGAAGTCGAGAAACCCGCCACGGTTGTCGGACCGGGCGGCAAGCAGGCGGTCAAGCGTTTCAATGTCTACCGCAACAATGTCACCGTCAGCCTTATCAACTCGCTCGTCGACATCTTTCCGGCTGTCCAGCGCATTGCAGGCGAAACCTTCTTCCGCAACATGGCGCGTGAATTCGTGCGCGCGCATCCGCCGGCCTCGCCGCTGCTGTTCCAGTACGGGCACGAATTTCCCGATTTCATAGCGCAGTTCGAGCCGGCGGCGCGTATGCCCTACCTCGCCGATGTGGCGCGGCTGGAGCGTTGCTGGTTGACAGCCTATCACGCCGCCGACCTGGAGCCGCTTTCGCCGCAAGAACTCTCGGAGTTCGCGCAGGAACGCCTCGGCGAATTGCGGTTCATCGCCCACCCGGCAGCCGGCGTCGTCCGGTCGGATTACGCGGTGTTCGATATCTTCGATGCCAACCGCAACCACGAAACGGTGCCCCGCATCGAGGCCGCCCAGCCACAGGACGTGCTGATCACGCGTCCGGCGCATGATGTCATGGTGACGCGACTGCCCGACGGGCACGGCGCATTCTTCGATACGTTGCTTGCCGGGGCCACGCTGGCAGACGCCGCCGAAGCCGGCGCGACAGCCAACGACACCTTCGACATTGGCGAAGCCATTGGCGGCCTTCTGTCGACTGGCGCCTTCACCACCGCTACAATAGAAAACCACTGAAAACCGGGGAACACGGCCATGACCGATACACAGCATGCCGAGACTGGCTCAACGCAGATCGCAGCCGGACCGGTCGCCATGATCGTGCGCCTTCACAACGCCGTCTTTGCCGGTCTCGACCGGGCGCTCGCCGGCTGGTTCAACGGCCTGGCGGCACGCTTCGCCTTCTTCAGCCTGCTGTTCTTCTATTATCTGAATTCCGGCTGGAACAAGCTCGGCGACGGGATTTTCGGCTTTCTCAATCCGAGCATCGGTGCCTATGCGTCGATCCTGCCGCCGGTCATGGAACACTACGGCTTCGACGTCGATGCGATCCCGTTCTTTCCCTGGGACATCATTGTCCTGCTCGGCACCTGGACCGAATTCCTGCTGCCGATCATGATTGTCATCGGGCTGTTCAGCCGCATCGCCGCGATCGGTATGATCGTCTTCGTGATCGTCCAAAGCTATGTCGATGTCGCCTTCCACGGGCTGGAAGCCAAGTTCGTCGGTTCGATGTTCGACCGCTTGCCCGACGCCATCATCTTCGACCAGCGCATGCTGTGGATCTTCGTGCTGCTGATGATCGTCGTTAACGGCCCCGGCCGGATTTCCGTGGATCATCTCTTGGGCCGCTGGTTCAACGCCCGAACCTGAACGCAAAAAAGGCGGGGTCTCCCCCGCCTTTCAGCTTCGATACCGCGACCGCGATCAATTCACGGACTTGGCTTCGATCTGCCGGGCATCCTTGCCGTTCTTGATGTCGATTTTGCGCGGCTTCATCGCTTCGGGAATCTCGCGTTCCAGATCGATATGCAACAGGCCGTTCTTGAGTTCGGCGGCCTTCACTTCGACATAGTCTGCCAGTTGGAAACGGCGCTCGAAGGCACGCGAGGCGATGCCCCGGTGCAAGAACTCACGCTTCTCCTGATCGGTTTCCTCCGGCTTGCCGCCGGCGACCGTCAGCACGTTGGAACGCGCCTCGATCGTAAGGTCATCCTGGGAAAAACCGGCCACGGCCATGGTGATCCGGTAAGCATTCTCGCCGGTCCGCTCGATATTGTAGGGCGGATAGCTCGGCGCATTGCCTTCCGGCTGGGCCAGCGTGTCCAGCATGTTGAACAGGCGGTCGAAACCGACGGTCGATCGGAAGAGCGGTGAATAGTCGACATGACGCATGATTGGTCCTCCATCATTGAGCGACGTGTTGTGCGTTTGATGCTGCGACCGCCCGGTATTGGCGCGGCCCTGTCACATCAGCGGACCCGGAATGGCGTCCGCAGCACATATTTGGTGTCGGCGATCGCGGCCTTCAAGACGGCGTTTCTTTGATGAACGCAGGATGAACAACGCTTTCCGGCGCCGTTCAGGCGGGCGGTGGCAATCTGGCGCCACATCAGAGGCCGGCAAACCGGCTCATCCAGACATACCAAGCCAATGGAGATCGACATGAAGAAGCTTTTGATCACCGCCGCGACTGCCGCTCTTGTGTCGGCCGGGTCGGCTGGTTTCGCCAACGCCACTCCGGCCACCGTTCCGGCCATTCCGGTTATCGACGCGCCCGCGGTCGCCGGCCGGCTGGTGCACGAGGTGGGTGGAAAACACGCCAGGCGCTACCTCTTGCCGCCGCGCGTCGTCCGCCACAAGCTGCGCAAGCGCGGCTACCACCATATCCGCCGGGCCGGGTTCATTCGCGGCGACTACATCTTCATCGCGCGCAAGCACCACAAGCTGTTCAGGTTGCGTGTCGACGGCCGCACCGGCCGGATTGTCGTGCGCCATCGCCTCCGCCGCCACTGGGACAATCCCGGCGTCCATTTCGGCAACGGCAACCTGACCTTCTACTACGGCTGGAACTGACCGGCCGACGGAAACCTGCCGGGCTGCATCGTCCCTTCCAGTCCGGTCGGCAGCCGGGAGCACCGCGCGGTGCTCCCGGTTTTTCTTTGACCTTTGACAGGCCGGAACCTAACACTCCGCGTCGGGACAATCACCGGCCAAGTACGGGCCAAGTACGGGCCAAGCACGGACCTTGACGCCAAACCGATGACGACACTGCGGCAAACCGAGAGCAATCCGTTACCCGACACCGATGCCGCCGGCTTTGTCAGAACGCCGGACGGCTTTTCCATCCGCTATGCGGTCTGCAAGGCAGCCGGCTCCGCCAAGGGCACGATCATTCTCCTGCACGGCCGCAACGAAACGATCGAGAAATACACCGAGACCGTCCGCGACCTGCGCGATACCGCAATGGACATCGTGACCTTCGATTGGCGCGGACAAGGCGGCTCGGATCGGTTCTTTCGCAATGGCGGACCGGGTTACATCGACGACTTCGAGCAGTACTCCATCGACCTCGACACGATTTTTCGCGAGATCGTGCTGCCGGACTGTCGCCCGCCCTACCATATCATCGCCCATTCGACCGGTTGCCTGATCGCGCTTTACAGCGCCCCGGTCATGGCCAACCGCATCCGGCGCATGGTCTTGTCGGCACCGCTTCTCGGCCTGCCGGTGCCAGCGACACAGAATGCTCTCGCGCGATTCGTGGCCGGGGTGCTCTGCTTCATCGGCCTCGGCAACATTTATCTTGCCGGCGGCCCGCCCAAACAGTTGCGCCAACCCTTCGAAACCAATGCGCTGACCTCCGACCCCGACCGCTATGCGCGCAATGTCGAACTCGTCGAACAGCATCCCGATCTGGCGCTGGGGGGCCCAACGCCGGCGTGGACATCCGCGACGTTTCGCGCCCTCGACGCGATCCGCCGGCCCGCACACATGGCCGCGACAACGATCCCGACACTGATCGTCGCCGCCGGCCGCGACACGGTGGTCTCCAATGCCGCCTGCGAGAGCCATTCGCGCCGCCTGCGGTCCGCCTCGATGCTGACCATCAACGGCGCGAAGCACGAAATCTTCCAGGAAGCCGACATCTACCGACGGCAATTGCTGGCGGCCATCCGCGCCTTCATTCCCGGCACCGAAGACTAGGTTCGGCAGATCGCCGGACCTAGCCGCTCAGCACCGCCAACGCAGCCGCATGCAATGCCGGGTTGGCGGCCGCCAGGATATCGCCGCCGTCGGCCGCGTTGCCGCCTTGCCAGGTCGTCACCACGCCGCCGGCCTGCTCGATAACTGGGATCAGCGCGGCAATGTCGTAGGTCTTCAGACCGGGTTCGACGACAATATCGGCGTAGCCCGCCGCCAGCATGGCGAACGCATAGCAGTCGCATCCATAGCGCGAGAGCCGGGATCGCGCTTCCAGCCGGTTGAAAGCTTCCCGTGTCGCGGTGTCATAGAGAGCCGGCGAGGTCGTAAAGACGATCGACTCGCTGATATCGGTGGTCGCACTGGTGGAAATGGGCCGTGCGTCCGCGTTGCCGCGCATGAACTGGCTGCCGGAACCATCGGCAACATAGAGCTCGCCGATATAGGGCTGCGACATGAAGCCCGCATGCATGTGACCGTCGACCCGCAACCCGACAAGCGTTCCCCATGTCGGGAGGCCCGAGATGTAGGCGCGCGTGCCGTCTACCGGGTCGATGATCCACACGTGGGAATGATCACCGCGCACCGTTCCGAACTCTTCGCCGACGATACCGTGTTCCGGATAAGCCTCTTCGATCAACGCGCGGATCGCGCGCTCGGCATCGCGGTCTGCCTGGGTTACCGGGTCGTATCCGCCCTGCTCCTTGTTTTCGACCGCGGTTGCAGTGCGAAACAATGGCAATGTCCGCTTGGCGGCGGCGCCTGCGAGCCGTTGCAGGAACGCAACATCCGGCAACGAATACGTGGTCATATCGGCTCCCTGTCCTTGGTTTCCGGGGATTGGCCGCGATGCAACAGAAGTTTCACATTGCAGCGCATTGACAATTGTGCGTCGCAGCATATCTGTGCGCTCGACAGCTTGCTGTCACGCCCTTTTCGGGGCGTATCCTCCCTAGACTTTGGCCGCACCGCTCCGCGCTGCGGCCCTTTTTTTATTCAGCGGCTATGCTGTAGTTGAAGAAGTGCCGGTCAGGAAGCGCCATCAGCCGGGAAATGAAGGTCGCGATGTCGTCGCGCAGCTGATGGAACGAAGGCTTGCGCTGCAGCGTATGTTCCTCGACATAAAGGCCGCGATTGACCTCGATCTGCAGCGCGTGCAGGCCCTTGAGCGGGCGTCCGTAATGCTCGGTGATAAACCCGCCCGCATAGGGTTTGTTGGAGGTCACCAAATACCCCATCGAGGACAGGATTTCGGCCGCGGCCTCGCTGACATCGCGCCCGGCGCTGGTTCCGAACCGGTCGCCGATGATGAAGTCCGGCCGGATTCCGTCCTGGCCGTAGCGCACCGAGGCGGGCATCGAATGGCAATCGATCAGCACCGCAAAGCCGAACTGGCGGTGGGTCTGCGAGAGCAGGTCGCGCAGTGCCTGATGGTAGGGCTTGTAGATATTGGCGATCCGCGCCTGGGCTTCCGCTATCGGCAGGCTGCGCCGGTAGATCTCCGCCCCCTCCGACACCAGCCGGGGGATCGTGCCGAGCCCGCCGGCGACCCGTATCGAGCGCGAATTGGCAAACGCCGGCAGGCGCTCGACGAACATGCGCGGATCCAGCTCATAGGGCTCGCGATTGACATCGAGATAGGCGCGCGGGAAATGCGCCATCAACAGCGGCGCGCCAAGCGGAACCGCGCCAGAGAACAGCTCGTCGACGAAATAGTCTTCCGAGCGGCGGATCGACACTTCGTCCAGCCGGCTCATGCGTAAAAAACGTTCGGGATAATAGCGTCCGCTATGCGGAGAATTGAACACGAAGGGGACCCGCTGGTCAGCCGGCTTCCTGACTTCGAAAGCCGGATGATCGGCAAAGTCGGGATCGCAGAACATGGGCCTCCAGAACCGTTTAACCAGTTTCGCGGATTCGCTGATTGATTGTTGACAGCAGCGCGGCGTCCTGTCCAGTGTGCAGTGTCATTGCGACGGTCCAGACGGGACCAAATGTCCGTGAATTTGAGATTAATACACCGGTTGTTTACCATGACGGGCGATGACTGGGACGAGTGGATTTTTAGCAGGCGTTTGCAACGCGACCGACAGGCTTGAACATGAATCGCATCCTCCTTGCCGAAGACGACAACGACATGCGCGCATTCCTGGTAAAGGCGCTCGAGAAGGCGGGTTACCAGGTCACCGACTATGACAATGGCGCCAGCGCCTATGAGCGCCTGCGCGAGGAACCCTTCTCGCTGCTGTTGACCGACATCGTGATGCCGGAGATGGACGGTATCGAACTGGCGCGCCGCGCCACCGAACTCGACCCGGATTTGAAGGTGATGTTCATCACCGGTTTCGCGGCTGTCGCGCTCAATCCCGACTCCAACGCGCCGAAGGACGCCAAGGTGCTTTCCAAGCCCTTCCACCTGCGCGAACTGGTCACCGAAGTCGACAAGATGATCAAGGCGGCCTGAAGCGCCGAATTCCGCAAATCAGTCTCTTGACCGCGCAAGGCTGTTATGGTGTATGCGCGCATCTGACCGGGCGGTTAGCTCAGCGGGAGAGCACTACGTTGACATCGTAGGGGTCACTGGTTCAATCCCAGTACCGCCCACCATCTTTCCTCGACGATCCGGAAGAACGGCGCCAGCGATCTTTCCGCCGAAGATGTCGTGCGTGCCCAGCGGCCAAGGGTGGCGGCCACGCATCGCGTTTCAAATCCGATGAATGGAAACGAACCTACCGTTTGAACCGCCGGTTGACGGAGGCAGGCCTTCCCGGCAGCGACAGATCCGTGTCCTGGCGCTTGCGCCGGGCGACGACCTTGCCGTTGGAGACCACCAGCAACCGCTCCGGCCGGAGCCTGATCGCCTCGACGGGATCGCCGGCATCCAGCACGACCAAGCTGGCGCGCTTGCCCGCCTCGAGGCCGTAGTCGTCAAGCCCCATGATCTTCGCCGTCTCCGACGTCACCATGTCGAAGCAGCGCCGCATGTCGGCCGGACTGGTCATTTGCGCCACATGTAGCCCCATGAAGGCGACGTCCAGCATGTCGGCCGTGCCGAGCGGATACCACGGGTCGAGCGCGCAATCCTGGCCCCATGCGACGGTGATACCGTAACGCAGCATCTCCGGCACCCGGGTCAGCCCGCGCCGCTTGGGGTAGGTGTCGTGCCGGCCCTGGATGGTGATGTTGATCAGCGGGTTGGGGATGGCGGCAACCTCGGCCTCCGCCATCAATGGTAGCAGCTTGGAGACATAGTAATTGTCCATCGAATGCATCGAGGTCAGATGCGATCCGGCCACCCTGCCCTGCAGGCCAAGCCGCTGCGTTTCATAGGCGAGTTGCTCGATATGGCGCGACATCGGGTCGTCGGTCTCATCGCAATGCAGATCGACCATCAGCCCGCGCCCGGCGGCGATCTCGCAAAGCTCGGTCACAGATTTACGGCCATCGTCCATGGTGCGCTCGAAATGCGGAATGCCGCCGACGATATCGACACCCATGTCGAGTGCCTGCAGCGTCAGCTCCCTCGCCTTCGGCGCGCGATAAAAGCCGTCCTGCGGGAAGGCGACGATCTGCAGGTCGAGATAGGGTTTGACGATGTCGCGCACCGCGAGCAGCCCCCGCACCCCGGTCATCGCATGGTCGTCGCTGGTGTCGACATGGGTGCGGATTGCCAGAAGCCCCATCGAGACGGCCCAGTCGCAATAGGCGAGCGCCCGCTCGATGACCGCTTCCTCGGTCAATAGCGGTTTCAACTCGCCCCACAGCGCAATGCCTTCCAGAAGCGTGCCGGACGCATTGATGCGCGGCTGGCCGTAGGACAAGGTCGCGTCCATGTGGAAATGCGGATCGATGAAGGGCGGCGACACGAGATTGCCGGATATGTCGATCGTTTCCCCGGCCTCGGCGTTGATCTCCGGTTCGATCGCCGTGATGGTCCCGCCCGACACGGCGATGTCGGCGACCGATCCGTCCGGCAGCGAGCCGCCCTTGAGCAGCAGGTCGATACTCATCTCTCGCCTTTCTGGTATGGCACCATGAGAGCCTTGGGATAGGTGGCGCGGCGCGCGACGACGATCAGCGCCAGGATCGACAGCACATAGGGCAGCATCAGGAAGATCTGGTAGGGGATGACCCCGCCGGTCACCTGCTGCAGGCGGATCTGGTAGGCGTCGAAGGCGGCGAACAGGATGGCGCCGATCAGCGCCTTGCCCGGCCGCCAGGACCCGAAGACAACCAGCGCGATGCAAATCCAGCCACGCCCGTTGATCATGTCGAAGAAAAAGGAGTTGAAGGCGCTCATGGTCAGGAAGGCGCCGCCAATGGCCATCAGCGCCGAGCCGACTGCGACCGCGCCCATGCGGATCGCCGTGACGCTGATCCCCTGCGCCTCGACGGCTGCCGGGTTTTCGCCAACGGCACGCACTGCCATGCCGACCGGCGTGCGGTAGAGTATCCACGCAACAAGCGCGACCGTCACGAAGGCCAGATAGGTGAGCGGCGTCTGGTTGAACAGTGCCGGGCCGAACAGCGGTATGTCGGAGAGATACGGGATCGCATAGGGCTGAAACGGCTCGATCTTCGGCGGCGACGTCACCTTGGGCAACGACACGCGATAGATAAAGTAGGTCAGGCTGGTCGCCAGCAGCGTGATGCCGATGCCGGTGACATGCTGCGACAGGCCAAGCGGCACCGTCAGGAAGCCATGTAAGAGCCCGAATGCCGCGCCGGCCAGCGCCGCGATCAGGACGCCTGTCCAGAGATCGCCGCCGAGATAGACCGTGATCCAGCCGGCAAACGCGCCCGCCGTCATGATCCCCTCGATGCCGAGATTGAGCACGCCCGCCCGTTCGCAGATCAGTTCGCCCATCGTAGCGAAGATCAACGGCGAGGCGATACGGATCGCGGCTACCCAGAAGCTGGTGGTCAGCAGGATTTCGAATGCTTCCATCGTTACCTCCACCGGATCCGGTAACGGGTCAGCATGATTGCGGTGACCATGGTCAACAGCGCGGTGGCGACCATCACCTGGGCAATGTAGCTGGGCACGCCGGCGGACCGGCTCATCGCGTCGGCCCCGACGAATATGCCGGCGACGAAGAGCGCTGAAGCCACGACGCCGAGCGGGTTGAGCATCGCCAGCATCGCGACAACGATGCCGGTGTAGCCAAAGCCCGGCGACAGATCGAGCGTCAGGTTGCCCTTCAGCCCCGCCACTTCCGAGAAACCGGCGAGCGCGGCGAGGCCGCCCGACAACAACGCCGTCTTCATCAGCACCCGGTTGACCGGTATGCCGGCGAAACGCGCCGCCTCGGCATTGTTGCCGACCGCCCGCATCTCGTAGCCGAGCGTGGTTTTCTTCATGATCACCCAGACGATTGCCGCGCTCGCCAATGCGATGACGAAGCCGTAGTGCAGCCGCTTGCCCTGGATCAGCCGTGGCAGTTGTGCATCGGCGACCACGCGTTTCGATTGCGGCCAGCCAAGCCCCATCGGGTCCTTAAGCACGCCTTCGAGCAGCATCGAGACGAACAGGATAACAATGAAGTTCAACAAAAGCGTCGTCACCACCTCGTCGACCCCGAAGCGCACCTTCAGAATTGCCGGGCCGAGCAGCAACAACGCACCGGCAAACATGGCGCAGATCATGATCAGCGGGATCAGGCCCGGTGCCGGCAAGGCGACCGCACCGGTTCCCAGAACCACGGTCGCGACCGCGCCGATGTAGAGCTGCGCCTCCGCGCCGATGTTCCAGAGCTTCGCCTGGAAGGCAACGGCGACAGCAAGCCCGGTAAAGATCAGCGGCGTTGCGCGCGTCAGTGTTTCCATCAGCGCGAATTGCGAGCCGGCCGCCCCTTTGATGACCAGCCAGAAGACGCTGAAGGGCGACGCGCCGGCGATCAGCACCAGGACCGAGGCGATCAAAAGCGTCGCGACAATCGCGCCGGCCGGATAGAGCAGCGTGGCGGCCAGACCGGGCGCCTGTTTCGATTCAAGCCGCATCGTGAACTCCATCGCTGAAGCCATGCCCGGCCATGCGCTCGCCGATCTCGCGCACCGACAACTCGCCGCGCTTCGAAGGCGGCGACAGTCGTCCCTTGGAAATCACCACAACCCTGTCGGAAAGCGCGAGCACCTCGTCGAGATCTTCGGAAATCAGCAGGATCGCAGCGCCGCGATCGCGCGCCTCGACGAGCTTGGCGTGGACATAGGCGACCGCGCCAACATCGAGGCCGCGCGTCGGCTGGTTGGCCAGGATCACCCGCGGCTCGCCGTCGAAGGCGCGCCCGAGGATCAGCTTCTGCATGTTGCCACCCGACAGCAGGCGCACGCGCGCATTGGGCGACGGGCATTTTACGTCATAGTCGCGAATGATCGTGTTGGCGAAGTCCTCCGCCGCCTTCCAGTCGAGAAACCCCATGCGACTGAAACGGCGCGAACGGTAGGCCTCGGAAATCACGTTCTCGGTAACGCTCATGTCGCCGATCATGCCGATGGCATGACGGTCTTCGGGAATACGGCCGATGCGGTGCGCCAGCGCGGCACGCGCCGTCCAGTCATGAATCGTCTCGCCAAAAATGCGGATCGAACCTGTCTCCGGCCGCATGGTTCCGGCAATCAGCGCGGCGAGCGCGGCCTGGCCATTGCCGGAAACACCGGCCAGTCCGGTAATTTCGCCCTCGTGCAGGCTGAGGTCGATATTGTCGAGCGGCGCACCGCCGGCGCGGCCCGCTGTCGACACGCCGGCAAGCTCGATTACTTCGGCGCCGGCCGAATGCGGGACCACTTCCGGTTCCTCGATGGTCTCGCCAACCATCAGCGCCGCCAGTTCGGCACGGTCGGTATCCACCGTCCGGCGTTCGCCGGAGATACGGCCCGAACGCAGCACCAGGACGCGGTCGCTGACCGCCATCACCTCGTTCAGCTTGTGCGAAATGAAAATGATCGAAAGCCCGGTGGCGACGAGCTTTTTCAGCGTGGCGAACAATGCGTCGGTTTCGAGCGGCGTCAGCACTGCTGTCGGTTCGTCGAGGATCAGCACGCGTGCGTCGCGATAGAGCGCCTTGAGAATTTCCACACGCTGGCGCTCGCCGACCGAAAGATCGGAGATCAACGCGTTCGGCCGCACCTGAAGTCCGAAGTCGCGCGACAGATCATCGATACGCGAAAGCGCTTTCCTGCGGTCGAAACGCGGCGCAAACAGGCTCTGCGTGCCGAGCGCGATGTTATCCAGCACCGTCATCTGGTCGGCCAGCGTGAAATGCTGGTGCACCATGCCGATGCCGGCCGTGAGCGCGGCGCGTGGCTCGCCCGGCGGCAAGCGTTTGCCGAACGCTTCCACGGTTCCCTCGTCGGCCACGTAATGGCCGAAGAGGATGTTCATGAGCGTCGTTTTGCCGGCGCCGTTTTCACCCAGCAGCGCGACGACCTCGCCGCGCTGCAACTCGAATGTGACCGCATCGTTGGCCGTCAGCGGCCCGAAACGCTTGGTTATGTTCGAGAGGCGGAGAACGGTCTCCACTTTCCCGCCCCCCTCGACAGTCATCAGCTCGATTTCGGTTCTTCGTCGTTGATCTCGACGACGAAGTCGCCGGCCATGATTGCTTTCTGCTTGGCGGCGACCATGTCGAGCGCCTCCTGTGGAACCTTGCCTTCGAATGTGCCGAGCGGCGCCAGTGAGCAGCCGCCCTGGTTCATGAAGGAGTAGATGCCGTAGTTCTCGGCCTTGAACGTTCCCGCCTTCACCTTGGCGAGCGCCGCGTCGAGCGTCGGCTCGAAATGCCATAGCGCGGATGCAACAACGGTTTCCGGGTAGTCCGGCTGCGTGTCGATCACGTTGCCGATCGCAAGGATGCCCTTTTCCTTCGCCGCATCGGAAACACCGAAGCGTTCGGCATACATGATGTCGGCGCCGGCATCGATCTGCGCAAACGCCGTCTCCTTGGCTTTCGGCGGATCGAACCACGACCCGATGAAGGCGACCTGGAACGTGGTGTCGGGCGCCATCTCGCGCACGCCGGCCATGAAGGCATGCATCAGGCGGTTGACTTCCGGAATCGGGAAACCGCCGACCATGCCGATGTTTTTCGACTTGGTCATCGCGCCGGCGATGATGCCGGAGAGATAGGACGCGTCCTGGATGTAATTGTCGAATACCGCGAAGTTCGGCGTGTCGTCCTGCGGCAGGAAGCTCGAACCGAGAAGATAGGCCTTCTCCGGATAGTCGCGCGCGACCTGACGGGCGGCGTCTTCCACGGCGAAGGCCTCGCCGATGATCAGGTCGTGGCCGGCCTCTGAATACTCGCGCATGACGCGCTCATAGTCGCTGTTGGAGGTGTTCTCGGAAAAGACATATTCGATCTCGCCGCGGTCGACGGCGGCTTGGGCCGCGATATGGATACGGCTCACCCATTGCTGCTCGACCGGTACGGTGTAGATCGCAGCGACCTTCAGCTTCTGCATGGCGCTCGCCCGGCCGATCAGGCCCGGCATGGCAAGAACAGTCGCGCCGGCGGCACTGGCCTTGAGCAATCGGCGGCGATTGGGCATAAACGTATTTCGGGACATTGCTGGCTCTCCTCTGTGAAAACGGTGTCCGGTTTCCCGCCGTATTTTTTTGATCAAACGGTAAAGTCATTTATACAAACTGACAAGAGGGCATTCCCCACCCCACGAAATGGGCGGTTCGGCTTGCGCTTCGCGCGCCGATCGGCCAGTTTCAGCACCGCACGCGAACCGGAACCGCCCTATGCAAAAAAGACCGATGGCTTTCCTCGCCGCCGGCGCGGCACTGCTTGCCGCTGCCGGCTGTACGCTCAGCGAATTGGGCGATGCGGCGATCTACAATCCGAATTTCGAAGCGCCGATCGAAGTATTCATGGATCCGCGCGCGCCGTCGATCTCACAGCAATTCCGTGTCTCCAACAAGCCGGTCTCCGATGGTGGCGTGTCGACCATGCATGAGGGGATCGATGTTATCGCGCGAGCGGGAACGCCTATCATCGCGGCCGGCGCCGGCACCGTCAGCAGTTCGTTGTTCGAGCCGGCCTACGGCCATCGGGTCGTTATCGACCATGGCGTCGATGCGACCGGGCGGCGCACCTCCACAGTCTATATGCATTTGGCAAAGCGTCTGGCCACTCCGGGCCAACGTGTCGAGCGTGGCGAACAAATCGGCACGATGGGCCGAACCGGTTTTCTGGCCGGCGGCATTTCGCATCTGCACTTCGAGGTCCACCGCGAAATCAAGGGCCACGGCATCATGGTCCAGGATCCGCACAAGTTCTGGGCGCTGGGTGTCGGTCGCGTCACCTGCTTCGATCCGAACATTCCGCTTGAGTCGACTGCGTTTCGTATCACCTATCCGGTGCCCTGCCGGGGCATTGAATTGGCCGGCATTGGTCAGTAGCCAAGCCGATTCAGCGTGCCCTTGAAGATGGCGAGCACCGCCAGCGTGACAAACGCACCGCTGACGATCGAGACCGCATGCAATGTCACATCATTGATGAAGTGGAAATGCAGATATCGCGGGAGATGATAGCCAAGAAATCCGCCGGTCATCAGAATAACCGTGTTGGTGCTCGTGCCAAATCCGTCATCGCCCATCAGACCGTCCATGGCGATGCCAACGATATAGGCTCCGGCCACGCAAAACAGCATGACCGATATGAACAGTCCGAGGTCGTGACCAAACATGGCTCGTATTCCGTTCAAGCGGGACTACCAGCCAGATTAGCGGAAGAACCTGAACTCGCCGTTCACGGCGCAAGAGCAAAGGATGCCGCCATGCACACGCCTTGTTAAGGTATGCGGCAGCCTCATTTTTCTTTCCGGGCCTTGATCTGCTGGCCTACTCCGCCATAAGGCGGACGCTTCACCGAGCCGCAGGAAATCGGCGGGACACCGCCAGGAAACCACAATGACAACGATATCGATCGACGACATACCCGGCGCCATTGGCAGCGAAATCGGTCGCTCGGAATGGCGGACCGTCACCCAACCGATGATCGACGCGTTTGCCGAAGCGACCGACGATCATCAGTGGATCCATCTCGATGCGGAACGCGCCGCCGCCGAGACACCCTTTGGCGGCACCATCGCCCATGGCTTCCTGACACTGTCGCTGCTGTCGACGCTCGCCTACGAAGCCATCCCCCCGCTCGAAGGCGCGACGATGGGTATCAATTACGGGTTCGAGCGCATCCGCTTCATGGCGCCGGTCAAATCGGGTGCGCGGGTGCGGGCGATCTTCAAGCTCGCCGATGCCGACATCCGGCCTTCGGGCCGCGTCCTGTCGACCTACGAGGTAACGCTCGAAATCGAAAACAGCATCAAGCCGGCCCTGACCGCGGTCTGGCTGACGCTGGCCGTGGTCGAGCGCGAAGACTGAACCTGCGGGAAGCCGTCAGAGGCTCCGCGCAGCGTCTTCCAGGAGATCGAACGCATAGGTCGAAAACGACCGCCAGCATTCCACCCGGAATTCGGTTTCCGAGGTCCGGTAGAGCACAACTTCGACCTTTCCGAACACGGTGCGCGAACAGGCCGAAACCGGGAAAGCCTCAAGCGACAGGTCCTGCGGGCAGCCCGCGCTCAGCACGTCGGTCGCGTCCGGGCCCGAGACTATAATCGCGGTGTTGCGATGCGAGACATCGACAGCGCAATGCAACGCCTCGGCGCGGCCAAGGTCGATCATCGGATCGCGCTCGCCCTCATCGATGATCAGCCATTCATCCGGCCCGATCCACAATGCGGCGCGCACACCGGCACTTGCCGACTGCTTCGGCGCGATCGGTAGCTCGACGCCGAGCGCCTTGCCGATGGCGCCGACTGCATCCTCGCCCGCGCGCAACGAAACCCGCATCGCCGGCCCGGCCGAACGGATCGACACATTGGCGGCGGCGGCAGCCCGCCCTTCGAGCGGCATTGCCCGGGAAAACTGCACCTCAGCCATTGAGCCGGCTCCCTTCCTTGTCGAAAAACACCGTCTCGCACACCTCGACCTCGATCGCCCCATGGGGCATCGGTACGTAGAGCGTCTCGCCCATGCGTTCGAATCCGTTTTCGACCAGTGCCATGGCGATCGGATGGCCGCAATTCTCCGACCAGTAGGACGACGACACCCAGCCGCACATCTTCATCGGGATCGGCTGGTTCGGATCGACGACAAGTTGGGCGCCCTCCTCCAACACGGTCTTGCCGTCCTTGACCTTCAGGCCGACAAGCTGACGGCGGCCCTCGGCGACGAGATCTGGCCGCATAAGGCCGCGAATGCCGACAAAGTCGGTCTTCTTTTTGCCGACCGCCCAGGACAAGCCCGCATCATGCGGGGTCACGGTGCCGTCGGTATCCTGGCCGACGATGATGTAGCCCTTCTCGGCACGCAGGACGTGCATGGTTTCGGTGCCGTAGAGGCACATCCCCATCGGTTCGCCACGGGCCTGCAGCGTGTCCCAGACCTGCCGGCCATAATCGGCAGGCACGTTGATCTCGAACCCCGCTTCGCCGGTAAACGACATGCGGAAGAGGCGCGTCGGCACCCCGCAGATCCGGCCCTCTGCCATGCTCATATGCGGGAACGCATCATTCGACAGGTCGATCCCCTCAACAAAGGGTTCGATGATCTCGCGCGCCTTCGGCCCCTGAATTGCGATGACCGCCCATTGCTCCGAGGTCGAGGTCAGCCAAACCTTCAGTTGCGGGAATTCGGTCTGCAGATAGTCTTCCATGTGATGCAGCACGCGCGGCGCGCCGCCGGTCGTCGTGGTGACATGGAAGCGGTCTTCAGCGACGCGGCCGACCACGCCGTCATCATAGATGAAGCCATCCTCACGGCACATGATGCCGTAACGCAACCGACCGACGCCAAGCTTCAGGAACGGATTGGTGTACATCAGGTTCAGGAACTCGGCGGCATCCGGCCCGACAACCTCGATCTTGCCGAGCGTCGATGCATCGAACATGCCGGCAACCTCGCGCACCGTGCGGCATTCGCGGTTGACGGCGGCATGCATGTCCTCGCCTGCGCGCGGATAATACCAGGCGCGCTTCCACTGGCCGACATCCTCGAAAACGGCACCCGCAGCCACTTCCGATTGATGCATCGGCGTATGGCGCGCCGGATCGAAAATCTTGCCGCGCTGATGGCCGATGATCGCCCCGAACGTCGTTGGCGTGTAGGGCTGGCGGAACGTGGTCAGGCCAACCGCCGGGATCTCGCGGCCCAACGCCTCGGCTGCGATCGCCAGGCCATGCAAGTTGGATAGCTTGCCCTGGTCGGTCGCCATGCCGTTGGTGGTGAAGCGCTTGACATGCTCGATCGAGTGCATGCCCTCCTGAACGGCGAGCCGGATATCCTTGGCGGTCACGTCGTTCTGAAAATCAACGAATGCCTTGATCACCTTGCCCGGGCCTGCGCCCGGCCCGGCGCCGGCCATGCCGCCGGTCCAGTTTCCGCCGCCCTCCGTCGCGATTTTCACGCTGGCCTTTTTCGCCTTGGGCCGCGTTTTCACGGCAGCTCTTTCGCCGGCCGCCAGCGCTTCCTCGACCGTGCCCGCCAGATCGTCGGTGCCGTTGCAGGCGCCGACGCTGACGCAGTCCTGCGCGTAGGTTCCAGGCAGGAAGCGCTCGGTCTCCGCATCCCATGCAACCTTGCCGCGCGACTGCGAGAACATGTGCACCGAAGGCGTCCATCCGGCGCTCATCAACAGCGCGTCGACGGGAATGACCTCGGCACGGCCGCCGTTTTTCGGCTCGACGCTCATCGATGCAACACGCATCTTGCCGCCGGTGCCGGTGACCGCATGGCCGGCAAGCACCCGGATTCCGAGCGACTTGGCCTCTTCGACCGCGCCGCCCTGTGGATTGGCGCGCAGATCGACGATGGCCGGGATGTCGACGCCGGCGCGCTTCAAATCGATCGCCGCCGCATAGGCAGATTCGTTGGCCGTGTAGACACCCACCTTGCGGCCGACCGCGACGCCATAGTGGTTGAGATAGGTGCGAGCGGCCGAAGCCAGCATGATGCCAGGACGGTCATTGTTGGCGAACACCATGTGGCGCTCGATCGCCCCTGCGGCGATGATCACCTTGCGGGCGCGCACCTGCCAGAGCCTTTCGCGCGGCGAATCGGCGCCGGGCGCGGCGAGATGATCGCTGACACGTTCGCAAAGCGCGACGAAGTTTTGCGCGTGATAACCGAAGGCTGTCGTGCGCGGCAGCACGCGCACATTGTCCATCGCCGCCAGTTCGGCGACGGTCCGGCGCGCCCAGTCGTATCCGCATAGCCCGTCGATTCTGGCCTCTGTTTCAAAGGCCAGCGCGCCGCCGAATGACTGCCGCTCGTCGCAGATGATCACCTGCGCGCCCGACTGGGCCGCAGCCAGCGCCGCGCTCAACCCGGCCGCGCCTCCACCGATCACCAGCACGTCGCAATGCGCGAAACGCGAAGCATAGTGGTCGGGATCGGCCTCATCGGGCGCCACGCCTAGCCCCGCTGCGTAACGGACGAAAGGTTCGTAGACATGCTTCCAGGCCGCCTTCGGCCACATGAAGGTCTTGTAGTAGAAGCCGGCGGCGAAGAACGGCGAGCCGATATCATTGATCGCGCCGACGTCGAAGGCCAGCGACGGCCAGCGGTTCTGGCTGACCGCGTCTAGGCCGTCATGAATTTCCTGCACTGTGGCGCGCACGTTTGGCGTGGTGCGCGCATGGTCGCGGCGCACACCGACCAGCGCATTCGGCTCCTCCGGCCCGGCCGAAAGAATGCCACGCGGGCGGTGATACTTGAACGAACGGCCGATCAGGTGAACGTCGTTGGCGATCAGCGCCGACGCCAGCGTGTCGCCCTCCAGCCCGGTATAGGACTTGCCGTCGAAGGTGAAAAGGACGGTGCTGGCAGGGGTAAGCCGGCCAGTTCCGGCAAGACGATTGGTCCCGGCGGCGTTCATCTTGCGTCCTTTCCGCGTTCCGCGGCGGCCGAATTCGCATTATCGGCGAAAACCAGTTCGGGCTTCGGCTCGCCGGCCTTGTAGGTCATCAGGATCTTGTCGGTGACGGTGTCGCGAACCACGTTGAAGAAACGGCCGCAACCATGCACATGCCGCCAGCGCTCAAAGACGATGCCCTTCACATTGTCGCGGATGAAGAAGTACTTGGTGAACTCCTCGTCCGAGATATTCGCGATATCGGCCGGCCGTTCGATATGCGCCTCGCCCGCATACCGGAACTCCACTTCCGGACGCTCTTCCTCGCAATAGGGACAATAAATCATCAGCATTTCGGTCTCCCAGCTCCTAGTGAGCCACAGCGGCGGCAGCCGCCTCGTCGATCAGCCGGCCGGTCGAGAACCGTTCGATCGTGTAGCCCGCATTGATGGCATGCGGATTGTCGTTGGCGATGGTGTGCGCGAAGACATGACCCGAGCCCGGCGTCGCCTTGAAGCCGCCGGTTCCCCAGCCGCAGTTGACGAAAAGCCCCGGCACCGGGGTCTTGGCGATAATGGGCGAGCGGTCCGGCGTCACGTCGACGATGCCGCCCCATGACCGCAGCATCTTCATGCGCGTGAACATCGGGAACAGCTCGCAGATCGCCTCCAGCGTGTGCTGGATGATGTGCAGGCCACCGGTCTGCGAATAGGAGGTGTACTGGTCGGTGCCGGCGCCAATCACCAGTTCGCCCTTGTCCGACTGCGAGATATAGGCGTGCACGCTGTTGGACATCACCACGCACGGAAAGCACGGCTTGACCGGTTCGGATACCAGCGCCTGCAGCGGATAGCTCTCCAGCGGCATCTGCACGTCGGCCATCTGCATGATCACCGAGGTATTGCCGGCTGCGACGACACCGACCTTCTTGGCACCAATGAAACCGCGCGATGTTTCCACACCGCTGATCTGGCCGTTGCCCGCACGCCGGATCGCGGTCACTTCGCAGTTCTGGATGACATGCACGCCGCGGTCGGCGGCTGCACGCGCATAGCCCCAGGCAACCGCATCGTGACGCGCCGTGCCGCCACGCCGTTGCAGCGCCGCACCCATCACCGGGTAGCGCGCCGACCGCGAAATGCTGAGCGGCGGGCAGTATTCCTTCGCCGCTTCCGGCGTTAGCCATTCATTGTCGACGCCGTTCAGGCGGTTGGCGTGGATATGGCGCTTGAACACCTGCACGTCGTGCACGTTGTGCGCCAGCATCATGACGCCGCGCGGCGAGTACATGACGTTATAGTTCAGGTCCTGCGACAGGTTTTCCCACAGCTTGACCGCATGGTCGTAAATACCCGCCGATTCGTCATAGAGATAATTGGAACGGATGATGGTGGTGTTGCGGCCCGTATTGCCGCCGCCAAGCCACCCCTTTTCCAGGACCGCGACATTGGTGACGCCATGCTCCTTGGCGAGATAGTAAGCCGTGGCGAGGCCGTGCCCGCCGGCGCCAATGATAATAACGTCGTACTCTTTCTTCGGCTCCGGGGATCCCCATTGTGGCCCCCAGCCTTTGTGGCCGCGCATCGCTTCACGCGCCAATGCAAACCCGGAATATCTCCGCATTGCACTTCACCTCGTCAGGTCATCAAAATTCGGGCGCAAAGCGAACCTCAGCGCACATCCGGGCTGAGGATTAACCGCTTGTGATCGGCCTGTCTTGACGTTTTGCGACCTGCATCTGTGCCGCTTGCGCCGTTCGCAAACAAGCGAAAGGGAAAGAAGGCACGGGATGGGGCAAATATTCCGTGCCTTCTTTCGACCTGCCGAGCGAAACCGCCGGGCAGATATCAAATTGCCGACTGGATAGACAGCGAAGTCCGCTATAAAGTGAAACCGCGCAAAACTCTACGTAAACTTGACGCTTTTATATAAAAATCATGTGAATATCCGACGGACCATGGGGATAACTGCGCGCATGACAAACTCCCGCGCTGCTAGTGGACAACCAGCGGCGATTCTGGTATCTGCAGCCATCTATCTGCGATGGCGTCATCGCGGAGCGGGTATCTTTGATCCGCCGAAACCGAAATAACACCGAACAGAAAGTTGGGATCCACGTGCAAGTTCTCGTACGCGACAACAATGTTGATCAGGCCCTCCGCGCTCTGAAAAAGAAGATGCAGCGCGAAGGCATTTTCCGCGAAATGAAGATGCGCGGTCATTACGAAAAGCCGTCCGAAAAGCGTGCCCGCGAGAAGGCGGAAGCCGTCCGCCGCACCCGCAAGCTGGCCCGCAAGCGCGCGCAGCGCGAAGGTCTTCTGGGTGGCCGCGGCCGCTAAGCGGTCTTGTCGCGTTTTCGACTCTTTTTGAATTGAAAAGGTGGCGTTGCGAACAGTGACGCCGCCTTTTTTGTTTCGAGCGCGGCCCCGAGGCCGGAGTGTGCATGGATGACATCCGTACCGCGAAACACAGATAGTATCGTTGTGGCAACGGCGAACCGCGTACGCCGCCGCAGTCGGCTGGCGCTTGCGCTAGTCGCCGCACTTGGTGTCGCCGGCTGCCAGACCGCCGAGATCGACGAATCGCCCTTTGCGGCGGCGATCGAGGAAGAACAGGGCAGCGAACTGAACATCGCTTCGCTGACAGAAGTGATCCGCGCCAATCCCAATGATCCGAGCGCCTACAACGTGCGTGGCTCGGCTTTTGGACGCGCCGGCCAGTACCCCGAAGCGCTGCGCGATTTCGACCGCGCCATCCAGCTCAACCCGCGCTACTTCGAGGCCTACGCCAACCGCGCCCTGATTCATCGCTTCACCGGCGATCTCGCGCGCGCCGCCGCCGACTACAACAGCGCCATCCAGATCAATCCGAGCTACGACACCGCCTATATAGGCCGCGGCGAGCTCTACCGCCGGGCCGGGCGCACAACCGAAGCTTTCGGCGATTTCCAGAAAGCAATCCAGCTGGACACGACGGACCCGCGCGCCTACCACCGCCGCGGACTGGTCTACCAGAGCCGCAGCCAGCATGACTTCGCCATCGACGATTTCTCGACCGCCATTTCGCTGCAGCCGAACGCCCCGGAACCCTACAACGGACGCGGCATCTCCTATGTCGCGCTGAACCAGCTCGACAACGCGTTCGATGATTTCAACTTCTCGCTACGCCTCGACAAGGGAATTGCCGAAAGCTGGTCCAACCAGGCGCTGGTCTATGAAAAGCGCGGCAAGGTCACCGAGGCACGCGATTCCTATCGTCAGGCGCTGCGCCTCGATCCCGACTACCAGCCAGCCCGCAGCGGACTGGAGCGCATTGGCAGTTCCTGACCGTCTATTTCTCCCGTTGAGATAGCGGCCCGGCAGAGCGCGACCTTGCCGCCCGCCCATGCGCGGATCGCCTAGCCAGACCGGGCAAGGTCACACAAGGCATAACATGCAAATGAAAAGGGGCCCCGTCCGGGCCCCTTGCTCAACTTGCTTTGACCGGGCGAGACACCCCTTAGTGGTCCATCGCCTTGACGATTTCCTCGGTCATCTTCTTGGCGTCGCCGAGCAGCATCATCGTGCCGTCCTTGTAGAACAGCGTGTTGTCGATGCCGGCATAGCCGGAGCCGAGCGAGCGTTTGACGAACAGGCAGGTCTTGGCCTTGTCGACGTCGAGGATCGGCATGCCGTAAATCGGCGATTGCGGATCGTCGCGCGCCGACGGATTGGTCACGTCGTTGGCGCCGATCACATAGGCGACATCGGCCTGCGCGAACTCGGAGTTGATATCCTCCAGTTCGAACACCTCGTCATAGGGCACATTGGCTTCGGCCAGCAGCACGTTCATGTGGCCCGGCATGCGGCCGGCGACCGGATGGATCGCGTAGGAGACTTCGACACCAGCCTCCTTCAGCTTGTCGGCCATCTCGCGCAGTGCGTGCTGCGCCTGGGCGACTGCCATGCCGTAGCCCGGAACGATGATCACTTTCGACGCATTGGTCATCAGGAAGGCGGCGTCGTCTGCGGACCCCATCTTGACCGTCCGGTCGATGCCGTCATCGCCGCCTGGCCCAGCCGTCTCGCCACCGAAGCCGCCGAGAATGACCGAGATGAACGAGCGGTTCATGCCCTTGCACATGATGTAGGACAGGATCGCGCCCGACGAGCCGACCAGCGCACCGGTGATGATCAGCGCCAGATTGCCGAGCGTGAAGCCAATACCGGCTGCCGCCCAACCCGAATAGGAGTTCAACATCGACACGACGACCGGCATGTCGGCGCCGCCGATCGGAATGATGATCAGAACGCCCAGGACCAGCGACAGGATGACGATCAGCCAGAACACGAAGTGGCTCTCGGTCATCACCAGCAGGGCGATCAGCACCACCAGTCCGATCGCCAGGCCGGCATTGATGACATGGCGCGCCGGCAGCATGATCGGCTTGCCGGACATGCGCCCGTCAAGCTTCAAGAAGGCGATAATCGAGCCGGTGAACGTGATCGCGCCGATGGCCACGCCAAGGCTCATTTCGACCAACGCCTGGCCATGAATATGCCCGACTTCGCCGATCCCGAACGAGGACGGCGTGTAAAGCGCGGCGGCGGCGACCAGCACGGCCGCGAGACCGACCAGCGAGTGAAAGCCGGCCACCAACTGCGGCATGGCCGTCATCGGGATGCGCTGGGCGATATAGGCGCCGACACCACCACCGATACCAATACCGACCAAGATCAGCAGCAAACCGCCGATGCTCGGCGATGCCAATAGCAGCGTCGTGACAATGGCGATTGCCATGCCGATCATGCCATAGCGGTTGCCCTGACGGCTGGTGGTCGGATGCGATAGTCCGCGCAAGGCCAGGATGAACAGGATCCCGGAAACCAGGTAGAGAAACGCAGCGAGGTTCTGTCCCATGATTCAGTGCCTCACTTCTCTTTTTTCTTGTACATGGCGAGCATGCGCTGGGTTACCAGGAAGCCGCCGAAGATGTTGACGCTGGCCAACACCAGCGCGACGAAACCGAAGCCCGAAGCAAGGCCCGACGCGGAAATACCGACCGCCAGCAATGCGCCGACGACAATCACCGACGAGATCGCGTTGGTGACGGCCATCAGCGGCGTGTGCAGTGCCGGCGTCACCGACCAGACCACGTAGTAGCCAACGAAGATCGCCAGCACGAAGATCGCGAAGCGGAAGATGAACGGATCGATCGCCCCGCCCGAGGCGCCATGGGCGGCGGCCCCGGCGGCGTCGGCGACGCCGGAAGTGTGATTGAGCACCGCATCCTGCAATGCGCCGACAGCCTTGTTCAGCTGTTGAATGGCATCTGCAACGCTTTGTTCGGCCATCATGCGCCTCCTTCCGTCTTGCCGGCGTCCTGCGGCGCGCCGAACCGTTCATGCACGACCGCCCCGTCATGGGTCAGCAGCGTTGCCTTCACCAGTTCGTCCTCGAGATCGATCTTCAGTTCGCCGGCTTCCTTGTCGATCAGCGTCTCCAGGAAGGCCAGCAGGTTCTTGGCATAAAGCAGCGACGCCGATGCGGCGATACGGCCGGCCATGTTGAGATATCCGACCACCTTTACGTCGCCGACAATCGCCACGTCGCCCGGCTTCGCACCCTCGACATTGCCGCCGCGCTCCACCGCGAGGTCGACGACAACCGAGCCCGGCTTCATCGACTTCAGCATGTCGGCACTGACCAGCTTCGGCGCGGGCCGACCGGGGATCAGCGCTGTAGTGATAACGATGTCCTGCTTGGAGATATGCGAAGCAACCAGTTCGGCCTGCGCCTTCTTCTCCTCGTCGGTCAGTTCGCGGGCATAGCCGCCCTCGCCCGACGCATCCTTCAGCGCGTCGGTCATTATGAACTTGGCGCCAAGCGATTCCACCTGTTCGCCAGCGGCCGCGCGCACGTCGGTCGCTGTCACCACCGCGCCGAGACGCCGCGCCGTGGCGATTGCCTGCAGCCCGGCCACGCCAGCACCCATGACGAAGACCTTGGCAGCCGGCACCGTGCCAGCGGCCGTCATCATCATCGGCATCGCACGGTCGTAGAGATCTGCGGCGTCGATAACCGCTTGGTAACCGGCGAGGTTCGCCTGCGATGACAGCACGTCCATTACCTGTGCGCGGGTGATACGCGGCATCAGTTCCATGGCAAAAGACGACACGCCGGCCTTCGCAAGGGCTGCCAGTTCATCGCCTGCGTCATAAGGGTCCATGATCGCAAGAACGGCAGCGCCCTTCTTGATCTTGGCAAGCCGCTTGGCATCGGGACGGCGCACGCACAACACGACGTCGGCCTTGGCGATTGTCGCTGCGGTTGCAGCCTCTGCGCCAACGGCGGCAAAATCCGCGTCGGGGATACGCGACTGAAGTCCCGCACCTTTTTCCACAAAAACAGTGCAACCAAGCCCGACCAGCTTCTTGACGCTGTCCGGCGAGGCGGCGACGCGCGATTCATTGGCGTCGGACTCTTTCGGGATGTAGATGGTAATCGGCAAGCGCGCGTCCTCCAGTCACTCGACGTGTGTCGTCGCCGCGCGCAATCGGCGTGCCGCTGCGCGCGCATGAATAATCGTCGTCAGACGATGAAGTAAGAAATGACCGTGAGCAGGATGAACAGCACGGTCCCGCCCAATAGACCGCCACCGGCGAAGAAACCGAAGGCCATGGCGATCAGCAGCGCGACACATAGGATGACGAGCCATTTGCTCATCGAAAGGAACATCTCGTAAGTCCGCTCGTGTTCCGTGTAATCCATTTCGGCGCCGGTTTCGGCAGGTGCCGATGCCTGGTCGTCAGCCATAGGTAGTGCTCCGCTGTTCGAGGAATAACGTTACAGCAGCGATTAACGAATTAACATGACAACTGCAATGCCCGCCGGGCGCTTAGGCCGCCTTGGCGGCTAGCCGGGCCGTCGGCAGGATGTTCAGCGGCAATATGTCGCCGTCTCCCTTGGCAAACATCAGCCGGCGTTCGGTTTCCGTGTAGCCGAAAAGCGGATAGCGCGCACAGATGTCAGCCTCGTTCTCGCGCGGGCTCGCAAACAGCACCAGCGGAATGGCGAAACCCGGAAACTCCTCCGGACCGGCGAGCGCCGTCGCCTTGAATACGCGGCGATAGAATGCGGCATGCTCAGCCTTGACCAGGGAGAGGCAGAAATCGGCGTTGTAGTAGGTCGTCGCCATGAACGGGATGCGCAGTGTCAGGAGCGGGATGCCCGGGATGTCGCGTGACAGTTCCTCGTCGACGGCGAAGCGACTCGGATCGATGAAGCTCATGCCCTGTTCGACCATCGGCGCAAGCGTGCTCTTGAACAACCGGACCGACTGTGAAAACGGATAGGCGGGCGAAAGCAGATTTATGCGGATCGTCGAGGCGAGTTGGCCGTAGTAGTACATGCCATAGACTTGCGCACTTGGCCCGAAATCGCTCTCGTCGACCGCGTTTCCGTTGAGTTTGCGGCTGTATACCGTGTGGGCGTCGAATGCGCGGCTACGCAATTCGCCGATGCTCTCGAAATCTTCCTGGGTAACAATCCTCCGGTACTCGATGTGATCCATCACTTCGAAAATCCGGTCGTTAAACGCCGTTTTGAGGTTATCAACCCCGATACTCTGAACACTCATCGTCGTTCCATCCCCTGAACGATTGCAGAAGGTAAACGATGATTAAGAGATGTAAATAGTAGTAGGTACGTTTATGTAACGTTAACCATGTGAATCGGAAATTATGGTAAATTTTTAACAGTCGCGCGCGCTTTGTGGCGAGCGAACCCATTGATTTAAATGACTTAACTGGAAAACTGCGTCAACCGTTGGCGACAATCTGCGCGGCGGCGCGATCCGGAAGCAGCATGCGGCGGGCAAGCTCCAGGATGGAGGACGGCGGCAAGGCCGGCCCGAGGGCAAAGCCCTGAATGCGGCTGACCCCCTCGGTGTCGAGCACAAGGTCAAGCTGGGCATCCGATGACACACCCTCGATCGTCACTTGCAATCCGAGCGTTTTGCAAAGGTTGGAAACGCCGCGCAGCAGTTCGATCGGGGTCTCGCCGTTCTCGATCCCTTCCACGAAGGAGCGGTCGATCTTGACCTTGTCGAGCGGCAGCCGATGCAGGTAGCTCAGGCTCGAATAGCCGGTTCCAAAATCGTCGAGCGAGATCTTGATGCCGCGGCTTCGAATGCGCTCCAGCACCGTCAGCATTTCCTGTTCGTTGGAAATCACCGCGGTCTCCGTCACCTCGATCTCGACGCGCTCGGGCGCCAGCCCGGACTTCGCCAACGCCTCGTCGATTTCATCAAGCAGCCGAGTACGGCGAAAGTCGATCGCCGACAGATTGATCGAGATATTGACACTGTCGGGCCATGCGGCGCAGTCGCGCATCGCCGTCTTGAGAACGAGTCGGCTGACCTTGCCGATCATCCCCATTTCCTCGGCGAGCGGAATGTACTCGCCGGGCGAAATCGCGCCGAGCACTTTGTGGTTCCAGCGGCTGAGCGCCTCGCACGCCACCAGTTGACCGGTCTCGGCGTCGACGATCGGCTGGTAGCGGACTGTCAGTTCCTCGCTCTCTATTGCCTTGGCGAGTTCCGTCTTGATCAACTGGCGGCGCTTGTATTCGGCGTCCATGCTGTCTTCGAACACCGACCAGACACCCTTGCCGTTGGCCTTCGAGCGATAGAGCGCGAGATCGGCCTTGACCATCATCTTCGTCAGATCGAACTCCGCCGAGGTCGAACCGGCCGCACCGATGCTGATCGTGACATGAACCTGCTCGCCATTGAGATCGTATACGCCGGTCAGCCGCGACCGCAGGATGTCTGCAATGCTCTCCGGTGTATCGTCGCCGGAAATGTCGGGAACGAAGATCATGAATTCGTCGCCGCCCTGCCGCGACACCATGAAGCGGTCGGATCTCAGGTCCTTCAACCGCTGGGCGACCGCGCGCAGAAGCGCGTCGCCAAGCGCATGGCCATGCGTGTCGTTGACATGCTTGAAGTCGTCGACATCGAGCATCGCCAGGACGCAGCGAGCATCCGCCGGCTGTTGCCGCAGGCGTTCGTTGATCAGGGTCGCGAAATAGGTACGGTTGGGCAGACCGGTCAACGCGTCGTAGCGCGCCATGTTGATCATCTGCTTTTCGGCGTTTATGCGCTCGGTAATATCCTCAAAGGTCAAGACCGCGCCGGCAAAGGCGCGGGGATTGGACTTGAACTCGATATTGCGCCCGTTGTTCAAAACGAAACGCCGGGTTCCGCCTTCCAGGATCATCGGCGACAAGGTGTCTCGCAGCTTGCCGATCTGCGCCTTTGTCAACGCTCCGCGCCTGAGGCCGTAGCGAAGCAGCGCTTCAAACCGCCGGCCTTCAAGCGTCAGATGTGAAGGAATGTCGAACAGCGTGCGCGCCGTACGGTTGGCGACCAGCACCCGCAGATCGCCGTCGAACATGATCAGGCCATGCGACATGTTGTTGAGCGCGACATCGAACCGTTCGGCGATTTCCTGGTTCTTCCAGCGCCCCTGGATAGCGTCGAGCACCGACGAACGGATACTGCGCACCAGCGATTGAACGAGGAAGAAGTAAGGCAGGCAAAGGACGGCGATCAGGAAATGCGAGAAGTCTCCATAAAACGCGGCGCCAAGCGATGTCGGGACCAGCAGAGAGATGACAATCAGCGACACGAGGCGCGGCGAACCGTAGAGCCGCCCTACGACCGTCGGCAAGGTCGCGAAGACCAAGGTGGTCGCGGAAAGTATGGAATAGTCGCTCGGTGCGATTTGCATCGCGACATAAGCATACATACCGATAAGCGAGGTCGCGGCGCAGCCGAGCCAAATGTACCGGTTTTCCCACCGTGTCGCCCAGCGCACACGGGCTTCAAGGTCAGCGTGGCGAACCTTTGCCTTGTCCCGGCGAAAGGCGCGCATTTGGCGCAGGCGCATCAAAGCCACGCCCAGCATCATGACGAGGAGTACAAGGTAGATGGGGCGTGACGTATCGAGCCAGGCCGCGCCAACGACGATTACCTGGAGTGCCGCTCCCAATACAAGCGAACGCGTGTCGGAAAAAAACGTGTCCACGAAGGACGTGTAGATCTCCGCGGTCAGCTGTTTCGACGGTACTTGTTTCAACGCAATGCCACCCTTGCACCAGCAGCTACCCTAACGCGATGCGCTTAATGAAGGGTGAAATCCCTGCCTAGATTCGAGACGGCGCACCCCCGAAGAAGGGGATATCGTTAACCTTGCGTCAGGTTTTGCCGGCGAAAGCGCGGGAATGCGAGGCCCGCAAAGCCAGTGCCTCATGAATGCGAGCCTCGCGGATATGGCCGTAGCCTGAGATCTCTTCCGGCCAGTTCGCAAGGTTTTCAGCGGTTGCCAAGTTGGTACCGTCGAGCAAGGCGGCGATCCGGTCCAGATCCTTTTCATAGCTTGCAAGCGTCGAACGTTCGAGTCTGCGCTCATCGCTCCAGGAAAAGACGTTCAGCCGGGAAAACCGCATGAATTTCAGATAGGAAAGCATCCTGAACGCTGCCATCATCCGCGGGCCGAAGACGCGTTTGCGCGGATGGCCGTTTAAGTCGGCCGCACCGAGGATGGGCGGCGCAAGATGGAAGTCGAGACTTCGGTATCCTTCGAACTCGCGGTCGAGCTGGGCGCGAAACTCGGGCCCCGCATACAGTCGGCCGACCTCGAACTCATCCTTGATTGCCATCAGCTTGAACAATTGCCGTATCGCCGTCACGCTGACCGCGCCGGCCTTGCCGAACACCGCCCGCTCGCGATCACGCAAAGCCTCGATCCGCTCGCGATAGCGGCGCGCGTATTCGGCGTTGTGGTAATCGGTCAGGAATGCGACGCGCCGCTCGATGGCGGCTTCCGGTGTCTCCGCCAATATCGGCCCGCGCTGCTCGATACACTCCATCAGTGCTTCGATCGCGGCCGGGTCGTGCGCCGCCCGGCGGCCCCATCGCAACGCAGCTATGTTCATCTCGGCAGCCTGCCCGTTCAGGCGGATCGCCTGTTCGATTGCCGCGCATGACACCGGCAATCCGCCGCATTGGGCCGCATAGCCGAGCATGAACATGTTCGCCGCAATCGAATTGGCGAACAGCGCCTGCGCCGTCCGTGTCGCATCGACGAGACGCAGCCTCGTTTCGCCTGCGGCCTCGCCAATCGCCTCGACCAATTGCTCCGTGGGCAGTTCGAATGCACGGTCGCGCGCGAAGTCACCCGGCATCACCTCGGCGCGATTGACCACGCACAGCGTCTCGTCGCGGCGCACCGCCGACAGGACCTTCGCATTGCCCGTCACCACGATATCGCAGCCCAGCACCAGATCGGCCTTGCCCGGCGAAACGCGAATGGTCGAAATCGCCTCCGGGGCCGCGCCGATCCGGATATGCGTGAACACCGCGCCTCCCTTCTGGGCGAGGCCTGCCATGTCGATGATGCCGACACCCCTGCCCTTGATATGCGCCGCCATGCCCAAGACTGCGCCGATCGTCACAACGCCGGTACCGCCAATGCCATTGATCAGTCCCGCCCATTCCGCACGTCCGCCGTCAAGCGCGAAAACCGGCGCGTCCGGCACGCCGCACAACGGGTCGTTGTCTCGCTCGACCGGTTTGGGCTTGCGCGGCTTCGCGCCATGCACGGTCACGAATGACGGACAGAAGCCTTCGACACAGGAGAAGTCCTTGTTGCAGCTCGACTGGTCGATCCGCCGCTTGCGCCCGAATTCAGTCTCAATGGGCTGGATCGCTACGCAGTTCGACGTGACGCCGCAATCGCCGCACCCCTCGCACACCAGTTCGTTGATCAGCACCCGCTTGTCAGGATCGGGGAAAGTCCCGCGTTTGCGCCGTCGCCGTTTCTCGGCTGCGCAGGTCTGGTCGTAGATCAGAACCGAGACGCCCGGCACCGTCTGCATTTCCCGCTGCACGGCATCGAGGTCAGCGCGATGATGGATCGTTGTCCCGCCCGGAAATTCGGCAACGCCGGCATACTTGTCCGGTTCGTCGGTGACCACCGCGATCCGCTCCACGCCTTCGGCGCGGACCTGGCGTGCGATCTCGTCGACACTCAGATCGCCCTCCACATGCTGTCCGCCGGTCATGGCGACGGCATCGTTGTAAAGTACCTTGTAGGTGATGTTGGTACCGGCGGCGAGCGCGAAGCGGATCGCCAACGAGCCGGAATGATTGTAGGTCCCGTCGCCGAGGTTCTGGAAGATGTGGTCGCGCGTCGAGAACGGCGCCTCGCCGACCCAATTGGCGCCCTCGCCGCCCATCTGGGTAAAGCCCTCGGTGTCGCGTTCCATCCACACGGCCATGAAATGGCAACCGATCCCGGCTGACGCCCGCGCGCCTTCCGGAACCCTGGTCGACGTGTTGTGCGGGCACCCGGCACAAAATGTCGGCCGGCGGACCGCCACGTCGCGCACCTCGCGCGATGCCGACTGGAGCTTCCGGATATGTTCGATCCGCGCCGCGATTTCCTCGTTGGGACCGCACGTCTCCAAGATCCGGCGACCGACCGCGACCGCGATATCGTTGGGATCGAGCGCGCCCATGATCGGAAACAGCTCGTCATTGTTCTCGTCGCGCTTGCCGATTACCATCGGATGGTTCTTGCGGACGTAGAGCTCTTCCTTGAACTGAACCTCGATCAGGCCGCGCTTCTCCTCCACGACGACGATAGTCTCCAAACCGTCGGCAAACTGCATCATCGCCTGCGGATCGAGAGGAAACGGCATACCGACCTTGTAGAGCCTGATCCCCAGCCTCGACGCCATGACCTCGTCGACGCCGAGATCCTGCAGTGCCTCGCGCAGATCGAGATAGTTCTTGCCGGCTGCGACCAGCCCGAGCCGCGCCTCGCGCCCGCCGCTCCAGATCACCCGATCGATCTTGTTGGCGCGGCCATAAGCGACCGCCGCCTCGCGCTTGAAGCGGTGCAATCGGGCCTCCTGGCCGATGAAGTCGAGGTCCATGCGCCGGATGTTCAAGCCGCCCGGCGGCATCTCGAGTTGCGGCGTCACCGGCACCACCCGGTCGATCGATGCGCTGACCGAACCCGTAGATTCGATGTTGTCCTTGACGCATTTCATCGCTGCCCAGGTCCCCGCGAAACGGCTGAGCGCATAGGCATGCAGGCCGTAATCGATGATCTCCTGCACGCCGGCGGGATTGAAGATCGGGATCACCGTGTCGACGAAGGCAAATTCCGACTGGTGGGCATTGGTCGAGGATTCCGCCGTGTGGTCGTCGCCCATGAGCGCGAGAACGCCACCATGCCGTGACGAACCGGCGAGGTTGGCGTGGCGAAACACATCGCCTGTCCGGTCGACGCCCGGCCCCTTGCCGTACCAGAGCGCGAACACGCCATCATGCTTGCCGTGGCCTTCCAACTCGGCCTGCTGTGTCCCCCAGCACGCGGTTGCCGCGAGTTCCTCGTTCAACCCCGGCTGGAACAGGATACCGGAAGCCGACAGTGCCGATTCCGCCGCGGCCAACTGCTGGTCAAGCCCGCCGATCGGCGAACCGCGATAACCGGATACGAAGCCTGCCGTGTCCAATCCGGCCAAGCGGTCGCGTTCACTCTGCATCAGCAGCATGCGGACGATAGCCTGCGTGCCGGTGACAAACACCCGGTCGCATTCAAGATCGTATTTGTCGCCAAGCGAGACCGGCTTCAGATCCATCTACGGCTCCGGTTTGGTCAGCATGTTTGACCTATAGATTTGAGGCGCGGCCGGGCTGCGTCAAACAAATTCGATTGTGCGCCGCGAAGGCGAAACAAGCGGCAAGCTAGCCACTTCCCAACGCAATTTTAGTGCGCCGGGCCGCTTGCTCGCGCAACGAACGGGGCGCGGCTGAAAATGGGGGAATCGGCGCCGTTCGCCACAATCGGACGCCATGCGCGGATCGCGGCTTGCGGGCAGGACAAAAAAAAGGCCGCGCGGGAAGCCCCGCGCGGCCATGGTCTCAATTGCGATGATGCGCCGCTTAGGCGAACCACCAACGCTCCATCCAGCGCTCGCCGTCGCAATCGTAGTTCGACGCCATGTCGCCGCTGCCGATCTTTTCGGAATTGGCGAACACGAAGTTGGCGAACATCGGCATGACGGAGCCGGCGTCCTTGGCCACGAGATCCTGCATCTCGTAATACTGGGCACGACGCTTGTCCTCGTCGAGTTCCGCGCGCGCCATGACCAGCAGTTCGTTGAACCGCTTGTTGGACCACATGGTCTCGTTCCACGCAGCGCCTTCGGCGTAGGCCGTGGAGAAGATCTGGTCCTCGGTCGGACGACCGCCCCAATAGACCGCGCAGAACGGATGCTTCAGCCACACATCGGCCCAGTAACCGTCGCTCGGCACGCGGTTGACTTCAAGATCGATGCCACACGCCTTGGCGGAGTTCTGGTACAGCACCGCCGCATCGACTGCGCCGGGGAACGCCGCATCGGCAGCCGACAGCTTCACCTTCACGCCGTCGAGGCCGGCTTCTTTCAGGTGGAACTTCGCCTTGTCCGGGTCGTATGGGGTCTGCGGCATCTCCGCGTTGAAATAGCGGTAGCTCTTGCCGATCGGATGGTCGTTGCCGACCGTACCGTGGCCGAACAGCACCTTGTCGATCATCTCCTGACGGTCGATGGCGTATTTCAGCGCCATGCGCACATTGACGTCGTCATAGGGCGCCACATTCGTGTGCATCGCGAAGGTATAGTACTGCGGACCGGCGATCGAGTTGATGCTGATACCGGCGCGACGGCCGAGCAGGCCCACGGTCTTCAGATCGAGCTTGTCGATCGAATGCACATCGCCCGATACAAGCGCGGTCGTACGGGCGTTGAGGTCGAGGATCGAAAGCATCTCGATCGCTTCGAACCAGCCGCGGTTCTGATCCCAGTCGTCGGCAAAGCGCTCGAACCGTGCGATGACGCCCGGGTTGAACTCGACCAGCTTGTAGGGACCACAGCCATCACCGGCCTTCCAGTCGATATTTCCGTCCTTTGCCGGAAGAATCGGCAGGTGGTAGTCGGTGAACACGAAGGGGAAGTCGGCATTGCCGCTTTCCAGGTCGAACACCACCGTGTCGTCGCCGTCGGTCGACATGCTGACAATGCCCGCAACCAACGGTTTGGCGGCAGACGTGGAGTCTTCGCCGCGGTGATGGTCGATCGAAGCGATGACATCCGACAATTCCAGTGACTTGCCGGAATGGAAGGTCACGCCCTTGCGGATCTTGAAGCGCCAGGACTTTGCGTCCGGCGTCGCTTCCCAGCTCTCGGCAAGCTGCGGCTTCAGGCTGTTGTCGGCACCAACCGCCGTCAGGTGGCCGTGCATGCCGTAAGACATCGCCACGTTGAAGCCGTTCGTCCACGTTCCCGGATCGAGCGTATCGTTGGTCTGTCCGTGCCCCTTGGCCACGCGGATCGTACCGCCGCGCTTGGGTTGAGCACGTGCCGGCGTGGTCATCAGCCCGCCGGCCAGCCCGGAGGCAACGACGCCCGTCGCTGCGCTGCCGCGCAGGAACCCGCGCCGCGTTGTGTCGCCGAGGGCCGACAGCCCCTTGATGCCCAGATCTTTCATGTGGTTCTCCCTTTAATCTTGACCGGTCAGTCAAGCACACACTAGCGATTGCTCTGCTTTTTTCAATCGGCCATCGCCACTCATGCCCAGTCGCCGATTGTAAACACCCATAGGCAGTGCTAGCCATTCGCAGACAGCACGCGGGCCGATTGTACCAGAACCAACATTGGTGCAAAACAACCAGACACGGGCGGCAGTTACCGCCAGATGCGCGCCGTCTTTGGGGAGAGGAATGACAGTACTGCTGAAGTTTTCCCGCATCATCGATGCGATAACCGTCTATATCGGCAAATCCGTATCATGGCTTATTCTCGTCGCTGTCCTCGTCAGTGCCGGCAATGCCACGATCCGCAAACTGTTCGATACTTCGTCCAATGCCTGGCTGGAATTGCAGTGGTACCTCTATGGCACGGTCTTCCTGTTGGCCGCCGCCTACACACTGCAACGCAACGAGCACGTGCGCATCGACATCGTGACGGGCCGGCTCGCCAAGCGCACGCGCGACTGGATCGACCTGTTCGGCCATGTGTTCTTCCTGACGCCGTTCTGCGTCATCATGGTTTGGCTGGCATGGCCCTTCATGACCAATTCCATGCGGTCCGGTGAAATCTCGGTCAATGCCGGCGGCCTCGTGCTGTGGCCGGCCAAGACGATGATTTTCGCCGGTTTCACGCTGCTGCTGGCGCAAGCCGTCTCCGAGATCATCAAGCGGGTTGCCGTGCTGCGCGGCGACATCGAAGATCCGACCGAACAACATGAGCTTCCGCCCGCAGTCGAGGAATTCGAGACAGCGGCCGATCTGGAAGAGAGGGTCCGGCCGTGATCGAGCTTGTCGCCCACAACCTCGCGCCCATCATGTTCACATCCGTGATGGCGATGCTGCTGCTCGGCTATCCGGTTGCCTTTTCTCTGGCCGCCGGCGGTCTGGTGTTCTTCTTTATTGGCGTCGAACTGTCCCAGTTCGCGCCCGACGAGATCCGCCTGTTTCCGAATCTGATCCAGGCCAATCCGAACCGCACCTTCGACGTAATGCGCAACGACACGTTGCTTGCGATTCCCTTCTTCACCTTCATGGGGCTGATCCTCGAGCGATCGCGCATGGCCGAAGACCTGCTCGACACGATCGGCCAGTTGTTCGGCCCGGTGCGCGGCGGCCTTGCGTTTGCCGTCATCGTCGTCGGCGCGCTGCTCGGCGCGACGACCGGCGTCGTCGCCGCCTCGGTGATCGCCATGGGCCTGATTTCACTGCCGATCATGATGCGCTACGGCTATGACCGGTCCCTTGCGACCGGCACCATTGCAGCCTCGGGAACGCTCGCCCAGATCGTCCCGCCGTCGCTCGTCCTGATCGTCATGTCCGACCAGCTCGGCCGTTCGGTCGGTGACATGTATGTCGGCGCGCTGCTGCCGGCGCTGATGATCATCGCGATGTACTGCGCCTACATCTTCTTCGTCACATTGGTCCGGCCACAGGCCGCGCCGGCGCTGCCGGCCGAGTTCCGCACGCTCGGCGGCGGCGTGACGTCGCTGTTCGTTCTGATAGCGGTAACCGTCGGCCTGCATTATGCGCTCTACCACCTCGTCTTCACCGACATGCGCTACGAGACGCGCTTCGTCTGGTCGGCCTCCATCGCCACGGCCGCCGCGCTTGCCTTCAGCCTTATCAACCGCCGGCTGAACCTCGGCATCATCTCGCGGCTCGCCGAGCAGGTGGTGATCGTGCTGATCCCGCCGCTGGCGCTGATCTTCCTCGTGCTGGGAACGATCTTCCTTGGCATCGCCACCCCGACCGAGGGCGGCGCCATGGGCGCGACCGGGGCATTGATACTGGCGATCTTCAAGCGGCGGCTGTCGGTGACGACGCTGCGCGAAGCGCTCGATTCGACCACCAAGCTGACCGCATTCGTGATGTTCATCCTGATCGGCGCACGCGTCTTCGGCCTGACCTTCTACGGCATCAACGGCCATCTCTGGATCGAGGAACTGCTGCTGGCACTGCCGGGCGGCGAAACAGGCTTCCTGGTCGTCGTCACCGTGATCGTGTTCATCCTTGGCTGCTTCCTCGATTTCTTCGAGATCGCCTTCATCGTGGTACCGCTTCTGGTTGGCCCGGCGGAATCGCTCGGCATCGACCTGATCTGGCTTGGCATCATCCTCGGCATCAACCTGCAGACGTCGTTCCTAACGCCGCCATTCGGTTTCGCGCTCTTCTATTTGCGCTCGATCTCTCCACGCAAGCCATGGGACGACGAGGTGACGGGCGAGAGGATCGAGGGCATTCAGACCGCCCAGATCTACAAGGGCGTGCTGCCCTTCATCGCTATCCAGTTCGCGGCGATCCTGATCGTGATCTTCTATCCGCGCCTCGTCACCCACTACAAGGACGACGTCGCGCCGGTGAACCTCGACGATGTGCAGATCCAGTTGCCGGGTCTCGGCGGCGTGGACGGTGGGGGCGGGCTTCCGGGTCTGCAACTTCCCTCCGGCCTCGGCGATCAGAACAGCGCACCCGGCCTTCCGGGATTGCAACTGGCGCCGCTTGGTCAACCGCCAGCCGGAGACAGCGGCAACGGCGGAGGATTGTCACTTCCACCGGGCGGCCTCAACCTGAACAACACGCCGCCGGCGATCCAGCCCGATCCGCCAGCCGCCGACGGCCAGTAACCGCTTCGGATCGACTCCGAATTCCGGGTGTTTCCGGGGCGAGTGGCGTTGAAAGACAACGCCACCCACACCACCTGAAATCCGGCCGCAGACGGCCGGATTCACTCAGGAGGCGAGATGTTCGATCCCAAGAAACTGCTGAACGACTTCTTGAACACCCAGGTTCCCGGAACCCAAGGCAGCGTACGCGAAAAGGCCGGCCAGGTCGGCCAGCTGGCAAAGGACAATCCGCTCGCCACAGGCGCCATCGCAGCCGTGTTGCTGGGCACCGGCACCGGCCGCTCGATCACCGGCAGCGCGCTGAAACTGGGCGGGATCGCTGCGGTCGCCGGTCTCGCCTACACCGCCTACAAGAACTATCAGGATGGGAAATCGCCTGGCGAAGCCGGCGGCGAGACCGAACTCCTGCCGCCGCCCGCCGAGACCGGCTTCGATCCGGCAACCGCGCCACAAGGCGAAAACGAATTCGCGCTGGCGCTGATCCGCGCGATGATCGCCGCCGCCCGTGCCGACGGCCATGTCGATGACGCCGAGCGCGAACAGATCGCCGGCAAGCTCGCCGTGTCCGGCCTCGAGCAGGACGCCGTTACGTTCATCAACGCCGAACTGGCCAATCCCGTCGACATCGATTCCATCATCGCAGCTGCCCAGACTGATGCGCAGAAGGTGGAGCTCTACACAGCATCCCGACTGACGATCAGCCCGGCAACCCGCGCCGAGCGGGGCTATCTCGACATGCTCGCCGGCCGACTCGGCCTTCCCGACGCCCTCGTCGATCATGTCGAGGCGACAATCGCGGGCTCGACCGCCTGATTCCCTGCTCCGGTTGCGAAAACCATCTTTCATCAAACCGCTTCAAGCTAACCCGGAAACGCTCTAAGAGCGTTTCCATGATGCTCATCGGACACCCGGCGGCGCGCAGGATCGCGCGGATCGCAGGCATTGCCGCCTTGTTGCTGGCGATGCCGCTATCCGCTTCTGCCGACAGCAGGTGCTCTGATGGCGGGCCGGTCGTTTTCGCGGCCGCTTCGCTGACCGATGCGGTGAATGAACTGGCGACGGCTTTCCATGAACGGCATGGCTGCACGCCTGCCGTCACGACCGCCGGCTCCTCGACCCTCGCCCGCCAGATTGCCGCTGGCGCGCCCGCCGATGTCTTCATCTCCGCCAGCCGCGAATGGATGGCCTGGCTGGAAAAGAACGCGCCAGACCGTCTAGCCGGCGCACCGGTGACGGTCGCCCGCAACAGGCTGGTCATCGTTACCGGACACGAAGCTGCGGCCAATAGCGTAAACGAGTTGCTCACTCCGCGTTTCGCCATGGGCGATCCCGCGCATGTCCCCGCCGGCATCTACGCGAGGGCGGCGCTCGGTTCGCTCGGCCAGTGGGAAGCCCTCGCCCCGCATGCCGTCTACGCCGAGAATGTGCGTGTCGCGCTCGCCATGGCCACACGCGGCGATGTCGGCGCCGCCATCGTCTATGCCACCGATGCCCGGCTGCAACCGAAGTTGACGATCGGTCTGTCCTTCGACGCGGCGACGCACCCCGACATTATCTATCAGGCCGTGACAATCGCGGGGAACGATGGCGACGGCCAGAACTTCATCGATCTGATGCGAGACGCCACCGGCCAGGCCATTCTTTCCGATCTGGGCTTCCTGCCCGGAGACCCTTCCGGAAGCCAGTGACATGCTGACGGGAACCGAAATCGCGATCATTACGCTGTCGCTCAAGGTCGCCGCCGTAGCCATGGCGGCGGCGCTACCGATCGCCTTTGTCGTTGCCTATGCCTTGGCGCGCTGGCGCTTCGCCGGCCGTGGCCTGCTGCAGGCGCTCGTCACGCTGCCGCTGGTCCTGCCGCCGGTCGTCACGGGTTATGCGCTGCTCGTCTGGTTCGGCGCAAACGGTACGCTCGGTGCGTTTCTGCGCGACTGGTTCGGGCTGGAATTCGCCTTCCGCTGGACCGGGGCGGCACTGGCCGCCGGCGTCATGGCGTTTCCGCTCCTCGTGCGGCCGATCCGGCTGTCGCTCGAGGCGATCGATCCGGGCCTCGAAGAGGCCGCCGAGACCCTGGGCGCGAGCCGGCTGCGCATTCTCGCGACCGTGACGATCCCGCTGGCCTTTCCCGGTTTGCTCGCCGGCGCGATCCTCGGCTTTGCCAAGGCGCTCGGCGAGTTCGGCGCGACGATCACCTTCGTCTCCAATATCCCCGGCGAGACCCGCACCCTCTCGCTCGCCATCTACTCGCTGCTCCAGAGCCCCGAAGGCGACAGCGCGGCGCTCCGGTTGATCGCCTTTTCCGTAGTCCTTGCCATCGCTGCGGTTGTGGTGTCGGAATGGGTCGCGACGCGTTTGCCGGCGGCCGGAGGGCGTCGCCATGACTGATCTTCTGGTCGAGATCGATACCCGTGTCGGCAACTTTTCGCTTCAGGGCAGCTTTGCCGCCACCGCCGGCATCACCGCTGTCTTCGGCAAGTCGGGCGCCGGCAAATCGACGTTGCTGCGCACGGTCGCCGGCCTTATCCGGCCGCAAAGGGCGGTCATCCGGATCGGCGACCGCCTGCTCGACGACACCGCAGCGGGCATTCACCTGCCGGCCAGACAACGCCGGATCGGCTTCGTCTTCCAGGATGACCGGCTGTTTCCGCATCTGTCGGTTCGCCGCAACATTCTCTACGGTGCCGGCCGGCACGGTGCATCCGACGGCGCCGAGATGCAGCATGTCATTGCCCTTCTCGGCATCGGCGATCTGCTGTCACGCCGGCCGCAGTCGCTGTCCGGCGGCGAACGGAAGCGGGTGGCGATCGCCCGCGCGTTGCTGTCGGGCCCCGAACTGCTGTTGATGGACGAGCCACTCGCCTCGCTCGATCACGCGCGGCGCGCTCGCATCATGCCCTATCTGGAACGCATTCGCGACGAGGCGCACATTCCGATCCTCTATGTCAGCCACGAAATCGACGAGGTCGCGCGGCTCGCCGATACGCTGGTCATCCTGTCGGACGGCAAAATCGTCGAATCGGGCGCCGCCGCCGATCTGTTTGCCCGTCTCGATCTCGGCCCGGCGCTCGGCCGTCACGAAGCGAGCGTGCTGCTCGAAGGCATGGTGAGCGGCCACGACCGCGACTACGCGCTGATCCAGGTCGACGTCGACGGACGGCGTGTGCTGCTCGCCGGCGGCGATGACGCAAACGAGCTTGCCATCGGAACGCCGGTCAGGCTGCGGGTTCGCGCCCGTGACGTCGCGCTGTCGCTTGCCGCCCAGCCGGACATCAGCATGCGCAACCAGCTACCAATGACGATCGACTACATTCGTCAGGAGGCGGGTGCGCATGCGGAGGTCCGCGGCCGGCTCGGCCGCCAGTTCCTGCGCGCCCGCGTCACCCGCAAGACGGTCGACGACCTCGCCCTGCAGGAGGGCATGCAGGTCTGGGCGCTGATCAAGACGATCTCGTTCGACCGACGGCTTGTGCAGCCGCGCCCCGGGCCGGTAAAAAGCCCTGATGGCGAGGACGAGCGGAGCACAACTTAGAAAGAAAAACCGGTTCGCGGTGGCCGCCGTGATCGTGGTCTCGGCTGTCTGTCTCCTCGTCTCGGTGCATACGGCGCGCCAGTGGGCCGGCGAACGCGCCTACAGGGAACTGCGCGGCATTGCCGAGGAAAGTCTCGCATTGCAGATCGAGGCCCTCGCCGGCGTCATGGAGAAGTACCGGTTGATCCCGGCCTTGCTGGCCAAGCGCGGCGAGGTCCGCGCCCTGTTCGACGAGGCCGGTCGCCAGCCCGACGCGGCGCTCTTGCGGGTATTGCGGCACACGGCAGCGGCATCCGGCGCGCGCGATATCGCCATCGCGGACCACGACGGCAACGTGCTGGTCTCGTCTGGCGGCCTGGTGGAAACCGCCACCATCGCCAATTCCAGGTTGCCCTCCGTGGTTGCCCAGCGTCGGCTCGGCCGCGCAGCACTGCGCCTTCGCGACGGGTCGCGTGCCTATGCCTTCGCCGTCCATGTTGCCGCAAACGATACGACGAGGGCGACAAGCACCGGTTCCGGCATGGTCTTCGTCATGGTGCCCTTCTGGGCCATCGAGGCGAATTGGTCGCTGTCCAGCAATCCCATTTTCGTGACCGACGCCAACGAGTTCGTGTTCCTTTCCAACCAGCGCGACTGGGTCGGCAAGCCCTGGCAGGCTTCGGCTATAGCGCCCGACATCGCGCCACTGTCCTTCGGCTCAGGCCGTTTCGCCCGCGTGCCGACCCGCGACGACGGGCAATATGTAGAAGCGGCAAGTGCCATCCCGCTGCTCGACTGGACCCTGCATGTGCTGGTCGATTCCGGTCCGATCGCCGCCGCCCGCCGCAATGCCGCCTGGTTGGCCGCGCTCGCCGTCAGTCTCGCCGCTGTGGTGACGCTGTTCGTTCTCGCCGTACAGACCTCCAACCAGGCGCGCATTCGCCGCGAGCAGGCCCAGAGCATGCGGCTGGAGCGCCTGGTGCGCGACCGCACTGCCGAGCTGTCCGACGTCAACCGCGCGCTACGAGATGAGATCGAGGTGCGGCGGCAGACCGAGAAGCAGTTGCGCGATACCCAGAGCGAACTTGTGCACGCCGCCAAGCTCGCCGTCGTAGGCCAGATGTCGGCAACCCTCAGCCACGAATACAACCAGCCGCTTGCCGCAATCCGCACCTATGCCGGCAATGCCCGCAAGATGATCGAGCGCGACAAGCTGGCCGGCGTTCCCGGCGTTCTCGAGCGCATCGAGCAGATGGTCGAGCGCATGAGCGCGTTGTCGAAAACCCTGCTCGCCTTCTCGCGCAAGCCCGGCACGATGCTGGCCCCGGTTCCGGTCGAGCATGCGATTTCCGACGCGCTTCTGCTGGTCGGCCAGAAGGCGAAAAAAGCCGGCGTCGCCGTAACGGTCGATGTACCGGATGAAGTCATTGCCCATTCGGGCCGTCTGCGCCTGTCGCAGATCATCGTGAACCTGGTCGGCAACGCGGTCGACGCACTCACGCTAGGTGAGGTAACCGCTCCCGCCGGTGCTGCGGTCGCCATTGCCGCCCGCCATGCCGGTGACCACGTGGTCATCGAAATCGCCGACAACGGACCCGGCATAGAGGAGGCAGATCTGGAACGGATTTTCGATCCCTTCTTCACCACCAAGCCGGTCGGCGCAGGCCTCGGCCTCGGCCTCTCCATCGTCGATTCCATTGTCCGCGACCTCAAGGGCTCAGTGCGCGCCGAAAGCCGGACGGATGGTCCGGGGGCACGGTTCGTGGTCAAACTGCCCGCCGCCGAAATCGGCGCGGAGGCAGCCGAATGAAACAGCCAGCCGACATCATCCTGGTCGACGACGACGACGACCTGCGTCATGCGCTGCGCCAGGGGCTCGAACTCGAAGACTTGAGCGTCATCGATTTCAAGGCGCCCGCCGATGCGCTGTCGATCCTCGGCGGCAATTTCGATGGCGCGGTCATCAGCGACATCCGCATGCCCCAGATGGACGGCATGGCGTTCATGGCGAAGATTCTGGAAATCGACCCGGCGATCCCCGTCATTCTGGTGACCGGTCACGGTGACATCACGCTGGCGGTCGAGGCGATGCGCGAAGGTGCCTACGACTTCATTCCCAAGCCGTTTCGCGTCGCGGATATCGGTGCCGTCACCCGCCGCGCCTTGGAGCGTCGCCGCCTGGTGCTGGAAAACCGGGCCTTGCGCAGCGAGCTTGACGCCGGCACCGACATGGCCGAACGCTTTGTTGGACGGTCTGCTTCGATCACCGCTCTGCGCGACGAGGTGGCGCTGGTTGCCGAGACCGACGCGGACGTGGTCATCGTTGGCGAAACCGGGGCGGGCAAGGAGGTGATTGCGCGCGCCTTGCATGACTATTCCCAGCGCAGCGACGCGCAATTCGTGGCGCTCAACTGCGCGGCACTACCGCCGGACATTTTCGAATCTGAGTTGTTCGGCCACGAGGCCGGCGCCTTCACCGGCGCTCAGAAACAGCGCATCGGCAAGCTCGAACATGCCGATGGCGGAACTGTCTTTCTCGACGAGATCGAGTCCATGCCGCTCGACCTGCAGGCCAAACTGCTGCGCGCAATCGAGGACCGCACGATCGAGCGCCTCGGCTCGAACCGGCAGATCCCGCTCGACGTGCGCTTCGTTGCGGCGACCAAGTCGGATCTCGGTGAGGAATCGCAGGCGGGCCGGTTCCGCGCCGATCTCTACTACCGCCTCAATGTCGTCACGCTTGCCATCCCGCCGCTGCGCCAACGACCCGAGGATATTCCGCTTCTGTTTGTGCATCTGGCGCGCCAGGCGCGTGCCCGCTATCGGCGCGACCTTCCGGAGTTCACGCCGGCACTCGAAGCCGATCTCCTCGCCCATGACTGGCCGGGCAATGTGCGCGAGTTGCGCAACAATGCCGATCGCTGGGTACTCGGTCTTTGGAACGGTTTCTCGCGGCGCGCAGACAATTCGGTCGAGGACCTCCAGGGACCGCTGCCGGACCGTATGGCAGCTTTCGAAAAGGCGATCATCGAAGCCGAGATCCGCAAGGCCGGCGGCCGCCTCCGGGACGTCTACGAAACCCTCGGCATCTCACGCAAAGGCCTTTACGAGAAGATGCGCAAGCACGGCATTACTGCAGAGGATGCGCGTTGACGGAAGAACCGCGAAAGCGTTTGTGTACTTCCGGTCTCCACCTGTTGCCATTCCCTTTAGTGCGATGATACCGGCGGCGCATGCTACGGATGGTTATCAATCTCGACAGGGCGCCCGAACGGCTCGAATGGACCGAAAAGGTGTTCGGGGACATGCAACTCGATTTCCGGCGCGTACCGGCGGTCGAGGGCAAATACCTGACCGGCGAGGAAATCGCCCGCTGGTCCCGGCGAACCCGGAAGGGGGAAACGCTCTCCGGCGTCGAGGTGGGTTGCTTTCTGAGCCACCGCGAATGCTGGAAAACCGCCGTCGAATCCGGCGAGGAATGGGTGGCGATTTTCGAGGATGACATGCATTTCGCCCCTGATGCCGCGGACTTTATCCGCGCTCCGTCATGGATTCCTGACGGCATCTCCCTCGTGAAGCTCGAGACCTATCTGGTCCCGGTCCGCCTGGAAGCACGCGCCACGCCGGTCGGCTCCTACAGCGTTTCACGCATCCTCTCGCGACACTGGGGTTCCGGAGGCTATGTCGTTTCGCGGGCGGCGGCCGCCAAGCTGCTGGAGGATTCGCAGATCTTCTCCGAAGTTTTGGACAACTTCCTGTTCAACTCGCACCATTTGCCCGACGCATTGATCTGCCACCAGCTGGTGCCTGCGGTTTGCATACAAGATGCAAATCTGAACAAAGGAAGCATCGCCATGCCAAGCGCCATCGAAGCCAGCCGCCAGGCGGTGCGCCCACCGAAACCCAAGGGGCTGGCCAAGCTTTACCGCGAAGTCGCCCGTCCGTTCGAGCAACTCACCGACAGACTCGCCCGGACGGGCCACTGGATCAAGACCGGAGAACCGACCCGCATCGTCCCCTATTCCGGACAATCGCTCCGGTCGGACTGACAGCGCCCGCCCGGATTAGCGGAACTTTTTTGCCTGACGCTGGGCGGAATCGGTAACGCCGACAACCCGCGATGGGTAGGAATCGACCCAATCTGGATCGCGAAAACGCCCAAAAGCCCGGAGAACCGGGGTTTGGTGCAACTGGCACACCACATGCTCTATTGCCGCTGAAAGGCCGCGTGCCTTTTCAGGGAGGAGACGACTGCCGGCAAGTCCGGCGTTGCTAACTTGCCTGTATCGCTGCAAACTGAGGAAACGGGGAACGATCCCCGCAGTGGAGGACTACTCGATGAAAAAACTTCTCGGCGCCGTCGCGGCGCTCGCCGTTTCGTTTACCGCAACGCAGGCCATGGCCGCTTGCGATGACGGCGAAATGGTCATCAAGTTCAGCCATGTCGTGGCCGCGACCGGCCACCCCAAGGGCGACGCCGCCACGCTGCTGGCGGAACGCGTCAATAAAGAAATGAACGGCACCGCCTGCATGGAGGTGTTCGCCAACTCAACGCTCTATGACGACGACAAGGTGATGGAAGCGCTGCTGCTTGGCGACGTCCAGCTTGCCGCACCATCGCTCGCCAAGTTCGAGGCCTACACCAAGAAGTATCGCCTGTTCGACCTTCCTTTCCTGTTCGCCAGCCTTGATGCGGTCGATGCCTTCGGCAATAGCGACGCCGGCAAGGAACTGCTGAAAGCTACCGAATCTTCCGGCTACACCGGCCTCGGCTACTGGTCGTCCGGCCTCAAGCAGTTCTCTGCCAACAAGGCGCTCGTCGCACCGACCGACGCCAACGGCCTGAAGTTCCGCGTCCAGACCTCCGACGTCGCCGTCGCGATGATCGAAGCCATTGGCGCTTCGGCACAGAAGCTCGCTTTCAAGGAAGTCTACGGCGCATTGCAGACCGGCGTTGTCGACGGTCAGGAGAACACCTGGTCGAACATCTACACCCAGAAGTTCTTCGAGGTGCAGGACGGTATCACCGAAACCAACCACCAGCTTCTGGCCTACCTGCTCGTTACGTCGACCGATTGGCTGGCTGGCCTCGACGATGACGTTCGCACCCAGTTCCTGTCGATTGTCGAACAGGTCACCAACGAGGCCAACGCCAAGGTGGCCGAGAAGGAAGCCAACAACCGCAAGAACATCATCGAGGGCGGTGCCACGGTGCGCGAGCTGACGCCCGAGCAGCGCGCTGCATGGGTATCGGTGATGAAGCCGGTTTGGGAGAAGTTCGAAGGCGACATCGGCAAGGACCTGATCGACGCGGCTGTCGCGTCCAACGGTTCCTGACCGACTGGCAAGAACCGGCGGCTCCTCGAGGGGCCGCCGGTCAAGTTCAGCGCATACCGGAGCACCGGTACGCCGACCTTAGTGGGGGAGATATCCAATGGAAGTTTTCTGGCCGTCGTTTCTTCTGGTGGCTCTGATCGTCCTTTTGTTCCTGGCCGAACGCTGGAACAAGGACGCGGTGAACCAGTTGGAGGAGAGCATCATTGCAATCCTGCTGGCAGCGATCACCATCGTCTCTTTCACCCAGGTCGTCGCCCGCTATGGTTTCAACACCGGTTGGAGCGGTGCACTCGAACTGACCCGCATCCTGTTTGCCTGGCTGATCCTGTTCGGCATGGCCTATGGCGTAAAACAAGGCATGCATCTGGGTGTCGACGCGCTGATCCGCATTCTGCCGCAACCGCTGTTCCGCGCCGCCGCCATTCTGGGCGCGCTGTGCTGCGTGCTTTATGCCGCCATGCTGCTGCATGCCGGCTGGCTGTCCTTCCTTGGTGGCAAGGAAATCAACAGTTACCGCCAGTCGGGCGCCATCGGCTATTGGACGCTGATGTACAACCTCGGCACCGGTCTGGACGATTTGCGCTATCCGGTCTGGGTCCAGGAGACCTTCGGCCTGCAGGAACGCGTCCAGCGCTGGGTCGCCTATCTCATGCTGCCGATCGGTCTGTCGCTGTTCCTTTTCCGCAGTGTCCAGGCTCTGATCGAGATCATCACGGGAAGCCGTGAACTGGTCATTGCCGGCCATGAGGCGGAAGACCTCGTCGCTGAAAACAAGAACGTTCTGATTGACTGAGGCCCGGCCATGGAAACCGCAATTCTCTTCATTCTCGTTCTCGGCCTGCTGTTTCTGGGCGTGCCGGTCGCGGTATCGCTCGGTCTGTCGTCGATCATCGTGATCGCCTTCTTCTCCAGCGATTCCATGTCGTCGGTGGCGCTGCAGCTCTTCACCGCGTCGCAAAACTACACCCTGCTCGCCATCCCGTTCTTCGTGCTCGCCTCGGCCTTCATGTCGACCGGCGGCGTCGCCCGGCGCATCATCCGCTTCTCGATCGCCACCGTCGGCCATTTCCGCGGTGGTCTGGCGATGGCCTCGGTGCTTGCGTGCATGATGTTTGCCGCGCTGTCCGGCTCGTCGCCGGCAACCGTGGTCGCCATCGGCACCATCGCGATCGCCGGCATGCGCCAGGTCGGATATTCCAAGGAGTTCGCTGCCGGCGTCATCGCCAATGCCGGCACGCTGGGCATTCTCATCCCGCCATCCATCGTCATGGTCGTCTACGCGGCCGCAACCAATGTTTCGGTTGGCCGGATGTTCCTCGCCGGCGTTTTGCCTGGCATGCTGGCCGGCCTGATGCTGATGATCGCCATCTATGTCATCGCGCGCCGCCGCAACCTGCCGGCCGAAGACTGGAAAGGCTTCGGCGAGATCCTGAAGGGCGGCAAGGAGGCCGGCTGGGGCCTGTTCCTTATCATCATCATCATTGGCGGCATCTATGGCGGCGTCTTCACGCCGACCGAGGCAGCCGCTGTCGCCGCAGTCTACGCGTTCTTCATTGCCCTGTTCATCTACCGCGACATGGGTCCGATGCGCGAGCGCCGCTGGCTGAGCGAAGAAGTCGACCAGCAGAACTACACGCCGGCCCGCATCGGGTTTTCGGCAACGGTCTACGCGCTTGCCTTCTTCTTTGTCTGGATGGTGCTGTCCTTCTTCGTCACCGCCGACTGGGAAAACGTCACCGCGTCCGGCCGCGCCTGGGTCGGTCTCGCCTTTTCGCTTGCGATCTTCGTCGCCTATGCGATGTGGCGCGATCCGGAAACCAGCGTCGCCAACCTGCCGCGCAACCTGGCCGCCGGTCTGCCGGTCTGGGGCCGCAACCTCACGATGATGGGCCGCCACTTCGTCGGCACCTTCTTCCACCCGGATACCCGCAAGGTCATGGTGGACTCCTCGAAGACGATCATCATGCTGATGTTCATCATCGTCAACGCGCTGCTGTTCGCCCACGTGCTGACCGCCGAGCGCATTCCGCAGACCATCACCGACCTGATGGTCGATGCCGGCTTCACCTGGTTCACTTTCCTGATCGCCGTCAACATCCTGCTTCTGATCGGCGGCCAGTTCATGGAACCGTCGGGCTTGCTGTTGATCGTTGCGCCGGTCGTGTTTCCGATCGCAATGGAGCTGGGTGTCGATCCGATCCATCTCGGCATCATCATGGTCGTCAACATGGAAATCGGCATGATAACCCCGCCGATCGGTCTGAACCTGTTCGTGACCTCGGGTATCACCGGCATGAGCCTGATCCAGGTCGTGCGGGCAGCCGCGCCCTTCGTGGCCGTGCTGCTCGTCTTCCTGGTCATCGTTACCTATGTACCGGCCCTCTCGACCGCACTGCCCTACGCGTTGATGGGCCCGGAAATCATCACCAACCGGTGATGCGACAATGGCAGGGCCGGCGCTCCGACGCCGGCCCACGCCGCTGCGGTCAAGCAACTTCATCGGCGACACGGTGCGCCGGATAATCCCCGACAGTTATTCGCGAACTCCGCCAAAGCATTGCAGCAACGGCGAAACCTCGCTTACTTGCCGCAGCGTCGCAATGCGGCTGTCTAGCCGGAACGATTACAAACTGTGGCGAGATTGTGGCATCTAGGCAACACACATCAACTTAAATCTTCGGCCCGGTTTGCAGCCAATGACGCGCAATCGTTAAAATGTTAACAATTGATTCACTGATTCGTGCCAGCCTTGTACGAGTGGTGGCATACAGGACCGACAGCTCCTCCCTCTGCGGTCTTGAGAAGCCGGGCGATCTTCCAGAAGATCGCCCGCTTTGTTTGTCTGGCGCAAGTCGCGCGTTCAGTGTTCCGGCAAAGCCCGCGCCACGAGATCCTCGATCAGGTTCCTCTGTTCTTCCAGGTCAAGCCGCGCCACAAAGCCGAGCTTGCCCGAAATCACCAGCTGCGCATAGCCATGCACCATCGACCAGCTCGCGGCGACATCGCGCCAACCCTCCTCCGTCTTGAAGACATGCGTGCCACGCACATTGCCGACTGCATTGACCAGCACCGAGAAGGCGGCCTCGGCATTGCGCGCCAGCTCCGGGTCATTGCTGCTGCGGCGCGCGGTGCCGAACATAAGCTGCAGCATTTCCGGATTGTCGAGCGCGAAACGGACATAGCCGACGCCTGAGGCGATGAATTGCGCCCGCTTGCCCGGGTCGGCCCGTTGCTGCTCTTCCTTCATTGACATCGTCAAGCGCGCAAAGCCGACTGCGGCCAGCGCATTGAGCAATGCCATCGTGTCCTTGAAGTGATGCGCCGGCGCCGCGTGGCTCACGCCCGCCCGTTTCGCCGTTCCGCGCAGCGAGAAGGCGTCGGCACCCTTCTCGATCAGCTCCTGTTCGGCGGCGGCCAGCAATGCTTCGCGCAAATCGCCATGGTGATAGGCTTTTGATTTCGTTTTCATTTCTAGCGGATCCATGCACCGAGCGTAACGACCTGCCGGTATTTTGTCAAAATTCGACTTGACAATGTCAGTTTGGATATCATTTTGCGTATATAGACAATGTAAAGTTAAAGCCATGAACCCTGAAACACTATTCTCCGCTGCCAGCCTGCTGGCCATGGTCGGCTGGCTCGTCCTGCTGGCGAGCCCCTGGGCACTCCGTCAGACCCAGTTTGTCTCCGGGATCGCCATCCCACTTGTCCTTTCAGTCGGGTACACCGCGATCATCCTGACCAGTTGGGCCAACGCCGAGGGCGGCTTCGGATCGCTTGTCGATGTCGCCACCCTGTTCGAATCCCCGATGCTGTTGCTGGGCGGCTGGATCCACTTTCTCGCTTTCGACCTGTTCATCGGCGCGTGGCAGGTGCGCACGGCCCGCCGCGCCGCGATACCGTTCCTGCTCGTCGTGCCCTGCCTCTTCCTGACCTTCATGTTCGGACCCGTCGGCCTGCTCGCCTTTATGATCCTGCGCACCGCGCGCACCGGATTCGCCACCAATCCCCCTGTTTCCGCCGACTGAAAGGTACTTTGATGACCGACGCTTATGCACCACTCCGGCAGTTTGCCCCGGACCTCCCGGGCGTCGGCTTCCTGCGCCGTCTCTACCGCGACGAACCGGCGATGATGGCAACCGCCGTCGTCATGGCGCTGATCGTCATCCCCTTTTCGGCGGCGGCGCTGATCGACATGCGCACCCATCTCGGCATCAACATCTGGATCAAGCCGATCAAATTCGCGGTGGCGTTGTCGGTCTATACCGCCACGCTGGCGTTCTTCGCCCGCTGGCTGCGGCCGGAGTTCCGCGCGTCGCGCGCCTATCGCTGGTTCACGACAGCCGTCATCACCGCAATCGCCGCCGAGATGGCCTGGATTGCCGGCGCCGCCGCGCTCGGCACATCCTCGCATTTCAACACCGCAACGCCGGCGCTGGGCGTGCTTTACGGGCTGATGGGCGGGCTTGCCACGCTTCTGACCTCGGCAACGGCGGTCTATGCCTGGGGCATTGCCCGCAACCGCGAAACCGATCTGCCCCGGCCCGTGAAGGAGGCGCTTGTCACCGGCCTGGCGCTGAACCTGCCGCTGACCCTGATTACCGCCGGAACCCTGGCATCGATGACCGGCCACGCGGTCGGCGGCACGGGATCGGACGCCGACGGCCTGTGGCTGATGGGCTGGCTGCGCGATGCGGGCGATCTGCGCGTGCCGCATTTCTTCGCGACCCACGCCATGCACGCGCTGCCGCTGGCCGGCCTCGTGGCGCTGACACTCAGCGACCGTAGGCGCCTGCTGGCGGTCCGCCTCGCCGCCGCCGCTTACACGGTGTTCGTCATCTACACGCTGGTCCAGGCGCTATCCGGCCAGCCCTTTCTGCCGATGCTGGGTTAGAGGCGCACTGCATCGCCGCCGCGCCTCATTCCCTGAGGCCGGATTATCTCGTAGTTGGAAGACGGGCGGTCAAAGCATCGCAACGTCTAGATAGTAATAGCGATCCTCGGACCGCCCGCTCGTTCGGCCCTGCAATCGATTCACCGGATCGATTGCTCCGGCTGCGCCGGAATGGGCCTCACCTTGCAGCTTCGGTCGGCGGCCCGGAACTCTGTCCGGGAAAACAAGACTGCGCGCGCCGCTTCATGCCGCCCTGACTTGGGGGTTCATCACCCAGGCAAGGCACCGCGTGATCGACCACCGGCCCTCCGCTTTCGCTTCGGGCGTTCGTCGTTCCAATCGACAAATCGTTGTCGATTGGCCGACCTGCGGTCGAACACTCCTCACCCAATCAGGCACCGTCCCTCTCCCTGTGAGCCGGTGCGCACCCAGACTTCCGTGAGAAGGCAATTGCGATTGTAGGGGAGGTTCGGGCGCGGTGGATAGATTTCGCGCATGGGGCGTATCTCTCCCCTTGCGATGAATTTGGCGAGTAGCGCGGCGGCTACAATCACTTCAAGTGGTCTCCCGCGGGCTGGTCTGCCCGGACAGGACCGGCGGGCTTAAAGCCGCGCACGGATGAGCAGCCAGAGGCACAGCGCACTTTCGGCGACAAGCGGGACCAGATAGGCCGGTTCGATTGCGGCGACGAAGCCGGGTGCCGCGATGCGCGTCAGGCTCCCCGCCGCATAGACGATGCCCGACGCCGCGATGCCGCCGGCGATCGGCTTCGGAACGGCAGAGCGCCACAGCAGCACAGCCATGAGCACGCTGTTGACCGCAAACAGCACGAGGCCGACATCGTAGCCGATGGCGTGCAACTCGGTCATGTGCACGGCGATGCGCGGCGCGTCGGCCAGCAGCGCCGGCGCGCTGGCGAGCGCCATCAGGCTCGCCCCGATCAGCACCGCCTGACCGAGCCGGAACACCATGGCGGCAAGCGCCAGTGGTTCGGAAATGCGGCGCAGCAGGTGGAAGAACAGGATCGCCAGCGCGACATCGGCCAGCAGCATCACCAGATCGGCGACGAGGCTGGCGCGGAGCATTCCGGTGTTTCCAGCGAGCGCCCTGGCGATCTCGTCCGGCGTTCCGGCAAGCAGTGGACCGCGCAGCAGCAATTCGGCGCTGATCCCGCAGAAAATGATGATCAGGTAGAGCGCCCCGGCGAGGCGGACGAGGCGTGGATCGGCTTCAGGCGGGTTCATGGCAGCACCCTTTCTCGTGGTTGCGAACCGTATAGGCCTTGCACGCGCCGCCGGTCATCAAGAATTGCGTGGATCGCCCATGCGCAAATGCGTGGTTCCGACCGAAATTTCGGTGGCTTGATGCGCGACTAAAGGTGCCGCTCCGTATCCATTCGCTGGTGAAGAACTCGAATGACGGCTATCCCGTCACCTGTCGGCACAAAGAACACGAAATGCCTGCCAACCGCATATTTCAGATAGCTATCTCGAATGCCGACCGTGCGACCTTGCTTCCGGCCTGTGGCCAAGTCGTGGCATGCATCCCGAATGTCATCCGTATACCGGTCGGCTTGGTCTGCGCCCCACGACTCAGCCGTGTAGTCCCAAATCCCTTCGATGTCCGCGATTGCTGCAGGAGAGAAGGTAACGCGGTTCACTTCTGATGGCTGCCAAACTCAGTGCGCTTACGCGCCTTGAACGCATCGAAGTCGAATGGTTGCGGATCGCCCGATCGCTCGCCTGCGATCAGGGCATCCTGCAATGCCTTCATTTTGGCCTCGTGCTCTTCAAGCAGCCGCAGTCCTGCGCGCACGACGTCGCTGGCCGAGCCATAGCGGCCGGACTGAACCTGTTCGTCGATGAAACCTGCAAAGTGATCGCCGAGCGACATGGATGTGTTCTTCGCCATGATATTCCTCTCACAGGAAAATTATACCAAATATTGGTATAACTAAAGCTCAATCCAACGCAAGCACTATGGCGAATCCGAACACTGGCCCACAGCCCCGCGTTTCAAGCCTTGCTCTCCAAAAACGCCCCGATCCGGTCCGCGGCGCGTTCGATGTTGTCGGCCGAATTGGCAAACGACAGGCGGATGTAGCCCTCACCCAGAATGCCGAAGTCCGGCCCCCCGATCAGCGCGACGCCGGCCTCTTCCAGCAGCGCCGACGCCAGTTCCTTCGCCTTCCACCCGGTCGCACCGACATTCGGAAAGGCGTAGAACGCGCCCTTCGGCGTTATGCAGGTGACACCGGGCAGCATGTTCATCCGCTCGACCACGATGCGGCGGCGCGCGTCGAAGGCCGCCATCATCTCCTCGACCGCATCCTGCGGCCCGTCGATCGCCGCGATGCCGGCATGCTGCGCCGGCGCGTTGACGCAGGACCAGCAATTGACGGCCAGCTTGCGCACCTTGTCGATCAGCCCGTCCGGCCAAATCGACCAGCCGAGCCGCCAGCCGGTCATCGCCCAGGTCTTCGACCAGCCATTCAGCACGATCAGCCGGTCGCGGATCGACGGATAGGTGAGCAACGAGGTGTGCGCCTCGCCCTCATAGGTCATGACGTCGTAGATTTCGTCCGACATGATCGCCACGTCCGGGAACCGCTCCAGCCCGGCGACCAGCGCGTCGATTTCCGATTTCGGCGTCACCCCGCCGGTCGGATTGGCCGGCGAATTGAGGATCAGGAGCCGGGTCCTGTCGGTGATCAGCGCCAGCGTCTCTTCCGCCGAAAAGGCAAAACCGTTTTCCTCGCGCGCCGGCACCGGCACCGGTGTCGCGCCAGTAAACTCGATCATCGAGCGGTAGATCGGAAAACCGGGATCGGGATAGAGGATCTCCGCGCCCGGCTCGCCGAACAGCGTGATCGCCGCAAACATCGTCGGCTTGCCGCCGGGCATGATCATCACATTGTCGGGCGACACCTGCTCGCCCGTTGTCGCCAGTGTGCGGCGGCAAACGGCTTCCCGCGCCGGCAGGATACCATTTGCCGGCGTGTAACCGTGATGGCCGTCGCGCAGCGCCTTGACGGCGGCCTCGACGATGTGGCCGGGCGTCGAAAAATCCGGCTGGCCGATGCCGAGATTGATGATGTCGCGACCTGACGCCGCCAGTTCGGTGGCCCGCGCCAGCACTGCGAATGCGTTCTCTTCGCCGATCCGGTCATAGGCGGCAACTGTGTGCAACATCTTGTCTCCCGGACATTTCAACGCGTGATCCTGTCTCGCACTGCCGTTACAAGAACGCAATCGGTTGAACTTCTTGGCTAAAACGATGCACGACCTTTCGAACTGGACTCCGCGCCCGCGCCCGACCGCCGAAGGCATGCGCGGCCGCCATGTCGCGATCAAGCCGTTTGTGGCGGACGCCGACGGCCCGGCGCTGTGGGAGGCCTTCGGACGCGAAAAGACGAACGAGCTGCTGTTTCATTTCGGCTGGCCGCAACTTATGCGCTGGCAGGACCTTGCCGGCCAACTCGAGGCTATGAACGCCAGCGGCGCCTTCATCACCTGCGTTTTTTGCGACCCTGCGACGGATATCCCGTTCGGCATGGCGAGCTACATGCGCATCGACGAGAAGAACGGCTCCATAGAGGTTGGCTGTGTCGCCCATGGCGCCGCGATGGCGCGCTCTCCTGCGTCGACCGAAGCCCATTATCTGATGGCGCGGCGCGTCTTCGACGAACTCGGCTACCGGCGCTACGAGTGGAAGCTGAACAATCCGAACGAGCCGTCGCACCGGGCCGCCCGGCGCTTCGGCTTCACCTTCGAGGGCGTGTTTCGGCAGGCCGAGGTCAAGCCCTACGGCAACCGCGACACCGCCTGGTACTCGATGATCGACAGGGAATGGCCGCTTAACCGCCTCGCCTTCGAGACTTGGCTCGATCCGGCGAATTTCGATGCCGCCGGCAACCAGAAAGTGCCGCTCTCCGGCATGACGGTCCGCACCATGGACGCCGGACCATTGCATCTCAAACGCATCGATCCGCGCGATGTCGACACGGTCGTCGCGTTGCAGCAGGCCGCCTATGCGCGCACCCGCCAGGCGACCGACAGCGAGCCGATTCCGCTTGAATGGGATTATGCGAAACTGCTGAGTGAATGCGAGACCTGGTTGCATGCCGATGCCGAAGGTCCGGCCGCCGCGCTGATCCTGCGTCCGCGCGCCGGTGATCTCTATCTGGAATCGATCGCCACCCACCCGCGCATCGCCGGCTCCGGCGCCGGAACCGCGATGATGGACGCGACGATGAACCGGGCTCGCGCATGGGGCAAGCCGGCAATCCGCCTGATCACCAATGCCCGCAATCCCGCAGTGGACTGGTATCGCCGGCTTGGATTCGCTATCGAGCGCGAGGAGCGGCGCGAAAGCCGCACCGTGGTGCACATGGCGCGGCAGATCGGCTGATCGCGCCCGCAACCGACAAGCGACGGAGACCGCATGGCGGGACAACTGGAAAACAAGATCGCGGTCGTCACGGCCGCCGGACAGGGGATCGGCCGCGCCATTGCCGAGGCCTTCGCCGCCGAGGGCGCGATCGTCCATGCGTCCGACCTCGATATCGACAAGCTCGCCGGGCTCGATGCGCGAAAACAGGCGCTCGATGTCACCGACACGGCGGCCGTCAACGCTTATGCGGCATCGGTCGGCGAGATCGACATCCTCGCCAACATCGCCGGCTTCGTGCATCATGGCACGGTGCTCGACTGCGAAGACGATGCCTGGGAATTCTCCTTCGACCTCAACGTCAAATCGATGCACCGTACAATCCAGGCGTTTCTGCCCGGCATGATCGCCAGGGCCGAGGCGAATGGCACGTCCGGATCGATCGTCAACATGTCGTCGGGCGCTTCGTCGATCAAGGGCGCGCCCAACCGCTATGTCTATGGCACCACCAAGGCGGCGGTGATCGGGCTGACCAAGTCGGTCGCCCAGGACTTCGTCCGCCGGTCGATCCGCTGCAACGCCATCTGCCCCGGCACTATTGAATCGCCGTCGCTGCAAGGCCGCATCGAGGAACTCGGCAAGACGGTCGGCAGTGTCGACAAGGCGCGCCAGGGCTTCGTCGAGCGCCAGCCGATGGGGCGCATCGGCACGCCTGAGGAGGTGGCGGCACTGGCGGTCTATCTGGCCTCCGACGCGGCATCCTTTACCACCGGCACGGCAATTCCGATCGATGGCGGGTGGACAGGCTGATGGCGGAAAACAACAATGGCTACGATTGGCGGACGATCGCTGCCGCAGCGATCATCTTCATCGGCTTTGCGGCGCTGGTCTACGCATTGCCGGCGATCATGAACGCAGTCGGCGGCGAGAACCGCTGGCTCGCCGGCGCGGTTATCGCGGCGGTTCTTGTCCTGCCATTCGTGGGACTGTGGCTGCGTGGCCGCTACAGGCGCAAGGACTAGAACCCGCCGGCCAGCGCGCCGCCGAGCAACAGCAGGCCGAGGATCATCACCAGCGATGCGCCGCCAAGCTCGATGGCGCGGTGCATCCGCGCCGACATGACACCGGAGCCCGAGACGCGCAACGCGACATTCTTGGCGGTGACGGCGAGCGTCGCCAGCGCGGAAACCGTGATCGCCGTGCCCAGCGCCATGGCGAAGACCGACAGGATGCCGCCCACATAGATGCCGTTCAACAGCGCGAAGGTCAGCACGATCAGCGCGCCCGAACACGGCCTGAGGCCTACAGCCACGACAGCGGCCCAGGCAGCGCGCCAGTCCATCGGACCTTTCAGCATCTCCGGGTCCGGCGCATGGGAATGGCCGCAACTCGGGCAGACCTCGCCATGCGCGTGGCCGTGGTGATCATGGTCATGATCATGATCGTGATGCTCGTGGGCATGATCATGATCGTGGCCGTGACGATGCTCATGCGCATGTTCGGCATGCGTGTGGCCATGATCGTGGTGAGCGTGGTGATGACGCGCCTCCACCGCCGCCGCCGACAGCGATGCTGCCTTCCGGTTGCCGATACCGAGCTTGATTCCCAGCAGCCAGGCGCCGAACAGCGCGATCAGCGCATAGCTCGCAACTTCCATGAAACGCGTCGCATCGGTCATCGAAACCGCCGTGCCGCGCAGCACGAGGTAGGCAGCACCAACCAGCACGATCGCCGAGAAGGCCTGCATGAAGGCCGAAACGAAAGACAGCACCACCCCGCGCCGGAGCAGTGTTTCGTTGGCCAGCATGTAGGACGAGATCACCGCCTTGCCGTGGCCCGGACCGGCCGCATGGAAGATGCCGTAGGCGAAAGACAGAACGATCAGCATCCACGCCGCACTGCCATCCTCACGCATGCTTCCAAGCGCGTCGGTCATCTCGCGATAGAAGCCACGCTGCATCTCGTTGATCCAGGTGAAGAAACCGGCAAAGCCGCCGGCCGGCTGCGTGAACGCTTCGCTGGAGCCGATGCCAAGCGACGACTGGGCATGCGCGGCGCCTGCAAGAAACACCGCAGCACCGGCGGCGATGACCAGCTTGTGGACCAGGAGTTTGCTCATCGGCAACTGATCTCCATGCGGGTTGCCAGCAGTTTGGAAAGGTCGTTACCGGCGGGATCGTTAAAAAAGGCTTCGGTGAGCGATTGCTGGTTCTGGGCGATCGCCTCGTCCGGATCGGGCACGATCATCGTCGCCGCGCAATTCGACGGCGCGCCTTCCAGCACCATCTCGTCTTCGCTGTAGAACTCGATGGCGGTGTAGAAGGTCGGATCATACACGTTGAAAACCGGCTGATCGGTGACGGCAATCGGCTCCGCCGGTTCGGACGTGAAGAACAGGATCATCTGCCCGTCCTGGAAGATCACCTTCATGTCCTTGACCGGGCGGACTGGAATGTCCCGCCCGCCGACATCGATGCGCTGGAAGTAACCGAACTCCGCAATCGATTCCGACACCACGTCGGCCACCGTGTCACGCTCGGATTCGTCGAGGATGAGATCGGTGTCGTCATCGAATTCCAGCAGCACCGTCGAGGAGAAGAATTCGTCAAACCGCCAGACATGGCGCAGCCGTTCGACGCGCCCGTCCGGCCTGACCGCAACCTCCAGCCGCGCTTCGGCAAACACATGCGGATGCGCCGCAGCGGATGACACCGCGCCGGCTCCCATCAGCAGCGCCAGTCCAAAAGCAGGATATGCGGCTTTGCCGCGATTCATTCTGTCACCCCTTCCATTGCCTTAAGGGCATGGCCGGACAAACCCGGCAGCAATGTGACGCGACTGTTAAAAACCAATGGGCGAAACGCTCTAGTGTTCATAGGTCTTGAACCAGTCCGCGAGATAATCGACCAGCGCCCGCACCTTCCCGGGCAGGTGGCGGCGATGCGGATACACCGCATATATGCCCGCCTCTCCCTGCAAGCAATCCTCCAGCACCTCCACCAACGCACCGCTTTTCAAGTCGTCGCGCACCGCAAAGTCCGGGCAAAGCGCGAAACCGAGATGCGATACCGCGGCCGCTCGCGCCGTCAGCGGGCTGTTGACCTCCATCGGACCGGAAACCTTGACCACGGTCGGCGTTCCATCCGCCGACTTCAGTACCCAGTTTCCACGCCGCCTGACATTGGTATCGATGATGCAGGGGCGCGACGCCAGATCTTCCGGCGTTTGCGGCAAACCGTGCCGCTCGATCGTCTCCGGCGTGGCGACGATCAAAGCCCTGAACGGCGCAAGACGCCGCGCGATCATGCCGGAATCCTCCAGTTCGGTAATTCGGATCGCCAGGTCGAAGCCCTCTTCCACCAAATCGACGAAACGGTCATCGAGGTGGATGTCGAGTCCGATTTCCGGATTGGCGATCGCAAAGTCGATCAGGCACTGGCCGATCTTGGCGTCCGAGAAAGAGCGAGGCGCCGACAGCTTGATGCGCCCGCGCACTCCCTCGCGGCTGTCGCGCACCATGTCCTGCAGCGTATCGATCTCGCGCACCAGCTCGACTGCGCGCCCGTAATAGGTGTGTCCCGCCTCGGTCAGCGAGAACTGGCGGGTTGTCCGGTTCAGCAGCAAAGCGCCGAGTTCGTCTTCAAGCTCGCGGACATATTTCGACAATAGCGCCTTGGAGCGGCCGATTTCGCGCGCCGCCGCCGAGAAACCCTCATTCTCGACCACGGCGATGAATGCCCGCATTCGCGTCAACGTGTCCATGCGATCCTTCTTTGCGGTAAACGGCGGCATTCACATCGCTGAAATGTAACGTGATTTGCCGCCGGTCCGTCAATCCCGCATCGGGAGGCTCCGGAGCGATAGGACACGCTCCATGACACTGCGGCCGGTTCGCGGTCGGCTGCAAATCCGCGTTTCTCTTCCAGCAGGGCGGCAAGTAGATGCCGCGCGGCGTGAAAATCGGAGACGAGATGCGTCAAACCGTCATCTGGCCAGCTTTCGATATAGGAAGTCGTTTTTCCGTAGCTGTTGTCCAGCACGACATGCGGCTTGCCGAGCAGCGTCGACAGGATGTGTCCGTGCAACCGATCGGTCAGTACCACCTCTCCTCGCGCCAGAAGGTCGAGCCCATGTCGCAGTCGTCCTTCTGTCCTGCGCATCGCAATAGCAAGCTTTACCGCTTGTGGATCGCGTGACAGCAGTGCCAAGAGGCGGCGGTGTTTCGTCCGTCTTCGGTCAAATCTCGACATTCTTTGTTCTGGCGGCCAGTCGAATACTGTCGTGATACCCCGCAGGCCATCCGCGTCCTGTGCATGAGTGACCCGCTCCTTGTCGGTGCGCATCAGCGCGACAACCGGTTCGCATGGTACGTTCACGCTGCCGACCGGCGCGATCCAGTAGGCGGCATCGGGCGCCAGCCGTACATCACAATCGAACTGCCTGCGCGCATAGACAAGGCTCTTCCGGTCGCGCACAACCAGTGTGAAACGCCCATGGGCGTCGATCGCCCTTGCCATCTCGTCCGCCATTTTCTGGTCGACATAATGGATCGTTTGCGCAAGCTGGACGATCCGATAACCCTTCAACAGCTCAAGGCGCTGGATACGCGGTGCGTGATAGGCGGGCCAGACATCCCCAAAGTTGCCACCGCCATGCAGGAAGACTGTGCCGGCGCGCAGATAGCGCGGCAGATCGTCTACCGGTTGGGTTTCGTGCGCAACATATGACGGATCCCGCCCGGTTAGAGAACGCAGGGCCTCGATTTCGCCGAGCCAGATCGCGCTGTCGCCAACATTGTTGTGATTCGGCCAGTCCAGCAAGGCGTAGGGACGCCCGTCAGGAGCCAGATCGCTCAAGGCATCGGAGTAATACTGCTGCATGGCGGCAGTATGCTGCCGTGATTTTCTGTTCATGGCTGTCCGAAACAGTTCGACTGACCCGGATTCCACTAAGCACGTCCCGAAGCCCGGAAAAGCGATATCTGGTCCCCGTACTCGTCTTCGTGCTCTTCAAAGCCACGGCTTTCCCGCATTGCGTCGAAGTCTTGGCCCCAATGCTCACATCTATCGCCCGAATAGACGCTTTCGCAGCCTGAGCAGACCGCCTGTAGCGCGCGCCAGGTCGGCCGTCGCCGACCATTCGGGCATGACCCGCCTTGCCGTGTTTCCGCAAATCTCCTCACACTGATCGAGCAGGAAACCCTTCTCGATGCGTTCGACCAGGCCGAAACGCTGCCTGTTGGAGAAGGCACGCGGTACACTGCTATGGGGAGCGGCGGCTTCCAACCCGGCAAAGCGCGCGATTTCGGCCGCCCTGTCTGCGATAAAGTCAACCTCGACGATCATGAGCCGATCCGGCGGCGCGGCAGCGAGAACGGTCTCGACGGCGTCCCGCCAGTATCCGAGATAGCCTGAAACCGTGTGCAGGCCATGTTCGGCCAGTACGCTCTCGGCACTGGCATGCCCCTCCGGCGCACCGAAACGGTAGCGACGATACCGCATCCAGACGTCCGACGTCTGGCGCCGGAGGCTGTCATCGATAATCGAGCGGAGCCAGGAAATCGGCCCCCGGACGGTCTGGATGTAGCGATTGCCATTGAACAATTGCTCGAATTCATCGATCAGATGGATGTTCAGCTGGGATGCGTCGATAGTCAGCTTGCGAGCTTCATCGCGGCGCAACAGCGCTTCACGCAATCGGGCCCGACCTTGCCCGCCCTTGCCTTGCAGGATCAGTTCGATGAGTTCCTCGGCATCGGCTTCATGCGCCGAAACCACGCGATCCGCAAACATCTGACCGATCGTATGGGTTCCGGTTTTTGCCGCACCAACACCGAATGTCCTGAAATCTCGTACGTCACTATGCGTCATGCGCTCGGCCGGAAACTGGTACCACTTCAGCGTGCCTATCCCGACCCGGATGCACTTTCTACAATGCTGGATTTTCGCGATTCCGATGAAACCGGTCAAGCACTTTATCTCAGCGCAACCTAGTCTCCAAACCGACAGCCGAACCGAAGAGTCAGTCAGCGGCGCAACTGCCAATCGAGCTTCGTAAAGCTCCGTTTTACGCCGTCTTCGCCGAGGATGTCGGTAAGCAGCGTATTGATGACCTTGCGGGTTTCGTCCATCGTCGCATGCCCGACCATCGCGCTGTCATCGCCCGTAAGGGTGAGTTTCTCGAGCCGGATGCGGGCGCCCAGATCGTTCCCGACCAGGTGATAGGTCAGCGTGCCGGCACGATGGCGTTTGTGCAACAACGCGAATAGCTGGTCCATGATACTGATACCGTCGGCGTTGCGCGTCTTGATTTCGCGGGGCAATCCGCTCGGCACGGTCTCCGGATCCATGACATGGAAAAGCGGCGGATCGACTGCTCCAGTTCGCGCTGCAGCCGCCGAGAAGCCCTCATTCTCGACCACGGCGAAGAACGCCCGCATTCGCGTCAACGTGTCCATGCGATCCTTCTTTGCGGTAAACGGCGGCATTCACATCGCTGAAATGTAACGTGATTTGCCGCCAGCCGGTCAAACCCGCACCGGCACGCGCCGACCAGCCGGGCTTGTATCGCCGCGCTGTGTCAGCGTATCGGCAAACCGCCGGCAATCCGAGCCATTTCCGCCGCCGCCGACCAGCCCGGCATGACCAGCCTTGCCGTATCACCGCAGATTTCCTCGCACTGCTCAATAAGGAAATCCCTGTCGATGCGTTCGACCACACCGGAGCGCTGATAGTTGGCATGGGCATGCGGCGCGCTCAAATGGGGAGCGATGTCATCCAGCCCGACGAACCGTGCGATCTCACCGACCCGGTTCGCGATCTGGTCGGTTTCCACAATGATGAGCCGCTCCGGCGGCGCGACGGCAAGAACGAACTCGACGGCGCATTGCCAAAACCGCAGATAGCCGGACACCGTATGCAGGCCATGATCGGCCAGCACGCGCTCGGCAGGGGCGTGCCCATCAGGCGCACCAAAACGGTAGCGGCGATACCGCATGACAATATCGGTCACGTCGCGCCGCAGACTGTCATCAACGAACGACCGAAGCCAGGAAAGCGGTCTCCGAACCGTCAGAATGTAGCGGTTCGCCTCAAACAGGTATTCCAGATCCTCGATCAGATGGATGTTCAACTGGGACGCGTCGATCGCCAGCATGCGGGCCACGTCGCGTCGCAGCAGCGTTTCGCGCAGGCGCGCGCGATTTTGTTTGCCCGGACCTCGAAGGATCAGTTCGACAGCATTTTAAAGTCAGCTTCATGCGCGGACCGGACGTGTGCCGCGAACATATCACCGATCGTATGGGTGCCGGTTTTTGCGGCGCCAACGCCGAAAGTCCTGAACTCTCGCGCTGCGGTATGCACCATGCTCCAGTTCGAGGTCTGGGACGTATCTTGCAAAGCTATTACTGCCGGTGAAACAATGTAACCGGCGCGATTTTTGCGGAACAGGCGAATTCGGTCAAGCAATTTCCCGTCGCTCAGCATCGTATACAGACGGGCAGAGTATCCGCGAGGTCAGTCAGCGGCTCAACTGCCAATCGAGCTTCGTAAAGCCCCGTTTTACACCGTCTTCGCCGAGGATGTCGGTGAGCAACCTGTTGATGATCTCGCGCGTTCCATCCATCGTGCCGTGCTCGACCATCGCACCGTCCTGGCCCGCGACGGTGAGTTTCTCGAGCCGGATGCGGGCGCCCATCCGCACGGCCTCGTTGACGGCGTCCTCGGCATAGTCGACCAGCGCAAGCGACTTCATGATCGGAAAATCGTCCTTTTTCTCGATTTCCTCGAAGGTCGATTTCGGCCTGCGGTAGCCAGTCCCGCCTTCGCCGCGTGCGAAGGCCATCTCCCGGCTGATCATGACGCCAAGCACGCGCGCCCAGAAATTCGGCCAGTTCAACGGATAGTCCGGATTGAACGAGTCGAGCCGGGCGGCATCCTCGTCGAGGCACCACAACGTCGTCTCCTCGACGACAGCCTCGCGCCGCTTCGCCTTGCGATTGACTTTCCCCTCTCCCGACCGGGCCAGGGCCGGCACCACCTTCTCCATGAACCGCCGCCGCTCGATCATCGGCGAGACCAGATGAAGCGTCGAAAATACCGGGATGTGGGCATGGTCGTCCTCGGACGCCGTCGACAGCAGTTCGGCTACGAAGCGCGCGCCCAGATCGTGCCCGACGAGATGGTAGGACAGGGTGCCGGCGCGATGGCGTTCGTGCAGCACGGAAAACAATCCGTCCATGACGCTGATCCCGTCGGCATTGCGCAGCTTCATCTCGTCCGGCATTCCGCCCGGCCCGGCTTCCCGGCCGGGAACCATCACGTAGAAGAACCGGCGGATCGACCGCTCCAGTTCGCGCCGCAGCCGCCCGGTCAGCCCAGCAGCCTCGATCTCCGCCAACCGGGCGATCATGCGTTCGCGCTGTGGCCCCGCCGCATGCGAACGCGCCCCGACCGTTTCGATCACCTGATCGACCTGTTTGCGCAACTGGTCGTGCAGCTCCGATTCCCATAGCAAGAAGACCGGGTAGATGCCGTTCTCGCGATAGACCGGATGAATGGCCCGCACATAGCGCGCGGCCGCCTCGTTGTCGCGCCCGCCGGCCAGCAAATGGATCAGCACGTGACGGTATTTGAGATCCTCCGCCGGCAGCTTGTGGGAGGTCCCGTCCTTCGCGAGCCGTTTCCCGGTTTCTTCCTGCTTCTCGTCGCTGTGCCGGTTGTTGATGATGCGGATCGTTTCGGCGATGGTCCGCTGGTCGTGGTGGAACGGGCCATAGCGTTGCATCCTGCCGTCGACGATCGGCAGCAGGTGTCCGAGCACGTCGAGCCGCGTCGGTGTCGACCGCATCGCCTTTTCGCCCGATCCCGCAACGCCGGCCACGCCCTGCAGGCCGACCGAGTAACGGAACGCATCCGGCAATGGCGCAGCCAGCCTGAGCGCCCAGACATCGGCGACATTGCGCGACCAGTCCTCATAGGTCCACACCGCGACACCACCGTCACCCCATCCGGGACCCCACGAATTCTGCACGAGGAAGCCGCGCGGCGTGTAGCCGATCACCAGAAAGGCGTGATAACTCGGCCGCTCTTCGTCCTCGCGAAGAGCCGGATCGAAAGGGATGACACTCTCATCATCCGTCCGGATCCAGCCATCGTGAATGCGTGCGGTTACCGCCAGAACCCGGCTTTCCGAAACCGCGCAATGCATGTCTGTCAATTGCGGCCGCACGCGGTAATAGGCGCCGAGCACCGCATGCCGCGCCTCCTCGGCAATCGCCGAGTTGGTGTGCCACCACCAGCGCTTGTCGCCATCTGCGATGGCTTTCGGATCGTGACCGGCCTTTTGCAATACGTCATTGGCGGTGCGAATCGAGCAGACGCCATTGTGGTGAAAGCCCTTGATCGCGCCGCGAAGGGACGACCCGCTGTAACCCTCGCCGTGCCACTCGTCGTGCAACTGTGCGTTGCCGTAGATCATCCGGGCGCTGGCATAGGGTATGAGCAAGGCGTCGGAACCGGGCTTCTCGCGTCCGCCGCCCTCGACGCATTCCAGCGCCAGCAGGTGATCGATCGCCGCCGCCAGCGCATGCCCGGTGCATGACGCCTCCTGCCCCTGATCGCGGACGCGCCCCGGCTCCCACCAGCAATTGTCGGCCTTGCGCGGATCGACTTCGGCGCGCAGTGCGTTCAGCGAGGGCCTGTAAAGCTGGTCGCGTTGATCCGGAATATCCGCCTTGGCGTCAGTTACCGGGGCCATCTGCCGCTCTCCCTGCCGGTCCGCTTGCGCGTCAGGCGATGATCTGGTCGGGCGACTGGATCGCCTCGAGCCGGACCCGCGGTCCTGGACGGCCGCCGGCAACCGATTCGATGCCCGTCTCCGCCTCGGGCGGCTTCTCGTAGGTATCGGCGTCGCGCACCCTTTCGGAGAAGTCGAGCCCGGTCAGCCGTTCCAGGTCGCTGACCGCCAATTGGTAGGTCTCGAACCGGTCGCCGAATATCAGTTCGAGGTCGGCCTCGCCGAACATGTCCCACTGCCACATGACGAAGGCCTGTGAATGCAACTCCATCCGTCCGCGTCGGGTCCGGCCGATCGAGGCGATCACCTTCCAGAAACCGAGGGGAATGCCGATTTCCTCCAGGCCGCTGCGTTTCGAGCGCGGATCCGACGAGCCGAATATCGGCCCGGCGAAAACGGAGATACGGGCATCCCGGTCCTCGGCCTTGCCGAGCACATGCTCTTCGAGATTCAGCCAGATCTTGCGGTTGAGGTCTTTGTGTTGAGGTGCGGCGTTCGTGTAGTAGAACGTGTCCTTCTCCGCCACCTTGGCGGCGCTCTTGTCACCCCACACCGGGTCGAGGCGGCGCACCAGATGGCCGCGGTCGAAATCGTTGCGTGTGTAGAGCGCGTTGTCGACCTGGGCATCCTCGGGGATGCGCGGATCGGTCTGCCAGGGGTCGCCCTTGCGCTTCTTGTGCCAGAGATCGGTGCCGTCGATATTGACCGCCGTGAAGAAAGCGAGCCGCCGCTCGGCGTTCATGACCAGCGAGAAATGCGTGTATTTCAGCTCGATCGAATCGTCTTCCAGCTTCGCGGCCTGGCGCATCTGCAACGCGTTGAGCGCCGGCATCGGCACCTCGACCGTCTTGCCACCGCCGAGGAACTGCGGATTATAGCCTTCACGATCATCGAGCGAGGCGGGGCTCTCGGTTTCGGTGTAGCCAGCGCGTCCGCCGCTCCCGCCTCCAACTTCACAGCCCCGGACGCTCACCCGGTTCTTGGCGGCAACATCGCGGATCGCCGACACCTCGACGGCAAGGTTCTTGTCGCCCTCCCGGCCACCGAAATGCAGGCCGACCGCGCAGCCGCTTTCCACATCGATCAGCACGGACCCGGAACTTCCGCCGAGCGTGGTGCAGTCATGCGCAAACGTCCGCGCCGGCGTTCTGACCGGTTTCACATGCCCCGGGGCGAGCCGCTTCTTGTCGTAGACGTCGCGGAAAATGCGCGCCATGTCGGCGTCGTCGTTGCGCGGATCGTGCGCAGGATATCCGATCGCCCCGATAGTCGCGCCATCGCGTATCCCGTCGGCCACGGCGACAGGCACCAGTTTGAGCTTGGCGACCGCCTTTTTGTCGAGGCGCAACAGCGCCATGTCGACACCGGAATTGCTCTCGACATGGACGATATCGGTGACCGCAGCGACCAACTGGCGCGACCGCTGGTGTTCTTCATAGAAATCGATGCTCACATCGAGGCCGGGCAACAGCTTCCGGAATTGGCTCATCTCGTCGGCAAAGACCTGCGCGACATGCCGGTTGGTGATGATCGTCTGCTCGTCGATTAGCCAGCCCGTGCCCACCCAAAGGAACCGCGGATGTCCCTTGAGCTCGATCCGACCAGCCGACGCGATAGCCCCGTCGATGACATCGCGGAACGGATCGAGACGCGCCCGCCATGTATCCGATTGCGGCACCTCGAAAGTTCCGTCACGGATCAGCAGCGAAGGCCGTCCGAAGCGCATGATGATGGCTTCGGTCATGCCCGCGCCATCCAACTCGGAGTTGTGGCTCTCGGCGCGCGCGAGCGTTTCGGCGATATCCGGCATCAACTGGGATTCGACGCCCGGCGCTTGCGCGAGACTCTCGACAAACGGGCCCATCTCGCTGTCGCCCCGCGCTGCCTTGCCGAGCAGCTCTTCGCCGCGTTCCTTGAGTTCGCGCTTGAGTGCCTCATCTGTAAGGATCGACTCGATATTCATGTTCACGCCCTCGCTCTTACGCAAATGAACCGCTGATCCGATGTATTAATCCTATATTAAACAGACCAGATCCGGAAGCAGCGCTGGTATTATTGGTTTACGCGCCGTCTACAGTCGCGCCGCGGGATTTTCAGAACACCCTCGTAAAACGTCTTGCGTTCGCGACAACCCTCGACTATATGCGCCGCACCCAAAGTCGCACGTGCCTGTGGGTGTCCGCCGTCCCCTCGAATTGGTGAGGGGAAAGGTAAGGTACCCGGAGCTAACCCCTCCGGTCGCTTCCCGGCCAACCGGACAAGCGAGGACATCTCAAAGCAACGACGGTCGGGTCTATCGATCACTCGTCTGGCGGTCCAAACGCCGGGGTAGTTGAGAGACGCTAACCATCCTTGCCAAACGTGCGGTCGGAGCATCCCGCCAATCAATGGCAATCAAGGCCGCCTCGCCGGCCTGACTGTTCACGCGGTTCCGCTAGGGCCGGCGCATGCGCGTCGCCCGTGCGCGGTTCCGGACCTGTTTTGCGCAGCCTTGCTGCACCGAACCTGTTGATTGGGATCGCCAAGATGACCGAACGCATCCACGACTTCCTCGCCACACGACGCCCGGCGTCGCCCTGCCTCGTCGTCGACCTCGACGTGGTCGCCGAGAACTACCGCGCCTTCGAGAAAGCGCTACCGGACAGCCGCATCTTCTACGCCGTCAAGGCCAATCCCGCGCCCGAAATTCTTCGCCTGCTGGCTTCCATGGGTTCGTCTTTCGACACCGCCTCGGTGGCCGAGATCGAGATGGCGCTCAACGCCGGCGCCACCCCCGACCGCATCTCCTACGGCAACACCATCAAGAAGGAGCGCGATATCGCCCGCGCCCATGAGCTCGGCATCGGGCTTTTTGCGGTCGATTGCGTCGAGGAGGTCGAGAAGATCGCCCGCGCCGCGCCCGGCGCCCGCGTTTTCTGCCGTGTGCTGACCGACGGCGAGGGGGCGGAATGGCCGTTGTCGCGCAAATTCGGCTGCGCGCCTGCAATGGCGGTCGACGTTCTGGCCCAGGCTGCCCGCCTCGGTCTCGACGCCTACGGCGTGTCCTTTCATGTCGGCTCCCAGATGACCGACCTCGATGCGTGGGACAAGGCGCTCGCCGATGCCCGCGCTGTCTTTGAGGCCATGCTCGACAAGGGCATTCGCCTGAAGATGGTCAATATGGGCGGCGGCTTCCCGACGCGCTACCTCAAGGACGTGCCGTCGGCGCAGGCCTATGGCCGCGCCATCTTCGACGCGCTGCGCACCCATTTCGGCAACGACATCCCGGAAACAATCATCGAGCCGGGCCGCGGCATGGTCGGCAGTGCCGGCGTCATCAAGTCTGAAGTCGTCCTCGTGTCGCGCAAATCCGAAGATGACGACGTGCGCTGGGTTTATCTTGACATCGGAAAGTTTGGCGGCCTTGCCGAGACCATGGACGAGGCGATCCGCTATCAGGTGGTCACGCCGCGCGACGGCGACGCCGCCGAACCCTGCGTGCTGGCCGGCCCGACCTGCGACAGCGCCGATGTCCTCTACGAGAAAACGCCCTATCCGATGCCGCTGACGCTGACCGTCGGCGACGAGGTGCTGATCGAGGGCACGGGCGCTTATACGACCACCTATGCCTCGGTCGCGTTCAACGGCTTCGAGCCGCTGCGCTCCTACGTCATCTGACGGCGCACGGGATCACGGCCATGACCATGATCGCCGTTGACGGCGAAGCCGTCACGATTTCGCTCGAGCGCGCGGTCGATGTTGCTGCCCGCGACGCTCTGCTTGCCCGCGCGATGGGCGCGAACTGGACCGCCAGAACATCGCACCGGCTGCGCGCCTGCAGGCTGCCGGCCGAGGGGCTGGCGCTTGCCGCCCATGACCGCGCCGGCACGCTGGTCGGCACGGTGCGGCTCTGGAATATCGCCGCCGACGTCGACCGCGACGGCCACGCGGTTCCGGCATTGATACTCGGCCCGCTTGCCGTCGATCCGGTGCGCAAGGGCGGGGGCGTCGGTGCGGCGCTGATGCGCCATGCCATCGCCCAAGCCACCCGCCTCGGCCACGCCGCGATCCTGCTGGTCGGCGATGCGCCCTATTACGAGCGCTTTGGTTTTTCGGCGGCTGCAACCACCACGCTCGTCCTTCCCGGCCCGGTCGAACGCGAGCGCTTTCTCGCCCTCGAACTTGCCGAGGGCGCACTTGATGGCACCGCCGGCATGGTCGTCGCGACGGGCCGCCGTGACACGGGCAGTCGGGCCTTTCTCCACTTTACCGCCTGACTGCTTTCACCCCCGCCGCATCTTCTCCCATGCGGCGGGGGTGAGTGTTCGAGTTCTTCGGTGGCGCGGCGCCGGGGTCAGACCTCCGCGCAGAAATAGACGCGGTTCTTCGGCCCGTCCGGCGACGGATCGTAGATCATGCCCACATTGCCCATGCCGCCACAGGCCGATGCCGCAGCACCCGGTGTCGGATAGGTGTCATCCTTCGCCGCGTTGCGGTTCTGCTGTCCGGAGGAGAACCCGCCGACGGTCTGCCCACCGCCGTTCTTGAGCTTGAAGTTACCGGCGGTTGCCGGTGCGGCGAAGATGGCGATCGCTGCAATGGCGGTCAGACACTTGGCAAGATTTTTCATGATGCTCTCCTCATTGCGGTTTGGTGTTGGGTCTATGGGAAGAGGTTAGGCGCGCCGTTGGGTTCCTGGTGTGCACACGGTCACAGTGCCCGGCCGCATCTTGCCTGCCGCAGGGCGAACGGCGCTGGCGCGGCGGCACGGTCTGTCTTATGCATGCGCCATGCCCCTCACCTACGACACCATCGGCGTCGATTACGCCAATCTGCGCAAGCCCGATCCGCGCATCGGCGCCCTCATCGAAGGCGCGCTTGACGATGCGCGCACCGTCCTAAATGTCGGTGCCGGCGCGGGGTCCTACGAGCCGGCGGGCAAGATCGTCACCGCGCTCGAGCCGTCCACGGAAATGATCCGCCAGCGGCCGGCTTCGGCAGCGCTCGTCATCCAGGGTGTGGCCGAGGATCTGCCTTTCGACGACAAGGCCTTCGACGCGGTCATGGGGGTCAACACGGTCCATCACTGGACGGACAGGGCGAAGGGCTGCGCCGAGATGCGCCGGGTGGCGACCGGCCGCATCGTGCTCCTGACCTTCGATCCAGCCCATCGCGGCGCCTGGCTGATTGACTACTTTCCCGAACTCGCCGCCCTTGATGACGCCCAGATGCCGCAGATCGCCGACTATGCGGGATGGCTTGGCGCGGTCGATATCGCGCCTGTGCCGGTGCCGCACGATTGCACCGATGGCTTTCTCTACGCCTACTGGCGGCGACCGCAGGCCTATCTCGACGACAAAGTGCGCGCCGCCATGTCGTCCTTTTGGGCGATCGGTGATGCAGCCGACAAAGGTCTCGCCCGGCTCAAGGCCGATCTCGACAGCGGTGCCTGGGAGAAACGCTACGGCGCGCTGCTCGACCAGGACACCTGCGATGTCGGCTACCGGCTTGTGACCACCGGTTAGACCCTTCAGGTCCGGACAGATCGCCCTGCGATCAGTCAGTCAGCCAAGCAACCCAGCCTTGATCGGCACCATTCAATCCTGAAACACGTCGGCGGCAAGCCGGTGCCGTTCCTCGTCGTAGCGGCGCGGACAGGGCGCGTCATAGGCGACGAGCAGCCCGTCGCCGCCCGGCATGGGCGCGATGGCCTCGGCCCGGTCGCACCCCTCCAGCAGATCGAGTGTGATCAGGGTTGCGAGCGCCGTGCGGCCGAGAATGCGCGCTTTCTTCTTCGGCACGTCCGTCACGATTACCCTTTGATATCCCTCGATGGACTGGGTTGGGCCGGTAAGGATCACGAGCCGCCCGTCCCTGACCAGCAGGTCGCGCATCGCGTAGCCGCCCAGATCGAAGGCATGCAGACGGTAGTGCTCGCCGTCGATCTTGCCCGGCTTCAACCCGCCTTTGCCACCCGGTTTCAGCTTCAGTTCGACGATCAGCGCGCGTCCGCCGACAGCCGGCCCGCGCAGCCCAAGAAACACCCGTTTGCCGACCACGGCCAGCCCCTCGATGTCAAAGCCGTTTTCCTTGGCCGGGACGTTCATGAACGGCTTCAGCAGCCGGTCTTTTTCGACCAGCCCGCGAATGCCACCCTCGCCGTCTTCGCGGTCGATGATGGCCGCCGCGGATCGCCACTTGCTGTTGCCCGGTGCCTTGGTCCTGCGTTTCGGCCGGAATACCCCATTGCCCTTGTCGACCAGCGGCACCCGACCCAGCACGCCGCGATTACCGTCCCATTTCGGCTTGGCGATGTCGCCGACCTTGCGGTCTTTGTCACGCGGCGGACGGCGGCGCTTGGCATGCGATGCGCTGATCCACAGATAGCCGTCGGCGATCGCCAGTCCCTCGATGTCCAGCTCATCCTTGCGCCGGTCCGGCAGATCGAAGAAATCGGCGATGCGGAAAGTCTCGTGCGATCCGAAGTCGCCGGTCGCCGGATCCAGCACCAGTCTCTCCAGCGATGCATATTCATCGCTGGCGCAAAACAAGGTGTTGCCGACAACCGCCAGCGCCGAGATATCCTTGCCCATGGGGCGCCGGTCTTTCAGCGGCTTCTCGACGCGGAATTGCAGCGCTACCTGCCGTTGCGGCCTGTCCGGCTGCGGACGCTCGCCCAGTCCCATGCGGGGCTCCCGGTATCGCGTGTTGAATTGCCGCTCATCCTATCACGAGTTGGAAAGGCTGCAGAATCGGCTCTAGCCCGCAATGTCGATCACGCCGCAGTCGCCGGCTTCCGAGCCGAAAGCGATGCGGTAGCCATCACGATCCCAGTCGATCGCGCTGATCGGCCCCTTGCCCTCGCGGCGCAACAGGATGTCCTTGCGGTCGGCGAACCGGACGGCCAGCACCACACCGTCCGAATAGCCGATCGCAGCAACCTCTTCCTGCGGATGGCAGGCCACCGCCGTCACCATCGCGTCGCCGCGTGTCCCCAGTTCCATTGGCGCCTTGCCCATCGGGCCATCCTCGCCTGCAAACGGCCAGACGATCGCGGCGGGCGCGCCGTCTGTCGCCAGCCAGTTTCCTTTCGCCGACCACGACCAGCTCTTCACCTTGGCTGGATAGCCCGACATGCGCATGTGCTTCCCGTCGGCGACCCGCCAGCCATGCAGGGCGTTTTCCTGCATGGTCGTGACCACATATCTGCCTTCCGGCGAGAACATCACGTCCGTATGCGCGCCCTTCCATTCCAGATCCACCGGCTCGCCCGGTATTGCCACCCAGTTGAGCGAAACGCCATTGTAGCGGGCGGCCGCCAACCGCAGCCCCTTCGGCGCAAACGCCAACCCTTCGATGGAGCGTTGTTCGGCAAATTCCCGTTCCGTCCCGTCGCCGGTGCGCACAAAAGCCGTCCGCCCCGTCGCCCAGGCGACCGCGCCATGCGGCCCGGTTGCAAGCGCGGTGATCCATTTCTTGCCGGCAAAGCCGATCTCGCCGCCGGTACCCTCGGCGTTCAGCGCACGCACCAGCCCGTCTTCGCCGCCGGTGATCAGTGCCTTGCCGTCGCGCGCCAGAACCGCGCAGGCCGTGCCGTCATGCATCTGAACGGCGTGATGACCGCGATCGAGCCGGTGCACCGTGCCGTCGGCCAGCGCGAACACCGGCACCTCGCCGACAAAGCCGGCAAAGAGGCAATATCCGTCAAGATCGAGAGGGGCGACTGTGGGCATGATGCTAAGGGTTCCCGCGTTTGGACGAAGCTCTCTCCGGATTGGCCGGCCGCGTCAAGCTGCCCATTGCAAGCTCACGCTTCCGAAGAAGAAACATGCATCTATTCAGTTCCAACAAGCATCTTCCATTCGGTGACAAGTCGGTTACAGTCGCCACGGCAAAAACGATTCAATCCGGGAGGCTTACTTGCCGCACAAATTCAAGATCGTATCGCGCAAGAACGGCGAGTTCGGCGCTCAGTTCGTCTACAATTCCGAAATCATCTTCTGGTCGGAGAGCTACAAGGGCAAGGCAAGCGCGCAGAATTGCATCGATTCGCTGAAGAAGAATGCGCCCGGCGCGCCGACGGCCGACCTGACCAAGGATGAGGACGCTTCCGGCTATCATTTCGAGATTGCCGGTTCCAAGGACGGTCAGACCTTCGTGCGCTTTGTCGCTTCCAACGGCGAAACGATGGTCCGCACCGAGACCTACACCTCGAAGTCCAGCTCCAAGAACGCCATTGCCTCGCTGCAAAAGAACGGCCCGGACGCGGACGTCGTCGACGAGAGCTGATATTGCTTCTGCCGCGCCGCCTGCCGGTCAGGCGGCGCAGGCCATGAAGGTGCGCTCCAGCTTCTCACGGTCGAGATCGCGGCCGATGAACACGATCCGGCTTTCGCGCGCCTCGCCGTCTTTCCAGTCGCGCTCGTGGTCGCCCTCGACGATCATGTGCACGCCCTGCACCACATAGCGCTGGTCGTCGTCGGGAAAGGCAATAATGCCTTTCAGCCGCAGGATGTTCGGCCCGTCGATCTGGGTGATCTTGTCGATCCAGGGCATGAACTTCTTCGGGTCCAGTTCGCCGGTGCGCAGCGACACCGACTCGATCGTCGTCCCATGAATGCCGTCGCCATGATCGTGCCCGTGATGATGATCGTGGTCGTGGTCATGATCGTGGTGATGGTGATCGCAATCCGGCCCGCACTCGTGGCCCGGCTCGTCATGCCCGAGAAAATGCGGATCGCTTTCCAGCGCCCTTTGCAGGTCGAAGGCGCCACGGTCCAGCACCTCGGCAAGCGCGATTGCCGTGCGTTCCGTGCGATGGATACGCGCATGCGGATTGATCGCCCGGATCGTTGCTTCCAGCGTCGCCAGTTCCGTGTCGCTCACCAGATCGGTCTTGTTGACCAACACGACATCGGCGAATGCGATCTGGTCTTCCGCCTCGCGTGAATCCTTCAAGCGAAGCGGCAGATGCTTGGCGTCGACCAACGTCACCACCGCATCGAGGCGGGTCTTGGCGCGCACATCGTCGTCCATGAAGAAGGTCTGCGCCACCGGCGCCGGGTCGGCGAGCCCCGTCGTCTCCACCACGATCGCGTCGAAGCGGCCGGGCCGGCGCATCAGCCCCTCGACCACCCGCACCAGGTCGCCGCGCACCGTACAGCACACGCAACCATTGTTCATTTCGTAGATTTCCTCGTCGGTATCGACGATCAGGTCGTTGTCGATGCCGATTTCGCCGAACTCGTTGACAATCACCGCGTATCGCTTTCCGTGATCCTCGCTCAGGATCCGGTTCAACAGTGTCGTCTTGCCGGACCCAAGGTAACCGGTCAGCACGGTGACGGGGATGGTCTGTTCGCTCATGTCTGCCTCTGTGCGGCCATTGCCAAGATTTCGCCTGATATAGGCCCTCGCGCGCCACTCCGCCACGCCGAAAACGCCGATTGATCGCGATCAAGGCCAGGATAATATCCGGTTATACAGTGCTTTCCCCTAGGCACAGGAGACCGTGATGCCGCTCTACAGTGTTCGTCTTGAAATGGCCCGCGAGCCGGCCTTCCCGCATGGCAACCCCAATCGCGGCTATATTCTCGTCCTGCCGCTGGACCAGTCGATGAAAATCGACCCTGCCGAATGGAAGGCCAACCGGCAGGCCTGCACCGTCGAACGCTTTTGGGACGGTGAGCGCACCGAACTCGGCTATCTGGAGCGTCACCGGCGCGGCCAGTGGGTATTCGACTACGATTTCGACGACGACGAGGACGAGGAGGCCGGCTTCCGGCTTGGCGAGCACGCCTTCAATCGCGGCGAATACGTCTCGATCGCCGGCCATGACGGGGACATGCACACCTTCACCGTGGTTTCCGTCGTCGCGATCTGACAAGGCTTACCGCCCGCAGGCATTCGCGCCGACAGTTGGCGAAATCGTCATCTGGCGCTGAAGTTTGCGTCTACTCGAACCCCGGATGTTTCTCCACGTCGCTGAGCAGTTCGACCAGCCCCTCCACGGCATGATCGAGGATCGCCTCGCCGATGTCCGCCGAAGCCGCCGCCGCATTGCCCGTGACCCCTGCCTCCGACAAATCGCTCATCTGCCACCCGAAGGCGTGCGGTCCATAGGCTCTCAGATGCGTGTAGTCGCGCATGAAATCGGCCTGGCGCGAGGCGAAATCCGCCGCCTTCGCCATGTCCACCCTGTCCGGGTGGATCGCCAGCATGACCGACGTTTCGATCAGCCCGCCATGAATGTCGAGATGCTTCTCGTCGGCGCCCATCACGCCGCCGGGCAGGCCGAAGCGGGTCCAGCTCGTGGCGACCGCCAGCATCGAGAAACGCATCCGCAATTCGGTCGCCACGATGGTCATCAGCGGCGAGTTGCCGCCATGCGCGTTGAGCATCACCAGCTTGCGGATGCCGGAGCGATGCGCCTGCTCGCCGATCCGCACCCAGCGCCGCACCGCCTGGTCCCATTCCAGCGACTGCGTGCCCGCAGCGTACAGGTGTTCCGGCGAATAGCCGACTGTCTCGACTGGCAGGAACACCACCGGCGCGCGGTCTGGCAGCTGCGCGATCAGCCGTTCGACCAGCGCCTCTGCAATCAGGCTGTCGGTTTCCAGCGGCAGATGCGGGCCGTGCTGCTCGGTCGCGCCAAGCGGCAGAACGGCGATCCATTGTGCCGCATCCGCCGGTGCATGGCCCCGGCGCTCCAGATCCTCCAGTCTCCGTCTCATGGTCCTGATCCGCGGCTATGGCGGTTCGACGCCGGCATGGTGCTCATCCGAACAGTTTCGCGATTCCGCCATGTTCGTGGCGAAGCCGCTCCACGTCAACGCCGACCGGCATGCCATCCTCGACGGTCCACCGGCCCTTGATCATCACCCGGTCGGCGCGGTGCGCACCGCACAGCACCAGCGCGGCCAGCGGATCGTGCGCGCCGGAAAACCGCAGCTCGTCGAGCTTGAACAGCGCCAGGTCCGCCTGCATGCCGGGCGCGATCGCGCCGATATCGGAGCGCCCGAGACAAGCCGCCGAACCCGCCGTCGCCCAGCGCAGCGCATCGCGATGCGTCACCGTCGCATCGTATCGCAGCCGCGCGGCCATCAGCGCATGGCGCACACCCTCCATCATGTTGGAGGAATCGTTCGACGCCGAGCCGTCGACGCCGAGCCCGAGCTTGACCCCGGCGGCCTCCAGTTCGCGCGTCCGGCATGTGCCCGACGCCAGCACCGCGTTCGATGTCGGGCAATGGCAGACCCCGACGCCGGCCTTGCCGAGCCGCGCGACCTCGTCATCGTCGAAGTGAATGCCGTGCGCCAGCCACGTCCTGTCGCCGAGCCAGCCGCTATCTTCCAGATAGTCGACCGGCCGGCAGCCGAAGCGCTCGACGCAAAAGGCGTCCTCGTCATGCGTCTCGCCGAGATGCGTGTGCAGCGCGCAGCCGCAGCGACGCGCAAGCTCGGCGGTATCGCGCATCAGTCCGCGCGTCACCGAAAACGGCGAACAGGGCGCCAGCGCCACCTGCAACATGGCGCCTTCGCAAGCATCGTGATAGCGTGCGATCACCCGTTCGCTGTCGGCCAGGATCGTGTCGCGGTCTTGTACGACACTGTCCGGCGGCAGACCGCCATCCTTTTGCGGGAGATCCATCGAACCCCGGTTCAGCACCATGCGCATGCCAAGCGCCTGCGCCTCCTCGGCCTGGATGTCGAGCGCATCCTCCAGCCCGCCGGGGAACACGTAGTGATGGTCCGAACTGCAGGTCACGCCGGACATCATCAGCTCCGTCAGCGCCAGACGCGTTGCCAGCCTCAGCCCGTCCGGCCCGAGCCGCGCCCAGATCGGATAGAGCGCCGTCAGCCAGTCGAACAATTCGCGGTTGATCGCATCGGGGTGGGCGCGCGTCAGCGTCTGGTAGAAATGGTGATGCGTGTTGATCAGCCCGGGCAGCACCACATGCTCGCTGGCGTCGAACACCGCGCAGGCCGTTTCCGGCTGCCCGCCGCAGGGCACCAGCTGCCGGATCTTGCCATCGCAAACGACGATCCCGCCGCCGGCGTCGACATCCCCGTCGACGAAGATCGCCAGCGGGTTTCGCAGCCACAGCATCAGCGCACCGGCCGCGAAAGCACGGCATCATTGCGGAAAATATCGCGATAGAATGTCACGCTGGAAACCGTCTTGTGCCTGTAATATGTTTGTTTTCTTGACCGTATTTCATTCGCCGGCTTAGTACCCAACCATGAACCGCTTCTACATCGAAAAAGACGATAGCGAAAACGTCCCGCTTCTGTCGACGCTGCAAAACGCGGCGCGCAGCGCCCGCACGCATGTCGCCAAGCAGTTGCTGTCGACTGGCCTCTACGCCGGGCAGGAAGGCGTGATGGAACTGCTCAGCACCGCTGAAAGCCGCACGCTTGGCGAGATCGCCACGGCCCTTGGCGTCAAACCGCCAACCGTCACGCGCACGGTCACACGCCTGCAGGAGCAGGGCTTCGTCGAGCGGCATGAATCGCCGGTCGACGCACGTCAGGTTCAGGTCCGGCTGACCGAAAGCGGAAAGAACGTCATCGACAACATGCACGCCGCCGTCGCACAGGCCGAAGAACAGGCTTTCGGGAGCCTGAAGAAAAAAGAACGCAAGCAACTCGCAAAGATACTGACTAAAATCGAGGATAATCTCGACCCCGAAAAAAAACCGCCTGCGCGAAAAAAGAAAAAGAAGCAGTCTGCAAATACTCCCTGATTAATAATTGATAGCGCGACGGCACCTTGCATTGCCGCTGTGACCATTCTAAGAAAATTAAAATTTTAAAGGGGGCGCATTTGGCGCAGAAGATCAAGCTGTCGACCATCGGCGAAGCGCTGGGCGTATCCACGGCTACGGTATCTCTCGCGCTGCGTGACAGCCCGCTTGTTGCCGAGGCGACAAAGGAGCGCATCAAGGCGCATGCGCGTCAGATGGGCTACATCTACAACCGCCGGGCCGCGAGCCTCAGGACATCGAAATCAGGCATTATCGGCGTTGTCGTGCACGACATCATGAACCCGTTCTATGCCGAGATTCTGAGGGCCATCGAGACCGAACTCGACCGCTCCCGCCAGACCTTTATCCTGTCGAACCACTATGACAGCGTCGACAAGCAGCGCGATTTCCTCGACACGCTGATGCAGCTTGGCGCCGACGGCGTAATCATGTCGCCGGCCATCGACACGCCGCTTGACGACGTCGCCCTTGTGCTGCGCAACGGCTTGCCTGTCGTTCTGGTCGCCCGCTCGGTTCCGGGCGCCAGCCTGCCCGTGTTTCGCGGCGACGACGCCTTCGGCATCGGGCTGGCCACCAAGCACCTGATCTCGCTCGGTCACAAGCGCATCGCGATGATCGGCGGCACCGACCAGACTTCGACCGGCCGCGACCGCTATCGCGGCTATGTGCGCGCGATGGAAAAGGCCGAACTTCCCGTCAAGCCGGAATGGCGCCTGCCGGGGCCGCGTACCAAGCAGGCCGGCTTCGAAGCGACCGGCGAGTTCCTCGCCCTGCCCGACAAGCCGACCGCCGCCGTGTGCTGGAACGATCTCGTGGCCATCGGGCTGATGAACGGCATCGCCCGCGCCGGTCTGGTTCCCGGTGTCGATATCTCGGTCACCGGCTATGACGATCTGGAGGAAGCCGCGATTGCCACGCCGGCGCTGACCACCGTCTGGAACGGCCAGACCGAAGTCGGCCGTCTTGCCGCACGCGCGCTGCTCGACCGGATCAACGGCGATGTGGATAAGACCGGCACGCTGGATCTGATCCGGCCGGAACTGCACATTCGCCAGTCGACGTCGCCGGTCAGGGAACGCGCCTGACATGTCCCAAGGGACGACCAATCTGGACGATATTACCATCATCATGCCGTCGCGCTTCAACCCGCGCGCCGATCAACGCATTCGCGAGGCATTCGCTGCGACCATTGTCGACGCACCCGATCCCGCGGCGATTTCCCCCGATGTGTTGAAGGCGACGCGTGGCCTCGCTGCCTGGCTCAGCCCGGCCTGGATACCGCTGATCGACGCGCTGCCGAACCTCGAGATCATCGCCAATTTCGGCGTCGGCTACGACACCGCCTCGACCCTTCATGCCATTGGCAAGGACGTCGTGGTCACCCACACCCCCTCGGTCCTCGACGAGGAAGTCGCTGACACAGCCATGGCGCTTTTGCTCAACGCGACCCGCGAGCTCTACCAGGCGGAGAAATGGCTGCGCGAAGGCCGCTGGCATAATGAGGGCAACTATCGGCTGACCCCGTTGACCCTGCGCGAGCGCACGGTCGGCATCTACGGCCTCGGCCGCATCGGCAAGGCGATCGCCCGGCGCATCGAGGCGTTTGGCCTGCCGATCCACTACCACAACCGCAAGCGCGACGAGAGCGTCGCCTATCCCTGGCATGCCTCGCTGGAAGACCTCGCGCGCGCAGTCGACACGCTGATCGTTGTCGTACCCGGCACGCCGGAGACGGCCCGCACGATCGATGCGACGATCCTGCAGATGCTCGGCCCGGATGGCGTGCTGGTCAATATCGGCCGCGGCACGACGGTCGACGAACCGGCGCTGATCGCCGCCTTGTCCGACGGAACGATTGCCGCCGCCGGCCTCGATGTCTTCGAGGACGAGCCGTACGTCCCCGCCGAATTGATGGCCATGGACAATGTCTGCCTGCTGCCGCATGTCGGCTCGGCGTCGGTACGCACGCGCGCCCTGATGGGCGACCTTGTTGCCGACAACCTGGTCTCCTGGTTCACCCGAGGCGAGACGATCACCGCCGTGCCGGAAGCCGGCCATCTGGCGAAACGCAAGATCGATTGAACGGCACCTGCGCCATCTTTCCCCCAAGCTCGTATTCCCGCAAGGTCGCTTTCGCGACAGCACCGCCGCACGCCCCCTGTTAGCCAGGCGCAATGAGCGCTCCATCCCTCCCGGCTAGCCAGTCCAATCCCGCAGCAGGCATCGCCCTGATCCTGGTCGGCATGGTGACGATCTCGATCAACGACATGCTGATCAAGCAATTGTCGGGTGACTACCCGCTGCACCAGATGGTGTTTGCGCGGTCGGCCATCGGCATCTGGTTTTCGCTGGTCATGGTCTGGTTCGAGGGCGGTCTGGCGATCTTGCGCACGCGTCACTGGGGTTTCCACACCCTGCGCGGCCTGGCCATCGTCGTCGCCAATATCAGTTTCTTCACCGCACTGGCGGTCATTCCGCTCGGCGAGGCGACGGCACTGTTCTTCGTCGCGCCGCTCATGATCACGCTGCTGTCGATCCCGCTGCTCGGCGAGCGCGTCGGACCATACCGCCTCGGTGCCGTCCTCGTCGGCTTCCTCGGCGTCCTCGTCATGGTCCGCCCCTGGCAGGGCGACGAGCGCGAAGCCGGCCTGTTCGTCCTGCTGTTGCCGGTCATCTCGGCAACCACCTATGCGCTGTTCCAGATCATGACCCGGCGCCTCGGCGCGGTCGCCAAGGCGTCCGCCATGGCAGTCTATGTGCAGACGATCTTTATCGTCGTCTCCGCCGGCTTCTTTCTGGTGGCTGGCGACGGCCGCTTCGCCGAAGGTGCGACCAATCCCAGCGTCGTTTTCCTGCTGCGCGAATGGAGCTGGCCCCAGGGCCTTGATATCTGGCTCTTCGTCGCCCTCGGTCTCAACTCGGCGATCACCGCCTATGCGTTGTCGCAGGCCTATCGCCTCGCCGATGCCGCCACAATTTCGCCCTTCGAATATGTTGGCCTTCCCTTGGCTTTGCTGTGGGGCTGGACGTTCTGGGGAGAGATTCCGGATGCGGCCAGTTCGGTTGGTATCCTTCTCATTGTCGGTAGCGGACTGTTCGTGTTCTTGCGCGAGCGGCGGCGTCAGGTCGCCATCGCCAGCGCGGCACGCGTGCGCCGCCGCTACTAGCACTCTTCCCCGTCTCGCCGGCGGCCCGCGTGGCGCCGTGGAAAGCTTCGGACACGTCTTGCGGTGTAGCCTCGTCACCACCGCCATTCATGGCGTGCTTAATGAAACGTTAACCAGGAATCGCCGACACTGGCCGAGGCAGCGTCGGGATCGCGGACCGCAATCATGAACTACGCATACTGGATCAATGGAGTGGCAGTTCTGGGCGTCGTCGGCATGGTCGCGTTGGCGCCCGGTCTTGCCGGCAACGGCATCGACCCGACCACGGTCTCGTCGATAAAGACGGCCAGCAACTCGATGGCCAAGACAGCTTCGCGCTTCATGGTGGTCGACCACGACAACTCCAAGACCTGTCTGGTGTCGCTGCATCGCGCCAGCGACAATGGCATTCACCGTGTCGAACCAGCCAATTGCGACGGCATGCCGGCCAGGCTCGCCGCCGCCCGCACCTGGCGCGAAACGCCGTCGGGCGACGCCCGCATCACCGACAGCGCCGGCACGGCGCTGATGCGGCTGGCCGTCAGCGACGGTTTTGCCTGGGAGGTGGTCGAGCCGCGCGGCGTGCAGCTGTCCTTCGAGGCCTACTGACCCGTCAATTCCCGACATAGACGATATGGGCGAGACCGAGCAGGGTCTCGCGATCGACTGCGCCGGAAAGCGCATACCCGAAGTCTCCATCCGCCCAGAAGAACGTTGAGACCCCGTCCGTTTCCTCGAATGTGAACTCGGTGCCTGAGTGCTCCGGATTGACGCCGACAAGCACGGTCACGCGGGTACCGGCGGCATCCTCATACATCAGCATCGCGCCCGGCTTGGCGGCGAAAGTCACCAGCCTTCCGCCGACAAGGGCATAGCCCTTCGCACCGAGATCCGGCGCCGTAAGCCGCCGCCCGATCCGTTTGCCGAGCCAGTCGACAAGATGGGCTTCCTGGTCCGCGCCCACCTCGACGGGATGGCGCGCCTCGCTGGCATAGACGAGGTAGTTGGTCGACGAAGCGGCCGGCAACAGCTCGGCGATCACCGTTGTTTCGCGTTCGCCCTGCAGCGCCACCGTCAGCAGCGAACCGGCCCCGCCCCCCGCCAGAAAAAACAGCGCAAACCCCGCCGCAATGCCGAGCGGAATGCGGCGGCGCGTCACCCGCGACGCATCGCGGACCAACTTGAGATCGGCCTCTTCAGGCTCGGCATTGTCCGGTGCCGCGAACGCGCTGCGGATGGCGGCATTCTGCGCCTGCCACGCGGCGACATCGGCCGCCCTGTCCGGATGGGCGGCCAGCCACGCCTCGACGGTTTTCCGTCGCGCCTCCGGTAGAGCCCCGTCGACATAGGCGTGAAGTTCGTCTTCGGAAACGGAATTGTCCGGCTGTTCTGTCATGGCGTCCTCCGGAACTCCACGATATTGCGCCCCTCAAGGTTCGAGGCAAGGCTTCGCCGCGCCCGCGAAAGCCGCGACATTACGGTTCCCTGGGGAATACCGAGCATCTCGCCGACCTCCCGGTAGGAGCGCCCCTCCAACACGACGAGCATCAGCACGGCGCGCTGATCGGGGTGCAACTGGTTGAGCGCCGCGACCAGCTTGTCGCGCGCCAGGGGATCGCTGTCGGGGAAAACCGCCGCATGATCCTCCGCTTCATCGATCTCGACGGTCGCGGGCGCCGCACTGGCACTGCGAACCCGATTGCGGTTCAGATTGGTCAGGATCGTCATCATCCAACCCTGCAGGTTGTCGCCGCGCCAGGTCGTCCGGCGCGAAAAGGCTCGCTCAACGCAATCCTGAACAAGATCTTCCGCATCGGCGCGATCGCGCGCAAGGCTGAGCGCATAGCGCCTGAGCCGCGGCAGCACATCCAGAACCTGTTGCTCGAAACGGGTCATGTCGCCTCATCGTTCGCCGGGGGTGAAATCCGCACCCCCGGCGGTACGGGTGTCAGGGCCGGGCAAGATCCCAAACACCCTTGACGCCGTCGCCGGTGATATCGCCGGGTTCGCCGTCCTTGAACCAGAAGTAAAGCGGCATTCCGCCCTTGGCCCATTGTTTGGTCCCGTCCTTGCGCGCGACGACCGTGTAATCGCCTTCGGCCTTGTCGTCGTCAGCCGCAAACAGCGGCGGCCATTTGGTGGCGCAATCGTCGTAACAATTGGACACGCCGTCCGTGTCCTTTTTGAAGGTGTAGAGCGTCATGCCGTTTTCGCCGGCAAGCACCTCGCCCTTGGCGGTGTCGACGATGCTGACCGGCGCCGCAAACGCCGCTCCGGCAAGAACGTAGAAGACCGCGGTTGCGGCAAGCGTAGTGACAGTCTCGGCTTTCATATCGGTTCTCCGTTGCTGGTCTCGCGAAAACGGTCTGTTTCCGTCTTCCTTGGGTGAGACACGGCAAGGAGGCGTTTTATTCCCGCTGCGGGATACTTTTCTTATGCGGCCCCGGCGCGAGCCTGTGCGAATTCGCGCACGGCCTGCCCGAAAGCCCTGAACAGCGCCGCCGATGGCGCATCGCTCTTCGCCCAGTATTCCGGGTGCCATTGCACGCCGACGGCAAATCCTTTCGCGCCCGCCACCGACACCGCCTCGATCGTGCCGTCATCGGCCCGCGCCTCGACAACGAGAGTGTCGGCCAGCCGGTCGATCGCCTGGCGATGCAGCGAGTTGACGTCGATCCGGCCCGAACCGGCGATTTCCGCCATCCGGCCGCCCGGCTCCAGATCGATCCCGTGCGCGATGCGGAACCGCTCGTCCTGGACATCGCTCTCCGGCGCGCGGTGATCGTCAGTCCCGTCGCGCTCCTGGATTTCGGTTGCCAGCGAGCCGCCATAGGCGACATTCAGTTCCTGCATGCCGCGGCAGATCGCAAACAGCGGCACCCCGGCATCGACCGTGGCGCGGATCAGCGCCAGCGCGGTTGCGTCGCGGTCCTCGTCATAAGGCTCGTGCGCCGGCGTCGCCTCACCGCCATAGCGGCGCGGATGTACATTGGTGCGCGATCCCGTCAGCATCACCCCGTCGACACGCCCGACCAGCGCCGCGGCATCGATCCGTTCGCCCAGCGCCGGCACGATCAGCGGCAGCACGCCGGCGACCCCGAAAGCGGCCTCCAGATAGGGCTCGGGCGCGGCGTGCCAGCGGTAATTCTGGAACGCGCGGATGTCGGCGGCAATGGCAACGATCGGCTGCATGGCAATCCTTCGCAGGGTGTCTTCGAACCCTGACACGCTCTAGGCCAGCCGGCGCCGTATTCGCAAGAGGAATGCTGCCGGCCGCACCGCTGGTTTAACTGGACAATATAATTTACCAATTTTCCCACGGATGCATCCCGCAGTGCTGGACAGCAAATCGCAAAACTGTCATGTAATCCGCGAGTTCAGCCCCGCAACTTCCCGAGTGTCAGGGAATTTGGCCGGCTCACTACGATTCAAGTGGGAGGATCTAATGGATCGACGTTCATTTCTGAAGAAATCCGGCACGGTTGGCGCAGGCGCCGCTGCGGCCACAGCGCTTGCCGCTCCGGCAATCGCCCAGTCCATGCCGAAGATCACCTGGCGCTGCTCGTCCGGTTTCCCGAAGGTGCTGGACACCATCTACGGTGCAGCGGAAGTCTTCTCCGACGCGGTTGCCGAAGCGACCGACGGCAACTTCAACATCCAGGTCTTCGCCTCCGGCGAGATCGTCGGTGCGCTTGAGGGCGCCGACGCCGTCAAGAACGGCACCATCGAAATGGCGCACACCGCCTCCTACTATTTCTGGGGCATCGACCCGACCTTCGCGTTCGGCACCGGCGTGCCCTTCGGCCTCAACCAGCGCATGACCAATGCCTGGATGTATGAAGGCGGCGGCCTCGACCTGCTGAACGAATTCTACGCCAAGTACAACATGATCTCCTTCCCGGCCGGCAACACCGGGGCGCAGATGGGCGGCTGGTTCCGCAAGGAAATCAACACCGTCGAAGACATGCAGGGCCTCAAGTTCCGCATCGGCGGCTTTGGCGGCCGGATCATCGAGAAGGTCGGCGTCGTGCCGCAGGGCCTGCCGGGCAGCGACATCTATCCGGCGCTCGAGAAGGGCACCATCGACGCTGCCGAGTTCGTCGGCCCGTATGACGACTCCAAGCTCGGCTTCAACAAGGTCGCGCCTTACTTCTACTACCCCGGCTGGTGGGAAGGCGGCGTCGCGCTGATGAACATGATCAACCTCGACAAGTGGAACGAGCTGCCGGACGCCTACAAGGGCGTCGTCAAGAATGCTTCGGCGCTTGCCAACTCGGTCATGATGGCGCGCTACGACACGCTCAACCCGACCGCGCTCAAGCAGCTTGCCGCTTCCGGCACGCAGCTTCGGCCCTACAGCCAGGAAATCCTCGAGGCCTGCTTCAACGCGGCCCAGGAGACCTTCGCCGAAATCTCGGCCGAAAACGCCGACTTCAAGAAGGTCCACGACTCCTACATGGGCTTCCGCCGCGATGCCTATCTGTGGTTCCAGCTGTCGGAATACAACTTCGACACCTTCCTGATGCTGCAGCAGCGCGCCGGCAAGCTCTGAGCCAGCCGCAACCGCATACGAACCGACAGGAAACCCGGGGCGATTGCCCCGGGTTTTTCTTTTGTTTCAATGGCTTGGCGGAATTCCTGTGGCCCGGCGTCTAACCGGTGCAGCAACAGAACGGAGTTTCACCATGTCTCGTACCGCAAAACTGGGCGCCGCCGCATTCTTCCTGTGGGGCGTCATCCACGTCATCGGCGGCGGCGTCATCCTCGCCCGCCTCCTCGAAAGCCCGGAAGCGGGCTTTGCCATCTACCGCACCGCCGCCGGCGGCCATGACGCGCTCGCTGGCGCCATTCTCGGCTATTTCGCCTTCGGTCTCCTCTGCCTCGGTGCCGCTGTGGCCGTGATTGCGGTCACCGGCAACTGGAAAAACAGCGCCCGCGCCCTGACTGTCAACACCGCGATTACCGGCCTGACCGAGGTGGGCCTTGTGGTCTTCCTGCTCGTTCCGGGCCATCTCGGGCTTGCCGACGCGATGCCCGGTTTGGCAACGACGGCGATCGGCATCATAATCGGCGGCATCGCTTGCCGCGCCGCGGAGGCCGCCCATGCAGCCTGACGAGAAGCCGACACCCGACGAGACCGCGCTTGCCGCTGCCGCCCGCGCCGGCGATGCCGAGGCTTTCGCCGAACTTGTCCGCGACGCCCGCCCCAAGCTGATGGGTTTCCTGCACCGCATGGTCGGCCATCCCGACGAGGTCGACGAGATCGCCCAGGAAACGCTGATCCGCGCCTGGGAGAAGATCGGCGCCTTTCGCGGCGAAGCACGCTTTTCCACCTGGCTGATCGCCATTGCCGGACGCATCGCGGTCGACCGGATGCGCAAGGCCAAACGCTGGCGCGCGGAAGCCCAGGTCGCCTATGCAAACATGTGCGCTGCCTCGCCGGATCTGTCCGGCGAGGTGATGGCCGCCTACGAGGATCCCGCCTTCGCCTACGAAGTACGCGAGCACATTGCCTATTGCTTCACCTGTGTTGGCCGTTCCCTGCCGCCGGACGAACTGGCCGCCCTGGTACTGCGCGACGTCACCGGCCTGTCGGCCCGCGAGGCCGCCAATGCACTCGGCATTTCCGACAGCGTGTTGCGCCATCGCCTGTCGGCAGCCCGCCAGTCGATGACCGACAAGTTCGACGGCTTGTGCGCGCTGGTCAACAAGACCGGCATCTGCCACCAATGCAAGGGCCTGCGGGCACTTGCCCGCGAGGATCGAAAGGGCAGCCCGCTGCCGGACATTGCCGGTTTCGCCGAGCGCTGCGCCATGGTCCGCGAGGCGCCCCCCGATGGCGCCATGGCGCCGCTGCATGACCTGTTCTGGCGGCGCACTGCCGAAATGGAGGAAGCCGGCCTCGGATCGCCCGAGCCGGACTCGCGATGCGGAGAGGATGATGACGGGAAAGAAGACACGTCTGCCACTGCCGGTCCGCCGGCAGATGAACCTGACCGAGGCCGCCTATGACCGCCTGCGCGCGCTGAACGGCCGCTACGGCCTCGGCAACAACTACCTGCTGGTGGTGCTGCTGGAAAACCTCGACGACATCGCCGATGCGGACCGGCTCGACGCCGCCTTTGCGCGCTTCATCGACGACTATGGCGCGCCGGCAGGCGGCATGAATGCGAAGCCCTAGCCGTTCAACAGCGAGGCGCCGCGCGCCAATTCGCTGATCCGCTCCCAAGAGCCGTCCCGGACCGCATCCTTCGGCGCCACCCAGGAGCCGCCGACGCAGATCACGTTGGAAAGCGACAGGTAATCGCCGGCATTGGCCGCCGAGATGCCGCCGGTCGGGCAGAAGCCGACGCCGCCAAACGGCGAAGAAAGTGATTTCAGATAGGCCGCACCGCCGGCCTGTTCGGCGGGGAAGAATTTCAGCAGCGAATAGCCGTCCTCGAGTGCGGCCATGATCTCGCTCGATGTCACCGCGCCGGGCAGAAGCGGCACCGGGCTGGCATCTGCGGCCTCGACCAGTTCCGGCGTCAGGCCGGGGCTGACGATGAACTTCGCCCCCGCCGCCGCCGCTTCGGCAAACTGCGCCGCGTTGAGGATCGTGCCGGCGCCGACGATCGCTTCGGGCACTTCGGCGGCGACGCGGGCGATGCCGTCAAGCGCGGCGGCCGTGCGCAGCGTGATCTCGATGGCCGGCAGGCCGCCGGCGGCCAGCGCGCGTGCCAGCGGCACCGCGTCGGCGGCGTCTTCGAGCACGATGACCGGGATCACCGCCTGGCCGGTCATGATCGGAAGAAGGGCTTCGGTTTTCTGCGCCATGGGGGTGTCTCCGCGAAAGTCGCGTCTGGCTTAAATCGGTTCAGCCGCGGCGTAAAGCGTTGCGCTGAAAACCTCCGCTCAACAACGCGTCGGCTACTCGGATTCGCCAGGCCTCTCGAACACGCTCTCCTCGCCAGTCGCCGCCAAAGCCTGCTTCAAATCATCGGACACCAGCAGAATCGCCCCCATCCGCATGTCGCGAGCGAGATGAAGGCCATTCATGCAATCAGGCCTCAGCACGATCCTCTTAACCGAATAAATCAGAGTTCTTCCATCCGTCGCTTGCGCGCTGCTGGTCACTTCGGATTTCTCTGCATCGATACAGCATGCGCGATCGAACGGGATGACCCACATGAAGTCCTCGCATACCTCCCCACGGGCGACCAACGTCACCGGAAGAAACTGTACGCGATCTTCCGGCACGAATTGGAGGATGACATCGCGCCAAACTGCATCGACTACCGGGCCTACCCCGATTGGCGGATAATGGTAGCGCTTGAAACGCTTCAGGCCCGACCGGGAGCGGTAGACCGGCCGAAAGTCCGGATTCACCGGCTTGTCCCGAAAGTATTCACCTCCGGAAATCGGGGCGGAAGCGGCGTAGTCGATGTCCGCGCCGAAATCCAGCGATCCCTCTGAGAATCCCCAAATCCACGCCATCTGAACCTCCATTTACCTGCCATCTGTCGGCTTATGGCCACGAAACCATGATCGCGCCTACGCTTTGACCAACCGATGTCGCCCGCAGCGACTGTACTTGGAGTAGCGGTTACATCGCTAAGGTGATCTTCCCATTGGTGAAATGGGCCATCGACCGGCTTCCTTGCAGAATGAACGCAAGGTCTTTGGCTGGTCTGTCCCACCATTCGCCGTCTGCGATGGGCGTCCCGCTATTCGTCAAAATGGTTCGACATGTTCCGGTCTCCAGTCACGGCGGCGTTCGGGGCTTCGTGGGTCATCGTGTTGCCGAACCACAACCACCGAGATTCGCAACGCCCCCTTGCGCCTGCCCGCATTGCTAACCACGCGGCCCGGTCAGTCCGCCAGGTTCAGGCCAAAACAATGTTCTGGAACGGATCTGGGGCGGTCAGCAGGCCGTTGAAATGAAGGATCTGGGCGCAACGCAGCCGGTCTTTGCGCGGCACCGTCCACAGCCAGACATGCTCCGACAATTGTTCCACATCCCCGTGGCCGGGCTTCTTCACCCAGTCGGCAAAAGACACGCCGCCGACATTGGCTTCCATGTGCGGCTTCGAGAGCACATTCAGGCAGAACACGTGCCGGAACAGGCCCGTCGCATATGTCTTGTCGCGCCATGCGACCTGCCAGGCACCGCTTTCCTTCAGGCCATCATGCACATGAAACGGCATGAAGCCCATGGCGCAATGACGCGGGGTCAATCGCAGCGGAATGTCCAATGCAAAGCCGTATTTTAGCGTCAGGACAGACAAGATGTCGGCCACAAAGCGGCGCGCCGGTCTTAGATCAGGTCTCTGCGGATCAATGGGATACATGAACACAACAAGGTCATTGCCGAATGACAGGTCAAGACTCACGCTGAAGTCTTCCGAGTTAGGGTATCCCTTCGTATAAAGACGGAGCACCGACAGATGATTCAGCTCCTTGTAGGTGCCATCCTCGAGCCTTTTCCTGATCGTTTTGAAAGTGAGGCCTTTTCCCTCAGTTACGCCCTTGAAACCGACCGTACAGAAGTTCGGTTCTATCCCGTGCGTTTTGAAGGTTTCCAACGCAAGCGGCAGAATGGCTTCTGCATCGAGCTCCCTGTCCCGGCCGAACAGCGCGACGGTGATCGTCTGGATATCCGGCTGGCCATAGAGGTCAATGTCTGTCACTAGCGCCGTCCTTGATCGTTGCACCTACAGAGAATGACATTAGAAAACCGGCATCAGCCTTAATTGCCAAACTATACTTGCGACGCCGCCATGTGTTTTGTTTTGATAACCGCTGAACAGAGCGCAACGACAGCCCTCGTTTGCGACGTTCAACCCTTGAATGCTGCGAAATCGGCCAAGACTACGGCGTCACACTCCATTCTGAATGCAAAATTGCCAAACCCTTTTATTTCGGTGCGCGATTCCCTCTCGATTATTATCGATGCTTCCATCCCCGAAATATTCAGGAAAAGCTCGCTGATACCCAAAACGTATAGATGCAAAATGACACCCTTGGAAAATCCTTTGGCGCTCGAATTGAAGAAGCGCTTGTCTGTTATCGATACCGAAAGACGTGCATCACGGCAGCCAGGCTCGGGATACGTGAAAGTACCGACCGTAACCCTTTCCAGGGAAGGATAGTTGCCAAGCGCCGGTATCAGTCGCTCGCTTTCTTCCACCACAACCTGCCATGGGGTGCCCTTCGCCGGCGAAGTGTTCCTTGCCATCCGTAATGTCCTCTGGCCTCCCGGAACAAGAATGTTCCGTTTTTTGATCCACGTAGTGTTCTTTGTAGCACCGATCCTCGTATTCGTTGTGAGTCCATCTTCACGCGGCAGGTACCGCTCGACGGCTATATCCTCGATTTTGTCTGCTTCGAGATGCGTCTGATTGTCGAGGCCGGTGGAGACCAGTACGCGAAACCGGCCGGACTTCGACGTGCTTGTTCGCGACAACTGGACACCCCACTCAAACGCTTGTCTCTTTGTTCGTGGAAGACCCGCAGAAGTCCAGCCAGCCGATTGCCACTGAAATCGTGTCTCTAAGGGCACGGCCATATCTCCCTCGCAAGGGGGGGGGGTACAGGTCCTGCGCCAAAAAACTATCCACCGCTCCCCAACCTCCCTTACCATCACACTCGCCCTCTCAGGGAAGTCTGGATGCGCACCGGCTGACAGAGGGAGGGACGGTGCCCGGTTGGTGACACAGAGGTGTGTGGATGGGTGATGAACCCCCAAGCCGGGGCGGTACGAAGCGGCGCCGTATCTCCCCCCTTGCGGGGGAGAAAGCGATTTCGGTGGATTAGCCGCAGGCTAAGTGCTAGAAATCGCAAGAGAGGGGCAAATGAGCTGGAGGTGCGGAACACTGCGCACGCATCCGGTGACGCAAGCCCCTCTCTGGCAAAAACCAAGGACTTGGCTTCACCAAGCCCAGGTTTTTGCTTTCTCCCCCGCAAGGGGGGAGATACGAGACCCGCCCGTTGCACAAGTTTTTCACGCTTTGTTGCGTTTATTCAACGAATTCAATCGCATAGTCCACGCGCGCCGCAAAACTTGTGCAACGCATCGAAGCCTCTCTTATGATTGTCCCGCCTTCTTTTGGAAGCCGGGTCTAGAACCGACCGCCCGGAAGAGGGACGGTGCCCGGTTGGGTGAGGAGTGCGCGACCGCTGGTTGGTCAATCGGCAGCGATCTGCCGATTGGAGCGACGAACGCCCGGATCGAACGAGAAGGGCCGGCGGTCGTGTCAGGTAACTCACCTGGGTGATGAACCCCCAAGCCGGGGCGGCATGAAGCGGCGCGCGCAGTCTTGTTTTCCCGGACTTTCGTTCCGGGCCGCCGACCGAGGCCGCAAGAACACCGAGCGGGCGGTCCGAGGATCGCTATTACATACTAGACGTTGCGATGCTTTGACCGCCCGTCTTCCAGTTCTTTGAACAAACCGGCCCCGGAAACAGGGCGCGGCGATGATGACGCGCGCCTTCCACCCGCTTGCCTCACAGCGCCGTTTCGCAGTATCGGAGGCGATCATGGAAAATCCGCCCTTTGTCGTTGCCGCGCTTTATCATTTCGCCGATTTCGGACGCTACCAGGCGTTCAAGCCGGAGCTTGAGGCACTGTGCCTCGACGCGGGGCTGAAAGGCACGCTGCTGCTGGCGTCCGAAGGCATCAACGGCACGGTGGCCGGCAGCCGCGCCGGGATCGACCGGCTGATCGCCTTCCTGCACGCTCAGCCGGAATTCGCCGATCTCGAACACAAGGAAAGCTTCGCCGAAAAGGAACCCTTCCTGCGCATGAAGGTGCGGCTGAAAAAGGAAATCGTCACCATGGGCGTGCCGGGCACCGACCCGAGAAAGATCGTCGGCACCTATGTCGACCCGGCCGACTGGAACGCCCTGATCTCCGATCCCGAGACCGTGGTGGTCGACACCCGCAACGATTACGAGGTATCGATCGGCACCTTCGAGAACGCCGTCGATCCGCACACCGCCACCTTCCGCGAATTTCCCGACTGGGTGCGCCGTAACGACAACGAACTGCGCGGCCGCAAGGTCGCCATGTTCTGCACCGGCGGCATCCGCTGCGAGAAGGCGACCGCCTTCGTCCGCGATCTCGGCATCGACGAGGTCTACCACCTGAAGGGCGGCATCCTGAAATATCTCGAAGAAGTGCCGGAGGAGGAAAGCCTCTGGCACGGCGACTGTTTCGTGTTCGACGAGCGCGTTGCCGTCGGCCACGGCCTGGAACCCGGCGACTACACGTTGTGCCGCGCCTGCCGCCACCCGCTGACACCCGAGGAAGTCCGCTCCGACGATTTCGTCGAGGGCGTCTCCTGCCCCTTTTGCGTGGCTGAGCGCAGCGATGCCGACCGCGCCCGTTTCGCCGAAAGGCAGCGCCAGATCGGCCTCGCCAAGATGCGCGGCGAAAAGCATCTCGGTTCCTGAATGCTCGATATGCCGACACCGCCAAAGCCCGCGCCCATGCAGCGCTCCGATGGCGAAGGCGCGCTGGCCGTCAAGCTTGCCGGCGGCCGCTCGCGCATCGACCGGCTGCACCAGCGCGCCAATGCCAAGATCCGCATTCCGAAGACCCATGGCGATGCGCTTGAGGCGGTGCTGATCAATACGTCGGGCGGCATCACCGGCGGAGACACGCTTTCCTGGACCGTGGATGCTGCCGCCAACACGGCGGCCATCGTCACCACCCAGGCCTGCGAGCGCATCTACCGTTCGTCCGGCGGCGTGGGCCGTGTGACGACCAGCCTGACCGCCGGTTCGGGCGCAAGCCTGTTCTGGCTGCCGCAGGAAACGATCCTGTTCGACGGCGGCGCGCTCGACCGCACGCTTGAAGTCGACCTCGACGCGACCGCCCGGTTTCTTGCGCTGGAAACCGTGATCCTCGGTCGCGAGGCGATGGGCGAAACGGTCGCGTCGGGCACGCTGCGCGACCGCTGGCGCATCCGCCGGGCCGGCCGGCTGGTGCATGCCGACGACCTGCGCTTCGATTTTGCCGATGCGGCGCATGCGGGCGACCAAGCGGTGCTTGCCGGCAACCGCGTCTTCGCCACGCTGCTGTCGGTCACGCCGGACCCGGCCGAGCGCCGCGATCTCGATCTCGCCGCCATCCGCCTCCTGTTGCCGGAAACCGGCGGCGCCAGCCTCACCGGCGAGAAAATCGCCGTCCGCCTCGCCGCGCCGTCGGCTTATGCGATGCGCAAGGCGCTGCTGCCGCTCATCAATGTTCTTCTGGAAGGCCGCGCCCTGCCGAAGGTCTGGCAGCTCTGATCTCGGAAGACCCCAGCGGCATTGCGACATTTTGCCCCGACGCACTTTGGGGGCCGCCTACGGCAAATGTACAATACGTGTTTATATGTACAGGCGTCCCGAGCAATGGAGAAGGCGAAGATGGAAGACTTCAACGACAAGATCATCGTCATAACCGGTGGTGCGACCGGTATCGGCCTTGCGCTCGCCAGGGCGTTCGGACGCGAAGGCGCGAAGCTCGTGCTTTCGGCGCGCCGCGAAAACCGTTTGCGCGAGGCGGTCGACGCATTGGCTTCCGAAGGCATCGAGGCCAGCTATGCGACCTGCGACGTCACCGACCTCGCCCAGGTCGAGGCGCTGGCCGACACCTGCTGGGAACGCCATGGCCGCGTCGATATCATCGTCAACAATGCCGGCATGAACCAGCCCGCCCCCGGCCCTGTGATCGCCATGCCGATGGCGGATGTACACAAGGTGCTGGGCGTCAACCTGTTCGGGGTCTGGCACGGTTCGGCTGTGTTCGGTCGCCGCTTCGTCGAACAGGGCACGCCGGCGGCGATCTACAATATCGGCTCGGAGAACTCGCTGTTCAATGCGGTTCCCGGCGCGGCGGCCTATGTCGCCAGCAAGCACGCGGTGCTCGCCATGACCGACGCGCTTCGCGAGGAGATGCCCGATTTCGTCGATGTCAGCCTGATCTGTCCAGGCTTCGTGCGCTCCGAGCTCGGCCCCGCCGAGCTGATGAGCCTCGGCATGGACACTGACAAATTCGCGGCGACAACACTCGATCAACTCAAGGCCGGTCGCTACTTCGTCGTCAGCCATGCCTACAACATGGCGCACATTGACCAGCGCTATGACGAGATCCGCGAAAGCTTCGCAACCTACGCGCCGCGCTATGAGGGCGATGCCGAGTTCGATATCCGTACGCTCGCCCAGCGGATGTCATCCGACCGGTAGGCCAGGAAGCTGCCAGCCGGGTTCAGGCGATGGCGTTCAACACCATCTGCCTGAGTTCGGCGAGGAGCGTATCGAGTTGAGCCCGGTCGCGAGCTTCCGATTTGGCGGCCGCGGCTGCCAGGTGGATCAGTTCCGAAAGCACGCCGATCGTGTGACCTTTGGCGGCAAGCTGGTCCTCGTAGTCACCGAGCACCCGCTCGACAATGCCGCGAAACGTCTTGGCCGAGGCGATGATCTCGTCGCGGCTGGTGCTGTTCATCCCGTCGATGATATCGGCGGCATTCGGCGAAACATTGAGCGTCTCGAAGGGGCGGACCGCGATATGCTCGAAGATCAGGTCGAGGCGCTCGCCAAGATCGGACCGCGTCTCCAGACCGGCCTCGATTTCCGCGATGGCCCGCTCGGTAAACAGCCGGATCATCGCGCGCAGCACGTCGTCCTTGTTGGAGAACGCGTTGTACAGCGTCTGCCGGGCAATGCCGGCTTCGGCCGCGATATCGTTCATCGCGGTGCGTTTGACGCCATAGCGCAGAAACAGCCCGAAGGCAGTTTCCAGGATGTTGATTTCTCTGTCATTCATGATCGGCCACGCCCATTCCCAGATTCGCCAATGTAGGCATATGGACGTTTGGCATCAATATGTAGTGCGGTTTGATCTCGGAGATCGGCACGCGTCTGCCGAAAGGTGGATTCCCGCCCGCCAACGGAAAATGGCGGGCCCGACACAGGCCCGCCATCCAGTTGCTGTCGGGAACGCTTACGAGTAGCGGTAGGGAACGCCAACCTTGTCCATGACAGAGTTGTAGCGCTTGAACGTATCGACCACCCGCTTGGTACGCGGGCTGATCGAAGCCAGTTCTTCCCAGAAGCCCTCGGCATCGCCGACCACCTGGTCCCATTCTTCTGCCGGAATGGTTGTCAGCTCCATCTTGTCGCCATTGACACGCAGGTCGGCTTCGCCGCCCCAGTACCAGACCTGGCGATAGTAATGCGACTGGTCCATCGTCACGAGGAACAGCTCTTTGAGGTGATCAGGAACCTTGGCCCAGCTTTCGCTGTTTGCGAAGTAGGATCCGCACCATGCGCCGGTGACGTTGTTCAAAAGCGCATAGTTGCAGACATCGGCCCAGCCGACTTCATAGGCTTCGGTGAAGCCGCACCATGCCACGCCGTCGAGTTCGCCGGTCTGCATTGCGACTTCCACGTCTTCCCACGGCACCTCGACCGGGATGAGCCCGTAGCGCGCCAGGAAGCGGCCGGCGGTCGGCACCCCGAACACGCGCAGGCCGGCCATGTCCTTGATCGACCGAATCGGCTTGTCGACGGTAAAGATGTGCAGCGGATCCCAGGCGCCGGCACCGAGCCATTCCACGCCTTCGATCTCGCCATAGGCCTCGGCCCAGATCTCGTTCAAGCCGTAGCGGTCGAACAGCACCGGCAGGTCGAGCGAGTAGCGGGTCGAGAACGGGAAGTAGCCGCCAAAAACCGAAATATCGACGGGCGACGACATGGTCGCGTCGTCGGATTGGACAGCGTCGAGCGTACCGCTCTGCAGGGCGCGGAACAGTTCGCCGGTCGGTACCAGCTGGTCGGCATAAAACAGCTCGATTTCCATCTCGCCATTGGCCGCTTTGTTGAAGGCCTCGATTTGCGGCAGGATCACGTGCGCGCCGAGCGGGGCGCCCGAATAAGTCTGCAGCCGCCACTTGATCGGCCCCTGCGCCTTGACGATGGCCGGGGCGGCGAGCGCACCGGCACCGACCACGCCGGCACTGGTTAGAAACTTGCGTCTGGTGTTCATAATCTCTCTCTCCTAGTTGAACTGCTGTTAGTGTGTTCTTGCCCCTGTTTTCGGGGTTCTTGTTATTTCCCGTAGACGTAGTTTGGGAGCCACAGTGCGATCTGGGGGAATGTCATGACGAGTGCGAGCGCGAGGATCATGACGCCGACGAATGGTATGATGGAGGTGTAGATGTCTTTGAGCGTCACCTCTGGCGGCGCCATGGCGCGCATCAGGAACAGGTTGTAGCCGAAGGGCGGCGTCATGTAGGCGATCTGGGTGGTGATCGTGTAGAGCACGCCGTACCAGATCAGGTCGAAGCCGAGTATCTTGACCAGCGGCACGTAGAGCGGCGCGACGATCACCAGCATGGCGGTGTCGTCGAGGAACGTGCCCATCAGGATGAACGACAGCTGCATCAGGATCAGGATCATCCACGGGTCGAGGCCGAGCTGCTCGGTGAACAGGTTGTCGATGGCGCGCACCGCGCCGAGCCCGTCGAACACCGCCCCGAAGCCGAGCGCGGCCAGGATGATCCACATGAACATGCAGGAGATGGCCAGCGTCTGGCGGGTGCAGGTCTCGAACACCTTGAGCGTCATGCGCCGCGTGACGATGGCGGCCGCCAGCGCCGTCATCGCGCCGATGGCCGAACTCTCCACCAGGCTGGTCCAGCCATTGATGAACGGCACCATCATCGCCGCGAAGATGCCGAGCGGCAGCGCCCCGGCGCGCAACAGGCGCAGTTTCTCGGCCATCGGCACGTTGCGCTCTTCCGCCGGCAGGGCCGGGCCCAGATGGCGCTGGATGCGGCAGCGGATGGCGATGTAGAGAATGAACATGCCCGCCATCATCAGCCCCGGCACAACCCCGGCCAGCCACAATTGGCCGACCGGCTGGCGGGCGATCATCGCATACAGCACCAGCACCACCGACGGCGGCACCAGGATGCCGAGCGAGGAGCCGGCCTGGATCACGCCGGTCACCATCTGCTTGTCATAGCCGCGCCGCAGCAGTTCCGGCAGCGCGATGGTCGCGCCGATCGCCATGCCGGCCACCGACAGCCCGTTCATCGCCGAGATCAGCACCATCAGCCCGATCGTGCCGATCGCCAGCCCGCCATTGATCGGCCCCATCCAGACATGGAACATCCGGTAGAGATCGTCGGCCAGCCGACTTTCCGACAGCACGTAGCCCATGAAGATGAACATCGGCAGCGTCAGCATCGGATACCACTTCATCAGCTTCATCGCCGACGAGAACGGTATGTCGTGGCCGCCGGTGCCCCACAGCGTCAACGCGGCGATCGCCGCCACCGCGCCGATGGCGCCGAACACGCGCTGCCCGGTCAACAGCATCAGCATCATCGATGCGAACATGACGATGGCGATGGCCTCATACGACATTGGGCGTCTCCGGATCGGAAGGGGTGTCGGCAAGCGCGATGCCGGCCAGCTTGGCGATGTCCTTCAAGAGCTCGGAGACCGCCTGCAGCAGCATCAGCAAGATGCCGATGACCATGATGGTCTTGACCGGCCACAGAAGCGGCCGCCACAGAGACGGGCTGCGCTCGTTGTATTGCAGCGAATAGGCCAGCGAATCGTAGCCGCCCCACAACAGCACGGCGAGATAGAAGATCAGAAGGCAGACGGTGAACGCATCGAACCAGGTCTTGCGGCGGTCCGACCAGTTCGAATACAGCAGGTCCATGCGCACATGCGAGCCGAGCTGCATCGAATAGGGCCCGCCGAGCAGGTAGTAGGCGACCAGCGCATATTGCGCCATCTCAAGCGTCCAGAACGCAGGCACCACATAGACCGCCTTGGAGATCGACGACCACAGCAGGATCGCAACCATCAAAAACAGGCCGAACATCACAACCCGGCCGATCCAGTAGTTCAATCCGTCAACAACCCGAACATAACGACGCAGAAGAAAAATCATGACGCGGCTCCCCGCGGCGCGCCCACTGTCGGCTTTGTGCCGTTCGGCTTCACAGGATTTGCACTCCAGCCTGAGACAAGGCCGCCCCGAGCGCCGCGCCGGGCGGCGCGTCGGAGATGAGCACATCGATTTCCTCGAGTGGCCGCACGCGAAACGCCGCCCTTCGGCCGAACTTCGAGCAGTCGGCAAGTATGACGGTCCGGTTCGCCCGCGCCGTCATCGCGCGTGCAACCTCCGCCTCCTCGAAACTGAAGTCGCAAGCCCCGTGATCGGCGTTCAGGGCGCCAATGGTGATGATCGCGTAATCGGCGTTGAACCGCTCGATCTCGGTCACCGTCGCGGACCCGACCGTTTCACTGTTGTCGCCTTCAACCGCGCCGCCGAGCATGAACACATCGGGCCCAAGCTTGCGCGCCGCCAGCGAGCTGGCGATCTTGAGCGAATTTGTCACCACCCGTAGCGACCGCTGATCAGCCAGAGCTTCCGCGGCAAGCAGCGTTGTCGAGCCGGTATCCATGAAAATCATGTGGTCGGGCTGCAGCCACCGCGCGAGTTTCCCGGCAATGGCTTCCTTGCCGGGCCGGTTCTGGCTCATCCGTTCGTAGAAGGACCCTTCGATCAACCCCGGGGCTCGCTTGGCGCCGCCATGTACCTTGAGTAGTACGCCCGCGTCCTGCAGCGCGGTCAGATCGCGCCGGACTGTTTCAAGCGATGCGCCGACCACTTCGGCGATCTCGTCGACCCCGACTTCGCCGCGGGCCGCCACCATGGCCGAGATCCGATCCCGGCGGGCTTGCGCGCGGGCTGTCACGGGAAAACCGTCGTCCCGAGGTCAAACAGCATTCGATCCAGCCCCCATGCTGGCAACATCCTCTCGCCTCTCCCTTTTCGGGCAAAAATTGGTGGCAATGTGACCATTTGGGCACTATTTTCCAACCTTAGGGTTGAAATTTGACCGAAGCAAGGGCTTTCTACGCTTACTGACCGAAACTGGTCGGACTTGCCTCATGTGGGGGGATTATCGATGAAGGAAGCGCCTCTCGGGGACGGTTGCTTCGACATTGCCGTGATCGGCGCCGGAGTTGTCGGGGCCGCCGCTGCGCGGCGACTGGCGCTGGAAGGCGCGCGGGTCGCGATCCTCGACAAGGCGGCGGATCCGCTCGACGGCGCATCGAAAGGCAACAGCGCGATCCTGCACACCGGTTTCGATGCCCCTGTCGGATCGCTGGAACAGCGCTGCGTCGCCGAGGGACGGCGACTTTTTCTGGAGAACCGCGAAAGGCTGGGCCTGCCGCTCCACGAGACCGGCGCGCTCGTGCTGGCTTGGACCGGCGACGAGGAAGCCCGGCTCGACAGCCTCATCGCCCAGGCTCACGAAAACGGCGTAACTGACGCCGTGCGGCTCAGCCGCGCGGAGATTCTCGAACGGGAACCCGGGCTTTCTGAACGCGTCGTTGCCGGCTTTCACGTTCCTGGAGAACATATTATCGATCCCTGGACCACGCCGCTTGCCTATATCGCGCAAGCGCTCGCCCACGGGGCAGAGTTCTTCCCCGGCTGTGAGGTTCTCTTTGGCCGCCGCGACACGGATTGCTGGCGTCTGAAGACTTCGCGCGGTGAACTGACGACGCGCGCGACCGTCAACTGCGGCGGCCTTTATGGCGACATCGTCGAGAAGCGGCTTCTCGGCCACTCGGAAATGACCATCAAGCCGCGCAAGGGCCAGTTTGTGGTCTTCGACAAGGCTGCGTCACGGCTGCTGCACTCCATAATCCTTCCGGTGCCCACCGAACGGACCAAGGGGGTCGTGCTCTGCCGCACGATTTTCGGCAACGTATTGGTGGGGCCGACCGCCGAGGAACAGGAGAGCCGCGCCGATGCGTCGGTGGATACCGCAACGCTTCACCTGCTCCGCGCCAAGGCGGTCGAGATGGTGCCGGAAATGGCCAATTGCGAAGTAACGGCGACCTATGCCGGCATCCGCCCGGCCTCCGACCGCAAGGAGTATCGCATCGTCGCCAAGCCGGAGCAGACCTATGTCAATCTTGGCGGCATCCGATCCACCGGCCTGAGCGGCGCGCTGGGGCTCGCCGAACATCTGCTGGCGGCCCATGGCGATGCTGTCGGCGCGGCTTCGCTTTCGTCGCCGCCGACAATGGAACCCGAGCCGGTGCGGCTTCAGCACCTGTCCGATTATCACGAGCGCGACTGGGCCCGCCAGGGCAATGGCGGGATCGTCTGCCATTGCGAGAAGGTGACGCGCCGCGACATCGAAGCGGCGCTTGATGGCCCGCTGCCGCCACGAAGCTTCGCCGGGCTCAAGCGCCAAACACGGGTCTGCATGGGCCGTTGTCAGGGCTTCTACTGCCTCGCTGCCGTCGCAGCGCTGACGCGCGGGCGGCTCGACGAACCCATGACGCAAGAAGCGTCTCCTCAAGACCAGCGGGATACGGCCGATGGCGCGTGAACCCGACGAGCAATGCGATGTTGCGATCGTCGGCGGCGGGCCGGCCGGGCTGGCGCTTGCCAGCCGCCTCAAGCGCGCCGGCCTCGATCGCGTCGTGGTCCTGGAGCGCGAGGCGCAGGCCGGCGGCGTGCCGCGCCACTGCGGGCACTACCCGTTCGGCTATCATGAATACGGCCTGCCGATGCGCGGGCCGGACTACGCCCGCCGTCGCGTCGATGACGCGATACGGGCGGGCGTGGACCTGCGCACCGGCGTCACCGTGACCGACCTACTTGAAGGCGGCAGGCTCGGTATCTGCACCGACGCGGGCACCGCCACGCTCCCCGCGCGCCGGGTCGCGGTCTGCACAGGCACCCGCGAATCCAGTCGCGCCCAGCGCTTCATCGCCGGAACACGGCCACAGGGCGTCATCAGCACCGGTGCGCTGCAGTCATTCGTCTATCTGGAGCAGATGATGCCGTTCCGCCGACCGGTCATCCTCGGCACCGAACTGGTCTCATTTTCGGCGTTGCTGACCTGTCGCCATGCCGGCATCCGGCCGGTCGCGATGATTGAACCGCAATCGCGCATCACTGCACGCGCCTTCTGCCGCAGCCTGCCGGCGGTGATGCGGGTGCCGCTGCATCTGAATACGCGCATCTGCCGGATCCTCGGCGACCGGCAGGTCGAAGGCATCGAGGTCGAGACGGGACGCGATGGACGGCGGGTTATCGAGGCCGACGGCCTGATCTGCACCGGCCAATTCCGGCCGGAATCCGCGCTGATGCGAAACGGTCACCTCTCCGTCGATCCGGGCACCGGCGGCCCTGTCGTCGACCAGTATGCACGCGCCTCCGATCCGGCCTATTTCTGCGCCGGCAACCTGCTGCGGCCGGTCGAGACCCACGCCTGGTGCGCGCAGGAAGGCGACCGCACCGCCGCCATGATCGTCGAGGATCTCGAACGCGATGCGCCCGCAGGCGCGGCGGCTGACACCCCGATCGTGGCGGCGCATCCGTCGATCCGCTATGTCATGCCGCAGCGGCTTTCGGCGGACAGTGGCGGCACGACCATGCAGCATCTCCAAATCCGGCTGGCGGACCCGGCGCGCGGCCGACTGGTCGCACGCGCCGACGGCAGGACGGTCTGGTCAAAACGGATCGATGCCCTGCCCGAACGCCGCCTGCTTGCCCCGCTCGCCGCCTTGCTGCCGCATCGCGGGGCGAAATCCATCGAAATCGGCCTGGAGGAAGCCAACCTGTGAGAGTAGGCGCTATCGACCAGGGCACGACCAGCACCCGCAGCTTCGTCATCGAGGCGGATGGCACGCGCCGCGTCACAAAGGCGATCGAACATCGGCAAAACTATCCGCAAAGCGGATGGGTCGAGCACGATCCAGAAGAACTCGTCGCCAACATCAAGGCCTGTATCGACGCAGCCGGTCCGCTCGACGCACTTGGCATCGACAACCAGGGCGAAAGCTGCCTTGCATGGGACGCCGCGACCGGACAGGCGCTCAGTCCGGTTATCGTCTGGCAGGATGAGCGCACCGCCGAGACGATCGCACGGCTCAAGGCGGACGGCGCCGAGGACCTGACGCTGGCGCGCGCCGGATTGCCGCTCGACGCCTACTTTTCCGCCGCCAAGCTCGGCTGGATCGTCGCCAATCTGCCCGAAGCGAAGGATGCCCTGGCACGCGGCAGCCTGCGGCTTGGCACGACCGACGCATTCTTCGCCGACCGGCTGGCCGGCCGCTTTGTCACCGACGTGTCGACCGCCTCGCGCACCTCGCTGATGAACATCGCGACCTGCCGATGGGATCCGGACCTTTGTGCCCTGTTCGGCGTACCTGCCGAATGCCTGCCGGAGATCGTCTCCAACACCGGCGAATTCGGAACCGTTTCCACGGCCGCCGGCCCGGTGCCGTTGACCGCCCTGATCGTCGACCAGCAGGCAGCGCTCTATGGCGCCGGATGCCGCGCCCCGGGCGAGGCCAAGGTGACTTTCGGCACGGGCGCCTTCGCGCTGATGGTCACCGGCGGCGAAATCCACCACGAACAGAAGCACGGCCTGCTGCCGACCGTGGCTTGGCGCAAGCACGGCGAGCAGACCGCCTATGCGCTCGATGGCGGCGTGTTCACCGCCGCCGCCGCGCTGAACTGGGCGCGCGGCCTTGGTCTGTTCGAGACGTTCGATGCGATCGCCGGCTTCGACAAACCGCCGGTAATAGACAGGGGAGTCGTTTTCGTGCCGGCGCTCTCGGGATTGGGGTGCCCGCATTGGGACCGGCAGGCGCGTGGCACCTGGCTGGGCCTTGGACTGGAAGACGGGCCCGCCGACATGGTACAGGCCGTGCTCGAAGGCGTCGCGCTCAGGGCGGCCGAAGTTCTATACGCCATGGAAAGCGCAGTGGCGATGCAGGGCGCTGTACCGATCGATGGCGGCCTGACCAGGAACCCCTATTTCACCGGCTTCTTCGCAGATGCGATTGACCGCGCCGTGGAGCGTCAGGACGAACCGGAGGTGACCGCGTTCGGCACGGCTCTGCTGGCGGGCGAGGCCATCGGCGCACCGGCTCCGCCGCCAGCATCGCGCCAGCGCACCGAACCGCGGGGCGACGGCGTCAAGCGCCGCGAAGCGTTTTCCCGCGCGGTCGCGCTCAGCCGTCAGTGGCACTGCTAAAATCCGCGCGTCGCGACCGATGCGAGCCAGGATCTGGACTTTCGTGATCGGTCGGGCGAAACGCGAGACTGGCTGCCCGTTCGGCACATGGTGTGTGTCAAGAAAACAATGTCAGTTAACTGACTATAATGCATCGCAGCGGGCGAAACGTATCGCGTGGCCAGGAAAATCATCGAGCGCGGCCTTCAACGCGCGCAATTTCCGGCAGGCGTGCGTGGCGTTGTCTGGGGCCCGCCCGTCGCGAGGAGCAGCCACGAATAATTCCACTTTGGGCATTGACCTTCCAGTTACTGGAAGCACCATCTATGGTTCATCAATCAATCCGCATCGGGCACGCCCATGTCCCAGAAACAGGTTCTTTCGCTTTCCATCGAAGGGATGTCCTGCGCCTCCTGCGTCGGGCGGGTCGAACGCGGCCTGTCTGAGTTGCCTGGTGTCGCAGATGTCCGGATCAACCTGGCAGCGGAAAGCGCACAATTGAGCATCGCCCGGCCCGAACAGGCCGCCGAGGTGATCGCGACGCTCGAAGAACTCGGCTATCCGGCGCGCGCATCTTCGGTCACGCTCAACGTGCAGTCGCTCGCCTGTGCGTCCTGCGCCGGTCGTCTCGGCCAACGACTGCAGGCATTGCCCGGCGTGATCGACGCGAATGTGAACCTCGCCGCCGAGATCGCGACGGTTACCTTCGCCGAGGGCGCGGTGACGCCGCAAGACCTTGCGAACGCGTCAACGGCCGCCGGATTTCCTGCGAGCCTCGCCGACGCGGCGACAACGCAAACCCGCAGCGGGCACAAGGAACGGGAAGCGCAAGACCTCTCCCGCCAGGCGGCGGTTGCGGCGATATTTGCCTTGCCGGTGTTTTTGGCCGAGATGGGCGGGCATTTCGTCCCCACCCTGCACCATTGGATCCACCTGACGATCGGCATGGAAACGAGCTGGATGCTGCAATTCGCGCTGACCAGTATCGTCTTGTTCGGACCCGGGCGGATGTTCTTTGCCAAGGGCATACCGGCGCTCCTCAAGGCCGCGCCGGACATGAACAGCCTCGTCGCGGTCGGCACCGGCGCCGCTTATCTCTACTCGACCGTCGCGACCTTCATGCCCGGCCTGCTGCCGGCCAGTGTCCGCGCGGTCTATTTCGAGGCCGCGGCGGTGATCGTGGTGCTGATCCTGCTCGGCCGCTATCTCGAAGCCCGGGCAAAGGGACGCACTGGCGCGGCAATCGAGAAGCTGCTCGGCCTTCAACCGACAACCGCCCGCGTGCTGCGCGACGGCGAACCGGTGGAAGCGCCCATCGAGACGATCCTGCCTGGCGACGTCATCGAAGTTCGGCCAGGCGAACGCATCGCCGTAGACGGCACGATGACCGACGGAAGCTCTTTTGTCGACGAGAGCATGATCAGCGGCGAACCGGTTCCGGTGGCAAAGTCGGCCGGCATGCCGGTGACCGGCGGCACGGTCAACGGGGCCGGCAGCATACGCTTCGAGGCGACCCATGTCGGCGCCGATACGGTGCTTGCACGGATCGTCCGCATGGTCGAGGATGCACAAGGCGCCAAGCTGCCGATCCAGGTGTTGGTCGACAGGATCACGCTGTGGTTCGTGCCGGCGGTCATGGCGATTGCGGCACTGGCGTTCCTGGCCTGGCTGACGTTCGGCCCGCAACCCTCGCTGACATTCGCGCTTGTCGCCGGCGTTTCCGTGCTGATCATCGCCTGCCCCTGCGCGATGGGGCTGGCGACGCCGACCTCGATCATGGTCGGCACAGGGCGGGCTGCCGAGATGGGCGTGCTTTTCCGCAAGGGCGACGCGTTGCAGCAACTGGCCGAAACCGGCACGGTCGCGCTGGACAAGACCGGCACCGTCACACAGGGGCGCCCGGAACTGACCGATATACTGCTGGCCGACGGCTTCGACCGCGCATCGATGCTCGCAACCGTCGCCGCCACCGAACGCCGGTCGGAACACCCGGTCGCCGAGGCGATCTTGCGCGCCGCCGAAGCGGAGGGCGCAGAACGACTGGAGGCAGACAGTTTCACGTCGATCACCGGCCATGGCGTCAGCGCCGAAATTGCCGGCAAGCGCGTCCTCGTCGGCGCAGATCGCCTGATGGCACGCGAGGGCATCGACGTGTCCGGCTTCGGCGGCCAGGCAAGCAATCTCGCGCGGCGTGGACGGACAACCCTGTTCGCGGCGATTGACGGACGGGCCGCAGCGCTGATCGGCGTCACCGACCCGGTCAAGCCGTCGAGCCGAGATGCCATCGCGGCGCTGCATGCGCGCGGGCTGAGGGTTGCGATGATCACCGGCGACAAGCGCGAGACGGCGGAAGCCATTGCCGCCGAAACCGGCATCGACACGGTGATCGCCGGGGTTCTGCCGGAGGGCAAGGTTGCCGCGCTCGACAGCCTGCGAGAGGGCGGCACTACGACAATCGCCTTTGTCGGAGACGGTATCAACGACGCGCCGGCGCTCGCCCATGCGGATGTTGGCATCGCCATCGGCACGGGAACCGACATCGCCATAGAGTCCGCCGATGTCGTGCTGACCTCCGGCGATTTGCGCGGTGTCGTCAACGCCCACGCCGTCTCGCGACGCACCATGCGCAACATCCGTCAAAACCTGTTCTGGGCCTTCGCCTACAACACGGCGCTGATCCCCGTGGCCGCCGGCTTCTTCTATCCGGCGCTCGGTGTGATGCTGTCGCCGGTGCTGGCGGCTGGCGCGATGGCGCTATCATCGGTATTCGTGCTGACCAATGCGCTGCGGCTGCGCGCAATCGCGCCTGCGATGGCCGAGAGCGCAAGCCCGCAGGCGCGGGCGGCCATGCCTGTCGCCGCGCCTGCCGAGTGACCGGCGGTCGGTGCGATCACACGTCCCGATCGCTCAACAGGTCATCGTTGTTCTGGCCCAGCTCGGGATAGGGTCGCACCCCGTCGGCGTCCGCCCGGAACTGCCGGGCAACGGGTACCGGCATCGCTGTGATTTCAGCGCCATCAGGCGAGGCGACGCGCGCGTCGAACAGGCCACGAGTCCGGAAATGCTTTGACCGCATGGCTTCAGACAGCGTCCTGACGACGGTGCAACAGCAATCGGCGGTATCGAATACCGTTTCCCAATGCGCTGCCGGACGGGCGGCGATGATGGCGGCAACGCCCGCGGCAGTGGCTTCGGGTTCGGCGGCGTCGTTGCGCAGGGCATCGTCGAGGCCGATGGCCTCGCAAAACGTCATCCAGAATTTCTGTTCGAGCGCCGCGACCGCTGCGAAGCGGCCATCGACGGTCGGATAGAGCCTATAGCGCGGCGAACCGCCGGTGATCAGCCCGTCGCCGCTGCCCGGCCAGTCGCCGGTCACCTCACCCTGGCCAATCGCCCAGTAGGCGAAGGGAAAGAGATTGTCGGACATCGAGATGTCCAGATGCGCGCCCTCGCCTGTTCGGTCGCGATGAATGAGGGCCAGCAGGATGTTGAAGATCGCCGGATAGGTGCCACCGGCGATATCGCCGATCAAAGCCGGCGGGATCGTCGGCACATCTTTGGTGCCGAGACCGAGCGCCAGAAGTCCCGTTTCGCTGATATAGTTCAAATCGTGCCCGGCACGCAGATGGCCGGGGCCGGTCTGGCCGTAGCCGGTGATCGAGCAATAGATGATGTCGGGATTTGCCGCGCGAACAGCTTCGTAGCCGAGACCGAGGCGGTCCATGACACCGGGGCGGAATTGCTCGACGATAACGTCGGCCTCGGCGGCGAGCGGCAGTATCGCGTTCACCGCGGCCGGATCCTTCAAATCCAGCGCGAGGCTCTTCTTGCCCCGGTTCAAAAGGGCGAAATTGGAACCCGATGTGCCAAAGAAAGGCGGATAGCTGCGCATGTCCTCGCCACGCCCCGGGCGTTCGACCTTGACAACTTCAGCCCCGGATTCGGTAAGAAACAGGGTCGCCATCGGCCCTGGAAGAAGTGTCGAGAAATCAAGGACTTTCAGCCCCTTAAGTACACCTGCCATGCCCTTGGGCCTCCTCCCCATTTGCCCTCAGCGATCGCCACGGGCGGATAACGTTGTGACCCATTGAACGACTTCTTGCAAACACGATGACGGCGCCCAGACCTGCTCCGGCCAACCCGCAGAGCGCGATGAACGCCGCCCTAAGACGCAAAAAACCTCCGCGGCGGAGCCGACGGAGGTCTTTGATACGATTGTCTTTGGTTGCGGGGGCAGGATTTGAACCTGCGACCTTCAGGTTATGAGCCTGACGAGCTACCGGGCTGCTCCACCCCGCGTCAAAAGCTTCCGAGAAGCGATTGACGCCGCACCTGCGAACAAAACCGTCAAGTGCCGCGCCGAAGAGCGCTACTGCAAGCACCCCAAGCAAAGTCTGGAAGAGGTGCGCGTGTCGAGAAGATGGTCGTTATTGTGCTTGGCAGACCTGGCAGCGACCTACTCTCCCGCGTCTTAAGACGAAGTACCATCGGCGCTGGGGTGTTTCACGGCCGAGTTCGGAATGGGATCGGGTGCAGCCACCCCGCCATAACCACCAGGTCGGCGAAGCACAACAATTCGAGAAGCTGGCGCCATCCATGAAACGTCATGGATATGAGCAATGAGAACGATCAAGCCGATCGAGCTATTAGTACCGGTAAGCTTCACACATTGCTGCGCTTCCACACCCGGCCTATCAACGTGGTCGTCTTCCACGACTCTCAGGGAATACTCGTTTCGAGGTCGGTTTCCCGCTTAGATGCCTTCAGCGGTTATCCGTTCCGTATATAGCTACCCTGCTATGCCGTTGGCACGACAACAGGTCCACCAGTGATACGTCCATCCCGGTCCTCTCGTACTAGGGACAGATCCTCTCAATATTCCTACACCCACGGCAGATAGGGACCGAACTGTCTCACGACGTTCTGAACCCAACTCACGTACCGCTTTAAATGGCGAACAGCCATACCCTTGGGACCTGCTCCAGCCCCAGGATGCGATGAGTCGACATCGAGGTGCCAAACAACCCCGTCGATATGGACTCTTGGGGGTCATCAGCCTGTTATCCCCGGCGTACCTTTTATCCGTTGAGCGATGGCCCTTCCACACGGGACCACCGGATCACTATGACCGACTTTCGTCTCTGCTCGACTTGTCAGTCTCGCAGTCAGGCAGGCTTATGCCATTGCACTCAGCGAACGATTTCCGACCGTTCTGAGCCCACCATCGCGCGCCTCCGTTACTCTTTAGGAGGCGACCGCCCCAGTCAAACTACCCACCACACACTGTCCCGGACCCGGATAACGGGCCGCGGTTAGATATCCACGAAGATAAGGGTGGTATTTCAAGGATGACTCCACGCGAGCTGGCGCCCACGCTTCAAAGTCTACCACCTATCCTACACATGCCTTGGCGAATACCAGTGTGAAGCTATAGTAAAGGTGCACGGGGTCTTTCCGTCTAACCGCAGGAACCCCGCATCTTCACGGGGAATTCAATTTCACTGAGTCTACGTTGGAGACAGCGGGGAAGTCGTTACGCCATTCGTGCAGGTCGGAACTTACCCGACAAGGAATTTCGCTACCTTAGGACCGTTATAGTTACGGCCGCCGTTTACCGGGGCTTCAATTCAATGCTTGCACATCTCCTTTTAACCTTCCGGCACCGGGCAGGCGTCAGACCCTATACGTCGCCTTGCGGCTTCGCAGAGCCCTGTGTTTTTGGTAAACAGTCGCTACCCCCTGGTCTGTGCCACCCTCCCGCGGTTGCCCGCAAAAGGGTCACGCTTCTTCCGAAGTTACGCGTGCAATTTGCCGAGTTCCTTCAACGTAGTTCTCTCAAGCGCCTTGGTATGCTCTACCAGTCCACCTGTGTCGGTTTCGGGTACGGTCTATACGGAGGAGCTATTTCCTGGAACTCCTTCGCTGCCAATCCAATCCGATAAGGACTGACAACACACGGAATTCGTCACTACCTCCAGGTCGAGGAATATTAACCTCGTTCCCATCGACTACGCCTTTCGGCCTCGCCTTAGGGGCCGACTAACCCTGCTCAGATTAACTTTAAGCAGGAACCCTTGGACTTTCGGCGAGGGGGTCTCTCACCCCCTTTATCGTTACTCATGTCAACATTCGCACTTCCGATATCTCCAGGAGCCCTCACGGGTCTCCCTTCACAGACTTACGGAACGCTCTGCTACCGCTCTTACGAGCCCACAATTTCGGTGCATGGCTTTAGCCCCGTTACATTTTCGGCGCAAAACCCCTTAATTAGACCAGTGAGCTGTTACGCTTTCTTTAAATGATGGCTGCTTCTAAGCCAACATCCTGGTTGTTTTGGGAGTCTCACTTCCTTTCCCACTTAGCCATGACTTGGGGACCTTAATTGGTGGTCAGGGTTGTTTCCCTCTCCACGACGGACGTTAGCACCCGCCGTGTGTCTGCCAGATAGTACTTCCCGGTATTCGGAGTTTGGTTAGGATCAGTAAGACGGTGAGTCCCCATTACCCATCCAGTGCTCTACCCCCGGGAGTATTCGTCTGACGCTCTACCTAAATAGATTTCGCAGAGAACCAGCTATTTCCGAGTTTGATTGGCCTTTCACCCCTAGCCACAAGTCATCCCGACACATTGCAACGTGTATGGGTTCGGTCCTCCAGTTGGTGTTACCCAACCTTCAACCTGCTCATGGCTAGATCACTCGGTTTCGGGTCTAATGCAACGAACTGAACGCCCTGTTCAGACTCGCTTTCGCTACGCCTACACCTACCGGCTTAAGCTTGCTCGTTACACTAAGTCGTTGACCCATTATACAAAAGGTACGCCGTCACCCTTGCGGGCTCCGACTGTTTGTAGGCATCCAGTTTCAGGTACTATTTCACTCCCCTTGTCGGGGTGCTTTTCACCTTTCCCTCACGGTACTTGTTCGCTATCGGTCATGCACGAGTACTTAGGCTTGGAGGGTGGTCCCCCCACGTTCAGACAGGATTTCACGTGTCCCGCCCTACTCGAGGACAATGGTTCGCATTACGCATACGGGGCTGTCACCCACTACGGCCACACTTTCCAGAGTGTTCTGCTTGTCTCACCATTGCCACTGGCCTGGTCCGCGTTCGCTCGCCACTACTAACGGAGTCTCGGTTGATGTCCTTTCCTACGGGTACTTAGATGTTTCAGTTCCCCGCGTTCCCTTCTTACCCCTATGTATTCAGGATAAGATACCTTTTCACGATACTTGGAAATCAATGGAGCCCGAAGGCAACGCCGTGAAGCGCTTGAGCCTTGCGGCTCTATTGAATTTCCAAGTATCTAAGGTGGGTTTCCCCATTCGGAAATCCATGGATCAAAGCTTATTCGCAGCTCCCCATGGCTTATCGCAGCGTATCACGTCCTTCATCGGCTGTGCATGCCAAGGCATCCACTAAATGCCCTTAAGACACTTGATCGTTCTCATTGCCAATATCCACGATGCCCCGGCGGGCCACCATGTTATTGGCGAAAAGACCAGCTTCTCGAGATCTGTCCGGTGGTGCGGTTAGGCGACCAATCATAGTGCAGGCAATTGAGCGTTGCCGGCGACATGCCGACTAGATCGGCATCCGAACACATCTTCTCTTCACGATATTTGCAGAACAGGCGAACCGTCGAAACGATCCGCAAACTTTTGTTTCAAGACGAATGGAATGGTGGAGCCTACCGGGATCGAACCGGTGACCCCCTGCTTGC